>NZ_JAILWB010000009.1 GCF_025699295.1 Hydrogenophaga sp. | reverse complement strand
GCGCCAACGCCGGTGAAGGCATCGCCATCGACTCCATCGTCAGCGCCAACTCGGCGGCCCTGGGCCAGCTGAGCGCCACCGAGCACTTCGTGGCAACGGTCGCCGCCCCCACGCTGGCGACCATGCCCGCCGACGGCGCCGCCATCCCCGCTGGCACCGCCGGCTGGACCATCACCGACGCCAACGGCACCACCGTCGCCCTGGGCGGCATCGGCGCGGCCACGACGGCGGCACAGCGCACCACGCAGGTGGTGGACGCGATCAACGCCAAGTCGTCCGACACCGGCGTGTTCGCCCGCGAACTGGCTGCAGGTGGCTACGAGATCTTCTCCAACCGCGACCTGACCGCGGCGACCACCTTCGGCGCCGCCTTCACCGCGACCACCACCGGCGCGCCTGGCGACACCGCGCCTCCGGCCACGCTGACCACGCTGTCGGCCATCAACGTCAACAGCTTCGGCGACGCCCAGAAGGCGCTGCAGGTGATCGACAAGGCCATCAACGCGGTCAACAGCTCGCGCGCCGACCTCGGTGCCCTGCAAAGCCGCTTCGAGAACGCCGTGGCCAACATCCAGATCACGGGCGAGAACATCTCCGCCGCGCGCGGTCGCATCGTCGATGCCGACTTCGCCAAGGAAACCTCGAACCTGTCCCGCGCGCAGATCCTGCAGCAGGCCGGCACCGCCATGGTGGCCCAGGCCAACCAGGCACAGCAAGGCGTGCTGTCCCTGCTGCGCTGATCGGGCGCCAGGTATCGCCATGCGCCCGGCCGTTGCACGGTCAGGCGCCTGCCCCAGGGCGGCGGCGCGGTGTTTCACCGCCCGCCGCCTTGTGCATTGAGCGCGTGCTCGCGGGCCCGCAAGGAACTGTTCACTAAAGGACGTAAAGCATGTCTCCGACCCTTCAAATCGAGCCGCTCATGCCTACAGTCCGTCCGCTGGGTGCCGATAAAAATAGGTATCAGACACCAGGAACCCAAGCCATGTTCACCTCTGTCAACACCCGCGCAGCATCCACCTACAAGCGTGTCGCCGTCGACACCGGCGTGCAGACGGCCGACCCGCACCAGCTGGTCAGCCTGCTGTTCGACGCGCTGATCCAGAGCTTGAACCTGGCGCGCGGCGCCATGGAGCGCCAGGACGTGGAGGCCAAGGGCATGGCCATCGGCAAGTCGATCCGCATCATGGAAGAAGGCCTCAAGGCAGGCCTGAACCTGAACGACGGCGGTGAACTGGCGGCCAACCTCAAGGGTCTGTACGACTACAGCATCCAGCGCCTGACGCTGGCGAACCTGCGCAACGATGCAGCGCCGGTGCACGAAGTGCTCAACCTCATCGAACCGCTGGCCGACTCCTGGAAACAGATCCGCGCTGGTGCCCTGCAGGGAGCCTGATCATGGAACAGCACGGCTTGCTCGACTACTACAAGGCGATCGAGAACACCAGCCGCCGCATGCTGGAAGCGGCGCAGGGCGAGGACTGGGACCAGGTGGTGCGCCTTGAAGGCGCCTGCGCGGTGCTGATCGCCCAGCTGCGCTTCAAGTCCAGGACCGACGAACTCGGCCCGGAAGAGCGCAAGGAGAAGACAAGGATCATGCAGCGCATCCTGCGCACCGACGCCGAGATCCGTTGCCTGGCCGAACCCTGGCTGAACGACCTGGCGCAGATCTTCGACAAGAGCAGTCCGGCGCCGATGCACTGAAGAAAGAGATGCGCCGCTGTCGCGGCGCGGGGGAGCGTCAAACGCTCATGTTCATGATGTCGGAATAGGCCTGAACCATGCGGTTGCGCACATGCAGCGTGGCCTGAAAGCCGACCTGTGCCTTCTGCATCGCGAGCATGGTCTCTTCCAGACTCACCTTGGGGTTGCCCAGTTGCACCTGGGTCTGCAGCCTGGAAGCGGCCTCCTGCGACGCGCTCACTTCCTTCAAGGCGTTCTTGAAGTTGGCGCCGAAGCCGGCTTCGACGCCGCCAGCGGCACCGGGCCGCTTGAGCGCGCTCTGGCCGATGCCGGTGAGGGCCTGGCTGGTCAGGGGGGAAATGCGCATGTCCATGGCGGAATCCTTCGACAAGAGTTGACGCCCTGATGCTAGGCGGCGCCGGCGCGGCACGGGACGGGAATAAGGGCACAAAGCCGGGCCTTTTCATGGCAATGGCGGTGGCACCGGGACCGAATAATCGACTGCAACAGGGTGTATCTCCCCCTGAAAACGACCGACCACCCGACGCCCGAACCCCATGAGCACCACCGCCGTTGCAGAACTGGACATCCAGACCGCGAACCCCACGCGCAGCGCACTGGGCGACGGCTTCGCCCGCATGGACCAGGCCCAGAAGATCAAATTCGGCCTGGGTGCGCTCGCCCTGCTGGCATTGGCCCTGGCCTTCTTCTTCATGGGCCGCCAGGCCGAATGGCGCGTGCTCTACGCCAACCTGGGCGACAAGGACGGCGGTGCGATCGTCGCCCAGCTCTCCCAGATGAACGTGCCCTACAAGCACGCCGAAGGTGGCCAGGCCATCATGGTGCCGGCCGACAAGGTGCACGACACCCGCCTGCGCCTGGCCTCGCAGGGCCTGCCCAAAGGTTCGGTCACCGGGTTCGAGCTGATGGAGACCAACCGCTTCGGCATGACCCAGTTCCAGGAACGCCTGACGTTCCAGCGCGGCCTCGAGGGTGAGCTCACCCGCTCGATCCAGTCGCTCTCCTCGGTGCAGAGCGCGCGCGTGCACCTGGCGCTGCCGAACCAGAACGGCTTCTTCCGCGAACAACAGAAACCCAGTGCCTCGGTGCTGCTCACGCTGCATCCGGGCCGCACGCTCGACCGCGCCCAGGTCGCCGGCATCGTGCACCTGGTGGCATCCAGCGTGCCCGAGATGAACCCCAAGGCGGTGAGCATCGTCGACGACGCGGGCACCCTGCTCTCCAGCTCCCCCGACAGCCAGGCCCAGGGCGCCGACACCCAGAAGCTGCAGTACGTGCAGCAACTCGAACAGATCTACACCCGCCGCATCATGGACATGCTCGAGCCGCTGGTGGGGCGCAACAACGTCAAGGCCCAGGTCAGCGCCGAGATCGATTTCTCGCAGGTCGAATCCACCAGCGAGCAGCACCGGCCCAACCAGGGTGCCGACGCCGTGGCCACGGTGCGCAGCCAGCAGACGGTGGAGGACGGCGCGGCCGCCGCCGCCCAGCCCGCGGGCGTGCCCGGCGCGGTGAGCAACCAGCCGCCCGCCACCGGCACCGCGCCCATCAACGGTCCGGCCGCTCCCGTGGGCGTGGCCAACGGCCAGGGCACCGACAAGCCCGGCAACATGCGCCGCGAATCGGTGGTGAACTACGAAGTCGACAAGACGGTGAAGGTGGTGCGCGAATCCAGCGGCCAGATCCGGCGCCTGAGCGCGGCGGTGGTGATCAACCACCGCACCACGGTCGACAAGAGTGGCAAGGAAACCACCTCTCCCATCCCGCCGCAGCAACTCGAACAGATGACCGCGCTGGTGCGCGAGACCATCGGCTTCAACCGCGACCGCGGCGATTCGGTCAACCTGGTCAACGCCGCCTTCAATGTCGAGAAGACCAGCGAAGTGGCCGAGGCCGCCTGGTGGCAGCAGTCCGGGAACCAGGACCTGCTGCGCAGCCTGGCCTGGCCGCTGGGCATGGTCGGCCTGGGCCTGCTGGTGCTCATGGGCATGGTGCGCCCGGGCCTGAAGCTGCTCAAGACCCCGGCACCACGCCGCCTGGACACAACACCCGTGCAGCCGCTCAACGCCGTGCTCAACGAATCGCCCGAACGCCCCGGCCTGCCGATGCCCAGCGACGAGCCCACCGCCGAGAGCCTTCGCATCGCCGACGCCAAGCGTCTGGCGCTGGAGAACCCGATGGCGGTGGCCAACATCGTCAAGGGCTGGGTGAATGGGGAGGCACCGGCATGAGCCGGCGCCACCCCGGCAGGATCCACCCCCTGCGCCGCTGCGCGGCTTCCCCCTCTCTCGCCTGCGGCGGGAGGGGGACGGCACCCGGGGCCTGGCAAAGCCAGTACCCCGGTGCCTCTGGACCGGGACACCGCGCTCCGGCGGCCCTTCGCGGCGCATAGACAAGGACCAAGACCATGGAAGACCAGGGAATCCAGGACGCCGCCATCTTTCTCATGTCGCTGGGCGAGGAGGAAGCGGCCGAGGTGTTCAAGCACCTCAGTCCGAAGGAAGTGCAGAAGCTGGGCGAGACCATCGCCAAGACGCGCGCGGTCTCGCACGAGCGCGTGGACCAGGTGATGGTGAAGTTCACCAGCGCGGCCTCGTCGCAGAGCCTGCTGGTGTCCGACACCGACAACTACGTGCGCGCGGTGCTCAAGCGCGCACTGGGCGACGACAAGGCCGCGCTGCTGATCGACCGCATCCTGCAGGGCGGCGACGTCTCGGGCATCGAGAGCCTGAAGTGGATGGACCCCGCCTCCATCGCCGAACTGCTGCGCAACGAACACCCGCAGATCGTCGCGGCCATCCTCGTGCACCTGGAGTCGGACCAGACCGCCGCCGTGCTCAAGAACCTCACCGAGCGCACCCGCAACGAGGTGATGCTGCGCATCGCCACGCTCGAAGGCATCCAGCCGACCGCGCTGAAGGACCTCAACGAGGTGCTGTTCAAGGTGCTGGCAGGCGGCGACAAGATCCGCAAGACCTCCATGGGTGGCGTGAAGACCGCGGCCGAGATCATCAACATGATGGGCACGCAGATCGAGACCTCGGTGATCGAGTCGATCCGCGAGTTCGACGCCGAACTGGCGCAGAAGATCATGGACAAGATGTTCATCTTCGAGGACCTGCTCAAGCTCGACGGCAAGTCGATCCAGATGGTGCTCAAGGAAGTGGCGACCGATTCGCTGATCATCGCGCTCAAGGGCGCCACCACCGAACTGCGCGAACTGGTACTGGGCAACATGTCCACCCGCGCCGCCGAAGCCCTGCGCGAGGACCTCGAAGCGCGTGGTCCGATCCGCCTGTCCGAAGTGGAAGCGCAGCAGAAGGAAATCCTCAAGATCGTGCGGCGCCTGTCGGACGAAGGCCAGATCGTGATCATGGGCGGAGGCGAAGATGAGGCTTTTGTATGACCCCCCGCGTCGCCTTCGGCGCCTCCCCCCTGCAAGGGGGGCGACACCTGGGGCCGGCGCAGCCGGACCCTCGGTGCCTCTGGAAGGGGCTGCCGCACTCGATGGGCGCCGTGTGAACTTGCTGGGCTGATCGATCATGGCTTCTTCCAAACCCAACCCCCATTCCCGCTTCATCCCGCGCGAGGAAATCGACGGTGTGGCCGCGTGGCACTTCTCCGCCATGGATGGCAGCGACGACACGCCCAACGCGGCCATGGAAGACGGCAGCACCGGCGAGGGCGTGACCTCGGAAGTGCTGCAGGAGGCGCGCCAGCAGGCGTACGCCGACGGCTTCGCCCGGGGCCACGACGCGGGCGGCCAGGAGGTGCGCGACGCGCTGGAGGCCACGGTGCGCAAGACCGCCGAGGAAACCGCGGTGCGCATGGCCCAGTTGCTGCACAACACGCGCGACCACCTCAAGAAGAGCGAAGAAAAGATCTCGCGCCACATTCTGGAACTGGCCTGTGACCTGGCGCGCCAGGTGGTGCGCCAGGAACTGCGCGGCGACCCCGAACATCTCAAACCCGTGATCGCCGAGGCACTGACGCAGCTGGCCGACGACGGCCTGCCCGCGACGGTGCGCATGAACCCGGGCGACCTCGCGATGATGCAGGGCGTCCTGCGGGAGAACCTGGGCAACCACGCTCCCGAATTCGTCGCCGACCCGGCCATCAGCCCCGGTGGCTGCCTGATCGAGTCGGCCACCACTGCGGTGGACGCCACCATTGAAAAGCGCTGGGCGCGCGCCGTGGGCAACCTCGGCCTGGACGCGGCCTGGAACCCGAAGGACATGGATGTCTGACAGCACCTTCGGAAGCGAGAGCCGCTGGGGCCACTTCATGGAAGACGTGCGCGCCAACGCGGTCGTGCGAACGCCGCTGGAAGTGCGTGGCACGCTCACCCGCCTGGCCGGTCTGGTGCTGGAGGCCGTGGGCCTGAAGGTACCGGTCGGCTCGCAGTGCCTGATCGACAACGGCCACAAGGACCCGGTGCTGGCCGAGGTGGTGGGCTTCTCCAACGACCGCGCCTACCTCATGCCCGCCGGCGACACGCACGGCCTGGCCAGTGGCGCCAGCGTCACGCCGCTGGCGCCGTACCGCACCGTGCCGCGCGTGGGCCAGGCCAACAAGCCCCCTTCGCCGGACGACCGCGGCACGCTGCGCCTGCCACTGGGCCGCGGCCTGCTCGGTCGTGTGGTTGATTCGCATGGCAACCCGCTGGACCACCAGGGCCCGATCCAGAACGTGGACATCGAACCCATGGACCGCGCGCCACTCAACGCCATGGACCGCGACCCGGTGCGCACGCCGCTGGACACCGGCGTGCGCGCGATCAACGCCCTGCTCACCGTCGGCCGCGGCCAGCGCATCGGCCTGTTCGCCGGCTCGGGCGTGGGCAAGAGCGTGCTGCTGGGCATGATGGCGCGCTACACCAAGGCCGACGTGATCGTGGTCGGCCTGATCGGCGAACGCGGCCGCGAGGTCAAGGAGTTCATCGAGGACATCCTCGGCGCCGAAGGCCGCCAGCGTTCGGTGGTGGTGGCCGCGCCGGCCGACGCGCCGCCGCTGGTGCGCATGCAGGGTGCTGCCTACGCCACCGCGATCGCCGAGCGCTTCCGCGACGACGGGCTGGACGTGCTGCTGCTGATGGACTCGCTCACCCGCTACGCCATGGCGCAACGCGAGATCGCGCTGGCCATTGGCGAACCCCCCGCCACCAAGGGCTATCCGCCCTCGTGTTTCGCCAAGCTGCCGCAGCTGGTGGAGCGCAGTGGCAACGGCCTCAAGGGCGTGGGCTCGATCACCGCCTTCTATACCGTGCTCTCCGAGGGCGATGACCAGCAGGACCCGATTGCCGACGCGGCGCGCGCCATCCTGGACGGCCACATCGTGCTCTCGCGCGCGCTGGCCGAGTCAGGTCATTTCCCGGCCATCGACGTCGAAGCCTCGGCCTCGCGCGTGATGCACAACGTCGCCGGCGCGGTGCACCTCGAGCTGGCGCGCAAGTTCCGCGGCCTGTACTCGCGCTACCAGAAGAGCCGCGACCTGATCCAGCTCGGCGCCTACGTCGCGGGCAGCGACCCCGAGACCGACCGCGCCATCGTGCTCTACCCCGCCCTGCAGCGCTTCCTGATGCAGGACATGCACGAGGCCGCCAGCCTGCCCGAGAGCCTGCGACAGATGCAGGCCGCGCTGCAGGAGGACCCGAAAGACAAGGCGGCGCCGCAGCGCCAGACCCGCCCGCACCACAACCCCTATGAAGGAAGCCCAGGATGACCGCGATTCAGACCCTGCACAAGGTGGTTGAACTGGCGGAGAAGCGCCGCGACGAGGCGCTGGGCGTGCTGGCGCAGATGCAGCGCGAGCTGCAGATCGCGCAGGACCAGATGGACCAGCTGCAGTCGTACGCGCAGGAGGCCGAGGCGCGCTGGACCGAGCGCAGCCGCGTGGGCGTGGACACCGCGCTGCTCATGCACCACCGCGAGTTCATGCACAAGATCCATCATGCGCTGGAGTTCCAGCGCAGCGTGCTCGGCGACCGGACCAGCCTGATCGAGCGCGCGCAGGAGCAGGTGCATGCCGCCGAACGCGACCTCGCCGGGCTGCGCAAGTTCGCCGACCGCAAGCAGCAGGCCATCGTGCACAAGGCGCAGCGCCAGGACCAGAAGAACACCGACGAGATGGCCCTGTCCATCCACCTGCGTCAGAGCCTGGCGCAGGCGCAGGTTCGTACCTGAAGACCGACCCCACCATGACCACGACCCACGCCAGCAGCACCGCCGCACCCAAGCCCGTCGAGAGCGGGCACAAGCCGAACCAGAACAAGGCGCGCGCCGACGCCGACAAGCCGGCCGCCACCGACCTGTTCGCCACCTTGCTGGGCTTGGTGAGCGACACCCACACGCCACCCGCCGCCGAGGCGACCGACACGCAGCCCATCGCCCAGGACAGCGGGACCGAGACCGACGCCGACGACACCGCCCAGAACCCGCTGACCGCCCTGCTCGCCTGGATCACACCCACACCTGGCGCCACACCAGCCGCCACGCCGGGCGCGGACGCCGGCAAGTCGGCCCCTGCCACCGATGCCACCGCCCGTGTCCCCGAAGACAAGACCACAACCGTGCGCGACGGTGTGGACATCGAGGGCATGACCCGGGTCGACGAAGCCGCTCCGGCCCTGCCGAACGCGGCGGCACAGGCGCGCGCCGCCGCCGCCTCGCGCCCGGCCTTCAGCCCGCTCCACCCGAACGCGCCCCAGGCCACGGCCGGCACGGCGCGCGGCAGCGAAGGCCCGTCAGCGCAGGCCCATGCACCGGCGATGGTCTGGCAGCGCGGCGCCGCCTCCGGCACCGAGGCCCTGCACCATCAGCATGCCGCGCAGCTCGCGCAGGCGCGCAGCACCGTGGCGCTGAACGACCGATTCGGCCTGGCCGGCGCTCCCGAGATCGCAGCGCCAGCGCTGCGCGAGTTCGCCGGCGCCGGCACCCTGGGCGCGGGCAGCCCGCAAGCCACAGCGCCCGCGGCGGATGCGGCCCAGAGCCTGGGTGCCGGCGCGAGCGCCGACAGCGCCGGCGGCGACCCGGCCACCGACAGCGGCGGTGATTCCGGCACGGGCGACAACGCGGCAGGTGCCGAGGCCGGCCAGGACGCCGATGGCCCGACCGTGAGCCACTGGGGCACCCAGCACCTGCGCCACGCCAGCCTGCGCGTGGGCGGCGAGGGCGGTTCGGAGGCCATCGACATCCAGCTTCAGCTCAAGGGCCAGGAGGTGGATGTGGCCTTCCAGACCGACAACGCCGAGGCCCGCGCCAGCCTGCACGAGAACGCGGGCGAATCGCTGGGCGACCTGCTGCAGCGCAGCGGCATCCAGCTCGGCGGCGTCTCGGTGGGCAGCCAGGGGGCGTCCCATGGCGGCCATGCCCAGGGGCGTGCGCCATCCGTTGGTGGCCTGCGCACCGAGTCCGCCGGCCGTGCCAGCGCCGCTGCCGACCTGGCCACGCGGCCATCGCCACAACCCCGCGCCGACGGCAGCCGCCCGCTGGACGTGTTCGCCTGAACCCCGGCCCACCTCGGCGCCGAGGACTTGAATAGCGGCCTTTTCCGGCGCTTATCTGACGAACGGCGCCAGGGGGGGCGCTCAATAATTCTTTCAACCCCACACGTTGTCCCGTGTGTCTTGTTGAAGGAACCCCATGTCTGCCGCTGCCGCCGCCACCGCTCCCGCTGCCGCCCCCGAAGCCCCCAGGAAGAAGAGCAGGAAGCTGCTGTTCATCCTGATCGGCGTGGTGCTGCTCGCGGTGCTGGGCGCCGCGGCCGCGCTGTTCATCCTCAAGAGCAACACCGCCCACCTCGACGACGAGGGCTACGAGGACGAGGACACCGTGGCGAGCCAGAGCAGCGAACCCAGGACACCACCCGTCTTCCTGCCACTGGAGAACATGGTCATCAACCTGGCCGACCCGGGGGGCAACCGCTTCATCCAGCTCGGCCTGACGCTGCAGTTGCAGGACACCGCCACCGAAACCGCGGTGAAGGCCTACCTGCCCAGCATCCGCAGCAACATCCTCGTGCTGATCTCGCAGCGCACGGCCGACGAAATGCTGCAACTTGCCGGCAAGGAGAAGCTGGCCCGCGACATCATCGGCACGATCTCGAAGGAGATGGGCTACCAGGTGCAGACCGAAGCCGAGGCCGAGCCGGCCGAGGGCAAGAAGAAAAAGAAGGCCAAGAGCGCGCCCAATCCGGTGCAGGCCGTGCTGTTCTCCAGCCTGATCGTCCAGTAAGCGGAACGCGACCATGGCCGAATCGTTTCTGTCCCAGGAAGAGATCGACGCCCTGCTCGAAGGCGTCACGGGCGAGAGCCAGAAACTGGCGAAAGAGGAAGCCCCCACCGGCGCGGTACGGGACTACAACCTCCAGAGCCAGGAACGCATCGTGCGTGGGCGCATGCCCACGATGGAAATCGTCAACGAGCGGTTCTCGCGCAACCTGCGGCTGGGCCTGTTCAACTTCATCCGCCGCAGCCCCGAGATCTCGGTCGGCGCGGTGCAGGTGCAGAAGTACAGCGCCTTCCTGCGCGAACTGGTGGTGCCGACCAACTTCAACATCATGGCCATCCGCCCGCTGCGCGGCAACGGGCTGGTGGTGTGCGAGCCGACGCTGCTGTTCGGTGTGATCGACAGCCTCTACGGCGGCAACGGCAAGTTCCACACCCGCATCGAAGGCCGCGACTTCTCGCCCACCGAGCAGCGCGTGATCAACCGCCTGGTGGATGTGGTGGCGGAGGAATACAAGAAGGCCTGGCGCGGCGTGTACCCGATCGAGCTGGCCTACCAGCGTTCGGAGATGCAGCCCCAGTTCGCCACCATCGCCACCCCGAGCGAGATCGTGGTCTCCACCAGCTTCACGCTGGAGATCGGTGACATCTCGGGCTCCTTGCACCTGTGCATCCCCTACGCGACGCTGGAGCCGATCCGCGACGTGCTGTATTCCAGCGTGCAGGGTGACGCCATCGAGGTCGACCGCCGCTGGGTCAAGCTGCTGAGCCACGAGATCCAGGCCGCCGAGGTGACCATGGTGGCCGAGCTCGCGCAGACCGAGGCCACGGTGGAACAGCTGCTGGCCATGCAGATCGGCGACTTCATCGAACTCGACCGCAATCCGTCGATACAGGCCCACGTGGACGGCGTGCCCGTCTTCGAGTGCCAGTACGGCACCCACAAGGGCAAGTACGCACTGCGCGTCGAGCGCAACCTGCGCGGCATCGACATGAACTGGCTGGGAGATTCCTATGTCAACTGACAACACCACCGACACCAACACCACCATGAACGACGCCGTCACCGACGACTGGGCCCAGGCCCTGGAAGAACAGGCCGCTACGGTCAACGTCGACCAGGACGGCGCACCCGTTTTCGATTCGGCCGCCTCGCCGGTGACCACCGGTGGCGGTGGCGGTGGCGGCGCTGCCGCCAGCGGACCGATGCAGGACATCCAGATGGTGCTGGACATTCCAGTACAGCTCTCGGTGGAGCTGGGTCGCACCCGCGTGCCGATCAAGTACATCCTGCAACTCGCGCAGGGCTCCATCGTCGAGCTCGACGCGCTGGCCGGCGAACCCATGGACGTGCTGATCAATGGTTACCTGATCGCGCAGGGCGAAGTGGTGGTGGTGAACGACAAGTTCGGCATCCGCCTGACGGACATCGTCACCCCTTCAGAACGCATGCGGCGCGTAAGCCGCACCTGATTCCCCGAACCGAGCCCCCGATATGCTGCAAAACGCGATCCCCGCGCTGGTGCTGCTCGCCCTCATGGTCGGCATCGCGTTCGCTCTGAAATGGGCGCGCCTGCGCCTGCCCGGCGCGGTGGGCCACAGCGGCCCGCCGATGCAGGTGCTTTCCTCGCTCTCGCTCGGCCCGCAGCAACGCGTGGTGACGGTGCAGGTCGGCCAGGGAGATGCCGCCGTCTGCCTGGTGCTGGGTGTCTCGGCCGGTAGCGTGAACGCGCTGCATCAGATGCCGCTGCCCGCCGGGATGGCGGACGCAGGCACGCCCATCGTCACGCCCGCCACCGGTTTTGCCGCACGCCTGGCCCAGCTCACCCAACCGAACAAGGCCCATCCCCATGCGCCACGCTGACACCTTGCGCAGCGGTCTGCTGCTGGCCACCCTCGCCCTCTGCGCCACCGGCGTGTGGGCACAGGGTGCCCCGGCCGCACCCACCGGGCCTTCATTGCCCTTGATGGTCGGCCAGGGCGCGGGCGGCACCAGTTATTCGGTGCCGATCCAGACGCTGCTGTTCTTCACCGCGCTGTCCTTCCTGCCGGCGGTGCTGTTGCTCATGACGGGCTTCACCCGCATCGTGATCGTGCTTTCGCTGCTGCGGCAGGCGCTGGGCACACAGTCGGCCCCACCCAACCAGGTGATCGTCGGCCTCTCGCTGTTCCTCACGCTGTTCGTGATGGGCCCGACGCTGGACCGCGTGTATGCCGATGCCTACGAACCCTATTCCAGGAACGCCATCAGCTTCGACCAGGCGCTGGAGCGCGGCCAGGCGCCGATGCGCGAGTTCATGCTCAAGCAGACGCGCCAGTCCGACTTCGAACTTTTCGCCAAGCTGGCCAAGCTGCCCAACGACGTGACCGCTCAGAACGCCCCCTTTCGCGTGCTGGTGCCGGCCTTCGTCACCAGCGAGCTCAAGACCGCGTTCCAGATCGGCTTCATGATCTTCATCCCCTTCCTGGTGATCGACATGGTCGTCGCCAGCGTGCTGATGTCGCTGGGCATGATGATGCTGTCGCCCGTGCTGGTGGCCCTGCCGTTCAAGCTGATGCTGTTTGTCCTTGCGGATGGCTGGAACCTGCTCATTGGTTCGCTGGCCGCATCGTTCGCCACCTAGGAAAAAGACATGGATCCGCAAGCCGCTCTCACGATGGCGCAGAACGCGCTGTTCCTGCTGCTCATGGTGGCCGCGCCGGTGCTCGGCGTGGTGCTGGGCGTGGGCCTGCTGGTGAGCCTGTTCCAGGCCATCACGCAGATCAACGAGGCCACCCTGGCCTTCGTGCCCAAGCTGATCGCGGCCATCGCGGTGTTCGCCATCGCGGGCCCCTGGATGATGACCACCATGGTCGAGTTCATCCGCCGCACCATCCTCTCGATTCCGAACTACGCCATCTGACGGCGCGCCATGCCCACGTTCACCGAAGCGCAGATCATGGCGCTGGTCTCGCCGGTGTTCTGGCCCTTCCTGCGCATCCTGGCGGTGTTCTCCAGCGCGCCCATCTTTTCCTCGCGCTCGGTGCCCATGCGCACGCGTGTGGCCCTGGCCATGCTGGTGGCACTGTGTGCGCAGGCCGGTCTGCCTGAACAGCAGACCGTCGCCCTCACCGACCCCCAGGCGTTCTCGGTCGTGATGCAGCAGGTCATCGTGGGCATTGCCATCGGCCTGGCTGTGCGCATCGTGTTCGCTTCGGTCGAGCTTGCGGGCGAGCTCATCGGCCTGCAGATGGGCTTGAACTTTGCCGGCTTCTTCGACCCCACGACCAATGCGCAGTCCAGCACCGTGGGCCGCTTCTTCGGCAACACCACCATGCTGCTGTTCGTGGTCATGGGTGGGCACCTGATGCTGCTGCAGGCGGTCATCGCCAGCTTCAACACCTTCCCAGTGGGTGGCAGCGCCTTCGAGTCCATCAACCGCATGGCGTTGCACGAACTGGGCGCAATAGTGTTCCGCTACGGGCTGTGGATCGCCCTGCCCATGATCGGCATGCTGCTGTTCATCAACATCGTGCTGGGCTTCATCTCGCGCATCGCGCCGCAGATGAACGCCTTCGCCATCGGCTTCCCGCTCACGCTCTCGGCCGGCCTGGTGGGCATTGCCTTCACCCTGCCCATGCTGGACGCGCCGGTGGCCGCGCTCATGAAGCTGGCCACCGAGATCTTCACCGGCGGCTGAGCCGCGCAGCCGCGCCGCCGGTCAGCCCGCGCTACATCGGCCCGCGCTGGTGCCGAAACAGTCCTGCAAGGTTTCCCGGCATGCGCCGCGGACCCTGCACGTCCCACAGGAGAAGCTCATGAAACTTCGCACCCAGATCCTCTGCCTCGGCCTGGCCGGGGCTGCGCTGGTCTCGGCCGCTGGCGGCATCGGCCTGCTGGCGGTTTCGTCCATGGCCACCAAGGTCGAGGCCTCGGCCCTCTCCGGCCAGGCGCTGCAGGCCGCGCTGAGCGCGGACATGATGCACGACGCGCTGCGGGGCGACGCCCAGCGCGCGCTGCTGGCCGTGATGAAGGGCGACACCGCCACCATCGCGGCCGCGCGCACCGACCTGGACGACCACGTCGCCACACTCGACACGGCGCTGAAGAAAATCGCCGAATCTGGCATCGATGCTGAGTCGAAAAAGGCGCTCGACAACACCTTGCCCGTGGTGGCGCAATACATGGAAGCTGCCAGGGCCGTGGTCTCCGGCGCCGCCCAGGGAGTGGCCGAGGCCGAGGCACAGATACCCGCGCTGAACACGGCCTTCGCCCAGCTCGAAGACCAGCTGGAAAACCTCTCCGGGCTGATCGAGGAAGATGGCGCCGCCATTTCCGAAGCAGCCTCTGCCAGCGTGAGCCAGTCGCTGTGGACCATCACCATCGCGGTGCTCGTGGCCACGGTCGTCCTGGTGGCCGGCGCGCTGTGGGTGGCGCAGCTCATGGCCATTCCCATGGGTCAGGCGGTCACGGCCGCGGGCCACCTGGCCGACGGCAACCTCACCATGCCGATCGCGCTGGTGGGCAATGACGACACGCGCCAGCTGCTGGAAGCCATGCGCACCATGCAGCAACGCATCAGCCAGACCGTGAGCCACGTGCAGGACAACGCGGCGCTGGTCTCGGATGCCAGCGCGCAGATCGCCCAGGGCAACACCGACCTCTCCACCCGCACCGAGCAGCAGGCCTCGGCGCTGGAGGAGACCGCCGCGTCGATGGAGGAGCTGGGCACCACCGTGCGCCAGACCGCCGACCACGCCAGCAAGGCCAACGAGCTGGCGCTCAACGCGTCCCAGGTCGCGGTCGAGGGCGGCGACGTGGTGGGCAAGGTCGTGGAGACCATGAAGGGCATCAACGAAAGCTCGAAGAAGATCGCCGACATCATCGGCGTGATCGACGGCATCGCCTTCCAGACCAACATCCTCGCGCTGAATGCGGCAGTGGAGGCCGCGCGGGCGGGTGAACAGGGCCGCGGCTTCGCCGTGGTGGCCTCCGAGGTGCGCAACCTCGCGCAGCGCAGTGCCCAGGCCGCCAGGGAAATCAAGGGCCTGATCGACACCAGCGTGGAGCGCGTCGCCAGCGGCACCGTGCTGGCCGATCAGGCCGGCGTGACCATGCAGGGCGTGGTCAGCGCCATCCGCCGCGTCTCGGACCTGGTGGGCGAGATCAGCAGCGCCACAGGCGAACAGAGCGCCGGCGTGGGCCAGGTGGGCGAGGCGATCAGCCAGATGGACAAGGTCACGCAGCAGAACGCCGCGCTGGTGGAAGAGAGTGCCGCAGCCGCCGAGAGCCTGAAGACGCAGGCCCTCCAGCTGGTTCAGGCGGTCTCGGTCTTCAGGCTCAACCGCCAGCCCCTGCTGGGCTCGTCGTGAGCCGCGAGACGGTCAATGGCGGGCCGGCGTTTCGCAGCTGTCCCTGAAGGCGCTGCAGCGTTCGTCTTCCACGGGCCGCACCTCGAATTCCAGCCCGCAGGCCATGCAGGGGTTTTGCGCCGCGAGCGCGGCGGCTTCTTCCAGGCTTCGGGCAACGAAGAACCAGTAGCCGCCAATGATTTCCTTGGCCTCGGTGAAGGGGCCATCCGTCACCCCCTTGCGGCTCACCAGCCGGGCGGGCGCGGCCAGGCGCTGCCCGCTCTTCATGCGGCCCTCGGCCACGAGCCGGTCGTGCCAGACATAGAAATCATCGATCGCCTGCTGGATCTCCTCGGGGGATTTGTCGGCGTCCCACTGACCGCGCGAGAGCACGAGGTAGTCGGACAGCGGTTGGTCGGGGTTCGAGCTCATGGGCGGGGGTCTCCTTAGCGTTCGGCAATGTAGTGCGACATGCGCGCGCTCTCGCCCTCGGCCAGGAACGCGCGCAACTCGGTCTCGATCGCGTGGTCGGCCACGGTGGCGCGGGCACGCTGGTGCAGGTAGTCGGCCCAGGAGGCGACGATGAAGCGTTCCACGTAGCGCGAGGGTTCGCCCAGGTCCCGGTAGACGCGCCAGAAGGTGGCGCCGTCGCGGCGGCGTGGGGCTTTCATGCGGGCGATGGTGTCCAGGAAGGCCGGGTCCGAGCCCGGGCGGATGCGGTAACCCACCTCGACCGCCACCGGCCCGGCCTCAGGGCTGGGCTCGGCCTCGATGAACAGCTCGTCCCACGGCGTGCCCTGCGTGACCTCGGGGTCGCCGCCCACGCGCAACGGGAACGGTCGCACCAGCAGCAGGCCCGCGGCCATGAGCACGCCGGCGGTCACCAGCGCCGCGGTGAGGCCGGCGATGTCGGAGACCGCGCCCCAGAAGGCCGAGCCGATGGCGAAGGCGCCCAGCGCAGAGACGATGTGCAGAGCCACCGCGCGCGAGCGCACCCAGGGCGGCGCGCTGGCCTGGGTGGCGGTGTTGAAGGTGGACATGGTGGCCATCCAGGCGGCGCCACCGAAGGCCATGGCGGCATACACCAGGCCGGGCACGCGCACCCAGGCGGCGATCAGCATGACGGCGGCGAACACGGCGCAACTGATGCCGACGATGGTGTCCAGCCCGAAGCGCGCACGCAGCCGGCCGATGACCAGGCCCGAGGCCACCGCCCCCGTGCCCAGGCAGCCCATGAGCAGGCCGAAACCTTCCGCGCCGGTGCCGAGCTGGCGCTGCGCGATCACCGGCAGCAGCGCCCACAGCGCCGAGCCGGCGGCACTGAAGGCCATCACGCGCACCAGTTGCGCCAGGATGATGCGCGAATGCCACGCGAAACGCAGGCCGCTGAGCGTGCCGCCCCACAGGCGCTCGGCTGGCAGTGTGGAAGGCGGGTGTGCGCGCGGCGGCCAGCGCCGGATCGACTCCCACATCACCGCCGTGGTGACCACGGTCACGGCGAACACCCAGCCCGCGCCCAGCCGTGCGAACAGCAAGCCGGCCAGCGTCGGGCCGATGGCGCGCGCGGCGTTGTAGGCGATGCCGATGGCGGTGATGGCCTGCGGCCACTCACCGCGCGGCACCGGGTCGACCACCGAGGAGTTCCACGCCGGCGTGATCATGGCGGTGCAGCAGCCGCAGACAAACACCAGGAACAGCACCGACGACGGTCCGCCCCAGCCGCCCAGCACCAGGGCGGCCAGCAGCGCGCAGGCGGCCACCTGCGCAAGCAGCGCGCCCGAGATCAGGCGGCGGCGGTCGGTGGTATCGGCGAGCACGCCGGCGGGCAGCGCCAGCAGGAACATGGGCAGGAACACCGCGGTCTGCACCAGCGCCGCGAGGAACGAGGAACCCGTGAGCTCGACCATGAGCCAGGCCGCCGCCATGGTCTGCATGCCCGCGCCAATGAAGAAGATGCCACCGCAGATCCACAGGCCCCGGAAGGCGGGCTGGCGCAGCGGACTCCAGATGGAGGTGGACGGGGCGGGCATCGGGGCATTATTCCGCAGGGTCCACCCCCGTGGCCCACGGCCGCACGACCGACCCTGTGGTTCACACGGCCCGACGCCCTGTTCGCTCACCCGACGGGTGTCCCGAGTACGGCCTGCATCAACTGACGGCGCGATGCGCGAAACCGCTCTGGCGTCCAGCGGCATTGCGTCACGAGCAGGTGCCAGGCGCTGGGCGCCACGAACGAGAGGAACAGGTCCGCCAGCCACGCCGTGTCGGCCCCTTTCGGGAGGGCGCCGGCCGCCGCCATGCGACCGAGGATGCGCTCCAGGCCGCGGTGCAGCCCCATGTTGAAGAAGCGGTCATTCCAGGCCAGGGCAATGTCGGGGTCCACCACGGCATCGGTCTCCAGCTGGTAGGCCACCGGGTAGACGATGGGCAGGTAGTCGATCCACACGTCGGCAAACGCATGGAGCGCGCTGGCATCCGCCACATCGCTGCGCGCGATCTCGGACAGGCGGCGCACATGGTCCGTTTGCGCGTCCCGGTGGCGCACCATCGCCACCAGCAAGCCAGGGCGGCTGCCGAAGGCATAGAACAGCGTCTGGCGCGACACCCCGGCGGCGGCGGCCAGCTCGGCCATGCCCACCCCCATGCCACCGGGCTCGCTCATGCGCCGCCACGCGGCTTCGAGCACCGCATGCCGCGTGTCTGCAGAAATCGATTTGGCCATTCAGAAACAGGGCGCCCACCGTGACGGCAGGCTGACGAACGGAAGTTTACACGCGTTAACCTGACGTGGTAGCTTTACGCACGTTAACCTTTTTTGGAGATGACCATGACGCACGATCAAGCTGTGTCCCTGCACATTCTGGTGGGTTCGCTGGCGCTGCTGCTGTACTGGATACCCCTGCTCTCGCGCAAGGGTGGCGCGCGCCACAAGGCGTTTGGCCGGCCCTTCTTCATCTCGCTGGTGCTTGTCGCCCTGACAGTGGCGCCGCTGCTGTTCCTGCGCCCCGGGCCCTTCGACCCGGCCTACGTAGTGCAGTTCGCCTACCTGTCCATCGGCCTACTGACGGTTTCGGCCCTCGGGTGGACGGCCATCCGGTGGAAAGACCAGCCCGAGCGCTTCCGGGGGTGGCATTTCAAGCTGCTGGGGCCGGTGCTGCTCCTGCTCGGCACGGTCGTGCTGGGTGCGGGCATGGCCAAGGGGGACCCACTGCCCGTGGTGCTGTCATCGGTCGGCCTGTTCTACGGGACCACCATGGTGCGCTTTGCGTGGGTGCGCGGGCCCTTGCATCCGACCTGGTGGCTGAACTGGCACCTCAATGCCGTGTGCGGCCTGTTCACGGCGGTTCACGGCACCGTGCTGTTCGTGGCATGGCAATGGTGGGTGGCGCCGCAGGCCGGGCGCGAGGTGGCGGCCCTGTTTCAGTTGCTGGTGCTGGTCATGGCCATCGCCCTGCGCTTGTGGTTCGGCGCGCGGCGTGGCGTGCCGCTGCGTTTCAAGCTCGAGCGCGGCACGCCAGCGCTGGGTGCGGCGCGCGCCTGATCAGACGATCCCGTTGCGGATCGCGTAGACCGTGAGTTCGGCGTTGTTCGCCAGGTGCAGCTTCTCGAGCACGCGGGCGCGGTAGACACTCACGGTCTTGGGGCTGAGCATGAGTTCTTCGGCGATGTCGCTGAGCTTCTTGCCCGAGGCGATCTTCTGCAGCGTCTGCAGTTCGCGCTCGGACAGGCTGGCGTGCAGTTCCTCGCTCTCGGGGGCGTTGAGGGTGTCCACCAGCATCTGGGCCACGTCGGCGGTGACGTACTTGCGGCCCTGCATCACGGTGCGGATGGCGGCCACCAGCTCGGCCGGCTCGCCGGCCTTGTTGAGGTAGCCGCGCGCGCCGGCGCGCAGGCAGCGGATGGCGTACTGGTCTTCCGGGTACATGGAGACCACCAGGGTCTTGACGGTCGAGCCCTCTTCCTTCAGTGCGCCCAGCACCTCCAGGCCACCGCGCCCGGGCATGTTGAGGTCCAGCACGAGCACGTCGCATTCCACCTTGCGCATGAGGTCGCGCAGTTCGGGGTAGCTGGCGGCCTCGCCGACCACCTGGATGTCGGTGGCTTCCGAAATGGTGTCGCGGATGCCGCGCCGCACCATGGCGTGGTCGTCACACAAAATCACCTTGATCATGGGGCTCCTCATCGGCCTGCGCCGCGTTGTCCGGGTTGCTTGAAGACAGGGGCACCGACAGGATGACCGAGGTCCCCCGGGGTGACGAACTCACGTCGAGCCAGCCGCCGACCTTGGCCGCGCGCTCGCGCAAGCCCAGCAAGCCGAAGGACTTGGCCTTTCGCAGGGCCTGTGCGTCCAGGCCCTTGCCGTTGTCTGTGACTTCGAGCGTGAGCACGCCCTCGCGGTCGCTCAGGTCGATGTCGACCGTGCTGGCCTCGGCGTGTTTGCTGACGTTGGTCATGGCCTCCTGCGCGGTGCGGTAGGCCACCAGTTGCACCTCGCGCGGCACGTCGAGCTGCTCGGACGAGCGCCGCACCGACACACGCAACCCGCTGCGTCGCTCGAATCCGGCGGCCAGCCAGAGCACCGCTGCCACCAGCCCCTGGTCGAGGATCGGCGGTCGCAGATTCATCATGATGCGCTGGCTCGCGCCCAGCGCGTGCTGCAGCATCTCCATGGCCGAGCCCAGGTGGCGCTGCACGCTGTCGTCCACCGCGTGCCGCCCGACCCAGGCCAGGTCGAGCTTGACGGCGGCGAGCGCGCCACCGATGTCGTCGTGGATTTCGCGCGCGATGTCCGCGCGCTCCTGCTCGATGCTGGTCTGCAGGTGCTCGGCCAGCTCGGCCAGGCGCCGGCGCGACTCGGCCAGCTCGGCGTCGGCGGCGTCCTTGGCCCGCCGGGTCTCGCTCACCTCGATCGCACGCTGGATCACGTGCGACAGGCGGTGCATGCTGTCCTTGAGCAGGTAGTCACTCACGCCGCGGTGCATGGCATCGACCGCGGCGGTCTCGCCGATGGCGCCCGAGAGGATGATGAAGGGGGTCTTCATGCCCATCTCGCACAACTCGTCCCAGGCGTCCATGCCGGTGAAGCCCGGCAGGTGGTAGTCGGCCAGCACGACGTCGTAGTGCGCGGTCTGCAGCTCGCGGCGGAAGTCGTCCACCGTGTCCACCAGCACCACCTCGCTGCCGAGCTGGCTGCGCTGCAACGCGAACTTCACCAGCGCGTGGTCCACCCGTGAATCTTCCAGATGCAGGATGCGGACAGGAGGTCTGTCCGTGGTCTCAGGCGGTCCGCTCATGGTGTGGAGGTGGGGTGCTGAACGCCGCTTTGCGCCCATGGCAGGGCGGGCAAGCGGGAAATTGGTGCTGAATTCGGCCCGTTATCTGTCGATACAGCGGGGGACAGATGTTGAAAATTGTAATACCCGCCCAACCGCGAGCCCTCCCCACCCACATCATGGAAGACCCGACGATGCAGCAGACCTCCCCGTCTGTCTCCTTGCCCGTGAATCTGGTGGCCGACCTCCAGGATTCGTTGCTCATGGCGATGACCGACCTCCAGCGCCTCGAAGGTCTGCTGGACCACGCCACCAGCAATCTGCTGGAGCGCTTCGGCTCGGCCAACCAGGCCCTGGGGCATCTGAGCGCCGAACGTGGCGAGGAACTCACCCCGATCCGCCACAGCCTGCACCAGGCGGTGACCGAGCTGCAATTCCACGACATGGCGACCCAGCTGATCGTGCACACCGGCAAGGTGCTGCAGAGCTGCGCCTGGCGCCTGGCCGACCAGGCCATGGAGCCCGAGGACGACGAGCTGCCGCTGAACCTCGACCCGATGCCCGAGCGTCCCAGCCCGGTGACGCAAAGCGAGATGGACGCCGGCTCCATTGACTTGTTTTGAGCATGGGCCGATTCAAGCCCGCGCCCGAATTGCCGATATTTGAACCCAAACGGAGTAAGCCATGCGATCGATTCTTGCCGTAGACGACTCGGCTTCCATGCGAAAAATGGTGGCCTTCACGCTCACGGGGGCGGGCTACCACGTGGTCGAGGCCGTGGACGGGCAGGACGCCTGGGACAAGGCCCAGACGCACAGCGTCGATCTGGTGCTGACGGACCAGAACATGCCCAACCTGGACGGACTGGGCCTGACACGCAAGCTGCGCGCGCACCCCAAGTTCAAGAGCGTGCCCATCCTGATCCTGACCACCGAGTCCAGCGATCAGATGAAGCAGCTCGGCCGCGCCGCGGGCGCCACCGGATGGCTGGTCAAGCCGTTCGATCCGGGCCGCCTGCTCGAAGTGATCCAGAAAGTCATCCGTTGATTGCAACGCGCTGCCCCATTGCAGCCAAGGAGACCCCACATGGGTGAAATGATGAACGAGGGCCAGAGCCTCGGTAACGACATCGACCTGAGCCAGTTCTACCAGATCTTCTTCGAGGAAGCCGGCGAGAACCTCGACCAGATGGAGCAGATGCTGCTCGCGCTCGACCTGGAGAAAGCCGACGACGAGGAGCTCAACGCCATCTTCCGCTGCGCGCATTCGATCAAGGGCGGCGCGGCCACCTTCGGCTTTGCCGACGTGGCCGAACTCACACACCAGATGGAGTCGCTGCTGGACAAGCTGCGCCGCCACGAACTCACCCCCACGGCCGCCATGGTGGACGTGTTGCTGGAATCGTCCGACGCGCTGCGCGGCCTGCTGGGTGCCCACCAGGGCCGCGGCGGCACGCCGCCCGCCACGGCCGATCTGGTCGCGCGCATCAGCGTGCTGGCGCATGGCGAGGACGCCGAGCACACCGAACCCGAGCCCGCCCCGGTGGTCGTGGCCGCACCGGTTTCCGCACCTGCACCCGCGCCTCGCAAGGCGGCCGCGGCCAAGGTCGAGCGCGACCTGGAAATCCACATCGGCCCGCTGGAGAACCCCTCGCAGGCCGACGGCATTGCCGACCTGTTCCGCGACATTCCCGGCCTGGGCACGGTCGAGGCCCTGCCCTGCGACCTGAGCACCAAGCGCGTCTGGCGCGCGCGCACCAGCGCCAGCGACGGTGACCTGATGGACCTGTTCACCTTCCACGTGGGCAAGGACGACATCCGCATCGTCGACAACAGCGCAGTCGCCGCCGGCGCGGCGCCCCTGGACGATGAGCCCATGGGCACGGGCCACCCCAATCCCACCACCGAAGGCCGCGACTACGGCTTCTTCGAGGGCGCGCCCGGCGTGCCGAACGCCTCCGCGCCCGCGCCCGCGGCTGCCGCACCGGTCAAGGTCGCCCCCAAGGTCGCCGCGGGTGCCCCCACCGGTGCCGGCCTCGAATCGAGCACGCTGCGCGTCTCGGTGAGCAAGGTCGACCAGCTGATCAACCTGGTGGGCGAACTCGTCATCACCCAGGCCATGCTGGCGCAGAAGAGCCGCGAACTCGATGACGCCAGCAACCAGCCGCTGCTGGCCGGCCTGGCCGACCTCGACCGCAACACCCGCGACCTGCAGGAAGCGGTGATGTCGATCCGCATGATCCCGATGTCGGTGGTGTTCAACCGCTTCCCGCGCATGCTGCGCGACCTCGCCAGCAAGCTGGGCAAGAAGGTCGAGCTGGTCACGCAGGGAGAATCGACCGAACTCGACAAGGGCCTGGTGGAGAAGATCACCGACCCGCTGACCCATCTGATCCGCAACAGCTGCGACCACGGCATCGAGATGCCCGAGGAACGCCGCTCCAAAGGCAAGAGCGAACACGGCACGATCACGCTGTCGGCCACGCACGAAGGCGGCTCGATCCTGATCGAGGTGCGCGACGACGGCAAAGGCCTGTCGCGCGAGAAGCTGCTGAAGAAGGCACGCGAGAAAGGCATCGACGCACCCGACTCGATGACCGACAGCGAGGTCTGGAACCTGATCTTCGCGCCCGGCTTCTCCACCGCCGACGAAGTGACCGACGTGTCCGGCCGCGGCGTGGGCATGGATGTGGTCAAGAAGAACATCGCCGCACTCAACGGCACGGTGGAAATCGCCTCGGCCGAGGGCTTCGGCATGCGTGTCTCGGTGCGCCTGCCGCTGACGCTGGCCATCATGGACGGCATGTCGGTGCGCGTCAGCGACGAGGTCTACATCCTGCCGCTGTCCAGCGTGATCGAATCGTTCCAGATCAAGCCCGAGGACATCAACACCATGGGCCAGGGCGCCCAGGTGGTGAAGGTGCGCGACGAATACATGCCGGTGGTGGAACTGGAGCGCGTGTTCCAGGTGCCGCGCTTCGAGTTCAACGGCACGAGCCCCATCATGGTGGTGGTGGAAGCCGAAGGTGCGCGCGTGGCGCTCATGGTCGACGAGCTGCTCGGCCAGCAGCAGGTTGTCATCAAGAACCTGGAGTCGAACTACCGCAAGGTGCCCAACGTCTCGGGCGCCACCATCCTGGGCGACGGCAAGGTCGCCCTGATCCTCGACACCTCCGGGCTGGTGCGCCGCACACGGCACTGAGCCAGCGCTCCGCACCGCCACCTGGCGCCCATCGCACATCACACGTCAGGCCCCCATGCTGCTGCAGTCCACCCCCCCGAAGCGCGTGCCCGTTCCCCTGGCACGGTCCATCGCGCCTGCGACCGACGACGGCCCGCTGGCCGAAGGCCGCGAGTTCGTCTGGTCCGATGCCGACTTCACGCGCATCAAGGCCCTGATCTACAAGAAGGCCGGCATCAGCCTGCACGACGGCAAGCACGCCATGGTGTACAGCCGCGTCTCGCGCCGCCTGCGCGAAACGGGCCACGACAGCTTCAAGACCTACCTGGACTGGCTGGAACAGCACGACGGCGCCGAGTGGCAGGAATTCATCAACGCCCTCACGACCAACCTCACCGCGTTCTTTCGCGAGCAGCACCACTTCGGCATCCTGAACGACCTGCTGGCCGCGAAGCGCAGCCAGCCCTGGCGCATCTGGTGTTCGGCCGCCTCCACCGGCGAGGAGCCCTACTCCATCGCCATGACGGCCACAGAGGCGCTGGGCACGTCGGGTTCGTTCCAGATCGTCAACAGCGACATCGACACCAAGGTGCTGGCCACCGCGCAACGCGGCGTCTACAAGGCCGACGGGATCAAGGGGCTGAGCCCCGAGCGCATGCAGAAGTTCTTCATGCGCGGCAAGGGCGGCAACGCCGGGCTGATGCGCGTCAAGCCCGAGCTGCAGAAGCACATGGAGTTCCTCAGCGTCAACCTGATCGAGAACCTGCCGTTTCGCGAACCCTTCGACGTGGTGTTCTGCCGCAACGTGATGATCTATTTCGATGCCCCCACGCAGCGCGCCGTGCTCGAACGCATCCACCGCGTCATGAAGCCCGGCGGCATGCTCTTCGTCGGCCATGCCGAGAACTTCAGCGACGCCCGCAACCTCTTCGCCCTGCGTGGAAAGACGGTCTATGAGCGCATTTGACGCCGCCGCCACGCGCGCCCCGGCCGGCGGCGCCTCGCGCCTGGATGCCCTGAAGGCCCGACCGCCGAAGCCGGGCGAAGCCAGCTTCTTCTACCAGGACCACCACTTCAAGCACGACGCGGTCAAGGTGCTGCCCGGCGAGTACTACGTGACCGCCGACGACCTGGTGGTGATGACGGTGCTCGGTTCCTGCATCGCCGCCTGCATCTGGGACCCGCGCGTGCGCGTCGGCGGCATGAACCACTTCATGCTGCCCGACGGCGGCAACGATTCGAGCGGGCGCTACGGCTCCTATGCCATGGAACTGCTGATCAACGAGATGATCAAGCTCGGCGCGCGGCGCGAGACCATGCAGGCCAAGGTGTTCGGCGGTGGCCAGGTGATGCACAGCTTCACCACCATGAACGTGGGCGAACGCAATACGCAGTTCGTGCTCGACTACCTGCAGACCGAGCGCATCGCCGTGATCTCCAAGGACGTGCTCGACATCCACCCGCGCAAGGTGTGCTATTTCCCCGCGAACGGCAAGGCCATGGTCAAGCGGTTGGCGCACTCGCATCCCGAAACACTCGAAACACAGGAGCGCAAGGGCAGCGCGGCGGTGGTGGCCAAGGCCACGTCGGGCGGCTCGGTCGATCTTTTCTGAGGGAGCACAACAATGGCAAAGATCAAAGTGGTGGTGGTCGACGACTCGGCACTGGTGCGCAGCCTGCTCACCGAGATCATCAACCGCCAGACCGACATGACCTGCATCGGCGCCGCCGCCGACCCGCTGGTGGCGCGCGAGATGATCCGCGAGCTCAACCCGGACGTGATCACGCTCGACGTGGAAATGCCGCGCATGGACGGCCTGGAGTTCCTCTCGCGCCTGATGCGCCTGCGCCCGATGCCGGTGGTGATGGTCTCCACCCTCACCGAACAGGGCGCCGAGATCACGCTGCGCGCGCTCGAAATGGGCGCGGTGGACTTTGTGGCCAAGCCGCGCATCGGCGTGAGCAGCGGCCTGAACGAACTGGCGGGCGACATCCTCGACAAGATCCGCGTGGCGGCCGCCGCCCATGTGAAGCGCCTGGCGGCGCCCTCTCCCGCGGCCGGCGCACCGGCCTCGGGTGGCGCGGCCCACCATGAAGCGCCGCGCGCGCCGCTGCCGCGCGTGTCCACCGAGAAGATCATCTGCATCGGATCGTCCACGGGTGGCACCGAAGCCATCCGCGAGGTGCTGGTGCCCATGCCGGCCGATGCGCCCGCGATCGTCATCACCCAGCACATGCCGCCGGGCTTCACCACCAGCTTCGCCAACCGGCTCAACGCGCTGTGCCGCATCCGCGTGGCCGAGGCGCGCCATGGCGAACGCATCCTGCCGGGTCATGCGTACATCGCCCCCGGTGGTCACCACCTGCGCATCGACCGCAGTGGCTCCAACTACGTGGCCGTGGTCGAGGACACCGAGCCGGTCAACCGGCACCGGCCCTCGGTGGAGGTGCTGTTCAAGTCGGCCGCGCGCGTCATCGGGCCCAATGCCATCGGCATCATGCTCACCGGCATGGGAGCCGACGGCGCCACCGCCATGCGCGAGATGAAGGACGCCGGCAGCTACAACTACGTGCAGGACGAGGCCAGCTGCGTGGTCTTCGGCATGCCCCGCATGGCCATCCAGCATGGCGCGGCGCACGAGGTGCTGCCACTGAGCCAGATCGCCCCCGCGGTGCTGAACCGCCTGGCCAGCGCACCGGCCGGCGTGCGCCACCGGATCTGATCAGACCCGCTCGCTGACCAGGCTGCCGACTTCCACCGGCGCCGGGCTGCCGTTGCCTTGTTCGTCGTAGGCCACCACCTCGGCCACCGTGCCATCGGCGGCCACGCCATCACCGACGACATCCAGCGCGGTCTCGTCCGGCTCCGGCATCACCGGCCAGGCCAGGGCCGCCTGGGCGGGCTTGTCGGCCTCGCTGCCGGGCGCCGGCAGGGGTTTGCGCGGCAGGGTCGAGGCCGCCACCGCCGACAGGTCGGGCGCGGTGTCGCTCTGGTTGCCGGGCACGTCCCCGGCCCTGGCCGGCTCTATGCCCAGGGCACGGTCCACCACGGCGGCGCTGGCCTCCCACATGCGCGAGAGCACGTTCTGCAGGTGCTCGACCGCCTTCTTGTCCTTGGCCTGCTCCTTTTCGGCCGCCTGGACAGCTTCCTGGCGCATCTTGCGCTGGGCCGACTGCTCCTGCAGCGCAGCAGCCGATGTCTCGCCCGGGGCAGCCGCCGTGCCGTCGGTGGCGGCGTTGCGCCCATCGGCGTCCGGGCGCCCGGGGGCGGCCGGCTGCGGGGCGGCCCGCCCGTCGCGGCCGAAACCCATCTGCGCCTTGCCGTCGCTGCTCCCCGCCTGCACGGGTTGCACGGGCGCGACCGGCGACACCGGCGCGACAGCGGCGGAGACCGGCGTCGGCCAGGACACGGCCGTGGTACTTGAAATGTTGAGCATGGGCTTCCCCTGACGGCAGCCACCGGACAAAACAGGCCCGGTGTTCTTGCCGGGTTTTTCGGCGGCTCCAACGGGAACTTGAGGACTTTTTTCCACGTTGCGCCGCCAGCGGGCTGCGCCCCCCGGGGTCATGCCCCCGGGATCAGACCCCGCCGGTGGGGTGCGTGGGGTCCACCCACAGCACCTCTTCGGGCTTTTCCACCGGTTCGATGTCCAGGTTGACCGCCACCGCCTGCCCGTCGCTGCGGCACAGCACGCACTCCAGCAATTCGGTCGGGCTGGCGTTGATCTCCTGGTGCGGCACGAAGGGCGGCACGTAGATGAAATCGCCCGGGCCGGCCTCGGCGGTGAACTCCAGCTGCTCGCCCCAGCGCATGCGCGCGCGACCGCGCACCACATAGATCACGCTCTCCAGCGGGCCGTGGTGGTGCGCGCCCGTCTTCGCGTTGGCGTGGATGGTGACGGTGCCGGCCCAGAGCTTCTGCGCGCCCACGCGCGCGAAGTTGATCGCCGCCTTGCGGTCCATGCCCGGGGTGGAAGGCACGTTGCCGTCGAGCTGGTTGCCCGGGATCACGCGCACGCCGTCGTGTTTCCAGGCGGGCGCGTGGTCATCGTGGTGGTGGTCGTGCGTCATGGCGGGCCGCTCCGTGGGGGGATGTCCTCAGTGTGCCACCGCCAAACAGGGGCATGACCGAAAATCCCCCTGGCCCCGCGCCGATGGAGAGACCGCTTTGCCCCTGCCCCCACCCCAAGCCCGCACCCCCATGCACACGCGCCGCGTCGAATACCGCGGCTTCCGCCGTGACGACGGCCTGTGGGACATCGAGGGCGAGCTGCACGACAGCAAGCCCCACACGTTCGAGATCGAAGGCGAAGGCCGCTGGGAGGCCGGCCAGCCGGTGCACCACATGCGCCTGCGCGTCACCTTCGACGAGACCATGGTGATCCGCGACATCGCTGTCGCCATGGACGCGCATCCGCACGGCCCCTGCCCCGAGGCCATGGCTCCCATGCAGCGCATGGTGGGCGAGGTGCTGGGCAAGGGCTGGCGCCAGACCATCCAGCGCCACCTGGGCGGCATCCAGGGCTGCACCCACCTGCGCGAACTGCTCTTCAACCTGGCCACCGCCGCGTTCCAGACCCGCTCGGACTCGTTCGCTCCGCCCGCCGACGGCCGCCCGCCCCAGCACCTGGGCCAGTGCCTGGCCTGGGACTTCAACGGCCCGGTGGTGGAGAAGGTCTATCCGGTTTTCTTCCGCTGGCAGCCGCCTGCGACCCGGGTCCCGTAAGGCCACGGTCGCAGTGCCGCGCGCGACAGCGGCCCTTGACGCCAGCGCGCCGCGCGCGTGAAATGCCCCCGGTGGTTTCTCCACCGGAGGCGAAGCAATGACGAAGAAGAAGACGTGGGTGCGGGCACTGCTGTTGGTGCTGGGTTCGGTGGTGCTGCTGGCCGTCATCGCGCTCGGCCTGGGCCTGATGCTGGCCGAGCGCAAGATGCAGCGCACGGTGAACGTGCCGGCGCAGCCGCTCGCGCTGCGCGAGGACGCGGCCTCGGTCGAACGCGGCAGGTATCTGTTCGCATCGCGTGGCTGCGTGGACTGCCACGGCGCGACCGGCACCGGCCGCACTTTCGTCGACGACGGCAGCCTCGTTATCGCCGGCCCCAACATCACCACCGGCCCCGGGGGCGTGGTAGCCGCTTACCAGCCTGTGGACTGGGTGCGCGCCATCCGCCACGGCGTGAACCCGCAGGGCCGCCCGCTGATGATCATGCCCAGCGAGGACTACAACCGCTTTACCGACGACGACCTGGCCTCGCTCGTTGCCTATGTGCGCTCGCTGCCACCGGGCAACGGGCAAGGCGCCACCGTGAAGTTGCCGCTGCCCGTGAAGGCGCTCTATGGCTACGGCGCCATCCGGGATGCGGCCGCGCGCATCGACCACAGCCTGCCCCCGCAACAACCCGTGCCCGAAGGCGTGACGCCGGAACACGGCAAGTACGTGGCCAACATGTGCATCGGCTGCCATGGCGAGAACCTGGCTGGCGGCAAGATCCCCGGCGGCCCGCCCGACTGGCCACCGGCGTCCCGACTTCCCCCGGGCGAAGGCAGCGCGATGGTCCGCTACCCCGACGCCGAGGCCCTGATCGCCATGTTCCGCAGCGGCAAGCGGCCCGACGGCACGGCGGTGCAGGTGATGCCGTTCGAATCGCTGCGCGAGATGAGCGAGACGGATCTGCGGGCGCTGTACCTGTACCTCAAGGGCTTGCCGGGCAAGGGCTGAACAGACCCTAGCCCGCACGCTGCGGCGAAAACCGCTCGGCGATGAGGTAGCTGGCGAACAGCACGACCATCAGGGTGTCGACCACGATCGACACACCCACCTGAAATGGCAGAAAAGGCTGGCCCAGCGAGAGCACGAGCGCGATGAAGATCACCTTGCTGGTGCCCGCGACCAGCAGCGCGACGGTTCGAATCTGTTCACGAAACGCACCGCAGATCAGCAGAACGCCCATCAACCCGATGAGCGCACCCCAGTTCCTGACGACAATCTCTGCGACCGGGCCTTCGATCGACTGCCCGAAGTTCGAGCGCAATGCGGCGTCCGGTGCAAGCAGCGCATGGAACATGGTGCAGGTCAGCAGGCCGGAGGCCAGCATCACCCACTTGATGGATCGGCGAAGCAGGTTCATGGGGTCCTTGGCGAGAGAAATGACGGGGCAGCAGACCCGTCAGTGTGCATCAGCCTGACGCCGGTTCGCCGTGCGGGCCAGCAGCGTGACCAGCCCTGCGGTGGCCACGAAGCCCGCCGCCACCCAGAAGCTCAGGCGCAGCCCCGCCGTGAGCGCCTGCGGGCTGGCGGCAGCCAGGGGCTGCATGGATGCACCGGCCTGGAACACCGCGCCCATCACCGACGCGCCGGTGATCAGCCCCAGGTTGCGCGACAGGTTGAGCAGGCCCGAGACCACCCCGCGCTGGTCGGCGCCCGCGTGGGCCATCACCGCCGTGTTGTTGGCGGCCTGGAAGGCGGCGTAGCCGGCCGTGATCAGCGCCAGCGCGGCCGCGTAGCCTGCCACGCCCCATACCGCCGATGAGAACGGCAGCGCCACGCTGCCGGCGAACATCAGCACCAGGCCCGCAGCGCCCACGCGGGGCGCGCCCCGGCGGTCCACCAGCCGGCCCGCCGGCGCACCGACCAGCGCGGCCACCGCCGGGCCCACCGACATCACCATGCCCAGCCGCAGCGCATCGAGCCCGAGCGCGCCGGCCAGGTAGAACGGCCCCACCACCAGCGTCGCCATCACCACCGCGGTGACCAGGGCGCTGGTGGCAAAGCCCGCGGCCAGCACCGGTTCGCGCAACAGCGCCAGCCGCACCAGCGGCGCTACCGCCCGGCGCTGCGCCCACACGAACGCCGCCCCGCCTGCCACGGCAACAAGCAGCAGCCCCGCGTTGAGCGCACCCCACCTGCCCTGCCCCAGCGTCATCGCCAGGGCGTAGCTGGTCAGCGTGAAACTGAGCAGCGCGGTGCCGATGAGGTCGAAGCGCGGCGCACGCGGCCGGGCCGGCGACGGGCCTGCCGGCCTGTCATCCGGCAGGTGGCGCCACACCATGGCCAGCGCCACCAGCCCCAGCGGCACATTGAGCCAGAACACCGCCGACCAGCCCCAGGCGCCGATGAGCAGGCCGCCCAGGGCGGGGCCGAGCGCGGTGCCCACGGCCGAGACCGTGCCCAGCAGACCCATGGCACTTCCCGCGCGCGCCTGCGGCACCACCTCGCTGACCAGCGCCAGGGTCAGTGCCATCATGATCGCCGCGCCCACGCCCTGCACCACGCGCGCGGCCACCAGCGGCCACAGGCCACTGGCCGCGCCACCCAGCGCCGAGCCCAGCGCGAAGACCGCCAGACCGACCAGCAGCAGACGGCGCCGGCCGATCAGGTCGCCCAGGCGCCCGGCGCTCACCACCAGTGCGGTGATCGTCAGCAGGTAGGCAATCACCACCCACTGCACCGACGCAAACGGCGCCGCGAACGCCTGCGCCAGGCTGGGCAGGGCCACGTTGGCGATGCTGGCGCTCAGCGATGGCAGCAGCATGCCCAGCGACAGGGCGACGAGGACGCCGCGCGCGGCCGGGCGCGCCGGGGCGCCGGAAGAAGGTGCGGACAAGACGGCATTGGCCGCCCCTTGAGGTGTGGAAGATGGCATGAAGGTGCTCCTGCAAAGGTGTGTACCGATGCTAGGAAGCGCCGCCACAGGGCGGAAGGCGCACCGCATGCATTCCACAAGTGCATGCGACGCCACACCAGCCGCCGGCGTGCTATGTTGCCGCCCTGTGTCCACGCCCGATTTCAACCTGCTGCTCACGCTCGACGTGCTGCTGACCGAGCAGAACGTGGCGCGCGCAGCGAAGCGCCTGCAGCTCAGCCCCTCGGCCATGAGCCGGGCGCTGGCACGCCTGCGCGAAACCACCGGCGACCCGCTGCTGGTGCGCGCCGGGCGCGGCCTCGTGCCTACACCGCGCGCGCTGCAACTGCGCGAACAGCTCGGCCCGCTGGTGCAGGCGGCCGAGGCCGTGCTGCGCCCGCTGCAGCGGCTGGACCTCGGCATGCTCGAGCGCGCCTTCACCCTGCGCTGCAGCGACGGCTTCGTGGAAAACTTCGGCGCCGCCCTGGTCGACCGCGTGGCCGCCGAGGCGCCGGGCGTGCGTCTGCGCTTCGTGCAGAAGATCGGCAAGGACAGCACCGGCCTGCGCGACGGCAGCGTCGATCTGGAGACCGGCGTGGTCAGCTCCGTCATGGGCCCCGAGATCCGCACCCAGGCCCTGTTTCGCGACCGCTGGATCGGCGTGGTGCGCAAAGGCCACGCGCTGATCGGCACCCGCCCCAGCGCGGAAACGTTTGCCCGGGCCCGCCACGTGGCCGTCTCGCGGCACGCGGGCACCGCCGCCGCGGCCGACGCCAACCCCATCAACGACGCCCTCGCCGCCCTTGGCCTGCAACGCCAGGTGGTCGTCACCACCAGCGGCTACGTCGCCGCGCTCGCCCTGGTGCGCGGCACCGATCTGATCGCCTGCGTGCCCGAACGCCACACCGCGAATCTGCGCGCCGGCCTGCATGCCATGGAGCTGCCCTTTATCACGCCGCCACTCAGCGTCTCGCTGTTCTGGCACCCGCGCTTTCAGGCGGACGCGGCGCATGTGTGGCTGCGCGGGGTGGTAATGGGATGTTGCGGGGGTGGGGGCTGAGAAGCGCCGATTGCCCAAGACCATGACCGCGCTGCTCCGCAGCGGCAATCGGTCCGATGGCACGGAAGTACACGTGATGTCAGGAAGAGTGAACGTACAGGCCGACGGGACGCCTGTCGGTTCGAGCGCTCAAACGTGGCTTGCTTCTTCCAGAACTTCGGTGGCCCACTGATTGAGGCTCTTGCCCGCAGCTTGGGCGGCGACCAGTGCGGCACCATGAACTTCGGGCGGAACGCGCAGCATGAGCTTGCCAGAAGCAGGCTTCTCCGGTCGAACACCTTGCTCCTTGCAATCGCGCAGGAACTCTTCGATGGCCGTCTCGAACTCGGATCGAAGTTCGACCACGGTTTCGCCATGAAAACTGATGATCGTGCGCAGACCCAGAACCCGGCCCACAAAGATGTTGTCGCGTTCATCGAACTCGATTCTTGCGGTGTATCCCTTGTGATTCATGGTGTTCATGGCTTGATTCCTAAGCGTTCCAGCAACTCGCGAACCTCTTCTACCTGATAGCGCCTGGCTTCCTTGCCGGGGTGTGGACGGTGACAGTGCCACTGCTCGCCCTGCAATGTGAGCTTGATGCGTGAGCCCTCACGTTCCTTGATTTCTCCACCCAGCGCCACCACCAAAGCCTCGATATGAGAGAACACGATCGTCGCCGAGGTCGGGCGGGCGAAGATGGCATGAAACGTCTTCAGGTGCTTGGCGTTCACAGTCTTGGATGCTAGCGTTTATTGATATCAAACGCAAGCATCAAGTGATAGCAAACGGCGGGGTTCGGAGGTTGCCGACGCGGAGCTGATCCGCGCCACGTTGCAGTCATTCAGTCGTTCACCACTGCACCTTCACCCCACCACCGCCCCATACACCAGCCCCCGCATCTTCATGCGGTAGTGGATCCGCTGGTTCGGTGCCTGCGCCATGAAGAGCGCGAAGAGCTCCAATTCGGGGTCGACGAAGAAGTGGGTGCCACCGATGCCGCTCCAGTGGTAGGTGCCCAGGGAGCCGTGCACGTTGGCTTCGCCCAGGCGGGTGCGCACGGCAAAGCCCAGGCCGAAGCCATGGCCGGCGGGCAGCAGGGGGTTGTCGGCGTGGGGCACGGTGCCGCCCAGGTGGTCGGCCGTCATGAAGGCCAGGGTGTGGGGCGAGACCAGGCGCTGCCCTTCGAGTTCGCCGCCGCGGTGCAGGCACTGCAGGAAGCGCGCGTAGTCGTGCGCGGTGGACATGAGGCCACCGCCGCCCATCTCCAGCACGGGCACTTCGCGCGGGTCGTGCATGGGCATCTGCGTGCCGTTGCCGTCGGGGTCGTGTTCGAAGGCTTCGGCGATGCGGCCGTGGTGTTCGGGCGGCACGTGGAAGGCGGTGTCGTGCATGCCCAGCGGCTGCAGGATGGTCTCGCGCAGGAAGGCGCCGAGCGGCTGGCCGGTGATCACTTCGATCACGCGGCCGAGCACGTCGGTGGCGCGGCTGTAGGCCCAGGCGCTGCCGGGCTGGTGGGCCAGCGGCAGCGCGGCGATGCGTTCGCACAGCTCGGCGTTGGTCTGGTCGCGGCTGCCCAGCCCGGCCGCGCTGTAGAGCGCATTCACGTGGCCGTTGCCGGTGAATTCGTAGGTCAGGCCGGCGGTGTGGCGCAGCAGATCCTGCACGGTGCTCGGCCGCGTGGCGGGCACCAGGGCCACGCCGTGCGGGCCGGGCACGGCCACCTGCTGCTGCATGAAGCCAGGAACGTACTGGCCCACCGGGTCGCTCAGCAGCAGCCGGCCCTGCTCCACCAGCATCATGGCCGCCAGCGAGACGATGGGCTTGGTCATGGAGTAGATGCGGAAGATCGCGTCCGTGCCCATGGGCGCATCGCGCGCGGGGTCGAGCCGGCCGATGGCGGCGTCGAGCACCACGCGGCCGCGCCGCGCGATCAGCACCCGGGCACCGGGCAGGTGGCCGCGGTCGACGTCGCGCTGCAGCGCGTCGACGATGCGCTGCGTGCGTTCGGGGCACAGCCCCACGTCGGCCGGCGAGGCCGTCGGCAATCCGTGCATGGTCATTGGGAAACCTCCGCGCAGCGCGCTGCGGTGCGAACGCCTTCGGGCGGCCGGGCGGCGCTCATACGCCGTACCGTTGACGTGCCAGCGCCGCGCCCCGGGCCAGCGCGTCGAGCTTGGCCATGGCCACTGCGCGGCTCATGGGCGCCAGGCCGCAGTTGGTGCAGGCGATCAGCTTGTCCTTCGGCACGTACTGCAGCGCGGCGCCGATGGTGTCGGCCACCTGCTCGGGTGTCTCGATCACGTCGCTGGCGACGTCGATCACGCCCACCATCACCTCCTTGCCTCCGAGCAGCTGCATCAGCTCAGGCGGCACGTGCGAGTGGAAACACTCCAGGCTCACCTGGTCGATGCGGCTCTTGGCGAGCGCGGGGAACACCTGCTCGTACTGGCGCCACTCCTCGCCCAGCGTCTCCTTCCACTTCACATTGGCCTCGATGCCGTAGCCGTAGCAGATGTGCACCGCGGTCTTGCAGGTGAGGCCGCGCGCGGCGACTTCGAGCGCGGCCACGCCCCAGTCGGCCGCTTCGGCCATGTAGACGTTGAAGGCCGGTTCGTCGAACTGGATGATGTCCACGCCGTCGGCCTGCAGGGCCAGCGCTTCCTGGTTGAGCAGCTCGGCGAAGGCCATGGCCATCTTGACCTTGTCGCCGTAGAAGCGGTCGGCCACGGTGTCGACGATGGTCATGGGTCCGGGCAGGGTGAACTTGAGCTTCTTCTTCGTGTGCGCGCGCGCCAGCCGCGCCTCGAAGGCGTGCACGCGGCCCTTGAGCCGCAGCGGCGCCACCACCTGCGGCACCTGGGCGTCGTAGCGGTTGTTGCGGATGCCCATGGTGACTTTGTTGACGAAGTCGATGCCGTCGACCTGTTCCACGAAGCCGTGCACGAAGTGCTGGCGCGCCTGCTCGCCGTCGCCGATCACGTCCAGGCCCGCGTCTTCCTGGGCCTTGATCCACAGCAGCGTGGCGTCGGCCTTGGCCTGAAGCAGCTCGTCGCCCTGCGCCTTCCATTGCGGCCAGAGCTTCTGCGTTTCGGCCAGCCAGGCCGGTTTGGGCAGGCTGCCCGCGATCGCGGTGTCGAACATGGTGTCTCCTGGAGCTGTTGAGGGGCAAGGGGCATCTTAGCCACTGCCGCCCGCGGGCCAGCCGGCCCGCCCTCATTCGCGCACGCGCACCGCCTGGCCGTCGCGCACGGTGGTGCCGGGGTAGAGCAGCACCGACTCGCCCTCGCGCAGGCCATCGGCCACCCAGGCTGCGTCCGCGTGGCGCGCCTGCAGCGTCACCGCCCTGGCGCGGGCGCGGCCGTCCTCCACCACGAAGACGCGCCAGGCCGTGCCGTCGCGCACCAGCGCCGCGCTGGGCACGAGCAGAACGCCATCCCGCGCAGACACGGTGATGCGTGCGTCGACGCGAAAGCCGTCGCCCACCCCGGGTGTGCCGGGGGGCAGGTCGACGATCACGTTGACGCGTTGCTCCTCGATGCCCAGCGCCGACACCTTGGTGAAGGCCACCGGCTCCACGCGCGCCACCTGGCCAGCGATGGCGGGCGCCGATGCGGCCAGCGACAGGCTGACCGGCGCGCCCGGCGCGATCTGCTGCACCTCGCCGGAGAGGACGTCGATCACCGCCTCCACCGCGTCGGTGTCGCCGATCACCAGCAGCGGCTGGCCCGCCGTCACCGGCGCGGCGCTGTCCAGGTGCAGCTTGACCACGCGCCCGTCCACCGGGCTGCGAAGCACCCACAGGCCGTCGGCGCGCGCGGCAGCACCCGGCTCGGCGCGCGCCAGCGCGGCCCGTGCCTCGGCCTGCGCGAATTCGGCCACGCGCAGCTCGGCGCGCCCCGCCTCCAGCGCCTGGCGCGCCGCGCGCTGGGCCAGCAGGGCCTGGTCCAGCGCCGAGACCGAGATGAAGTTCTCGCGCGCCAGCCGCGTGGCCCGCTCGGCCTCCAGGTCGCTCTGGGCAAGCGCGGTCTCCAGCCTGCGCACCTGCGCGCTGGCGGCCAGGCGCGCGGCGTCGGCGCTGCCCACGCGCTGCCGCAGCACTTCGCGCGTGCGCGCGTCGATCATCTGCGGCGCCACCGGCACCAGCGTCGCCACCACGTCGCCAGCGCGCACGGCGTCGCCCACCTTGAGCACCGGGCGCGTGAGTTCGGCCAGCGTGGGCGCGGCGATCAGGTAGCGGTGCTTCACGCGCAGGTGACCGTCTTCCTCGATCACCTGCTCGAAGCGTCCGGTGGACACGCGGCCGACCTCGACCTCGATCGGCCGGGGCTGCATGGCCCAGGCGACCAGGCCCACGACGAGCACGGCCACCAGGGCCCAGAGAACCCAGCGGCGGTAGCGCGCCAGGGAAGAAGCAGGGGTGTTGTTCATTCGCGTACTTTCAAGACGGCGACCAGGTCCAGCCGGTCGATCTGGCGGCGCACCAGGAAGGCGCTGGCCAGGCCCGCGGCGAGCACGATCAGCGCCGCCGATGCATAGGTGGAAGGTTCGATGACGACGGGGAAATCGATGTTGTCCGAGGACATGAGGCGCATCAGCAACGAGGCCAGCGCCCAGCCGGTGGCAGCGCCGATGGGCAGAGCCAGCAGCAGTTCGGCCCCCAGCTGCGCGAGCAGCAGCACCGAGACCTCGGCGCGCGTCATGCCCAGCACGCGCAGGCCGGCCAGCTCCCAGGCGCGCTCGGAGAGCGTGATGCGCGCGGCGTTGTAGACGATGCCCACCGCCATGGCCACGGCGAACAGCGTGAGGATGCCGCTGAACACGCCCATGTTGCGCGACGTGGTTTCGTTGAAGCTGGCCATGCTGCCGGCCTTGTCAAACACCGCGTTGATGACCGGTGCGCGCTTGACGGCGTCCCAGAACGCGGCCACGGCCAGCGGGTCCACCTGCAGCGCGGCCTCGGTGGCGCCCTGGCCATCGCGCGCGAGCACGTTCATGGCATCGAGCCGCATGAAGGCCTGCTTGCCCATCATGGTGTGCACCACGTCGACCACCGGCACCTCGACCTGCGTCTGGTTCCACAGGCGGAACTCCACGCGCACCCGGTCGCCCACGTCGGCACCGATGGCGCGCGCGAGCAGCGAGGACATCACCAGGCCCTGCGCCGGCAGCGCGACGTGTCCCCGCGTTTCGTCCACCACGCGCAGCAGCTGGGCCGAGGCCTCCAGCCCCAGGAGCTGCGCGTCCTCGCTCAGGCCGTGCAGGCGCACGCGCACCGGTTCGCTGCGGTAGGGTTCGGCGTCGACCACGCCCGGCAGGCGCCGCAGTTCACCCACCACCGACAGCGGCACCGGGCGGTGGAAGTTGACCAGCACATCCCCCTGCTGCACCCGCCGGAACTGCGTGTCCACGATGTGGGCGATCGCATCGAGCCAGAACGCGCCCGAGATCTGCAGCGCCACCGCCATTGCGATGCCGGTCACGGTGAAGGCCGCGCGCCAGGGCCGCCGCTCGAAGTCGCGGATGACCATGAGCGCGCCGGCACCCACCCGCCGCCCCGGGCCCAGGCGTTCGAGCAAGGTGCGCCGGTAGCGCGGCGGCGCCGGTGGCTGCATCGCCTGCGCCGGCTTGAGCCGCACCACGGCGTGAATCGCCGTCCAGGTGCCGATCGCCGCGGCACTGGCGGCGACGGCGGTGGCCACGACCACCAGCCAGGGCGTGGTGACGTAGGCCAGGCGGTTGAAGCGGAACACCTCGTCGTACAGCCCGAGCATGAGCTGCCCGATCCACACGCTCAGGGCCAGCCCCGCCAGCACGCCCAGGCCCGCGATCACCAGCGCGAGCTGGATGTAGTGCCAGGCGATCGCGCCATCGCCATAGCCCAGGGCCTTGAGCGCGGCGATCTGCCCGCGCTGGGTCGCCACCTGGCGGCTGACCACGACGTTGAGGATGAACATGGCCACGGCCAGGAAGATCGCGGGCAGCACCGTGCCCATCACCTTCAGCTGGGCCAGCTCGTCCGCCACGATCCGGGCCGAGAGCTGCCGGTCAAGACCGACCGCGCCCAGCGTGCCATAGGCGTCGAGCAGGCGGTCTGTGGCGCCGATCACCGCCGCCTCGCGCGCGCCCGCGTCCAGCCGCAACGCCGCCTGGTTGAACGCGCCCTGCATGTCGAAGACCTGCCGCATGCGTTCGTGGTCGATCCACCAGATGCCGAAGCTCTGGTCGTCGGGCGCGCCACCGCGCGAGGCGAACACGTATTCGGGCGAGATCGCCGTGCCCACCAGGTGCACGCGCTCCAGGCGACCGTTGAGGATGGCGTCGACGCGGTCGCCGGGCTTGAGGTCGCGCGCGACGGCAAAACGGTCGCTCACCACCGCCTCCAGCTCGCGCCCGCGCTCGGGCCAGCGGCCGCTGCGCAGCGTGAGTTCATTGAGGCCCTGGCGGTGGGCCTGCACGCGGGCCAGGTCCAGCCCGATGAAGCGGCCGGTCACCGGCGCCTGGGCACCCGCGAGCGCGATCTGCGCGTCGAACACCACGTCCAGCCGGACCTCGGCCACGCCCTCGATGGTGGCCAGCCGTTCGCGCAGGTGCACGGGCGCGCGCTTGACGCTGGCGAACACGTCGGCCAGGCGGTTGTCGCGGTAGAAGTCGTCGCGCGAACCCTGCAGCGAGGCGTGCACCGAGAACATGCCCACGAAACCGGCCACGCCGATGGCCACCACCAGGGCGATGGTGGCCACCTGCGCGCGCAGCCGCCGCAGGTCGCGCCAGAGTTTGATGTGGATGGCCTTCATGCGCGCGGCCTCACCACGACAGCGTCGAGGCAGCGACCTTGTCCGCGTTGACCTGCTCGTCGACGATGCGGCCATCGGCCAGTCGCAGCACGCGATCGGCCATGGCGGCGATGGGCGCGTTGTGGGTGATGACCACGGTGGTCGTTCCCAGCTCGCGGTTCACGCGCTCGATGGCCTGCAGCACCATCACGCCGGTGGCGCAGTCGAGCGCGCCGGTAGGCTCGTCGCACAGCAGCACCGCCGGCTTCTTGGAGATGGCGCGCGCGATCGCCACGCGCTGCTGCTCGCCTCCCGAGAGCTGCGAGACGAAGTGGTCCAGGCGCTCACCCAGCCCGACCAGCGCAAGCGCGTCCTCCGGCGCCATGGGGTCCTCGGCCAGATCGGTCACCAGCGCCACGTTCTCGCGCGCCGTCAGGCTGGGAATGAGGTTGTAGAACTGGAACACGAAGCCGACGTGCTCGCGCCTGTAGCGCGTGAGTTCGGCGTCGCTCGCTCCGGTGAGCTCATGGGTGACACCCTGGTGCGACCAGCGCGCCGTGCCCCCGCTGGCGCTGTCGAGCCCGCCCAGGATGTTGAGCAGGGTGGACTTGCCGCTGCCCGAGGCGCCCAGCAACACCACGAATTCGCCGCGCACGATGGCCAGGTCCACACCGCGCAGGGCGTGGACCTGGGTACTGCCTTCGCCGTACACCTTGGTCAGGCCCTGGGCGACAAATACGGGTTCCACGCGGGGCATGCACCATTCCACCATGGGAACGCCCGCCGTGGCTTGATGTCCGTCAACGCACGTGCGAGCCACCTCGCCTCGACAGGCGAGGCCCTGGCAGGCGCCTGATCACAGTCCCTGGAAAGCCGCCGGGTCGCGGCCGCTGCGCGTGAGCGTGGCGCAGCGGGACAGATAGGTCACCGCATTCAGGAAAGCCGTGCAGCGCACCAGGCCGGCGGCCAGATCGGCCACCCCCACCGAGGCAGGCAAGGCGTGCTCCCAGCCGTCGAACGGCACGGGGTAGGGTGCCAGCACATAGCGCTTGTCGGCGGCGTTGCGCCAGTCCACCGGTCCTTCGCGTTCGAGCAGGTACAGGAGCCAGGCCTCGGTGGGCGAGACGCGGTAGAAGGTGAAACTCACGTTCGGTGCGTGCCCGGGTGCGCAGGCAAAACGTGGTGCCTGCTCCGGCGCCACCGGCGCGCCGGGCCCGTAGAACAAGGGTGCCGGGGCATGTTCGGCAGCGGCGGAGCCCGCGGCCTGGTCCGACAGGGCCAGCCAGTTGCCATAGATGCGCCGGCTGCGCGCCTCCAGCCGCTCGCGTGCGTCGGCCACCCGCCCGAGCGTATCGGGGTGGTGGAGCCACACCAGCTCACCATGCTGCTCGATGTGCTGCAACGCCGCCTGCCGCTCGCGCAGCGCCGGGGCCGGCGGCGTGCGGCAGCGGAACACGAGCTGGGCCATTTCGGCTTCGGGCGCTGGCGGTTCTTCGCCGTCGACCGACACGAACAGCTGCAGGCCGGCCCCGGTGTCGAGCCGGGCCTGCGCGACTGCTTCGTGCGCCGCCGCGCGCACCTGCCACGCCCAGGCGCCCATGACCTGTGCGCCCCACTGCACGTCTTCGTGCAGGTTGACCAGCGCGCGCACGATCGCCACGCGCTGCCGGTACGCGGGCAGCGGCAGGCCCGGGCCCTCGCTGCGCGCCTGCAGGTGCTCGGCGATCAGGCGGCGCAGCATGTTGGCGGCGCCAGCCCCGCACTCGGGCCGCTCCTGCGCGGCTTCGTGCGCGAAATGCCATTCGTTGGACGCCCCCTGCCGCGCCACGAGCGGGCTGGCGCATTCCGGGCACAGGCAGCCACAGTCGGCGCCGCGCCCGACTTCGCCGACGAAGCGCAGGGCACCGCCGGCGTCGATGGCTGCAAAGAGTTGTGTCACTGGTTGTGGCGTGAAACGGGAAGCACAGGGGCGTCATCACGGACGCGACCACGACCGGCGAAGGCCGGTCCCGACGCTGTCCCCGGGCCACCGCGCCCTGCTCAGTCGGGCTGCGCGTCCTCGGGCACGTGAACCAGGGTCACCGGCACCGGCGAGCGCTGCACCATCTCCTGCGACACCGAGCCCAGCACGGCCGCGCGCAGGCCACCGCCACGCGTGCTCATGATCACCGCGTCGCAGGCATGGCTCTCGAGGATCTCGGCCAGCATGTGGGCCGGGTCGCCGCTGGCCACGGCCTGCTCGACCTGCAGACCCGCGGCGCTCAACAGGTTGACCGCCGGGCGCAGCAGATCGCGCGCCGCGCCTTCGCTCACCTGCTGCAGCACGGCAGGGTCGTGCGCCACCACCAGTTCATAGAGGTTGGCTGCTTCCTGCACGTTGGCCACCACGAAGCGCGCCTTGAGTCCGGAGCCGACCAGGCGCAGGGCGTAGTGCACCGCCAGCAGCGCGTGCTTGGAACCATCAACAGGGATCAGGATTTTCAGCATGGACATTTCAGGAGAGGGAACACAGGACAAGCATACCGGGCTAGTAAGGACGCTCGTTGAGCACGCACCAGTACAGCTCGATGTGCTCGGCCACTTCGATGAACTTGTTGAAGCTCACCGGCTTCTCGATGTAGGAGCTGACCCCGAGATCGTACGCGGCCTTGAGGTCCCGGTCCTCGCGCGAGGAGGTGAGCACCACCACCGGGATGCGGCGGTACCGCGGGTGCGCCTTGAGCTGCTGCAGCACCTCCAGGCCGTTGATGCGCGGCAGGTTGATGTCGAGCAGGATCACCGCCGGCAGCGGTTCGCCGGCTTCCCAGCGCGGGAACCAGGCCAGCGCCTCCTCGCCGTCGCGCGCCACGTGGATGGTGTTGGCGAACTTCTTCTTGTTGAAGGCCCGCAGCGTGAGGTCCAGGTCCATCGGGTTGTCCTCGACCAGCAGGATGGGAGGCAGCGAGGCGGCAGTGTTCATAACGGGAACTCCAGAAAAAACGTGGCGCCCTGGCCGGGTGCGCTCTCGGCCCACACGCGCCCACCCATGCGGTGAACGGCCTTGGCCACCAGCGCCAGGCCCACCCCGGTGCCGGTGTAGTCCTCGGCGCGCTGCAGGCGCTGGAAGATGCCGAAGATGCGATCGTGGTACTTCATGTCGAACCCGACGCCGTTGTCGCGCACCCAGAGGATACGCCGGCCGTCGTCGCAGCGCGCGCCGATCTCCACCCTGGGCTGCGGGCTGCCCTGGCTGAACTTGATGGCATTGCCCAACAGGTTGCGCAGCACCACCGCCAGCCCCTCGCGGTCGATGCTCAGCGTCATGGGCTCGACCTGCAGGCACAGCTCGGTGCGGGCCGCATCGATGTCGGCGCCATGGCCTTCGATCACATGCCCCACCAGCGGTAGCAGCTCGACGGGCTGGTGCTCCATGGTGCGGCGCTCCATGCGCGAATAGTCCAGCAGGTCGGCGATGAGCGCGCCCATCTGCTGCACGCCGCGGCGGATGCGGCCGATGTACTGCCGCCCTTCCTCGTCGATGCGCCCGGCGTACTCTTCCTCGAGCAGCTGGCTGTAACCGTCGATGCCGCGCAGCGGCGCCTTGAGGTCGTGCGACACGGTGTAGGAGAACGCTTCGAGTTCCTGGTTGGCCTCGCTCAATTGCCGCGTGCGCTCGGCCACGCGCAGTTCGAGCGCGGCGTTGATGCGTTCGAGCTCGGTCTGCGCCTGGCGCAGCGGCGTGATGTCGAGCACGGTACCGGTGTACTGGTAGTGACCGTCGCCCACGGGCCGGCGGCACTGGACGGTGCCGCGGAACCAGCGCTCCTCGCCCAGCGCGGGGTGGCGCCGGAATTCGATGCCGGGCGCATCGGTACCGGGCTGCACGGCACGCATGTGAGCGGCCACCATGTCGCGGTCCTGCGGGTGCAGGCATTGCAGGTAGGCGTCCAGGTCGGGCGCCGGTCCGAGCGCGGGGTCGCGCCCGATGTTGCGGTACATCTGGTCCGACCACCAGATCGTTTGCGTGCCACTGTCGTAGGACCAGCTGCCCAGACCCGCCATCGCCTCGGCGCGGGCCAGCTGGTTGCGGTGCTCGTTGAGCAGTTCCTCGGCCTGCAGGCGCTCGGTGATGTCCTGCACCGTGACGAACAGGCGGTGCATCGAACCATCGGGCGCGCGCAGCGCGCGCCCGTGCATCTCGGCCCACAGCAGGCTGCCGTCCTTGCGCAGGTACTGTCTGCGCAGCTGGTAGCTGTCGAATTCGCCCGCCATCATGCGCTGCATCAGCGAGAGCAGCCGGGTCCGCTCGGGCTCGGGAGAAACGTCCAGCCATGTCTTGTTCATGAGCTCCTCGCGCGTGTAGCCGAGGATCTCGCACAGCCTGTCGTTGATGTGCAGCCAGCGCTTGCTGATCGGATCGGAAATGGCCATGCCCAGGAACGGCATCTCGTAGAACGGCCGCAGCAGCTCGCCCTGCTCCAGCCGTTCGATTTCCGCGAGCTTCCAGACCGTGATGTCGAGCAGCACGCCACTGATGCCGGCCACCGCCCCGTCCTCGTCGCGCGTGAGCGTGGTGCGGTCGTCGACCCAGGCCCAGCGCCCGTCGGCGCAGCGCAGGCGGTATTCCTGCCGGTACTCGTCGGGGCCATGCGCGAAGTAGTGCGCGATCTCCTCGTTGACGCGCCCCACGTCGTCGGGGTGGACAAGCTCGTTGTACTGCACCTGCCCGTCGAGCAACTGTTCGGGCCGGTAGCCCCACTGCGCCACGGACCGGCTGAGGTAGCTCATGGGCCAGCCGGGTGCGTTGCGCCACTCGATCACCACCACCGGCGAGCGGTCCACCAGGTCGGTCATGCGCTGCAGCTGCAACAGCCCGATCTGCAACTGCCCGGCCATGCGGTCGGCCTGCGCGCCGATCAGCGCCAGCTCGTCGCGGCCTTCGAGTCCGGTGCGCGTTTCCAGCCGGCCCTCGCCCATGGCGGCCAGCGCGCGCGCCAGTTGCTCGGCGCGGCGGAACCACGTCCAGTGCAGCAATGCGGCCAGCAGGCCGCTGAGCACGAGCGACACGAGCGCGTCGCGCCACAGTTGCCTCCACAAGCCGGCGTGGCGCGCGGCCAGCGAGGGCCGCAGATCGACCACGGTCAGCAACCGGCGGTCGTTGTCGAACGTCGCACGCCCGATCAGGTAGCGCGCGCCCGGCGGATGGGCCACCTGGATGGATGCGCCATTGCCTGGCGCGGCGAGCGCCGCCCTGATGTCGGCCAGTTCCGCGCGCTCGACCTGCAGCTCGGCGAATGGTCGACCAATGTCCGAGCGCATCAGGGAGGCCTGGATCCGGCCGTCGGCACCGATCACAACCGCGTGCAGCATGCCGCTGTAGATGCCCAGGCTGCCCACCAGGCGGCGCAGGCGCAGCGCGTTGTCGGTACCGACCTCGGTACTCAGGCGGCTTTGCTCGACGCCCAGGCGCTCGCGCAAGCGCCGCGTCTCCTGCTCACTGACCTGCGCGCCCACCTCGCGCCAGTGCACCGCGAAGTTCACGCCCGTGGCGGCAAAGGCGAAGACCACCAGCAGCAGGGGAGCGAGCCATCGGCCCGGAATGGACAGCAAGCTCACCCCCCGGGTCATGGCGCCGCCTCGTCCGCCACACGCCGGGCCGGCGAGGCATCGACCAGATCGGCCCAGCGTGGTGGCCGCTGCAGCAACTTGAGCTGAGTGAGCAACTGCACCATGTTCTGGCTCTGCCCGGCGAGCGCGGGCGGGTCACCGCCCAGCAGGGCCAGCGATTCGGCCGGGGTGTGAAAGCGCAGACCTTCGAGAACGGCGCGGTACTGGGCCGGCGACATGTCGACCCCCGGGGCCAGCTGGGCGGAGGCGCCCACTGGGTCCACCTCCAGAGCGCTCAGGCCGGCTGCCCAGGCGTGCAGCAGGGCGTCCACATCGTCGGGGCGCTGGCTCAGCACCTCCGCGCGCACCACAAGCACGTCCACGATGTCGCCCGGCATCTGGCGGCTGTCGAAGATCGGGCGGAAACCCAGCTCGCGGATCGGCCCGTCGATCGGCGCATAGCTGATGGCCGCGGCCACGCGGTCGCTCAGCAGCGCGGTCTTGTGCAGGGTGGCGTCCATCTGCAGCACGGTCACGTCACCGCGGGCCAGGCCGGCCATGCGCAGCAGGCGCTCCAGGATGAGCATGCCCAAGGTGGAGTCCTCCACCGCGATCGATTCGCCGCGCAGCTTCTGCAGGCTGGTGACCCGCGGCGCGGCCAGCACCACGTCGGCGCCGGTCGAGGTGTCGAACAAGGCAACGATGCGCACATCGAAGCCACTTTCGGCCAGGCGCAGGGTTTCATCCAGAGTCAGGGCCGCCGCGTCGAGCAGACCGTTGCGCAGGTGGCTCAGCGCCTCGGCGCTGGAGATCACCTCGACCACCTTGACGCGCTGGGGATCGACGAGTGCACGGTCGCGCGCCAGCACCAGTGGGTCGTACCCTACCCAGGTACTGACGCCCACAGCCAGCGGCTGCCGCACGGGGGCGTCGCAGGCCGCCAGCGACAGCGCCAGACCCAGTGCACAGGCCCAGCCCGCCAGGCGCGTGCGAACACGCAGGGTACCGGGGGCACGACGCCCGCCAGACTCCCCGTCGGCCCCTGACCTGCCTCGCACCCTGAATGCCATGGAGAAACATTCTGTCACCATTACCGCGCTTCTGGTGCGCTGTCGGCGGCAGCATTCACCAATATTCCGGCCTGCTTCCGCGGCGGCCGGCACCGCCGCGCCAGGCGCGGGCACGAAAAATGCCTGCAAACCTGCCACACTGCCGCCATGCCTTCGACCACACCCTCCCCCCGTATCCCCGCCACGGACGCGCCACCGCCTCCGGCGCCCGCGCCGGTGGACCCGCTGTTCCTGGCCGCGCCGCACGTGTCCACCTTCCTGGGCCAGCAGCCGCTCACCAACGCCAGCGGCTTCTTCTTCGAACGCGACGCCCGCCTGTACCTGGTGACGAGCCGCCACGTCGTCATCGACGAGGCCACCCAGCACCTGCCCGACCGTATCGAGATCGAGCTGCACCTGGACGCGGCCAACCTCTCCCTGTCCACCGGCTTTTCGGTGCCGCTGTACGTTGACGGCCGCGCCGTCTGGAGCCAGGGCAGCGACAGCGGCGGCGACATCGACGTGGCCGTGATCGAGCTCGAACGCCCCGCGCTGCCGCCCGGCGCCATCGTGCGCGCGTTCACGCCCGCGCACCTGCAGACCGCGTTCACTGCGGTACCGACAGACACCTCGTTGCTGGTGGTGGGCTTCCCGCTGGGCTTTCACGATGCGCTGCACCACCTGCCGGTGCTGCGCCACGCCGTCATCGCCTCGCCCTTCGGCGTGCGCTTCCAGGGCCAGGGCTATTTCCTCACCGACGCCCGCACCCACCGCGGCACCAGCGGCGCGGCGGTGGTCATGCGCGACAGCGCGCCCAGCCTGGCCACCACCGCCCTGCCCTGGAAGCTGCTGGGCGTGCATTCGTCGCGCATGGACATGGGCAACCGCGACCTCGTGCTCGACGAGTCGCTGGGCCTGAACTGCGCCTGGTACGCAGACATCCTGCTCACGCTGACCGAGCCGCGCGCAGCGGAACCGGAAGCCTGAGGACAGCCCAGGCGGGGCTGAAGTCCAGCACGGTACCGGGACCCGTGTCGAAACCGGGTCACCCGGTTCGTCGTCCATGCAGAGCGGGCCATCAACGACCAACCACAACGGACAGGCCGTTGCCGCTCCCGTCCTGGTTCAACCCCCATGGAGCACAGCATGACCACCACAGACAAAAAAGTCCAAGGCCCGGCCTCGTACTTCCCGTCCATTGAAAAGAAATACGGCCAGCCCGTCGCCCACTGGTTCGGTGTCCTGCAAGCCGCAGGCGACGGCCTCAAGCACATGGAGCTGGTGGCGCTGCTCAAGACCTCACATGGGATGGGCCACGGGCACGCCAATGCACTGGTGGCGCATTACCTGGCGAGGCGGTGACGCTCGGGCGCGCTCAGTAAGCCGTCTCGCGGGCTTCCAGAAGCAGCGACAGAACCCGGGCGCCCTTGCAGTTCGCCTTGGCGCGCACGCGGCAATCGGCATCTGCCTCCACAGCCAGGCGGCAGTGGTATTCCAGGCCGTCGGTCTCGCCAGGGTGGTGGCCCGGTATGCGGCGAGCCCACACACGTTTGCCATCCACCTCCACGGCGAGTTCAAGCCAGCTCCCGGCAGCGTCCGCCAGCACATGCGCCAGCAGTGTGGCATCGAGGTCGAAGGTGCGCGCGCGGCCCAGTGCCGCGGGAATCACCAGGGAGGCGACGGAATCGGTGCCCGCGTCATACTTCCAATATTCCAGAGTCATGCGAAAAGTCTAAGCCCATGCCACCCCACTTCCAGCGCGCATGACAAGCTTCCGTATGCGGATTGACGGCCAGGCCGATGACGTGGCGGCGGACAGCGAAACCAGCCTGTTCGCGGCGATGGCGCGCGCAGGCATTGCATGGCCGGTGTCCTGCCGCAACGGCACCTGTCGGACGTGCATGGCTCGCCTGCTGCAGGGGAGCGTGCGCTACGACATTCCCTGGCCCGGCCTGAGCGCCGAGGAAAAAGAGGAAGGCTATTGCCTGCCCTGCGTGGCCCGGCCCATGGCGGATGTGGTCATCGCCCAGGCTTGATGTTCCTGGTCATGCCCAGGGCTTCCTTGCCTGGGACGAAGACGTCGGCAACCGATGTGTTGGAGGATTGATGGCGGCTTGAGACTGGTTGCGGCCGTTCGTCTCGTAAAGGCAAGAGTCTGCTGCGGAAGGAACCGGCCGTTCGCGCTTGGCCGCCAAGTCAGGACTGCGGTGCCGACAACTGTCGGCCGAACAACCGCGCTAGGATTGGTTGGATCGCCCACTCGTACTCATTTGACGCTCGAAGCGTATCCAGCGAAACGGGTCGATGCAAAGAATGCCTGCCACAACTTGGAGGCGGGGTGTACGTCAGGTGAAGGGAGACCGGCCCATGTGGGCAGCAGCCTGCACAAGGACAAGGCATCGTTCTTTCGCGCGCGTCACTGCGTTATAGAGCAAACGCCTCCTCTGCTCGTCGCTGCCTCCGACCGCTGCTGGCCAGAGGACAATGACGTTGTCGAATTCTCTGTTCTTGGCGCCGTGAACTGTCATCCCCTTCCATCCATGAACTTCGCTTCGGCGAGATTGGCGGCGCTGGGAGAAGGATTGTTCGACCAACTTCACGACCTCATTCCTTGCGAACTCCACCTTCGCCCTGGTCCGCCGTTGAATCTCTAGCCATTCGGTTACATCTCTGGTTGTCCTGGCGTCACCAGCGGCTGCGAGGACGGCAGTGATGGAAGGACCATCAGCCTGGTCCGCTAGTTGGATCGTTGCGAGGTACTCTGTTGCAGCCTTTGCTTCCGACTGTTCCCAGGCGATGTCATAAGGGCCTGCCCCCCTCTTGGTCTTGTTTGCAGCGGCCCAAGCCAATGCAGCTCTCGCAAAAGTCCCATACGTTGGAGTGATGATCGCAACACTCTTGCCTCCGCCGTACCAGCTCAAATTTGAGTTGATCCATGCACCAGCCAAGGGTGGAGTCGACGTCTGCGCAACCACAAAGAACTTTTCTGATTTGGGCGCTTCGCCGGCGCGAATCGCTCTAGCTGCATTGAGCAACTCATTGACGTTGGTCCGATGGGGCTGCGTAAGCTCCTCTGGGACGCATACTTGGTAGAGCCAGGAACACGCCGGGTTGGGGCGAAGCTCCTCGCTGAGGCATTGAAACTCGTCGGCAGCGACAAAGACCTTCAACCTGTTGGCCAGGCCTGCAACCATGCCGAGGCGATTCACGGTCATGTCTTGGGCTTCGTCCACGACGAGAATAGGAAACGTTGCCGCCACCCAGTTGTGGACCTCCTTGACCTGTGCAAGGGCACTGGCAGCCTCACATACGCGCTCGTACTCACTCGGTTCGATGTTCACGAAGCCGAGCGCGGCCCCTAGAGAACGCCAACGCCGAACCAAACGCCATGCGAAGCTGTCAATGGTCGTGCATTCCGTCTTGCCCTTGAGGTTCTGGAGCATCGCAAGACGCTCTTCCAAACGTCGGCGAGATCCGTGCATGAACGTGAGCGCCAGAACTCTCTGACCGGCGTGCAAAGGTGTCACGTCCAGCTGCGCAGACAGCGATTCCATGAGCATGTGCGTCTTGCCGCAACCAGCGCCCCCGATGAATGCGCTGACCGTCACGGCTGGAACACCCACACTCCATCTGCTCCGCGAACAAAGCGCTGCGTAGCTTCGTCTCCGGCACAAGCGCAAGCAAGGCCGCTCAGGAGGTCTGCTGCGCGCCCTCTGCATGCTGGCGTTGTAGCGATGGCGTCGGCGAGACTTTCATATGCGATGACGTCCATCTTCTTGGTCTTCAGGTACGCCACGATGTCGGCGCTGGACGTAGGGGGCTGCGGGGAAATGTCCGCAAGCTTCGCGACCACTGCCGCTTCGTCGGCATTGAAAATCCAACCGATGGCATCCTCAATCATTGCACCGTCGTTCCAGCGGATGATTGCGCTGGGCGGGGCGGCGTCCTGGCGAAGTTGATCCGCATAGTCCCGCCCAGCTGCGTCACCGTCGACCAGGCAGCACACGCGCTTGTGGAGCCGATGCATCAGCCTGTGGGTTTCTAGGACGTTCGCGTCTTCCGTGGGTACCACTCCGACTTCGATGCCGAAGGGGCGCGTCATCGTGTCGATCCAACCTTCGGTCATCATCAAGGGGCGGAGGAGGCAGCGCAGTAGCTGGAAGTCGGCTCTGCCTTCTGGAACAAGGAGTACAGGCTGCATCAATGCACTCAGCACATCAATCCGGCTGTGCTGGAAGAACTTGCGCTTCCAGTTGGGGGCCGCTGCAGTAAGTTGACTGGTCAAGAAAGGCTCGGCTGAAAGAACGCCATCATGCTTCTTCAAGATCAAAACGGAGGTTGGGTCCGCCATGCTGGCAACAAGCGGCGAGTGGGTCGTTACAAAGGTCTGGGTGGACAGAGCTTGAACCCGCTGAACCAACCGCTGCTGTGCAGAAGGTGGAAGATGGACTTCCGGCTCCTCCAGTGCCATCAAGAACTCACCACCGCTTGCTGCACGGGCGCGACCGAGTTCGAGCAGCAGTAATAGGCCTTGCATGGACACCAATCCGCTGCCCTGTCTCGCCGCAGGAATACTGAAGCCATCCGTTCCTGCAAAGTGAGCTGAAACTGCCTCCATCACCGAGCGGCTGTCGGTGCTGGTAAGTCTCAATTGGACCTTCGGAGCATTCGGAAACGAAAGCGCGAGCTCGTTGTTCAAATTCTGGATCAGGGGCTGAATGCCTGGGTCAGCATCGATTGGCTGGGCTGGTGCCCGCAGACGATCTCGCTCAGCCAGCAGTGCATCTGCAGGCTGTGCCGCTGCAGCCAACACGGTGCGCTTGAAAAGCTCATTGCCCCAGGAGAAGACCTTGTCCCAGGTTCGGCTCGCGCGCACCAAGTAGAAACTCAGTTCCTGTATTAGCTTGCCTGGAACGGGTGCCGGCGCCTCATCAGCGAAGGGATCGATCTGATCATCGTGATCGTGGAAGTAGCGGATGGTTTCCACGGCTAAGCTGTCATGGTCGAAGCGCGCTTGAACGCCGATCTGGCAACAAAGCTTCCAGGCTGGGTTGTTGCGCGCAGGATGCACCAGGCCTGTCGCCTCATCAAGCCATTTGACAACCGCTCTCTCATCGCGGAACCATTGGCTGCTTTGCTCAGGGTCGTCGCCGAGAAAATCGGTGACCGTTGCCACGACCTTGAGACGGTCCGCAGCCTGAGGGTTGGAACCAAAGAAGTCATGCTCGGTTAATTCCCGGACCAGGCGATCTCTGCCGAGTACGAGGGTCAACGCCTCGATCAACGTGGTCTTGCCTGTGTTGTTGTCGCCAACAAGGACAGGATGCCTGCCGAACCGCACAAAGCCGGTTCTGACGCCACGAAAGTTCTCGATTTTGAGGCTGGCTATTCGCATTCCGCTCCCCTGTTTTGCTGTGTCCTAACTACGGTGATCGGCGATCACGGTAGGAATTCCAGTTACCCCGGCCCCCCACACATGTCCGTACGTTCCAAATTAAGGCATACGGCTCCTACCCCGGGTGAATCGCCCCGGATTCAGCGGACACCTTCGGGCCTCAGCCTGAGGCAAGAGTCGAAGTGCGATGGCTCGAACTGGAAGTAAGAGGTCATCGGCGCGGCGCTGACGGCCATGATCGGCAATGGTGGGTAGCTCCAGACTGTTATCGGACGCTCGTCGTCGAGGCAACTAACGTCACGAAGTGGGCCCATCGGGCATTGCGGCAAGTCATCGTTGGATCGAAAGATCCCCGTGCGTAGTTAGTAGTCGGATGGATCGTAGTCGATGTGTCCAACGTCTACTTCGTATTCTTCGTACGCACATTCAACATTCAATTCCCAGTCGTCGACAGGAGCAGGGACCAGTTCGCCCTTGCATTCTAGAAAGACGTTCACTTCAATCTCATGGGTCATTCTTGTCACATCAAAACCGAGTGAAAATTCATCTCTATCGAAAGCATCTCTTTTGAAGAACTCGACCCCTATCTGAAGGCCTACGACTACAGCAGCTTGGAGTTCTATGACACAGAAGGAGTGATCCTTGGAGTTGAACCACAGCTTAGGATCTCCCTCCGCGATGCTGTAGGACTTGAACGTTGCGTTTGAGACGTAGCCGTCAGCTCGGTCAACACCGTCAGCAGAGATCTCACCTATGGACCAGTCGACCTCGCCAAGGTGTTCGATGAGTCGCGTTTCAATTGCAGACCTGATACTTGAGCTTGAGTCGTCAAGCGCGTCATTTACCTTTGCAAGGACAGCATCAGCTTCGCGCCCTACTGACTGGAAGAGACTCGTGAATTCTTCCAAGCTTCTTACGCAAAAGATGCGCTCCGAAGATTCAGCGTATTGCACCCAGCCCATATCGTTTGAAACGACCACCCCGTAGCACTTTTGCTTCCTCGCATATTCTTCTAGCACAAGCAGCGCAGCAGCGTCTGGGAACTCGGATTTTTTATCTTTGCGCTTCTCAAAAGGCGCCTCTAGATTGAAGTACCTCTCAAATATCAGTTGCGCCAGCCGAGTCCCAGCGATTGGAATTACTGCGCCGCTCATGGACTTAAGGTACTTGGTGAGTTCATCTTCGAATCTCTTCCGAGTGGTCTCTAAGACCTCCAAAGCGTTTACTTGAGTGCTCGCCTTTGCGAGGCTGATTTTGGTCAGACGTTCTGCGTTGGCTATTGCGCTCGAGAGCGCTTGCACAGCGCTTGAAACGGGATCCATGCGATGGGCAAGAACTTCCTTTTCCACCACTTCGGTGAGAAGAAGCCGAACCCATTTTGGTCTCTGGCTCCGGAGCGTGTTCAGTGCTCCCTCGGAGAACTTGAACCCTGCAGCCTCAATCACCTGCGTGTCCATGGAGAAAAACTTCACTGTCAGCTGATCCATGAGGGCTTCAGCGCTGGGTGTTCCGGCGGGCATGACTTCCTTTCAAAGCGCATGGCATTGTTGGCTTATCTGCAAGCCCCGACGTTGGGCTTGCGCAAACTAGAGAAGCTATCGCAGCCGCGGACAAGCAGAACTTGGGGTGACCATCGGTCAAGCCGACTCCGAAAGGTCGCGCTTTGAAGCCTGCCCCCCTGCTTCCGGCGCTCTTGAGCACTGGCGTTGAGCGACCGCCTCTGAGGCTGAGCGAAGGCAGCTTCGGGCCCCGGTTCGCGGTGCGGCCTGACCCTTCGCGCGCCGCTCAGCTCAGACGTGGAACGTCCGCTTCGGAAGTACCCCACCGGCTGCTCCTGGCCTATGGCGGCAGTCTAGCCGTGGCACCGTTGTCTGGTAGCCGTAGACCTGCATCCCCAACTACTGAATGACTGCAATGTGGTGCAGATCGCACGTTCGGTGCGTTGGCTCAACCGGCAGCAATCGCTGCAGAGCCGAACAACCACTCCCGAAGCTCGGTAAGAGACAGGACCAAGTCTCGCGCGCGCAACGCCACGAGAGCACGCTGTCGACGCGCCCGCAACGCTTCGCCCCTCATCGAAGCACCAGGTGCACCGCAGCCACCAAGATGGGGGCATGCACCCAACCCCAACCCGGCAACTCCCCTCAACAAGCCTTCCCGCTCCCTTCTTCGGGCCATGGGTGGTCCGCGCGGCTTTCGTCATGGCGCTTCTGGGCTGGGGCGTGGGCTTCTACGGTCCGTCCATCTTTCTGCACGCCGTCGTGCAACGCACCGGCTGGTCGCTGATGCTGGTGTCGGCCGCGGTGACGGTGCACTACCTGTTCGGCGCCCTCGTGGTCACGCGGCTCCCGTCCCTGCATCGCCGCTTCGGCGTCGGGCCAACGGCCGTCGTGGGCGCCGCCTGCACGGCCGTGGGGGTTGTGGGATGGTCCCTGGCCGCGCAGCCGTGGCAGTTGTTCTTCAGCGCGCTGTTGAGCGGCGCCGGCTGGGTGACGATGGGGGCGGTTGCCGTGAACGCCGCCATTGCGCCCTGGTACGTGCGCGCGCGGCCGATGGCCCTGGCCAGGGCCTACAACGGGGCGAGCCTGGGCGGCGTCGTGTTCTCGCCTTTGTGGGTGCTGCTGATCGCACAGCTGGGCTTCACCGCAGGTGCCGGCCTCGTCGGGCTGGTGATGGTGGCGGTGATGGCGCTGCTTTCGCCCACCGTGTTCACCCGGACGCCCGAGCAGTTGGGACAGCGGCCGGACGGCGAGGGCCTCGGCGCTTCAGCGCCCTGCCCGGCACCTTTGCAGGTGCGCGCACTTCCCGGCCGCCTGCTGTGGCGCAACCGCCGCTTCCTGAGCCTGGCGCTGGGCATGTCGGCCGGGCTGTTTGCGCAGATCGGCCTGCTGGCGCACCTGTTCTCGGTGCTGGTGCCCGCGCTGGGTGCGCAGGCGGCCGGCTGGGCCATGGGCTTTGCGACGGCCTGCGCGATCGCGGGGCGCATGTTCGTGGCGCGCCTGCTGCCGGCGGGCACCCAGCGGCGTTTTGTGGCCGCGCTGGCCTATGGCGTGCAACTGGCCGGTTCGATCGTGCTGCTGTGCGTGGACGCGCAGCAAGTTGCGTGGATCCTGTTGGGCGTCGCGCTGTTCGGTTCGGGCATCGGCAACGCGACCTCTCTGCCGCCCTTGATCGCGCAGGCGGAGTTCGCCCGGGAAGACGTGCCGCGCGTCGTGGCCTTGGTCGTGGCGATGGCGCAGGCCAGCTACGCGTTTGCGCCGGCGGTGTTCGGCTTCGTGCTGAGCGCCGCGGGCGCTGGAGGCCCGCACCTGGGCGTGAACACCTCGGCCTTCCTGCTGACGGTGGCCGCGGTTCAGGTGCTCGCCATCGTGAGTTTTCTCGCGGGCTGGCTTACCACTTCCAGGGCCTGATCACCTCAAGCCTTCCGGGGCCGCAGCAGCTTGTGTTGCGTTCGCGATTTCTCGAAGGCGTTGTACAAGTGCATGTCCGCGATGACCTTGTCCAGGTCCTCATAGTCGAAGGCTGCGGTCCAGTCATGAATCCACTGCATCGCGTCGGGAAAGGGGCGGGGGCCACCTTCCCGTGAAAGAACACGGAGGCAATCCAGGTACCCCTCGCGAAACAGCGTCGGCACGACGATGCGGCAGCTGTGAACGTGCGTCGTTTTTTCTCACCTTGCTGGCAACTGATCGCCTTTCGATCTGCGCTAATTTCATTAACGGCGGTGATTTGTCGTTGATTCTTCTTCAAACTTGGTGAGCCCGGTGGCCTACCTGCAACAACGACACCGCCCAAGCAAAAAAACGCCGGCTTGTGGCCGGCTTTTTTGTTGGGGCGTCAACCCGCGCACGCCACCCTCACCCCTTCGCCACCTCGTGGTTGGCCATCAGCTCCAGCGCCTTGACCAGCGCGGAGTGGTCCAGTTCGCCCATGCCGTTGGCGGCGCAGGCGCTCATGAGCTGCGCGGCGTTGGCTGTTTGCGGCAGGCCCACGCCGAGTTCCTTCGCGCCCTGCAGCGCGAGGTTCAAATCCTTCTGGTGCAGCTTGATGCGAAAGCCCGGGTTGAAGGTGCGCTTGATCATGCGTTCGCCGTGCACTTCCAGGATGCGGCTGGCGGCAAAGCCGCCCATGAGGGCCTGGCGCACCTTGGCCGGGTCGGCGCCGGCCTTGCTGGCGAACACCAGGGCTTCGCTCACGGCGGCGATGTTGAGGGCCACGATGATCTGGTTGGCCACCTTGGTGGTCTGGCCGTCGCCCACGCCGCCGACCAGGGTGATGTTCTTGCCCATGAGTTCCAGCAGCGGCTTGATGCGCTCGAACACGGCTTCGTCTGCGCCGCACATGATGGTGAGCGACGCGGCCTTGGCACCGACCTCGCCGCCTGAGACGGGCGCGTCCACATAGTCGCAGCCGAGCGCATTGATCTTCTTGGCAAACGCCTTGGTGGCCATGGGGCTGATCGAACTCATGTCGACCACGACCTTGCCCTTGCTCAAGCCCTGCGCCACACCGTTCTCGCCAAACAGCACCGCTTCCACGTCCGGGGTGTCGGGCACCATGGTGAAGATGACCTCGGCCTCGCGCGCCACGGCGGCGGTGTTGTCGCAGCGCGTGGCACCGCTGGCCTGGATGTCTTGCGGCACCTGGCTGCGCGTGTGCACGAACAGCTGGTGGCCGGCCTTGGCAAGGTGCAGGGCCATGGGCGTGCCCATGATGCCCAGGCCGATGAATCCGATCTTCATATGTCTGGTTCCTTGTTCAGAGGGGGAGAAAGCGGTCAGTAGCCGCCCGCGTCTTTCGGTGCGTGCGAGGCGCGCAGCGTGGCGAGCACCTGCTGCGAGCCGGCGGCGATGAGGCGCGCGTCCGAGCTGATGGTGACGAACTGGAAGCCCATGGCGATGCGCCGCGCCGCCGCTTCGGGCGTTCCGTTGTGGATGCCGGCCACCAGGCCGTGCGCTTTGGCGCGCGCCAGGATGTGCTCCACCGCATCGGCGGCCTTGGGGTCGAGGTCGTCGAAGGTGGGGTTGCAGCCGAGCGCGAGCGACAGGTCCGACGGGCCGATGTAGATCGCATCCAGCCCCGGCGTGGCGAGGATGTCGTCCAGGTTGTCCAGCGCCTGCGCGGTTTCGATCATGGCGAAGGTGACGATGGTGTCGTTGGCCTTGGCGGGATAGTCGGCGCCGCCGTAGAGCAGCGCGCGCACCGGGCCGAAGCTGCGCGTGCCGCGCGGTGCGTAGTGGGTGTACGCCACCAGCTTCTCGGCGTCGGCGCGGGTGTTCACCATGGGGCAGATCACGCCGTAGGCGCCGGCGTCCAGCGTCTTCATGAGGATGCCGGGCTCCAGCCAGGGCACGCGCACCACGGGCACGGTGTCGGTGGTGCTGATGGCCTGCAGCATGGTCACCATGGCCTGGTAGTCGACCACGCCGTGCTGCAGGTCAATGGTGAGCGAGTCCCAGCCCTGGTGGGCCATGGTCTCGGCGGAAAAGCTGTTGGGGATGGCCAGCCAGCCGTTGGCCACCGCGCCACCACGGGCCCATATCTCGCGCAGTCGGTTGGGTCTCATGGTTGTTGTGTGTGGAGCGTTGGGGGTTGAGGGTTGGGCGAGGAACGCGGCGCGTTCATCGGTCCATGGCGGGGCGCTTGGGGTTGAAGGTCCAGTTCGGGATCAGGCTCTGCATGGCCATGGCGTCGTCGCGCGCGCCCAGGCCGTGCTGCAGGTAGAGCTGGTGCGCCTTCTCCACCTCGGCCATGTCGAGCTCGACGCCCAGGCCGGGCTTCTTCGGCACCTGCACATGGCCGTTCACGATCTGCAGCGGCTCTTTGGTGAGGCGCTGGCCGTCCTGCCAGATCCAGTGTGTGTCGATCGCAGTGACCTTGCCCGGTGCGGCCGCGCCGACGTGGGTGAACATGGCCAGGGACACGTCGAAGTGGTTGTTGGAATGCGAGCCCCAGGTCAGGCCCCAGTCGCGGCAGGTCTGCGCCACGCGCACGCTGCCGGCCATGGTCCAGAAATGCGGGTCGGCCAATGGGATGTCGACCGACTGCAGCGAGAGAGCGTGCACCATCTGGCGCCAGTCGGTGGTGACCATGTTGGTCGCCGTGGGCAGGCCGGTGGCGCGGCGGAATTCGGCCATCACCTCGCGGCCCGAGAAGCCGTCTTCCGCGCCGCAGGGGTCTTCGGCGTAGGCGACGATGCCGCGCATGCGCTGGCCCAGGCGGATCGCGTCTTTCAGCAACCAGCCGCCGTTGGGGTCGAGCGTCACGCGCGCGTCGGGAAAGCGCTCGTGCAGCGCGGTCACGGCATCCACTTCCTCGTCGCCGCGCAGCACGCCGCCCTTGAGCTTGAAGTCGTTGAAGCCGTAGCGCTCGCGCGCGGCCTCGGCCAGGCGCACGATGGCTTCGGGCGTCATGGCTTGTTCGTGGCGCAGGCGGAACCAGGCGTTGTCCGCGTCCGGCTCGCTCGCCGCATCGACATAAGGCAGGTTCGTCTTCGACTTGTCGCCGATGAAGAACAGGTAGCCCAGCATCTCCACCGATTCGCGCTGCTGGCCTTCGCCGAGCAGCGCGGCCACCGGCACCTCCAGGTGCTGGCCGAGCAGGTCGAGCAGTGCCGATTCGACTGCCGTGACGGCATGGATGGTGGTGCGCAGGTCGAAGGTCTGCAGCCCGCGCCCGCCCGCGTCGCGGTCGGCAAAGCGCGTCTGCATGTCGCGCAGCACGCGCTGGTGGTCACCAATGGCGCGGCCCACCACCAGCTCGCGCGCGTCCTCCAGCGTCTGGCGGATCTTCTCGCCGCCCGGCACCTCACCCACGCCAGTGCGCCCTGCGCTGTCGGTGAGGATCAGCAGGTTGCGCGTGAAGAAGGGCGCGTGCGCGCCGCTCAGGTTGAGCAACATGCTGTCGCGCCCCGCGACGGGGACGACGCGCAGATCGATGACGCGGGGCGTGGTGGAAACGGTGACGGGCTTCAGCATGAAAAACTCAGATGGGATGCGTCCGGAGGGCGATGACATTCTTGTCCAGAGATGCCGAGGATCCGGCTCCGCCGGTCCCAGGCATCGCCCCCTGGAAGGGGGTCGCGCGCAGCGCGGCGGGGTGAGACGCTTACTCCACCTTGATGTTGCGCGACTGGATGAGTTTCTGCCAGCGTGCGAACTCGGCCGCCTGGAAGGCAGTGAACTGCTCGGGCGTGCTGGCCACGATCTCGAAGCCCAGGTCAAGCAGCTTGGGCTTGATCGCCGGGTCGTTCAGTGCGTCCTTCACCGCCGCGTGCAGTTTGGCCTTGATGTCGGCCGGCGTGCCCTTGGGTGCGGCCATGGCCTGCCAGGAATAGACGTTGGCGTCCTTGATGCCCAGTTCCTGCAGCGTGGGCACGTCGGGCAGCAGCGGCGAACGCTGGGCGCTGGTGATGGAGAGTGCGCGCAGCTTGCCGGCCTTGATCTGCGGCATGGCGGTGTTGATGTTCATGAAGGACGAATCCACCTGGTTGCCCAGCAGGTCGGTCATCACCGGGCCGCCGCCCTTGTAGGGCACGTGCACGCCGGTGGTGCCGGTCTGCTGCCAGAACAGTTCGGCGGTCAGGTGGTCGCTGCTGCCGTTGCCCGACGAGGCAAAGGTCATCTTGCCGGGGTTGGCCTTCAGGAAGGTCTGCACGTCCGCCATGGACTTGTGCGGCGAGGCGACGGGCACCACGAGCACGTTGGGGGCCTGCACGGCGACGCTGATGTAGTCGAAGTCCTTGGGCGCGTCGTAGGTCACCTTGATCAGGTGCGGCGCGATCACGAACGGGCCGAGCGAGGACACGAACAGGGTGTGGCCGTCGGGCGCGGCGCGCACCACCTGCGTGGCGCCGATGGTGCCGGTGGCGCCTGGCTTGTTGTCCACCACGAAGGTGCCGCCGAGTTTTTCCTGCAGCTTGGGCTGCAGCGTGCGGGCGATCAGGTCGGTGGAGCCACCGGGTGGGAAGGGCACCACCAGGGTGACGGTCTTGTCGGGCCAGGCCATGGCGGCGGTCAGGGTCAAGGACGCGCCGATGGCGCACAGGGTTCTCTTCATGGTGTGTCTCCGTTGAGGGCTGTCTTCCAGGGAACTGTCGCGGCCGTCTGGTACCGGTACCAAATCAGCTCGGAGCGAATGGTAGCGGTACCAAATCGGATCGTCAACCGTTTTCTGATCAGGGGCGCAGCCCCTGCGGCGGAGCTTCAGGTGGTCTCGCGCTCGACGATGGAGAAGCCGACGTCGACCACGCGCTGCGCGACCTCGCGGCCCTCGGCGCGGTCGATCAGGTGCTGCGCGGCCAGGCGGCCGATCTCCGCGCCCTTGATGTGCACGGTGCTCAGCGCGGGCACCATGTCGGCGGCGAAGGGCACGTCGCCGAAACCAATCACCGCCAGGCGCTCCGGGATGGCCATGCCGCGCACGCGCGCCTCGGTCACCACGCCCAGGGCCAGCAGGTCGGAGCTGCAGAACACGGCGTCCACGTCGGGCGCCTGCGCCAGCAGGTGGCCCAGCGCCTCGCGCCCGCTGAGGATGGTGCGAGACGCGCCGACGTTGACCACCTGCACCGGCGCCAGGCCCAGGCGGGCCGCTTCCTCGGCAAAGGCGGTGGCACGCCGGTCGGCGCGCTCGTCCTCGGCGCGGATCATGGCCAGGCGCCGGCGCCCCTTGCCCGCGAGGAAGCGCGCCACCTCGCGACCGGTGTCGACGTGCGAGAAGCCCACCAGCATGTCGATCGGCGTGGGTGTCAGATCCCAGGTTTCCACCACCGGGATGCCCGAGGCCAGCAGTCGCGTGCGGCCCAGGCCGGGGCGCAGGATGCCGGTGAGGAAGATGCCGTCGGGCCGGCGCCCGATGATCGCCTCCAGCAGCGATTCCTCGCGGCTGGCCGAATAGCCCGACTGACCCAGCATGAGCTGGTAACCGGCGTCGAACAGCGTGCCGTTGAGCGATTCGATGGTCTGCATGAAGACCGACATGACCGTGCTGGGCACGACCGCCGCGATCAGCCGGCTGCGCGAGGACGCGAGGCCGCCAGCCATGCGGTTGGGCACGTAGCCGGTCTTCTGCACCGCGGCCAGCACCTTCTGCCGCACGTCGGCCGAGACCTGCTCGGGCGTGTTGAGCACGCGCGAGGCGGTGATGGGCGCGACACCCGCAAGCCGGGCCACGTCGCGCAGCGTGATCGCCCCGCTGCCCCGGCGCGCGCGCCGGGTGTTGTCGGATTCTTTCATTTGCGGCTTAAAATGGTACCGGTACCAAACCGTTGGCGATGGTAGCCTGAAATGGCTGCCACGCGCGCTGAATCATAGGAGATGCGGATGTCCGAGACCCTTGCCCCACCCACGGCCACCCCGCCGTCAGCCCCGCCGCTGACCATTCGCATGCACGCGCAGGACAACGTCGCCATCGTCGCCAACGACGGCGGCCTGCCCGCGGGCACCGCCCTGCCCGGCGGCCCGACCCTGCGAGACCGGGTGCCGCAGGGCCACAAGGTGGCGCTGACAGACGTGCCCGCCGGCGCGGCCGTGCTGCGCTATGGCGTGCCCATCGGCTACGCGCTCGACGCCATCCCGGCCGGCAGCTGGGTGCACGAGCGCCTGCTGAAGATGCCCGAGGCGCGTGGACTCGAAGACCTGCCCATGGCCACCGTGCGGCCCGAGCCGCAGCCCGCGCTGGAGGGCTACACCTTCGAGGGCTACCGCAACCCGGACGGCTCGGTCGGCACGCGCAACATCCTGGCCATCACCCAGACCGTGCAGTGCGTGGCCGGCGTCACCGACTTCGCGGTGCAGCGCATCAAGGCCGAGCTGCTGCCGAAATACCCGCATGTGGACGACGTGGTCGCGCTCGAACACGGCTACGGCTGCGGCGTGGCGATCGACGCGCCCGACGCGGTCATTCCCATCCGCACGCTGCGCCACATCAGCCTGAATCCCAACTTCGGCGGCGAGGTGATGGTGGTCAGCCTGGGCTGCGAGAAGCTGCAGCCCGAGCGCCTGCTGCCGCCGGGCTCCATTCCTCTGGTGGACGAGCGCAATGTGGCCGACGTGGGCACCAGCGCCGACACCCGTCTCGATGTGGTCTGTCTGCAGGACGACGCGCATGTGGGCTTCATGAGCATGGTCGATTCCATCCTGCGCCAGGCCGAGGAGCACCTCGAACGCCTGAACGCACGCCGGCGCGTGACGGTGCCCGCCAGCGAACTCGTGGTGGGCGTGCAGTGCGGCGGCAGCGACGCGTTCAGCGGCGTCACCGCCAACCCGGCCGTGGGCTTCTGCACCGACCTGCTGGTGCGCGCGGGCGCCAGCGTGATGTTCTCGGAAACCACCGAGGTGCGCGACGGCATCGCCCAGCTCACCGCGCGCGCCACCACGCCCGAGGTGGCGCAGGCCATGGTGCGCGAGATGGCCTGGTACGACGCCTACCTGAAACGCGGCAGCGTGGACCGCAGCGCCAACACCACGCCGGGCAACAAGAAGGGCGGCCTGTCGAACATCGTGGAAAAGGCCATGGGCTCGATCGTCAAGTCGGGCAGCGCGCCGATTGCCAACGTGCTCGCACCCGGCGAAAAGCTCAGGTCCAAAGGCCTGACCTATGCCGCCACGCCCGCGAGCGACTTCATCTGCGGCACGCTGCAACTGGCCGCCGGCATGAACCTGCACGTGTTCACCACCGGCCGCGGCACGCCCTACGGCCTGGCCGCCGTGCCGGTGATCAAGGTCGCCACGCGCAGCGACCTGGCGCGGCGCTGGCACGACCTGATGGACGTCAACGCCGGCACGATCGCCGACGGCACGGCCAGCATCGAAGACGTGGGCTGGGAGCTGTTCCGCCTGATGCTCGACGTGGCCAGCGGGCGCAGGAAGACCTGGGCCGAGCAGTGGAAGCTGCACAACGCACTGGTGCTGTTCAACCCGGCGCCGGTGACCTGAGCAGGCCCGCGACACCTTCGGTTACCTGAACGTGCCTTGACGGTGCCCCCCCGCGCTGTCATGGTGGCGCCTGTTTTCACACCAGGGGTTCAGACATGTCGTCTTGGCCGTCCGCCACGCTGCGGCGATTCCAGGCAGCGGTGGCGGTGCTGCTGTGCGCCATGTTTCTTGCCGGCTGCAAGAGCCTGCCGCGCGTCGTGCCCGACCTGGAGCGCCGCCCTGCCCCGGTGCAGCTCGAAGGTGCGCGGGGCCCGCTGTCGGCGGCGCAGAGCAAGGCCATCCTGGACCGCCTGCGCGCCAGCGGTCAAGGGGGCGACGTGCTCTCGCGGCACCTCGCGCTGGAAGAAGCCATCGTCGGCAGCCCGCTGACAGCGGGCAACCGCGCGGCGCTGCTGCAGGACGGGCCCGCCACCTACCGCGCGATGCTCGCGGCCATCGAAGGCGCGAAGGACCACATCCACCTGGAAACCTACATCATCGACGATGACGAAGTCGGGCAGCGCTTCTCCGATGCCCTGATCGCGAAGCAGCGCCAGGGTGTGCAGGTGCGCCTGATCCATGACAGCGTGGGCACGCTCAACACGCCCCGGGCGTTCTTCCAGAAGCTCACCGACAGCGGCGTCCAGGTGGTCGAGTTCAACCCGGTGAACCCGGCGGTGGCCGGCGTGGCCTGGGAACTCAACGAGCGCGACCACCGAAAGCTGCTGATCGTGGACGGGCGCGTCGCCTTTCTGGGTGGCATCAACATCAGCGGCGTGTACTCCAGCGGCTCGTTCGCCTCCGGCTCGCGCAGCGCGGACAGCGGCGGCCCCGAAGGCGACACCACCCCCTGGCGCGACACACACGTGCAACTGCGGGGGCCGGTGGTGGCCGAGTTCCAGAAGCTCTTCATCGCGACCTGGGTGGCACAGAAGGGTGAGCCCCCGGCCGGACCCGGCCTCTACCCGCCACCCGAGCAGGCCGGCCCGGACGTGGTGCGCGCGATCGGCAGCTCCCCCGAGGAGCCGTACAGCCTCATCTATGCCACGCTGCTCTCGGCCATCGGCAGCGCCGAGACCAGCGTCTACATCACCAACGCCTACTTCGCGCCCGATCCGCAACTGCTCGATGCGCTGGAGGCCGCCGCGCGGCGCGGGGTGGACGTCAGGCTCATCCTGCCGGGCAAGACCGATTCATGGCTGGTGTTCCACGCCGGGCGCAACTACTACGCGCGCCTGCTGCGCGCGGGCGTGAAGCTGTACGAACGGCAGGGCGTGATCCTGCACGCCAAGACCGCTTCCGTCGACGGGGTGTGGTCCACCATCGGATCGACCAACCTGGACTGGCGCAGCTTCCTGCACAACTACGAACTCAACGCGGTGGTGCTGGGCACCGAGTTCGGCGCCCAGTTGCAGCGCCTGTTCGACGCCGACCTGGCCGCCTCCACCGAGGTCACGCTGGCGCAATGGCGGCGGCGCAGTCTGGACGTGCGCATCAAGGAGCTGTTCGCGCGGATGTGGGAATACTGGCTGTAGGTCAGGTGGCCGCACTCAGCCCGGGTTCAGTGGCGTCGAAGGCATCGAAGGCGGTGGGGTGGTCGCGGGGGCCGACGGTCTCTCCAGCGTGATCAGCTCGCGCAGCACGCCCCCGCCTTCAACGGAGCCGGACACCGTGCCGTCGCCCCGGATCATGCGTTCGCACAGGGCCTGCCGCTCGGGCGGATGCACCTTGCAGCGGGCCACGGCGTTGCGCGCCCGGTCTTCGGCCGACTGGCCGGTGCCCAGCTCACCGCGCAGCGCTTCGGCGCGCGCGGCGCCCGCGTCCCGCAGGCAGCTGGTGCGCCGCGCGGCATCGGTCATGGTTTCGCAGACGGCGCGCTCGCGCTGGTAGTTGGCGTTGATGGCCGTCTTGTCCGGTGCCGGCCCGGCGGCCCAGGCCGGCAGCGCCATCACGGCCAGGGCGGCGGCACAGAGACCGCCGCTCATGCATCGATGGATCGATGGTTTCATGGCATGTTCTCCTGTGGTGGGCAGCGCGAAAGCACCGCCTCGGCCCTTCATGCTAGGCCGGCAGTCCTGGCCTGTCTGTAGGCCATGTCCGACGCGCGGACATGCCGTGACCGCCTATTCCCACTGCAGGTCGATCAGCTTCCAGTCGCTGCCGTCCAGCCGCCACTGCAGCTGCACCGCATAGGGCTCGGCGCGTTCCGGGATCAGGCCTTGCGCACCGGTCACCAGCACCCTGGCCTCGGTATGGCCGACCTGTGAACTGCCGCTGTCGATGCGGCTGTTGCGCGTGACGGCGACGATCCGCACGTTGGTGTAACGCAGGAACATCAGCGTCATGGTGCGCCTGGCCCATTCGGCGTCCAGGCCTTCACCGGCCTGGAAGCTGGCGTGCAGCTGGTCCATCACCGCGCTGGTATCGCGCGCTTCCAGGTTGTCCTGCAGCGCCTGCACCGCGGCTTCGAGCGCGGCCTGCGGGTCGGTCTTGCCACACCCGGCCAGGCCGAGGGTGGTGGCGGCCAGCGTCACCACCAGCAGGCGTCTGAGCGAAGGAATGAAGGGGGGCATGGGCGTGTCGGAATGGGAAAGTCTGCCAGGGAATCCGGCAGCGCCAGCTCAGCTGCCGAAGACCGCCTCGAGGTCCACTTCCACCGCTGCGCTGTGCAGCGTGAGGCTCTTCTCGATGTGGTCGAGGTGCCCGAGCATGAGCTTCTCAGCGCGGTTGGCGTCGCGCTTGGCGATGGCCTCGATGATGTCCGAATGCTCATCGGCCCGGCAGCTGTTCGCGGTCGGTGCGTCGTAGAGAAAAATGATCAGGCAGGTCAGCGTGGAGAGTTCGCGCAGGCTGCGCGCGAGCGCGGTGTTGCCCGCCAGCGTCGCGAGCAACTGGTGGAATTCACCGGACAGCCGCACCACGGCGCGCTGGTCGTCGCGGCGGCGCGCGTCCATTTCGAGTTCCTGGTGCTGCCGCAAGCGGGCGACCTTGTCCGGCGTCAGGGTGGCGATGAGGCGGCGGATCACGGCGGGCTCGATGAGGCGGCGCGCCTCGAAGACGTCCATGGCCTGCTCGGGCGTGGGGCGGGCCACGAAGGCCCCGCGCTGAGGGTAGAGGTCGACGATCTGCTCGTGGGCCATGCGCGCAAGCACTTCCCGGATGCGGGCCCGGCTCACGTTGAAGATGTTGGCCAGTCTGTCCTCTCCCAGCTTGGTCCCCGGGTGCAGCCGGTGCTCGAGGATGGCGACGTAGATGCGCTCGTAGATCTCGTCATTGCCCCTCTCTTGCTCCAGTTGGGCATGGGGCAAGTTCGTTCGCGGTTGGCGTGGCATGGGGCTGTGGGGAGTGAGATGCTGGAAGCCGGGCCTGGCGGGCGGGGGGCGGACCCTCCCGCTCCCGGGCGATTGTATCGGTGGCGTGTCGACATCGCTGCAGGGCGGGGCCGGTGGAATCGGTGCGGGCATGGGCGTGAAGATAGTGATCCGCAGACTGTGTCGACATTAGAGTAAACACTGATGTCGACAATTATCTCGTCAAATACCATTCACTCATGAATTCTGTAAACCACGTTGTCGACAATTGGCACGAATCTGGCTTTCCAGTTGATCGACTCCAGGAAACAACGCAAATGATCACTGCTTACATCGATGTCTACGCCGTTTCGGTGCATGCGTCCCGCGTTGGTGCAGGGGTGCCCCATGACTGAGCCACTGGATCTGGTCGTGCGCAACGCGCGCGTGGCCACGGCCAGCGACGTGTTCGAGGCCGACATCGGCGTGCGGGGCGGGCGCATCGTGAGCCTCGGCCTCGACCTCCCTGCCGGGGTGCGGGAGATTGACGCCCGGGGCCGCGTCGTCACGCCCGGTGGTGTGGATGCGCACTGCCACCTGGACCAGCCCATGGCGCCGCCGGTGCGCATGGCCGACGACTTCGACTCCGGCACGCGGGCTGCCGCCTGCGGCGGCACTACCACCGTGATTCCTTTCGCGGCGCAGGAAAAGGGCCAGTCTTTGCGGGCCGCCGTGGACGACTACCACCGCCGGGCCAGCGGCAAGGCGCATGTCGACTATGCGTTCCACCTGATCGTCAGCGACCCCACGCCCACGGTGCTGGAGCGGGAGCTGCCCGAACTGATCGCCGAGGGCTACACCTCGTTCAAGGTCTACATGACCTACGACGACCTCAAGCTCGACGACGGGCAGATCCTCGATGTGCTGGCCGTGGCCCGGCAGCAGGGTGCGATGGCGATGATCCACGCCGAGAACGCCGACGCGATCGAATGGCTGACGCGCCGGCTGGAGGCCGCCGGGCGCACGGCGCCGCGTTTTCACGCCCACGCCCGGCCCATGCTGGTGGAGCGCGAGGCCACGCACCGCGCCATCTCGCTGGCCGAACTGGTGGACGTGCCCATCCTGATCGTGCATGTCTCGGGCAAGGAAGCCGTCGAGCAGATCCGCTGGGCCCGTTCGCATGGCTTGCGGGTGTATGCAGAGACCTGCCCGCAGTACCTCTTCCTGACGGCCGAAGACCTGGGCCTGGACGACAGCTACAAGGGTGCGCGCTGCGTCTGCAGCCCGCCTCCCAGGGACGCGTCCAACCAGCGCGTGATCTGGGACGGACTCAACGACGGCCTCTTCACCGTCTTCAGTTCCGACCATGCGCCCTTTCGCTACGAGGGCGACGACGGCAAGAAGCCGGCGGGCGAGGAAGTGCCGTTCCGGCACATTCCCAACGGCATCCCGGGCATCGAGACACGGCTGGCGCTGCTCTATTCGGAGGGCGTTCTGGGCGGACGCATCACGCTGGAGAAGTTTGTCGAACTGGTGTCGACCAACCCGGCCAAGGCCTATGGCCTGCACCCGCGCAAGGGGGCCATCGCCATCGGCTCCGACGCCGATCTGGTCATCTGGGACGAAGGCGAGCGCGTCCTGCGCAACCAGGACCTGCACCACAACGTCGACTACACGCCCTACGAAGGCCGCGTGCTCAAGGCCTGGCCGGGCATCACCCTGGTGGGCGGCGAGGTGGTCTGGGACGGGCGCTTTCATGCACGCGCCGGCCAGGGGCGTTTCCTGGCGTGCGGCAAGCCCACGCTGGGCCCGGCAGGAGCACAAGCATGAATCTGATCGAAGCGTCCGCGCTCGAGGTGGCCGCGCTGGTGCGTTCGCGCCAGGTCAGTGCCCGTGAAGTGGCGCAGGCCACGCTGGATCACATCGAGCGCTGCAACCCGGCACTCAACGCCCTGATCCACGTCGATCCGCAGCGGGTGCTGGCCGACGCGGATGCCGTTGATCGCAACGGGCCGGACGACACCGCGCCCACCGGCGCGCTGCTGCGCGGCGCCACCTTCTCCGTGAAGGACAACCTCTGGGTTCAGGGACGCCCGGCCAGCCAGGGTTCGCGCCTGTTTGCCGACTTCGTCGCACCGGCCAGCGCCCTGGCCGTGGAGCGCCTGCAAGCTGCCCGTGGCGTGGCGCTGGGCGGCAGCAACTGTTCGGAATTCGCCTGCAAGGGCAACACCACGAACCTGGTCCACGGTGCCACCCGCAACCCGTGGGACCTCACACGCACGCCCGGCGGATCGTCCGGTGGCGCGGCCGCGGCCGTGGCCGCGGGCATGGGGCATCTCGCCCTGTGCACCGATGGCGGCGGCTCCACGCGCCGGCCGGCGGCGCACACCGGTGTGGTGGGCTTCAAGCCGAGCGCGGGCGCGATCGCCCACCCCGTCGGGTTCGCCGAACCCGTGTTCGGCAACAGCGTGGTGGGCCTGATGGCGCGCACGGTGGAAGACGTGGCCGCCCTGTTCGACACCGTGGCAGGCGGGGACCCGCGCGACCCGTTGTGCGTGGCAGGTGCGCCCCAGCTTCCCACCGCCGCACACCTGCAGAACACCCTCAAGGGCCTGCGGGTCGCGTTCAGCCCGCGCCTGGGGTTTGACGTGGTGGTGGACCCCGACGTGGCGGCGGCCACCGCCCAGGCCGCGGCCTGGCTGCGCAATGCGGGCGCCGATGTGATCGAGACCGATCCGCAGTGGCCACAGGGCACGAGCGAAGACGCCCTGATGCCGCTGCAGTTCAGCGGGCTGGCGGCCATCCACGGTGAAGCCTTCCTGCAGAACCCCGCCCTGTTCGACCCCGACATCGGCGCGCAGATCGAACGCGGGCTGACCCTGCGCGGCGCGGACGTGGCCAGCGCGCTGCTGCACCGCGAAGCCCTGTACCGCAGCCTGGCCGACTTCTTCAACCACTTCGCTCTGCTGCTCACCCCCACCACGCCCTGCGTGGCCTGGCCGCTGCAGGACCTCGGCCCCCGGACCATCGCGGGGCAGGCCGTCTCGCCGCGCGCGCACGCCGCGTTCACGCCGGTCTTCAACCACGTGTACGCACCGGCCTGCTCGGTGCCGATCGCGCTGGACCGCCAGGGCCTTCCCATCGGCGCCCAGCTGGTGGCGTCCCGCGGCCAGGACGCCACCGTGCTTCGTGCCGCGTGGCACCTTCAGAGCGCCGCACCGGCGCGTTTTCGCCAACCCGTTCCGTTCCCACCCTCCCTGGCCTGAGCCAGTCTTCCACCGCTTCCACCGAAGGAGAAATCGCCATGTCCCAACTGACTCGAATGCTCGCCGTCGCCGGCCTGTCCACGCTGCTGGCCCTGCCGGCCATGGCCGCGAAGATCAAGATCGCCACCAACGTCGCCGACACGTCCAACTGGGTCGTGGGCGCCAAACGCTTCAAGGAGATCGTCGAAAAGGAAAGCGGCGGACGCCACCAGGTCGAGATCCACGCCAATGGCGTGCTCTCCGGTCGCAACGACCGCGTCGAGCTCGAAATGGCCCAGGCCGGTGCCGTGGAAATCATCATGAAGACCACGCCCTGGCTCGCGCAACTGCACCCCGACTTCATGGTGATGTCCGTGCCCTGGGTGTTCCCCGATTCGAAGACCGCCATGGCGGTGATGGACGGCGCCATCGGAGAACGGCTCAACAAGCACCTGCAGTCGCGCAACCTGCACGCCCTGGGCTGGGGCTCGGGCAGCTTCTTCCAGCTCTACACCAACAAGGGCCCCATGAAGGCACCGGACGACCTCAAGGGCGTCAAGATCCGCACGCCCGGCCTCAACCTCTACCTCGATTCCTGGAAGGCCATTGGCGCCAACCCGGTGGCCATGAACTTCGCCGAAGTGTTCTCCGCGCTCCAGGCCGGCGCCATCGATGGCGGCATCTCGCCCATTCCGCTCATCTACTCGTCGCGCTTCTACGAGGTGAGCAAGAACATCTCGGTGGTGAACTTCTCGTTCGAAGCCGTGGGCTTCATCGCCAGCAACACATTCTGGTCCAAGCTCTCCGACGCCGACAAGGCCCTGGTGCGCAAGGCCGCCACCGAAGCCATGGCCCACCAGCGCAAGGTGGCCGATGACGAGGAGGCTGACCTGGTGAAGAAGATGGAGGCCGCCGGTGTGAACGTGTACACCCCCACCACCGCCGAGCTCAACGCCTTCAAGGCCAAGCTGGATCCCGTGATGCCGGGCTTTCGCAAGCAGATCGGCGAGGACCTCATGAAGACCGTCGAATCGGAAGTCGCGCGCGTGCGCAAGCCCTGAGACCCGCACCACCCTGGAGTCGCCACCATGAGCACCACCCCCACGACGGACACATCCACCGGGCCCTGGTCCCGCGCCGGGCGCTGGCTGGACCGCGCCGAGTTCTGGTTCATCGCCCTGGCCTGTGCCGGCATCGTCGTGCTCGTCTTCGCGGGGGTGCTCTCGCGCTTCGTGTTCTCGCAGCCCATGGCCTGGTCCGAGGAGCTGGCCCGTTACCTGTTCCTCTGGGCCGCGCTGGTGGGGGCGGCGGCGGGCTGCCGCAACAACCAGCACGGCGGCATCCCGCTGCTGGTGCACAAGTTCCCTCCGGGTGGGCAGCGCTTCGTGGAGGTGCTGGTCACGGTGCTGGTGATCACCGTGCTCGTGGTGCTGGCGTGGCAAAGCCTGGGCTCCACCCGGCAGGGGCTGGAGAGCGGGCAGACGAGTCTGGCGTCGGGCATACCGGTCTGGGTGATCAATGGCATCGCCCTGGTGGCCTACCTGCTGGCCATCCTGCGCACGGCGCAGGGGTTCAAGGCGGGTGCCTACCACCCGCGCAACGCCGTCGCCGAGTGAACGCGCACGACCGCACAGACCAAGGACACGCGACATGGAACTCCTGAGCAACCCGGCCGTCATCGGCTTCTTCGTCTTCTTCGGACTGCTCGCGCTCAACGCGCCGGTGTTCGTGGCCCTGGGCGGGGCTACCCTGTTCACCATGGTGGTGCTGGAAGCCGCGCCGCTGAGCATGATGCCCTTCGTGGTGTCGAGTTCACTCGACTCGTTCACGCTGCTGGCCACACCGCTCTTCATCATTGCCGGCAACCTGATGACGCGCACCGGCGTGGCTGCCCGGCTGGTGAGCCTGACCGAAATCGTCTTCGGCCGCATGCCCGGTGGCCTGGCCCTGACCACGCTGGTCACGGGCTGCGTGCTGGGCTCCATGAGCGGCTCCAACATCGCCACCGTGGCCGCGCTGAGTTTCCTCATCGGCGCCATGGCGAACTCGGGCTACCCACGCGCCTTCGCCGTGGCCGTGGTGGCGGCGGGTTGCACCTTCGGCGTGGTGATTCCGCCTTCGATCAGCTTCATCATCTATGGCGTGATCACGGAGACCTCCATCCCCAAGCTGTTCGCCGCCGGTGTCATGCCCGGCCTGCTCATGCTCGTCATGCTGGGGGGCTACACGGTCATCGTGTCCGTCGTGAAGGGCTACCGACCCGCCGATATCGAGCGCTCGTGGCCGATCTTCTTCAAGGCCCTGCGCGAGGCCTTCTGGGGGCTCATGGCGCCGGTGATCATCCTCGGCGGCATCTACTCCGGCGTCTTCACCGCCACGGAAGCAGCCGCCGTGGCCGTCGTCTACATCATCATCGTGGACCGACTGGTGTACCACCAGATCCGCTGGCAGGACATGCCCGAAGTGTTCTACCAGTCCGGCAAGACGATTGGCGTGATCGGCATGATGATCGCGATGTCGGCGGTGTTCGCCTGGGTGCTGCAGACGCAGGGCGTGGCCCAGTTGCTCGACCAGATGCTGCACGCCGTGAGCGGTGGCAGCCGGGTCGTGATCCTGCTGGTGATGCAGTTCATCATCTTCCTCTCGGGCATGTTCCTCGAACCCATCGCGGCGATGTACCTGCTCGTCCCGCTCTTCAAACCGACGCTGATGGCGATCGACATGGATCTGATCCAGTTCGGCGCGGCCATGACGGTCAACCTCTCGCTGGCGCACCTCACGCCACCCGTGGGCGTGGGCCTGTTCCTGGCCGCGCAGATGGGCAATGTATCGTTCGCCAAGGCGGCGAAATGGGCCATTCCTTTCGTTCTGTGCGAGATCGTGGTCGTGCTGCTGACCACCTTCGTTCCCGCCGTCGCGATGACGCTTCCCAATCTGCTGAAATGATGAAACGCATTCTGCTGGTCAACCCCAACATCTCACAGAGCGTCTCGGACCTGATCCGCGCCGAGGCCGAGCGCAGCGCGTCCCCCGGTACCGAGATCGAGGTTCTGACCGCGCCCTTTGGCGTGGCCTACATCGAAACCCGGTTCGAGGCCCTGATCGGGGCGTACGCCACCGCCGAGCTGGTGGCCCAGCACCACGCGCGCTTCGACGCCGTGGTGGTGGCGGCCTTTGGCGACCCGGGCCTGCCCGCGCTGCGCGAGGTGCTGGACTGCCCGGTGACGGGCCTGACCGAATCGGCGCTGGCCAGTGCGTGCCTGCTCGGGCAGCGTTTCTCCATCGTGGCCATTTCGCAGCGCATCCGCGCCTGGTACCGCGAAACCGTGCAGTCCTGTGGCCTCGAGGGTCGACTCGCCAGCATCCGCGGCCTGGACGAGACGCTGCAGGACATCGGCAACGTGCAGGGCAATCAGGGCGAGAAGCTGGTGGCGCTCGCGGAACGCTGCGTGGCCGAGGACGGGGCCGACGTCATCGTGCTGGCCGGCGCGCCGCTGGCAGGCCTGGCCCGGTCGCTGCGGGGCCGGTTGCCCGTGCCCTCGGTCGATGGGGTCTCCAGCGCCGTGCGCCATGCCGAGTCGCTCATTGCGCTGCAGCCCGGGATCGCGCGCAGCGGAAGTTTCTCGCCGCCTCCGATCAAGCCGCACCAGGGGCTCAGTCCGGCCATCGCGCGTCTGCTGGAACGCAAGCGTTGATGCGCCTCATGCGAGACGCCCTGCGAGGTACGGCATGAAACTCCTGCGGTATGGACCCGTCGGGTCTGAAAGGCCGGGCATCCTGGATGCCCAGGGCGTCATCCGCGACCTGTCCCCACTGATTTCCGACATCACGCCCGAGGTTCTGGCGCCGGATGCCCTTCACGCGCTGCAGGCGCTGGACGTCTCGCAGCTCCAGGCCGTCCCGGGCCAGCCGCGCCTGGGCGTGCCATGGACCGGCATGCCCACCTACCTGGGCATCGGCCTGAACTACCACGACCATGCCGCTGAAGCGGGCCTGCCCATTCCGCGCGAACCCATCATGTTCGCCAAATGGACCAGTTGCGTGTGCGGCCCGAACGACGACACGCTGATGCCCATCGAAGCCACCCAGCTGGACTGGGAAGTGGAACTGGGCGTGGTCATCGGGAAGGTGGCGCGCAACGTGCCCGAACACAAGGCCCTGGAGCACGTAGCCGGCTATTGCCTGACCAACGACGTGTCCGAGCGGAGCTTTCAGATCGGACGCAGCGGTGGCCAATGGAGCAAGGGCAAGGGCTTCGACACCTTCGGCCCCGTCGGGCCCTACCTCGTCACGCCGGATGAGATCGGCGATCCGCAAGGTCTGGATCTCTGGCTGAAGGTCAATGGTCAGCGCATGCAGTCCGGCAACACCCGCGACATGATCTTCAGCTGCGCGCAACTGGTCAGCTATTGCAGCCGGATGATGACGCTGCGCCCCGGGGACCTCATCAGCACCGGCACACCGAGCGGCGTGGGCATGGGCATGAAACCGCCGCGGTTTCTGCAGATCGGCGATGTCGTGGAACTGGGGTGCCCTGCGTTGGGATCCCAGAGACAGCGGATCGTGGGGGCCCAGGAAAACCCGCTTCCCGACCTGCAGCATGGGCCGCATGGCACGCGCGGCTTCCTGCAGCACCGGCAGGGGGTCTGAACATCGTCGTCATTGCCCCCGTGGATGCGCTGGGCGCGGGCCTGATCCGGCCACGCCAGCTCAGTAGCTCAGCCGCGCCGCCGAACGCAGCACCTCGGCGGTGGTCGTTGGCAGGCCGAAGTATTCCAGGTAGGCCGGGATCTGTTCGAACAGCATGTCCGAACCGATCTGCACGCGGCAGCCACGCGCCTGCGCGGCACTGAGGAAGGCCGTCATCTCGGCGCGCATGACCACTTCGCCGACGAGGGTGTGCGCCTGCAGCCGCGAGACGTCCATGGGCAGCGGGTCGCCCTCGTTCATGCCCATGGGCGTGGCGTTGACGACCAGGTCGAAGCCCGCCGGGTCGTTGCTGCCGGTGCGCACCTCGATGCCCGGGTAGCTGGCATTCAACCGTTCGCCCAGGGCCTTCGCGGAGAGGGCATTCACGTCGTACAGCGCGATGGCGCCGATGCCGGCGCCGGCCAGCGACGCCGCGATGGCGCTGCCCACGCCGCCGCAACCCACCACCAGCACGCGCGCGCCCTGCAGCACCAGGCCCTTGCGCTGCACGCCGCGCACGAATCCCGCGCCGTCGAACATGTCGCCCACGAGTCGCCCATCGGCGTCGCGCCGCACCGCGTTGCAGGCGCCCGCGACCTTCACCGTCGGCGTGACGTCGTCGAGCAGCGCTACCGTGCTCACCTTGTGCGGCATGGTGATCAGCGCGCCCCGGATGTTGCTCAGGGAGAACAGCGACTTCAGCAGCGCGGGAAAGTCGTCCGCGCGGCAGCCGAAGGGCACCACCACGGCGTTGATCCCCGTCTGCTCGAAATACGGGTTGTAGATCATCGGCGACTTGAAGGTATGGGTCGGGTAGCCGATGTGGGCAATGAGTTCCGTGTGGCCGTTGATGTGCATGGTGGGCTGTACTGTAGGCGCGCGGTCGGTCAGCCTCTTCGCGGGCGTGCCGCGAACCAGCCGATGTTCACCTGATGCCGATCGATGATTGATCGTTTCAAGGGTTCATCCAGGGTGGGAAGCGTCGGCCGGCAGGGTCCACCAGAACCGGGCACCCTCGCCGGGGGCCGAAGCCGCACCCACGGCGCCGCCGTGCCGCTCGACGGCGCGCTTGACCACCGTGAGGCCCAGGCCGGTGCCACCCACCTTGCGCTCGTCCAGCCGCGAGAAGGGCTGGAACAGCTCGCCAGCCTTGGCCGGATCGAAGCCGGGGCCGTTGTCCGACACGGTGAAGCGCCAGAAGCCACCATCGCGCAGCGCGCAAAGGGTGACGCGCAGGCCGCTGTGGCCGTCGCCGAATTTCAGCGCATTGCCCAGCAGGTTCATCACCACGTGCTGCAACAGGCTGGCATCGGCCTGCACCACGGGCATGGCCTCCATCTGCACGGCCTGGGGTGCGTTCGGGAACTGCAGGGCCAGCGAACGCAGGCAGTCCTGCACCAGGGCCTGCATGTCCACCGGCGCCAGTTCGGGCGGGCCGTGGTCCACCTTGGCCAGGTTGAGCAGGTCGTTGACCATGTTCGAAGCCCGCAGTGCTTCGCGGCGGATCAGTTCCAGGCTGCGCTCGGCACCGGCAGCGTTGCCCGCACGGTAGTCTTCCAGGGCCACGTCCGCCAGGCCGGCGGCGTTGCGCAAGGGGCCGCTCAGGTCGTGCGAGACCATGCCGGCAAACGAGCGCAGGCCGCGGATGATTTCCTCCAGCTGCTGGGTGCGGCTGCGCACGATGTCCTCCAGCGAATCGGTCAGCCGCTGCAGGGCCTGTTCGGCGCGCACGCGCTCGTGCAGCTCACGCGCGAGGATCTGCGAATCGCGGTGCAGGATCAGCGTCATCACGAACACGAACATGATGCTGATCGGCAGCGGCGTGAGCTGGCGGAAGTTCAGCAGGTTCATGTCGGTGGTCACGGCCACGCCCAGCAACAGGGGATGCCCGAGGAACAGCAGCGCCAGCACCAGCTGGCCGCTCCAGCGGTCGTGCCACCACACCCACAGCAGCCAGCCGGCAGCGATCACGAAGATCAGCGCGATCGTCAGCGGCCCCGCGAAGTCCCAGCCCTGCAGCAACGCGCTCATGGCGACCACCAGCACCGGCGCGCCCAGCAGCACCACCAGGAACACGCGCGTGGGTGAAGTTCCCCGGGGCGAGAAACAGGCCTGCAGGCCCGCGAGCACCGCCGCCATGGCGATCAGCCCCAGGATCGAGCCGACCGGCCCCGCGGCGGGGTCGCTGAGCCAGCCCATGGCCACGGACAGGACCAGTGCGCCCTGGGTGAACCCGAACACCAGCGCCGAACCCGCCAGCCATTTCACGTACGGCCAGGAGCGCGCGCTCGCGTGCATCAGGAAGGTCATGCCCAGCATGGCGATCAGGATCGCGGACAGGATCCGGATGTCGCTGAAGAAATTCAATACCGACAGGGTCACGAGGTTGTTTCCTACGCGGGCTGCGGACAGAGAAAGTGCCCTGGCCAGGGCACCGCTGGGCGCAGTGTAGGGCAGCGGCCTGCCCGGGCGGTGTGATGTTTGACATGACCTCCCAGGTCATGGATTTCGCGCCACAGCGCGGGCACAGTGAAGCCATCCCAACGAAAGGAGCTTCACATGTCAGACCTCAGCACCCTTCCCCTCGCCGTCGGCCACATGATCGGCCTGGGCGCCCTGGGCTCGTGCATCGGCATCGGCGTCATGGCCAGCAAGTACCTGGAAGCGTCGGCCCGCCAGCCCGAGATGATGGAGGCAATGCAGCCCAAGGTCTTCCTGCTCGCGGGCCTGCTGGACGGGGCCTTCATCATCTCGGTGGCGCTGGGCGTGTGGTTCGCGCTGGCCGCCCCGTTCCCCCGATGAAGCGCGCAGCCCGCACGCGCCATGTGGTGGTGGCGGGCGTGGCCGGCGGCGCGGTGTTGCAGGAACTGCTGGCCGGCGACCGTTTCGAGCGGGTCACCCTGCTCACCACGCGCCACTTCCTGCGCATGCCACGGGGCATGTCCCACGCGGTGCTGGACGCAGCCGACTGGCGCGCAGGCCTGCCAGGCGATGCCGACCACGCGGTGCTGGTTTTTGGATCGCCCCGGCGCGAGCGGGAGGCCCTGCTGTGGCACCCGGCCCGCGCCGATCTGCTGGGCCTGGCCACGGCACTGCACAGCCAGGGGGTTCGCACGCTGGAGCTGGTGCTGTCGCCCGGCATCGAACCCCTGGGCGCAAACGAGCGCCAGCGGCTGGAGGAACTCGGATTTCACCGGCCGGCGTGCGCACGCGCCGCACCGCTCGCATGGCTGGCCAATGGCTCCTGGCCCGAACGCCTGGCCGCCTGGATGATCCGCACCGTGCTCGCTTCCATGCAACAGGTGGCCCGGGCGCAGATCCGTCCAGGGCAACGGCCGGGTCGCTGACCCCGGCCGGGAAGCGGATGCCCGTTTTCTCATCATGGTTGTTCGCATTTTAATTGCACACAATTTAATTGGCAGCTACATTAACAACCCATGAACACGCCACACATCTCCAGCGATCAGGCCCTGCGGCTGGACCACCAGCTCTGTTTCGCGCTGTACTCGGCCTCGCTGGCCATGACCAAGCTGTACAAGCCCCTGCTCGACGAGATCGGCCTGACCTACCCGCAGTACCTGGCCATGCTGGCGCTCTGGGAGCGCGACGGCGCCACAGTCTCCGAACTCGGCGAGCGCCTGCACCTGGACTCGGGCACCCTCACCCCTTTGCTCAAGCGGCTCGAAGCCGCCGGGCTCGTGACGCGCCTGCGCGACGTGCAGGATGAACGCCGCGTGCTGATCCGCCTCACCGCCGCGGGCCGCCGGCTCAAGACGCGTGCGGCACGCATCCCCGGCTGCGTGCTGCAGGCGACCCAGTGCGGCGTGTCAGAAGCGCTGGCGCTGACGCAGCAGGTCCAGGCGCTGCGCGACCGTCTCAGCGCCTGAACCGTTTCCCCAACCACCACCCCCGCTTTTCAGAAGCGTTCAACCCAAGGAGCCCACCATGCCCACTTCTCTTGACAAAGTTGTCTACACTGCCCGCGCCCACACCACCGGCGGCCGCGAAGGCACCTCGCGCAGCGACGATGGTCTGCTCGACGTGAAGCTGAGCCCGCCCAAGGCCATGGGCGGTGCCGGCAACGCCACCAACCCCGAGCAGCTGTTCGCCGCCGGCTACTCTGCCTGCTTCATGGGCGCGCTCAAGCACGTGGCCGGCATGAAGAAGGTGCCCGTGCCAGCCGATGCATCGATCGACGCCGAGGTCGACATCGGCCCGATCCCGGCGGGCTTCGGCATCGCCGCGCGCCTGGCCGTGAGCCTGCCCGGCATGGACCGCGCCGTCGCACAGGGCCTGCTGGACGCAGCCCACCAGGTGTGCCCGTACTCCAATGCCACGCGCGGCAACATCGACGTGACGATCACGCTGAAGTAAACCCGGCGCACGCAGGAAGGCCCCACCGGCTCGCGCCGATGGGGCCTTTTTCTTTTGTGGCGGGGCGTGTGGTTCCCGTCAGTTGCGCTCGTGAGGATCGTGGATCACGGTGCTCGTGCCCACGCCGACACCGACGCGTGCGTTGCCGCTGCCCACGCTGGTGCTCGCGCCCACACCGGCCCCGGCGCTGACCTGGCCACGCTGGTTCACGCCCACGCCCACCCCCACGGGGCCGACACCGGTGCTCACGCCGGCGTTCACGCCGCCCGAGCCCACGCCCACGCCGATGGAGAAAGGCCCGATGGGAAGGCCGACACCCACGCCCACCCCCACGGACGAGCAACCCGCGAACAGGGTGGCCACCGCCACCAGCAGGGCAGCCTGTGCGCCGCGTGCAAAACGGCTCGATGAAGAGATGGCGGCGGAGGTCATGGTCGGGTCCGGATGTGAAGCAGAAGCCTATTGTGAGCGCTCACCGGCCCGAAAGTGCCCATCCCTTGCGCACTGTTTCACGCAGACCGGGCGATCCGGCTCAGGCCAGAGCCTTGCCGACGCGCTCGATGGCGTCGGCCAGCCAGTCCGGCCGCAAGGTGACCGCGGGGGCGGCCCGCACGGTCCAGGCGCCGTCCGCCGCCTCTGCCTGGGCCTGGCCACCCTGCCAGAGCAGCCAGGCCAGCCAGGCACATTGATCGGCACCGGGGCTTTCACCCGCTTTCGCACCCAGCAGCGCGGTCAGCAGCGCACCGTCGGTGAGCCGGACGCGGTCACCCTGCAGCTCGGATCCGGTGATCTGGGCCAGCACGGCCAGCGCTCCGGCGCCCTCGCGCCGGGGCCCGAACTCGCGCAACCAGTGGCGCAGATGCGCGGCAACGGCCACGCCGCGCTGCGCCTCGGCCTGCATCAGGTCGGCGTGCTCCCATTGGTGCCAGTCCACGGCGGGTTCGGCGCAGCCGGGCAGTTGCGCGGCCTGGGCAAAACGGTACAGCGCCTGCTCATGGCCCTCGCCATGGACGGCTGCGCCCACCACCACCAGGCCGGCCAGCCGGTTGGCCAGCAGCTGGCTCTGCTGGGCCATCAGCTTGTCGCGCATCAGACCGTCGCGCTCGCCGCGCAGTTCGGCCAGTTCCAGTGCGTTCTTCAGGTCCGCACGCAGGCTCTCCAGCTCCCAGGGCTTGTTGATGTAGCGGTAGATCTCGCCGGTGTTGATCGCTTCGATCGCCTCGCCCAGTTCGGAGTAGGCAGTGGTCAACATGCGCACGATGCCGGGGTAGTAGTCGCGCGCGTGCCGCAGCAACTCGTTGCCGTGCGCGCCCGGCATGCGCTGGTCGCACACCAGCACGGCCACTTCCGCGCCGTGTTCGGCCAGCACCTTGCGGCCCTCCTCCACCGAACCGGCCGTGAGCACGGGCGCCATCGGGCTGACCAGGCGTTCGAAGTACTTCAGGGCCATGGCTTCGTCGTCGACGTACAGAATTTTCACGGGCTTCACGGCTTCTCCTGATCAGATGTTCTTGGTTTATCGGGCGGAGGGGAAATAAAGCGAGATGGTGGCGCCGCGGCCGGCTTCGGAGCGCACCAGGATGGATCCCCCCAGCGAGGTCATCACGCGCCGGCAGAAGATCAGGCCCATGCCGCTGCCGCCGGCCTTGGCCCGGGTGGTCGTGGGCTCGAAGGTGAGGCGCTTGAGCACGTCGGGTGGTATGCCGGGCCCGTTGTCGCTCACATGGATGACCGCCTGCTCGGGCACGCCGGGGGTGGGTGACTCGCGCCCCAGGCCGATGTGCACGCTGGGCCGCCGGGGTGGATCGGGGCGAAGGGCCAGCAGGGCATTCTTGACCAGCGTGCACAGCACGAGGTAGAGCAGGTCGCGCCGGCCGGGCAGCTCGAAGTCGGCGGTGACGTCGCTGGTGAGCCAGCGCGCCTCGTCGTTGTCGAACGGGAACTCCTCGCGCACGGCCTGCACCAGCTGGCTGGCGCGCAGGGTGGGGGATGAGTCCGGCTGGTAGGCGTCGCGCGCGGTCTGCACGAAGGTCGACACCAGCGACTGCGCGTACGCGGCGCGGCGCTGCGCCGCCTCGATCATGAACAACACCTCGCCCGGCTTCTGCTCCTGAATGCGCGCGTCGCCGCTGCCGTCCGCCGACGCGTCGCGGTGGCGCTCGCGCATGGCCGAGAGATAGCCCTGCACCGTGGCCAGCGGGGTGGTGACTTCGTGGGCCAGAAAGCCCAGCGTTTCACGCAGGGTGGCCGCGCGCCGCTCCAGCAGGGCACGATTGCGCGCGCGCTCCTGGCTGGCAGCAAGCGCCTCGCGCAGTGCCTGGCGCGTGAGCGCCTCGTCCAGCGGCTTCTCCAGGATCTTCTCGACCTGGCCCTGGTTGACGGCCGACATGGCCACATCCTTGTCCGCGTAGGCCGAGACCAGCAGGCGAGCCACGTGCGGATACGCCTTGCGCACCTCGCCGAGCAGGGCCACGCCGTCGCGCTGGGGCATGGCGTAGTCCGTCAGCAACACGGCCACCTCGTTGCCGCGCTGCGCGAGCAACGCCAGCGCCTCGTCCACGCTCTGGGCCGTGAGCACCACGAACTCGTCGCCATAGAGCCGGGCAAACCACTTGCAGGCCTGCGGCTCGTCGTCCACCATCAGGATCGCATGGGCACCCAGCGGGCCATGCGTCACACCGCTCGATTCGGGTTTCATGATGGTGAGGGCCTCGGAAGATCAAAGGTGAATTCGGTCCAGCTGCCCGGCTCGCTCTCCACGGCCAGGGTGCCACCATGCCGCTGCACGATGCCGTAGCTCACGCTCAGGCCCAGTCCCAGGCCGGCGCCGACGTCGCGCGTGGTGAAGAAGGGCTCGAACACGCGCTCCATGTTCTCCGGCGCGATGCCCATGCCGTTGTCCCGCACCGAAACGCACAGGCGCTGCGCGCAGGGCGCCAGCCGCACCTCGATGCGGGGCTTGTCGCGCTGGGCCGCCTGTATGGCGTGCGCGGCGTTGCTGAACAGGTTGATCAGGACGCCGATGATGGCGGGTTCGTCACCCATCACGTGCGTGTCCTGCGGCATGTCGACCTCGACCTCGATGCCCTTGAGTTCATGACCGGCCAGCCGCAGGGCCGAACGCACGGCGTTCTCCAGCAGGAAGAGGCGAAGGCCCTCCTGGCCAGGCTTCTGGTAGGCGAAGGTCTTGAGGTCGGTCACGATGTTCTGGATGCGCTGCATGCCCTCGCGCGCATCCACCAGGCTCTCCTTGAGCATGGCATCCGATTCCGTCGCCGGCGAGGTCAGGCCCATGTTGATCGCCATCAGGCTGTAGTTCACGGGGTTGTTGAGCTCGTGCAGCAGGCCCGCCGACAGCGTGCCGATGGCGGCCATCTTCTCGCGCTGCAGCAGCTGGCCCTTGACTTCGGACAGTGTGGCGTTGATTTCCTTGAGCGACGCATTCTGTTCAGACACCTGCCTTTGCAGCGCGAACATGTTGTAGCGCCCCCGCTCGTTGAAATAGGTGCAGAACGAGCTGATGGTGGCCGAGAAGAGGATGAACAGCGAGATGCCCGCGAACTGGCTGAAGGCCTGCAGTCCATCCGGATGGAGATAGCATGCAATGGCGTAGAGCGCGTAAGTGAACAGGCCGAAGGTCAGGCTTTCGAGGAAGGCGATGGGCAGGATGATGCCGGTCGCGTAAAGGGCCAGGTGCAGGCCGACAAAGTAGATCGATCCAACCCCGTCCGTTGCCCAGATCATCCAGGCGATCATGATCTGCGGCAACGCCAGCCACAGCAAGGTGAGCGGACGCACCCAGCGCAGCCCACGCGGCGAATGCAGCATCCAGAGGATGACGAGCGTGAGCCCTGCGACCAGGAAGCGCGCGGGCGCCAGCGTAGTGAACGCATCGCGGTACAGCGTGTAGTCCAGCCCGAGACCCATCAGCACCAGCACGATCGAGACGATCGAACCCGCCTTGCTGTAGGCCAGCCTGAACTCGCTGAGTTCCAGGTGGTAGGGAGACAGGGGGGGTGGATTCTTCATTCTCGGCGCGGCCTCAGGGAGCTTCAGGCACGCGGAACTCCGCGAACACATTGACACCCGTTTCGTCGGTGAAGATGCGTGTGTCCACACGGGGCTCGGGAAGTACGGCCTGCAAGCCCGCTTCGTCGCGGTAGATGAGGTGCCACTCCAGCAGATGCTCCATCACGTTTTTCTGTGGATTGGCCGAGTGCACGTTGGTGACCATCACCGAGCCACCCGGGCGGGTACGCACGACGAAGTAGTCCAGCAGGCGGGAGCAGACCTTGTCCGTCAGGTAGTCGAACAAGCCGGCGCAGTAAACGAAATCGAAGACGCTGCTGTTCAGGCTGTCCTCGCGCTTGGAGGCGCGCTTGAGCAACTGGTGCACCGATTCGTGCACGTACTCGACCGCCACCGCGCGGCCACCGCGCTGGGCTGCGCGATCGATGCAGCCACGGGTGTACTCCAGCGTGGGCTCGCTGAAGTCCAGCAAGGTGAACTCCAGGCTGTCGGCGTTGGGGTCCGATTCGATGAAGCGCTGAATCTCCACCGCCGGCCCGCACGCGACGTTCAGCACCCTGACCTTGCGCCCCTCCTGTTTCGCGACCGCGGCCGCGCGCCCGAGATAGTCCACGAGGATGTCGATGCGGTTGCGGTGCGCCTGCGCCACGGCGGCTTTCAGGAAAAAGGCGTTGATGATCTGGAAATAGGTGCTGTTGCCCTGCCTCGGGTCGGCCAGGATCTGGTTGACCATTTCGTAGTCGCCCGCGTATCCGAGCGGCTTGGCGAAGGTGCGGTAGACGAATGGCGCGCGCAGCATCAGCGGATGGAGCGCCGTCTGCGCGAAGTTCCGGTGCGCGACGGAATCCTCCTCGGGAACGCGCGAGCCCTCGTCTTCGAGCCAGACGAAGTATTCGGCGCCCTTCTTCATGATGGGTCCGGCCAACTCGTCGAACACGTCAGAGCGGATGCGCCCATCGGCCTCGCGGGGCAGTACGGAAGACATGTCGGCCTGGTCGGTCCAGCGTGCGGTTTCGGCCAGAAAGGCCCGGAATTCGCTGATCGAAACCTGGTAGCTCTGCTTGATCCTGAAGCGCGACTCCCAGTTGGCCACGAAGCGCTCCGCCTCGTCGTGCACCTGGCGGATATCGCCGCGAATGGCATTGAGGTCCGACCACTCGTCGATCAATGCCACCGACACCACCGCCATGAGGCCTGTGTTGAGCAGGCTGACCACCACCGCCTTGCCCTGGTAGATGATCTGATCGCCCGAACGGATCGTCAGCTCGTTGAGCACCTCGCTGACCTGAACAATGGAGTAGGGGTTGTAGATCTCCATCACCAGCGAGCGGCGCTGCAGGCTCGTCAGGGTGCCACGCGCACTTTCGCCCTGGCTGTTGCGGAAGGTGACGACGTGATCGAAGGGGCGCTGTAGGTACACGTTGTGGCCGGTGAATCGGATGGATGGGTCAGGTGCGGTGCACTGACCCTGGATGGACTCCCCGGCCCAGAGTGTAGTCAACCGCCCGGGGGCGGCCGGGCGGTCGGGTTCGCTGTCAAATCAGCAGCGCGTTGACCCTTTTCACGTAGGCCGCCGGGTCCTCGGGCAGGCCGCCTTCGGCCAGCAGTGCCTGGTCGAACAGGATGTGGGCCAGGTCGTCGAAATGCGCGCTGCCGTCGAGCTTCTTCACCAGCGCGTGCTCCGCGTTCACCTCCAGAATGGGGCGCACCTCGGGCGCGGGCTGGCCGGCCTGCTTGAGCATGCGGGCCAGCTGCGTGGAGTAGTCGCCGTCCTCGACCACCAGGCAGGCCGGCGAGTCGACCAGGCGCGAGGTGACGCGCACGTCCTTGGCCTTGTCCTTGAGGCTTTCCTTCAGGCGCTCCAGCACCGGCTTGAAGGTTTCGGCGGCGGCTTCGGCGGCCTTCTTCTCCTCCTCGTCCTGCAGCGAGCCCAGGTCCACCGCGCCCTTGGCCACGCTCTGCAGCGGGGTGCCGTCGAACTCGGTGAGGAAGGACAGCGCCCACTCGTCCACGCGGTCCGTCATCAGCAGCACCTCGATGCCCTTCTTGCGGAACACCTCGAGCTGCGGGCTGTTCTGCGCCGCGGCGCGGTTGTCGGCGGTGATGTAGTAGATGGCCTGCTGGCCTTCCTTCATGCGCGTCTTGTAGTCGGCCAGTGACGTGAGGTCGGTGGCCTGCGTGCTGGCAAAGCGCAGCAGCTTCGCGATCTTGTCGCGGTTGGCGAAGTCCTCGCCCAGGCCTTCCTTGAGCACGGCCCCGAATTCGGCGTAGAACTTCGTGTACCTGTCGCCGTCCTTGCTCAAGTCGTCCAGCATGGCCAGCACGCGGCGGGTGTTGCCCTCGCGGATCGCCTTCACGTCGCGGCTTTCCTGCAGCAGCTCGCGGCTTACGTTGAGCGGCAGGTCGGCCGAGTCGACCACGCCCTTGACCCAGCGCAGGTACGAGGGCATCAGCGCCTCGGCCTCGTCCATGATGAAGACGCGCTTGACGTAGAGCTTGATGCCGGCCTTGCGGTCGCGGTTCCAGAGGTCGTGCGGCGCCTTGGCCGGGATGTAGAGCAACTGCGTGTACTCGGTGCTGCCCTCGACACGGTTGTGGCTCCAGGTCAGCGGGGCCTCCATGTCGTAGCTCAGGTTCTTGTAGAACTCGGTGTACTGCTCGTCGCTCACGTCCTTCTTGCTGCGCGCCCACAGGGCGTTGGCCGAGTTCACCGCCTCCCATTCGTCCTTGAGCACCTGCTCACTCTTCTCGGCGTCCCACTCCTCCTTCTGCATCAGGATGGGCAGGCTGATGTGGTCGGAATAGCGGCCGATGATGGACTTGAGCTTCCAGCGGTCGAGGTACTGGCTGGCGTCGTCGCGCAGGTGCAGGATCACGCTGGTGCCGCGCGCGGGGCGTTCGATGGCCTCGACCTCGAAGTCGCCGGTGCCGCCGCTGGTCCAGCGCACGCCTTCGGCCGCGGGCAGGCCGGCGCGGCGCGACTCGACGGTGATCTTGTCGGCCACGATGAAGCCGGAGTAGAAACCCACGCCGAACTGCCCGATGAGCTGGGCGTCCTGCTTCTGGTCGCCACTGAGGCGGCTCATGAAGTCCTTGGTGCCGCTCTTGGCGATGGTGCCCAGGTGGTCGATCGCCTCCTGCGCGCTCATGCCGATGCCGTTGTCGGTGATGGTGATGGTCTTCGCCTCCCGGTCGAAGCCCACGCGCACCTCCAGCGTGGGCGCGTCCTCGAACAGGGCCGCGTTGTTCAGGGCCTCGAAGCGCAGCTTGTCGCATGCGTCCGACGCGTTGGACACCAGCTCGCGCAGGAAGATGTCGGGGTTGGAGTACAGCGAATGCGTGACGAGGTGCAGCAGCTGCGCCACCTCGGCCTGGAAGGACAGGGTTTGTTTGCTCATGGGAATCGGCTGACTTGAAAACAGGGGGAAGGACGCGCCTGCGAGCGCGGCGCGAGGCGGAATTATGGGCGGGCCGCCGGTTTTCAAGCGTCGGCGGCGCGCATCTGACGATTCAGACGGTCATTCAATCCGCCTCATCGTGCGCCACGGGCCCCAGCCACTGCAGCAATTGCTGCGCCACCACCGGGCTGGACAGCAGCTCCAGGTGGCCGGTGCGGAACACGGTGCGCTGGCTCTCGCGCGCGAACACCAGGCGGTGGTGCGGGTCGTCGTGCTGGCCCAGGGCGCTGCGCAGCGGCACCAGGCCGTCGCCCAGCAGCCGGTCGGCCAGCAGGCCGCGCTGGGGCGCGAGCGTGGCCGCGACGGTGAAACAGGCCACGCCCTCGGGCAGGGGCAGGGGTTCGCGGTGGTCCACGCCGGAGCCAAAGCGCGCGCGGCCCTGCCAGTCGCTGTCGAGCACGTGGCCGTGCCGAAGGTCGGTGATGCCGGCACTGCGCATCTGTCCCAGGCGGGAGAAGGGCGCGGTGAAAGGGGTCGCGGCCAGCAGCACGTCCACCCCATGGCCGGCACGCTCAAGCGGCGCGCCGTGGTGCGGCGTGCCCAGGAACACCATGTGCCTGAGCAGCGGGCGCCAGCGGTGGGCGTCCCGCTGCGCCACCTCGCAGGCGGCGCGCGCCACCAGTCCGCCCATGCTGTGGCCGACCAGGGTGATGGATTCGAGCGGCACCGGCCACTGCGCGGCGAGCCATTCCAGCTGGCGCGCGAACTCGCGCCCGTTGGTCGAGGTGTGCAGGCCGCTGTTGTAGCGCAGGTAGACCGGCGTGCAGCCCAGCGCCTGCGCCAGGAAGGCGCCGTGGTCGTGGCCGTTGCGCAGCCACTGCGTGTCGTTCATGCACAGGCCGTGCAGCAGCACGAGCAGGTGCGGCGAGGCACCGACCAGGCGTTCCTGCAGGGCCTGCGGGCGCTCCAGCACCAGGCGACGGCCCTGATGACGCAACTCCATGGCCTGCGCCAGCGGGTTGCCGCTCTCCAGCAACCGGTCGCCCAGCACACCATTGAGGGCCGCCAGCACGGCCTCGCGGGCGGGCGAGGGTTCCGGGTGGCGCGAAGGGTCGTCCACCATGGGCAGCAGGACCGCCAGCGCGCTGTCCAGGCCATGGCCGACAAGCTGGGTGACGCCGCGGATGCCCTGGTAGATCTGCCCCGTGAGGCCACCGGTGCGCCCGGGCGCCGTGCCCGCGGGCAGGCCCAGGCGGTCGCGCACCGACTGGTGCACGCCCTCGGCCACGCCGATCACGCCGGTGGTGGCCTGCGCGGCCAGGCGCACCGCCGCGCGCAGGTCGGTAGGCCGCACGTGCCGCAGCAGGGCCTTGGGTTTGGGCGGCGGCTGGGGTGGGTCCATGGGCCATTGTGGACGGGAGCGGCCCGAAAGTGTGTGACATCGGGCACCGCCCGACGGCCGACGGCGCGGGCCGGACTCAGAACTGTTCGTCCGCCCGCAGGTAGCGCCATTGCCCCACCGGCAGGTTGCCCAGCACCACCTTGCCGATGCGGATGCGCTTCAAGCCCACCACATGCAGGCCGACCTGCTCGCACATGCGCCGGATCTGGCGCTTCTTTCCTTCGGTGAGCACGAAGCGCAGTTGCTCGGGGTTCTGCCAGTCCACCTGGGCGAGACGCAGGGCCTGGCCGTCCAGACTCAGACCGTGGCGCAACAGCGCCAGTTGCGCGGGCGGGAAGACCGCCTGCACGTTCTGCGCGACCACGCCCGCGCCCTGCGGGCCGTTGGGCGCGAACTGCACGCGCACCAGGTATTCCTTCTCCACGCCGCTGCTCTCACCGATCAGCGTGCGCGCCACGCGGCCGTCCTGCGTGAGCACGAGCAGGCCGGTGGAATCGATGTCAAGCCGGCCCGCGGGCGCCAGGCCACGCGTGTGCTCCGGGGCAAAGCGCCGGCCGTCGGCGGGGGTCTTCGCGTCGCCGCGCCACTGGCTGGGCGCACCGATCAGCGTGGCGGCGGCCTCGTGCCCGTCCTCGGGCTGGCCGCTCACATAACCCACCGGCTTGTGCAGCAGGATGGTGACCTGCCCCGCCTGCTGGTGGCGCGCCTGGGGCAGCACCTCCACCCGGGCATCGGGCGGCACGGGCATGCCCATGACCGCGGGCTCGCCGTTGACCAGCACCCAGCCACGCGCGATCCATTCGTCGGCCTCGCGACGCGAGCACAGACCAAGGTCGGCCATGCGCTTGTTGAGGCGGATTTCGCCGCGCACGTTGCCGACGCGGGCGAGGTCGGGCCGGTGCGGCGGGGGCGGGCGCGGCGCGGCCGCTGGGCCACGGGGCTGTCGGTCGGCGTTGCCATAGGGCGGGTCGGCGCGGCGCGGCGCCGCTCGCGCGGGGCGCTCACCGGCGGGGCCCGTCCGCTGGGTGCCGGCGCCCGGCAAGGGTTCGCGCGGCGGCTTGGGGGCCGAGGCCGACACGCTTTTTGCCCGCGCGGGGCCGGGCGGGCGCACCGGAGCACGGCGCGGCGCAAACGGGTCGGCGGGGGTCTTGCTGGCAGCACCCGGTTTCAGCTTGAGCGTGCGGGCAGCGGGTTTGTCGGTCGTCATGGGTCGATCATGCTTCATCAAGGACGCCCGATCGCAGCGCGGCGAGATCAAGCACACGCAGACCACCGTATTCCACGCGGATCCAGCCCTTCGCGGCCAGCGTGGTCAGCGCCTCGTTGACACGCTGGCGCGACAGACCCACCAGATAGGCCAGCTCCTGCTGGGTGATGCGCAGGACCCCGGCCACGTTGGGCGAGAGCAGCGGGTGGAACAGCGCAGCCAGGTTGCGTGCCACGCGCAGGTCCGGGTTGTTCAGGCGGTCGATCTCGCGCGCCGCGATGAACTGACCCAGGCGCTCGTTGAGCTGGTGCATGACGAAGCGGTTGAAGCCGATCGAGTGGTCCAGCAGCCAGTCGAAGGTTTCCACCGGCAGGCCCGCCACGCGGCTCTTGCGCAGCGCCAGGATGTTGTAGCGGTAGTGCTCGTGCTTGAGCACCGTGCCCTCGCCGAACCAGCCACCGGGCGCCACGCCGGTGAAGGTGATCAACGGCCCCTGCGAGTCGTCGTTGCTCATTTTGAGCAGGCCGTCGACCAGACCGAACCAGTAGGTCACGGGCCGGCCGAAACGGCAGAGGTGGTCACCCGCCTCGGCCTCGCCCACCACCAGCGCGGCCACGGCACGTTCGCGTTCGACCGGCGTGAGGCGCTCCAGCCAGGGAATTTCGGCCAGTTCCGCTTCGGTGGGCGGCCGCGCGCGGTCGCGCAGCACGCTGCCGGAACGGTGAGGGGTGAAGGGGCTCATGGGGATACGGGGGAGGCTCGCGGACGGAAGCCCAACGCTAGGGGAAAGTCCTAGGAGGGATGACCCGGAATTGTCGTCGAACCGACAACATGACGTCAAACGAAGACCTACCATGCGCTGCAGAACGCAATGTCCTGCTTGGGACATGGGCGATGCCGGCACCCCGAGACCGGACTCAGGAGACACGCATGCAGACCACTTTTCCCCAGTTGCTGCTGGGCCACGCCCGCAGCCGCCCCGAAGGCGCCGCCATGCGCGAGAAGGAATACGGCATCTGGCAGACCACCACCTGGGCGCAGATGGCGCAGCTGGTGGAAGCGCTGGCTTGCGGCCTGCACCAGGCAGGCTTGCGGCGCGACGAGCACATGGTGGTCATTGGCGCGAACCGCCCCCGCCTGTATGCAACGATGCTGGCGGCACAGTCGCTGGGGGCGATTCCCGTGCCGCTGTACCAGGACGCGGTGGGGGGCGAGTGCGTCTTCCCGATCAACAACGCCGAGGTGCGTTTCTGCGTGGTGGAAGACCAGGAGCAGGTGGACAAGATGCTGGAGATCCGCGAGCGCTGCCCGCAACTCAGCCACATCTACTATGACGACCCGCGCGGGCTGCGCAACTACAACCAGGCGGGGCTTGACGCGCTGGGCGCGCTGATCGAGGCGGGCCAGGCGTTCTCGAGCGCGCAGCCGGACTTCTTTGGCACCGAAGTGGCCAAGGCCCGGCCCGATGACGTTGCCGCCATGTTCTTCACCAGCGGCACGACGGGCAACCCCAAGGGCGTGGTGCACACCCACCACACGTTGATCGACCGCGCCGCGGTGGGCGCGCGGTTCGACAAGCTCACCAGCGCCGACGAGGTGCTGGCCTACCTGCCGCCCGCCTGGATCGGGCAGAACATCTTCTCCTACGCGCAATGGCTGGTGGCAGGGTACGTGGTCAACTGCCCGGAGTCGGCTTCCACCGTGACGATCGATCTGAAGGAGGTGGGGCCGACGTACTACTTCGCGCCCCCGCGGGTGTTCGAGGGCTTGCTCACCAGCGTGATGATCCGCATGGAGGACGCGGGTGCAATCAAGCGCCAGATGTTCCATCACTTCATGGAGGTGGCGCGCCGCGTGGGCCCCGATCTCATGGATGGCAAGGCAGTGGGGCTGCTCGATCGGCTCAAGTACCGCCTGGGCGACTGGCTGGTGTATGGCCCGCTGAGAAACAACCTGGGCATGAGCCGCGTGCGCGTGGCCTACACCGCGGGCGAGGCCATCGGGCCCGACCTCTTCAGCTTCTACCGCTCCATCGGGGTCAACCTCAAGCAGCTCTACGGCTCCACCGAGACCGCCGTCTTCGTCTGCCTACAACCCGATCATGAGGCGCGCGCGGACACCGTAGGCGTGCCCTGCGAGGGTGTGGAGATCAAGCTCTCGGACTCGGGCGAGATCCTGGTGAAGTCACCCGGACTGCTCAAGGGTTACTACAAGAACGAGGCGGCCACGGCCGAAGTGCTCAGCGCCGATGGCTGGTACCACACGAGCGACGCGGGATTCATCGACGCGAGCGGACACCTGAAGATCATCGACCGGGTCAAGGACGTCGGCCGCCTGAAGGGCGGCGACTTCGACGGCGCCATGTTCGCGCCCAAGTACGTGGAGAACAAGCTCAAGTTCTTCTCGCACATCAAGGAGGCGGTGGCCTTTGGCGACCAGCGCGAGCGCGTGTGCGTGATGATCAACATCGACTTCGACGCCGTGGGCAACTGGGCCGAGCGACGCAACCTCTCCTATGCCGGCTACACCGACCTGGCGCAGAAGCCCGAGGTCTATGAGCTCATCCGCGAATGCGTGGAGCAGGTGAATGCCGACCTGTCGCGCGACGAGCTGCTCGCGGGCAGCCAGATCAGCCGCTTCCTGGTGCTGCACAAGGAACTCGATGCGGACGACGGCGAGCTCACGCGCACGAACAAGGTGCGCCGCGGCTTCATCGGCGAGAAGTACGGCGTGCTGGTCGATGCGCTCTACGGCGGCAAGGCCGAGCAGTACATCGAGACGCAGGTGAAGTTCGAGGACGGGCGCACGGGTTCGGTGAGTGCGACGCTGCAGATCCGCGACGCAAAAACCTTCGCACCCGTCAAGGCTGCCGCATGAGCGCCGTTGCCACCGTTCGCGCTGAACTGGTCGAAGCCCCTCCAAGCCAACAACGCCAGAGCCCACCGACCGGCTCCGGGCGATCGGAAGTTGCCATGAACGACAAGAAGATCGGCGAGGTCATCCTCAACGTCAACAACATCAGCCTGAGCTTCGGTGGCGTCAAGGCGCTCACCGACATCAGCTTCGACGTGCGCGAGCACGAGGTGCGGGCCATCATCGGGCCCAATGGTGCCGGCAAGAGCTCCATGCTCAACTGCATCAACGGCGTGTACCAGCCGCAAGAGGGCTCGATCAGCTTTCGTGGGCAGACCTTCAAGCACATGAACAGCCGACAGGTAGCCGAGATGGGCATTGCGCGCACCTTCCAGAACCTGGCGCTGTTCAAGGGCATGAGCGTGATCGACAACATCATGACCGGGCGCAACCTGCGCATCAGGAGCAACCTGTTTGCGCAGGCGTTTCGCAACCCCTTCGCCAACCTGAAATTTCTGGGCGGGGCGCAGAAGGAAGAAGAGGCGCAGCGCGAGTTCGTCGAGCACATCATCGACTTCCTGGAGATCCAGGCGCACCGCAAGACGCCGGTGGGCCAGTTGCCCTACGGGCTGCAAAAGCGCGTGGACCTGGGCCGCGCGCTGGCCATGGAGCCGCAGGTGCTGCTGCTGGACGAGCCCATGGCGGGCATGAACCTGGAGGAGAAGCAGGACATGAGCCGCTTCATCCTGGACGTGAACGACGAGTTCGGCACCACCATCGTGCTCATCGAGCACGACATGGGGGTGGTCATGGACATCTCCGATCGCGTGGTGGTGCTCGACTACGGCAAGAAGATCGGCGACGGCACGCCCGAGGAAGTCCGCAACAACGAGGAGGTGATCAGCGCCTACCTCGGCACGAGTCACTGATGGAACACCCCCGCCGCGCTTTGCGCGACCCCCTCAAGGGGGCGGCGCCTGCGGCCTGGCAAAGCCAGTTCCGCGGCACCCCTGATTGGCACCCTCTTCGCGAACGGATGTAACCATGGCGTTTTTTCTGGAAACTCTTCTTGGTGGCCTGATGGCCGGCATGCTTTATTCCCTCGTGGCCCTGGGCTTCGTGCTCATCTTCAAGGCCTCGGGCGTGTTCAACTTCGCGCAAGGCGCGATGGTGCTCTTCGCTGCCCTGGCCATGGCGCGCTTTGCGGAGTGGGTGCCGCAGTGGCTGGGTCTGGAGAGCAAGTTCCTGGGTAACCTGGTCGCCTTTGCGCTGGCCGGCGCACTCATGTTCGTGCTGGCCTGGCTGATCGAGCGCCTGGTGCTGCGCCACCTGGTCAACCAGGAGGGCGTGACGCTGCTGATGGCCACGCTGGGCATCACCTACTTCCTCGACGGTCTGGGCCAGACCATCTTCGGCTCGGACATCTACCAGATCGATGTGGGCATGCCCAAGGATCCGGTGTTCCTGTTCGAGAGCACCTTCGAGGGCGGCGTGCTGGTCAATCTGGAGGATGTCTACGCGGCCTGCGTGGCCGCCCTGCTGGTGGGCGCACTCTCGCTGTTCTTCCAGAAGACGGGCACGGGGCGCGCGCTGCGCGCGGTGGCCGACGACCACCAGGCCGCGCAGTCCATCGGCATTCCGCTCAACCGCATCTGGGTCATCGTCTGGTTCGTCGCCGGCGTCACCGCGCTGGTCGCGGGCGTGATCTGGGGCTCCAAACTGGGCGTGCAGTTCTCGCTGACCACGGTGGCGCTGCGCGCGCTGCCTGTGATCATCCTGGGTGGCCTGACCTCGGTGCCCGGCGCCATCATCGGCGGACTGATCATCGGCGTGGGCGAGAAGCTCTCCGAGGTGTATCTCGGCCCCTTCGTGGGCGGCGGCATCGAGATCTGGTTCGCCTATGTGCTCGCGCTGGTCTTCCTTCTCTTCCGGCCCCAGGGGCTCTTCGGCGAAAAGATCATTGACCGAGTCTGAATGCCTTGTGGGTCAGACCACGATTTGCGCAGCAAATGTGCTCTGACCCCAACTGATCAGGAAACACCATGTTCTACAGAGAAAACGGTCAGTTCAAGACCTCCTACCGCACCGACCAGCAGATCTTCCCGATCGCGCAGGACCGCTGGGCCATCCTCGCGCTCGTCGCCTTTGCCTTCATCGGCGTGCCGATGCTGGTGGACGAATACATGTTCCGCGCCATCCTCATCCCCTTCCTGATCCTGGCGCTGGCCGCCCTGGGGGTGAACATCCTGGTGGGCTACTGCGGCCAGATCAGCCTGGGCTCGGGCGCCTTCATGGCGGTGGGTGCCTACATGGCCTACAACACCTATATCCGCATCGAGGGCATGCCGCTGATCATCGCGCTGCTCTCGGGCGGCTTCTTCGCCACACTGGTGGGCATCCTCTTCGGCATACCCAGCCTGCGCGTGAAGGGGCTCTATCTGGCCGTGGCCACCCTGGCCGCGCAGTTCTTCTGCGACTGGGCGTTCCTGCGCATCGGCTGGTTCACCAATAACACGGCCTCGGGCTCGGTCTCGGTCTCCAATCTCTCGGTGCTGGGCTGGACCATCAACACCCCGGTGGAGAAGTACCTCTTCTGCCTGGGCTTCCTGGTGGTCTTCGCGTTGCTGGCCAAGAATCTGGTGCGCTCGGCCATCGGGCGCGAGTGGATGGCCATCCGCGACATGGATGTGGCCGCAGCCGTCATCGGCATCCGCCCCATGTACGCCAAGCTCAGCGCCTTCGCGGTGAGCAGCTTCATCGTGGGCGTTGCCGGCGCCCTGTGGGGCTTCGTGCACCTGGGCTCCTGGGAGCCCGCGGCCTTCTCCATCGACCGCTCCTTCCAGTTGCTGTTCATGGTGATCATCGGCGGCATGGGCTCCATCATGGGCAGCTTCTTCGGCGCGGCCTTCATCGTCGTGCTGCCCATCTTCCTCAACCAGTTCCTGCCCGCCGTGGGCTCGCTCGTGGGCGTGGAGATTTCCACCGCGGCCATCTCCCACACCGAGTTCATGGTCTTCGGTGCCTTGATCGTCTGGTTCCTCATCGTCGAGCCCCACGGCCTCGCCCGCCTGTGGAGCATCGGCAAACAGAAGTTGCGGCTCTGGCCCTTTCCGCACTGAGTTCGGCTCTGCCGCTTTTGCGCCGGCGTGATCCGGGAGAACCCGATCCGGGTCACTCCCGATGACCGCCAGAGGCAGACGGTTTGAACTGAAGGGCCCTGTGTTTTTGTGTGTGATCTTTATAGGAGACAACGAGATGAAGCTGCGAAACCTTGTACTTTCCGTGTCCGTGGCCTGCGCCGGCCTGTCCGCCGCGCTGGTCGCTCCGAGCGCCATGGCCCAGGCCAAGGAGCAGTTCTTTCCGGTGCTGGTCTACCGCACCGGCGCCTACGCGCCCAACGGCGTGCCCTTCGCCAACGGCTACGTGGACTACCTCAAGCTGGTCAACGAGCGCGGAGGCATCAACGGCGTGAAGGTCTCCTGGGAGGAATGCGAGACCGGCTATGCCACCGACCGTGGTGTGGAGTGCTATGAGCGCCTCAAGGGCAAGAACGGCGGTGCCACGGTGTTCCAGCCGCTGTCCACCGGCATCACCTTTGCGCTGACCGAGAAGGCCCCTGGCGACAAGATTCCGCTGATCACGGCCGGCTATGGCCGCAGCGAATCGGCCGACGGTGGCGTGTTCAAGTGGAACTTCCCGCTCTCGGGCACCTACTGGGTGGCGGCCGACACGCTGGTCCAGCACATCGCCAAGAAGGAAGGCGGTCTGGACAAACTCAAGGGCAAGCACATCGCGCTGGTCTACCACGACAGCCCCTTCGGCAAGGAACCCATCCCGCTGCTGCAGGAGCGTGCCGCCATGCACGGCTTCAAGCTCAGCCTGTTGCCGGTCACGCACCCCGGCGTGGAGCAGAAGTCCACCTGGCTGCAGATCCGCCAGAGCCGTCCGGACTACGTGCTGAACTGGGGCTGGGGTGTGATGAACTCGACCGCTCTGAAAGAAGCCCAGGCGACCGGCTACCCGCGCGAGAAGATGTATGGCGTGTGGTGGGCCGGCGCCGAACCCGATGTGAAGGACGTGGGCGCGGGCGCCAAGGGCTACAACGCCATCATGATGCAGCACGGCGCCGAACCCGACTCCGCCGTGGCCAAGGAAATCCTGACCAAGGTGCACGGCAAGGGCAACGGCACGGGTCCGAAGGAAGAGGTGGGCCAGGTGCTGTACATGCGCGGCCTGCAGGCGGCCATGCTGGCGGTGGAAGGCGTGCGCGCTGCGCAGGAACGCTTCGGCAAGGGCAAGGTCATCAGCGGCGAGCAGGCGCGCTGGGGCTACGAAAACCTGAACCTGACCCAGGCCAAACTCGACGCACTGGGCTTCAAGGGCGTGATGCGCCCGATCTCCACCAGCTGCCAGGACCACATGGGTGCCTCGTGGGCCCGCGTGCACACCTGGGATGGCAGCAAGTTCGTCTGGACCTCCGACTGGTTGCAGGGCGATGAGCAGATCATCAAGCCCATGGTCAAGGCAGCCGCGGACAAGTACGCAGCCGAGAAGAAGCTGACCCGCCGCACGGGCGCCGACTGCCAGAGCTGATGTAGCACCCCCGCCGCGCTGCGCGCGACCCCCTCAAGGGGTCGTCCTCGCAGTCGCGGCGCCATTCGCAAGGCCGGCGCGCCGCGCCTTGCGAATGGTCGTCAAGGAACATTTCATGAACACCCCCAGCACCGTCCTCAACGTCAGCGGCATCGAGGTCATCTACAACCACGTCATCCTCGTGCTCAAGGGCGTCTCGCTCAACGTGCCCGAGGGCAAGATCGCCGCCATCCTGGGCGGCAACGGCGCGGGCAAGACCACCACATTGCGCGCCGTCTCCAACCTGCTGCGCGCCGAACGCGGCGAGGTCACCAAGGGAAGTATCGAACTGCGCGGCGAGCGCATCGAGAACCTCTCGCCCGCCGACCTCGTGCAGCGCGGTGTGGTGCAGGTCATGGAAGGGCGCCACTGCTTCGCCCACCTCACCATCGAAGAGAACCTCCTGACCGGCTCCTACACCCGCAAGGACAAGGCCGAGATCGCGCGCAACCTGGAGAAGGTCTACACCTACTTCCCGCGCCTGAAGACCCGGCGCACCAGCCAGGCCGCCTACACCAGTGGCGGCGAGCAACAGATGTGCGCCATCGGCCGCGCCCTCATGACCAACCCCAGCGTCATGCTGCTCGACGAACCCTCCATGGGCCTGGCGCCGCAGATCGTCGAAGAGGTGTTCGAGATCGTCAAGGACCTCAACCAGAAGGAGGGCGTCACCTTCCTGCTGGCCGAGCAGAACACCAACATGGCACTCAAGTACGCCGACTACGGCTACATCATGGAGAGCGGGCGCATCGTGATGGACGGCGTGGCCAGCGAGCTGCGCAACAACGAGGACGTCAAGGAGTTCTACCTCGGCATGGGCGGGGGCGAGCGCAAGTCCTTCAAGGACGTCAAGAGCTACAAGCGCAGGAAAAGGTGGCTCGCGTAGCGCGCCCACTCCCGCGCCGCGCCGCCGGCGCGTCATCCCCTCAAGGGGGCGATGCCTGCGGCCCGGCCTAGCCGGTTCCGCGGCATCCCTGGTTCCAGTCACCTCACTCGCACATTGCAGCCATGGCACAGACCGAATTCTTCGACGCACTGGAAACCCGTTCTACCGCACAGCGCGAGAGCGAGCAGATGGCCGCGCTCGCGCGGCAGGTCGCGCATGCACAGGCGCACAGCACGGCCTTCGCCGAAATACTGCAAGGGGTGGACGCGCCCGAGATCCACAGCCGCGACGCCCTGGCCCGCTTGCCGGTGACGCGCAAGAGCGCGCTGCTGGAGCGCCAGCGGGCGCAGCGTACCACCGATGTGTTTGGCGGGTTCTCCGCGCTGGTGCGCGGCCCGCAGATGCGGCGCGTGTTCGCTTCGCCCGGACCGATCTACGAGCCCGAAGGCGTGACGCAGGATTACTGGCGCGCGGGCCGCTGCCTGTTCGCCGCGGGCTTTCGCGCAGGCGACCTGGTGCACAACGCGTTCAGCTACCACATGACCCCCGGCGCATTCATTCTCGAGTCCGGCGCGCACGCGGTGGGGTGCAGCGTGTTCCCCGCCGGGACCGGGCAGACCGAACAGCAGCTGCAGGCGATCGCCGACCTGCGGCCGGACGCCTACACGGGCACACCGAGCTTCCTTCGCATCCTGGTGGACAAAGCGATGGAACTGGACAGCGACATCGGCAGCCTGCGCAAGGCTGTCGTGGGCGGCGAGGCGTTTCCGCCCAGCCTGCGCGACTGGTTCACTGAACGCGGCCTGGCGGTCTACCAGAGCTACGCCACCGCCGACCTCGGCCTGGTGGCCTACGAGACGAAGGCCCGCGAGGGTCTGGTGCTTGACGAGGGCGTGATCGTGGAGATCGTGCGTCCCGGTACCGGCGACCCGGTGCCCGAGGGCGAGGTCGGCGAACTGGTGGTGACCACGCTCAACCCCGCCTATCCGCTGATCCGCTTCGGCACCGGCGATCTGTCGGCCATCCTGCCTGGCCACTGCCCCACCGGGCGCACGGCCCCCCGCATCAAGGGATGGATGGGGCGCGCGGACCAGACCACCAAGGTGCGCGGCATGTTCGTGCACCCCTCGCAGGTGGCCGACATCGCACGCCGCTTTCCCCAGGTGCGCAAGGCCCGGCTGGTGGTCAGTGGCGAAATGGCGAACGATCATATGTGCCTGCAGGTCGAAGCCAGCGAGGCCGACGAAGGACTGCGCACCCTGATCGAGACCGCGGTGCGCGACGTGACCAAGTTGCGCGGTCAGGTCGAACTGGTGCAGCCCGGCAGCCTCCCCAACGATGGCAAGGTGATCGAGGACGCTCGAACCTACCAATGAGCCGCCCGGACCGGATCCGGCATGGCCCATGGCGGTGCTGCAGGTCGGCAAAGGGTTTTCCCGCTCTGCACGCTAAGTAATTTCCGCGATTTGGGGTGCCGCTCGGGGCGCTACCATCGCATCCATCTACAACCCCCGGAGTACCGTATGAAGAAGCTTCTCACGCTGGCCCTGACTGCAGCCGTATCGGCAGGCGCGTTTGCGCAAGCTTTCCCCAGCAAGCCCATCACCTTCGTGGTGCCCTTCGCGGCCGGCGGTCCCACTGACCTCGTGGCGCGCCAGCTGGCCGAGGCCATGCGCAAACCCCTGGGCGACGCCAACATCGTGGTGGAAAATGCCGCCGGCGCCGGTGGCACCATCGCAGGCACCAAGGTGGCGCGCGCCACGCCCGACGGCTATACCCTGCTGGTCTGGCACATTGGCATGGCCGCCACCACCAGCCTGTACCGCAAGCAGCAGTTCAAGCCGCTGGAAGACTTCGAGTACCTGGGCATGATCAACGACGTGCCCATGACACTGCTGGGCTCGCCCAAGCTGCCAGCCAACACCTACCGCGACTTCGAGGCCCACATCCGCGCCAACGGAGGCAAGCTCAACCTGGCCCACGCCGGCCTGGGTTCGGCCTCGCACCTGTGTGGCCTGATGTGGCAGTCGGCCGTGAAGCTGGACAAGTCGATGACCACCATCGCCTACCGCGGCACCGGCCCGGCCATGAACGACCTGATCGGCGGCCAGGTGGACGTGATGTGCGACCAGACCACCAACACCACGTCGCAGATCGAAGCCGGCCGTGTGAAGGCCTTCGCCGTGACCACCGCCCAGCCCCTGTCCAAGCACAAGCTGCTCAAGGACTACCCGTCGCTGCAGGAAATGGGCCTCAAGGGCTTCAACCTGACCATCTGGCACGCGCTGTACGCGCCCAAGGGCACGCCGGCCGACGTGGTCAAGAAGATCAACGACGCGCTGCAGGTGGCCCTGAAGGACCCCGAGTTCATCAAGCGCCAGGAAGCGCTGGGCGCGCTGGTCGTGAACGACAACCGCGTCACCCCGGCCGGCCACAAGGCCTTCGTGGGCGACCAGATCGTCAAGCTCAAGGCCGTGATCGACGCGGCCGGCCAGTTCGCGGACTGATTGTTGAGCACCCCCGCCGCGCTCCGCGCGACCTCCTCCAGGGGGCGATGCCAGTGGCCCGGCAGAGCCGGGTCCACGGCATCCGCTGGAAGGGGACCCGCTCGCCGGTGAGGTAGCGACATGACCCCGATCCGGGTGGTGGACTCCATCACCGAACTGCAGCCCGCCGATGCGGGCTGCATTGCTTTGAGCGGATCGCACGGCGGGTTGAGCTCGGCGCGCTATGCCCTGGCCGCGCGGCCGCTGCTGGCGGTCTTCAACGATGCCGGGGTCGGCAAGGACGGCGCCGGCATCGCTGGCCTGGCGCTGCTGCAGACCCATGGCATTGCCGCCTGCACGGTGTCGCATACGAGCGCGCGCATCGGTCAGGCAGCTTCTACACTGGCCGATGGCGTGCTCAGCCACGCCAATGCCGCCGCCCTGGCACTCGGTCTGCGGACCGGCCAGGCACTGGCTTCCCAAATCGAAAGACTGTTCAGGAGACCCGCATGACGACACCCACCACCTTCCCCCGCCGCCGCCTTGTCGCCCTGGCCACGCTGGCCGTCGCCGGCATGGTCCTGCCCGGACTGGCCGCGGCGCAGGGCGCCTGGCCGAACAAGCCGGTGCGCATCGTCGTGCCGTTCGCACCCGGCGGCACCACCGACATCCTGGCCCGCGTGCTCGCGCCCGAGCTGACCAAGGCCTTCGGCCAGCCCTTCGTGGTCGACAACCGCGCCGGTGCCGGCGGCAACATCGGTGCCGACGTGGTGGCCAAGTCGCCCGGCGACGGATACACCCTGCTCATGGGCACGGTGGGCACGCACGGCATCAACAAGTCGCTGTACTCGAAGCTGCCCTATGACCCGCAGAAGGACTTTGCGCCCATCACCCTGGTGGCCGGCGTGCCCAACGTGATGGTGATGAACACCAGGCGAGCACAGGAGCTGGGCGTCAACAGCGTGGCCGACTTTGTGAAGTACGCCAAGTCCCGCCCGGGTCAGCTCAACATGGCTTCCAGCGGCAACGGCACCTCGATCCATCTGGCCGGCGAGCTGTTCAAGTCGCGTACCGGCGTCTTCATGACCCACATCCCCTACCGCGGCTCCGGTCCGGCCATGACCGACATGCTGGCCGGCGCGATGGACGTGATGTTCGACAACCTGCCTTCGGCCATGCCGCACATCAAGTCGGGCGCGCTCACGGCGTTCGCGGTGACCAGCGGCGTGCGCTCGGCGGCCCTGCCCGACGTGCCCACCGTGGCCGAGGCGGGCAATCTCGCCGGTTTTGAGGCCAGTTCATGGTTCGGCCTGCTGGCCCCGGCCGGCACGCCCGCTGACGTGGTGAGCCGCCTGCAACAGGAAACCGCCAAGGCCTTGAGTCAACCTGCCGTGAAAGAGCGCCTGCTCGCGCAGGGCGCGATCCCGGGCGGCAACACGCCGCAGGAGTTCACCCGCATGATCGATGCGGAAATCGCGAAATGGGCGCCGGTGGTCAAGGCCTCGGGCGCACGCGTCGACTGACGGCGTCGATCAGACGCCCCAGACGATCTCGACCCCGGCCTTCTCGCAGCGCTGCAGCATCTCGATGAACGGGGTGCTGCGCATGCGCAGGCTGACCGGGTCGAAGTGGGGCGGTGGCTCGCCACGGGTCTGCGCTTCCTCCTTCAGGCGCTTCTGGCGCGCCTCGTCCTCCTCCACCGCGGCTCGGATAGCCTGCACAGCCGCGGGCATCTGGTCGGGCTGAACCACGCCAGGACCCGAGGGGTCCTTGCCCATGATTTCGAGCATGCGGCGGCCATGCTGCTCCAGCATGACAAGGTCGCCCGTTTCACGGGACTTGAATCGGTACACAGACATCGTGTGCCTCCTGTGGTGAGGTGCAAGACCATTCTTGCACCAATGCGCCGCTGAGACCCATCGCCTTGTGGGCAAACGGGTTTCGCGGGTGCCGCGGCCGTGGTCGGCTACGGGTTTACCCGGTTGGCACCTGATATTTTAAGCCTAAACTAATTAGGCATGAAAACATCGGTTCCTGCGCTCCAGCGCATCCTGTGCATCGGCGGGGGTCCAGCGGGTCTGTACTTCGCCCTGCTGATGAAGCGGCGCGCCCCGTCGCTGACCATCACCGTGGTCGAGCGCAACCGGCCTTTCGACACCTTCGGCTGGGGCGTGGTGCTGTCGGACCAGACGCTGGGCAACCTGCGCGGCGCCGACCCCGAATCGGCGGCGCTGATCGGCGAGGCCTTCAACCACTGGGACGACATCGAGGTGTTCTTCAAGGGTGGCCGCGTGCGTTCGGGCGGCCATGGCTTCTGCGGCATCGGGCGCAAGAAGCTGCTCAACATCCTGCAGGAACGCTGCCTCGCGCTGGGCGTGGAGCTGGTGTTCGAGACCGACGTCACCGACGACCAGGCCCTGGCCGCGCAATACAACGCCGACCTGGTGATCGCCAGCGACGGCCTCAACAGCCGCATCCGCACGCGCTACGCGGACACCTTCCAGCCCGACATCGACACCCGGCAATGCCGCTTCGTCTGGCTCGGCACGAAGAAGACATTCGACGCCTTCACCTTCGCCTTCGTACAGACCGAGCACGGCTGGTTCCAGGCGCACGCCTACAAGTTCGACGGCGAGACCTCCACCTTCATCGTGGAGACGCCCGAAGCCGTCTGGAAGGCACACGGCATCGACCAGATGAGCCAGGAAGATGGCGTGGCCTTCTGCGAGAAGCTGTTTGCCCCGTACCTGGATGGTCACGCGCTCATCAGCAATGCGACCCACCTGCGCGGCTCGGCGATCTGGATCCGCTTCCCGCGCGTGATCTGCAACACCTGGGTGCATACCCAGGACATCGCCGGCAAACCGACGCCCATCGTTCTCATGGGTGACGCGGCGCACACCGCGCACTTCTCCATCGGCAGCGGCACCAAGCTCGCACTGGAAGATGCGATCGACCTGGCCGACGAGTTCTCGCGCCACGCCAACGCCGATGTGGCCGAGGTGCTGCAGGGCTACGAGGCTCGCCGCAGCGTCGAGGTGCTCAAGATCCAGAACGCCGCGCGCAACTCCACCGAATGGTTCGAACACGTGGACCGCTACACCGGCATGGAGGTCGAGCAGTTCGCTTATTCGCTGCTCACGCGCAGCCAGCGCATCAGCCACGAGAACCTGCGCCTGCGGGATGCGAAGTGGCTCGAAGGGTATGAAGCGTGGCTCGAAACCCAGACCAGGCCGGGCACGCCGGCGAAGAAGCACCCCACCCCTCCGATGCTGCTGCCGCTCACGGTGCGCGGTCTCACGCTGAAGAACCGCATCGTCGTCTCGCCCATGGCGCAGTACAGCGCGAAGGACGGCGTGGTGGGCGACTACCACCTGGTCCACCTGGGCGCGCGCGCCATGGGCGGCGCCGCGCTGGTGATGGTCGAGATGACCAGCCCCACCCCCGACGGCCGCATCACGCCCGGCTGCCCCGGCCTGTGGAATGATGCGCAGCAGGCGGGCCTGCAGCGCATCGTCGATTTCGTGCATGGCAGCAGCAGCGCGAAGATTGGCCTGCAACTCGGCCACAGCGGAGCCAAGGGCTCCACGCAGCTCGGCTGGGAACAGATCGACGAACCCCTGCACGAAGGCAACTGGCCGCTGCTCTCGGCCAGCGCCGTTGCCTATGGCGAACAGAATCAGGTGCCGCGCGCCATGACGCGCGCCGACATGGACGCGATGACCGCCGCCTTCGTCGAGTCCACGCAGCGCGCCGCTGCAGCGGGCTTCGACTGGCTGGAGCTGCACTGCGCGCACGGCTACCTGCTCTCGGCCTTCATCTGCCCGTTGACCAACCTGCGCACCGACGAGTACGGTGGTTCACTACAGAACCGCTGCCGCTACCCGCTGGAGGTGTTCGCCGCCATGCGCGCGGTGTGGCCACAGGACAAGCCATTCAGTATTCGCATCTCCGCGCACGACTGGGCACCGGGCGGCAACACGCCGGACGACGCGGTCGAGATGGCACGCCTGTTCAAGGCGGCGGGCTGCGACGTGATCGATGTGTCCTCGGGCCAGACCACGCGTCTGGCGAAGCCGGTCTACGGCCGCATGTACCAGACGCCGTTCGCCGACCGCGTGCGCAACGAGGCCGGCATCCTGACGATGGCGGTGGGTGCGATCAGCGAGGCCGACCACGCCAACAGCATCATCGCCGCCGGCCGCGCCGACCTCTGCGCCGTGGCGCGCCCGCACCTGGCCGACCCGGCCTGGACGCTGCACGAGGCGGCGAAGCTGCAGACCCGCGCCATCGAATGGCCGCGCCCCTACGAGAGCGGGCGCGACCAGCTCTACCGTGAAATCGCCCGCCAGCAAGCGCTCAACGCCACGCCGCCATGAACCGATCGCCACTCGACCTTGAAGCCCGCGCCCACAGCGAACACGCGCACGAGCTGCGCCTGTGGCTGCGCTTGCTGACCTGTTCCCAGCTGATCGAGAAACGCGTGCGCACCGGCCTGCGCGAGGTGTTCGACACCACGCTGCCCCGCTTTGACCTCATGGCCCAGCTCGAACGGCACCCCGAGGGGCTGAAGATGAAGGAGCTCTCGCACCGGCTCATGGTGACCGGCGGCAACGTCACCGGCATCACCGACCAGCTGGTGAACGAGGGCCTGGTCGAACGCATGGGTGTGGACGGCGACCGGCGCGCCTTTCGCGTGCGCCTGACCGACCACGGTCGCGCCAGTTTCGTGGACATGGCACGCCAGCACGAACAGTGGATCGTCGAAGCCTTCGAAGGCATGAGCCCGCGCGACCTGGAGAGCCTGCACAGGCTGCTGGGCAAGGTCAAGCAGCAGCAACTCGAACTCAACCGGCGCCTGGACGCCGAGGACCCGACATGAAGCACCCCATCCCCGACCACAACCCGATGCGCGGCCAGTACCGCCCCATGGCCAGCAATGTCCCGACGCACTTCGCGCTCAGCGTGAACGAAGGCGTGGCCACCGTCACGCTCAACCGGCCCGAGCGCAAGAACCCGCTGACCTTCGATTCCTATGCCGAGCTGCGCGACTGGTTCCTGGGCCTGCAGAAGGCCACCGACATCAAGGCCGTGGTGCTGACTGGCGCGGGTGACAACTTCTGCTCCGGCGGCGATGTGCACGAGATCATCGGTCCGCTCACCAAGATGAGCATGCCCGAACTGCTGGCCTTCACGCGCATGACCGGCGCGCTGGTCAGCGCCATGCGCGCCTGCCCGCAGCCCATCGTGGCCGCCATCGACGGCGTGTGCGCCGGCGCCGGCGCGATGATGGCCCTGGCGTCCGACCTGCGCCTGGGCACGCCCGGCACGAACACCGCATTCCTGTTCACCCGCGTCGGCCTGGCCGGCGCCGACATGGGCGCCTGCGCCCTGCTGCCGCGCATGATCGGCCAGGGCCGCGCGAGCGAGCTGCTGTTCACGGGCCGTGCCATGACCGCGCAGGAGGGCCATGCCTGGGGCTTCTTCAACGCGCTGCACGACAGCGCCGCGCTGCTGCCGGCAGCGCACAAGCTCGCAGCCCAGCTCGCGCAGGGCCCGACCTTCGCGCATGGCATGACCAAGACCATGCTGCACCAGGAGTGGGCCATGACGCTGGACCAGGCGATCGAAGCCGAAGCCCAGGCACAGGCCATCTGCATGCAGACGCAGGATTTCCGGCGCGCGTACGAAGCCTTCGCCGCGAAGCAGCGCCCCGTCTTCGAAGGCGATTGAAGGACAAGCACGATGGTCGCCTTCGAACACCCCCACGGCATGCACCCGCCGCAGGCGCAGTGGGAGCTGCCCTTCTTTGACCCGCACCACGGCGAGCTGGCGCAGCGCCTGGCAGACTGGAGCGCGCTGCAGCGCGTGGACGAGAGCGATGATCGCGCGGCCTGCAGGGACTGGGTGGCACGTCTGGGCGAGGCCGGCTGGTTGCGCTACTGCGTACCCGGAGCACACGGCGGTGCCTTGCCCGAACTCGATTCGCGCTCGCTGGTGATCCTGCGCGAGACGCTGGCCTTCCACTCGCCGCTGGCCGACTTCGCCTTCGCCATGCAGGGCCTGGGCAGCGGCGCGATCACGCTCGCCGGCACGCCCGCGCAGCAGACGAAGTACCTGGGCGCCGTGGCCCGCGGCGAGAAGATCGCAGCCTTCGCGCTCAGCGAGCCCGAGGCCGGCTCAGACGTGGCCGCCATGGCCACGCGCGCGGTGCAGGCCGGCAGCGGCTGGACGCTGGACGGCAGCAAGACCTGGATCAGCAACGGCGACCTGGCGGACTTCTACGTCGTCTTCGCCAAGACCGAACCCGATGCCGGCGCGCGCGGCATCAGCGCCTTCATCGTCGACGCACCGCACGCCGGCCTGGACAGCAGCGCGCACATCCACGTGATGGCGCCCCACCCACTGGCCACGCTGCGCTTCCAGGCCTGCGAGATCGGTGGCGACGCCCTGCTCGGCCCGCTGCACGGCGGTTTCAAGCTGGCCATGCGCACGCTGGACATCTTCCGCGCCTCGGTGGCCGCGGCCGCGCTGGGCATGGCACGCCGCGCCTTCGCTGAAGCCGTGGCGCACGCGAAGCAGCGCCGCATGTTCGGCCGGACCCTGGCTGACTTCCAGCTCACGCAGGCCAGGCTGGGCGAGATGAGCGCGCTGATCGATGCCGCCGCCCTGCTCACCTACCGCGCCGCCTGGCAGCGCGACCGCAGCAGCACGCAGGGTGCGGGCACGCCCGCCTACACCGCCGCCGCCGCGAGCGCCAAGCTCAGCGCCACCGAGAACGCGCAGCGCGTGATCGACATGGCATTGCAGATGTTCGGCGGGCGCGGCGTGCAGGTGGGCCAGAAGATCGAAAGCCTGTACCGCGACATCCGCTCGCTGCGCATCTACGAAGGCGCGAGCGAGGTGCAACTGCTCATCCTCGGCAAGGCCGCATTGAAATGAACACCCCTTCCGCGCAAACCGACCGCTTCGTTCACGACCGCCTCCCCCCACCCGGGCAGTGGCCCGAGCTGCGCTTCGACCGGCCCGAACTGCAGTTACCCGACCACGTCAACGCGGTGCAGGCCCTGTTCGACCGCGCGCTGCAGGCCGGCCATGGCGATCGCCCGCTGCTGCGCAGCGACGAACGCACCCTCACCTACGCGCAGGCGCAAACCGAAGTCAACCGCATTGCCAACGTGTTGACCGGTGAGCTGGGCCTCGTGCCGGGCAACCGCGTGCTGCTGCGCGGCGGCAACTCGGTGGCCATGGCGCTGGCCTGGCTGGCCACGGTGCAGGCGGGGCTGATCGCGGTGGCCACCATGCCACTGCTGCGCGCCAAGGAACTCGGCGCCATCATCGCCAAGGCGCAACCCTCGGTGGCGCTGTGCGACGTCAAGCTGCAGGACGAACTCAAGGCCGCCCTGTCGGCCGACCCGGACCACGCGGGCATGCCATTGCGCGTGTTCAACACCGGTGGCACGGACGGGTCGCAGTCGCTGGAGTCGCTGTCCGCACGCCAGCCGGAACACGCTACACCCTGCCCCACCGCCGCCACCGACATCGCGCTGCTGGCCTTCACCTCGGGCACCACCGGCACCCCCAAGGCCGCGGTGCACACCCACCGCGACGTGCTCGCCGCCTGCGAGACCTGGCCACGGCATGTGCTGCGCGCCACGCCCGAGGACATCGTGCTGGGTTCACCGCCGCTGGCCTTCACCTTCGGCCTGGGCGGCCTGCTGGTGTTCCCGATGTGGGCCGGTGCCTCGGTGTACTTCCCCTCCATTCCCTACACGCCCGAAGCGATGGTGCAACTCATCGGCCGCGTGGGCGCGACCATCTGCTACACCGCGCCCACCTTCTACCGCCAGATGGCTCCGTTCGCGCAGCGCCACGGCATCGGCCGCCTGCGCATCAGCGTGAGCGCGGGCGAAGGCCTGCCCGACGCCACGCGCCAGCTCTGGAAGGAAGCCAGCGGGCTGGAGATGCTTGACGGCATTGGCGCCACCGAGATGTTCCACATCTTCATCTCCTCGCCGCCCGAGGCGGTGCGCCGGGGTGCCATCGGCCAGGTGGTGCCGGGCTACCAGGCGCGCGTGGTCGGCGACGACGGCGAGCCGCTGCCGGTGGGCGAGGTGGGCAAGCTCGCGGTGATCGGCCCAACCGGCTGCAAGTACCTGGACGAACCGCGCCAGACGCAGTACGTCAAGGACGGCTGGAACTACCCCGGCGACGCCTTCCGCCAGGACGCCGACGGCTACTTCTTCTACCAGGCACGCACCGACGACATGATCATCACCGCCGGCTACAACGTGGCCGGCCCCGAGGTGGAGGCCGCGCTGCTGCTGCACCCGGCCGTGGCCGAGTGCGGCGTGGTCGGCAAACCCGACGACGAGCGCGGCCAGATCGTCATGGCCTACGTGGTGCTCAAGCCCGGCGAGGCCGCAGATGCCGCGCAGGTGAAATCACTGCAGGACCACGTAAAGCAGAACATGGCGCCCTACAAATACCCGCGCGAGGTGGTTTTCGTGACCACGCTGCCGCGCACCGAGACCGGCAAGCTGCAGCGCTTCGCGCTGCGCCAGCAGGCCCACAAGACCCCTTGAGACCGAGAGAGATGAAACACCTGCAACCGCCCGGCTGGGCAGCACCCAAAGGCTACGCCAACGGCATCGCCGCGCGTGGCACCCACGTCTATGTCGGTGGCCAGATCGGCTGGAACGCCGCCCAGGCGTTCGAGAGCGACGACTTCATCGCGCAGACGCGCCAGACCCTGCTCAACGTGCGTGACGTGCTCGCCTGCGCCGACGCCGGGCCGCAGCACATGGTGCGCATGACGTGGTACGTGACCGACCGCGTGGAGTACAACGCGCGCCTGCGCGAACTGGGCGAGGTCTACCGCGAGGTGATGGGGCGCCACTTCCCGGCCATGACCTGCGTGGAGGTCAGCGCACTGATGGAGGCGCGCGCCAAGGTGGAGATCGAGGTCACGGCGGTCGTGCCGGACCCTGTGTGACACACCGGCGGGCCGTTCACCAGAGCGCCGAATCGCGCATGTCCTGCAGCTTGCGGCGGTCGCGCTGCAGGCGTCCCTGCACGACGACAAACACCGCAATGGCCAGCGCGACGCCCACCAGCACGCCTTCCCCAGTGGACAGGGCCCGGCCCAGCCAGGCCGCCGCGACCCATGCGATGGCGGCGAGGCCGGCAGCCCACACGGCAATGGCAATGGCGATCAGCGACAGTCGTCGAAACATGGGGGCAATGGCGTCGGGGGGTGCAGAGCGGGGATTTTCGCATTCCCGCTCCAGTTTGGGTAACTACACTGGCGTCCTGCTTACACGCCCCACAACCTGCAATGGACATCCTGATTCTCGCGCTGGCGGTGGCCTCGCTCATCGTCTTCTTCAACGCCCACGCGCAAAAGCGGCGCATCGCGCTGCTGGGCCGCCACCTCGGCCAGTACCGGATCGAAGCCCTGATGGAGAACATCACGCAGGGCTATCTGCGCGCGCTGGGCGAGGACGACCCCGAACGCCGTGAACAGATCTGGAGCCTGCTCACCGGCGCCGAGGGCGACATTGCAGAGCAGTTCGGCCGCTTCGCCAGCGATTTCTCCAAGGTCGACACGGCATCCACACGGGTGAGCCGGCTGACCCTTCCCTGGGCCAGTCAGCTGTTTCCGGGTGCCAGCTTCGACCTGCGGGAAGCTCTGCGCATTCACGCGCGGGGCATCGCCGACGCGGCGGCCAACCAGGCGCAACGCACGCCGCGCGACAAGGCTTTCCTGCTCTCGGCCGAACTGTTCCTGATGCAGCACACCTGCCACTGGTACTGCCGCTCGCGGGCCACCGCTTCGGCGCGTCTGCTGCGGCGCCACCAGACCAGCCACGCGCAGGTACTGGCGGCCGTGTCGCCCGGGACGCGCCGGGCCTACGCCGCGCTGACCGGCGTCTGAGACCCGGGTCAGCCGACGGCGTCGCGGTTGCACTTCCTGGTGAAGCTGGTCTTCGCTGCGCCGGAGAGCTTCTTCTCGGTCGACGCCACGTCGCAGGCGGCGGCCGCGTCCCGGGTGCACTTCTTCAGGAACGATGTCCTGGCCGCACCGGCCAGCTTCTTTTCCATGGCGGCTGCGTTGCAGCTCATGCCTTCGGCAAAGGCGGCAACGGGCACAAGGGCGGCAAGCGCAAGGGAACAGGCGACAACAAGGCGCATGGGAGTCTCCGGGTTGAAAGCGCCATTGGAGACGCGGGCCGGAGCGCTGTCAAGAATACCCTCCCGGGGTACATCATCCAGCCCCTCGGGGGGACACGTCAGGACGCCTGAAGGGACAGTGCCTGGGCCGGCGCGCCCGGCAAAGCCAGACCTGGCCAGAACGTGTCACGTGACTGGCATGAAACAAGAGCCGCTCACGGCGTCCACCCCCGCATCCCGGGCCCTGCGCCGATCTTGCTGAAGAACAGCGACATCTCGGTCTGAACGCACAACACCATCGCCGGGCGCCTGCTGCCGCAGGACTGAGCGTGTGTGCCGTCAAGTTCGTTCCCATGTGGCCGATAGACAGGCATTCTTGTTACAGAGCCCCTCATGGACGTCTCCCCCGTCGCCATGGTCACCGCCGTCGCCGGCATGCAGCGTGACCAGACCACCCACGAAGCCCAGCTGCTGGTGCTGAAGAAGGCCATGGACATCCAGTCGGCCGGTGCCATGGCCATGCTCAACGCGCTGCCCGCCAGCCTGCCGCTGGCACCGGACGGCGCTTTGGGCACACAGGTCAACGCCCTGGTCTGAAAGGCTCAGCCATCTTCCTTGGTGGCCTGGCGCATCAACTCGATGAACCGTTTCGCACCCAGCCCCATCGCGCGCTCGGTGTGCCACACCACGTCCACCCATACCCGCAGCTCGTTGCTGATGTTGCCGAAGCGGATCTCCATCAGCGAGCCCGCTGCCACCAGCGGTTCGACCAGGCTGCGCGGCAGGTAGGCCCACCCCAGACCGGCCTGCACCAGGCTCAGGGTGGCCAGGTGGCTGTCGGTGCGCCAGATGTGCCGTGCCAGCAGCAGGCGCGGATCGCGCCCCTGCGTGTCGCGGCCGACCACGGCGATCTGGCGGATGTCGATCAGGTCGTTGAGTTGCAGCTTGCCTTCACGCGTCTGCCCCGCGGGATGGTCGGGCGAAATCACGGCCACCAGGATCTCCTGGCCCAGCTCCTGGAAACCCTCGCGCTCGTCGGTGCCCGGGCGCTCGAACACCAGCGCCAGATGCGCATCGCCCGCGTGCAGCATGCGCAGCGCGTCCGCCTGCGGCGCCGAGAGCACCTCCACGATGAGGGACGGAAACTCCGACGCGAGCACCGCCAGCGGCTGACTCCAGGGCGCCGACAGCAGTTCGGGGGCAATCGCGATGGTGAGCTGCCGCTCCAGACCCTGGTGCAACCCCTGCGCGTGCGCCTGCAGCTGCCGCAGCTGGCTGGCCAACTGGCGCGCCTGCGGCTCCAGCGCGCGCGCCACGTCGGTGGGCCGGGGCTCGCGCGTGCGGCGATCGAACAGCTGGAGGTCGAGCTCGGCCTCGAGCTGCGCAATCACCATACTGACCGCCGACGGCACGCGACCCAGCTGGCGCGCGGCGGCCGAAAAAGAGCCGCTGTCAAGCACTGCAAGAAACACCCGGACGTTGTCGCTGGAGAAGGCCATGTGCACCACACTTATCAGAATTTCTGAAATTATCTGACTTTTTTCGTCAGCCAGATCGCCATAACATGCCCCCATCGCCCCAGCCACTGCACGGGGCTCTTTTCCTTCCCGGGTCTCTGTTCCATGCAAGGCATCCAGCGCAAAGTGATCTACATCACCCTCTACGAGCTCATCGCCATCGCCATCGCCACCACCGGGCTGGCCCTGCTCTCCGACAGCGGCATGGGGCACGCCAGCGTGGCGGCGGTCGCCGCCTCGGCCATCGCGGTGGCCTGGAACCTGGTCTACAACACGCTGTTCGAGCGCTGGGAGGCGCGCCAGGTGAAGCGCGGGCGCAGCCTGCTGCGCCGGGCCGTGCACGCCATCGGCTTCGAAGGCGGCCTGGTGGTCACGCTGGTGCCGCTGTTCGCGTGGTGGCTGAACATCTCGCTCTGGCAGGCCTTCGTGCTCGACCTCGGCCTTATCGCGTTCTTCCTGCTCTACACCTTCGTGTTCAACCTGGTGTTCGACCGCGTCTTCGGGTTGCCGGCGTCGGCACAGCCGGTTCCCCACGGGGCCTGAGCCCAGGGCGGCCGGAGCTCAACCGATCTGCAGAAAAACGCGCTGGCCTTCGATGCGCACCGGGTAGGTGTGAAGGGGCTCGATGGCGGGTTCGCAAGTGGGTCGGCCGTCGCGAACATCGAACTTCCCCTGGTGCAGAGGGCACTCGATCTCGTGGTCTTCGAGGAAACCGTCGCACAGGCGGGCATGACCATGGGTGCACAGGTTGTCGGTCGCAAAAACCTCGTCGCCAACCGTGTAGATGGCAATGTCCTTGCCTGCCACGGCCACGCCGATTACGTCGTCGCTGGGCAGGTCGTCAGCGGCGAGTGCGTCGATCCATTGGGGTGCTTCGCTCATGGTGTGTCTCAGATCGGGTAGATGATGGAATTGGGGATCATTTCGCTGTCGTAGATGCATTCGCGCCGGGCGAACTTCAGGCCCTGCGGCGTCTTGACGACGGTATCGATGTAGCGGCCGACGTTGAACACAGTGCTGGCTTCCGACAGCTTGGTGCGCAGCACCGCATAGTTGGCCTCGCACTCGAAGCGGCCGTCCTCGGTGCGGCGCACCACAGGCGTTCCCACGACGTGGCGCTGATAGTAAGGGTCGTGAAACAGGGTCTCCTTGATGCCGTACACGCGGTCCTTCAACATGCCCTTGCTCGTGAAAGACAAGGTGGCCAGCGGGAATCCGCGCTCGTGGTTCTCCCTCGGCTGGAGACGATAGACGCAGTCGTCGGTGAAAAACTCGGGCCACAGGTCCCACTGGCCCGAGTCCACCGCCGAGGCGTAGTCGGCGTAGAGCTGGTTCAGCGCCAGCCAGTCGTCAAAGTTCATGTTGCTGCTCATTCGGGGACCTCCATCACGCTGCGCCAGTAGCGGTACATGCCACGGATCAGTGTCTCGGTCACCATGTGTTCGGTGTTCTCGACCTCCTTGCCACCGAGCTCGGCCAGTGTGCGGTGAAAAGGTTTGCTCTCGAATGCCTGCTGGGAAAACTCGATCACTTCACCGTCGTCCGCGCTCACGAAGCCGGCTGGCCCGAACAGGTTGGCCTGGCGCAGGCGGCGCTCGGTCATCTCCTCGGTGTCGTCCTCGAATCCGAAGTGCGTCCAGACGAAGTCGAAGCTGCCGTGCCCGTTGGGCTGTATGTGCCGGGTGGAGACGCTGTTGACCTGCTGCTGCAGGATCACGCTCGGAAAAATGGTGGTCATCACCGCCGTCGGACCACCCCACCAGGGCTCGGGAACGATGTCGAGAAAGCTCGGGTCGTTGAGCTGCATGCTTTCCTTGAAGCTGGAGACCTGCGTGACCTGGTCGGACTTGCCCGCGGTGCCGCGCGTGCTGATCATGGCCGCATGCCGGAACTTGTCGTCCATGCGCAGTTGGGACTTGTTGTCCGCGCGCCAGAGGCCGAAGGTGACGAACCAGGTGTGCAGCAGGCCGGGGTGGTACGGGTCCTTGATGTTCTCCTGCATCAGCTTCCAGTTGCCCGGAATGCGCTGGCGGTTGTAGCCCAGGATCCTGAGCTTTCGACCATTGAACAGCCGGTCGAAGTAGCCAAGGATGGTGGGGCCGAGAAATGTCTCCAGCGGCTCGACATCGTGATCGAAGGACGCGAACACCACGCCCCCGCGCACGGCCACCTTCAGCTTGGTCAGGCCGTGGTCACTGGTCTTGAAGTCCGCCGGCATGCCGCCGTGCACCTCGCCGTCCTGCTTCACGCCCCGGCGGAACGGCACACCCTGCAGGTCGCCCTTGAGGGTGTAGCTCCACTGGTGGTAGGGACACACGAATTCCTTGCGGTTGCCATGGCGCTCGCGGCAGAAGCGCATGCCCCGGTGCGCGCAGACGTTCTCCACCACTTGGATGCCACCTTCGGCGTCGCGGGTGAGGATCACCGACCGCTCGCCCACCACCGTGCGCTTGAAGTCACCCGGGCTGGGCACTTCCGCCTCAAGGCCTACGTAACACCAGTGAGCCCTGTAGAAGAAGCGTTCGAGCTCGCGCTTGTAGATGTCCTCGTCCGTGTAGGTGAGGAAGGGGATGCGGTGCGTGCCTTCGGTTTCCCAGGTCACTTCATTGGGGAACACCGTGGGTGATTCGTTCATATCTGTCTCCTGCTTGGGCAATGGGAATGTGAGGTTCCGGGGTTTGTCAGGTCCCCTGGGTATAGAAGGCGTCCGCATGCACATGCTCGGGCGCAACCCCTTTCGTCCTGGCCACGAGAGAGACCGCTTCGACCATGGGTGGCGACCCACAGAGGTAGGCACGCCAGCCTTCGAGATCACCCAGGTCTTCTTCAATGGCCTGTGTCACCAACCCGCTTCGTTGCCTGGCAGGGTCACCCCCGGAACCGATGACCACATGAACCTTGAGCCCGGGATGCACGCGCTGGAGTTCCGTCAGCCACTCGACACCGTAAACATCCTTCGGAGAGCGAACGCCAAAGTACAGATGAACGGGATTGCGCATGCCTGCGCCGATGGCGCCACGCAGAATCGAGAGGATCGGCGCCAGGCCAGTGCCACCAGCCACACAGAGCATGGGCAACTCGTGCTTTCGCCGCAGGTAGGCCGAGCCGAGCGGCCCACTGACTTTCACCGAATCCCCGATCTTCAGCCGGCTGGCGATGTATCCCGTCACACGGCCGCCGGCGACCAGGCGGACATGGAACTCGAACGTGCCATCGTCGCAGAGGCCGGCCATGGAATAGGGACGGACATGCTCCGCGGAGAACTGCAGCTGTACGTATTGGCCAGGAGAGAACTCGATCGGCTTGGCCGGTTTCAGCACCAGGCGCTTGATGTCGTGCGTCATGTCTTCCAGTGCAACCACCGTTGCCTTGACGATGCGCGCCGTGTGCACCACGATTTCATCGGGCTCGGGAATCTCGATGGTGCAGGGCTGGGTGATGTATGTCCGGCAGGCCAGTACACAGGCGTCGCCACCGTTGTTGGGTCGCTGCTGATCGACACCACCTTCCATCACCTCGCCGGACACCACCCTGCATCGGCAGGTTCCGCAGCGCCCCGCCATGCACGAGTACGACATCGGCACCTGCGCGGCGCGAAGCGCGTCGAGCAGATTGGCGCCAGGCTCGACCTGCACGATGCGATTGAGGGGCTGGACAAGAACTTCCATGGCGTGACCGGTGGGTCGGGTGGGTGCGGGGAGTGCATGATCTCGCGCCCTGACCAATCAGCCAATAGAATCACGTGAATAAGGCCCATCACTCAGCGTGATGATGGAAACAAGCCATGGAACTCACCGATATCGATCTCAACCAGCTGGTGTTGTTTCAGCAGCTCATGGTGGAGCGCAAGGTCTCCAAAGTCGCGGACAACCTCGGGCTGACCCAGCCGGCAGTGAGCAACTCGCTGGCCAAGCTTCGACGGCGGCTGGGTGACGAACTGTTCCTGCGGACCCCTTCCGGCATGGTTCCAACGCCTTTTGCGGAACAGCTCGCCGAGCCCGTGGGTTACGCGCTCGGGATGATCCACAGCGGCCTGAACCAGCAGATCAGTTTCGACCCCGCCAAGGCAAAGGGCTCGGTCACGATCGGCATGACCGACATCGGCGAGATCGTCTTTCTTCCGGCCCTCGTGGAGCGGCTCAGCCGGGAGGCCCCAGGATTGAATCTGAACACCGTGCGCAACACCGCCATCAACCTGCGTGAAGACATGGAGTCGGGCAAGGTGGACCTGGCCATTGGCTTGCTTCCCCAGCTGAAGGCCGGCTTCTTCCAGCGGCGGCTGTTCCATCAGAAGTACGTGTGCCTCATGCGCAAGGGTCACGCGCTCAACAAGAAGAAGTTGTCTGTTGCCGAATTCCGCTCGGCCGAACACCTGGTGGTGGTGTCGGCGGGCACCGGGCATGGGAAGGTGGACGAACTCATTCGACAGGCCGGTATTGATCGCCCAATCCGTCTGACCGTGCCTCACTTCGTGAGCGTGGGGCACATCCTGCAAAGCACGGATCTGATCACCACGGTGCCCGAGCGGCTGGCGCAGAAGCTGGCGAAACCGTTTGGTCTGTCGCCCGTCCAGCACCCGGTCAAGTTGCCAGATGTCGCAATCAATGCGTTCTGGCACGCCAAGGCCCATCGCTCACCCGCGAGCCAGTGGCTGCGTGGCGTGGTGTTTGAGCTGTTCGCAGAAGATCCGATCGACTGACCGCTCGCGCGTCCTCACACGCTTCAAGGCACTCAATGGTCTCAAGTACGAGCGCCGATTCTGTGACGGTACAGACCTCGTCACAAACAAAAAAGCCCTCGTTTCCGAGGGCTTCGATGACAAGCAAGTGCTTGATTTTGTTGGTTGCGGAGGCAAGATTTGAACTTGCGACCTTTGGGTTATGAGCCCAACGAGCTACCAGGCTGCTCCACTCCGCGTCAAGCCTGCTATTCTATCACGCTTTATCCGCGTCGGCAGCGGGCGCTGCTTCTTCAGCGCGATCCACCAGTTCGACCAGCGCCATCGGCGCGTTGTCGCCCACGCGGAAACCCATTTTCAGGATGCGGGTGTACCCACCCGGACGGGCCTTGAAGCGCGGGCCCAGTTCGTTGAAGAGCTTCACGACCACGTCACGGTCGCGCAGGCGGTCAAAGGCCAGGCGGCGGTTCGCGACCGTGGGTTCTTTGGCCAGGGTGATCATGGGTTCGACCACGCGGCGCAGCTCCTTGGCCTTGGGCACCGTGGTCTTGATGACTTCGTGCGTGAGCAGCGAATTCATCATGTTGCGCAGCATGGCGAGGCGGTGCTCGCTGGTGCGATTGAGTTTACGAAGTCCGTGTCCGTGACGCATTTTTTCATCCTTTCAGTGTTTTGCCCCCAGCCGTATCAGGTACTGGAAGTTCGTCCGGGCCTGGCCTATGTGGCCAGACGCTGCGGTTTCAGTGCTTGTCCAGGCCGGCGGGCGGCCAGTTCTCAAGCTTCATGCCCAAGGTCAGGCCGCGCGAGGCGAGCACTTCCTTGATCTCGTTGAGCGACTTGCGACCCAGGTTGGGGGTCTTGAGCAGTTCGTTCTCGGTGCGCTGGATCAGATCACCGATGTAGTAGATGTTCTCGGCCTTGAGGCAGTTGGCCGAGCGCACGGTGAGCTCGAGCTCGTCGACCGGGCGCAGCAGGATCGGGTCGAATTGCTGCGAACTGCGCTGGGCAGGTGCGTCGAACGCGGAGAGTTCCACGCCTTCGAGTTGTGCAAAGACCGCAAGTTGCTCGACCAGGATCTTGGCCGATGCGCGAACCGCTTCTTCCGGACCGATGGAACCATTGGTCTCGATCTCGAGCACCAGCTTGTCCAGGTCGGTGCGCTGCTCGACGCGGGCGCTTTCGACCGTGTAGCTCACGCGCTTGACCGGCGAGAACGACGCGTCCAGAACGATGCGCCCGATGGAGCGAGTCTGGTCGTCGTTGCGGCGCAGACTGCCCGGCACGTAGCCACGGCCCTTTTCCACCTTGATCTGCATGTCGAGTTTGGCGCCGTGCGAAAGCGTCGCGATCACATGACCCGGGTTGACGATCTCGACGTCGTGCGGTGTCTGGATGTCGGCGGCGGTGACCAGTCCTTCGCCATCCTTGCGCAGGCTCAGCGTGACTTCATCGCGGTTGTGCAGTTTGAACACCACGCCCTTGAGGTTCAGGAGCATGTTGACGACGTCTTCCTGCACGCCGTCAATGGACGAGTATTCGTGCACGACACCGGCGATGGTGACTTCGGTCGGCGCGTGGCCGGTCATGGAAGAGAGCAGAACCCGACGCAGGGCATTGCCCAGCGTGTGGCCATAGCCACGCTCGAACGGTTCGAGCGTCACCTTGGCGCGATTGGTCGACACTTGTTCGACATTGATGGTTTTGGGCTTCAGCAGATTGTTCAGCATTCAAACTTCCTTCAGGACCCTCGGCTCGTTACACCGATAAGGCAGACGGAGCATGGCCCGACCGCACCGCGAGGGTGCAGGCCGGGAACGGAATTAACGGGAATACAGTTCGACGATCAGCGATTCGTTGATGTCGGAGCCGAACTCATCGCGGTCGGGCGCCTTCTTGAACACGCCTTCAACCTTGTCGGCAGACACGTCGACCCAGGCGGGGAAACCAATCTGCTTGGCCAGCTCGAGCGCTTCGATCACACGGCCCTGCTTCTTCGACTTCTCGCGCACGGCAATCACGTCGCCGGCTTTCACCGAGTAGGACGGAATGTTCACGGCCTTGCCGTTGACGGTGATCGCCTTGTGCGACACGATCTGGCGGGCTTCGGCACGGGTGGAGGCGAAGCCCATGCGGAACACCACGTTGTCCAGGCGCGCTTCCAGCAGGAAGAGCAGGTTTGCGCCGGTGTTGCCGCGGCGGCGGTCGGCCTCGGCGAAGTAGCGGCGGAACTGGCGCTCCAGCACGCCATAGGTGCGCTTGACCTTCTGCTTCTCGCGCAGTTGCACGCCGAAGTCGGAGGTGCGCTGACCCGAGGTGCGACCATGTTGGCCGGGCTTGGAGTCGAACTTGGCCTTGTCGCTGATGGAGCGGCGGGCGCTCTTGAGCAACAGGTCGGAGCCTTCACGGCGAGAGAGTTTGGCCTTGGGGCCGAGGTAACGTGCCACGTTGGTTTCCTTGTTTCACTGCCGCAACCAGCTGTTGCGGGAGCCACCCTTCGAAGAAGGTGGCGGTGGGCTTAGCAAAAATGCCACCGCAGGCATCTGCGGTGGCGCTCGAAAAAAGCCTTCAATTATACCGCGTCAGCGGTCGCACATCAGATGCGACGGCGCTTTTGCGGACGGCAGCCGTTGTGCGGCACCGGCGTCACGTCGGAGATCGAGTTGATCCGGATGCCCAGGGCACCCAACGCGCGCACCGAAGATTCGCGACCCGGGCCCGGGCCCTTGATCTCGACGTCCAGGTTCTTGATGCCCTGCTCGATGGCTGCGCGGCCGGCCACTTCGGAAGCCACCTGGGCGGCGAACGGCGTGGACTTGCGCGAGCCCTTGAAGCCCTGGCCACCCGACGACGCCCAGGACAATGCGTTGCCCTGACGGTCGGTGATGGTGATGATCGTGTTGTTGAACGACGCGTGCACGTGTGCAATGCCGTCGGCAACGTTCTTGCGGACTTTCTTGCGGACGCGGGCAGATGCGCTGCTGGAGGGAGACTTGGCCATGAGGGTCCTTCTAACCGTTTATTTTTTCAGCGACTGGGCAGCCTTGCGGGGGCCCTTGCGCGTACGGGCGTTGGTCTTGGTGCGCTGACCACGCAGCGGCAGACCACGGCGGTGGCGGAAGCCACGGTAGCAACCGATGTCCATCAAACGCTTGATGTTCATGGTGGTTTCACGACGCAGGTCACCCTCGATCGTGAACGTACCGACCTGGTCGCGCACTTTCTCGAGTTCCGCGTCGCTCAGATCCTTGATCTTCTTGGCGTAGTCGATGCCGCAGGCTTCGCAGATCTTGCGAGCGCGGGTGCGGCCAATGCCGAAGATTGCCGTCAAGCCGATTTCGGCGTGCTTGTGCGGCGGAATGTTGATGCCTGCAATACGAGCCATGTTGGGTCCTCTTAACTAACCAGTCAGCCTTGACGCTGCTTGTGACGCGGGTCGGTGCAGATGACGCGCACCACACCATGCCGCTTGATGATCTTGCAGTTGCGGCACATTTTCTTGACCGAAGCCGAAACTCTCATAGTCTTCTCCTAGATATACCTAAAACATTCAACAACTGACCACTCACTTCGAGCGGAACACGATTCGCGCTCGGGTGAGGTCGTAGGGCGTGAGCTCTACCTTGACCTTGTCCCCTGGCAGGATCCGGATGTAGTGCATCCGCATCTTGCCGCTGATGTGCCCCAGCACCACATGACCGTTTTCGAGCTTGACCCTGAAGGTTGCATTGGGGAGGTTCTCAACCACCTCCCCCTGCATCTCGATCACATCGTCCTTGGCCATAAGCGAAGTTCAAGGGGAGGTTTTGAAATTGGCCTTCTTGAGCAGCGATTCGTATTGCTGCGACATCATGTAATTCTGAACCTGGGCCATGAAGTCCATGGTGACCACCACAATGATCAGCAGGGAGGTGCCACCGAAATAAAACGGCACGTTGTATTCAAGGATCAGGAACTCGGGCAACAGGCACACGGCGGTGATGTAGATCGCGCCCGCCAGCGTCAGTCTCAAAAGAATCCGGTCGATGTAGCGGGCGGTCTGGTCACCCGGGCGGATACCAGGAATGAACGCACCACTCTTCTTCAGGTTGTCCGCGGTTTCGCGGCTATTGAACACCAGCGCGGTGTAGAAGAAACAGAAGAAGATGATGGCGGCCGCGTACAGCGCCACATAGATCGGCTGACCCGGCGACAGGGCCGAAGCAATGTCGCGCAGCCAGCGGGTCGAGTCACCCGTGCTCACCCAGCTCACCACCGTGGTGGGCAGCAGGATGATGGACGAGGCAAAGATCGGGGGGATCACTCCGGCCATGTTCAGCTTGAGCGGCAGGTGCGACGATTGACCGCCATACACCTTGTTGCCCACCTGCCGGCGCGCATAGTTCACCAGGATTTTGCGCTGGCCACGCTCCACAAATACCACGAAGTAGGTGACGAGAACCACCAGCGCAATGATGAAGATGGCCACCAGAATGTTCATGGCACCGGTGCGGACCAGCTCCAGCAGACCGCCCACGGCGCTCGGCAGACCTGCGGCGATGCCGGCAAAGATCAGGATCGAAATGCCGTTGCCCAGGCCGCGCTCGGTGATCTGTTCGCCGAGCCACATCAGGAACATCGTGCCAGCCACCAGACTGACCACGGCAGTCAGACGAAAGCCCATGCCAGGCTCGATCACCAGACCGGCGGAGCCTTCCAAAGCCAACGCGATGCCCATGGACTGGAAGATCGCCAGCGCCAGCGTGCCGTAGCGCGTGTACTGCGTGATCTTGCGGCGACCCGCCTCGCCTTCCTTCTTCAACTGCTCGAACGTGGGCACCACGTAGGTCATCAGCTGCATGATGATCGACGCCGAGATGTACGGCATGATGCCCAGCGCAAACACGGTGAAACGCGACAATGCGCCACCCGAGAACATGTTGAACAGGCTGAGGATGCCGCCCTGCTGCCCCTGGAACAACTGCTCCAGCTGCGCGGGGTCGATGCCGGGCACGGGGATGTGCGCCCCGATGCGGTAGACCACCAGCGCCAGCAACAGAAAGACAAGCCGGCGACGCAGGTCGCCGAACTTGCCGGTTTTTGCCAGGGACGTGGATCCAGTTGCCACAGGAGTTTTCCGTCTGTCTCTGATTACGCCGCAGCCAGGGAGCCACCAGCGGCTTCGATCGCCTGCTTGGCGCCCGCCGTCGCGGTGATGTCCTTGAGGGTCACCGCGCGGGTGATCTCACCGGTCTTGATGACCTTGACACGCTTGGCCAGGTGGGGCACGAGGCCTGCCTGCTTGAGCACGAGCACGTCGATTTCGGCCACGTCGAGCGCATTGAGCGCGCCCAAGGTGACTTCGGCGTTGAACTGCAGTTGCGCCGACTTGAAGCCACGCTTGGGCAGACGGCGCTGGAGCGGCATCTGGCCGCCTTCGAAGCCGACCTTGTGGTAACCGCCAGAGCGGGACTTCTGCCCTTTGTGACCACGACCCGCGGTCTTGCCCAGGCCCGAGCCGATGCCACGGCCGACGCGGCGCTTGGCATGTTTGGCGCCTTCGGAAGGCTTGATGGAATTGAGTTGCATGTCAGTGACTCCGATCAGACGATTTTGACCAGGTAGCTGATCTTGTTGATCATGCCGCGCACGGCGGGCGTGTCCTGCAGCTCGCTGACGCTGTTGAGCTTGCGCAGGCCCAGGCCACGGACGGTATCGCGGTGGGATTGCTTGGTTCCAATGGGGCTGCGCACCAGTTGAACTTTGACGGTGTTTTGAGTGGTCATGATCGCTCCAGTCAACCCATGATCTCTTCGACGGACTTGCCACGCTTGGCAGCCACGTCGGCAGGGGTCGTCGAGTTCTTCAGCGCGTCCAGCGTGGCGCGCACCAGGTTGTAGGGGTTGCTCGAGCCATGGCTCTTGGCCACGACGTCGGTGATGCCCAGCACCTCGAACACTGCGCGCATCGGGCCGCCAGCAATGATGCCGGTACCTTTGGATGCTGGCAGCATCATGACATTGGATGCGCCGTGCTCGCCATGCACGCTGTGGTGCAACGAACCGTTCTTGAGCGACACCTTGATCATGTTGCGGCGGGCCTGCTCCATGGCTTTCTGCACGGCCACCGGCACTTCACGTGCCTTGCCCTTGCCCATGCCGACGCGGCCATCGCCATCACCGACCACGGTCAATGCAGCGAAACCCAGGATGCGACCGCCCTTGACCACCTTGGTCACACGGTTGATCGCGATCATCTTCTCGCGCAGACCGTCTTCGTTCGCTTCGTTCTTGATGTTTGCCGTAAATTTAGCCATTTTGTGTATTCCGTTTGATCAGAACTGCAGACCGGCTTCGCGCGCCGCGTCCGCAAGGGCTTTCACCCGGCCGTGGTATGCAAAACCGGAACGGTCAAACGCCACTTTTTCAATACCGGCAGCCTTCGCTTTTTCAGCGATGCGCTTGCCCACAAGGGCTGCGGCGACGGTGTTGCCACCCTTGCCGGCACCACCGATCTGGGCGCGCACCTCGGCTTCGGCCGTCGACGCGGTCGCCAGCACGCGGCCACCATCGTCGGAGATGACGCTGGCGTAGATGTGCAGGTTGGTGCGGTTCACGCTCAGGCGCACGGCGCCTTGCTGCGCGATGCGGATGCGCGTCTGGCGGGCGCGGCGGAGACGTTGCTCTTTCTTGGTCAACATGATCCTGGTCCTTATTTCTTCTTGGTTTCCTTGATCACGACCTTCTCATCCGCGTAGCGGATGCCCTTGCCCTTGTAGGGCTCGGGGGGGCGAACGGCTCGCACCTCGGAAGCGATCTGACCCACGCGCTGGCGGTCGGAACCCTTGATGACGATTTCTGTCGGCGTCGGGGTTTCCACCTTGATGCCAGCGGGCATATCCATCACCACGGGGTGGGAGTAGCCGACCGTCAGGTTGAGCTTGGCACCTTGCGCCTGCGCCTTGTAACCCACGCCCAGCAGTGTCAGCTTCTTTTCGAAACCCTTGCTCACGCCGTTGACCATGTTGTTGACCAGCTGGCGCATGGTGCCCGACATGGCGTTGGCTTCACGCGATTCATCCGCCGGAGCGAACGTCAGCGTGCCAGCGTTGTTCTCAATCTTGACCAGCGCGTTCTGCGCCAGCGCCAAGGCACCCAGGGCACCCTTGACGTTGATCTGGTTGTCCTTGAACGCGATCTCCACCCCGGCTGGGACGGCGACCGGCAGTTTTCCAATACGTGACATCAGTTTCTCCTCAATGCCCGCATCAGGCGACGTAACACAGGACTTCGCCACCGACACCGGTAGCGCGCGCCTTGCGGTCGGTCATCACGCCCTGCGGCGTGGTGACGATGGCCACACCCAGGCCGTTCTGGACCTGGGGAATGGCGTTGCGGCCTCGGTAGACGCGCAGGCCGGGACGGCTCACGCGCTCGATGCGCTCGATCACGGGACGGCCGGCGTAGTACTTGAGGGCAATCTCAAGTTCGTTCTTGCCATCGGCGCTCTTGACCTGGAAGCCGTCGATGTAGCCCTCGTCCTTCAGGACCTGGGCAATGGCGGCCTTGACCTTGGAGGCCGGCATCGTCACGACGGCCTTTTCGACCATCTGTGCGTTGCGGATGCGGGTCAACATGTCGGCAATAGGATCACTCATGCTCATTTGTGGTTCTCCTAATGCTTACCAGCTGGCTTTGGTGACGCCGGGAATCTCACCGGCAAACGCCATTTCGCGGACCTTGGCACGGGCCAGGCCGAAGTGGGCGAAGGTGCCACGCGGACGGCCGGTGATCTCGCAGCGGTTGCGCTGGCGGGTCGGGTTCGCGTTGCGGGGCAACTTCTGCAGCGCCAGACGGGCAGCATCGCGCTCTTCGTCGCTCTTCTTGGCATCGTTGGACGTTGCCTTGAGCTCGGTGTATTTCTTGGCGAACTTGGCGGCGAGTTTTTCGCGCTTGAGTTCACGTTGGAGTAGTGCTTGTTTAGCCACGCGCCACCTCAGTTCTTGAACGGAAAACGGAAACCAGCCAGAAGAGCCTTGCACTCTTCATCGTTCTTGGCGGTCGTCGTGATGCTGATGTTGAGACCGCGCAAGGCATCAACCTTGTCGTACTCGATCTCAGGGAAGATGATCTGCTCCTTGACGCCCACGTTGTAGTTGCCCCGGCCGTCGAACGAGCGACCAGAGATACCACGGAAGTCGCGCACACGCGGCAGCGCCACGGTGACAAAGCGGTCCAGGAATTCATACATGCGGGCGCCGCGCAGGGTCACCATGCAGCCGATCGCCTGCTGTTCGCGGATCTTGAAACCCGCGATGGCCTTGCGGGCCTTGGTCACCACCGGCTTCTGGCCGGCGATCTTGGTCAGGTCAGCCACCGCGTTGTCCATGACCTTCTTGTCGGCCACGGCCTCACTCACGCCCATGTTGAGCGTGATCTTGGTGATGCGCGGCACCTCCATGGTCGACTTGTAGCCGAACTTCTTCACGAGGTCCGGGGCGATGGTGTCGCGGAAAACTTCTTGCAAACGTGCCATGGTCATGCCACCTTGATTTCTTCGCCGCTGGACTTGAAGACGCGCACTTTCTTGCCGTCGGCCAGGAGCTTGATGCCCACGCGATCCGCCTTGCCCGTGGCGCCATTGAAGATGGCAACGTTGGACTGATGGATGGGCATGGTCTTTTCAATGATGCCGCCGGTGATGCCCTTCATCGGGTTCGGCTTGGCGTGCTTCTTGACGAGGTTCACGCCCTCGACCACCAGGCGGCTGTCGTCGCTGCGCTGCAGCACCTTGCCGCGCTTGCCCTTGTCGCGGCCGGCAATCACGATGACTTCATCGCCACTACGAATCTTGTTCATGATGATTCCTCAGAGAACCTCAGGTGCCAGCGACACGATCTTCATGAACTTCTCGGTGCGCAGTTCGCGCGTGACCGGTCCGAAGATGCGGGTGCCGATGGGCTCCAGCTTGGCGTTGAGCAACACTGCCGCGTTGCCGTCGAATTTGATCAGGGCGCCGTCCTGGCGGCGAATGCCCTTGGCGGTGCGAACCACCACGGCGTTGTAGACCTCGCCTTTTTTGACGCGGCCACGCGGCGCGGCTTCCTTGACGGTGACTTTGATGACGTCGCCCACGCTGGCGTAACGACGCTTGGAGCCGCCGAGCACCTTGATGCACATCACGGACTTCGCGCCCGTGTTGTCAGCAACATCGAGTCGAGATTGCGTTTGAATCATTTGATTTAAGTCCCAACTTGAATCCCCCCAGCCACCACGGCCGGGAGTGATCAGTCTTGGGCCCGTCGTCGCAAGCCTGCCCGGCGTTTGCCGTGCGGACCTGCTTCGGTGGGCAGATAGCTCTCCGCTTTTTCAAGCGAAGCCGCGCATTATGGCATGACTTCCGAGGCCGGTCAACCGGATCAGGTCGCGGCCGGCAAATACCGGGCACACAGGGCCCGGAACGGCACCAGATCCGGGTCATTGTCCAGTTCCTCCGCCAGGATGGCCGCCACCGCCGGGGCCATGCGGGCGGCTTCGGCCGCGTCCAGGAAGAGAACGCGCCAGCGCCGCGCCAGCACGTCTTCCACGGTCTGGGCATGCTCGAAGCGGGCCGCGTAGCGCACCATGGCCTCGGTCAGCCCCGCGCCGAGCACGTGGCCCTGCCCCGGGCAGGCCACCACCTGGGGCGCCTCGGTGCCATAGAGATGCAGCCCCGGCGTGGCGTGCAGGGGCGTGGCGGGGCTGGCGGTCGCCGCCGCGCCCAGCAGCGCGTGCGTGGCGCTCAGGCCGCCTGCCCGGCGTGGCAGCAAGTGGCTGGCGAAGCAGCGTTCGAGCACGTCTTCGGCCATGGCACGGTAGGTGGTCCATTTGCCGCCCGTGACCGTGACGAGTCCATTGGCGTCGACGACGATGGTGTGCTCACGCGACAGCACCTTGGTCCCGCCCTGCTCGGCCTCGGGTGCCGCGACCAGCGGACGCAGCCCCACCCAGAGGCTGCGAATGTCCTCGCGGCGCACCGGGCGACTCAGTGCCTGGCTGGCCTCGCCGAGGATGAACTCCAGTTCTTCGGCGAACGCGTCGGGTTCACGCGCCAGATCGCCGCGCGGGGTGTCGGTGGTGCCCAGCACCAGCTTGCCCAGCCAGGGCACGGCGAACAGCACCCGGCCATCGCGCGTTCGGGGTACCAGCAGGGCGTGACCGCCGGGCATGAAATCGCGGTCCACCACCACATGCACCCCCTGGCTGGGGCTGACCATGCGCGAGGGCGCCCCCTGGGTGGCCGCTGGCTGGGTGTGGTCGCGCAAGGCATCGACCCAGACACCGGTGGCGTTGACCACGCAGCGCGCCTGCAGTTGAAACGCCAAGCCACCGCGCCGGTCAACCACATCCAGCGACGACAGCGGTGCCTCGCCCCCGGAGACCTGGCGCACCGCCGTGACTTCGGCGTAGTTCAGCACGTGAGCGCCGGCCGCCTCGGCGCTGCGTGCAAGGGCCAGAGCCAGACGGGCGTCGTCGAACTGGCCGTCCCAGTACTTCACACCGCCGCGCAGACCGGCCGGATTCACGCCGGGCAAGGCCCGCAGCGCCTGTTCGCGGTCGAGGAATTCGGTGCGCCCCAGGCCGGCGCCACCGGCCAGCAGGTCGTAGAGCTTGAGGCCCAGGCCATAGAACGGCGTCTGCCACCAACGATAGGACGGCATGACGAAGGGCAGGGGCTGCGCCAGGTGCGGCGCAATGCGCAGCACGGTGGCGCGTTCGGCCAGCGCCTCGCGCACGAGCGCGAGGTTGCCCTGCGCGAGGTAGCGCACGCCGCCATGCAGCAGCTTGGTGGAACGCGAGGAGGTGCCGCCGGCGAAGTCGTGCGACTCCAGCAACACCACGGAAAAACCGCGCAGCGCCGCATCCAGCGCCACCCCGAGGCCGGTGGCGCCGCCACCGACGACGGCCAGGTCGAACACACCATGCCGGGGCAGCGATTCAAGCAGTTCTGCGCGTTTCATGAATGAGGGGATGGCCTCCCGCACCAGGGCGGTGCAGGAGGCGGGTTGCTACAAAAACCGATGCATCACATCAGCGGGCCTTGCCATTCTTCCATGCGTTGAGCAGTTGGTCGTAGGCGATGGTCTCTCCCTTGGGCTTCTCATTGGCCAGCTTCTTCCATGGAGCGGCCTTGTCGCTGAGGTACTTGTTGGGGTCACCCTTAGGGTTGAGCTTGGGTGGGCAGCGCTCCATGCCCGCGCGCTCCAGGCGGCTCATGACCTGGTCCATCTGGTCAGCCAGGTTGTCCATCGCGGCCTGGGGCGTCTTCTCGCCCGTCACGGCCTGGGCCACGTTCTGCCACCACAGCTGGGCCAGCTTGGGGTAGTCGGGCACGTTGGTACCGGTGGGCGTCCAGGCAACGCGTGCCGGACTGCGGTAGAACTCGACCAGGCCGCCGAGCTTGGGCGCCATGTCGGTCATGGCCTTGCTCTGGATGTCGGATTCGCGGATCGGTGTCAGCCCCACGATCGTTTTCTTCAGCGAGGTGGTCTTGGCGGTCACGAACTGCGCGTACAGCCAGGCGGCGGCCGTGCGGTCGGCGTCGTGCTTCTCGAAGAAGGTCCACGAACCCACGTCCTGGTAGCCGTTCTGCATGCCCTGCTTCCAGTACGGGCCGTTCGGGCCGGGCGCCATGCGCCACTTGGGCGTGCCGTCGGCGTTGACCACCGGCAAGCCGGGCTTGGTCATGTCGGCGGTGAAGGCGGTGTACCAGAAGATCTGCTGCGCGATCTGGCCCTGGGCGGGCACCGGGCCGGCCTCGCCGAAGGTCATTCCAGTGGCTTCCTTGGGCGCGTACTTCTTCATCCAGTCCACGTACTTGGTGAGCGCGTAGACAGCAGCCGGCGAGTTGGTGGCGCCACCGCGCGAGACGCTGGCGCCCAGCGGCGTGCAACCGTCGGCCGAGGCGCGGATGCCCCATTCATCGACCGGCTTGCCATTGGGAATGCCGATGTCGGCGGTGCCGGCCATCGACAGCCATGCGTCGGTGAAACGCCAGCCCAGTGAGGGATCCTTCTTGCCGTAGTCCATGTGGCCATAGATCGGCTTGCCGTCGATGGTCTTGACGTCTTCGCTGAAGAAGGCGGCGATGTCTTCGTAGGCGCTCCAGTTCAGCGGCACGCCCAGGTCGTAGCCGTACTTGGCCTTGAACTTGTCCTTCAGGTCCTGGCGCGCGAACAGGTCGGCGCGGAACCAGTACAGGTTGGCGAATTGCTGATCGGGCAGCTGGTAGAGCTTCTTGTCGGGGCCGGTGGTGAAGCTGGTGCCGATGAAATCCTTGATGTCCAGCCCCGGGTTGGTGAACTCCTTGCCCTTGCCGGCCATGTAGTCGGTCAGGTTCATGATCTTGCCGTAGCGGTAGTGCGTGCCGATCAGGTCGGAGTCCGAAATCCAGCCGTCGTAGATCGACTTGCCCGACTGCATCGAGGTCTGCAGCTTCTCGACCACGTCACCTTCCTGGATCAGGTCGTGCTTGACGGTGATGCCGGTGATCTCGCTGAAAGCCTTGGCAAGCGTCTTGCTCTCGTACTCATGGGTCGTGATCGTCTCGGAGACGACCGAAATCTCGTTCACGCCCCTGGCCTTGAGCTTGGCCGCGGCCTGGATGAACCACTTCATCTCCTCGGCCTGCTGGGCCTTGCTCAGGGTGGAGGGCTGGAATTCGCTGTCGATCCACTTCTTGGCGGCGGCCTCGTCGGCCCACGCCGGCAGGGAACCCATGGCCAGCAGCGCGGCCAGGGCCAGTGTCGTGTGTCGCAATCTCATGTTGTCTCCTCGAGCGGTAGGTGCTTCCCCGGTGTGTGACAGGTCTCGGCCCCGGGGAAGCAACGGGCCGAATGTCGGAATCGAAACGGTGTCAGCCCTTGCGCAGCACCCACAGCAGCCAGGCCATGGACACCACGAAGGCGATCCAGATGCTGGGCTCCTGTTCGAGCGAGAGCCATTCGGCCAGCCAGCCCGCCATGCCGATGAAGGCCAGGTTGATGTAGGCCGCGCCGAGCAGGCCGATGAACAGGCGGTCGCCACGCGTGGTGACCATGGGCAGGAAGCCCTTGCGCTCCACCGTGGGCGACTTGATTTCCCACAGCGTCATGCCCGCGAGCATGAGCGCGATGCAGGTGAAGAAAACGGCCACGGGCGTGGTCCAGACCATCCACTGAAACATGTCAAACCCTCCCCATGGCAAAGCCCTTGGCGATGTAATGCCGCACGAACCAGATCACGATCGCGCCGGGAACGATGGTGAGCACGCCGGCCGCGGCCAGCGTGGCCCAGTCCATGCCCGAGGCGCTCACGGTGCGTGTCATCGTGGCCACGATGGGCTTGGCGTTGACGCTGGTGAGCGTGCGCGCCAGCAGCAGCTCGACCCAGCTGAACATGAAGCAGAAGAACGCGGCCACGCCCACGCCGGCCTTGATCAGCGGCAGGAAGATGGCGAAGAAGAAACGTGGGAAGCTGTAGCCGTCGATGTACGCGGTCTCGTCGATCTCGCGCGGGATACCGCTCATGAAACCTTCCAGAATCCACACCGCCAGCGGCACGTTGAACAGCAGGTGCGCCATGGCCACGGCGATGTGCGTGTCCATCAGGCCCAGCGTGGTGTAGAGCTGGAAGAACGGCAGCAGGAACACCGCCGGCGGCGTCATGCGGTTCGTCAGCAGCCAGAAGAACACGTGCTTGTCGCCCAGAAACCGGTAGCGCGAGAACGCGTAGGCCGCCGGCAGCGCCACGGTGAGCGAGATCACGGTGTTGATGCCGACGTAGATCAGGCTGTTGATGTAACCCGAGTACCAGGACGGGTCGGTGAAGATGGTGCGGTAGTTGTCCCAGGTGAATTCGGCCGGCCAGAGCGTGAACGCCGACAGGATCTCCTGGTTGGTCTTGAAGCTCATGTTGACCATCCAGTAGATGGGCAGCAGGGCAAAGACGAGGTAGGCGATGAGGAACAGCGTCCTCTTCTTGAATCGGCGTTCATTCATGGCCTTGCTCCTTTCCGGACGTGCCCAGGCGCTGCATCCAGTTGTAGAGCACGAAGCAGAACAGCAGGATGATGAGGAAATAGATCAGCGAGAACGCCGCCGCCGGGCCCAGGTCGAACTGGCCGACCGCCTTGGTGGTGAGGTACTGCGAGAGGAAGGTGGTGGCGTTGCCGGGGCCGCCACCGGTGAGCACGAAGGGCTCGGTGTAGATCATGAAGCTGTCCATGAAGCGCAGCAGCACCGCGATCATGAGCACGCCGCGCATCTTGGGCAGCTGGATGTAGCGGAACACCGCCCAGCGGCTCGCGCCGTCGATACTGGCGGCCTGGTAGTAGGCGTCCGGGATGCTGCGCAGCCCCGCGAAGGCCAGCAGCGCCACCAGCGGCGTCCAGTGCCAGACGTCCATGGCCAGCACCGTCCACCAGGCGTGCGAGGAATTGCCGGTATAGCTGTATTCCATGCCGGCCCACTGCAGGAAGTAGCCGAGCAGGCCGATGTCGGCACGGCCGAAGATCTGCCAGATGGTGCCCACCACGTTCCAGGGGATCAGCAGCGACAGCGCCACCAGCACCAGCACGGCCGAGGACTTCCAGCCCTGCGCAGGCATCGAGAGCGCCAGCGCAATGCCCAGCGGAATCTCCACCAGCAGCACCGCGAGCGAGAACTGGATCTGCCGCCACAGGGCCAGGTGCAGTTCCTCGTCGCGCATCACGGCGGCAAACCATTCGGTGCCGACGAACACGCGCCGCTCGGGCGAGAAGATGTCCTGCACCGAGTAGTTCACCACCGTCATCAGCGGCAGCACGGCCGAAAAGGCCACGCACAGGATCACCGGCAGCACAAGAAACCAGGCCTTCTGGTTCACGGGTTTGGTCGTATTGCTCATGCCACGAGTACCTCGTTCCGGTAGAAGCAGGTGTGCTGGCCGAGCACGCGCAGGTGCACGGTCTCGCCGGCCTGCGGCGCGGCCGCCTCGGGCGCCAGCCGGCACTTGAGCCGGTGCCCGCCAGCCTCGCAGGTGACCATCACATAGGTTCCGATGTCCTGCACCCGGGTCACGGTCGCGGGCAGGGTGTTGACCTCGCCCGCAGCACCCAGCTCCAGGTATTCCGGGCGGATGCCGAGCTTGAGCTCGCCTTCGGGCAGCACCTGGCCCGCGGTCAGCGCCAGCGGCTGCTCCAGCACCAGCAGGCCGCCGCGCACGCTGGTCGCGGGCAGGAAATTCATGCCCGGCGAGCCGATGAAGTGACCCACAAAGGTGTGCGCCGGCCGCTCGAACAGGGCCTCGGCCGCGCCCACCTGCACCGCGCGGCCGCGCGTCATCACCACCACCTCGTCGGCAAAGGTCAGCGCCTCCACCTGGTCGTGCGTCACGTAGATCAGCGTGAGCTTGAGTTCATGGTGGATCTGCTTGAGCTTGCGCCGCAGCTGCCATTTCAGGTGCGGGTCGATCACGGTCAGCGGCTCGTCGAACAGCACGGCCGACACGTCGGAACGAACCAGACCCCGGCCCAGCGAGATCTTCTGCTTCTGGTCGGCCGAGAGGCCGGCCGCGCGCATGTCGAGCTGGTGGCTCATCTCCAGCATCTCGGCGATGCGGCCCACCCGCTCCTGGATCTCGGCCTCGGGCACCTTGCGGTTCTTCAGCGGGAAGGCCAGGTTCTGCGCCACCGTCATGGTGTCGTAGATCACCGGGAACTGAAACACCTGCGCGATGTTGCGCTGCTGCGGGCTCTGCCGCGTCACGTCCCGGCCATCGAATTGCACCGAGCCCTGCGAAGGCACGAGCAGGCCCGAGATGATGTTGAGCATGGTGGTCTTGCCACAGCCCGAGGGCCCGAGCAACGCGTAGGCGCCGCCGTCCTCGAACGTCATCTTCAGCGGCAGCAGCGCGTAGTCCTCGTCCCGCGTCGGGTTCGGCCGGTAGGCGTGCGCCAGGTCCAGTTCGATGCGCGCCATCAGCCCACCCTCCCCGGCCGCGCCGGCGCGTGCACCAGCGGCCCGTCGGCATCAAAGACAAACAAGGTCGCGGGCTGCAGATGGAGCGTGATCGGGTCTCCCAACGGGCAGTTGTGGACCCCAGCCAGCTGCGCCACCAGCTCACCCACCGCCGTGTGCACGTGCACGAAGGTGTCGGAGCCCGCGATCTCGGCCAGCTCCACGCGCCCGGGTATGGCCACGTCGCCCTCGCGCGGCTCCACGCGCAGGCCGCCAGCGCGCAGGCCCAGCATCAGGCGCCGTGGCGCATCGGCCGGCAGTGGCAGCGGCCACACCTCGCCGCCCGGCACGCGCACGCCACCGGTCACCGCGTCGGCGGCCATCAGGTTCATCGGCGGGTCGCTGAAGGCGCGCGCCACGCGGATGCTCTTCGGCGCATGGAACACCTCGGCCGTGGGGCCGTACTGCAGCAATTCGCCCGCGTCCATCACCGCGGTGTGCCCGCCCAGCAGCAGGGCCTCACCGGGCTCGGTGGTGGCATAGACCACGGTGGAGTCGCCCGTGGCGAAAAGCTGGGTGAGTTCCTCGCGCAGCTCTTCGCGCAGCTTGTAGTCCAGGTTCACCAGGGGTTCGTCGAACAGCATCAGCGGCGCCTGCTTGGCCAGCGCGCGCGCCAGGGCCACACGCTGCTGTTGCCCGCCCGAGAGCTCGGCCGGCAGGCGATCGAGGAACATCTCGATGTGCAGGCGCGCGGCGAGTTCACGCACGCGCCGCTCCACGTCGCGCTCGCCGCGCAGGCGCATCGGCGAGGCAATGTTCTGCGCCACCGTCATCGAGGGGTAGTTGACGAACTGCTGGTAGACCATGGCGACGTTGCGCTGGCGCACCGGCACGCGGGTCACGTCCGCGCCATCGGCCAGCACGCGGCCGGTGCTGGCCGTGTCCAGGCCGGCCATGATGCGCATCAGGCTGGTCTTGCCGGCCTGGGTGGCGCCCAGCAGCACGGTCACCGCGCGCGGTGCCAGGCTCAGGCTTTGGGGGTAGAGGTGAACGGCGGGCCCGACGGTCTTGCCCACCTGCTCCAGAGAAAGCTGCATGCATGTCCCAATGTGAAAAAACGCACGCCAAGGCGCGGCTGCGTTTCGCTTGTGCAATTCTATTGTTCGTTTATGTTCCTTTTTATTCGGTATTTACCCTGACGAAGCCCAAAAAGAATTTCCGTTATGTTCGGGTGGTTCCTTCTCGCGCTCCCTGCCTGCGCCCACCTGCCGATGAACCTCAACCCCCGACACACCCAGCTGCTGGACGAAGTGCGCGCCCACGGCCCGCAGACCATCGAAGCCCTGGCCGAGCGCTTCGGCGTGACGCTGCAGACCGTGCGCCGCGACGTGCAACGCCTGGCCGAGGCCGGCCTGCTCTCGCGCTTTCACGGCGGGGTGCGGCAGCCGGGTTCGACCACCGAAAACATCGCCTACCGCCAGCGCCAGGCCCTGCAGTCCGACGCCAAGACGCGCATCGCCCGCGCCGTGGCGCGGCGCGTGCCCAATGGCTGCTCGCTGATCATGAACATCGGCACCACCATCGAGGCGGTGGCGCGCGAACTGCAGCACCACCGCGGCCTGCGCGTGATCACCAACAACCTGCACATCGCCTCGCTCATGAGCACCAACCCGGACTGCGAGGTGATCGTCGCCGGCGGCCTGGTGCGCGGCGCCGACCAGGGCATCGTCGGTGAGGCCACAGTGGACTTCATGCGCCAGTTCAAGGTCGACATCGGACTGATCGGCATCAGCGGCATCGAGGCCGACGGCACGCTGCGCGACTTCGACTACCGCGAGGTCAAGGTGGCGCGCGCCATCGTCGAGCAGTCGCGCGAGGTCTGGCTCGCGGCCGACCACAGCAAGTTCAACCGGCCCGCGATGGTGGAACTGGCGCGGCTGGACGACATCGACGTGGTCTTCACCGACCTGCCCCCTCCGCCGCCCTTCGACGAGCTGCTGGCCGCGGCCAACGTCGAATGCGCGCTCGCCGGCATCGAGACCGACAACGCCTGAATTTTTTTCGAGACACCGACATGACCTACCTGCTCGCCCTGGACCAGGGCACCTCCAGTTCGCGCAGCATCGTGTTCGACCGCGCCGGCCGCGTCGTGACCATGGCGCAGCGCGAGTTCCGCCAGATCTACCCGCAGCCAGGCTGGGTCGAACACGATCCGCGCGACCTCTGGCAGACCCAGCTCGAGACCGCGCGCGAGGCGCTGAAACAGGCCAAGCTGCGCGCCGACCAGATCCAGGCCGTGGGCATCACCAACCAGCGCGAGACCACGCTGCTGTGGAACCGGAAGACTGGCGAACCCGTGTACAACGCCATCGTCTGGCAGGACCGGCGTGCAGAGAGCACCTGCGCCGCACTGCGCGAGCAGGGCCACGCCGACACCGTGCTGAAAAAGACCGGCCTGCGCATCGACGCCTACTTCTCCGGCACCAAGCTCAAGTGGATGCTGGACCACGTGCCCGGTGCGCGCGCGCAGGCCGAACGCGGCGAACTCGCCTTCGGCACGGTTGACAGCTGGCTGATCTGGCAGCTCACCGGCGGCGCGCGCCACGTCACCGATGTGAGCAACGCCTCGCGCACCATGCTGTTCAACGTGCACACCCGCGAGTGGGACGACGAGTTGCTCGCCCTGCTCGACATCCCGAAAAGCCTGATGCCCGAGGCCCTGCCGTCGAGCGCGCACTTCGGCGAGATGCAGAGCGAGTGGCTGGGCGCGCCGCTGGAGATCGGCGGCGTGGCGGGCGACCAGCAGAGCGCCCTCTTCGGCCAGGCCTGCTTCGCCGGCGGCATGGCCAAGAACACCTATGGCACCGGCTGCTTCATGCTCATGCACACCGGCGAGCGTTTCCAGGTCAGCCAGAACGGCCTGATCACCACCGCCACCGCCCAGCCCCCCGGGCCACAGCAGTACGCGCTCGAAGGCAGCGTGTTCATCGGCGGCGCGGTGGTGCAGTGGCTGCGCGACGGCCTGAAAGCCATCCAGTCCAGCAGCGAGGTGCAGGCACTGGCCGAGAGCGTGCCCGATGCCGGTGGCGTGGTGCTGGTGCCCGCCTTCACCGGCCTGGGCGCGCCCTACTGGCAAGCCGACGCACGCGGCAGCATCACCGGCCTCACGCGCGGCACGACCATTGCGCACATCGCGCGCGCGGCGCTGGAGAGCATTGCCTTCCAGAGCGCGGCGCTGCTCGACGCCATGGCCCGCGACGCCGTGGCCGCTGGCGGCGTGCCGGTGACCGAACTGCGCGTGGACGGCGGCGCCTGCGCCAACGACCTGCTGATGCAGATCCAGGCCGACCTGCTGGGCATTCCGGTGGTACGCCCAGCGGTGATCGAGACCACCGCGCTGGGTGCGGCTTACCTCGCCGGCCTGCACAGCGGCGTGTACGGCGGGCTGGACGAACTCTCGAAACAGTGGCGCGCCGAACGCACTTTCCATCCCACGCTCTCGCGCGAACGCGCTGCCGAGAAGATGGCGCAGTGGGAGCACGCGGTGCGCCAGACCGTGGCGCCCTGACGGTGGCCTGACTGCGCCCTGAACAGGGTGACGGCGGCGGGCGACAATGGCGCGATGAACACGACGCCTTCCCACCCCACCATCACCTTCATCGGCGGCGGCAACATGGCCAGCGCCATCGTCGGCGGCCTGCTGCGCCAGGGCCATCCGGCCAGCGTGCTGCAGATCGTCGAACCCTGGGACGAGCAGCGTTCAAAACTGGCGCAGCAGTTCCCCGGCGTTTCGCTGCTCGCCGCCGCCAGCGCGGAACTGCGTCCCTCGGACCTCGTGGTCTGGGCGGTGAAACCGCAGACCTTCAAGGACGCCGCGCTCGCCAGCCAGCCCTATCTACAGGGCGCCCTGCACCTGAGCGTGGCCGCCGGCATCACCAGCGAGAGCATGGCCGGCTGGCTGCAGACCCAGCGCATCGTGCGCGCCATGCCCAACACACCGGCGCTCGTCGGCCTGGGCATGACGGGGCTGTTCGCCCGTGACGGCGCCAGCAGCGGCGACCGCGCGCTGGTTGAAGCCGTGGTGAAGACCACCGGTGAACTGGTGTGGGTCGCGGCAGAAGAACAGCTCGACGCCGTGACCGCGCTCTCGGGCTCGGGCCCGGCCTACGTGTTCTATTTCCTCGAAGCGATGCGCGACGCGGGCACCCGCATGGGACTGCCGCCCGAGGTGGCCTACCAGCTCGCCGTGGGCACCTTCATCGGCGCGTCGACCCTGGCACAACGCTCCGACGATCCGCCGCAGACGTTGCGAGAGCGTGTCACCTCCAAGGGCGGCACCACATACGCAGCGCTGACCTCGATGGAGGCGGCGGGTGTCAAGGCGAAGTTTGAAGAGGCGCTGTTCGCTGCGCAAAAACGCGCCGAGGAGTTGGGCCGCGAGTTCGGGAAGTAGCCTTCACTCGGCTCGCGGATGCGGTGCGCTCTGCTCCGCGGCTGTCCCCCGGGGCCTGCGGCCCCTCCTCCTTGATGCCGCTGCGCAGAGCGCACCGCATCCGCGAGCGGGAGTGGAGAGCGAGGACCGGAAAGGGCCCATAGCGGTCGGGCAGAACTTCGAAATCACGCCTACAACGCAGCCATCCGGTCTTGCAAGCGAACTTCGAGAAACTGGCCGGCCGCCCAATCTCGCATGCATCACACAACTGAGCGGCGTTGACCATGCGACGCTTGTCCAGACTTCGTGACGTGAGTTATGGTTAGTCGGTGGAATCTACTTGCTTGCCAAAAGAACATCCCTGGAGTCGCAGATGAAGGTCTTCATTGGTTTGAACAGCCACTCGAACAAGGTCTCGCTGCCGCTACGGTTCGGCGTGAGCCTCACGGAGCAGCATCAGCAATTCGCAACTCTCTCGAATCCAGTTTTCGATCCCGCAGCTACGGATTCACAGCGACCTGATGAAATCGCGCGTATGCGAAAGCACTACTCCGGCCGCCTCGTAGTGCCCCACGCGTCCGGCTCCGCTGCTGAAGCCTACGCGCTGGACTGCAGGATTGTTTTGGAGTTGCCCACGGATGACTCAAGGGTTCCCGCAGTGATTACGGTGCTCTCCATCTCAAGCACAAAGGGCGATGCTACGGTGACTCGGCACTTGGAGGGCATGCTCAAGAAGGGGCGCATTTCTAAGCAAGATCTGATTGACGTGTTTCACCCAGCGTACGCGCAGGGCAAGATTGCAGATTCAACTGATTGCGAAGAAGTTTTCAGAGAACACCTCGAGCAGTCGACCCCAGCGGTCGATGCAGGCGACAACCTGGGGCAACAAGTTGTCGTCAGCGCTGAGCCGGTGGTTCGGTTGGTAGAGGCAATTGCGGACTCACAAGCCGAGGCTCTTGAGGGTCCACCGAGGTTCTCGGAGGTAGTCCCATTGAGGACGAAATATCAGTATGTCTTTGCAGACGCCTATCTGCGCGACGTTTGGCTGTCTGATGGACGCATTCACGTCAAGTGCATCGGCTCCAATGGGGACGACGTGACCCTGCAGTCTTTCAGCGCCAGGCCACATCTGGCGGAGCACCATCAGCGCGCTTACGAGTACCTCAGTGACCGAAAAGAGCAGCGTGCAGTGTTCGCCGTTTGCGTTTCTTCCCCATACAAAGGGGTGCTTGCAGAGAGCGTGACTTCGATTTCTCTTCAACTGATGAAAACGTCCCTCGCGCGTGCGGACAGGACGCCGACAGTTCCAGCCACAGGCCCGGCCATGAACTCAATCGCGAGAAGTCGCACCTGGGAAACCGACGCCGCAGAGCTGTTCTTTGAAAGCAACCCGTCGCTAATGACTGACGACGAGTTTGAAATGATCTATGGGTATGAGCGGTAGCCCGGTGCAGTCCGAGCAGTTCTCGAAGTCGAGCTCGGCAGCGAGTTATACGAGACGATCCACGCTTATCAACTGACTCGATCCGGACCGGTCCCCATCAGTGCCCGCTTGTGGCCGATAGGCGCCATCCTACTGCACCAAAACCCACTGGCCGCGCGCCAGACAACCTCTCTGCCCACAGACGCGGTGTGCCCTGCGCAGCGGCATCAAGGAGGAGGCGGCGCCAGCCGCCGGGGGACAGCCGCGGAGCAGGGCACGCCGCGTCCGTGGGCCGAAGAAACACCACGACCGAAACCCAGCGCGCTCAAACCAAGCCAAGCACCACACCCACAAAAACCGTGAACCCCAACCAGTGGTTGAGCCGGAAGGCCTTGAAGCAGCCGTCGCGGCTGCGGTCCTTGATGAGCTGGAAGTGCCACACAACCTGGGCCAGCGCAACGATCAGCATGGCGCCCCACACCCAGGGGTTCACCACTGTCCAGAGCGCTGCGGTCCATACCGCGAGGAACACCAGGTAGAACGCGGTGACGGCGGGCACGTCGGCGTCGCCCAGGGTGATGGCCGAGGTCTTCATGCCGATCTTCAGGTCGTCGTCGCGGTCCACCATGGCGTATTCGGTGTCGTAGGCCAGCACCCAGAACAGGTTGCCGGCCATCAGCACCCAGGCCAGCGGCGGCACGTGCGACTGCACCGCCGCGAAGGCCATGGGCACGCCGAAGCTGAAGGCCACGCCCAGCACCGCCTGCGGCATGGAGACGAAGCGCTTGGCGTAGGGGTAGATCAGGGTGATCGCCAGCGCCGCGAACGACATCAGCACCGTGAGCGTGTTGGTGGTGAGCACCAGCCCGAAAGCCGCCAGCGCCAGCACCGCGCCCAGCGCGAGCGCCTCGCGCACTGAGACCTTGCCCGAGGTGATCGGGCGCTGCGCCGTGCGCTTCACATGCTTGTCGAACTCGCGGTCGGCCACGTCGTTGACGCAGCAGCCTGCGCTGCGCATCAGGATGGTGCCCAGCACGAACACCGCCAGCAGGTGCCAGCCGGGAAAACCGCCGGCCGCCACCCACAGCGCGCCCAGCGAGGGCCACAGCAGCAGCAGCCACCCCGCCGGTCGGTTCCAGCGGATCAGGTCGAGGTAGAGCGAGAGGCGCGAAGGCGCGGCGGACGTCGCGTCGACCATGATCAGAGGGTCACTCCTCGAGAAGGGAGCGCAGCATCCACGCGGTCTGCTCGTGCACCGTCAGGCGCTGCGTCAGCAGGTCGGCCGTAGGTTCGTCGCCGGCCTTGTCCACCACGGGGAACAGCTCGCGCGCGGTGCGCGCCACGGCCTCGTGGCCCTGCACCAGGATGCGCACCATCTCCAGCGCCTTGGGGGGCGTGGCCGGCACGTCGGGCACGGAGCTGAGCTTGCCGAACTGGGCATAACTTCCCGGGGCCGCATGGCCCAGCGAGCGGATGCGCTCGGCCACCGGGTCGACCGCGTTCCACAGCTCGGTGTACTGCGTCATGAACATGGTGTGCAGCGAGGTGAACATCGGCCCGGTCACGTTCCAGTGAAAGTTGTGCGTGGTCAGGTACAGGGTGTAGGTGTCGGCCAGCAGCTTGGACAGGCCTTTGGCGATGGCCGCGCGGTCTTTCTCGGCAATGCCGATGTTGATGGCGGGCGCGGCGGTCTTGGTGGCGGATTTGGCCATGAGGGGACTCCTGGGTTTGAGAGACAACGGATTGCGTGCCTCCAGTGTAGGCACGGGATCAGGACAGGCGTTTGACCCCGGGCAACTCGCAGGCATAAATGGCATTGCGCAATTCGGCAATCGCCTCGTAGCGCGTGAAGCTTCGGCGCCAGGCCAGCACCACACGGCGCGTGGGCGCCTCTCCCTCGAATGGCAGGTAACGCACGTAGGACGAGTCGCCGAAGTCCGTGCCAGGCTTGCCGGTGTCGCACAGCGCCGAACCCGGCACCGACAAGCGCGGCACCAGCGTCACGCCCATGCCGGCGGCCACCATGTGCTTGATGGTTTCCAGCGACGAGCCCTCGAAGCTCTTGCGGATGCCCTCGGCATCGTTGGAGAAACGCGCGAATTCCGGGCAGACCTCCAGCACGTGGTCGCGGAAGCAGTGGCCCGTGCCCAGCAGCAGCATGGTCTCGCGCTTGAGCTCCTCGTTGGTGATGTAAGCATTCTTCGCCAGCGGGTGCGTGTGCGGCACGGCGGCCAGAAAGGGTTCGTCGTACAGCGGCGCGATCGCCAGGTTGGTGTCCGGGAAGGGCTCGGCCAGGATGGCGCAGTCGATCTCGCCCAGGCGCAGTTGCTCCAGCAGCCGCACGGTGAAGTTCTCCTGCAGCATCAAGGGCATCTGCGGCGTGCGGTCGATCACATGGCGCACCAGGTCGGGCAGCAGGTAGGGGCCGATGGTGTAGATCACGCCCAGGCGCAGCGGCCCTGCCAGCGGGTCCTTGCCGCGCTTGGCGATCTCCTTGATGGCCGCCGCCTGCTCCAGCACCGTCTGCGCCTGGCGCACGATCTCTTCGCCCAGCGGCGTCACCGCGATCTCGCTGGCGTTGCGCTCGAATATCTTGAGCTCGAGTTCCTCTTCCAGCTTCTTGATGGCCACCGACAGCGTGGGCTGCGACACGTAGCAGGCCTCGGCGGCCTTGCCGAAGTGCTTCTCGCGGGCCACGGCGACGATGTATTTGAGTTCGGTGAGCGTCATGGGGGACTATTCTGCGCCCGCGCGCCGGCCCGGTCGCCGGTGGCTGTGCGCGCCGCTCAGGCTTTCAGGTACTCCGCCTTGCCGCCCAGCCAGCGCGCGATGTGTTTTTCGGCCAGCTCGGGGTATTGCGCCAGCATCACCGGCGCGGCCTCGCGCGCCCAGTCGAGCAGGTGGGTGTCGGTGGCCAGGTCGGCGAAGCGCAGCAGCGGCGCGCCCGACTGGCGCGCGCCGAGGAATTCGCCCGGGCCGCGGATCTCCAGGTCGCGCCGCGCGATCTCGAAGCCGTCGCTGGTGTCGGCCATGGCCTTCAGGCGCTCGCGCGCGGTCTCGCCCAGGCGCCCGCCGTCGGGCGGCGTGTACATCAGCACACAGGCCGAGGCCGCCGCACCGCGCCCCACCCGACCGCGCAGCTGGTGCAGCTGCGAAAGGCCGAAGCGCTCGGCATGTTCGATCACCATCAGCGAGGCGTTGGGCACGTCCACGCCGACCTCGATCACGGTGGTGGACACCAGCACGCCCATCTGCCCGCCAGTGAACAGCGACATCACCGCCTTCTTCTCGGTCACTTTCATGCGCGAATGCAGGAGACCGACCAGCACCCCGGGCAGGGCCGCACTGAGTTCCGCGTGCGTGGCGGTCGCGTTCGAGAGATCGATCGCCTCGCTTTCCTCGATCAGCGGGCACACCCAGTACACCTGCCGGCCCTGCGCTAGCTGTCCGCGGATGCGCTCGACCACCTCGGCGCGGCGGCTGTCGGCCACCACCTTGGTGACGATGGGCGTGCGCCCGGGTGGCAGCTCGTCGATGGTGGAGACGTCGAGGTCGGCGTAGTAGCTCATGGCGAGCGTTCTTGGGATGGGGGTGGCGGTCATCATGAGGAGATGAGGCTCCTGGGCGAGGGCTTCGACAGGCTCAGCCCGAACGGAGACAGGCTCAGTCCGAACGGTGTTTTCTTCCGTTCGGGTTGAGCCTGTCGAAGGGCTCACCAACCCGTCACCCATCTTGCCCCGCAGCGCCAGCCGTTGCGCCACGCCGAAGCGGTGCTGCTCGTCGATGATGGCCAGCGCCAGGTTGCTGAACTGCACCTGGTCCTGAATGACGGCGTGCGTGCCCACCACCAGCGCGGCCTCGCCGCTGGCGATCAGCGCCAGCATCTCGGTGCGCTGCTTTTTCTTCTGGCTGCCGGTGAGCCAGGCCACGCGTTTGCCCAGGGGAGCGAGCAGTGGCTCCAGCCAGCCGATCAGCTTGGCGAAGTGCTGTTCGGCCAGGATCTCGGTGGGCGCCATCAGCGCGCACTGCCAGCCCGCGTCGATGGCGATGGCGGCGGCCAGCGCGGCCACCACCGTCTTGCCCGAACCCACGTCGCCCTGCAGCAGGCGGTGCATGGGCACCTGGCGCAGCAGGTCGCGCGCGATCTCCTCGCCCACGCGGCGCTGCGCGGTGGTGAGTGCGAACGGCAGCACGCCCAGCAGTTGCTCGTGCAGGCCACCCGGCGCGGCGCGCAGGGCCGGGGCGTTCAGGGCCGCGCGCTCCTGCCGGGCGGTGCACTGCGAGAGCTGCTGCGCCAGCAACTCCTCCGCCTTGAGGCGCTGCCAGGCCGGGTGGCTGCGGTCTTCCAGCGCATCGAGCGAGACGTCCGGCCCCGGGTGGTGCAGGTACTGCAGGGCGTCGCGCAAGGTCCAGGTGCCGCGCACCACGGCTTGCAGGCCACCCAGCAGCGCGGGGGGCAGCGTCTCGCCCAGATCGGCTCGCTTCAGGCCACTGGCCACCGCCTTGCGGATGTAGGCCTGCGGCAGTTGCGCGCTGGTGGGGTAGACCGGTGTCAGCGCATCGGGCAGTTCACCGCCGGCGGCGTGGAAGGCCGGGTGCACCATGGTCCAGCCCAGGAAGCCGCCCCGCAGCTCGCCGCGCACGCGCACCCGCGCGCCCACCGCCAGGGTTTTCTGGTGCGCCGGGTAGAAGGTGAAGAAGCGCAGGGTGCAGGTGTCGGTGCCGTCGTCCAGCGTCACCAGCAGCTGGCGCCGCGGGCGAAAACTGATCTCGCTGTGCGTGACCGTCCCCTCGATCTGCGCCAGCTGCCCGTCGCGCGCGCCGCGCAGCGTGACGATGCGGGTCTCGTCCTCGTAGCGCAGCGGCAGGTGCAGCGCCAGGTCGATGTCGCGCACCAGCCCGAGCTTGTGCAAGGCCTTCTGCGGGGCGGAGAGCGGCTTGCGGGCGGGGGATGCGTCGGGCATGGGACAATTCTGCCCGGTTCCCATCCGCCGCCCTTTCACTTGGCACGGGCCTTGTTCGGCCCTCAAGCAGCATGACCGCTTCCTCTCCTGACACCGTCGCGCGCCGCTACACCGTCGCCGACTTCGACTTCCACCTCCCCCCCGAGCTGATCGCCCAGCACCCTGCGCCCGAGCGCAGCGGCTCGCGCCTGCTCGACGGCACGGGCAACGCGCCGGCAGACCGTGTGTTCCGCGACCTGCCCGCCCTGCTGCAGGACGGTGACCTCTTGGTGTTCAACGACACGCAGGTGGTGAAGGCGCGGCTGTTCGGTCAGAAGTCCTCGGGCGGCCAGCTGGAGATGCTGATCGAACGCGTGCTGCTGCCGCACGAGGCCAGCGACGGCACGGCGCACGAGGTGGTGGCCCACCTGCGCGTGAGCAAGAAACCGCAGATGGGTGGCGTGCTGCACATGGCCGGCGGCCTGGCCGGCGGCGGCTTCGATGCGGTGTTTCTCGGCCGCTGGCCCGACGAACAGGGCCAGCTGTTCCGCTTCCGTTTGCAGGGCCCGGCCGGCGAAACGCCCTATGAGCTCATGGCGCGCCACGGCCACGTGCCGCTGCCGCCCTATATCGATCACAGCGACGACGCCGACGACGAGCGCCGCTACCAGACGGTGTTCGCACGCGTGCCCGGCGCGGTGGCCGCGCCCACCGCCGCGCTGCACTTCGACGACGCCGTGCTGGCCGCGCTCGACGCGCGCGGCGTGCAGCGCGCCAGCGTCACGCTGCACGTGGGCGCGGGCACCTTCGCGCCCATGAAGGCCGGCCGCATCGAAGACCACGTGATGCACCACGAACGCTATGCCATCCCGCCGGCCACGCTGCAGGCCATCACCGACTGCCGCGCGCGCGGTGGCCGCGTGGTGGCCGTGGGCACCACCACCGTGCGCACGCTGGAGAGCTGGGCCCGCAGCGGCGAGACGGCGGGCGACACCAACATCTTCATCACGCCGGGTTTCGACTTCCGCGTGGTGGACCTCATGCTGACCAACTTCCACCTGCCCCAGTCCACGCTGATGATGCTGGTGAGCGCCTTCGCCGGCTTCGACCCCATCCGGGCGCTGTACGCCCATGCCATCGCGCAGCGCTACCGCTTCTTCAGCTATGGCGACGCAATGCTGCTGGAGCGGCACCCATGATCCGCCGCTGCGTCGCGGCCCTGGTTGCCTTTCTGGCCACCCTGGCCCAGGCCGCAACGCCCTACGCCGGGCAAACGCCCTGCGACGGCCACCCCGGCATGGCGCTCACCGTGCCCGACGGCTGGTGCGCGGGTCTGGTGGCCGATGCGCGCGATGGCCTGCGCATGCCGCGCCGGCTGCTGGAAATTGCGCCCGGCCGCTTCTGGATCGTCGACATGGGCAACTGGGAGCCGCGCCGCGGCCGCCTGCTCGAACTGCGCACCGACGTGCCGCGCGGCCAGCCTGGGCGCCTGCGCGTGCTCGCCAGCGGCCTGGACCGCCCGCACGGTCTGGCCCTGGGGCCAGACGGTCGCGCCTACATCGGCGAAGCCGGCACCGTCTGGCGCACGCCCGTGGGCGAGGCGGTGCAGCGCCAGGACGTGATCACCGGCCTGCCCACGGGCGGCGCGCACCCGCTCAAGGAACTGGCCTTCACGCCCGATGGCCGCCTGCTGGTCAACATGGGATCACTCACCGACGCCTGCCGGGGCGACGACCAGCAGCAGCCTGTGCCCTGTCCCGAACTCACCGGCCCGCAACCGCACGCGGCGGTGTACGTGGCCAGCTTCAGCGGCGCGGACTTTGCGCTGCAAAGCTTCCAGCCTCTCGCCACCGGCCTGCGCAACTCGCTCGGCCTGGCCAGCACCACCGCGCGCGACGGCACGGTGCGCCTGTGGCAGGCGGAGAACTCGGTGGATTACACCGACGCCACGCTGCCCGCCGAAGAGCTCAACGAGCTGAAGGACGGCGCCTCCTACGGCTGGCCCTACTGCGTGAGCGACGCGCGTGGCAAGGCGGTGCCCGCCCGTGGCTACGAAGGCCGCGCGCGCTGCGCCAGCCACACCACGGCACACGCGGCATGGCCGGCGCACGTCGCACCGCTGCAACTGCTCACCGCACCGGGCCACGTGACCACCGGCCCCTTCGCTGGCCGCCTGCTCGCGGTCTGGCACGGCTACCGCGCGGGTGGCCACCGCATCGTCGCCTGGCGGCTCGACGAACACGGCAGCCCCACTGGCCCGCGCGAGGACCTCGTGCACGGCTGGCACGCGCAAGCCGGCATCCGGCCACTCGGCACGCCCGCGGGCGCCAGCTTCGACGCGCAAGGCCGCCTGTGGATCGTGGAAGACCGCAACCGCAGCGTGATCCTCATCGCGCCGCGCCAACCCTGAACACCCGACATCCTCCGTTGAAAGTGCACCATGCTGCAGTTTGAAGTCCTCCAGAACGACCCCACGAGCCACGCGCGGCGGGCCCGGCTCACGCTCAACCACGGCGTGGTGCAGACACCCATCTTCATGCCCGTGGGCACCTACGGCACCGTCAAGGGTGTGATGCCGCAAAGCCTGCACGACATGGGCGCGCAGATCATCCTGGGCAACACCTTCCACCTCTGGATGCGCCCGGGGCGCGAGGTCATGGCCAGCTTCGGCGGCCTGCATGCCTTCGAGCAGTGGCACAAACCCATCCTCACCGATTCGGGCGGCTTCCAGGTGTGGAGCCTGGGCGCGATGCGCAAGATCACCGAGGAAGGTGTGACCTTCGCCAGCCCCGTCAACGGCGACAAGCTCTTCATGTCACCCGAGGTCAGCATGCAGATCCAGACCGGGCTGAACAGCGACATCGTGATGCAGCTCGACGAGTGCACGCCCTACGAGACCAACGGCCACATCACCACCGAAGCGGAGGCGCGCAAGAGCATGGAAATGAGCCTGCGCTGGGCCAAGCGCTCGCAGGACGAGTTCGCGCGGCTGCAGAACCCCAACGCGCTGTTCGGCATCGTGCAGGGCGGCATGTTCGAGCACCTGCGCCAGGAGTCGCTGGACGCGCTGGTGGCCATGGACTTCCCGGGCTACGCCATCGGCGGCGTGAGCGTGGGCGAACCCAAGGAACAGATGCTGCAGATCATGGCGCACACGCCGCACCGCCTGCCCGCGCACAAGCCGCGCTACCTGATGGGTGTGGGCACGCCCGAAGACCTGGTGCAGGGCGTGGCCGACGGCGTGGACATGTTCGACTGCGTCATGCCCACGCGCAACGCACGCAACGGCACGCTGTTCACGCGCTTTGGCGACCTGAAGATCCGCAACGCGCGCCACAAGACCGATCACCAGCCGCTGGACCCCACCTGCACCTGCCATGCCTGCGCCGGTTCAAGCGGGGTCAGCTGGGCCGACGGCGGGCGCGAGGGCTTCAGCCGCGCCTACCTGCACCACCTGGACCGCTGCGGCGAAATGCTTGGCCCCATGCTGGCGACCATCCACAACCTGCACTACTACCTGAACCTCATGCGCGAGGTGCGCGAGGCACTGGACGCCGGCACGTTCAGCGCATTCCGCGCGCAGTTCAAGGCCGACCGGGCGCGCGGCGTCTAGCCAAACTGCAGGCAGCGCATGCTCAGCGTGCCGCTGTGGAAGGCCTCAAAGACGTGCTTCGGCACCTGCCCCGCGTCGGCCGCGCCCAGGGCGTAGAGAAAGGGCCAGTAGTGGTCTGGCGTCGGCACCGCCATGCGCGCGGACATGTCCAGGCCGATGTAGTCCTGCAAGGACTTGTCATCGCGCTGGTCGAGCGCGAGCTTGACCCGGTCATCAAACGACTGCGCCCACGGACGGCTGGCCCTGGCCTGCTCGGGCGTGCCCCGGTCGGTCGCGCGCAGGTTGTGCACGATGTTGCCGCTGCCGATGATCAATACCCCCTGCTCGCGCAAGGCCTGCAGCTCGCGGCCCAGGGTGTAGTGGAAATCGGCCGGCTTGTCGTAATCGATCGAGACCTGGAACACCGGCACGTCCGCTTTCGGAAACAGGTGGTGCAGCACCGTCCAGGTGCCGTGGTCCAGCCCCCATTCGGTCGTGGGCACGCTGGGGTTGCTGCGGATCAACTTTGCTGCGGCGCGCGCCAGTTCGGGGTGGCCCTTGGCCGGGTACTGCATCTCGTGCAGCTGGCGCGGGAAGCCGCCAAAGTCGTGGATCGTCGGCGGCTTCTCGTTCACCGTCACGCCTGTGGCACCGCTGGTGAGCCAGTGGGCCGAGACGACCAGGATCGCGCGCGGTGCGGGCAGGCGCTTGCCCCAGGCCGCGAGTTCGCGGGTGAACCGGTTGTCCGAGATCGCGTTCATGGGGCTGCCGTGGCCGATGAACAGCACCGGCAGGCGCTGCGCTTTGCCGGCGGCGTGGACGGCGGGCACCGTGGTACTGAGCGACAGCAGCGCGGCGGACACCGCGCTCAGGGACGTGGATTCGAGGAAGAGACGACGGGAGAACATGGGGTGATGGCAGATGGGGAAGGGTGCGCCTTCTCTGCGGAAGGCAGATCGTAGAGCGGGGCGCACCCGCCATGGTTCCCGCCCGCCTCAGAGAAAGCGGCGCTCAGACCGTTGGCGCCCCGGCAGCGTCCGTTCGAGCTGCGGGCTCGCCGCACGCATAGCAGTAGCGCGCGAACGCGCTCTTGCGCGCCTGGCAGGCGCCGCAGCGGTTGTGCAGGCCCATCCCGCAGTGCGGGCAGAAATCGTTCTTCGGGTCCTTCAGGTCCACCGTGCGCTCGCAGCCCGGGCACACGCCCTTGGCCAGACGGGTCTGCGCCAGGTCGTAGTCCAGTTCCTGGCGGCGCTGCCGGTCGGGCAGGGTTTCGGCCTGTTGCTGGCGCTCCAGGTAGCGCTGCAGCGCCTGGATCGCGTAGCGCCCGCCGATCACCGTGATCACGATGCCGACGATGTAGCGCACGTAGCCCCCGTAGCTCGGCAGGTAGGGCACGAGCTCGACGAAGAACGCGAACAGCGCGAAGAAGATGAAGCCCCACACGAAGGGCCAGTACGTGCTCCTGCGCTGTTTCGCGAACAGCCAGCCCGCCGCCACCAGCAAGGGCAGCGTGAGCGCCAGGCGGTAGAGGAACACGCGCAACGCCTGCGCGCGCATGGCGGACTCAAACGACTGGCGCGCGCCCTCCTGCATCTGCGCCAGCTCGGCCTGGGCGCGCTGTTGCGCCTGCCGCGCGTTGAGCGCCGCCTGCTGTTGCGCCTCCACCGCCGCAAGCGCCTCGCGCTCGCTGCCGCGGTAGCCCTCCAGTTGCCGCGTGCGCTCGATCAGTTCCGGGTCCTGCTCGGGCCGCTGCGTGGCGTTGCGCGTGGCCAGCCAGTTGCTGAAGGTGTCGCGCGCGGCGCGGTGGTTGGCTTGCGCGGTGCGGTGGCGCAACTGCGCCTGGTCCAGCGCGTCCTGCGCGTCCCGGGCCGCGCGCTGCGCGGCATCGATGGTCTGCCGCAGCTGCGGCGCGCGCTGCGGGTCCAGAAAGTCGTCAAGCGTGCGTTCCTGTTCCACCTGGGGCAGATCGCCCACGATGGTGCTGCCCAGTCCCACCAGGAACCATGCGAACACGAACGCCACCAGCCACAGCCCGCGGCGAAACCATTTCTCCGACCATCGCAATGCCTTGCCCATGTTCAGGCCCTCCAGGAATATTGAAACGAATAAAGACGGTGCCGGATCACAGTGCCAGCGCCTGCGGCGCCGACGCCATGCCGCTGCGCGTGAACCAGTGAAACACCGAGTCCACCGTCACGGTCTCGATGCGGTCCGAGAATCGCTTCTCGTTCGGGTGATCGTCGAAGGCCACGTTGGCGGTGCCGGCACGCGCGCCCAGCCGGGTGAACGCACCGAGCCGCAGCGTGGTCGGCTGGTAGGCCTTGAAGCGCAGCCAGGCCTGGGCCTGCTCGCGCGTCGTCACGCCCGGCTCGGCCACCATGGCCAGCGTCTCGATTGCCCACTGGTTGGACTGCTGGTAGCGCTGGCTCCAGGGGTAGCTCACCAGGTTGTACGGCTTCTCGTGCAGCGCCACGGCACGGCGCGGGTCGGACAGCAGCGCGAGCAGCGGCGCCTGCAGCGCCGGCGCCGGCACCGCCCACGCAGCCTCGTGGCGCCAGAGGTCATCCAGGAAAAATTCGCCCAGCCCCTGCCGGTACAGGTCTGCCGTCGCCGTGCCGCACTGGTTGAGCTTGTGCAGCACGCGCCACGGCCCTTCGGCGGTCTTGTAGGCCCAACCCAGGTGCGAGTAGCGCAGCTGGTACTTGCTCAGGTCCTGCCCGGCGCGCGCCAGCACCACCACGCGCGCGCCGCTGCGGGCATGTTCGGCGTCCAGCGCCTGCGCGGTGCGCTGCGCCAGCGCCATGCCCTGTTCGATGCCCTGGGCTGTCAGTGGCTTCTGTTCGCAGGAGCGCCCGGCGTGGGCGGCGCCCAGAAGCCCCAGCGCCAGGGCCAGGCCGCAAGCCATCCGTTTCATCGCGCGGCTCATTGCGTCACCCGCTCGTTGTGCAGCAGGGCGCGGCCCAGCTCATTGGGGATGAAAGCCAGCACCTCGCCCGCCGCCGACAGCAGCACGCCGGTGCCGATGACGCTCACCGCCACCACCGTGCCCACACCGACCACCACACCCGACGCGGCGCGCCCGACCACCTCCACGCTGGCGCGGGCGCCGTCGGAGGCGCGCTCCAGCACATAGACCGTGCCGCGCGCGGTGCTCTCCACCGCCTTCACCACCAGCACCGCGCCGGCCGTGGACAAGGCCACCGGCACGGCGCTGACCGCCGCCGCGCCCACCGAGGCCGTGGCCACCACGGAGGCCACCGGCAGCAGGGACACGGCGGCCGACGCCTCGCTTTGCGCCCTGGCGGGCGCGCTGGCCACCGACAGGGCCAGGCACAGGCCGGCCACGAGCGACACCGATTTCCACTTGAACGTGTTCATGAATGACTCCGACTTGAAAGGGACAGAAGGGAAGAGGTCTGCGCTCATTCGGCCTGGGCAGCAACGCGTTCCTGCATTGCCTGCTGGCGGCCCAGCATCTCGCCACGCACCTGGGCCTCGCTCAGGTCGGCTTCGTGGCGGTCGCGCAGGGTCTTGGCCAGCGTGAACGCCGACGTGACCAGGTAGAGCCAGCTCACGCCCAGGTAGGCGCGGTAGGTGTCGTTGATCTCCATGCGCAGCAGGCCCCAGCCCGTCAGGCCCATGGCGACGGCGAAACCACCCCAGACCACCAGCCGCCACATCGGCGTTTCAGCCTCCCCGCCGAGCGACGCCTTCTGGCCGTCGCGCACCGCCTTGGAGAGCACGAACACCGTGGACAGACAGAACACATAGCCCATCACCATGAATGCGCGGTCCAGCGCCTGCCCGGGCAGGTAGGCCAGCCCGGTGGCGCACAGGAAGACGGCGATACCGAACGACACCCAGACCTGCAACTGCCAGGCACGGGTGTCGCGCATCACGATGAGGGGAGAACGGTTCGAGGCCATGTGCAAAACCCTTCGGGGTTGTTGAGGAGCCGCGATGGTGGCCCCAGGCCGCGCCGAAAGACCCAGAAACCTGGACCTGTATCGAGGATGGGTCTCATAGGTATCAAAAAATGATACCTAAAGCCAGAGCGGAAGCCCCGGCGCGCGCTCAACGCAGCAACTGCGCCACCCGCCCGTGCAGAGCATCCGGCGTCACCGCCGACGGCGCCAGCGGCTCGCCCACGTTGAGCCCGACCCGGTTGAACAGCCCGCGCCGGAACGGCCGCACCATCGCGGTCTTCTCGCCGTTGCGAACCTCGACCCGGCTGAAGAACGAACCCCAGAGGTTGGTCAGCGCCATCGGGATCACCGGCACCTGCAGGCCGTCGGCTTCGGCGCGTTCGAGGATCTTCATCACGCCGCCCTTGAAGGGCTGCAGCGTGCCGTCGGCGGTGATGGCGCCCTCGGGGAAGATCGCCAGCAGCTCGCCTTCGCGCAGCACCGCGGCGGCGGCGGCGAATGCGGCCTCGTAGGCGGCCGGGTCTTCCTTCTGCGGCGCCACGGGAATGGCCTTGGCCAGGCGGAACAGCGCGCCCAGCACCGGCACGCGGAAGATGCGGTGGTCCATGATGAAGCGGATCGGGCGCGGGCTGGCGGCCATGAGCAGCACCGCGTCGACAAAACTCACGTGGTTGCAGACGATCACGGCCGCGCCCTCGGTGGGGATGTGCGCGTCGCCCGTGACCTTGAAGCGGTAGACGCAGCGCGAGGCCACCCAGGCGATGAAGCGCAGCAGGTACTCGGGCACCAGCATGAAGATGTAGAACGCCACCACCGCGTTGGCCAGGCCCACCAGCAGGAACATCTGCGGAATGGTGAAACCGGCCTGGAGCAGAGCCCCCGCGATGACCGCGCTGGCCACCATGAACAGCGCGTTGAGGATGTTGTTGGCCGCGATGATGCGCGCGCGGTGCGTGGGCTGGCTGCGCATCTGGATCAGCGCGTACATGGGCACGCTGTACAGGCCTGCGAACAGGCTGAGCAGGGCCAGGTCGGCCAGCACGCGCCAGTGCGCCGCGTCCGCCACGAAGGCCTGCAGGCCCAGGCCGCTGGCGGGCGGCAGGCCGCGGGTGGCGAAGAACAGGTCGATGGAAAACACGCTCATGCCGATCGCGCCCAGCGGCACCAGGCCGATCTCCACATGCCGGCGCGAGAGCACCTCGCACAGCAGCGAGCCGGTGGCGATGCCGACGGAGAACACCACCAGCAGCAGCGAGGCCACCTGCTCGTCGCCGTGCAGCACGTCCTTGGCGAAGGCCGGGAACATGCTCAGGAAGACGGCCCCGAAGAACCACATCCAGCTGATGCCGAGCACCGAGCGGAACACCACCGTGTTGCCGTAGGCGAGCCGGAGGTTGCGCCAGGTTTCGGTGACCGGGTTCCAGTTGATCCGCAGGCCCGGGTCCATCGCCGGCGACACCGGAATGTGGTGGGCGGTCCACCGGCCCAGCACCGCCAGGCCCACGCAGGTGAAGCCCACATGGTGCGCGCCGATCTCGGGCACGGCGATGATCAGTCCGCCGGCCACGTTGCCCAGCAGGATGGCCACGAAGGTGCCCATCTCCACCACGCCGTTGCCGCCGGTGAGCTCACGCTCGTTCAGGTGCTGCGGCAGGTAGGCGAACTTGACCGGCCCGAACACGGTGGACTGCAGGCCCATGAGGAAGATGCTGGCCAGCAGCAGCGGGATGTTCTGCACGAAGAAGGCCCAGGCCGCCAGCGCCATGATGAGCACCTCCGCGCGCTTGAGCCACACGATCAGCAGGCGGCGGTCCAGCTTGTCGGCGAGCTGCCCGCTGGTGGCGGAGAACAGCAGGAAGGGCAGGATGAACAGCGCGCCGATCACCAGCCCGGCCAGCTCCGGGGGCAGCCAGCTCACCTGCAGCTGGTAGGTGACGAGCACGGTGAAGGCGAACTTGAACAGGTTGTCGTTCGCCGCGCCGAGGAACTGCGTCCAGAAGAACGGCGCGAAGCGGCGCTGGCCCAGCAAGGCGAACTGCCCGCCTTCGTGGGCAGACGCAGCGGGCGTGGCGGCCGCGTCGGGCTCTGTGGTGGCGGTGTGGCTCATGCAGTCTCCTCCTGTGGCGTTGTTGCGGCGGATTCTGCCGCACGCCGCAGTGTGGTGCGTGCCCCGCCAGAAAGTCTCCCCTTCCGATACAGTCGAGCCACCCCGAACCCACGGTACCGCATGCCGATACCCGACAACCCATGAGCACCACCAGCGACCTCGTCCTCGCGCTCAAGAAGGAACTCAAGTCCGCGCAGATGACTTATGCCGACCTGGCCCGGGCCCTGGGCATGGCGGAGTCCAGCGTCAAGCGCATGCTGGCCAGGGGCGACATGTCGCTCTCGCGGGTGGACGAGATCTGCCGCGCGCTCAAGCTGGACTTTGCCGATCTGGCGCGCCGCGTGGCCGACACCCAGCCGCTGCTGCGCGAGATGACGCAGGAGCAGGAACGCGCGGTGGTGGCCGACAAGAAGCTGCTGCTGGTGGCCATCTGCGTGCTCAGCCAGTGGACGCTGGAGCAGATCACCTCGCGCTACCGCCTGAGCGAGGCCGAGTGCGTGAAGTACCTGGCGCAGCTCGACCGCATCGGCATCATCGAGCTGCGCCCGCTCAACCGCTACCGGCTCAAGCTGGCCAAGACCTTCCGCTGGCGCCCCCACGGCCCGGTGATGAACTACTTCCGCGAGCACGCCCTGCTGGACTATTTCGCGGGCGGTTTCGACGGCAGTGGCGAGGGCGTGATGCTGGTGCATGGCTCGGTCAGCCGCACGCTGGCGCCGGCGTTTCTGGAGCGCCTGCAGCGCGTGGCGCAGGACTTTGCGCAGCAGCACCAGACCGACCAGAAGCTCGGTGACAACGACCGCGAGGGCTACACCCTGGTGCTGGCGATGCGCAGCTGGGAATTCGAGGCCTTCACGCAGCTGCGGCGCTGACATGGGTGAACACCCCCCTGCGCCGCTGACGCGGCTTCCCCCCTCTCTGGCGCCTTCGGCGGGGAGGGGGGACCACCTCTCGGGCCGGCGGAGCCGGACCCTTGAGGCGCCTGGGACCCAGCCCCCGTTGGTCCCGCGCGCCGCAGAAAACCGACTGAGACCTTTATGACCACCAATGACCGAGTCCCCCGCCATGTCTTGCCGGTGCTGGTGCTGGCCCAGTTCATGGGCACCTCGCTGTGGTTCGCGGTCAATGCCGTCATGCCCGACCTGCAGCGCGAACTGGGCTGGCCCACCAGCGCGGTCGGTACGCTGACCTCGTCGCTGCAGTTCGGCTTCATCCTGGGCACGCTGGTGTTCGCGCTGCTGGCGATCGCCGACCGCTTCGCGCCGCGCCGCGTGTTCCTGGTCTGTGCGCTCGCGGGCGCGGCCTGCACCGTGGGCGCATGGTGGATGGTGCGCGACTACAGCGCCCTGTTGATCTGGCGTTTCGCCACCGGCTTCTTTCTCGCGGGCATCTACCCGGTGGGCATGAAGATCGCGGCGCAGTGGTACACGCGTGGCCTCGGTGGTGCGCTCGGCTTGCTGATTGGCGCGCTGGTGCTGGGCTCGGCCAGCGCGCATGCGCTGCGCGCGCTCAGCGGCGCCCTGCCCTGGCCCACGCTGATGCTGGGCGTGGCCGCGCTGGCCGCGGCCGGGGGCCTGTTGCTGTTCTTCGGCACCACCGACCCGCCCCACGCGCAGGCGCGGGTTTCAGTACTTCAGTGGCGCGCCCTGGCCACGCTGTGGACCGATGCGCGCGTGCGCAGTTCGGTGCTGGGCTATTTCGGCCACATGTGGGAGCTCTACACCATGTGGGTGATGGTGCCGCTGGTGCTGGCCACGCGCCTGCACGGCACCGGCCTGTCGTGGGCGGCGTTCGCGGTGCTCGGCGCGGGCGTGATCGGTTGCGCCGGCGGCGGCTGGGTGGCCCAGCGCTGGGGCAGCGCGCGCGTGGCCGGCACGCAGCTGGCCACCAGCGGCCTGTGCTGCCTGGCCGCGTTCTGGATGATCGACGCGGGCGACCTGCTGTTCTACGGCTGGCTGGTGCTCTGGGGCATCACCGTCTCGGGCGACTCGCCGCAGTTCTCCACGCTGACCGCGCGCAACGCGCCGCCGCAGGCGGTGGGCAGCGTGCTCACGCTCACCAACAGCATCGGCTTCGGCATCTCGATCGCGAGCATCCTGCTGTTCGTGGCGCTGGCCGAACATGTCCCGCTGGGCGCGCTGCTGCCCTGGCTCGCCATCGGGCCGGCGCTGGGACTGTGGGCCTTGTGGCCGTTGTGGCGCGAGGAGTCGCGCTAGCTGCTCTCTGACGACACCGTGCCGTCAGCCTCAAGGAATTCCTGCGGATCGGGCAGCGCGGTGGGCGAGACCTGCATCTCCCCGGGCTTGAGCTGCTCGGTGAAGCCTTCGAGCGAGCCCATGGACTTGCGGTCGCGTCGGGCCACCGGGTCGGACAGCAGGTAGGCCACGCTGAGCTCGGCCAGGGCCTGCAGCGAATCGCGGTGCGTGCGCTCCTGGGCGTGCGAGGCGTCGGCGCCGAAACCGATCAGCGCGGTGCGGATGTCGTTGCCGGCCTCCACCGCGGCGGCGGAGTCGGAGCGGTAGAAGCGGAATACGTCGCGCCGGTGCGCGATGCCATGCATGCGCGCCAGTTCGATCAACTTGTGCGTGAGGTGGTAGTCGAACGGGCCGGCCATGTCCTGCATGCAGATGGTGGCAGCGCGCTCGTCGGTGTTCTGACCGGGCGCGGCAATCGCGATGTCCAGGCTCACCATTTCGGCGATGTCGCCATGCAGCGCCGCCGACGAACCGGATCCCACCTCCTCGGTGATGGTGAACAGCGGGTGCGCGTCCACCGGCAGTTTTCGCCCGCTGTCGACGATGGCCTTGCAGGCGGCGAGCAGCACGGCCACCGCCGCCTTGTCGTCCAGGTAGCGCGAGTTGATGTACCCGTCGACCTGCACCTCGGGCTGCGGATCGAAGGCGATCCAGTCACCGACGTGGACGCCCGCGTCCGTCAGGTCCCGCGCGCTGTGCGCGGGCAGGTCCACGCGCACCTCCACGTGGTCCCAGCTGGACGGCTGGGTGTCGATCTCACCGCCGTAGGCGTGGCCCGAGGTCTTGAGCGGCAGGCAGGTGCCACGCAGCTGCTGCGTGTCGGTGAACACCGTGAGGCGACCACCTTCGGCAAACCGCGAGGACCAGCTGCCGATGGGCACGATGCCGATGCGCCCGTTGTCCTTGAGCTCGCGCACCATCGCGCCCAGCGTGTCCAGGTGCGCGACGATGGCGCGCGCCGGGCGCGCCTCGCGTCCCTTGAGCGTGGCGCGGATGGCGCCGCGGCGCGTGATCTCGTAGGGAATGCCGATGGTGTCGAGCCGGCTCGCCGTGTAGCGCACCACGGCGTCGGTCAGGCCCACCGGGCTGGGAATGGCCAGCAGCTGCAGCATCGTCTCTTCGAGAAACGCGTAGTCGATCGGTGGCAGGGCGGGCGTGGCCGCCGTGGCGGGGGTCTTGGTCATGTGTGGGTCTCTTCAAGCGTTGAGCCGGGGAACAGCAGGTCGACGAAGCGCTGTGCCGTGGGCTGGGGTTCGTGGTTGGCCAGGCCGGGCCGTTCGTTGGCTTCGATGATCACGTGCTCGGGCCCGTCGACCGCGGGCACCAGGAAGTCGAGCCCGGTCACGGGCACGTCGAGCACGCGGCTGGCGTGTTCGGCAGCGTTCTTCAGTGCGGGGTGCAACTGATCGGTGACATCGTGGATGGTGCCGCCCGTGTGCAGGTTGGCGGTCTTGCGCACGGCCAGCGACTGGCCGAAGGGCAACACGTCGTCCAGTGCATGGCCCTGCAGGCCGATGCAGCGGCGCGTCTCGCCATCGACCGGGATGCGCGACTCGCCCCCCGTGGCGGCCGCGCGGCGCCGGCTCTGCTTGTCGATCAGCTGCGCGATGCTGGACTGGCCATCGCCCACCACGGTGGCGGGCTTGCGGATGGCGGCGGCCACGACCTGGTGGTTGATGACCACGATGCGCAAATCCTGCCCTTCGCAGTACTGCTCCAGCAGCACACGCTCGCCGAAGTGGCTGGCGTTCTCGATCGCGGCCTCCATGTCGTCTGTGGAGGTGAGGTTGACCGCGATGCCCTTGCCCTGTTCACCGTCGACCGGCTTGACCACGATGGCGCCCTGCTCGCGCAGGAAGGCGGCGTTGTGTTCGGCATCACCGGCCAGGGTCTGCCGCGGCACCTGCAGCCCCGCCTGCGCCAGCAGGCGCACGGTGACGCGCTTGTCCGCGCAGCGGCTCATGGCCACCGCGCTGGTGAGTTCCGAAAGCGATTCGCGGCAGACCACGCTGCGCCCGCCGAGGCTGAGCTTGAAGTAGCCGTTTTCCGCGTCGATCACCTCCACACGGATGCCCCGGCGGCGCGCCTCGTCCACGATGATGCGGGCGTAGGGGTTGAGGCCGTCGCCACTGCCTGCCCCACCGGTGAACAGCGGCTCGTTGATCGCGTTGCGCCGCTTCACCGCGAACACCGGGATGTGCTGGAAGCCGAGCTTCTGGTACAGCGCGATGGCCGAGGCGTTGTCGTGCAGCACGGACACGTCCATGAACGCACGGCCGCGTGCCTGGAAGTGTTCGGCCAGGTAGCGCGTGAGGGCTTCGCCGATGCCCGGGTGGCTGGCCTGTGGCGATACCGCCAGCGCCCACAGGCTCGATCCGGGTTCGGGGTCGGCAAACGCCTCGGCATGGTCCAGCCCCATGGCCACGCCAAGCACCTCGCCCGTGTCGCGGTCTTCGGCCAGGGCATAGACCACCTGGCGCTCGGCGCGCTGGCCCCAGACCAGGGCCGGGTCCACCGGCACCATGCGGCGCGCGCGGTAGATGGCGTTGACGGCGGCCACGTCGGCGCGCGAGCGCAGACGCCGCACCGTGAAGCCGCGCCGCGCCGCGCGAGCGGGCGTGTAGTTGTTGAGCGCGAGCCGGAACGTCTCCGACGGGTCGACGAAGAGCTGCTGCGGCGCGTGCGACACCACCACGTGCGGCTTGTCCACATAGAAGGCGATGTCGCGCTGACCGGGCTGTTCCTCCAGCAGGGCGGCGGCGATGTCGGCCGGATCGGCAAAGGTGTGGCCGGCCACCAGCCGGCCCCAGCCGCAGGTGGCGATGACGTTACCGCGCGGCAAGGTGTGGCCGCGCGGATGCTCGGCCTGCGGCATGGCTTCGCGGCCCAGCCGCAGGGCCCTTTGCGCTTGCTGTGCGTGTTTGCGTTGCATCGTTGCTCTCCTTCAATGCAGGTGGGTTTGCAGCCAGATCTCCAGCAGGCCGAGCTGCCAGAGCTTGGAGCCGCGCAGCGGCGTGATGTGCGCCGACGGGTCGTCCAGCAGGCGCTGCACGTAGGCCGGCTGGAACAGACCGCGTTCGCGCGCGGCGCGGCTGTGGAGCGCGTCGCGCACGTTCTCCAGCACCGCGCCCTTGAGATGCTTGAGCGCGGGCACGGGGAAGTAGCCCTTGGGCCGATCGATCACCTCGGACGGGATCACGCGGCGCGCGGCCTCCTTCAGGATGCCCTTGCCGCCGCCCGCGAGCTTGTGGCGCGCGGGAATGCGCGCGGCCAGTTCGACCAGCTCGTGGTCCAGGAAGGGCACGCGCGCCTCCAGGCCGAAGGCCATGGTCATGTTGTCCACGCGCTTGACCGGGTCGTCCACCAGCATGACGGTGGTGTCCAGCCGCAGCGCCTGGTCCACCGGGTCGCTCGCGCCGGGCGCGGTGAGGCGCTGCGCCACGTAGTCCGCGGTGTGGTCCCTGCCGAGCCAGGGTGCCTGCAGCAGCTCGCCCATTTCGGTGTGGTCGCGGTCGCGGAAGGCGGCCAGGTAATCGGCCACCGGGTCCGTGCTGCCCTGCAGCCTGGGGTACCAGTGGTAGCCGCCGAACACCTCGTCGGCGCCCTGCCCACTCTGCACCACCTTGCTGTGGCGCGACACCGCCTCGGACAGCAGGTAGAAGCCGATGCAGTCGTGGCTGACCATGGGTTCGCTCATGGCGGCGATGGCCTCGGGCAGGCGGTTCAGCAGCTCGGCCTCGGGCACGAAGATGCGCTCGTGCGTGGTGCCGAAGCGCTGCGCGACGATGTCGGCGTACTCGAACTCGTTGCCCTTCTCGCCGCCCACGTCCTCGAAGCCCACGTTGTAGGTTCGCAGGTCGCGCACGCCGGCCTCGACCATGAGGCCGACGATGAGGCTGGAGTCCACGCCGCCCGAGAGCAGCGCGCCCACCGGCACGTCGGCCACCAGGCGGCGCTTGACGGCCGCGCGCAGGCCGTCAAGCAGGATTTCGCGCCAGTCGTCGAACGAGCGCGCCTCATCCGCAGCGTCGCGTTCGTAGCTCAGCGACCAGAAGCCGTGTTCGGTGGTCGCGCCGTCGGCCTCGATCTGCATCAAGGTGCCGGGCGCGAGCTTGCGCACACCGCGCAGGAGGGTGTGGGGTGGCGGCACGATCGCGTGCAGCGAGAGATAGTGGTGCAGGCCTACCGGGTCGATCGCGGTGTCGACGCCACCGGCCGCAAGCAGCGCGGGCAGCGTGGAAGCGAAACGCAGGCCGCCCGCGATGGGTGCGAGGTACAGCGGCTTGATGCCCAGGCGGTCGCGCCCGAGCAGCACGCGACCACTGTCACGCTCCCAGATGGCAAATGCAAACATGCCGTTGAGCCGCTTCACGAAGTCCGGCCCCCAGGCGTGCCAGGCCTTGAGCAGCACCTCGGTGTCGCCGGTGGAATGGAAGTGGTAGCCCTTGGCCTCGAGCTCCTTGCGCAGCTCGGCGTGGTTGTAGACCGCTCCGTTGAACACGATGCCGGCGCCCAGGGTGGGGTCGAACATGGGCTGCTGCGCCGCGTCTGACAGGTCCATGATCTTCAGTCGGCGGTGGCCGAAGCCGAAGCGGTCGCTCACCTGCAGACCCTGCCCATCGGGGCCGCGCGGGCGCTGCTGCTGGATCATGCGCGCCAGCGCCTCGACGTCGACGGCTGCGCCGTCAAACCGGATTTCTCCTGCGATTCCACACATGCGGGTCTGCCCTCCTGACAGGAAAGCCGATCACCGCAACGCCTCAGACAAAAAGGAGTGCCCGGTCGCTGCCGGGCGGGTCTGTGAATGGGGGAATGGGGTACGGGATCGGCTGGCGCACGGCGACCGGTGGAGCAGGCGCCACAGAAGGGGCACCAACAGAAAGCTGTCCGCAGACACCCGGACTGCGCCGGGACTTCCCTGACTCCGGGGCACGAGGTGCACACGGGGTTGAAGATGAAGTGAGCCGGCTATTATATTCGAATTGATATGAATGTCAATGAAATCCCATCGAATTTCATATTATGACGACCCGTCCCGGGTGTGGCTGCGCAGCATGGCCGCGAGCTGCTCCATCGCCGGCGCGTCGGCGTGATCCACTTCCGTCGGCTCGGTGGGTTCGAGCATGTCGTTCGAGTCGTCGAACACGTGCAGGCGGGCCTGGGGCGCGGCTTGGGCAAGAAAGCGTTCGAAGGCAGGCACCAGCACGCTGTTCAGCTCAAGATCGAGGATGAGCAGGTGCACGGGCATGTGCGTGGCCTGCGCCATGGCCTCCAGGTAGGTTTCGGCCTGCTCGATGCGGCAGTCCGGGGCGCACTCCCGCACGCAGCGGCGCAAGGCGTCGCGCCGTGGCCCGCTGCGGGCCACCAGCAGCACGATCGACTCATGCACCGCTGCGACCTCAGCGCTTGCGGATCAGGCCGAAGACGACCGAGACGAGTGCCAGTACCAGGAAAATCACGAACAGCACCTGGGCGATGCCGGCCGCGCTGGCAGCGATGCCGCCGAAACCCAGGACGGCAGCGATCAGTGCAATGACGAAAAAAACCACAGCGTAGTGCAACATGGTGGGCTCCTGTAAGAGGTCGGTGATCCGACCCGCTGGTGAGTTCACAACGACCGCCGTTGTGATGACTTCACTGTAGGGAGGCCCGTTCAACAACGCTGCAAGCCCACGCCCCGCGCGTGCGTAGGAAAAAGCCGACAACCCGGCGCCAGCACCGGGGGCGCCGCGCCGCTGGGAGCCTCACTGGATGAGGCCGTTCTTCAGCGCGTAGTAGGTGAGCTCGCTGTTGCTGGTGAGCTTGAGTTTCTCGAGCACGCGCGTGCGGTAGGTGCTCACGGTCTTGACGCTCAGGAACATGGCCTCGGCCATGTGCCCGATGGTCTCACCCTGGGCCAGGCGCAGGAATACCTGCAGCTCGCGCTCGGACAGCAGCTCGTGCGGTGCGCGTTCGGCGTCACCCACCGCGTTGTCGGCCAGCAGCTCGGCCACCGCCGGGCTGATGTAGCGCCGCCCGCGCGCCACGGTGCGGATGGCGGTGACGATTTCCTCCGGCGCGCACTCCTTGTTGAGGTAACCACTGGCGCCGTTGCGCAGCAGGATGGTGGCGTACTGCGCTTCCGGAAAACCGCTGAGGATGAGCACCGGCAGATCGGGGAAGCGCGCCTTGATCGCCTGCAGCGCATCCACGCCGCCGTGGTCAGGCATCGAGATGTCCATCAGCAGCACGTCGACCTCGCCGCCGCGCGCCAGTTCGAGTGCCTCGCGCCCGTTGTTGGCCTCGCCGGTCACCTTCAGGTCGACATGTTCGCCGAGGAACTGGCGCAAGCCGGATCGCACGATGGCGTGGTCGTCGACGATGCCTACCTTGATCATGGTGTCCTTGAGATGCGCATGGGATGGTGCGGCTGCAATTTAACAGGCCCGGCTCGGGCTGACCGTCAGACAGCTCCTACAAGACCGCCACGCGCATCGGCGATGTCCTACAAGCGCATGGCGGCACGCCCGACATCGCATGCGGCCCGCGTTTCCTACAGTGACTTCACGGCACGACGCCCACCGCGTCCAGGCCGCCACCGGCTTCCCGGCCGGTTCCGCAACCACCATTGAAGGAGTCACACATGAACTGGGATCGCATTGAAGGCAACTGGAAGCAAGCCAAGGGCAAGATGATCGAACAGTGGGGCAAGCTCACGGACGACGACCTCGACGTCGTGGCCGGCCGGCGCGAACAGCTCGCCGGCAAGATCCAGGAACGCTACGGCTGTGCCAAGGACGAAGCCGAACGCCAGGTGGCCGAATGGGAGCGCCGCGTCGGCGACGACTGGTTCGACAGCAGCCCGGACAAGAAGCAGAAGCGGCACTGAGCCACACCCACCCGTTATCCACCCATCCGCCGGCACAGCCCGGCGACCTGAAAGGAATTCATCATGAAACGCACCACCCGATACACCGCCCTTGCTGCCGCCGCTCTGGCATCCACCCTCATCATGGCCTGCGGTCAGCAGGAAGATGCCACCGTGGGCCAGCGACTCGACGGCGCGGTTGAAAGCACGAAGGACGCAGGCACCGAGTTGCGCGCCGACACCCGGGACGCCGCACAGGACCTCAAGGCCGCGGGCAGCAGCGCCGCCGACACGCTGAGCGAGACGGGCGAGCGCATGGCCTCCGGCGCCGCCGACATGGCGATCACCGCCAAGGTCAACGCCGCGCTGGCAGGCGACGCACAGCTCAGCGCGCTGAAGATCGACGTGGACACGAGCAACGGCATGGTCGAGCTCAAGGGCACGGCCCCCGATGCCGCGTCCCGCGACCGCGCCACCATGCTGGCCTCCGCCGTGGAAGGCGTTCAGCGCGTGGAAAACCGCCTGACGGTCGAATCCAAGGGCTGATACCCGGCTCTGATATCCCGCTTCGAATGACCACCCCTGCCCTGCGCGCGCGGACTTTCAATCCGAAGGTCCGCCTGCCGGGCAGTCATACCCACCACTGTCCCCCGAGGAGATTTCCATGAAACTCACCCATGCCGTACTCGCCGCCGCCGCGGCCCTCGCTGTCGTCCAGGTCACCGGCTGCGCCGTGGCCCGCGATCAGCAGACCGTGGGCGCCTACATCGACGACACCACCCTCACCACCCGCGTGAAGGCCCGCTTTGCCAAGGACCCGGTCGTCAGCGCCACCTCGCTCAATGTCGAGACCCTCAACGGCACGGTGCAGCTTTCCGGCTTTGCCAAGTCCGCTGCCGAGCGCAGTACCGCGGAGAGCCTGGCCAGAACCACGGAGGGCGTGAAGAGCGTTCGCAACGACATCGTCGTGCGCTGACACCGGCTTGCGGCCGAACTTCACGGACTTCGGTCCGTGTAGGACATGGCCTACAGATCACGAGGTGTCGCCGGTGATACAAACACACACGAACGCAGCATGATGGTTGCATTCGTGTCCCGCCACTCCATGCCTCGCCCACTTCCCGCCCGCACATGTCGCCGCTCCGAACTTTCATCGTCGAGGACAACAAGGTCATCTACGAGAACCTCGTTTCCACGCTCGAGGAACTGGCCCACGTCGAGGTGGTCGGCCACGCGCGCGACGAGTCCACCGCCGTGCAGTGGCTCGGAAGCGGCGACCGTTTTGATCTCATGATCGTCGACATCTTCCTGCTGGCCGGCTCGGGACTGGGCGTGCTCAAGGCCGCGCAGGACGCCCATCTGCCGGCGCACAAGGTGGTGCTCACGAACTACGCGACCGCCGACATCCGCCGGCGCTGTGCGGCACTGGGCGCCGATCGCGTGTTCGACAAATCCTGCGAGCTTGAGGACCTGATCACCTACTGCGAGCGCATCGCCGACGGCTCGGTCACCGCGCCGGGTGATCTTCAATAGGCCTGGCAACGCCCGCCGATGTCCTTCGCACAGCCCTGGCGCAACGCACAGTGGGGAACGCCACTGGCGACTGTGCTGGCAATGCTGCTGGCGCTCGCGGTCTTTGCGGGATCGGAATGGACCTACCAGCGTGCGCTGGACTCGCTGTTCAGCATGGGTGGGCGCGACAACGCACGCACCGCGGTGCAGACCGTGATGCGCCGCCTGCTCGACGTCGAAACCGCCCAGCGCGGCTACCTGCTCACCGGCCGCGCGCAGTACCTGGCTCCCTACACGGCAGCGGAGACCGACATGGCGCATGCCATCAGCCGGCTGCGCGAACACCACCGCAGCGACCCCGAACTCCTGGGGTTGGTGGATGCGCTCGAGCAACGCGTGCTGGAGAAGGCGTCCGAAGTGTCGGAGACCATCTCGCTGTACAACGAGGGGCTGCACGACAGCTGGAAAGGCCTGCTGCTGACCGACATCGGGCGCGAGAAGATGGAGAGCGCGCGCCGCATTGCCGACGTGCTGCTGCTCACCGAGGAGCGCCGCGTCGCGGGAGAACGCGCTGACATCCTCCGTATCCTGGGCGCGGGCCGGGTAGGCGTGCACGCGCTCACCCTGCTCAGCCTTCTGGCCTACATCTTTTTCCTGCGCAAGAACGCAGCGCTGCAGGCCAGTCAGCTCGATCACGCGCGCCAGTTGCAAACCGAGCGCGATCTGCTGGAGCAGCAGGTGCGCCTGCGCACCGGGGAGCTTGCCCGGCTCAACCTGAGCCTGCAGGAATTGCGCGACGACGAACGCAGCGGGCTCGCGCGTGCGCTGCACGACGAACTCGGCGCGTTGCTGACCGCCGCCAAGCTCGACCTGACTCGCCTGCACCACGCACTGACGACGCCGACGGCGGACGTGGCCACGCGCCTGCAGCACCTGGGCGCCACGCTGGACCAGGGCATCGACATGAAGCGGCGCCTGATGGAGAGTCTCATGCCCGTCGCGCTGCACCACCTCGGCCTGCAGGCCGCGATCGAGCAGCGCGCGCTCGAGTTCGAAGAGCGGACCGGTGTGCCCGTTGCGCTGCAGCTGCAGGCAGGGGCGGTGGCGGACGAAGCGGCCCGGCAGGCACTGTTCTCGGTGGTGCAGGGCGCGCTGTCCAACATCGAGCAGCATGCCCACGCGACCCGGGTGGACGTGTCGCTGACCAGCACCGGCACGGAGTTCGTGCTGACACTTGCCGACAACGGCCAGGGGTTCGCCGGCCCCGCGGGCTCGGCGTCCGCCCTTGGTCTGAAGAACCTGCGGCATCGCATCGAGTCGCTCGGCGGCCGTTTTGCAGTGACATCGGTTCCGGGAGAAGGCACGCGGGTGCAGGCGCGCCTGCCGGCCTCCAGCGCTGAGCGGCAAGCTCTCGGCCCACGTGCTACAACGCCGTGATGATCAAGTCGTCCATCAATCGGGTGGTCCGCACGCACTACGCGATGCCCATCATCGTGGCACTGGCGGTGATCACCATGGCGATCACCGAAAGCACCTACCAGCATTCGCGCTCCACCCTTGCGCAGGGCATCACCCTGACCGATGCACGCCTGCAGGCCGCGCGCACGCTGCAGACGCTGACCGACGCCGAAACCGCAGCGCGTGCCTACATCAACAGCACCGACGCGGGCGACCTCGAAAACTACCGAGAAGCCATCAACGAGATGGAGAGCGTGCGCAAGGGCGTATTCCAGCTGCTGACCGATCTGGACCCACAGCGCACCCTGGCCCTGGGCGATGTCGGCCAGCACATCGACGCACGCGCGGCCACGCTGGAGCAATGGGTGCGCCTGGCCGAACAGGGGCGAGCGGCCCGGGCCCAGGAACTGGCCAGCGGCGATCAGGGACGACTTCGCTATGCCGAGTTGCGCCAGGAGTTCGAATTCGTGCTGGAGCGGGCGGCGGCCATCCAGACCATGGCCCGTGTTTCGCTCTACGACGCCCTGCTGATCAACCGCGTCGCCCTGCACGGCCTTGTGCTGCTGGCGGTGGTGGCGCTGCTGCTGTTCCTGCGCCAGTTGCGCGAAAGCGATCGGCGCGAAGCGCAGGAACACGAGCGCCTGACGACCCAGGTGGCCCTGCGCACAACAGCCCTGCGCAATCTGGCCGGCCACCATGTGCATGCGCGCGAGGACGAGCGCGGTCGCGTCGCACGGGAACTGCACGACGAGATGGGCGGCCTGCTCACCGCGATGAAGCTGGAGATCGCGCGCCTGCGTCGCGTGCCCGACGTGCCCGCCGCGGCGCTGGAGCGGCTTGCCGGCATCGAGTTGCGGCTCAACGAGGGCATTGCCGTGAAGCGGCGCATCGTCGAACACCTGCGTCCCTCCTCGCTCGACCAGCTGGGCCTGATACCCGCGCTGGACATGCTGTGCCGGGACGCGGGCACCGGGCTGGGCATACCGGTGCACATGCACCTCTCGCCGGTCGAACTGGACAAGGACGCCGAGCTCACCGTGTACCGCCTGGTGCAGGAGTCGCTGACCAATGTGCGCAAGTACGCGCAGGCGCGCCAGGTGCTGGTGGAACTGGGGCAAACCGGCACCTGGGTGCGCGTGCTCGTGCGCGACGACGGTCTGGGCTTCGACACCGAATCCGTGCCCGCTGGCCACCACGGCCTGATGGGCATGCGGGTGCGGGTGGAGTCGCACGCCGGGCGCCTGGACGTCACGAGCACGCCCGGCAGCGGCACCTGTGTGCAGGCCGAGCTGCCGGCGCGGGTGCCGACAGTGTCAGCCGACACCGGGCCCGGGTGAAGGAATCCGGAACCAGAACGTGGCACCCTGGCCCACGTCGGACTCGGCCCATACGCGGCCGTTGTGCCGCTCGATGATGCGCGCCACGATGGCCAGCCCCACGCCCAGGCCCGGTACGTCGCCGCCATGGCCCAGCCGCTGGAACATGCCGAACAGCTTGCCCGCGTGGGCCATGTCGAAGCCCAGGCCGTTGTCGCGGACGTAGTAGGCGTTGCGGATGGCGTCATGGCCGACCTGGATCACCGGCTCGGCCTGTTGCGACGAGTACTTCAGCGCGTTGTCCAGCAGGTTGCTCAGCACCTGACGCAGCAACGCCGCGTCGCCCATGGCCGGTGGCAGCGGTCCAATGTCGATGCGGGCATTGCGCAACTGGGGCGACAGGCTCTCCGCCACCTCCAGTGCCAGCGTGCGCATGTCCACAGGCACCGGCTGCAGCTCCACCCGCACCACCCGCAGCACTTCGAGCATGTCGGTCAGCATCTGCCCCATGTTGCGCGAGGCCTTGACGATTCGGCCGAACATGTCGCGTGCGCCCGGACTCAAACCGGCCTCGTCTTCCTCGGCAATCACCGCGGCGAACCCGTTGACCGAGCGCAGCGGCGCGCGCAGGTCGTGCGCGATCGAGTACGACACGGCCTCCATGTCGCGCATCGATCGCTCCAGCGCCGCGGTGCGCTCCTCCACCCGCTGCTCCAGGCTGGCATTGAGCGCGCGCACCTCTTCCTGCGCCGCCACGCGGTCGGTGATGTCGATGTGGGTGCCCGACATGAAGAGCGCGCGCTGGTCCTCGTCGCGCCGGTGCACCCGTCCGCGCGCATTGACCCAGACCCAGTGGCCTTCCTTGTGCCGCAGGCGCAAGTCGCATTCGTAGTAGGGCAGCTCACCGGCGATGTGGCGGTCGCGCAGCGCGTTGGCGCGCACAAGATCGTCCGGGTGCGCCAGATACTCCCAGTCGCGGTTGTGCCGCAGTTGCAGCTCGTCCCGCGAATAGCCCAGGATCTCCGCCCAGCGATCGTTGATCGTCAGCTCGTCCGTGCCCAGGTTGACCTCCCAGACGCCGGGCCGCGTGGCCTCCAGGATCCAGGCCAGGCGCTGGCGCTCCGCGCCCAGTGATTCCTGGACCGCGATGTAGGAGGTGACGTCGGTGATCGTCCTGACGGCCGCGCCGTCGTCGAGCATGCGCGTGCCCACCTCCAGCACCCGCCCGTCCCGGGTTCGGCGCAGGTACTTGTCCGGCACCGACGCCTGTCCGCGCAGGGTCACGTAGTCGCGGCCGTTGGCGTCAACCAGCTGGTAGTTCTCGCCGAAATCGCCGCGCGCGGCCATGAAGGCGGAGACCGCGGCGTGCGACGGTCGGCCGGCCATCATGTCCTCGGGCAGATCGAGCATCTCCAGCATGCGGCGGTTGTAGAACGAGACAGTACCATCGCGCTCGATCTTGGCCAGCCCCTGGCTCATGCTGTCGAGCGTGACCTGCAGGGCCGCCGTGCGCTCCACCAGTGCGGCGGAAGTGACCTCCAGCGTGCGCACGGCACGTTCGCGCTCGGCATGGTGCTGCCGCGCCACCAGCAACTGGCGCACGACACCCAGCAACGGCTGCAGGAATTCGACATGCTCCAGCTGGTAGCCCTCCGGGTGGTGGCACAGGCCGACGACGGCACGCACCTGCCGCTCCACCACCAGCGGGATCAGCACCAGATTCGGAGAAGAGGACGGCCATCCCTCGATCTGTTCAAGCCCGGTGCTCGCGCAGGCCTGGTTGTGCACGAAGGGCTGACCACTTTCGATCGCTCTGCAGACCAGCGTGCCCTCCAGGTTGGCCTCGCGACCCGCCAGCGCCTGCGGCGCCAGCAACCGGCCCAGCATGGGCTCGTGGTTGCTGGCGTGATCCGCCGAACCAGCCTGCACTTCGACGATGAAACCGTTCTCGCTGCCGCTCGCCTTGAGGAGGTTGTCCAGCAGCGTGTCGAACACCTGTGGATTGCCCTCGTCGGAGATGTAGAGAGACTGGGCAACCCGAACGGCCTCAAGCATGCGGTGCTGCTGCTGCAGCTTCTGCTCCGCCCGCCGCGCATCGGTCACGTCCCAGGTGAAGCCGTGCCAGACCACCGTGCCGTCGCTCTCCCGGTTCGGAACGGCCTCCACGCTGTACCAGCGCTGCTCGCCCGTGGGCAGGTTGAAGCGCATGGTGTGGCGCCAGATCCGCATCGCCGCGGTCGCGGCCCGCAGCGACTCGACCACGCCCGGCCGGTCGTCGGGGTGCAGGTGGCGGAAGATTTCACGCGCGTCCTGCCGCAGGGCCCCGGGATCCACCCCCAGCATGTCGCGCACGACCTCGCTCACGAAGGAGAAGACGCTGCGGCCACCGGGCTGCAGCCTCGCCTGATACATCAGGCCGGGCACGCGCGCAGCCACGTTCTGCAACAGCGAGAGCTGTTGCTGCAGGCGCTGGATGGCCTCGCGCTCGGCGGTCACATCCTGCACCACGCCATAGTCGGTCTCGGGGTTGCCCTCGACGCGGGTGGTGCTCATGCGCGTGCGCAGCCAGCGCTGTCGCCCGTCGGGCATCACCCAGCGAAAGTCGAGTTCCCGCCCGTCCAGCGCCTCGCGCGCCGCCGTCCACGCCCGCAGGTCGTCCGGGTGGATGCCGCTGCGCGCCACGCGCTTGACCAGTTGCTGCTCGTCGGGGACGCGGCCCACGACACCGTACAGGCCTTCGGACCAGGCCACCGTGTCCGACCCGCGCACATTCGTCCAGGACCCCACGCGGGCCAGCTTCTCGATGGCCTGGTGCAGTTCCACTTGCGCCTGCAGCATCAGGTTGGACTGCCGAAGATGGGCCTCGGTTTCGGCACGGGCGGCCTCGGCCGCGACCTCGCGGTCGGCGTCGGTCACGCTCACCAGCAGGTAGGCCTCGCCCAGGTACTGCAGCCTGGCAACGCGCGTGCGCACCTGGCGCGTCGCGCCCGTGGGCAGGCGAACGGTGTACAGGACGTCTTCATCGTCCATCTGGCGCAGGAAACGCTGTCGGTCGGCCTCTTCGGCCCAGACGCCCGCCTGCACGCTGGTCTTGCCGACGGCCTGTTCGGCGCCGATGCCGGTCAGGGCCGACCAGGCCCGGTTGGCAGCAATGATCAGTCCGTCCGATTCCCGCGCCACGATCAAAGCCGTGGGTTGCTCGTCAAACAACAGCCCCAGCGGCAACTGGGGCCTGGATGCCCCGCCAGTCACCGGCTCCGACGCCTGAACCACCGCCAGCAGATTCTTGTCCGTGTTCATGAGGGCTCCATCACCCACACGTTGGTCCGACTCTTCTCTTGCGGTCGTGCCTGCCTTGATCCCTGGTGCGCCGCGATGTAACGCGGTGTTTCAACAGCATAGTCCATTGCGTCCGTGTACGTAAGTTCTCAATTGCCCGCTGCGGCGCGCCGATGCTGTACCCGGCTCGTAACCGGTTTCACAGATAATTGAAACCAAATTACAGAACGGCCCGTCGGCCGCCCATCCACTTCCCCCCGGAGACAGCCCCCATGCCCTTGCGCGCCACCAAGATCGTCGCCACCCTCGGTCCTGCCTCGAGCGATCCCGACCTGCTGGAAAAAATGATTCGCGCCGGCGTCAACGTGGTGCGGCTGAATTTCTCGCACGGCACCGCGCAGGACCACATCGACCGCGCCGAGCTGGTGCGCGCGGCCGCGCAGCGCGCCGGCCGCGAGGTCGGCATCATGGCCGACCTGCAGGGCCCGAAGATCCGGGTCGGCAAGTTCGAGCAGGGCAAGGTCATGCTCGAGCCAGGTCAGCCCTTCGTGCTCGACGCCTCGCGCACCGAGCCGGGCGACATCGAAGGCGTGGGCCTGGACTACAAGGAACTGCCGCGCGACGTGAAGGCCGGTGACACGCTGCTGCTCAACGACGGCCTGATCGTGCTCACCATCAACAGGGTGGTCGGCCCGGCCGTGCACACCACCGTCAGGCTCGGCGGCGAACTGTCCAACAACAAGGGCATCAACAAGCAGGGTGGTGGTTTGACCGCGCCGGCGCTGACCGCCAAGGACATGGACGACATCAAGACCGCCATGGGCCTGAAGGCCGACTACGTGGCGGTGAGCTTTCCGAAGAACGCGACGGACATGGAACTGGCCCGCCAGCTGTGCAACGTGGCAGGCGCGGCCCTTGGCCACAAGCCGGCCCTGATCGCCAAGATCGAGCGCGCCGAAGCCATCCCCGAGCTGGCCAGCATCCTCAAGGTCTCCGACGGCATCATGGTCGCGCGCGGCGACCTCGCGGTGGAGGTCGGCAACGCGGCGGTGCCGGGCCTGCAGAAGCACATGATCAAGATGGCCCGCGAGATGGACAAGGTGGTGATCACCGCCACGCAGATGATGGAGTCGATGATCGTCAACCCGGTGCCCACGCGCGCGGAGGTGAGCGACGTGGCCAACGCCGTGCTCGACGGCACCGACGCAGTGATGCTCAGCGCCGAGACCGCCGCCGGCAAGTACCCGCTGGAGACCGTGCTGGAGATGGCCAACATCTGCTCGGAGGCGGAAAAGGCCGAATACAGCGAGCTGAGCGCCGACTTCCGGGGCAAGACATTCAAGCGCATCGACCAGTCCATTGCCATGGGTGCGCTCTTCACCGCGCACCACCTGGGCGCCAAGGCCATCGTGGCACTGACCGACTCGGGCTCCACCGCACTGTGGATGAGCCGGCACAACGTGCGCATGCCGATCTATGCCATGACGCCCAACCTCTCGACCCAGCGCCGCATGACGCTCTACCGCAACGTGCGCCCGCTGCTCATGGACACCAGCACCGATCGCGACACCGCGCTGGCCGACGCCGAGGCGCACCTGAGCAAGCGCGGCATCGTGCACACCGGCGACGTGTACGCCATCACCGTGGGCGAGCCCATGGGCCAGCCCGGCGGCACCAACACACTCAAGATCTGCCGGGCGGCCTGACGGCACCAGCCTCCGCGCGGGCCAGCGACCCGCGCAGCGGTGGAGCGTCGGGGCTCTGCCGATCCGGCGCCGGGCCGCCCCAAGCCGGATCAGCCCCCTCGGGGGGCAGCGACCCGCGCAGCGGTGGAGCGTGGGGGCCAGTTCAGTCGATCCGCATGGAGACGCCTGTCACGAACAGCGCGTGGGCCTTCTCGACGTTGGTGCCGGGGTCGCTGTCATAGCGGTAGCCTCCTCCGACAGCACCAGTTCCATCCGGCCATAGCGCTCGCGCATGGCGCCCTCGGCGTCGGTGGCCACTACATAGCGGTCGTTCGTGTAGCCCAGGCCGGCGGACACGTCGACGGAGAAGTCGCGGTCGTACTGGGTTCGCAGGCCGTAACGCTCCGTGGTGGCCACGCCGTCGTTGCACGCATGATCGGCCTTCGCGCCCCAGGTCCATTTGTCGTACGTGGTCTGGCGCGCCGCCTCGGCCGCCAGATTCAGCGAGCTCGCGTTGTTGTTGCCGGAGGAGACATTGGCGCCGGCCGTCAGCAGGTAGCGCCACTGGCCGTCGGGCTTGAGCGTGACCTGGGCCTGCAAGAGCGCCGGCAACAGAAGCAGGCTGGCGGCGCTCAGGGTCACGGACAGGGAACAACGGGGCATGGCGGGATCCTTTCCGGGGCAGGAAGTGAGGGGGCAGGCCCCGGAAAGGACTCCTTGTTGCAGCGCCGCGGTTCCCCCGGCGTTGTAACGAGGGGTGTCAGGTTGCCGGCAGCACGGCACGGCGGCTGCGGCCGTACCCGCCCATCAGCTGGCGCGCGACGAGCGCGCACATCGCACCCAGCAACAGGCCCGCGGCGATGTCCGAGACGAAGTGCAGGCCCAGGAACACCCGGCTCCATGCGATCGCCAGCGCCGTGCCGCCAGACACGGCCAGCCATGGGCGCCAGCGCTGGCGGGCGAATGCCACCAGCCCCGCCGCCCAGGCGCCCGCGACGGCCGCATGAAAGCTGGGAAAACCAGCGGTGGCGGCGTGGTCAAGCCACTGCACCCCCAGCCCGAGTTCGAACGGCCGCGCCACGTGCACGACTTCGCGCACGCCGCGCACCGCCAGCCAGGCCAGTGCCATCGCCAGACAAGCCCCGAGCAACTGCCGGCGCCCACCGCGCCCCGCCAGGGCCAGTGGCAGGATGCCCAGCAACGCCAGGGTGGGCAGGTCGGTGGACATCCACCGCGCCAGCACGAGCAACCACGGCGGCGTGTCCGCCGTGGCATTGATCCAGAGAAAGAGCAGGGAGTCGAGTGCGGCCATGGCGGTGTCCGAGGTTCGGCGCAGTCTGGCGGGCGCACATGAAGGCCGGATGAAAACGCATGCGAAATGGCACGAAGCCTCACATTCCGCATCACGGCCCCAAGTAAAATGCCGGGTTACATCACGGTTACCAACTGCTCAAGGGGAATCTCATGGCGCTCGTTTCCATGCGCGAACTGCTCGACCACGCCGCCGCCAACGGCTATGGCATTCCGGCTTTCAACGTCAACAACCTCGAACAGGTGCAGGCCGTGATGGCCGCGGCCGACGAAGTCGGCGCGCCGGTGATCCTGCAGGCCAGCGCCGGTGCCCGCAAATACGCCGGCGAACCCTTCATCAAGCACCTGATCCAGGCGGCGATGGAGGCCTACCCGCACATCCCTCTGGTCATGCACCAGGACCACGGCACCTCGCCCAAGGTCTGCGAAGGCGCCATCAACCTGGGCTTCGGCTCGGTGATGATGGACGGATCGCTGATGGAAGACGGCAAGACGCCGGCATCGTTCGACTACAACACCGACGTCACCCGCAAGGTGGTGGAGATGGCGCACAAGGTCGGGGTCACCGTGGAAGGCGAACTCGGCTGCCTGGGCAACCTGGAGACCGGTGAAGCCGGCGAGGAAGACGGCATCGGCGCCGAAGGCAAGCTGGACCACAGCCAGATGCTGACCGACCCGGAAGAAGCTGCGCAGTTCGTCAAGGCCACGCAACTCGACGCGCTGGCCATCGCCATCGGCACCAGCCACGGCGCGTACAAGTTCAGCCGCCCGCCCACCGGCGACATCCTGGCCATCAGCCGCGTGAAGGAAATCCACCAGCGCATTCCCAACACCCACCTGGTGATGCACGGCTCGTCTTCCGTGCCCCCCGAACTGCTGGCCATCATCAACCAGTACGGCGGCAAGATGAAGGAAACCTACGGCGTGCCGGTCAAGGAGATCCAGGAAGCCATCAAGCACGGCGTGCGCAAGATCAACATCGACACCGACATCCGCCTGGCCATGACCGGCGCGGTGCGCAAGTTCCTGGCCGAGAACCCGGACAAGTTCGATGCCCGCGAGTGGCTCAAGCCCGCGCGCGAAGCCGCCAGGCAGGTCTGCAAGGCGCGTTACCTCGAATTCGGTTGCGAAGGCCAGGGCAGCAAGATCAAGGGCGAGAGCCTGCAGGTGGTGGCCGCCAAGTACGCCAGGGGTGAACTGGCCCAGGTCGTGCACTGACCGCGCGCTTGCAGCATCCAGACGCCACCCTCGCGGTGGCGTTTTTCATGGGTGGCTGAGCGAAGTGCCTTTTTCCAGAGGCACCGCCGGGCCGGCTTTGCCGGACGGCCAGTACCGCCCCCTTGAGGGGGTAGCGCGAAGCGCGGCGGGGGTGTTCAATCCTCCCAGCCCGCCGCCTGGATCGCCGCCACGATCTCGCGCCCCGTGCGCACCAGCGCCGGACCGAAGTCCTCGTGCAGCAAGGCACCCTGCAGCCGCGAAGCCGGACCGCCCACGGTGAGCGCCAGCGGCTCGCGTCCGTCACCGAGATCGATGCCCACGCCGATGGCGGCAATGTCGCTTTCCCACTCCGACTCGGACGCCACGTAGCCGCGCGCGGCCACGTCGACCTCGGCGCGGTGCAGGGCGGCTTTGCGCGCGCTCCAGCGCGTGGCGTCCTGCACCTGCAGCCGGCGCGACATCAGTGCACGCATGCCTGGGTCCGACGCGCACCAGATCGCGCGGCCCATGGCGGTTTCGGCGAACGGCAGGCGCGTGCCCACGTCCAGCCCGAGGATCAGGCGCGCCGTACTGCGGCAATGCGCCACGTACACCACCGAGGTATCGTGCCGCACGCCGAGCGAGACGGCCGCCTGGGTGTGCTCGGCGAGAGACTCCATGAACGGACGGGCGATGCGCCCGACCTGGAAATTGGACAGTACGCTGAATCCCAGCGACAGCACCGCCGGGCTGAGCGCGTATTCGCCGGTGGCGGCGCGGTGGCGCAGATAGCCCAGGCTGGTGAGGGTGAACGTCAGGCGCGAAACCGTCGCCTGTGGCAGGCCAGCACGGCGCGCCAGTTCCTGGTGCGCCAGCCAGCGGTCGGACGGACCGAAACAGCGCAGCAGGCTCAGACCCCGCGCCAGCGCGGTGACGAAGCGGCGGTCCTGCGCGGGGTCGGTGTCGGCAAGAGGTATTGAAGGAGCGTGACGCTGGCGGCCCATGGGGGGATCTCCGTAGCGGGAGGGTGGCCACGAAATTTCAGGGCCATTATTCCGCTGGTCGGAATTCTATGCTGCGACCAGCCTCTTCCCCATGCTCGCTTTCCCTGACCGCCGTTTACAGCTCCACGACATGAACCGTATATTGAAGGCCGTCATCGTAAATTCTGCTTGGCGGAATATATGTCATACCCCATCGACTGCAATCTGCCCGCATGAAATCCCTGCCTTCGGCCCACTGGCCCCCCGGCCTGCCACGGCACCTCACGCTGCCGCAGACCAGCGTGTTCCACAACGTCGAGGTGTCGGCCGCGCGCTACCCCGACAAGCCCTTCATCGTGTTCTACGACACGCCCCTGAGCTACGCGCAGTTCCTGCGCGAGGCCGAACAGGTGGCGGGCCACCTGCAGCAGGTGTGCGGCGTGCAGCCGGGTGACCGGGTATTGCTGTGCATGCAGAACAGCCCGCAGTGGGTGCTGGCCTTCTACGGCATCCTTCGCGCCAACGCCGTCGTGGTGCCGGTCAACCCGATGAACCGCGTGGAGGAACTGCGCCACTGCGTGCGCGACAGCGGCGCCACGGTGGCCTTCGTGGCGCAGGACCTGCTGCCGCAGTTGCGCCCCCTGCATGCGCCCGAGGGCGCGGATGGTGCGGGCCGCGACGGCACCCTGCGCCACCTGATCGTGGCCACCTACAGCGACTACCTGCGCGCGCCCACCGACCTGCGCGTGCCCGACTTCGTGACCGCGCCGCGCGAGCCCCTGAGCGCCCCGGGCATCATCGCCTGGGCCGACGTGCTGGCCGCTGCATGCACACCGGGACCGCTCACCACCGGTCCCGACGACCTGTGCGCCATGCCCTACACCTCGGGCACCACCGGCCTGCCCAAGGGTTGCATGCACACGCACCGCAGTGTGATGAGCACCCTGGTGGGCGGGGCGCGCTGGTTCGGCACATCGCAGGACTCGGTCTGCCTGGCCGTTCTGCCGTTCTTCCACGTCACCGGTCTTTCGGGCAGCCTCAACGGCCCGCTCTACGCCGGCGCCACCATCGTGGTGCTGGCGCGCTGGGATCGCGAAGCGGCTGCCATCTGCATGGCGCGCTACCGCGTCACCGTGTGGCAGGCGATCTCGACCATGGTGATCGACTTCCTGGCCCACCCGGAAATCGGCCAGCTCGACCTCTCCAGCCTGGCCTGCATCCGCGGTGGCGGCGCGGCCATGCCCGACGCGGTGGCCGCGCGGCTGAAGGCGCTCACCGGACTGGACTACATCGAGGGCTACGGCATGTCCGAGACCATGGCAGCGACCCACATCAACCCGCTGCACCGACCCAGACCGCAGTGCCTGGGCATTCCGGTATTCGATGTCGACGCCCGCGTGCTGGACCCTGACACCCTGGCCGAGCTCCCGCCCGGGCACACCGGCGAGATCGTGATGCACGGCCCGCAGGTGATGCAGGGCTACTGGCGCAATCCACAGGCTACGCGCGAATCCTTCATCGAGATCGATGGCAAGCGCTTCCTGCGCACCGGCGACCTCGGCCACGTCGACGCGGACGGCTACTTCTACATGACGGATCGCCTCAAACGCATGATCAATGCCAGTGGCTACAAGGTATGGCCAGCCGAGGTGGAGGCGCTCATGTACCACCACCCGGCGATCCAGGAGGCCTGCGTGATCGGCGTGCGCGACGACCGCCGCGGCGAAAGCGTCAAGGCGCTGGTGGTGCTACGCCCGGAGCAGCGTGGCCACGTCAGCGAGCAGGACGTGATCCACTGGGCGCACGGCCACATGGCCGCCTACAAGAGCCCGCGCATTGTGGAATTCGTGGATGCGCTGCCCCGCTCGGGCAGCGGCAAGGTGATGTGGCGCGAACTGCAGGAGCAGCAGGCCACGCGCGACGCACAAGCACAAGCTCCACCCCCGTGAGCAAGCCTGGCGCGCGCGCCGCGCCACCCCACCGCCGACCCGGCACCCACCACCCCAGCAAGGAGACAAGACCATGACAAGCACAACCCGCCAACACTCCAGCCGCCGACGCGCGCTGCTGCTGGCCGCCACCGCGGCCGCCGCCGTTGCCGCGCCCTGGGGCGCTGCCCAGGCGCAGGCCCAGCCCTACCCCAACCGCCCGGTCACGCTGATCGTCCCCTGGCCCGCCGGCGGTTCCACCGACCGCCACCTGCGCACCCTGGCCGAGATCGCCAGCAAGCACCTGGGCCAACCCATCGTGATCGAGAACCGCCCCGGCGCCGGCGGCACGCTCGGCCCGAGCACCATGGCGCAGACCGCCAAGCCCGACGGCTACACCATCTCCCAGTTCCCGCTCGGCCTGCTGCGCCTGCCGCACATGCAGAAGAGCAACTGGAACCCGCTCACCGACTTCAGCTACATCATTGGCGTCTCGGGCTACACCTTCGGCCTGACCGTCAGGGCCGACTCGCCCTACAAGAGCTTCAACGAGTACATCGAGGCGGCGCGCAAGCAGCCCAACCAGATCAACTACGGCTCCACCGGCACTGGCAGCAGCCCGCACCTGATCATGGAAGAGCTGGCCGGCAATGCCAAGGTGCAACTCACGCACGTCCCGTTCAAGGGCAACGCCGACCTGGTGGCGGCCCTGCTGGGGGGCCACGTGATGGCGCAGAGCGATGCCAGCGGCTGGGACAAATTCGTCGACAGCGGCCAGATGCGCCTGCTCGTCACCTTCGGCGAACAGCGCACCCAGCGCTGGCCCGAGGTGCCGACCGCGCAGGAGCTGGGCTACGGCGTCGTCTCCACCTCGCCCTACGGCCTGGCAGGCCCCAAGGGCATGGACCCGGCGGTGATGAAGACGTTGCACGACGCCTTCAAGAAGGCCATGGACGATCCCAAGCACATCGAGGTGCTGGGCCAGCTCAACCAGGCCATGTGGTACCGCAGCGGCGACGACTACCGCAAGTGGGCCGCCGAGACCTTCGCCAAGGACAAGGCACTGATCGAACGCCTGGGCCTGTCGGCAAAGTAGGCGCCGCGCCGCCAACTTGCGATAATCACCCGGAATAGTTCAAAGCCCGTTGGCTGTTCAACGGGCTTTTTTCTTGTCCCGCCCATTCCCGATCCGATCATGACCCCAGCCCTCCATACCTCGGCCCTCACCTCCCTGCCCCTGCTGGCACGCGGCAAGGTGCGCGACAACTACGCCGTGGGCGACGACCGCATCCTGATGGTGGCCAGCGACCGCGTCAGCGCCTTCGACGTGATCATGGGCGAGCCGATCCCGGGCAAGGGTGAGCTGCTGACCCGGCTCTCGCTGTTCTGGTTCGACCAGTTGGGCCCCAAGGGCCTGAACATCTGCCCGATCCACCTCACCGGCGACGCGCCCGAGAGCGTGGTGTCGGCGGCCGAGGCCCCGCAGGTCGCAGGCCGTTCGATGCTGGTGCAGCGCTTGAAACCGATCCCGGTGGAAGCGGTGGTGCGCGGCTACCTCGCCGGCAGCGGCTGGAAGGAGTACCAGGAAGGCCAGGCCGTGTGCGGCGTGCAACTGCCCGCGGGCCTGCAGAACGCCTCGCAGCTGCCCGAGCCGATCTACACGCCGGCGGCCAAGGCGGCCATGGGCGAACACGACGAGAACATCAGCTTCGAGCGCACGGTGGAGATGATCGGACCCGAACTCGCCGCGCAGATCCGCGACGTGTCGATCGCGCTCTACAAGGCCGCGGCCGCGATCGCGCTCAAGAAGGGCATCATCATCGCCGACACGAAGTTCGAGTTCGGCCTGGACAAGGCCGGCCGGCTGGTGCTGATGGACGAGGTGCTCACGCCCGACAGCTCGCGCTACTGGCCCGCCGAGAGCTACGTGGTGGGGCAGAACCCGCCGAGCTATGACAAGCAGTTCCTGCGCGACTGGCTGGAAACCGCCCAGGTCGGCGGCAAGCCCTGGGACAAGACGCCGCCCGCGCCGCGCCTGCCCAAAGAGGTGATCGAGAAGACCGCCGCGAAATACCAGGAAGCGCTCACGCGCCTGATGGGCTGAAGCTTCCGTTCGTACGAAGAAGCTTCCGTTCGGGCTGAGCCTGTCGAAGCCCTTCCAGGCCCCTGTGCGGTGGGGCCCTTCGACAGGCTCAGGGCGAACGGGGGGACAGGCCCGGTCCCAACGGATTCAGCTCAACACAACGCTCGACAGGCGGCGGCGATACGTCGCCACCGTCGGGTCTTCCGGCGGCACCTGGCCCTCGGCCACCTTGGGCTTGGGCGGCTCGATCACGTCGAGGATGGCAATGAAGGTCTTGCGCGCCAGGTCCTCGTTCCAGGTCTTGTCGCGCATCAGGATTTCCAGCAATTCGTCCATCGCCGCCGTCCACTGGCCGTAGGCCATCAGCAGCTGCGCGAGCGCGAAGCGCGCATCGAAGTCGCGCTTGTTGGCCGCGATCGCAGCCTGCAGGGCGGCGGCGCGCGCCTCGGGGTCCGGCACACCGGCCTGGGCATCGCGCGCGGCCATCCAGCGTTGCAGCGAATCGAGCCGGCGCACGCCCGCGGCCTTGGCGATCACCGGCGCGAACGCCACCTTGGCGTCGTCGTCCTGACCGAGTTCGAGCAGCAGCTTGACCAGGTCGAAGCGCGCATCGTCGTTGTCCGGCGCGGTCTGCACCGCCTGCTGCAGCTTTTCCAGCGCGCCTTCGAGATCGCCCTCGGCCAGCGCGTCCTGCGCCTCGGCTTCCGCCTCCTCGGCCTCGAGTGCCTCGGCGCTCGGCAGGTGCTTGTCCAGGAAAGCCTTGATCTGCCCCTCGGGCAGCGCGCCCATGAAGCCGTCGACCGGCTGACCGTTCATGAGCAGCACGCAGGTGGGAATGCTGCGCACGCCGAACGCGGCGGCGAGCTGCTGCTCCTGGTCCGAGTCGATCTTGACCAGCTTGAAGCGGCCCGCGTAATCGGTCTCCAGCTTTTCCAGCAGCGGGCCGATGACCTTGCAGGGGCCGCACCACGGGGCCCAGAAATCCACCAGCACAGGTGTCTGCATCGAAGCCTCGATGACTTCGGCTTCAAAATTGGCGACGGTGACGTTGATCATGGGGAGCGGCCTGGCAGGACCGCCCGCGCGGTATCGGCGGGCGGCAAACGTAAAATCGACACTTTACCGGAGAGCGCCGCGTTGCATGCGCGCGCCACCGGTCCAGCCCCGCCGGGGCTCATCGGCCAGAGGCACTCACATGAACTCCATCCAAGTGGGCGTGCTCATGGGCTCCAGCAGCGACTGGGACACCATGCAGCACGCCGTGCAGGTCCTGCAGGACTTCGGCATCGAGCACGAAGCGCGCGTGGTGTCGGCGCACCGCATGCCGGACGACATGTTCGCCTATGCCGAAGCGGCCGCCCTGCGCGGCCTCAAGGCCATCATCGCTGGCGCGGGCGGCGCCGCCCACCTGCCCGGCATGCTCGCGGCAAAGACCGTGGTGCCGGTACTCGGCGTGCCGGTGGCCAGCAAGCACCTCAGCGGCGTGGACTCGCTGCACAGCATCGTGCAGATGCCCAAGGGTGTGCCGGTCGCCACGTTTGCCATTGGCGCAGCCGGCGCGGCCAACGCCGCCCTGTTCGCCGTGGCCATGCTGGCCTGCGACAACCCCGAACTGCGCCACAAGCTCGAGGCCTTCCGCGCCCAACAGACCGCGGCCGCGCGCGGCATGACACTGCCCGCATGAGCCTCAAGCCCCTTCTTCCCGGCAGCCCCTCCCCCAATGGTCAACCCGTCACGCTCGGCGTGATGGGCGGTGGCCAGCTCGGCCGCATGTTCGTGCAGGCGGCCCAGGCGATGGGCTACGCCACGGTGGTGCTCGATCCCGATCCCGCCAGCCCGGCCGGGCTGATCAGCCACCACCACATCAAGACTGCCTACGGCGACGAACAGGGACTGGCGCAACTCGCCCAGCGCTGCGACGCCATCACCACCGAGTTCGAGAACGTACCCGCGGCTGCACTGGCCACGCTCGCCGCGCAGCGTGTGGTGGCTCCGTCGGCGTCCTGCGTCGCCGTGGCGCAGGACCGCGTCAAGGAAAAGGCGCACTTCGTGCAATGCGCCGCACTCAGTGGCGTGTCGCCCGCGCCGCATGCCGTCATCACCACCGATGCCTCTCTCGCCGCCGTGACGGACGATCTGCTGCCGGGCATCCTGAAGACCGCGCGCATGGGGTACGACGGCAAGGGCCAGGTGCGCGTGTCCTCGCGCGCGCAACTCGCCCAGGCCTGGGACCAGCTCGACAAGGTCCCCTGCGTGCTGGAGAAGATGCTCAGGTTGCGCGCCGAATGCTCGGTGATCGTGGCGCGCGGCGCGGACGGCCAGGTGGTGAGTTTTCCGGTGCAGAAGAACACCCACCACGACGGCATTCTCGCGACCACGGAAGTGTTCGACGGCGCCATCGAGGCCGGTCTGGCGCAGCGCGCGCAGGCCAGCACCGTCGCCATCGCGAACCACCTGCGCTACGTCGGTGTGCTGTGCGTCGAATACTTCGTGGTGGAGCAGGCCGACGGCACGCACGACCTGGTGGTGAACGAAATGGCCCCGCGCCCGCACAACAGCGGGCACTACACGCAGAACGCCTGCGACATCTCCCAGTTCGAAGCGCAGGTGCGCGCGCTCGCCGGCCTGCCGCTGCCCGCGCCGCGCCAGCACAGCCCGGCCATCATGGTCAATCTGCTGGGTGATCTCTGGTTCGAGCCCAATGCGGTGCGCGCCCAGGCCAGCAAGACCCCGGTGTCGCCGCCCTGGGCGGCGGTGCTGGCCCTGCCCGGCACGCACCTGCACCTGTACGGCAAGCTGGGTGCGCGCCCGGGCCGCAAGATGGGGCACCTCAACGTCACCGGCTCCAGCGTGGCGCACGTGCGCGAGACCGCAGCGCAAGCGCTCGCACTGCTCGGCCTGCCCGCGCTCGGCGCCTGACATGCCGCTGCTGCTGAACGCCGGCGACCCGGCCGCCATCGATACCGCGGCGCGGCGCCTGGCCGCGGGCTCACTGGTGGGTATGCCGACCGAGACCGTGTACGGCCTCGCGGCCGACGCGGACAACGCCAGCGCCGTGCACCGCATCTTCGACGCCAAGGGCCGGCCCGCCGACCACCCGCTGATCGTGCATCTCGCGCACGGCGAGGGCGCGCGCACCTGGCGCGCCGGCGTGGACCACTATGCGCGCGAGGTGCCGGCATTCGCCGCCGCGCTGATGGACCGTTTCTGGCCCGGCCCGCTCACGGTCATCCTGCCGCGCCGCGAGGGTGTGGCCGCGGTCGCGGCCGGCGGGCAGGATTCGGTGGGCCTGCGCTGCCCGGCGCACCCGGTGGCGCAGGCGTTGCTCAATGCCGCGGCCGCGCAGGGCGTGCACGGCGTGGCCGCGCCCAGCGCCAATCGTTTCGGCCGGGTCAGCCCCACCACCGCCGCCCACGTGGCCGAGGAGTTCGCGGCCCTGCCGGATGATGCCCTGCTGATCCTGGACGGCGGCGCCTGCCCGGTGGGCATCGAGTCCACCATCGTCGACGCCACGCGCAGCCACCCGGTGCTGCTGCGCCCCGGCATGATCACGCCCGCGCAGCTCGAAGCCGCCTGCGGCCAGCCCCTGCGCGCACGCGACGAGGCCGCGCCGCGCGCCTCCGGCACGCTCGAATCGCACTACGCGCCGCGCGCCACCGTGCGTCTCATGGACAGCAAGCCGCTGCAGACCGCGCTGGACGTGCTGGGCAGCGACGCGAAGCACATCGCCGTGTACGCGCGCAGCCCGGTCAAGGCCGCGCGGGGCGTGCCGCTGCGCCGCATGCCGGACGACGCGGCGCGCTGCGCCCAGGAACTGTTTGCGGTACTGCGCGAACTCGACGCTACCGGCGTTCGCCTGATCTGGGTGGAAACACCGCCGGCCGACGCCGCCTGGGACGGCGTGCGCGACCGCCTGCAACGCGCGGCGGCCTGACGGCGCCCGAAGCCAAGGGCGTTCAGGCGTCGGGAGCGCGCCCGAAGCGCAACTTCATCGCCAGGATGGCCAGCGCCAGCGTCAGCGTGATGGCATTGGCCACCACCACCGGCCAGGCACCCAGGCTCAGGCCGTAGAACAGCCACAGGGTCACACCGACCGCGAACACGCTGTACATGCCCAGCGAAATGCCGCTGACGTCGCGCGTGCGGAAAGTCAACCAGGCCTGGGGCACGAAGCTCGCCGTGGTCAGGCACGCGGCACCGTAGCCGATGACATCGCCCAGTTGCATGGTTGCCGGTGTCCGGTTCAGTCGGGCAGCGAGGCCGTCCACTCCAGCAAGGCGTCCAGCGCGGGCCGGGCCGCGGGCGCATTGGGGTGGTTGATGAAGCCGACGAGCACATAGCGCGCGCCGTTCGCGGCGTTCACGTAGCCCGCAATGCCGCTGACATCGCGCAACGAGCCGGTCTTGATCCAGGCGTTGCCCCGCGCACTGCTGTTCTCGCCGCGTGCCAGCCGCGCGGCCGTGCCGTTGACGCCCGCGACCGACAGGGACTGCATGAACTGAGCGCCCTGCGGATGGCGCGCGGCGTGGCGCAGCAAGCTGGCCAGCGCCTCGGGGGTGATGCGCTCGTCGCGCGAGAGGCCCGAGCCATTGTCGATCACCGGCGCGGCCACGCGTGGGCCGAAGGTGCGCGCCCACCAGGCCTGCAGCACCTCGCGCGAGCTCTCGAAGCGCGCGGTGCGCGCCGGTACCAGGCGATCAGCGGCCGAGCCCGGTGCGACCACCGTGACGGTGGACAGCGGAGGCGGTGCGAGCTGTCCCAGCGTAAGGAACACCTGCTGCGCCATCACGTTGTTGCTCCACTGGTTCACGTCCACAAGGATCTCCGACAGCGGCAGGGACGGTGCGTCGAGCAGCAACACGGCATCCGGCGGCGTGAGCCCGCTGCGCACCCGCCCGGTGATCACGCCACCACCGGCGCGCCACAGGCCCTCGAGCGCGCGCGCGGCGTAGCTGGCGGGCTGCTGGTAGGCCACGGGCCATTTGAGCTCGCCGCATTTCTGCGGGTAGCGACCTTCGAATCGGATGCTGTCCGGGTCGTCGAAGCGCGCCTGCACGGCCGTGCGCCAGTCGCCGCAGGCGGTGCGCGACAACGGCACGGTGGCGTCGATCGCCAGGCCGGCCAGAGGCGGCTCGCTGATGACGTAGGCCACACCGTTGGCCGGGTCGGGCTGAAAGCTGAGGATGACCGACTTGAAGTTGACGAGCAGCGCGTCGGGCGAGGCGTTGTACGGGCGCAGAGCCTCGCCGTCGAAGGCGCCGGGGTCGGTGTAGGGCAGGTCGAAGGCGCTGTGATCGAGCACCATGTCGCCCAGGATCACCTGCACGCCCTGGCTCTGCAGGGCGTAATAGGCTTCATGAACGCGTTCGAGCACCAGCTTGGGGTCGCCGCCGCCGCGCACGTAGAGGTTGCCACGCAACACGCCGTTGTCGACCGTGCCGTCGGTATAGAAGCGCGTGCTCCAGGTGAAATCCGGGCCCAACAGGTCGATGGCCGCATAGGACGTCACCAGCTTCATCACCGACGCGGGATTGGCCAGCACCCCGGCCTGGTGGCGCAGGCGCTCGTGCGCGTCAGGCTCGACCGACACCACCAGTGCCGACAGCGCGCTGGCCGGCACCTGGGCCCGGTTGAGGGCCTCCATCACCGCCGGCGGGAGGGCCGCACCACGGCCCGGCATCTGTGCACAGGCGGGCAAACCGGCGCCCGCAAGCACCCACAGCGTGAGCACGCGGACAAAGAGGGGACAACGCAGGAAAGGCAGGCGGAACGGCATGGGTGTTTCATTATGAAACGCGGACCCGCCAGTGCGGCCGCGAGAGGGCGGGCGGGCGTGACAAAAGACGGCCGGTGGCGCACCCGCACCACACGGCATGGGCATGCACGGTGGCCGATAATCCCCGGATGCCTTCCGCCCTGCGCCTGCTTGCCATCGAAACCAGCACCGACACCCTCTCGGTGGCGCTGGGCACGGGCGCACCCGACGGCCCGCTGTGGCAACACACCGGGCCCGGCGGCGCCATGGCCTCGACCACGCTGCTGCCACTGGTGCAGCAGCTGCTCGATGCCTCGGGCTGGCCGCTCGCCAGCCTGGATGCGGTCGTCTTCGGCCGCGGTCCGGGCTCGTTCACCGGCCTGCGCACCGCCTGCGCCGTGGCCCAGGGCCTGGCCTACGGCGCCCAGGACGCGGCCCGCCCGGGCGGCTTGCCGGTGCTGCCGGTGGACACGCTGCTGGCCCTGGCCGAAGAGGCGCGCCACGCGCACGCGCTGACCGGCCAGCCTGCGCCCGACACGGTGGTCTCTCTGCTCGACGCCCGCATGGGCGAGCTGTACCTCGCGTTGTACGCCTGCACGGCCGCGGGGCTCTCGGCCCTGGCACCACCCCGCCTGTGCGCGCCACGGGATCTGGCCACGCATCTGGACGGGCTGCTGCCCGCTGGCCGCGCGCTGCTTGCGGGCAATGTGTTTGCCACCTACGACCTGGAACTGGCCGGGCTCCGCGGCCTGCGCTGCCCCGCCCTGCCCACGGCCTCCGCCCTGATGCGCCTGGCGCCGGCCCTGATCGCCGAAGGCGGGGCGCTGGCCGCGCGCGACGCGCTGCCGCTGTATGTGCGCGACAAGGTTGCCCAGACCACCAACGAACGCGAGCGGCAGCGGGTGGCCGCGGGCACTGTGCATTGAGGTCCGCGCATGGACACCTCCGTGAACGCCCTGCTCGTCGCCATGGCCGGCGGTCTCGCCCGACCGGCGGCGGTAAACCCGCCCCGAACCTGGACAGCACCGGACACGCGGCCCGACTGCGCGCGCGAGCGCCGCATCGCCTTCGCGCCCATGACCGAGGCCGACCTGGACGCGGTGCACGCCGTGGAGTCCTGCGCCTATGCCCACCCGTGGTCGCGCAAGCACTTCCGCGATTCGCTGCAGTCGGGCTACCCGGCCGTGTTGCTGCTGGGCGAGGCGCTGCCGCACGAACGGGCCCAGACCGCGCGCGCCGACGGAAGCGTGCTGCTGGGCTATCTGGTCGCCATGCCGGGCGTGGACGAGATGCACCTGCTCAATGTCACCGTGGCCCCGGCGCACCAGCGCCAGGGCTGGGCGCGCTTCATGCTCGATGCGCTGGCGCTGTGGTCGCGCGCGCAGGGCGCGCAATGGCTCTGGCTGGAGGTGCGCGAAAGCAACGCGCCCGCACGCAGACTGTATGAACGCCATGGCTTCAAACAGGTCGGGCTGCGCAAGGGTTATTACCCGGCAGGGCATCTTCAGCGGGAAGACGCCGTGGTCATGAGCCTCAACCTGGTACCCGGCGACGCGGCGGAGGCACGCCCGTGATGGAACCCGACACCTCCTTCGTGCCGCAGCTCGATGCCCGCCAGCGCGCGATGCTGGCCGAAATGGGCGTGCGCGTCTGGGCGCCCCGGCCCACACCGGCGGCTGCCGCGGCACCGGCGGCCGGAACGACCACGGAGGCCCGAACGACGAGCACGGCGCCGGTGCCCGCGCGCCCACCCGTCGCGCGCCCCACGGTGGCCGCAACCGTGGCGAGCCCGTTGGCACCGCCGCGCCGGCCGGGCGACATCGACACCCTGGACTGGCCTGCCCTGCGCGAAGCGGTGGCCACCTGCCAGGCCTGTGGCCTGTGCAAGGGCCGAAAGAACACCGTGTTCGGCGTCGGCGACGTGCAGGCTGACTGGATGATCGTCGGCGAAGCCCCGGGCGAGAACGAGGACCTGCAGGGCGAACCCTTCGTGGGCGCGGCCGGCCAGCTGCTCGACAACATGCTGCGCGCCGTGGGCCGTAGCCGCGCCGGCGAAGGCGCGCAAGGCGCATTCATCGCCAACGTGCTCAAGTGCCGCCCGCCCGCCAACCGCAACCCCCTGCCGGACGAAGTCGCACAGTGCGAGCCTTACCTGGCGCGCCAGGTGGCGCTGGTGCAGCCGAAGGTCATCGTCGCCATGGGGCGTTTCGCGGTGCAGTCGCTGCTCAGGACCACCGAGCCCATCGGCCGACTGCGCGGCCGGGTGCACCGCTACGAAGGCGTGCCGGTGATCGTGACCTACCACCCGGCCTACCTGCTGCGCACCCCCGCCGACAAGGGCAAGGCCTGGGCCGACCTGTGCCTGGCGATGCACACACTCGAGACCGCCGCGCCAGGGCCTGCGTGAACAGGCCCTGATGCTCAGGTGTGGGGCACCTCCGCCGTGCGGCGCGACGGCCACAGCACCGAGGCAATGGCCACCATCACCAGCGCGACGGCGGCCCAGTCCTGCCAGCGCAGCACTTCGCCCAGCCACCACGCGCCACTGAACACGCCCAGCACGGGGATGAACATCACCGACAGGGTGGATGCGATCGGTGGCAGGTCGCGCGCCAGCGAGAGCCAGGCCACCTGCGCGAACGCGAACACGCCCAGCGCGTTGTAGACGATGGCCCACCAGATCCCGGGCGTGGGCCAGGCCCAGGCCCCGCGTTCGAAGACCAGTGCCAGCACAGTCATCCACACCGTGGTGAGCGCGGTGAGCCAGAAAGAAATCGTCAGCGTGGGCTGCGGGATGCGGGTGCGGCGCAGCAGCTGCGTGCCCAGGGCCCAGGCGGCGGCGGCCACCAGCATCATCAGCACGCCCATCGGCTTGCCCGAGAGCCGGGTGAACTCGTGCCACAGCAGCAACAGCACCCCCAGCGAGGCCGCCGCCACGCCGCCCCAGCCACGCAGGGCCAGGCGCTGGCCGAACCACCAGGCGCCGACCAGGGCCGAAAACACCGGCATGGTGTAGCCCAGGATCGCGGCGCGGCCGCTGGACAGGGTCTGGATCGCCAGGATCGCCAGCGTGTGCCAGAACAGCATGTTGAACACCGTGAGCAAGGCCAGCTCCGGCCAGTGTTCGCGCCCGATGCGAAATGGCACGCGCCGCCACCACAGGAACAGGCCCAGCACCGGCAGGCCGATCCACATGCAGATGGTGCGAAACGTCAATGGGGGGAAGCCGGTCACGCCGAACTTCATGATCGGCCAGTTGACGCCCCAGACGATGGTGAGCAGGACGAGGAGAACCAGTTGCTGGCGTGTAAGGGCGTGCATGGCAGCGATCTTAGGCGGGCACTCCGTCGAACGCCCGCCAAGGCCGCGCGAGAGGGCGCCAACTAAAATCACGCCCCATGACCTTTCTCGACCAGTTGCGCAACGCCGAGCGCCAGAACCGTTCCCTGTTGTGCGTGGGCCTGGACCCTGATCCGGCGCGCTTTCCCGCGCACCTGAAGGACGACGCCTCCCGCATCTACGACTTCTGCGCCGCCATCGTCGAGGCCACGGCCGACACCGCGATCGCCTTCAAGCCGCAAATCGCCTACTTCGCCGCGCACCGCGCCGAGGAACAGCTCGAACGCCTGATGGCGCACATGCGCAGCGTTGCGCCCCAGGTGCCGGTGATCCTGGACGCCAAGCGCGGCGACATCGGCAGCACCGCACAGCAGTACGCGATCGAGGCCTTTGAACGCTATGGCGCGGACGCGGTCACGCTCTCGCCCTTCATGGGTTTCGACTCCGTGCAGCCCTACCTGCAGTACCACGGCAAGGGCGCCTTCCTGCTCTGCCGAACCTCCAACCCCGGTGGCGACGACCTGCAGAACCAGCGCTTTGCGTCCATCGAGGGCGAGCCGCGCCTGTACGAACACGTGGCGCGCCTGGCACAGGGCCCCTGGAACCTGAACGGGCAGCTGGGTCTGGTCGTGGGCGCGACCTACCCCGCCGAGATCGAGCGCGTGCGCGAGATCGCGCCCACGCTGCCGCTGCTGATCCCCGGCGTCGGGGCACAGGGTGGCGACGCGGTGGCCACCGTCAAGGCCGGCCTGCGCACGCAGGCGGGCGAAACCACCGGCGCGATCATCGTGAATTCCTCGCGTGCCATCCTGTATGCGTCGTCCGGTGCCGACTTTGCCGAGGCCGCGCGCCGCGTAGCGCTGAAAACGCGAGACGAACTGCACGCGGCGCGCACCTGAAATTCGACAAGAGGCCGCCGGATACCCCCCAGCGGTATGGCCGCCCGGCGGATGCCGCAGGCGCGCCACACCCAGCTGTAACGACTTGAAAACCGGCCGGATCCGTGGCCGGCGGCTCCCTACACTCGCGCTCGTCGAACCGAGGAGGGATCGCCATGACGGACATCGAAGCGCCTGTTGAAACTGCGGATATGGACACTGCCGCGGCACACCACGAACCCGGATCGTCGCCGGAGAATCCTGCGTCTTCGCCCTTGCATGCCCTGACGCCGCTGGCCGCGGCGGCGCTGCTCGCGGCTTGTGGCGGCGGTGGCGGCGGCAACGATGGCGGGAACACACCCGAGGCCCCCGCCGTCGTAGGCATCGTCGACTTCCCCACCAGTGGCTTCACCCACGCAGATGCGACCAGCGATGCCGAGGCCGCGCGCTTCCTGCAGCAGGCCCAGTTCTCCTCGACCCCGACCGAAATCACCGAACTGCGTGGCATGAGCTACGCGCAATGGCTGGCCAACCAGTTCGCGAACTACCGGGGCATCACCGGCTGGAACTGGCTGGAGGCCCGGGGCTACGGCGCGGTGGACAGCAACAGCTACTTCTTCAACCACTACCCGGCCGACTTCATGATCTGGAACCAGCTGCTGGCCGGGCCGGACATGATGCGCAAGCGCATCGCGCTGGCGTTGTCGGAGTTCTTCGTGACCTCGCTGAGCTCGGCCGAGTTCACCTGGCGGTCCCACGCCTATGCGAGCTGGTGGGACACACTGATGCGCAACGCCTTCGGCAGCTACCGGCAACTGCTGGAAGACGTCACGCTGCATCCGGCGATGGGCTACTTCCTCAACACCAAGGGCAACCAGAAGGAGAACAGCAACGGGCGCGTGCCGGACGAGAACTACGCGCGCGAAGTGATGCAGCTGTTCACCATCGGCGTGTACAAACTCAACCTCGACGGCACGGAGCAGACCAGTGGCGGCGTGCCGCAGGAGACCTACGGCCAGGACGACGTCACCGGCCTGGCGCGCGTGTTCACCGGTTACGACTTCGACCGCTCCGACGGCGTGCGCCATACCGTGCCCGGGCAGAGCTACACCATCGAGTCGCGCGCCTTCGCCCGCAAGCCGATGTCGTTCAACGCCAGCCGGCACTCCATGCTGGAAGCCCGTTTCCTGGGCACCACGGTGCCCGCCAACACAGACGGCACCACCGCGCTGCGCATGGCACTGGACACGCTGTTCAACCACCCCAATGCCGCGCCCTTCTTCGCGCGCCAGATGATCCAGCGCCTGGTGACCAGCAACCCCAGCCCGGCCTACGTGGCGCGCGTGGCGGCACGCTTCAACGACAACGGCGCGGGCGAACGCGGTGACCTCAAGGCGGTGTGGGTGGCGATCCTGCTGGACGACGAGGCGCGCGGCCCGCAGACGCTGCAAAGCAGCACCTTCGGCAAGCTGCGCGAACCGATGCTGCGCTTCGTGCAGTGGGCCCGCACCTTCGGCGTGACCTCGGCCGCCGGCAGCTGGAAGCTGTTCGACCTCAACAACGCCGGCACGCAGTTGGGTCAGAGCCCGCTGCGCGCACCCTCGGTCTTCAACTTCTTCCGGCCCGGCTACGTGCCGCCCGGCACCGCGCTCTCGGCATCCGGCGCCACGGCGCCCGAGTTCCAGCTCGTCAACGAGACCACGGTGGGTGGTTACCTCAACTTCATGCAGAGCGTGATCGAGCGGGGCCTGAACTGCCCCAACCCGGCGGTGCCACAAGCCGCGTACAACAACTACGCCTACGACATCACCGCCAACTACACCCGCGAACTCGCGCTGGTGGCCGATGCCGAGGCGCTGGTGAACCACGTCTGCCTGGTGCTCGCCGCCGACCAGATCTCGTCGACCACGCGCGCCACCATGGTCAGCGCGCTCAACGCCACAGCGGTCACCACCGCCAGCACCCAGACCGTCAAGCTGCGTCGCGTCTGGGCCGCCATCCTGATGGTCATGGCTTCGGCCGAGTACCTGATCCAGAAGTAAGGGGCCCGCCATGCATTTCCTCCAGCCCGACAAGCACACGCGCCGCGCCTTCCTGCGCCGCGCCGGCCAGCTCGCCTTCACCGGTGCTGCCCTGCCCACTGCCCTGAACCTGACGGCCATGGCCGACGCCGCGGCGTTCAACGCCACCGACTACAAGGCGCTGGTCTGCGTCTTCCTGTTCGGAGGCAACGACTACGCCAACACCGTCATCAACTACGACAACGCCAGCTACGACCAGTACAGCGCGATCCGCGGCGGCGGCGCCAACCGCACGGCCGGCGGCATTGCCATCGGCCAGGCCGACATGGCGCCCACGCTGCTCCACCCCACGGTGGCGCTGCCGGGGGGGCGCCAGTACGCCCTGCACCCGTCCATGACCGGACTGGCCGGCCTGTTCAACAGCGGCGCGGCGGCGGTGCAGCTCAACGTGGGGCCGCTGGTGGTGCCGATCACGCGCCAGCAGTACCGCAGCGGCAACCGCGCGCTCTACCCGCTGCCACCCAAGCTGTTCTCGCACAACGACCAGCAGTCGGTCTGGCAGACCTCGCAAGCCGAAGGCGCCACCACAGGATGGGGCGGCCAGATCGGCGACCTCGCGCTCTCGTACAACACCAGCAGCGTGCTCTCCTGCATTTCGGTAGCCGGCAACACCGTCTTCCTCTCGGGCGACCAGGCGCTGTCCTACCAGGTCAGCACCAACGGCGCGGTCAAGATCAACAGCCTGAACAACAACGTCTACAGCTCGGCGGCAGTGCGCGCGGCCATGCTGCAACTGGCCCTGCAGACCCGCAGCCATGTGCTGGAGAACGAATACAACCTGGTCACCGCCCGCGCGGTGGGCGCCGAAAGCGCGGTCACCGGGGCCCTGAATGCGTTTCCCGCGACCAACGCGCCCTTCAACGCCTTTCCCACCGGCAACAACCTGGCCGACCAGCTCAAGCTGGTGGCGCGCCTGATCGCCGCGCGCGACAACCTCGGCAGCCGCCGCCAGGTGTTCTTCGTCTCCATGGGCGGTTTCGACCTGCACGACAACCTGGTCAACGGCCAGGCCAACCTGATGGGGCGCCTGAGCGCGGCGCTCACCGCCTTCCACGCAGCCACCGTGCAGCTGGGCGTGGCCGACAAGGTGACGGCCTTCACCGCCTCCGACTTCGGCCGCACCCTCACCTCCAACGGCGACGGCTCCGACCACGGCTGGGGCAGCCACCACTTCATGGTCGGTGGCGCAGTCAGGGGCAAGGCCTTCTACGGCAGCGCCCCACCGGTGAGCGTGGGCGACTCCACCGTCGATGCCAACGACCAGTGGCACGTGGGCCAGGGCCGCCTGCTGCCCAGCACCTCGGTGGACCAGTACGCCGGCACGCTGGCCACCTGGTTCGGTGTGCAGGGCGCCGAGATGAACGGCATCCTGCCCCACCTCGTCAACTTCAACAGCGCCGAGTACCCGAGCAACCTCGGGTTCATGGTCTGAACCCGTAGCCTGCGCGACAGGCGACGGACGCCGGCGCGCACTAGGATGCGCGCTGGTTGTTCCGAGGGTTCCGCATGATCGATCTCTACACGGCCGCCACGCCCAACGGGCACAAGGTGTCCATCGCGCTGGAAGAACTGGGCCTGGCCTACGCGCTCAAGGTGCTCGACCTCGGCGCGGGCGAGCAGCGCAGCCCGGACTATCTCGCCATCAACCCCAACGGCCGCATCCCCGCCATCGTGGACCACGAGGCCGGCGGTTTCGCGGTGTTCGAGTCGGGCGCCTGCCTGATCTACCTGGCCGAGAAGACCGGGCAGCTCATGCCATCGGACACCCAGGGTCGCTCGCGCGTGCTGCAGTGGCTGATGTTCCAGATGGGGGGCATCGGTCCGATGATGGGGCAGGCCAATGTGTTCTTCCGCTACTTCCCCGAAAAGATTCCGGCGGCCATCGACCGCTACCAGGGCGAGTGCAAACGCCTGTTCCGCGTGCTCGACAGGCATCTGCAACAGCACGAGTACCTGGCCGGCGACTACTCCATCGCCGACATCGCCAACTGGGCCTGGGTGCGCACGCACCGCTGGTCGGGCGTGGAGATCGACGACCTGCCGCACCTCAGGCGCTGGCGCGATGCGATCCGCGCGCGGCCGGCGGTGCAGCGCGGCATCGAGCGACCAGCGTCTCGGGTGGACCTCACGCGCGACGGCGACGCGGCCGCGCAGCGCTTTGCCGAGGAAGCGCGCCGCATGGTCGAAACCGGCCAGAGCCTGAAGACGCGCCAGGGGGCCGCATGAAGCTGTATGTGTCGCCCCGCGCACCCAGCCCGCGTCGCGTCCTGATGTTTCTGGTGGAGAAGCACATCAATGGCCTGGAGCTGGTCAACATCGACCTCAATGCCCAGGAGCACAAGACCGCCGACTACCGCGCCAAGAGCCCGCTGGCGCGCGTGCCGGCGCTGGAACTCGACGACGGGCGCGTGCTGACCGAGACACGCGCCATCTGCACCTGGATCGAAGGCCGCTTTTCCGAGCCGAACCTGATGGGGCACAACGCCGAGGAGCGCGCTTTCATCGAAATGGCCGACCGCCGCATGGAGTGGTACTTCATGCTGCCGCTGGCCAACGCGATCCGCCACACCCATCCGGGCCTGGCGCCACTGGAGCAGCCGCAGTTCCCGGACTATGGCCGGTCGCAGGTGGCCAAGGCACGCGAGACCGCCACCTGGCTCGACGCCGAGCTGCAGCGCCAGCCTTGGGTGGCGGGCGAGCGCTTCACCATCGCCGACATCACCGCGTTCTGCACCGTGGAGTTCGCGCGCCTTGCGCACTTCAAACCGGCCGACGAAGGCCTGCACGCGCTGCAGGCCTGGCGCGACAAGGTGGCCGCGCGGCCAAGCGCGCGCGTCTGAACGCCAGTTCCCACCACCCGCTGTGCGCACGAAGCCCGATCCGGCGCCGGGCCGCCCCAAGCCGGATCAGCCCCCTCGAGCGGCAGCGACCGAGCGTGGAGGCTCCTACCCCCAGGGCACGGGCGTTTCCTCGAGCGCCCGCTCCAGCGCGGGCAAGGCCAGCAGGCCGTGCTCCAGCTGCCCCTGCAGCTCCAGCTGCCAGCGGCGCAGCAAAGGGTTGACCAGCGCGGGAGGCGCAGATGCCAGCAAGGCCTGCGCGGTGTTCAGGTCGTTGAGCTGCCCCAGCAGTTCCTGCGCATCGGCCAGCATGGCGGTGCTGCGCTCCACCCGCTTCGGCGGCAGCAGGCTGGCCAGGAACTCCTGCGCGTAGCGCTGCTTTTTCAGCGCGATGCGCAGCGCGTGCCGGCCTTCCGGGCCGAGGCGGCGCGCTCGCCGCGCTTCCTGGCGCAGCGCGGCGTGGCGCGCGCGCAGGGTATCGCGCGCCCAGTCGGCCAGGAGTGGGGCGCCGGGGATCGCGGAACGCTCGGACGACTGGAGCCGCAGCACGGCGCGGGTGAAGGCCAGCAGGCGCAGCGCGTGCGCCGGGCTGCCCAGCGCGCGCGCTGCGCGCAGGCCGGCCGCACGGCGCTGTGCCTGCACCCAGTCGAGCACCGGCCGAAGGGCGGCGTCCGGCGCATCGGTGGGGGCAAGGCGGTCCATGCGCCGGGGCAGCCACTCGGTGGCGAAGACATCCCAGTTGCGCGCATCACCCAGTTCGCTGGCAAGGGCCTTCCATTCCTGCGCCCAATGCGCCACGAACCGGTCGGGGAGGTGACCACGAAACAGGCGCAGTCCGGTGCGCAGGCGCCGCAGCGCCACGCGCGCCTGGTGCACGAACTCCGGGTCGGGCCAGGCGCCATCGGCACCGGGCGGCACCACACCTGCCTCGTTGGCCTGCAGGTGGGTCAGGCAGCTCAGCGCGGCGGCACAAAACGCCTGCACCGGGTCCATGTCGGCGCCGATCTGCACCGGCAGCGCCTTCACTGGCTGCGGGCGCTCGCCCGTGAACAGGGCGTAGCCTCGCTCGGCCTTGCTGCGCTGGGCCGGCAGCAGCCGCAGCCCCTGCGCGGCCTGCCCTTGCGGTCCGAGCGCAAGCGTGTGCGCCAGATCCAGCAGCGCGTCCACCGGGCCGCTCAGGAGCTCGAGCTCGACCTCCAGGATGGCCTGGCGGCGGTTCCCCTCTGCGTTGCCGGTGGTGATGCAGCCCTGGTCGAGTGCCAGTTCCACCTCTGCCGAGCCATGGCACAGGCGCCAGCTGCGGCGGACGAAATCGGTGCGGAACACCGGCACGAGTTGCCAGGCCACGCCCATGAGCTGTTGCGCCAAGTCCGCGTCGTCGACCAGGGCGGCGAAGTCGAAGCGACCGGGGCGGCAGGGCGCTTCCCACTCACCGCGCCGCGACAGGCCCCCCACCGAAGAGCCCGCGGTCTTGACCGTGAGCAGCGTGCGCCTGCCCACACGGCGCTCGCGCACGGCCAGGCGCTGCGCGCGCAAGGTCAGCGTGGAGGTGTCGAAATAGGTGTTGAACAGGCGCTCGCGCCGCGGCGGTTGCGCCTGCAGCAACGGGTGTGCGAGCAGCCGCGGCAGATCGGCGGGGTGCAGTTCGAGTTTGAGTTCGGTTTCCTGGGGCACGGCGATGAGGTGCGAGCAAATGGCACAGTCTGCCAGCGTGCCCGTCGCGGCGCCACCTCGCGAGCGTGACAAGCGCTGGCGCGCGGCACTACAGCTTGTAACAGAGGTGCACCAGGGTCATCCGACAATAGCGGTTCTCCCTGCCGCGGGTGCGCGGCGAACGAACGACCCGGACCACGACCATGCACAACACACACCCTTTCCGCCGCTGGGCGGCTGCCTTGGCACTCGCCGCACTCGGCGCCTGCGGCGGGGGCGGCGACGGTGGCTCAGCCAGCGGCACGTTGCGGCTGGCGCTCACCGACGCGCCCGCCTGCGGCTACGACGAGGTGAATGTGACGGTGCGGCAAGTGCGCGTGCACCAGAGCAGCACGGCAGTGGACAGCGACAGCGGCTGGTCCACCATCGAACTGACGCCCCCGCGCCGCCTGGACCTGCTCACGCTCACCAACGGCGTGCTGGAGGAACTCGGCCAGACCGGCCTGCCCGCAGGCACCTATACGCAGTTGCGATTGGTGCTGGAGGACAACACGCCGGGCAACCCGCTGGCCAATTCGGTGATCCCTTCCGGCGGCGCAGAGACACCCCTGAAGACGCCCAGTGGCGCGCAATCGGGCCTGAAGATCAGCACCGCCCTCACCGTGGCCCCCGATCAGGTCGCCGACTTCGTACTCGACTTCGACGCCTGCCGCTCTGTGGTGGTCGCCGGCATGTCCGGCCAGTACCTGCTCAAGCCGGTGCTGCGCGTGCTGCCACGCACCGAAACGGGTGTACAGGGCGAGGTTGCCGCGGCACTGGTGGTGTCCGGCACAACGGTGTCGCTGCAGCAGAACGGCGTTCCGGTGCGTGCCACCTCGCCGGCGCCGGACGGTCACTTCAAGCTGCAACCGATTGAACCCGGCAACTACACCCTGGTCGTCACGTCGCCCGGCAGGGCGACCCTGGTGGTGAAGAACGTGGAGGTGTTCAACGGCCAGTTGCTGCGCGTGAGCCCGCCGGGCGAAAGGCTGGACCCACCCGCCTCGGGAAGCGCCACCCTGGATGGCGAGGTCACTACGGCGGTCAGCTCCATCGACGCGGAGGTGCGCGTGCTGCAAACATTGAACGGCGGCCCGACGATCGAGCTGGCGGGCGGCCCGGTGGACTCCGAGACCGGTGTTTACGACCACAACGTCGCCGTTGCGCCGCCGCAGATCGCGCTGTATGCCAACGGTGCCAGCCTCAGCTTTGTGGCCGATCCGGTCGCCCAGAATGCCTTCAGCCTGCGGGCTACCTCGGGAGGCGCAACCCGCAGCGCCGGCCCGTTCGCGCTGGTCATGGGCGAAACCCGAACCACTGATTTCGATTTCCCCTGATTCCCCACGAAAATCCCTCCATGACCTCCCGATCGCTGGCCGTCCTTCCCTCCCTGCTACTGGGCCTGAGCCTGGTGGCCCTTCCCGCCCTGGCGGAAAAACCCGACTGGGCAGGCAAGCCAGGCAAGGGAGACAAGCACAAGCTGGAGCAGCGGCAGCCCGGCAGCGATTCCGGATCGTCCCCCCGGGTGACCATCGACGTGCAGATAGGTGGCTACTTTGGCGATGCCCAGCGTCGCGCAGCCCAGGACTACTACACACCGCGCTTCAAGGCCGGCAAGTGCCCACCCGGCCTGGCGAAAAAGAACAATGGCTGCATGCCGCCGGGCCAGGCGAAGCAGTGGCAGATGGGCCGCCCTCTGCCTCGCGACCTGGTCTATTACCCCGTGCCCAGCGGCATCTCTATCCAGTTGGGCCTGCCGCCTGCAGGCCACAAGTACGTGCGCGTCGCTGCCGACATCCTGCTGATCGCCATCGGCACCGGCATGGTGGTCGACGCCATCGAAGACCTGGGTCGGCTCTGAGCCCGCGAATGTCACGCGGAGAATTGCTCTCAGCGCGGGCCGTGGCGGGCCTGCTGGGCCTGGCAGGCCTGTGCGCGCACGCCTCGGAGGCACCGGCTCGCGCCGCCGATCCGGTCGCCCTGGAAGCCAGTCGAGATTACCTGCTGGGTGCCTCGCTGGTGTCGTCGGCGCCGCTGCTGGGCAGCGACGTGGAACAACGCCTGCGGTTGCGCCCGATCTGGGCCTTCCAGCTGGGTCGGTTCCGCTTCGCCACCTCGGGCGCCAGCGCCCTGCTCAGCCAGGGCCGCAAACCCGTGGATTCGGGCGTCAGCACCGTGCTGGCTGGCGGCGATGTCTGGTCACTGAGCACTTCGCTGTCGATCGACGAAGGCCGCTCGTGGGACGACGATGCCGTCTTCCGTGGCCTGCCCGACGTCCGCGCCACCGTGCGCGGGCGCCTCGCGGCCACCGCGGCCCTGGGCAGCCGCTGGACGTATTCGGTGCGCGCCTCGCAGGACCTGCTGGGGCGGCAGGGTGGCCTGCGGCTGGACCACGGGCTGGGCTACCGGTATCCGGTGTCGTCGCAGACGCACTGGGACCTGTCGCTGGGTGCGGGCTGGGCCAACGGCACCCACCGGCAGACGCACTATGGCATCGACCCGGCATCGGCGGCGGCCACTGGCCTGCCCGCGTTCGCAATCGGTTCCGGGTGGGACAGCGTCTCGGTGGGCTGGCGAATCACCTCGGCGCTGAGCCGGCACTGGGTCGCCTTCGGCGGCCTGAGCGCCTCACAGCTGCAGGGGGCGGCGGCGCGCAGCCCGCTGGTGGGTAGAAAGACTGCGTACGGCGCCACGGTGGGCATCGCCTACCGCAACCACTGAACCTCAGACGGAAAGCAACCGGCGCAGGTAGTGCCCGGTGTGGCTGTCCGGGTGCGCCGCGACCGTCTCCGGTGTGCCCTGCGCCACCACCGTGCCGCCACCCGCGCCGCCCTCGGGGCCCATGTCGATGACCCAGTCGGCGGTCTTGATCACGTCCAGGTTGTGCTCGATCACGACGATGGTGTTGCCTGCGTCGCGCAACTGGTGCAGCACTTTGAGCAGCAGTTCGATGTCGGCGAAGTGCAGGCCGGTGGTGGGCTCATCGAGGATGTAGAGCGTGCGCCCGGTGTCGCGCTTGGAGAGTTCCAGCGCGAGCTTGACGCGCTGCGCCTCGCCGCCAGAGAGCGTGGTTGCGCTCTGGCCGAGCTGGATGTAGGTCAGACCGACGTCCATGAGCGTCTGCAGCTTGCGGTGCAGCGTGGGCACGGCGCTGAAGAAGGCGTGCGCCTGCTCCACCGTCATGTCCAGGATCTGCGCGATGTTGCGGCCCTTGTACAACACGTCCAGCGTCTCGCGGTTGTAGCGCTGTCCGTGGCAGACCTCGCAAGGCACGTAGACATCGGGCAGGAAGTGCATCTCCACCTTGACCACGCCGTCGCCCTGGCAGGCCTCGCAGCGGCCGCCGGCCACGTTGAAGCTGAAGCGCCCCGGGCCGTAGCCGCGCTCGCGCGCGGTGGGCATTTCGGCCATGAGTTCGCGGATGCCGGTGAAGAGGCCCGTGTAGGTGGCCGGGTTGCTGCGCGGGGTGCGGCCGATGGGCGACTGGTCGACGTTGATGACCTTGTCGAAATGTTCGATGCCTTCGATGGCCTCGTGCGCCGCCGGTTCGTCGTGCGAGCGGTAGAGCGTGCGCGCCACGGCGGCGTAGAGCGTGTCGTTGACCAGTGTGGACTTGCCCGAGCCGGAGACGCCGGTGACACATGTGAGCAGGCCGACCGGAAAGGCCACGCTCACACCCTTGAGGTTGTGGCCGCTGGCGTTGAGCACGCGGATTTCCTGCAGCGCACCCAGCGTGGCCTGGTGCGCGGCCTCGCGCGCCGCGCGGCGTTCGGCCGCCGGGCTGGGCGCGAAACGCGGCTTGGCGGGCGCGGGCTTGCCGGCCGGCGGGGCCTTGAGCACCGGCAGCCAGGCGGTGCGGCGCGCGGGCACGGCGATGCGGCGCGTGCCGCTCAGGTACTGGCCGGTGAGCGAGTCGGGGGTGGCCATGACCTGTTCGCAGCTGCCCTGGGCCATCACGTGCCCGCCATGCACGCCTGCGCCCGGCCCCATGTCGATCACATGGTCGGCGGTGCGGATCATGTCCTCGTCGTGCTCGACCACCAGCACCGTGTTGCCGAGATCGCGCAGGTGCTGCAGGGTGGCGATGAGGCGGTCGTTGTCGCGCTGGTGCAGGCCGATGCTGGGCTCGTCGAGCACGTACATCACGCCGGTGAGACCACTGCCGATCTGGCTGGCCAGGCGGATGCGCTGGGCCTCGCCGCCCGAGAGTGTGTCGGCACTGCGGTCCAGGCTGAGGTAGTTCAGACCCACGTCGTTGAGGAACTTCAGGCGCTGGCGGATCTCGTTGATCACGCGCGCGGCGATGTCGCCCTTGGCGCCATGCAGCTCGAGCCGCTGGAAGTAGGCCAGCGCCTCGCCCAGCGTGACGTGGCTGATGGTGTAGATCGGCTGCTTCTGTTCACCTTCGCCCACGAACACGTGGCGCGCTTCACGGCGCAGGCGCGAGCCGCCGCACTCGGGGCAGGGTTGCACGGCTCGGTAGCGCGCCAGTTCCTCGCGCACGGCGGCGCTGTCGGTCTCGCGGTAGCGGCGCTCGAAGTTGCGCACGATGCCCTCGAACGGGTGCTTCTTGCTGACCTTCCTGCCCGCACGCTCGCCCGATTCGAGCGCGTAGCTGAACTTGATCTCTTCCTCGCCCGAGCCGTAGAGCAGTACCTGCCGCACCGCTTCGGGCAGCGACTCCCAGGGCGCGTCGGCGTCGAACCGGTAGTGCGCCGCCAGGCTCTCGATCATCGCGAAGTAGTAGCCGTTGCGCCGGTCCCAGCCCTTGATGGCACCGCTGGCCAGGCTGAGCGAGGGAAACGCCACCACCCGCGCCGGGTCGAAGAACTCGGTGTGGCCCAGGCCGTCGCAGGTCGGGCAGGCGCCCATGGGCGAGTTGAAGGAGAACAGGCGCGGCTCGAGCTCTCCGACGGTGTAGTGGCACAGCGGACAGGCAAACCGGGCAGAGAAACCGTGCTCGACCGGGACGGCGCCGGGTGCAGCCTCGGACGCATCCATCTCCACGGCAATGGCGCGCCCGTCGGCCAGGCGCAGCGCGGCCTCGAAGCTCTCGGCCAGACGCTGGCGCAGCGGGTTCACCCCCTCGTCCTGCGCGCCACCATCGGCGCGCACCTTGACGCGGTCGATCACCACATCGATGTTGTGCTTTTCGGTTTTCTTCAGCGCCGGCAAGGCTTCGGCGTCCAGCACCGCGCCGTCCACGCGAAAGCGCACATAGCCCTGCGCCTGCATGTCGGCGAACAGCTCGCTGAACTCACCCTTTTTTTCGCGCGCCACCGGCGCAAGGATCATCAGGCGCGTGCCCTCGGGCAGCGCCAGCACCGCGTCCACCATCTGGGCCACGCTCTGCGCGGCCAGCGGCAGTCCGTGGTCCGGGCAGTGCGGTGTGCCGGCGCGGGCGTAGAGCAGGCGCAGGTAATCGTGGATCTCGGTCACCGTGCCCACGGTGGAGCGCGGGTTGTGGCTGGTGGCCTTCTGCTCGATGGCGATCGCCGGCGACAAGCCTTCGATCAGGTCCACGTCGGGCTTGTCCATGAGCTGCAGGAACTGGCGCGCGTAGGCCGACAGGCTCTCCACGTAGCGGCGCTGCCCTTCGGCGTACAGGGTGTCGAAGGCCAGGCTGGACTTGCCCGAGCCCGACAGGCCGGTGATCACCACCAGCGAATGCTTGGGGATGTCGAGGTCGATGTTCTTGAGGTTGTGCGTGCGCGCGCCGCGCACCGAGAGAAAGGCACTGGCGTGCCGCAGCGCGGCGGCCAGGTAGCGAGGCGATGGCTCCCCCACGGCGGGGGTTTCACGTGCGGCATCGCCCGACGATCCAGGCAGTTTCAGGTCCGGGGGCAGGTTCTGGTTCAAGGCAAGGCGGAGGAGTTCAGGGCAACCTGACATGATAAGCCGCGACGCGGTTTCACGCCCTCCCGCCCGGCGCGCACGCGCCTTTCGCGGACAATACGGCGTCTGCCTGCCCCGCCCTCGCGGCCCTTCTCCCTTGTCCTCCCTGAGCTCTACCCCCGTCACCCCGGCGATCCCTCCTGCCGACAGCGCCCGCATGACCGCCACCGAGCGCCGCGCCAGCGGGGCCCTGGCGGCCATCTATGCGCTGCGCATGCTCGGCCTGTTCCTGGTGCTGCCGGTGTTCGCGCTGCAGGCCCGGCACTATCCCGGCGGCGACGATCCGGCGCTGGTGGGCCTGGCCATGGGCATCTACGGCCTCACACAGGCGCTGCTGCAGGTGCCGCTGGGCATGGCGTCCGATCGCCTGGGGCGCAAGCCCGTGATCCTGGCGGGTCTGGCGGTGTTCGTGCTGGGCAGTTCGCTGGCGGCCTGGGCACCGAGCCTGCCCTGGCTGGTGGCTGGCCGCGCGCTGCAGGGCGCGGGGGCCATCTCCGCGGCGGTCACGGCCTTGCTGGCCGACCTCACACGCGACGAGGTGCGCACCAAGTCCATGGCGCTGGTGGGCATCAGCATCGCCCTCATGTTCGCGCTCTCGCTGGTGGCTGCGCCGCTGCTGGTCGCACACATCGGGCTGGGCGGCCTGTTCGCCCTGACGGCCGCGCTGGCCCTGCTCGGCATGGCCGTGATCGTCTGGGTCGTGCCGCCCGAGCCCGCGCTGCACCAGGCTGCGGACCGCGGCGGCCTGCGCCAGGTGCTGGCCCATGCCGACCTGCTGCGCGTGGACCTGGGCGTGTTCGTGCTGCATGCGGTGCAGATCGCCATGTGGATGGCCGTGCCCGCGCTGCTGGTGGAGTCGGGCGTGGCGCCCCCCGAGCACTGGAAAGTCTATCTGCCTGCGGTGCTGGCCTCGCTGCTGATCATGGGCGGTCTGTTGTTCCGGCTGGAACGCATGGGCCACTTCAAAGCGGTCTACCTGGGTGCCATCGCGCTGATCGGCCTGGTGCAACTGGGTTTCCTGTTCAGCCTGCAGGCGCCTTCGCTCTGGGGTGTGGCCGTGCTGCTGTGCCTGTATTTCGTGGGCTTCAACACCCAGGAAGCCAGCCAGCCCAGCCTGGCCTCGCGGCTGGCACAACCGCACCAGCGTGGCGCGGCACTGGGCGTCTACAACACACTGATGTCGCTGGGCATCTTCACCGGAGGCAGCCTGGGCGGCTTGGTCGCCCGGGCCTGGGGCAGCGCCGGCATCTTCGCCGTGAGCGCGCTGCTCATGCTGCTGTGGTTCGGTGTGGCCTGGCGCATGCGGACCCCTCACTCCGCCAGCGCGCGGCCCTGAACGGGCCAACCGACCGCTACCGGGGAGTCTCGGGTGAAGAAGCAGCCGGTGGCTCGTCGCCGGCGCCCGCTGAGGTCGGCTGTTGGGGCGCGCCGTCGCTGCCCGATGCCCCGGAGGCTGCAGCGCCCGCAGAGGTTGTCGGGGCCGACTCCGCACCCTCCTGCGGCGGCGCACCGGTCTTGCTCACCGCGTTGATCATCAGCGCCGACAGTGCCGAGTAGAGCGGACGGCTGATCAGGCGCGCAATCAGGCTGGCAAGCATGGCCGACGCCATCAGGCTCAGCACCATGGAACGTCCGTTGATCATCTCCATCACGATGATGAAGGAGGTCAGCGGTGCCTGGGTGGTTGCAGCCAGGAAGCCCGCCATGCCCAGTGCGATCAGGCTCGGGGCCAGTGCGCTGGTGTTGCTGCCCCCCAGTATCTGTGCCACGTCGTGGCCGACGCCGCCACCGATGGACAGCGAGGGCGCGAAGATGCCACCGGGCACACCGCTCCAGGTGGTCAGCCAGGTGGCCACCAGCTTGAGCAACACGTACAGGCGCGACACGTCGCTTTCGCCAGCGAGCATGTTGCGCACCTCCTCGGCACCCGCACCAAAGGTGGCGCCCCCGCTGACGAGGCCGATGACCGCCACAGCCAGCCCGCAGAGCGCGGCAAAACGAACCGGGAAGCGACGGCGGTAGGCGCTGAAGCGGTCGGGCAACCCTTCGATGGATGCAGCCAGCAGGCGACTGAAGAGGCCACCCAGCACGCCGCACAGGATGACGACCACCAGGCCCGGCAGGAAAACACCCCAGCTCAGGCGCGGCACCTCGATGGAGCCGAAATAGGTCAGATTGCCGTAGAAGGAGATGCCGACCAGACCAGCCAGCACGATGGCCGCGATGATCAGGCCGTTGTTGCGCGACTCCATCTTCTTGGACAGTTCCTCGATCGCGAACACCACCCCCGCCAGCGGCGCATTGAACGCCGCGGCGATGCCGGCGGCGCCCCCGGCCACCAGCAGCGCATGATCGTTCATGGCCGATCCCGGCCGCAGCCAGCGGCGCGCGTCGTGCATCACCCCGGCGGCCACCTGCACCGACGGGCCTTCGCGCCCGGCCGACAGCCCCGCGAGCATGCTGGCCGCGCCCAGCACCATCTTCGCCAGCGTCAGCCGCAGCGACACCAGATGGCGACGCGCCTTCTTGTCCACTCGGGGGTCGATCGCGGCCATGACCTGCGGAATCCCCGAGCCAGCTGCGCCAGGAAAGAAGCGCCGGGTGCACCACACGATGAGCGCGGTCAGGCAGGGCGTCCAGATGAGCACCGCCCAGGGGGCGATCTCGTGCAGGTGCTTGAACCACTCGAACGCCGTCTCGCTGAGGTACGTGAACGCAACGACAAAGAGGCCTGCCACCACCGCGTAGCCGAGCACGATGCTGCGGTCCAGCCAGGCGCGGCCATCGGAGAATTCGTCCTGCAGGTTCTGAAAAAAGTCCGGCTCGCGATTTTTCATGGAGGCCTGCATTATTCACCCTTGGGGGCAAGCCCCTTCCAGAACAGCCCCAGCCGACCTCCCTGCGGGGCATTGGCTTGCGGCACAATCTCTCCGGTCGGCGCTGAGTTCTCGCAGCGCGCCGCTCACAGGACAATCAAGGAACCCAGCATGGCATCCGTCAACAAAGTCATCCTCGTCGGCAACTGCGGACGCGACCCCGAAATCCGCTACCTGCCCTCCGGCCAGGCCGTGGCCAACGTCAGCGTGGCCACCTCCAGCCGCCGCAAGGACAAGAACAGCGGCGAGATGATCGAGGACACCCAGTGGCATCGCGTCACCTTCTACGACCGCCTGGCCGAGATCGCCGGCGAGTACGTCAAGAAGGGACGCCCGATCTACGTCGAGGGCCGCCTCAAGTACGGCAAGTACACCGACCAGGCAGGCGTTGAGAAGAACACTGTGGACATCATCGCCACCGAACTGCAGCTGCTCGGTGGCCGCGAAGGCATGGGCGGTGGTGACGAAGGTGGTGGCAGCTACTCGCGCCCCGCTGCTGCGCCCCGCGCGCCCGCGCCCGCTCCCCGGCAGGCCCCTGCCGCAGCACCGGCACGCCAGTCCAGCGGTTTTGACGACATGGACGACGACATCCCGTTCTGAATACCCTCTGATGCGGCTACGGGTCCGGACGGGGACAGCGCGGTGATCGAGACACTGCACAATGCCGGTCATATCGAGGCATGATCGATCCTCCCGTACGGTATTTTGCCCATGATCAAAGTCGTCGTCGCTGAAGACCACGCCCTGGTTCGTCAGGGCATCGGCATGCTGCTCGCAGCCAGTGGCGAATTCAAGCTCGTGGCGGAAACAGCTCTGGGCAGCGAGGTCGAGTTGCTGGTGCAGTTCCATCGCCCCGACCTGCTGCTGCTGGACCTCGCGCTGGGCGACAGCTCCGGCATCGAGGTGGCGCGCAAGGTCAAGCGGGTCGCGCCACAGACGCGCATCCTGGTGGTCACCGGCAATGTCTACCCGGGTTCCGTGGCCAACGCCTTTGCTTCGGGGGCCGATGGTTTCGTGCTCAAGCACGAGCAGGGCAACGAGCTGCTCGGCGCCATTCATGCGGTGCTCTCCGGGCGTCGCTACGTGAGCCCGCAGGTCGCCAAAGCCATTGGCAGCTCGACGGGCCAGCCCGCACGGGGCGTCGACAACTCGCGGGTGCTCACGCCACGGGAACAGCAGATCGTGCGCATGGTCGCCAAGGGATGCAGCAACCAGGAAATCGCCGATACCCTGCACATCAGCGTACTCACAGCGCGCAAGCACAGACAGAACGTGATGCTCAAGCTTGACCTGCACAACGGTGCGGAGATCGCCGCCTACGCCATGAAATCAGGACTGGCGGAAGCGCCTTCCGTGGACGGAAACCTGTAGTTCCACACGCACTCTCGAGCTGTCGCCCCCGTGGGGAAAATCAAAATAGTGCTCATGCATTATTGAGAGCGATACCCCCCACCCGCATACTTCCCCCTGGTGATCGCGCCCATTCCCGACAAGGTGAGCAACGCGATTGAAGTCCACAGGACCAACGGGACAGATCATGAAGATCAATGCAGTGACGCAAGGTGTCATCAAGCGCCTGGGCTTCAAGAGCCCGGTGCCAACGCACGACGGCATCGACTCGGAGTTGAGCCCCGTGTCGATCCCCGAGGATTACAAGGCGCTCATCACGCAATGCTTTCGCAGGATGGGTCTGCCGGAGGACGGCATCTGCATCAGCGTGCGCCCGGTGGGCCAGCGCTCCTGCGGCCAGGATGTCTATGCCGCGTTCGTCAAGGTGACGCGTTGGGACGCATCGGTGGCCAGCATCTTCAACGAACTGCCCACCATCGAGAAGATGATTGATCGCGGCATCCGCCGCAGTGACATGCCGCGCTACAGCAGCTTCGCCGGCGTCTGGTTTCGCTCGCCTCCGAAGCGTGAAGAAATTCCTGCCGCCGTGCACTGAACCGAGCACGGGCCAGCCAGCCCCGGCTTCCTCATTCCAGCCCGAACTGCTCGGAAAGCAACCCGGCCTCCGCGTACAACGCGTAGCGCGCCACGCATGCACGGGCCGCCTTTTGCGTGGTCTCGCGTCGCAACTGACTGTGCTCAATGAGCGCGGCCGCCAGTTCATGTGCCGGCCGAACCCCGATCCTGAAACCGTTCTCGGCGTCCAGCCGTGCACGGTCGGCCTGCGTGGCACGCTCCCTGACCCCGGCATGGTCTGCAACCGCCCGCTCGTAGCGCTCGCGGGCGTCCGCGAAAGGAGACGCCGCCTTCCTGCAAGCATCCTGCATGCGCGCAGTCCACTCACACAGGTCCTCCGGTGTTGGAGCCTCCCAGGGCTCCATGGCATTTCGACGCCGAGCTCGCGCTCGCGCCAGCTGCTTCAGCGCCGCGTCGCGGCCCAGGTAGCGCCATTCGCTGGCACGTGCCAGTCGCGCCATTTCAACGGCATCGACGGCCTCGAACCTTGGGGCAGACTCTTCCAGTTGCACGGGCAACAACCGTGTCAGCCTTGTGAACACCCGACCCGCCCGGTGCCAGGCGTCGCCCGCCATCATCACGGTCCGGCGCATTTCCGCCGCGGCCCTTTCCAGCTTGCGCATTTCGGGGGTCGGCTCCCCGCCCACCCGGGCGCGCAGGATGTGGCACAGGCGATCGAGGCCGGTCTGAGTCTCCAGCACGTCCAGCATCTGCAATCGCGCGGTGTTCAACGCATGGCATGCTTCGAATACACCCAGCAGGCGAGCGTCGAGTCCCGCAGGCGATGCGCTGCGGTCCTGTTCAATGACGTCTTGCAACCCCTGTGCGACAAGACGCAGCACCGCTTGAACGTCCACGAAAGGCTGGTGCACTTCCAGTGGCCTCAGAGGGGCTGGCGATGGCTGAATATCCAGTGGGAGCCCGCGCGTGTTTCGCACATCGGGCTCTTCGCAAAGCGCGAGCATGTCGACTCCTCTCCGCATGGGTGGGCATCGTTTGTGGTCACCGTAGTGTCCAGAGGCTGCGCTCATGCGCCAATAACTCGCTCGCACTATTTGTCGATCCTCCATGGCGCACGGCACCTTGCCCCCGCGCTACCATCGGATCCACCACCGCACGCCGTTCCGTCTTCGTGATGCCAGATCCCAGCATTCCATGGAAGCTTGTGCCCGGACTTGGGGTCCGCCTGCGTCCGGATGGGTCTGTCGTGGAGGCGTCCACTGCGTTCGCGGATCTGCTGGGTACGGCGCAGGGTGGGAGCCATTGGCTGGAACGGCTGACCCGACCCTCGCGCGATGCACTGGTGGCAGCGCTGCAAACGCCGGCGGACTTCAACCTGACACTGGAATTGCTTGGCGCTGCACCCACCTGGCTGGCTTGCTCAGGCTGGGAGTCCACTGATCAGGCGCATCACGACTGCTTCCTGTCCGACATCACGGCCAACGAATCCGCGCGCCAGAAGGCGCTAGAGCTCACCAACCGCCTGCACCTCGTGTTCAACCATCTGCGCCTGATGGTGGCCTACTTCGGTCCGCGGCCGGAACGCCGATGTCTGTTTGCCAATGCGCGATATGCGCAGTTGTTCGGCCTGGACGAAAACTCCATCCTTGGTCTGCCTGTGGCGCAAATCATCGACGCGGCGCTGATGCGGGATGTGTTGATGCAGCGGCCCTTTTTCGAAAGCCTGGAAACCGTCTCATTCGAATGCGGCGTGCGGCGATCCGACGGGCGACACCGCTGGCTGGAGGTGACGATGGTCCCGGATCTGGACACAGAGCGCCGGGAGCTCGGCACCTACGTGCTGATGATGGACATCACGCAAGAGCATGAAGCCAAACGCTCGCTGCGCGAATCCGAGGACCGGCTGGCGAAGTTCATGGAGGCCAGCGCCGAGGGCGTGATATTCCACCGCGACGGCCTCATCACCGACGTCAACCCCGCAGCTTGCCGCCTGCTCGGCGAACCGGCCGGGCACCTGCTCGGCAAGGAGACCCTGCAGCTCCTGGCCCCTGAACATCGACCACATGCCCGGCGCGTGATCACACAGCACAGCGACACGGCCTACGAGGGCGAACTGCTCACCCATGACGGCGAGCGGATTCCGGTGGAGGTGATCGGGCGTTCGATGCTGCGCAACGGCGAACACCTTCGCATGGCCGTGGTGCGCGACATCAGCGACCGCCGCGAGGCACAGCTGCGCATCCGCGAACTCATCGCCGGCCTGCGCACCGAGAAGGACAGGGCCGAAGCCGCCGACCGCGCCAAGTCCGTCTTCCTGGCCGCAGCCAGCCACGACCTGCGCCAGCCCATCCATGCCCTGAGCCTGTTCCTCACCGCGCTGCGCTCCATGGCCCAGGCCCCCAGCGTGTCCCCTGGCGAACTCGCCGAGATCTGCCGCCGCATGCAGGCCTCCCTGGACGGCCTGGGCCAACTGCTCAACATGCTGCTGGATGTCTCCCGTCTGGACGCCAATGCCGTGGAGATCGCCCGCAGCCCCACCAGCCTGGCCCAACTCTTCACCGAACTCGATCAGGACTTCCACCCGCTCGCCCGCGAGAAGGGCTTGCGCCTGCGCGTGCTGGGCAGCTCCCTGTGGGTCGACACCGACCCCACCGTGCTGCGCCGCATCCTCGCCAACCTGCTCTCCAACGCCGTACGCTACACCCAGCGCGGGCGCGTGCTGCTGGGCTGCCGCCGCCGCGGCACCGACGTCGAGATCCAGGTCTGGGACCAGGGCATCGGCATCCCCGCCGAGCAGCGTGATGCCGTCTTCGAGGAGTTCTATCAGATCGGTCAGGCCGCCGCCCTGCGCCACGAGTCCCATGGCCTGGGCCTGGGCCTGTCCATCGTCAAGCGCTCGGCGCAGTTGCTGGATGCGCCGCTCGATCTGCGCTCGCAGCCCGGGCGCGGCTCCATGTTCTGCATCCGCGTGCCGGTTTGCGCGCCCCCAGAGCCTTGCGCGCCCAAGGCATCAGAAGCGTCCTTTGCCCGTGCCGCGCACGGCATGGGCGTGCTCGTCATCGACGACGATGCCCAGGTGCTCAGTGCCATGCACAGCGTGCTCTCGGCATGGGGGCACCGCGCTTTCTGCGCCCTCTCGCCCGACGAGGCCGTGCTCCTGGCCATCACGCACACCGACAAGATCAACCTGCTCATCTCCGACTACCGCCTGGGCGGCAACGTCACCGCCCTTGACGCCATCCACGCCGTGCAGGCCTGCCTGCCCCGTCCCGTGCCCACCTACATCCTCACCGGCGACACCTCCCCGCAGCGTATCCACGAGGCTTCCATCCTCGGCTTCCCCCTCCTGCACAAACCCGTGCAGGCCTCCGCCTTGCGCAACATCCTGGAAACCTGACCGACATGGAGCGCAGCCCCTCACTGCCTGATCGGCCAGCACCCTGGTGGCACGACCTGCCAGGTCTGGTGCTGGTTGCAAGCGCCACAGGGGAACAGGTCTACGCCAGCCCCGCGCTCGACGCCTTGATGGGTGCGACCGGCAGAGGCAGGGACAGCCTCTCCGCGCTGACGCCGGAATCGCGGCAGGCGCTGCATGAACGGCTGGTCCGCAAGTCCGACTTCCAGCTCGATCTGCACTGGGCACCGAACGGGCAAGGCCATGCCGGTGCACGCAGCTTCGGCTGCAGCGCCACATGGATGCCGGACCCGGGACTCCATCTGTGCATATGGGTCGACATCACGGCTCCCCTGCAGGCTTGCTCGGGCGCTTGTGTCGAGAGTCAGTTTCTGCAAACGCTCTGCAATGCGATCCCCGTCATGGTTTCGTACTACAGCTACCCGCTGCGCTGCGCGTACGCCAACAGCCACTACGCGCGGCAGTACGGCCATGATGAGGAATCGATCGTGGGACTGACGATCGAGCAGGTTCTGGGCCGATCGAACTTCGAGGCCCAGCCGTTCCGCGAACAGGCATTCCAGCAGCGCAAGGCCATCACCTACGAGCGCTTCTTCGTTCGCGAGGATTCGCACGCCCAGTGGTTCCTGGTCACCCTGGTACCGCTGGAAGATGCTCAGGGGAGCATCGTCGGCGCGGTAGTGATGAACCAGGACATCACCCAGCGCCGACTGGCCGAGCAGGCACTGCGCGAATCCGAGGACCGGCTGGCGAAGTTCATGGAGGCCAGCGCCGAGGGCG
>NZ_JAILWB010000008.1 GCF_025699295.1 Hydrogenophaga sp. | reverse complement strand
CGCCAGTGCTAGCTTTTCGTACCGTCACTTATTGCACTGAAAACGAGGAGACCCCAGGAAGGCGTCGCGCTTGATGAAGCACTCCTCGAGCTGGGCCTGCCAGTCGTGAAAGAGCGTCGTGACGACGCCCACGGAGATCTTGGTGTCTTGAACGGTGGCCATGGGGTGCTTTCGGGGTGGTTTGGGTGTCTGCGCAGTGTGCGCAGGCCCGCCTGAATTACAAAGCTTTCGTTCTGCGGATTTTGGGAAGCGCGCTTTTATGCTGTGCGTCTGCCTAACTGTTATTAGCGTGACGCGTGATTAAAGCAGCGGTAAAATAAAAGAAAAACGTGCGACCGTACACCCGCCCCCTCCCGCGACAAAAACCCAACGAGATCAAGCACTTGGTTGACTTCCTCAAGCGCCTCGCCTCCTTCGCCGGCATCGCCCTGGCTCTCTTCATCATGTTCGGCGTCGTCGCCAACGTGGCCCGGCTGCTCGACTACCTATTCCCGCTCCTCGCGCTCGCCGCCGTCCTGTACTTCCTTGCCAGCCTGGCAGTCGACACGGTGCGCGATCGACTGCGCCCCCCTACCCCACTTCAGCCGCTTGCCGCGCCGGCGTCCAGCGCTAATCCATGGACAGACTCGTCACCAAGCCAGGTGCGCGTGATGGAGTTCCTGATGGAGCAGGATGAGCCCCTGCGGCACGCCGTCCTCACCCTGCCTGAGCAGGAGCGAGCGCACCTGTTGCAGTGCGCCGGCGCCGTCGTGCGCGAGGTCGACGCAATCGACCGCTGGATCGAGGAGGTCAAGACCTGGCCCCAGCACCAGCGCGATAGCGTCGCCTCGCAGGCGCATCAGATGCTCGAGCGACGCGCCCAGGCCTTGATGGGCTTCGCGCGGGACGTGGTGGCCACCCGCAAGCGCGCGGCGGCCCAGGCCGATTCGTCCGGAACCTAGGCATGCAAAGCGAGCACACGCTGACTGAGATCGAGCCGCCTGCGCAAAAACGTGGGCGCGGACGCCCTCGCAAGGGAACCGCGCCCGATGAGGCGCCCTCTCCCGCCCCGGCAGCGCCACGCCGGCGCGGGAGAAAGATCGGCTTTCGCCTGCCCACCTTTGCCCAGTTGGACGAACTCACGCTGGAGGACTTCTCATTTGTGCGCGGCGTCTACAACGGCATGGATCCGCGCGACTCCTTCCTGCGCTTCTACGCCAACATCCACTTCGATGCGCAAGGGGTGCCCGCCGTCCCTCATGGGCTCAGCCTGGCCGCGCGCTTCAAGCAGTTGGAGGAGCGCATCCTGGCGGCAGCCTCCTCATCGGCGGAGCAGTGGCTACAGCAGCACGCCCGCACCCTCGCCGCCGAGCTTCCCGAACAGGCCAGTGACCAGGCACAGCGACGGGGGCTGGAGGAGCTCTTCGCCGAATGGGTGGACAACCTGGATGAGGACGTGTACTCCGAGTCGGAGCTGCCCGAGCGCTTCAAGGAGTACCTCGCCGACAACGACATCGAGGTCACGGCCCAGCAGAGCAATGAGGTCAGCCGCGCCACCATGATCGAGCGCAAGGTGAAAGCACTCAACCACCTGCAGACCGCCCTCGCCTACCGACCCCGCCAGGACGCGGCCATCTCGATTTGGCTGGCGACCCCGGTGCGCGCCGCGCTGGAGCGGCTGCAGATCCACACACTCGGGCAGCTTGTGCGCTACATCAGCGCGAGCGGGCGCAACTGGCATCGCGCGATTTCGCGCCTGGGACATGTGCGGGCAAGGCGGCTGCAGGCCTGGCTGGAGGATCACGCCGAGACGCTGGGCCCTATCGATCGCACCTCGCCTGCCTGGGAAGCCCACAAGCCGCTCAAGAGCCGGCTCAGCGCCCTGCAACGCGCGCCCGAAGTGGCGGTCCTGGAATACCAGGGAGAAGAAGGCGTGGCCTCGCCAGACGCAATGCAGATCGTGCAGCGCTCGGGGGTCGCCCCACTGGAGATGCTGCGCGTACCGCCCGATCTCGATGGCTCACAAGGGCTTTATCGCGTGGCCGCCCCCAACCACTTTGGAGCGCGCAACGACATGCAGGCGATCACAATCTGGCTGTCGACCTTCCTCAGGGCTGGCAAGAAGCGCACCTTCGAAGCCTACCGGCGCGAGGTCGAGCGCTTCTACATCTGGTGCATGCAGGAGGCGCGCGTGGCGCTTGCCAGCGTCAGCACCGCACACGCGCTCGGCTACCAGCAGTTCCTTGCCAAGATCCCGCTCGCGTACCTTAGCCACGCGCGCGTCACGCGCGAAGACCCGCTCTGGCGACCATGGCGGGGCCAGCTCACCGCACGCAGCCAGACCTATGCACTGACCGTGCTCAAGGTGATGATGGAAGCGCTCTGCAAGGCGGGGTACCTCAGTGGAAATGCATTCGCCGCGCTCAAGAGTAGCGCCACGCTGGACCAGGCCATGGACACCAGCCGCTCACTCAATCCCGGGGACATCGAATGGGTGCGAAAGACCCTGGCGCAGCGCGAGAGCGCCCAAGCAGAGAGCGCCGTGCACGATCAGGATGCTGTGCCCTCCCCTGCTCTGGGCGCGGCGCGCGCGCGTCGACTCAAGTTCATCCTCAACATCCTGCTGACCACCGGCCTGCGCCTGGAGGAACTGGCCAATGCCCGCGCCACCGACATGTACCCATCGCAAGGGGCACCCGATGTGCCAGCCGAGGGACACATTCTGCGCGTGGTCGGCAAGGGCAAGCGCGTGCGCACGGTCTACATCAGCCCCGCCGTTTACCAGCTGATGCTCGATCACCACGCGGATGTAGAGCGCGCAATCACCAAGGCCCACGGGACAACCAGCCAGAAGCTGCTGGCGTTTCGGGTCGAGCGACCCATGGTTGGCGCTCTGGGCAGAGCGCCCTCCCCTGCTGGGAACCGAGGAGAAACAACTGCAAACAGTGCTTCGCAATCGCACGCACTGGGCCTCCAAGGCATCTACCGCACGCTCAAGGCGTTCTTTCGTGCCGAGGCCAATCGGGAACTGCGGCGCGCTACGGCAGCAAGGAGCGCGGTGGACCGCATGCAGAAGAAGGCTGGGTCAATGGCTCAAGCGGAGCGGTATGCCGCACTTGCGCTGGAGGCCAAGCGCCTGGACCAGGAGCGAGCAATGTGGAAGCGCCGCGCGCGAATCAGCACGCACTGGCTGCGCCACACCTTCGCCAAGGAGGTGTTGCGCACCAACCCGAGTGACACGGGGCTCAAGCTTGCGCAGCAGCTGCTGGGTCACGCGAGCATCACCACCACCGCCGTCTACGCTAAGCAGGACGACACCATCAAGGTGAAGGCTGCCAGATTGGTCTTTCCCGAAGGGGTCTGAATGAAGAGAGTAGGCCTCCATGGGCAGCTTCAACCGTCTGAAGCTCCATGGGCGCACGGCTTTCCAGAACGAGGCGGACGGACAAGCTTCAACCGTCTGAAGTTCTGCATTCCGGGCACTGGAGCAGGGCCACGCCGCGATGAGCCGTTCGCCCCATGACTTCAACCGTCCGAAGCTCAACGCACCAGGCGCAGACCTACAACTGGCGCACCACCACCAACACTAAAACTTCAACCGTCTGAAGTCCGCACTGCGGCCATCGAAGTTTGAAGCATTTGCAGCGACGAGACTTCAACCGTCTGAAGCGCGGGCCCTGATCGCGGAAGGCGGGCCGCTCACCGGGGCACCAACCAGAAGCGCTACTAGCTAATGCCCACACTCAGAGCCCAACACACTGAGAGGCGGCAAGGCGAGATGTGGATTCCGACCCTTGCGCAGCCGCGACAACTGGACAACGGGCGGCGCCATTGATCGCTGAGCCAACGACTTCAACCGTCTGAAGTTGGAACACGCTCAGCGCCCGTTGCTTCAGCGAAGGCACAACTTCAACCGTCTGAAGGCGTCGCCCCATGGGCAACCAATCGGGGCAAGCAACAACAGAAATGCAACTTCAACCGTCTGAAGCACATAGCGGTGAGCGATCTCGGCAATGCCTGGGCACCCACTAGAACGCTGCGCACAGGGACGGTAATAGAGAAATCGATGCACACGAGCAACAAACAGACAGCGAATGCAAGAGATTGCAAGCCAAATTCCCCCAAGCACTTGAACTGGGAGCATCAAGTACGCGAGAATGCATCCATTCATAAGGAGTAATAATGTCAGGTAAGCCACTGGGCAAGATCGTCACGTTTTTCAACCAAAAGGGCGGGGTCGGCAAGACCACCAGCACCTGCCAGCTGGCTGGCACCTTCGGCCATCGCGGCTACGACGTCCTCGTGGCGGACCTCGACGCACAGCAGACATCAGCCGCGTGGCTCTCGCGCGCTGACGGCGCCAACTTTCCCGCAACGCTGTGGAGTGGCTTTCGATACAAGGACAGCACCGCCGCCGAACTCGGCAAGCTCGCCGCCAAGTACGACCTCATCTTTGTGGACTGCGCCCCCGCAGTCGATCAGCCCGGCACCTGGGCCTCATTGCTCGTGAGCGACCTGGCACTGGTGCCCACCAAGCTCAGCCCCGCCGATACAGACGCACTGCCCGCGGCGCTGGCGCTGGCCAAGAAGGCGCTCATCACCAGTGGGCGCGACTACCCGGTGCGCATCCTGCCCACCGCATTCCGCCGCAATCGTGCAGACGAAAGGGCGGCGCTGGAGGTGATCGCCGCCGACAAGGTCTATCCCGAGTTCTGGGTGATGAAGCAGGTGCTGAGCGACCGCGTGGCATTCACGCGATCGATGCTCTATGGCGCGACGGTGCACTCCATGCCCAACGCCAAGGACGCCATCACCGAAATTGACGCGCTTGCCGACGCCGTCGCCAAGCTCCTCAAGATCCCCGCAACGAAGAAGGGCTGACATGGCACCCGTACCCAAACTCAAGCTTGACCCCAAGGCCGCAATGCAACGGCATCAGTCGGCTGCGACCACTGCGGCCGTCGATCGCTTCGCACTAGCTGAGCAGATCACCAAAGACCAGCCCACGGGGTTGAGCCCCGTCACGGCGGGGAAGGGCGCCGTCGCACCCGTGCCCGAAGCGGCGCCGACCACCCTCAAACGCCCTGTTGTGTCCAGTGCGCAAGCGTTCGACCTGAGCGCATGTGTGGCGGGCACCATCGTCCAGGTCCCGCTACATCTCATCGACGCCAACCCGCTGAGCCCTCGCCACATCTACACGAATGAGGAGGTCGACAAGATCGCGCGCACCATGCCCGATGGCCAGGACGTTGCCGCAAACGGCTACCTGGAGGGCGGGCGCATCAAGCTCATCGATGGGGGCACGCGCTTTCGCGCCGCGAAGATCACCGACTGCACCTTCCTGGAGGTCAAGATTGAAGAGGCGCCTGCGGACAAACTCGCGCTGTACAAGCGGGCGAGGGCGCTCAACGAGCAGCGCTCTGCGACCACGGCGCTGGACTTCGCCCTGAGCCTGCGCGCCCTCCTTGAGCAAGGCGCCGTGGCCAGTCAGCGAGAACTCATGGAGAAGGTGGAGCCACCATCTGGGGGCAAGCTGTCCGAGGCCGCGGTCAGCACCTACATGCGGATCGCGCGCATGCCCGAGAAGATCCAGCGCGCCATGAGCGAGTCGCCGGAGACTTCGACGGTGGTGGCGCTCTATGCCGTGAGCGAGTTGTTCCCCGATGGCCTGGGCGAAACGGAGCTTGAGGCAAAGCTCGACCTCGCCCTCGAAATCATCGACGAGATCAAACGCAAGAAGCTCAATCGCCATCAGATCGCAGCCCTTGTGAAGTCCAAGATTGCGGGCCCCAAGTCGCGAGAGCGCAGCACGGTGCACCCGCTTGAGTTCGGCCACCACAAAGGCCAAATCAAGATGTTCACCAAGAAGGGCCAACTCGACCTATCGCTCAAGGGGCTCGATGAGGCGGAAATGCCAGGCCTGCGTGCGGCGCTCGTGCAAACATTGGAGACGTTCATGCGCGACAAGGATGGCGGCTCGCGCTAACTGACATGGCAACTCGCGCTACCGCTACTCTCGGATCCTCGGCGCCGCTTCCAGGGTTGTTCGTTGATCCACTCGTTGCCGAACGGACGATCTTCAACGAGGACCGCACGCACCGGTTCACGCTCTTTCGCCATTGGGGCGACGTTGATGACTTTGCGGTTGGCATCAGCATGAACCCCTCTGGCGCCTCAGAGGACATGGGTGACCGGACGGTGGACGGCATGTGCGAGCGAGCACGAAAACACTGGGGCGTCGGCGCCTACTACCAGCTCAACGTCATGTCGATCCGGGCAACTGACTCAAGCGATCTGGCCAAAGCCAGCACGCTATGGCTGCCAGAGAACGACGAGTGGATAAGGCGACTCGCGCCGAAGGCCCGTCTCGTCGTCGCCAGCTGGGGCAACCCAGGCCACGAGTCCGGCCGTGGTGCGGTCGTGGAGAGCATCCTGCGCGAAGTGTGCGATCCGGCCAGGGTGTTTTGCTTCGGGAAGAACAAGACCGGTGCCCCTGTACACCCCCTGTACCAGCGGTTTGACGCACCACTGATGCCTTTCTTCGAAACCCCGTAGCGTTCGTGTCGCTCCTCCTGTTGGCGCGCTGGGGCAACAGAACTTCAGTGCGATCCGCCCGCGAGAACTGCTTGAATCTGCGTGTACCAGCTGCGTGGCAGAAACTGGCCGCCAGATCAACCAGTGACGGCAGGACCCCGAACGTAGCGGGCCAGGCGGATCAGGATCCAGCAGCCGAGGGCAAGGGCGAAGTACGCCGCTAGTGGAAGGACTGTCGCAACTGCCCGCCGCACAGAGCCAGCAGTAGACACGCGCATGGATTCCGCTCGCTCAATCTCGACGAGGTCATCGAACTTCTTGGCATCCTTCGGGTTGTCGAATGCGAACATAAGCGTTGCCCCGCCATTGCAGGTAACCCACCATCGGCCTTCCTTGGTGTAGTGCTTGTCGATTGAACAGTGCTGGCCGGTCTGCCGATCGCCCAAGATCCCGGTGGGCGCCACGAGGCGCCGCTTGATGCCGTCTTCTGCCACGTTGACCATCTTCTCTTCACCGTCAACCACTCTGGCCGCCAACTGCTCGGTAATGGTGACATCGTGGCGAAGCCCACCGGGCAGCCGGGCCGAGCCGAACCGCAGTACCGAGCCTTCCAAGTCGGAAAGCGCCCTTGCCTCGGAAACCCCTTCAGTGCTGCTGCAGACAAAGAACTCAGCGTGTTCGGTACACAGGGTCGTGAAACGGCTATCCCAAAGCACGTCTTTGGCCCCAAGCCAAGCACCGAGCGCGAGCAACGGAAGAAGCAGAACAATGGTCAGGCGTTTGAATTGCTGCTTGGTCATATGGAACAAATACAACGAGGGGACTATCGAAATCGTAGCATCCGAGATGCACTCAATCGGCTTGCGCATTTGGGGCAAGGGTGGCCTGTGACAGCGACCTAGGTGCCGGCAAGCCGTGCGAACCCGACAGCCAAGAAGAATCGCCTAAGCAGGCCAGCATCGAGCCCAACTTCGGCGTAGTGCTGAATCACGGCATCGGGCGGTTCCTCCCCGCGAACCTTCGGCAGCAACCCCGCGACACGCTCCCACTTCTGCGCAGAACCGAACACAGTGCCGAAGACGACTGCAAGACACTTCGTCGTTGATCGATCTGGCCAGGTTCGCATCCAAGACAGCGGCAGTGCCCCACTTTCTCTCGCGTCAGCGACAACTGCGCGCGCGCCGGCGCAGCCCACAACGGTGATCAAGAACTGCTGTCGTCCTTCGTGGTGCAGCAACCCAAGCGCGGCCAGCCCAATCAAGAAGTCCCAGACGGCAACCGCGAAGGCCTGCTCATTCCCAGGGACTTCGAACCGCTCTTCAATCCATGCGCGCACTCGACGCGCCGAGATCGAAGCCGCGTTCACCTCGATCGCGCCATGCATCAGGTCGGAGAAGACTGCCGCCTGCCAGACCAAGGGAGGGGCAGCGATTGCGTTGCTCGCTTTGACTGGCACCGGCAGGAACCCGAGTTCACCGGCGTCCCTCGCGCCCATGTGGTCAAGGGCCTGGCGCAGCTTTGCGGCAGCTGGCTCAGCGCGGATCGCAGCAAGCCTTGCGCGCTCATGCTGCAGGGCCATTTCAAGCCGAACAGCTTCGTCGTCACGCCGGCGCGCAGACGCTGCGTGCCGGCGTGCTTTTTCATCTGCTGCCAATGCATCGAGGCGCGCCTGCTCCGCGTCACGCTCTGGATGGCACAGCCATTGCGACTTCTGCTCGCTGGTGAACAACGCCGCCTCCAGCGCGGCGAAGTTCATCTCGCGCACCGCGGACACATTGATCTCAACCGCGGCCACCCTGAGATCCTTGATGCGACGCAGCTTGAGTGCGTCCACGAAGTGCGTGACGGCAATCTCAACGAGCACATCGCGCCCACCATGGGACACGACAAGGTCCGGACGGATCTCGCCGACGCGACCTTCGACCCTCACAGCTTGCAGCCGCGACACGCCCGCAGGGGCGAACAGGGTTGGCTGCGCGAACAGGTCTCCATCGTCCGCAGCGCCGGGAGCGTTGGTGCGCACCGCCGGGAGGTACAGGGCCATGCGATCGGCAATGAGCTGCTTGGCAGCCAGGTGGACCGCCGTTTCAAAGCCAAGAGCGCAACTGGCGCCACGATGGTGCGCAAAGTTCGACACAACCTTGCCCTCCGGGGAATGCCGCGCAACGAGCGGAGCGCCACATCCAGGACAGGTGCAACCGCATCTGAGCCCGCTTTCGACCTGCAACGGCTCAAACAAGCGCCCGTCCCTCAGTCCGAAAGGTACGTGGAGGGAACGCAGAGTGGCAGGCAGCAAGGTTGGGCGCAAAGGCAGGCTAGGGCGCAGAGTCGTTGGCTGACTCGATGCGCCAGGCCATCCACGCTTCGAACTCCACGTCTTGTGGGAATGGCATCAGGCGCCGGAACGTCTCAGGCTGCTTGTCGAGAAGCCAGCGGCGCAGCAAGGCCAAGGCAGGGCGGTTCTGCGGGCTCCAGCCCTTCGCATACAGAGCGCGCGCGGCGGCCCCATCGTTGGCCGCTTCGAACAGGGAGAGCAGGGCAGCGCGATCGCTCTGCGCGAGTCCGAACACGGCTTCGGCGAAGCGCGCGCTGCTGTGCTGTTCGAACGCCTCCTTCAGCCGCTCCTGACGCATCTGAGCCGTGCGCTGCGCCTCCTTGGCAGTTGCTTCCTGCTCAAGGCGCTCGTCGTCAAGCTCCTCGGCCTGCGCACCGGAAGCGATGTTCTCCAGGATGCCGCTGAAGTACGCCTTTCGCGAACTGATGCGCTTGCCCTGCTGCTTCAGCCGCGCTTCGGCGTCCTTCATCCGAACAATGGACTCTGCGACCTCTTCGTACGAACGCGCCTGGGCAAGGTCCTCGATCTCCTTGGCCGAGAAACCGATGTTGTCGAGCACCATGAGGATGTCGCGCGGCCAGGTGAGGGGAACGCCAAGCGACGGCGTGGCCTTGGGGATGAACTTGAACTGCAGCTTGGACACCCGCGTGCCTGACTTGAGCTCCTTGAGCTCAAGCGTGTAGTTGAGCGCGGGGCTGTCGTTCACCCTGCGAATCGCATCGAGCAGCACCCTCCGCTTGAAGTCCGCATAGCGCACCACCCGCAACCCCTCCTCAGGGTCGTCTTCCAGGTAGCCGCAGCGGCCCATCAAGAGTTCGATCCAGGTTGCCGTGGGCAGCGCAGCCGTGACCTTCTGCTGAGTCGTCACGTAGCGCCAGCAGTTCTGGTACAGGGCGTAGCTGGGCGCCGTGGGCAGGCCCTCTTGGGCTTGAATGCTCAGCGGCGCCCAGTTGGAGGGCTCCAGAATGATCTCCAGGACCTGCGGGTCGAAGGCGAAGCGGATGAGCCCGCGCTTGTGGCCCTTGCCATAGCCAAGCGAGCTCAGAAAGTGACTTTTCATCTCCCACTCAACGTCCTTGCCCTCACCGATGATGTTCCAGCGCAAGATCATCTCGAACAACTTGTCGAGCTCGCTGTAGATGCGGGTGTAGTTCTTGCCAGGGATACCGGCGATGCGGGCCAGATCGGTAATCCGCGTCTCGAAGACCGGGCTTAGCCGCTCGGTCTTGACTCGCTCCAGCGCTTCTGAACCGCGCTTGCGGAAGTCAATCTGCGCCAGGATGATGCAGGCGTCGAATAGGCGTCGACTGTTGAGGCTCTGGGCGTGCTCGGCCTTGATCGGGGTCGCGTGGATCGCGGCGACGGCCTTGCGCATCGTGCGCAGGGTATCTGGGATGACCAGGTCGGTGGTCGGGAAAAGCGACTGCTGCCCGGTGTCACGCACCCTGGTGTCAAAGCCCGCGATCTCCTGCGTCGCCATGGGATCAGGCGAGGGCTCCGAATCGTCCTCGGAATTGATGGCATCGGGTGAAGTGGGCGGCACACCGAAATCGTAACCGATGGCAGCTGGTGAGTCGCCACTGCCATCAATGGTTCTGGCCTGGGGCGAGTATGCAGAACTGCCATCGAGGGCGAACTGCATCGCCATAGCCCGTACGCGCAGGCGCCAGGGAGAGTATGCAAAGTGGTCGGCCGCAGCACAGGACTGCCACAACGAGTATGCGAAAGCGCCACCGACAATGGCCTAAGTCGTTGATTCAGATAAAGAATCTCACTTGGAACAACTGGAATGTTCTTGTAACCCTGAAACGACTGCAACGCCGCCACAGCCGCCGCGCGCGCTCAAGACCGCCACCAGGCGCAGCAGTTGGGGGTGTTTGTTGGTTGATTGTTGAAAAAAATCCGTGAAATCGTGATCCTCAGGGACCACGAAGGCAGGTGCGAGCGGTGGCAGATTCGCATACTCAAACTCGGTAATGCGGTACTGACCACCCGCTTAGTACGTTGCAAATAGGTAGTGCCATAAGCTGCATTGGTATTTGGTAGTATGGAAAGGACCGGCAAATACGGTCTAAGCAGCATGGAAGAAGGCGAAGACGAATTGGATGCGATCGTTGGGGCCGCCCTCAAGGGGATGGTCAGCTCCGGTGCGTCCAGTGCGAAAGTCGGGGCGTTCGCCGCCAGCTTCCGAGACGAGGTGGCCACAATCCTTGGCCGCAAGGAAGCACCAGTCCAAGCGCCAGATCTGCTCGAGCTCGTGACCCAGGCCGTTCAGAACGCGCTGGGGGCATCAGGCGTGCAGCTTCGCAAGCGTCAAGCGCCGGCGAAGCGGATCTACGTCGAGTGCAATGGCAGGGCGACGTCAGTCTCCATCCCCGCGGAAATGCTGCTCAAGATCGATACGGTCACCGGTGGGCGAAAGCAGACTGTGCAGGCTCTGCGCGACATCGCGCGCTCGGTACCAGGAAGCGTCGAGAACCGCTCCGAATGGGTCCGGCAGAGGGCCCTCTTGCTCTCAGAGCAATCAGCCGAGGCCTCCTCCCACCATTGAGTTCGCGGGCATCTTCGGCGGGGCAGACGTTTCCCCGAGTGCGGCACTATTAGCGAAACAGCACATCCAGGCAGCGCGCGTGGATAAGCGCTTGATTTCACGGAAGAAAAAGTGAAGTAACCGCTTACGTAAATCGGGCCCGTGGCAGATCGCACGCGGTTTGGGGGATACGGAGCCCGTGCTGCTCCGCTAATAGTCGGTGCGACTCCAGCGTGCGCATGGCACACGGGATCGAACGCGGGCGATGAGCTTGACCTGGTGCGGGCGTGCTGCTCCGCTAATAGCGCAGTGGGTCGTGGCGCGTGGCTTGGCCTGCGTAGAGGTGGCGCCAGACCAACAAAACGGGGTGTGGAGGTCAAAACCGTGCTGCTCCGCTAGTACCGAGGGACGCGAGCCTGTGTCCGGCGACGAGACCACGCGTGCTGCTCCGCTAGTAGATTGCCGCGCAGGCCACGAACAGCCTCGATCCCAGCAGGCGAGGCGTGCTGCTCCGCTAGTAGTTCGCGCCGTTCGCAAGCAACCCACGTTGTCGGTCCGCAGCGCTATTAGCGAAGCAGCACGAAGGCACGCGCGGGGCTGTGGACAACAGCCACCAGGTGCTAGCGGAGTGGCACAGCGCTACTAGCGGTGTGGCGTTGCGCTAATAGCGCTGCGCCATTGCGCTACTAGCGTGTGAGCACGCGAAACCCGCTGGAGCCCGCATAAACACTGGGTTCTCGCCAGCCATAGTCTTCTCCTAGTCTTCATTCAAGTCTTTCTTAATCGGCGTACCCGTGCGACCTCGAAGCTCATGGCACTTGTGGCGAGGCTGATGATTTGAAATTGAATCGAAGACATCAAAACCGTGCTGCTGCGCTAGTAGCGCGCGTTGACCATCGCTTCGGGGCTACGGTCTAATCGATCAGACCAACGGAACAACGCATGTCTGCCAAGCCCAACCCCAACTTCAACAACCTCGACTTCGGCGGATTGCCGTCGCTTCTGAATTTGGGCAAGCCGAACAAGGGCAAAGGCGCCAACGGAGCCAAGCTGACAGACACCGCGATCCCCGAGGGCGTGCCGAAGCAGGCGCCGCGTACCAAGCGCAGCAAGAGCTACGACGAAGCGGTTGAGGGCGTCAAGGCCAAGGCTGCGGAGATCGCTGCGCGCCGGATAGCGGACTACGACCTGCGCGTCCTGCAGGACTCGTTTCCGTTCTGGGATGATGAAAACCGAGGCGTGCCCAACCCTCTGATCCGCGGCGGCCTCTTTGGCGTCGGGACATCCGCCAAGCGCGAGTTCCTGCCGAACATGCCCATCAGCAGCCTGAGCAACTACGAGATCACCTACACGGGCCAGGATCTGCAGCAGGATGACCTGAGCGTGTGGATGAGTCTCATCAACCTCGCGCGTCAGACGGCGCTCTCAGACAAGGTCCGGTTCACCGGCTACCAGTTGATCCGCGACCTAGGCTGGAGGATGCATAGTGAGTCCTACAGGCGTGCACAGGAATCAATCGAACGGCTGAAGGTCACCGGCATCAAGATCAGTACCAAGGACAAGGCTGAAGGATATGCCGGCTCACTCATTAGGGAGTACGCGTGGGCCGACGCCGATGAGAAGGGCAACACCAAGTGGATGGTGCGCTTCGAGCCCAAGGTGTCCGTACTGTTCATGAACGACACCACAACGTTGCTGGAGTGGGAGACGCGAAAGAAGATCGGACCGCGCGCCACTATCGCCCAGTGGCTGCATGCCTTCTACGCCTCGCACCGCGACCCGTGGCCGCTTTCCGTACAGAAACTGCACGAGTTGTGCCGATCAGATGCTCAGCTGAGCACTTTCCGGCGCAACCTGCGCAATGCGCTGGACCGTCTCATTGAGGTGGGGTTCCTCGGCGGATACCAGATCGTCAATGACCAGGTGCATGTGGCGAAGACGAACCGACCGGTGCTCGCAGTTGTCAGCTCAAAGAAGTAGCTGCGTGCTGCTGGGCTAGTAGGGGGCGGTCACGCCGCAGACTGCCCAGCGGCCCACGCCCGTGTTGGCGTGTACTGCTGCCAGTGGTCGATCTCGATCTCGCCGTCGCTGCTCAGGTCGGGCCAGTGGCCCGTCACGGAGCAGGCCTTGTAGACGGACAGGCACTCCTGAAACTTCTTCGCGCCGTTTGTGAGGAATGTGCCGCCGGCGGCCAGGGTGTGCACCGAGAACGGCTCGCTGCTCTCTGCAGCGATAAACACGAACGGCTTGGTATCGCTGGTCCCCTCATAGAGGGAACGCGCCAGCGAATACATGAACGCCTGCAGGTCATAGTCGAGCTTGACAGCATCGCGCGTGAACAAGCCCACGCTCGGGTGGCGCGTGGATTTCAGATCGAAGGCCAGATCCGGATGAAAGATGTCGTGGCGCACGCGCAGCCGCAGTCCGGTCGTAGGTTCGGTGAAGTAGATGCTGACCTCCGTCTGCGCTTCTTCGAGGAAGAGGCCAAGCGGGCGGCCCTTGTAGCGCGTCTCGCGCACCTTGTCGGCGAGCAGCCGCGCCTTGGTGAACGTCGGCTCATCCACTACGAGCTTGTGCGAATTGCACTCCAGGAACGCTTTGTAGTCCCGGCTCAAGGGGGAGACGATCTCGGGGTACACGGCAACCTCCTGCCCCGTCAGGTGCGGCTGCAACAACAGAAGGTGCAGCAAGGTTCCGAAGTCTTTGGCATCGCTTGAAGACTGAGTCGCGGTCAAGGCTGCCTGGAAGTGCGCAGGCGAAACCAGCAGTGGCTTGAGCAAGGAACAACTCAAGGCGTCGCGATCCGCGTGGTACAGGTGCGCGGGCAAGTCAGGGTAGAGCAGGCTGTCTTGGGCAAAGCCTGGAACTGGGCGCACCTCGTCGGTGGCATCAGCCACGAGGTCCAGGGCGGTACTGAAGTCGGTGAAGGCGTCCATGTGGTTCTGCGTCTGGTCTTTGAACCATGAAAACACGAAGGACCGAGATGTCAAGGGGCCGGGAATTAACAGCGGCAAGAAGGGGCGCCACATCTTGCAACGATCGGAACCTCCAGAGGCGCAACGTTCGTGCGGAAACTAGTTCGTTGCACGACCCTCTAAAAAGGAAGAAGGCCAACCGAGCGCATGTCAAGTGGTTCGTGGAATCCCCCGCTGCTGCAAGCGCCAGGTGTCAACCAGTTGAACCGGCCTAGTTTGTCTGCTTGAATGACTTAGATACTAGAGACTTCTTGGCAGACTGCACCGGCGCAGGGCTGGGCGGCCTCGAGGGAAAGGAGGGTGCGAACGTGACGGAACGTTCTAAACCTCGACTCTGGAAGCGTCTGGACAGCTTGTCCTCGACGCTTCGCAACATTGCGGCGGCGGCGTTCTTCTTGAGCGGTGCCTTCACCAATGTTGCACCGGCTGACTCCCGTCAGCCGCCTCAGCAGGAAGTGCCGCAGAGGTGCAACGGCATGCAGTGGGTGGACTCGGCTCAACGGTGACGTGACAGTCGGTGTCTTGATAAAAGGAAGTGCGCGGCCGGCGCGGGGCTGCGCACTTCCACTTTCTTGATGTGCGCGAAGCAGGAATCGTCGCTACTGAGCCGCGGCCTCTGGGACATAGATCTCGGCAAACACGTGCTCCGGCATCCAGGTTTCATAGCGGTCCGAGTGTCCGATACGTCGGACTACCACATAGCCGCTGAAGATGCGGTGGTGGGAGGGCGGAGGTCGCATGTTGTTTGCCTCAGCCAGGTGCTGGTGCCGCTCAGCGTACTGTGCGTTGCTCATTTCTGCCGCAAGCACGACGCGGCCATACCTGGTAGCAGTCTCCTTGTCGCGCGCCACGAAGCGGCCCATCTTTCCCTGAGGAAGCAGCGGTCGGTGGTAGTCGAAGGTCACGAGGTATGGAGCGAATAGATGCAAAAGCGCATTCTGGCGGCCCTAGCTGGTAGCCGCCATACCCCAGAACAACGATAAACCTTTTACGTACCTGACGAAGTAGTCGCGCACTCAGATTGAGACACGACATCCAGTGCAGGGGGGTCTATGGGGTGCAAATGCCTCGATAGCGGGGCTTGAAGGTGCATGGCTGCGTGATACCTTAAATCAGAGGTAGACCAAGAATGAACCCAGCACAAAGCACACACACAGTAGGAATGCACACCCACCCCGTACTCGTCCGAGAAAACTGGCAAATCGAACTGGATGAAGCGATTCGCCGCAATGACGATGCAGGGATGTGGGAGGTGGTGGCACGCCAACCCGACCAGGAGGAGGCGCAGGAGGCCATGGCCACGCTCGTCTCGCGACTGGCGTACCGCATCGACAGCCGACCACGTTTCTCCGAGATGTTCCTGCTGCCGATGATCGAGCCGGCCGGAGCAAACGTCATCGCCAATGAAGCAGCTTGGAAGGCGGCCAGCTTTGCCGTGGGCGAAGCGCTGGATAGCTGGCTGCCGAAGAAGACCGCCAAGACCGTGTTCAATGGCATTCGCCCCTTCGACTGGGTGGGCACGTGGCGTCCGGCCGTTCTGCGCAGCCACCTATACCGAACGATGCCTGGCAATGACCAGGCGAGTATCACCACACTGTCGGAAGACATTGCATGCCCCGACGAAGCGCCCCGTCTGGGATTCCTGTGCATGGTCCTCACCAGCGACCGTGGCTGGCCAACGCTGCCGCGCGCCAACACGTTGGCCGACAAGCGACTGCGCGACGTGGTGGGTTTTGCGTTTCACGACAACGCGTACAGCACTCCCCCAACTGCACTGACACCAGATCGGGTCCAGTTCGCGATGGTGGACGGCGTGTGCCTTTGGCTCCATGAACTCGACCGAACGTGCAAAGTGCTCGGTTGGAGCGCTACACCTATTGCCGCTTCTGCCGATGTCGTGAAAGTCACATTGCGCCTGGACAGCGAGCAAGTGCCGCTGACCCAGTTCACGCTTCGAAAGCACCAGATCGGCCTTCGCGGCGTTGACGAAGTGCTGCAGATGCTGGCGTCGCTCGCACCTGTCATGGATGCGGCCCGAGACGCACCGGCCAAGAACATGCGCTCTTGACACTCCCGGCTTTCGTGTTTTCATGAATCGAACCCGATTTATCGAACAACCGAAGGCAAGCAACCATGAACCTCAATTTCATCGCCATCACCCCGTTCGCGCAGGGCATCATCAAAGTTGACTGCGAGCCTGGGGAAGAGCAGGGCTCGGTCAAGACGCGGCCCAGTATGGTCGTGCGCGCCCGCCATCACGAGGCGATGGAGGAAGAATCCGGGCATCGGACGCAGCCCGAACTTGCCGAGCACGCCATCCACGCCAAACTCCTAGAGCGCCCTGCGAACAGAGAGGCGCAAGCGGTGGTGGAAATCCCGGTTCGCATGTTCTTCAACAAAGCAGGGAACTCAATCGCCATCCACTACAAGGCCTATGACCTCGAAACCGGCGCCCCAGTGTGCACCGGAGATGGCAAGAGCGCCGCGCGCGTGACGGTTGCGGGCGATTCGACCCAGTCGCTCTCCCAGGTGCCGTGTCCTGGCGCTGAGCGATGCTCGTTCGCCCAGGCCGCAGGAACGGCCTGCCGCCGGCAGGTGAAGATGACTGTGCAGATCGAGGGGCAAGACGACCCCTTGAGCGTGTTCGAAGTGCGCTCGTCTTCGATCAACAGCTACCGAGCCCTTGCAGCACAGCTTCGTCTGATCGAACACCGCTTTGGGGGCCTGCGCCATGTCCCTCTCAAGCTCCAGATGTGGCGTGCAAGCAATGCAGCGAGCCAGTACGAGGCGTTTGACCTTCTGCGCCTGGGGATTGATGCGAATGACGAAGCCAGCGCAATGGCTCAAGCGAAGACGGCGCGCGAGAAGGCTCTGGCCGATGGCCTCAATGATCAAGTGGACGATCTCTTTACCGCCACTGATGTGACGGACCCTGCAGATCTGCTGGGAGATGACTTCCAGATGGTCAGCGACTTTTACGAAGTGAGCCGCCCGGCTCGTCGCACACAACCTATGCGTGGAGACGCTGTTGCACCGGCGCAGAGCGCAGCGGGCGCAGACCAAACCACTGCCGACAGCGTCATTGCGGACGCGGTGCGCCGTGCTGGTGCCGGGCGCGCCAACATCCCCGAATTGGAAAGTAGTGGAACATGAATCAAGCTGACATCACGCGTCTCGTCGTGGGAGAGCCGATCACGCTGAGCATTGGACGCTCGGTTGGGCAGAGCGCCACGACGGTGGACGCCAGCAAGGTGCTGCAGTGGCGGGATGGGAAATGGCAAGGTACGACCAACTTGCTCGAGAAGATCGCCGTCAAAAGACCTGCCAAGCTGCTGGTGTTCCCGGCGCGCTCGGCCAAGCGCGTGCCGATTCGCCTCTCGGTGCCGCTCTTGGCCGGCCTACTTGCCATTGGGGGGATCGGAGCTGGAATCGGCGCGCTGCTGCGGCCGGAGCGCGCCCCATTGCCCCAACCTGTGACCGTGACGGAAGTGAAGGTGCCCGAACTGCCGGTGGTGCCGGTGACGACTCCCGCGGACGCTGTCCGCAGCGTGGATGAGCCATACCAGGCGCCGGCAGAAACCAATCTGCAAATGATCGAGACGCATGAGGCGGCGCTGCCGCCGCAACCAACTGCCCAGGCGGCCGCTCCCTCGCTTCCGATCGCTCCTCCGAGGGCCGAGACGCCACCATTGCCCACGCCACTTCCCAGCGCAAAGGCTTCGCCAGAGCGAACACAGCCCCCCAAGACAGCGCCCGAAACAAAGGTTGCCGCCCGAGACGTCGCCAAAGGCCCGAGCAAGGGCGCCAAGGAAGAGCCGCGCCCGCCCGCCGTGCTGCTGGATGAGCTGGCGGATAAGCACCCCAAAGCGGCGTCTCCGCAACGAGTTGCTGGTACTTCGACAGACAAGCCGGTCGCTGCTCCAGTCGCGCCGATCGCACAAGCTTCGGCAGGTAGAGGACTGCTGGCCATCACCCCAGACGGCAAGTTCGCCGTCTTCACCGACCCCGCGACCAAGCTGCCGCGTCAGTTCAAGGCCGGCGACAAGCTGCCCAGCGGCGACACCATCAAGGCCATCGATGCCAAGACCGGCAAGGTCAGCACGGGCGCAAAGGAGTACACCCTTGAATAACACCAATCAGGAAAGCATCGTCATCGATCCGGTGGCGATGAAGATCATCAACCGAATTGCTGCGGGTTCCAGATCCGAAGGAGTGCTGGAGTGCCAAGGGGGCGTCATGGTCGAAGGATCTTTCGTCGGCACGCTGGTGGTAAAGGGTGGCCCGCTGGTGCTGATGCCTGAGGGAGTCATTCGTGGTGTCATGACGTGCGACGGCGACGCGTACCTGTTCGGTACGATCGAGGAGCAGACCAATGGCGAACCCAGCGAGCTTGAAGCACATGGCGCGGTTTTTTTGACCGAGACAGTGAACGCCAAGGCCAACATCACTGCCGGCGCTTTCAAGACCTATGAAGGTTCGCAGGTGGATGGCCGTATCAAGACGATCAAGCGAGGCTGAGGCTCGGTAGGCGCTCAAGAAGTGGTCGCGCTTTCGCACAAATGGCTGCGCCAGGTGCTTCAGGATCGAGGAGTACGCGCCCCACCTGAAAGCGCCTGCGCCGCTTTCGTGGCGTCCTTGGACGAAACCGCGCGCGCGAGCGCACGGGCCGCGCTCGATTCGATCGCGCGTGGAGTCGAGACATCGCAAACCTTGGACGAACTGCTGGGCGCCATCGACGCTGCTGGCCGGAGAGCCGATGAGTCGACGTCCCCTGCGAGACAGCTGTGCGTGAGCGAGGTGACGACGGTCGCATCCTCAAGCTGTCCAGGCAATCGCGCTGCCCCGACCGACTCATCCCAGGATCGCCCATGGGTCCGGGATCACGGCGTCCACATCTATGGCCAAAAGGCTGCGATGAAGGTCGAGCTCGATCTGCTTCGCGGCGATCCTGGGATGCCGGCCCGCTACACCGTTCAGCTTGAGCTGGCCCCAGCGAAGGCAGCGCGCACCTTCGACTGGCAGAGAAAAGTGGGCTTTCAGTTCACACGCCGCGAGCTACCGCTACTCGGTGCCATGTTGCTGGGCTATGCGGGTGACGCTCTCGTTCTGACGAATCACGGCCCAGAGCATGACAAGCGCCTGGAGCTTCAAATGCAAGGCCCAAGCCTGTACGTGAAGCTCAGGCAGGGCGCACGCGCACTCGCACTACCAGTAGGGCCGGCTGACACCTTCGCGTGGTCGGCAATCACTCTCAATGCGCTCAAAAAGAACGACGAGGCCCTTGACTGTGGGCTACTTCTTGAGATGCTGAAACGCACAGGGGCGATGAGCATTGCAGCCGCATCGCAGCATCAACAACTATCTAAGTGAAACCATGACTCGATTCACCAAACTCAGCCTCGCAGCGATTGCAATCAGTGCCACCGCCTTGCTTGCCGGATGCGGCGGGAAGACGCCGTCGCTTGAAGATGTCAAGGCCTGGCGACTGAAGATGACGCCCACGTATGCCTACCAGATCAACCGCTACGAGGTCTCCGATCTGAAGTGTGGGTCTGCGCCGTCCAAGGAAGTCGAGAAGATCAAGAAGGCGTATTCCTTCTTCGGCGGAGATGCCGACAAGAAGATCCAAGCGTACGCCAGCTGCAGCTACACGATCAACGCCAAGGCCACCGGCGTCAGCAATGGATTGGGCATTCGGGGCCGCGACTACGAGATCAAGGGACACCAAGTGAAGGACGAGATCTGGCTGCTCGGCGCTACCAACGGCAAGACCGAGTGGCAAGGCGATCGCAACCTCAAGGGTCTGAACTGAGCCCACGAGACCTCGACCAACATCACTGAAAGAGATCCGAGGACGCGCCATGACGCTGGCCATGAGACTGTTCACCACAGGTGAAGAAAGAGCCGAGATTCGCCCCTGGACGCAGCTCCTCGCGGTTGCACTTGTGGGCTCTGCGCTTGGTTGGATTGCGTGGGGACAGGGCAGGGCGCCCGCGCTTGCCGCCTTGCTGCCTCTGCTGCTGGCCGCTTGCCGAACGCGGGGGCAGGCGTTTGTCTTGGGCATGGCCTACACGCTCCTCATGGAGCGCCACAACCCAGCGTTCATTGGGAGCTGGTTTGGTAACAGCCTTGTGATTGGATGGGCGGCGGAAACGGTCTATGTGCTTGTGTCCGGGGCCGTGTGGTCTCTCGGGTGGAGCGCATCAGGAAAGCCCTGGCGCAAAGCTCTTGCGGTGGTCGTGGCGTGGATCGTCGCCTTGCTCCCTCCGGTCTCGCTCGGTGTTGCCGGCCACCCTGTGATTGCTTGGGGAACGATTCTTCCCGGTTCGGGTTGGGTCGGAGTTGGGCTGTCTGTGCTCGGTCCAGCGACCATGGTCTGGCTCGTCGCCAGGCACAGGCCTTCGGCCAAGAGTCTGGCTGCGGTGCTGGCGCTGCTTGGCGCGGCGTTGTGCACGATTGGCTTCGCCCGGTTTGAGTCGCCTTCCCGTGCGACGCCTGCCGCAGTGGGCGTAACAACGGAATGGGGCCAGAACGTGTCGGTCGATGGCATCCTGCAGCGCGTGGCCAGCATGGGCGAGGTGACCCGCACCCTGGCCACCCAGGAAGCTCCAACAACGGTGGTGTGGCCCGAGTCGATCATCGGCACATACAACCCGGCGCTCTACCCCGTCCTCAACATTGAGGTGCTATCGGTAGCACGGGCAAGCGGTCAAACGCACATCATCGGGATGGACCTGGTTGGAGACGGCAACCGCTACGAGAACGCCGCGGTGGCGTTCTACCCCGACGGGCGAACAGCCCGGGCAGTCGCGCGCCAGCCAGCCCCGGTATCCCTGTGGAAGCCGTGGAGGAAGACCGATACCTTCGTAGCAGATTGGAGCGCCAACAACGTGCTCACCATAGGCGCGACGCGCCGCGCTGCGTTCATCTTCTGCTACGAGGAGTACATGCCGTTCTTCTACCTGTTGAACGAACTGCAGGGGCCGGTGGATCTGTACGTTGCGATGGCGAACACGTGGGCAGCGGAAAGCCCCGAGGCGGCCGAGATTCAGACTCAGCATTCTTTTGGCATGGCGCGCCTGTTCGGCAGGCCCTACATCAAGGCCGAGAACCGGCCCCTGCCATCCAGCAAAAACTAGGTTTGCGCTGCCCTGGCGCAGCAGCCGTCCTCCCCACCAGCTTTCTCAGGAGGGGGTCTTGCCGGCAAGGTGGGCCGCGAATCAAGCGGGCTCGCGCGGTGCCCGATAGAATGACCTCCAACCCCTCGCGTACGTGAGGAAAGCGCACGTCCTGTGCGCCACAAGCCAACCCTCTCTGGGATTCTTCGAGTCCCTTAGCGGGCCGTGGAATCCCATTTTTTTTGGAGATTCCATGGAAAGTACCAACCCCCAAGTCGCGCAGAGCCGCCTCATCCCTGTTTCGCAGGTGAAGGAGGGCTTCAACTATCGTCGCCGGTACAACCCGGAGAAGATGGCCAGCCTGCGGGAAGACATCAAAGCGCGAGGACTACTCCAGCCTGTGGTGGTTCGACAGCTCGCCGACGACAGCTACCAGCTGATCGCTGGCGGTCGCCGCTTCAAGGCAGTGGTGGCCGAGTTCGGCCCAGAAGCAATGATCAAGGCCGAAGTCAGTGTCATGTCAGACGCCGAGGCGACGGCGGCCATGCTGGCGGAAAACAACGAGCGTGAGGATCCCTCGGTCATCGAAGATGCCGAAGGCGCCATGCGCATGTTGGGGCTGTGCAAGGGCGACCGCGAGGAAGCCGCGCGCCGCCTGGGCTGGGGCCGCAACAAACTCGATCGTCGCCTTGCGGTGATGAACGCCACGCAAGAGGTGCGCGACGCCTACCTGGAGGACAAGATCCTGGTGGGCCACGTGGAGATCCTCGCCGCGTTGCGCAAAGAAGTGCAGGCCAACGTGCTTGCCAAACTGCTCGCTGCGCAGGGAAAGATCACCGTTGAGCAGCTCAAGGCCGCGGCCGAACAGTCGCTGCTGAGTCTGGAAGCGGCGATCTTCGATCGAGCCGATTGCACTGGATGCCAGTACAACACCGGCATGCAACAGTCGATGTTCGAGACCTCGTTCAGTGGCTCACGCTGTACGAACAAGGAGTGCTACTCGGACAAGACCGAAGACGAGCTGCAAAAGCGCGTCAAGGCGCTTGCCGACACCTACCAGGTGGTGCGAATCGTCCGACCGGGCGAGAACGCAACCCTGCAGCCCGTGCGCGCAGATGGTGTGAAGGGGCTGGGTGAAGAACAGGCAAGGGCCTGTCGCACCTGTGGTGACTTTGGCGCGTGCGTTTCAGCGGTTCCGGACAAGCTGGGCCTCGTCTACAAGGACGTGTGCTTCAACAAGACCTGCAACGATGAGAAGGTGGCGATCAACGTCAAGGCACTCAAGGATGCGCAGGCAGCGTCCGCACCGGCAGGCTCCGCCGAGAAGGAGGAGCATGCGGGAGCGGTGCCTGCCAGCAAGGAAACGTCCACAGCACCGACCGAAGCGCCGACCAAGACGTCGAATGCGCCTGCAAAAGCGGCGCCGAAGGTCGTGGCCAGTGCAGAACCGCGAGGGACTGTGAAAGAGTACCGTGAAGCCATCTGGCGCGCGGTGTTCAAGCGAGCAGCTGAGAAGCTGCCCGTGCTTCAGAACCGAGCGTTGCTCGTGGCACTGGCACTGCACAGACCGTCCGATATGGATCGGATGGCCAGTACGGAGGCCATCGAGAAGGCGCTGAACGTCAAGCTCAACACCGAGCTCGACACCAGCAAACTTCTGACCATGCTCCTGGGCCTGGATCAGACCGCGCTGGCGACGGCGCTGCAGCACCTTGCAGCGAACGTCAGCAAGACGGCTCCGATCGCGGATATCACCGGCTACCTCAAGGCGCTGGACATCCGCATCGAGAACTACTGGAAGCTCAACGAGACCTTCCTGGACATCCTCACCAAAACCGAGATTGACGCCGTGTGCATTGAGATCGGCCTGGCGGATGCAGCAGGCAAGCACTACGACAAGCTCAAGAACGGTCCCAAGAAGGACTTCGTCAAGGGCGTGTTGGCAGTTGAAGGCTTCGAGTACAGAGGCAACGTTCCGGCACTTATGCGCTGGGGCAAGTAAGCCAACCCGTTGAGCCCTGACGGCTCAGCAGAAACACCTCCCGATGGGACCCACCTCCCATCAGGGGGGGTGGTTCCTGTCAAACCTCATCACGAGTAGACGACATGAACCTCTTTCAACAATTCGCTCCCCTGGTTGCCGCTGGTGTGACGATTCAGATGAAGCTTTCTGCCAACGGCGAGAAGCTGCAGCTGGACCTGATCCCTGTGGCCAAGGAAAACAAGGCAGGCATCACGCTCACTCCTAAGGCCCTGGTCGCATCGGCGGCCGAGCTCGACGAGCAGCTGCCCGCCTTCTTGGAGACGTACCTGGCCTCGCAACTGACCATTTCCGGTCTGATCGAGCAGTCCCAGGCGGAACTCAAAGCTGCGGAAGATGCTGCCAAGAGCCTCGCTCAGGAAGCCAAGGCTGCGGTCGCCAACAAGTCGACGCCGAAAGCGCCCGGCAAGTCCATGACCAGGCCCTCGGTGCCGGGAAAGAAACCGCGCGATCTCACCGACGGCCTTATGGACGGCGGCGATACCCAAGAAATTGATGAGTCGGGGGATCCGGCCGGTGAGGAGGGCAGCGATGCTCAACCCGCTGGCACTGGCGCTCTGGACGAGTCTCTGTTCTGAGGAGGAAGACCATGCAAGTGCTCAACCTCACGCGCAAGTTTCGCTACAACTCGCTGACGTTGCCCGATCCGAACGAGTCGATGACGCTCGATCAGGTGCGGGAGTTCTACGCGACGCAGTTCCCGGAACTCAACAACGCTGTCACCGAGGGCCCTACGACGGAAAACGGAGTGGCCACTTGGAAGTTCATTCGGGCCGCCGGCGCGAAAGGACGCGTCGAGGCGGCTCCCAGTGCCACGTTGCTGGACGCACGATCGCTCATCGAGCGAGTTGTGACGGCAGGGGCTACCGGTAGCCTGCCCGCGATGGAGATGAAGTCGAACAACGACCGCCAGGCGGCCGCCAGACTGATGACTGTTCTCTCGGACAGCCGCAGCAGTGGGCAGCCGATGGGCATGCCTTCGCAGGCCTTTGGCATCTGGGGCTAAGACCCTGACGCCGGCGCGAACCATGGACATCCATGGGGCGCCGTACGACAACACAACTCATCAAGTGACCCGCCCTGGCCTCGTGCCTCGGCGGGTTTTTTTTTGGCTGCTTGCAGCAGAAGCCCTGCAGCCAACAGTAACCGGAACCAGCAACGTTCGAAACGGGAGATCGATGCAGCCGAACATAGGAAATGGATTTCGTCGCGCGGTGGGGCGTTCGTACTGACTTGCGCGCAGTGCTGACATATGCAACAGTCGATTCTTCATGATTGAGCTTCTGCTGCATTGAGTGCCACAGTCCATGCTTTGCAGATGAGGCCAATTCAGGTGTTCTGGAGCCCGCATGCCAGATGGTTTCATTTTGACGGCGCTGTCCTTCCTGCAGAAGACGTTTGTTGATGCAACTCGGATGGATCGAGAGCGGCGGCATGAGCAAGCGCGGCTTCTGAACGGAATTGCGGACTCAATCGACAGATTGATCAATGCGTCCAAGACAGCGCTGGATCGTATCGAGCAGGAGCGTGGGTCTCCGCCCGACCTGACGGAGGAGTTTCGCGACATGGTGCGTGCTTGTAGCGAGTTGGATTCCTACTGGAGGCTGGCCAAGCCCGCGCAGCAGACTGCGAAACAGCTAGAGCCTTTGTTTGCCCTGACGTTCATCCATCCGGCTGTCTTGATACAGGCGGGTGCTCACCTAAACAGTGATGGGACGGTTTGCATCAATGGGGATCTGTTCGTTGACGATGATGCTCGGGACTCTGCTGCTCGCCAGCTCTTGCCGTTCAGCAAACTCCTGAATGAAGTACACAAGTCTCGGGTTGAGCTTACGAAAATTGCTGCAGAACTTCGAACAACGGCAGTTCTGGTAGAGACAGACACGTTGCGAAGGCCATTGCCCAGGGGTTGAGAGTTCGTGCAACTTCCAGTAGATGCGCCGCGACGCGTGGCGCGTCCATCTGTGAACGTCACCTCTCGGTCGAGTCATAGTCGGCGCAGAAAACTCGAATAGGAGGAGCGCTTATGCCATTACTCCGCACTACAGGCGTCAATGTCGCTCCTGTTGGCATCAACACCGCCGCCGATGACGGGAGCGTAGCGAGCGCGTTCGAGCCCTTGGCGCAGGCGAGTGAATTCGAAACATCCTCTTTGCACTTGGCGTTGACGGCGAGTGCCCTGTACAACGGCCAGCCAGTCAACCTCAATTCAGAGGTGACGGCATGCGGCAGTCAATGTCGAAAAAGCCACTCCGTATCACCTGAGGTGGCGGTCAGTCTTGCCGCTGGTGGGGTGGTGTCCGAGTCAGTTGAGATCCTTCGATTCGCAAAGCATGGCTTTGCGCCTTTGGCGCCTGCTGGGCCTATGAGGCTGGCGGTAGGCCTGGCCAACGTGACTCGGCGCGCCAAGTCACTGCTTGCTGATGAGCCCTATCAGCCGATAGGGGCGCAATGGCTCGTTCACATGGAGGACGGGTTCGTGATGGCGGGCGAAGTCACTCGCTCGTCTCAGACGGCAATGAAATTACGGATGGGTGGGCGGATGATCCTGACCCTCCAGCCTGATGGGGCATCGGCACCACATCGACTTCGGTCTCGCAAAGAGCCCATATTCGAGACCCAGATCCACCATTGGCCGCCAAGAGGCAGCATCCTGGAGTTGGCAAACCCGCCGATTGAGTACTTTGACGAAGGTCAGGTAGATCTGCCAGACGCGAAGCCGGTGATCGTCATAACGGCGAACCAAATTGCGTTCGGCCAGGACCCTGTCACTCTTCTAGAGGTGGAGCCCAAGGTTACGCGCCTAGCCCATGTGACGTCGCCGAATAGCGGTCAGCATGCCGTTCTGATCGAATGGGAAGACGTATCTGGGCAGGTGCGAGCGTCAGGAGACCCGCCAGTAGAGGCTTACAACGTCTACCGCCTCTTCGCTGATGACAGCCATAACGGGTGGATCCTTGCCAGGACGGTGCCGGCGTCTGTTTTGCGGTGGATTGACGAGGGTAACGATGGCTCACGCGAGACTACCTATCTCGTGCTGGCGGCAGCGCGGTACCCTTTTGGCTACCTTTACGAGAGCGGAGTTCAGAACGCCACCCGCATATTGCCGCGGGCGAGGTGAACCTGGTCGGATGACACCAGTGCGCGGGTCTGCGAAAATCCCACCGTCTTCGCACCTTGCGATTTCGCGCGACGCCTAGCCGTTGCGCCTCTACCTACCCATTGGGAACCCGCTTCCCGATGGGGATGTTGGGTTCCCGACTCTGGAGAACCCATGGAAACAATGGAAAGCGCCCCCGCCGCAGTAGCGGTCCCGGGGCTTTTCGTCCTGCCCACGATCTCCCCGGAGATCCCCTACGTGCTGGAGCAGGCATCAGAGCGATCTCGCGTACTTGCACGCTTTGCCCTCGCGGGTGAAGCCTCTGGCGTTGCGCTGCCCGGCGGGCAGATGCAGTCGGTGCAGGAAGTGGTCGCTCAGCAATGGACCGATTTCGTGAGCCAGCGCTATGAAGGTCTCGGGCAAACCCTGCTCGGCCACCCCCGCGTGGAGGTCAGTGACGAGTTGCTGACGATCTACATCGGCGCGGATCAACATCTACCAACCTTCCAGCTCAAGCCGGTGGTCGAGCCCCTTGAGGTCGCCATGGCTGGCTTGGGGTGGTTCGTCAACGAAGTGCTGGAACAGGCCCGTTGTTCGGGGCTGTTCATGTACGACATGGCGATGGTGGCCTATCACCTGGACTACCGTCTAAGCGAGCTTGATGAGTTCACCGACGAATGCTTTGCCCGCTTGCTGCTTGCAGAAGAGGGTGCGCGTGAGTACGAGGACGATTCCCCGGTATCTGAGGACAAGATCGCAGCACTGCGCGAGCAGTACGTGCACTGGCCTTCGGACATTCTGAACAGCGTGGGAGGACACGCCCACCTGCTTGGCACTGTTTCCTACAAGCCAAAAGCCAAGAAGCAAAGAAACGGTCGGCCGGCCAGCACTCGGGCGGTGAAGCGTTGGCTCAAGACCAATGGCAAGCACCCTCAAGCACCGTGTGTGAGTGCGGCCCTGGACGTACACGCTGCGCTCACCAAGAAGGGCGCGCCTGAGTTCGGCTTCTTCCAGGACGAGTACTCGGCCGACATGGAGTCGATCGGCGCTATGTGCTTCTTGGCCTGGGATGACCCGCACCTCCTTTGGGAGACGGCAGCCCACGCGGAGGAGAACAGCTACAACGCCGGCGACGTCGTTGAGGCCTACGCGCGCAAAACCCTGCCCTTGAAGGATGGAGTGACGGACCAGCAACTCGCTGGGCTCGTCGTTCAACTCAAGGACTATCTCAACGCGTGGCATCTGCTCGAGCGGCTGATGTCACACCTTTCCGTCCATGGAGACGACGATGAAATTTGAAGCGGACAGCCTGGGCGATCAGTACAACCTGACCCATGCCCTACTGGTCTACCAGTCGCGCGCAAGCCGAGACGCTTACGCGACGAAGCATCCGATCGAGCTCATGGACGGTAAGCCCATGATTCGACCGGGAAGCCCCCTCACAGAGGGCGATTACAAGGCGCTGATCGAAGGGCTCAAACCCAAGGATCGGCCCAGCATCGAGTGGAACGACCCGGCCATCCTCGCAAGGGGTATGGGGCGGCTCATCTGGTGGACACCGCCGCGCAAGCGCGCGATGTTCTTCAAGGCGAGCAGTCACAGCCTGGTCGAGTTCAGCGGTAAAGGCACCTGTCCCACCCCGGGGCTGGTGTTCATGGCCGCGGCTCGCACGCTGCATGTCTTCGCCTTCAAGGGCGACGCTGCACCGACGAGGCAGACCCAACTGTTTCAAGCCCCGTTCTTCAACGTGTGGTCCAACGGCCAGGTCTGCGTGGGCAACGCCATGCTGCCGGAAGAGGATCAGCGCAACGACCTCGAGGCCTGGGAACGGTTCTTCTTCGGATCGAACTTCACCCACCCGAACTTCCGTCAGAAGGACAGGTTGACCCTCGGGGTTGAGCCCTGCGCCTTTTGGCAGAAGCAACTCAATCGGCCTGCCAAGACGTTCCCCGAGAACGTTCTGGTGGACATCAAACTCAACGTCAACGATCTGTTGGCGCTCGATTTCTATGAGCGCCCGCACGTTCGGGCCGAAGGAGAATTCTGATGAACAACATGGACAAGGCGATCCTGAGCGCCTTCCCGCTTGTGGCGGTACCGACTGCGGAGCCCCTGCAAGAATACGCCGAGCATGGAGTTCGCTTCTTGGTCGGCAAAACCGGCGTGATGCGCGAAGTCAGCCTTCCCTGGCTGCAGATCGTGCATCCGGTGGCAAGTCTCGACGGCGGTCTGCAGCTTCCCTACGGGGAGTTGGAAGCCTCTGTTCGGGTGCGCTGCTCTCGTGTTCCGGCTGATCTGATTCGTCAGTTCACCGCCGACGCGCGCGCAGCGCTTCCGAATGAGGTCGCCGCCGCTCTGATCTGGAACTCCAAGACCAACCAGTGGCGCTATCAGGTTCGCAAGAGCGTGGTCGCCAACGCGGTCTACGTGCAGTTCGAAGAGGTTCGCATGGCGGATAGCGAACACCTGGTGGTGGATTTCCACAGCCACGGAGAGCATCGAGCGTTCTTCTCCGAGGTCGATGATCAAGACGATCACGGCTCCATGAAGTTCAGTGCGGTTCTGGGAAACCTGGATCACGCAACGCCAAGTTCGGCCATCCGGCTCTGCATGGCGGGCCTCTACATGCCAGCGGCGATCAAAGCCGATGGCAGCCTGGAGGTGACGCTGTGAAGCCACGCGATACTCACGTGCTAGACGGAAAGCTGATGACGCGCGCTGTGAAAGTGCTCCTCGTGGGAGCAGGAGGCACAGGTAGTCGAATGCTCGAGAAGCTCGTTGCGCTGCACCGTGCACTGAAGGCGAAAGGTCATCCCAATGGCCTCGATGTGGTGGTTGTGGATCCGGACACGGTGTCTGCTGCCAACATCGGGCGACAGGCGTTCTACCCAAGCGACATCGGCGCATACAAGTGCGATGTCCTGGTCAACAGAGCAAACATGGCGCTGGAGTGCACGAGATGGAAGGCGCAACCGGCCATCCTCGGAACCCGAGCCAGCCTGGATGCCTTCGACCTGGTGATAGGCGCGGTGGACAACCGCGCTGCCCGCCTGGCGATCCTGCGAGGCTTGGAGAACTGTGCGAGCGGCACCCGCTATTGGTTGGACACGGGAAACCGTGCCAACGATGGGCAGGTGGTGCTCGGGCAGGTCACGTCGCGCCGCAAGGTGAAGGACGACCCGAAGCGACTGCCGCACATCGCTGAGTTCTACCCAGATCTCATCGACTCGGCTGCCGAGGACAAGGACAACACGCCATCGTGTTCATTGGCCGAAGCGCTGGAGAAGCAGAGCCTGTACATCAACACGACGGTGTCGGATTTCGCAGCGAATCTGCTGTGGATGCTGTTCACCGAGGGGCGTCTAGATACGCAGGGTGCGTTCATCAACCTCAACCGGATGATGGTGACGCCCTTGCGGATCGACGCCGCGGTGTGGGAACGCTTTGGCATCGTTCGCGATGGCAAGCGCCACAAGGTCGAGAGGCCGTCCGTGGTGGCCAAGCGCAAGAAGAAGCAACATGAGGAGGCCGTCGCGGCTTGACGTGCTGCAGGTTCAACAACACACGGAAAAGGCCCGGGCATTGCGCTCGGGCCTTTTTTTTGAGGGGCTGAGGTGCACATGCCACCACCGCCTTCGACAACCGATCTGGAAGTTTCGAGAGACTCAGATATCTTGAATTCACCTCAACTGTCGAAATGACTCGAACATGACACGTACCAGGAACCTTCTTCTTCTCATCGCCGCGCTGCTGGCAATGCTTCACCTCTCGGCCACGCAGGCCGGCGAACGGCTTTCGGTGGCTGTTGAGGCGGCGGCCTATGGGAAACAAGCCGCGTGGATCAATGCAGCGACCAAGGCTGCAGAGAGGCAAGTCGGGGACACCTGCGTGTTCTACCAGGTCAGAGGCGCCGCCATCGCACTGGGCAAAAGCGTTCCGACCGAAGCGAGAGTGCGGGAAATCGCCAACCGGGTCGAGGCGATCACGGCGTACGGCGACGTCCTGGCGCGCCTTGGCATGCCGGGGAAGTATGTTGGCGGAGCGATGGGTGCGCTGCTGTCCGGGAAGCTAACGCCAACCGCTGAGGCTCACGCCATGATCGTTGGGGGAGTGCGGGCCTCGCGAGTCGTGATCGTGGCGCTCTCTGCGAAGCCAATCTACCGGTACTTGTCGGCCCAACGCCAACTGGACTACACCCCGCCACTGGTGCGACCCCAGAATCATGTCGTTCGTGTGGTCGCGGTGCGAGGAGGGGCGTCCATCGAGCAGCAGATGGTGGTCATCTATGACACCAGTGGCCCCGATCTCGTCTACGAGCTGCCGATGACGGTGCTCATGGAGGGATACAACGCACTCTCAGCGCGAGCGTCCCGAGGCGTCTATGTGAGCGACCAGACTCTTGCAGGGTGATGGCCAGGAATTGCTACGGCGGTGGTGCTTCACCGGCAGGTTTGAGCATCCATGCGCTGTACCAGCCATCGGCTGGAACGCGACCTTCGAGGTAGTCCTGCCACCCCTTGCCACGCGCGCGCTCCACCAATTCGTCAAGTTCCTGGGTGCTGTCAGACTCCAGCACGAGCATGCGGTGTGGCCTGCGCTCGTAGACCATCTCCAGCGGCTCGTGCACCCGGCGCATCAGTTGCCCTTCAATAGAAGCTCCTTGACCTCCTCGTACCGGTGCTTGACCGGGATTCGGGCCTCGGTGACCGTCATATGGGGCTTTCCCGAATACCAGACCATGCAGCGATTCTTCGCACGGGTGAGCGCCACGTACATCAGCCTGCGCTCGGCTTCGTAGTTGGCCACATGCGAGTCGGTGTCGCTCGCGCTGGCATCGATCACGTGCACCGTTTCAAATTCCAGGCCCTTGGAGCCGTGCATGGTCATCAGGACCAGGGGAACACTGTCAAGGTCGCGAGAGCGCGTGCTGACCAGTTTCAGGCGACTGGAGAGGGTTCCGCTCAGGTCGCTGAGGATTCGCGAGCAGATATCGACCAGCTCGGACGTGTGGCGCCGCTTCATCCAGCCGGAATAGAGCGAACCCACCTCCAAGATCACCTCTCGCACCGAACCTGTCACGCCGGTGCGAGATGCACGTAGCTGTTTGCGCCAGTACGCGCAGCTATTGGCAAGCTCCTGCAGGTTCTTGTGGTCCTGGGCTGTCGCATGATCGAGATCCGGCACCTCGCCGTCAAGAAAGGTCGCAGCACTACCATCCATGGAGCGCAGCACCTCAGATTTGAGATCCTCGCTGATGCCGTGGTACTGCATCACACCGAGAACGCCCACAGGCGAGTTGTCCAGCAGCGTTTGCAGGAACGACAGGTAGCCCGCAATGTTAGGGTTGTCCCAGATGCTCTTGCCCAGGCGCATGTACTCCACACCCTCGGCGCGCAGCTCCATCTCGAGCAAGTCCAGGGAGCGGTTCTTGCGCGCCAACACAACCGCATTGGAATGCTGCGCGGGGGTTTCTGCAACCAGCGCAGCCAACTCGCGCGCCTGGTGCGTGGCACTGGCAGTGTTGTATGCGCCGATGCTGCCTCCTTTGCCGCGGCGAGCCACCAGTGTCTTCTCCAGCCGCGCCTTGTTGAGCCCCACCAGCGTGACGGCATGGGACAGGATCTCAGAGCGGCACCGGAAGTTGTCGCCCAGCTCGATGCGCTTGGCCCGAAACGTGTCCATGAACGACTTCATCCCAGCGTAGCCCAAGGCTTGGCGCCACTCGTAGATGGACTGATCGTCGTCGCCCACGATAGTGACGCGGCAGCCGGCGCGCGCGTGCGCAAAGATCCAGTGTTTCTGCAGATCGTCCGTGTCCTGACCCTCGTCTACCAGCATGTCCGTGAACGGCATGGGTGGGATGGTGCCTTCGTGTACGCGTAGCGCACAGTCGCGCATGATTGAGTACAGGTCGGTATGGCCGGTGTCGCGCAGTCGCTCGCTGTAGCGCTGGATAACCCGGTAGACCTCCTCAGGCAAGGCCAGGCTCGAGCGGTCCACCGCATACATGTAGGACTCAAAACCCTGGCGCGCTGCCTTTTGCTCCTCCGCATCGTGGATGAACATGCTCATTGCATCGTTGAGCAAAATGTTCTGCTGCACCGGGCTCAGGACTTTTTGGCGCGGCGTGTGGCGGTAGAGGTGCTTGATCGCGATACTGTGAAACGTCGAGATGATCAGTCGTTCCTCACGGAAGGGGGCGCCACCTGCCTTTTGCTGGGCGGCGTCCAAGCGGCGGCGCATTTCCACGGCCCCTTCCTTGGTGAAGGTCACCATGATGAGGCTTCGCCGCGGATCGGCGAGGATGCGCATGGCCTTGGCGACCGAGGTCGTCGTCTTGCCAGAGCCGGGCCCCGCCACGATGAGCATGTGTCCGTCGTGGTCGATGGCTTGCTGCTGTGCCCGGGTGAAGGCCATGGCTTGTCCTACTGCTGATCAAAGGCCAAAAAAAATGGGCCGCGTTGCCACGGCCCAAAGCTCATCTCTTGGGAGCGAAAGATGAGAAGGGAGAAAACGGGTCAGGCGGTGGTCGTCGCGGCCTTCTTGCGGCCCTTGGTGGCAGCAGAAGCGGCGACGGCCGCAGCCGCAGCGTCATCGATGAGTTGCGATGGATCGGCGTTGCCAATGGCCAGAGCACTGTCGGCCTCGGAGCCCTCGTCTGCACTCGATTCGAATGCAGCGATCTCTTTTCCCTGCTCGGCAACGATAGCCGACATCGAGGGATCAACCTTGCCACCGTTCTTCTGCTCTTCCATGACGCGCTTGGCTTCACGGTAGAGCTTGGCCACTTCGTTCATCAGGATGGAGCGGAACGCGCGGACGGCCTTCTTGCAGATGAACTCGGCTTCGGTGCGTTGCTTGGAGTCGATCACGCCCAGCAGGTTGGCGGTGCCGGCCAGCAGGTTCACACGGTCCAGATCGCTCAGCAGCTGGAAATAGGCACGGGCATGCGAGGCAATCACCGGCACGGTCACCGTCACGGGGTTGGGGAACAGCGAGCTCTCCATCACCACACTGTTCTGCTGCAGCAGCTTCTCCAGGCGGTTGATGGTATTGGTGAACATGATGTTGATGTTCGTGAGCTTCTTGGTGATGACTTCGTTGTAGCGGTCGAGCACCTCAGGGTTGTAGCCACGCCAGCTGCGGTACTGATACTCCAGGTACAGCTGCTTGGACAGGTATGCAAAGTCCCGGCGATAGAAGCGCACCGAAAGGGGGGACTGCAGTTGCATGTTGTCCAGGAAGACAACGGGGCTTTGGAAGTTGCTGGCGAATCCAGCCTCGAAGACTTCCACCAGGGCGCGCTGGCGTGTGGCAGTGATTTGATTGATGGCAGCCAGTTCGGCGGCGCTCGGGGCTTGTGACATGGGAGTGCTCTCCAGCTGTTTGAAAATGTTGAAAGTGACTTTAGGTGCCCAAACAACAGGAGGAGGGGCGATCAACGGCCCCATACCACCCCGAAGACCGGCCCCGGGCGGGGTTGCATCGCAAGACCGGCGTGATAACTTGATCAGACGATGCGCACACAATCTGACCCACTCTTGGGCAAAACAACTCCGCAGACAGTCCCACCCCGTGCGGGGGTCACCCTGGGGCTCTTGGTTGCAGGCGCTGCATTGGGGGCTGTTGCATGGCCCCTGTCGACCTGGGCGGCCGGCCTGAGCATCGTCTTGCCTGTAGCTGTGGCTCTCTGTCGCAGGAAGTGGTCTGCGTTCACCTTGGCCGGTGGCTACTATCTCGGAGCGTTGAGTTCCTTGCCAGTCAGCGCGCTGCAATCACCAATGGTGGGGGCGGATGTTCTGCCGAAACTGACGCTGTGGCTTGGGGGATCGGCGCTCGCCGCGATCATGTGGACGATGGTGGTCGATCCGCGCCGGCGCGCTGGCCACGTGGCGTTGCGTCTGGTGTTGGCTTGGTCGCTCACACTGCTGACGCCGCTGGGCCTCATGGGTGCTGTACATCCAGCCTGGGGCTGGGCCTTCGACGCGAAAGGCTCGTGGGGGCTAGCAACCCTGGTGCTTGGGCCAGTCGTCACTGCGTTCACCGTGTACCACGTGCTGTCTGAGCGTCATCGAACCATCAAGCGCTGGGCATGGCATTCGGCGCGCGGGCTGGCGCTGATCATCGCGTTTGCGGTGATCGGAAAGGGCCTTGGCGACCAAACCGTGGTCCCGCGGCAGGCAGGGCAGGCTGCAGCCGTTCAAAGCAGATGGGGGCGGCTGGGAGAGGCTGGAGCGGTCACCTTGGAGGAGCGGATTGCTCGCACGAAACTTAGTTTGGCAGCGCTCGGCGGCGCAGACGAGCCCGGAGCGAAGGTCGGGCTGGTCCTCACTGGGGTGAATGCTTTCGGGGTGCATCCGGTCGAGGAAGTCGCTTCGTTTGCACGAGAAACGAACCCGGCCACGGATGCGGGAGCGATTGCTTTCGGGATGGGTGTTAGCGTCACTGAAAGCGCCGACGGGGAGGCAGGGATCACGAGAGCGAGGCTGGCGGTAGTCATCTTGCGCGAGGGAGAACAGCCCGTCCTCATGTGCGCAACGGACCCGAGAAACCTAGTTTTCGACTGGCCTGGACCGCATTGCCTCCGGAACGAACGCATCGTTGCGGTGGCCCCCTTGGGTACGGCGGGTGGCTTGCAGCAAACGATGCGCCTGGTGATCGCTGACGAAGCGCTGCCAGGGGGCGCGCTTCTCTTGAAGCAGCTTACAAAGCCGGCGCATTCGCTCGCACTCGTCACCTCCTCGGCAGGGGCGGGGGAAGCCCTTGCCGCGCGCGTACAGGCGAAACACTTCAACGCGCTGGCCATGGTCACCGGTGTTCCGCACATGATGGCCACGAACACACTGAGCCGGATCGATTGACCTCGATCAGGGGTGGCCGAATAATGCAACGGCCTTCTGGTTACCAGCGGCGGTGCAGATGGGACACCTAAACATTCAGATCAATAACTGCCCTCGGTAGATCACTGGGAGCCGCTCGCAAGAGCAACAGCAATGATGGTCGAGGCCCTACGGGTCTCGCGTGGCGGGGGCTTCGGTCCCCAGTCCATGTTACTTGCCTGGTCCTTGGATAGAATTCACGCACGGGAAAGACGTGACGGCTTGATGGTTTGAGCCGTGACGTCTTCCTCGACGTAGTCGAAAGAAACGTAGCTGCAAAGCTCCGTTGCGTGCCACCTGCACGCGTTCAACTGATGTTCCCACTCCGGTGAGTTCATCGCATCGAAACTTCCCATCTGGGCAATTCCATTGCCCGTTGGGTGCGGATTGCTTGGTGGGTCTTCCTTTTCTGGAGAGTCCCATGAAAGCAGTTCTGCTGGTCGTCGCTTCGCTGTTGGTCGCCTACTTCGCTATCGGCACCGGCACTGCTGGTTCCACCAAGATCCAGGATCGTCATTCTCAGATCGAGAAGGTTCTGGAAGAGGCAGGCAAGTGATCAACATCGCTTGCTGAGAAAAGGGAAGGGCTCTTGCCCTTCCTTTTTTTTCATCCCTACACGCACTTTTTTCGCTCACGCGTGAGAACTGCTGAGGGCATTGGCCTGCGCCCATGCCATGAGCACTTCTCGATGCAAGTCGAGCAGCGCTGGTCTTAGTGCCAGCATTCACCAAGCGGTCACACCGCATTCATCCACCCCGCCGGGACAAGCTCCCGGCTGGGGGCTTTTCCGGCACACCAGCTGGAAGCTCGATGGACACATACATCGCCGGCATCTGGGAGAGATCCTATGAGCGCCGCAGCGACTGACCCCACGCAGCAATACCGACAGCTTCACCTGCCGATGTTCCTCAGCCACGAAATCGAGGCTGTTGAGCAGGCCATGCTCGCGATCGAGCAGCGCAAGGACAAAGCCCATCGCCGCGACGGTGCCACCAGGACCTTTCGGGTCAGGGAGGCAACAGCGGACGCAGGCCTGTTCGATGCGATTGACGATCGCCTGCTGGACATCCCACTTGGCGGACCCAGAGACGGCAACGAACTGAACTGTGATGTGGACCCTTTGCGGGTCAATGTCATCGAACAGATCGAAGCGCTCGACGGTGAGTCCGAAGAGTGGTCCGATGCCGCCATTGAGGAGCTTCACGAGGTAGTCCTGCACTACTCGCTGAGGTTGCTTCAGGCCCGCGGCAACGGCGCAGAGAAGAAAGAGGTCCTGCAGTGGATCTTCGCTCCCACCACCATGGTTGCCGTCCTCCAGGACGAACACATGCAGCCTGTTGAGGCAATCCTGCCTCAATCCGCAACACCTTTCTCGTTTGAACAGTGCTGCCGCATCTGCGGCTACAGCCCTGAGCGACTGCAGGACGGCTTAGTCCCCGTCCTCAAAGAGATTGGCCTTGGAAATGTCTTTAAGGAACTTTTCGATGGAAAACAAAACACCCGCAATCCAGAAGTACAACGTGCGAACGACCTTCGGGTTGGCGGAAGCACCTGAGCACGCTGCGATTCCTGGCCTTGTGCCTGGTCTCGAAGGCGTGCCACCCACGGACCCGAGCTATGTCTTCGATGCTGAGCGCATGCGCCAGCTGACGATGTTCTGGGTCGGCGGGTTCAAAGCCCTCCTGATCGAGGGTGACCCAGCAGCGGGCAAGACCTCGCTGATCGAACAGTGGCACGCTCGTCTGAACGTGCCGCTCTACAAGGTGCCCTGCTCGCCCACGACGGAGAGCTTCCGCCTGATTGGTCAGCTGCTGCCGACCGAAGATGGACGCCTCGCTTGGAAGGACGGGCCGGTGGTGAAAGCTTGTCGTGATGGCACCTCGGTGCTGCTCGATGAGTACAACACGCTGGACCCCGGCGAGGCAACTGGCCTGAACATGCTCTTGGAGGGCTACTCGTGGACGATCCCGGAGACGGGTGAAACCATCACGCCCGCGCCGACGACTCGCTTCTTCGGTACCCAGAACGCCGTTGATAGCCGCGTATCTGTGTCTGGCCGAAACGTCCAGGACACCGCCAACGATGATCGGTGGTCCTACATGGAAGTGGACTACCTCAAAGCCGAACTCGAAGAGGCCTTGGTGCTGCGTCACTTGCTCGCGGGCAAGGTAGACAAGGCCATCGCTGAACCAATCGCGAAGGTATGCGTGCGCGTTGCCAACTCGGTGCGCCAGGCATTCCGCGACGATGCGCCTGGCGTGGACAAGCCCTTGTCGACACGCGCTGTGCTTCGCTGGGCTAAGTACACGGTGATGTTCCAGAGCGTGATGAAGGCACAGGGTCGAAGCGGATTGCACTACGCGATTCGCCAAGCCGTGCGCATGAGCTCTTCGATGGCGAAGGCCGTCAACGAGCAGATCACGTTGCTGGCAGGTTACGACGAGAACCTGAACAGCTGAGGCCTGACATGAACCAGGTCTTTGATGTTTACACGCACAGCACCAAGGGACAGTGGGGCTTCAGCGCCGTTGGCGCCGAGGTCTGGACCGCCGAGATCAAGCCCGAGAAGGCGTTGAAGCTCGAACGTGTCGAGGCCATCAAGCTGGGCGCACTGTTGACCAAACGAGTCCGCATGGGCTACGTGCGGATGACGCGCGCCAAGTACCTGCACCAGACGCTCTCCGACGATGGGGAAGTGTTCGGTGAGTTCAACGAGGTCCATCCGGACGTATGTGCGGCCTCGGGAGAGTCGCTGGTGTTGATGGTGCCGAAGCCCTTCGGGGATACGGCGCTGGAGCTGATCACGGTGTGGGAAACCACACTGCAAGCAGTCAGCGGCGTCAGCGAGCAAGCAAGTCAATGGCTCAAGCGCCAAGAACGAGCACAACAGTACCTCACGGCGTTCGACAACCACCCAGCCCTTGCGCTGGTGCTGGCGGACTGGGCCTTGAGGAATCGGCAGATCGTCCTTTCTCAGAAGGGCGTTGTGCCGCAGAGAGCACCTCAGGAGGACCCGATGGCATGGAAGCAGTTCCTGTCCAACTGGTTCACCGAGGAGCGGGTTCAGAACGCATTGGAGCAGTTGCAGTGGTCGCTACGCGACGCAATGCTGCGCCCTGTGGTCGCCCCCGTGACCAACGACAACGCTGACCAAGCCAACAGCTGGATTGCTGAGGCGGGGATGGCAGCCTTTTAATAGGAAACCAAGTGCGAGACTATTTCAAGTTCTTCGTCTTCCTCGTGACGAGCCCCTTCTGGGGTGCGTTCCGGGCAGGACGAGCGATTGCGCGGGCCGCCAAGCCTGCTGCCAAGCGCAAGGCACCGGCCGTCACGGTGAGCGACGCGGCCAGCAATGCACGTACACCTGTAGCGCCCGTTGCTGCTGGTGTGCCATCACCAGACTTTGCGAGCGCGGTTCAGAACATCGACTTTCAGGCGGCGGACCGCATCATCTCGATCGGTCTAGTGCCTGCGGTAGGTGTCATCAATCTGCGTGTGTACAAAGCAAGCAAGACGATCAAGCGCGACTTGATCATCAATGAGCCTCGGCTGCGCGCGATCATGAAAGGTCGCCGCTTCACGTTTGCCGATACGGCCTTCGACCCCAAGAGCGATCTGGAGGAAGTTAAGGACGAGACGGTGCAACTTGCCGAGGAACTGATCAACCGTCTTGGCAACGCCCGCGTTAAGGGCAAAAAGCCGACGAAGGACGAACGCAGAGCGGATATAGCCAAGCCGGCGCCTGTTGCGAAAGCAAAGGACTCGGAGCTGCAGAAGACGCAGGCCCAGCCTGTGGCGAAGCAGCCAGCGAAACCCGCCGCGCCGTCCAAGACAACCTCGGTTGAAAAGCCGAAGGGAATGGAGAGCAAGGTGTTCGCACCAACGCCGACGGTGGGAATCACCTACGTTGGCGTGCTCAAGCAGTCTGGATCTCATCGCATGACCCCCCGGGATCGTGAGCCCTATGAGGTCTTTCAAGCCACCATTCTTCTGGACAACGGCGCGGAACTTCCTCTGCGCGGTGCCGAACTCGAGCGCGAGCTCGATGCGGCAGGCTGCCAAGTTGGCGAGCGTGTCTCGATCACCCCGATGGGGAAGGTCCCGGTCACGTTGGCCGGTGGGCGCGAAGGAAGCAAGAACCTGTACAAAGTTGAAAACCTGATGGTGTCCGCATGATCCTGATCAATGTCCACGGCCGACTGGCCCACCAGCCCGAGCTCAAGATGTTGGGCAACGGCGGTGCTGTCTGTGAGTTCCGTCTGCTGAGCACTCGTTTCGCGAAGGGCGAGGAAGTCACCGAAGCGGTGACGTTCTTCTGCTTCGACGCGGAAGCCGAGAAGTTCTGCGAGACGGCTGAGAAAGGGCAACTGATCTCGGCAAGCGGTACTCAGGAGACTTCGTCCTACACCGATGCAAACGGTGCGCGCAAGTCTTTCACCAAGTACAGGATGACCTGGCACCAGAAGGGAGCGCGTCCGCGCAGCTCCCAACAGGGGGCGCAACAGTCCGAAGGCGCTGGCGCTCAGCGGTTCAGCAATGAGCGGCAGGGCGGCGGCAACCAGGGCGGCGCGCGCCAGGCTCCCAACAACATGCGTGCGACTGGCGGTGGCTTTGGCCGCCCCTCGTCCGCCCAAGGCCAGCAGTACCAACGTGGCCAGAACGAGTCCCACCGTGACTCTGCGGCGCCCCAACAGGCAACGCAGCAGAGCGGTGGGGGCTTTGACGACTCTGGATTCGATCGCAGTGACTCCGCGTTCGATGACGTTTCCGGCTTCGTCTGAGCATCAACCAACCCTTGGCCGGGACACCTCCCGGTCGGGGGTGCCTTCGGTCACAACCGGAGACAACATGTGCATCGGTGAGAACCTGCGAGAGCAGGTAGTGAAGTTCCAGCAGGCTACAGGCGAGGAAAGCATGGTCGTTGTGATTGAAAAGCACGACGAATCCATGGCGATCCACCGCATCGGCTTCAATCCCTACGTGGGGCTGATGGTCGACGGCAAACCGCCTTCGCCGCAGTGGTGGCAGGAGGCTGAGGCCTTCCACCCCCTGCAGTGGCCGCCATCTGTGGTGCATTGAGCGCAGCGTCCGGTCCAGTGTCAATACTGGACCGGATCGTTTGCCTGGTGGCCGCAAGGCCCGGACAATTTCCCTAAGCTTTGCCAAAAGTGTCCGAGTTGGGCTCCTTTGACAAAGCTTCTGCTCCAAGAGAGCGAAACGCGGATCTGGGACACCGCGAGCCTTTCCCCGAGAGAGGCGACCCCAGACATCACCACCGATCTCAAGTCTCGCTGAGGCTTGCTATCCGGCAGCCATGGCCGTTCGCCAAGGACGGCATTTCCCCACGGGGCCAGCCAATGCGCACCTCCCCGTTGGGGGGTGTGCATTGGCGGGTCTCGTAGACCCCCTTTAGCAATTCAACCCCCAACTGAGAGTCCCCAATGAAACAAGACTTCAACGTGCTGCCGCCCCTGCCTGCTCAGGATCTGTGCGCTCACGTCTTCAAAGAAAAGTACGCAGCACCTGGTGAAACCACCATGCTGCAAGTCCAGCAGCGCGTGGCCAAGGCCTTGGCGACCACGCCTGAGATGGAGCAGCTGTTCCTGCAGACGCAGATCGACGGCTTCATCCCGGCCGGGCGCATCAACAGTGCTGCTGGAATGGACCGCGTGGCTACGATGATTAACTGCTTCGTTCAGCCTATCGCGGACACCATGACCGGGTACAAAGACGGCATGCCCGGGATCATGGAAGCCCTGGCGCAAGCCACGGAAACCATGCGTCGAGGTGGCGGCGTCGGCTACGACTTCTCGCTGATTCGCCCCAGTGGCGCGCATGTGAAGGGCACCGACTCCACGGCCTCCGGCCCGGTGAGCTACATGCGAGTCTTTGACCGAGCCTGCCAGACGGTGGAATCGGCCGGTGCCCGCCGCGGTGCCCAGATGGGCGTGCTGCGCTGCGATCACCCGGACATCGAGGCGTTCATCGACTCGAAGAAGACCCCGGATTTCAAGACCATGGGTCTGGACGAGGCGGAAGAGCGCCAGTTCATGAAGCTCCTGGCGAGCAAACCGAACTTCGGCTGGATGGTGCGCGGCGCGTTTGCGCAGCTGTCTCAGTTCAACATCTCGGTGGGCGTGACCAACGAGTTCATGGATGCGGTCATCAGCGATGGTGACGTAGGGCGCCACATTAAATGGAACTGGCGCCAAAGTGCTGCGACTGGAGGTCACTAGTTGTTGCGACTGCCCTATTTCGCGCCAAAGTTATCGCCAACTTATGGTGGTATTGGGTCTTGCTGCGCCCTTCTCACAGCGCATAAAACGTCGGTGTCCAGGTCGTCTATGCGGGGCGGATTCACCGGTCGATGCAACACATTCGCTGAACATCTCAGCGGGGATATGGAAGCCGAGCGTCTTGCGCGGCCTCTCGTCGGTTACTAGCGGGGCTCTTCATTGCCCACCCGCAGGTACTTTTAAACGGTGTTGCGAGCCAGGCCTGTGGGCCTGGAGATCTCGCGGATGGACATCTGTGCGCGCAGTGCCCAGCGTCTCATGACACTCGGTGTCGCAGCTTTCAGTGGAAGACAACAGGCTTCCGTCATATAGCTACCGACTTCTGGCTGACTTTGACGTCATGCCCATCTTTCCGACCGCAACCGGACGAATGCCATGAGCCAGCAGGCCGATGAAAATGTCAGCGACCTCATCGCCACGCAGGCGACCTTCTGCGTGGAACCATTGGGAAATTCCCCCGACGGCCCCCATGAACCAGAATACGGCCAACTTGGCATCGCATGGTGCGATGGACCCGTCTCGAATGCCATCCTCAAACACCTGGCGCAACTCCAGATCGAACTTGCGGCGCCTTGCGGTGATCTTCTTCTGATCCGCGGGCGTCATGGCCGAAAAATCGTGCAGGATCGCAGGCGCCCCCATTTCGTCGGTCAGCAGTGAGATGTAGTTCTTGATGAAGGTCGTGATGCGTCCATACCCCGTGGATTCCGAGGCAATGGCGTCCTTCAGAACCTGGTCCCCCAGCCTCATCGACAGCTCGTGGCACTCGTAGATCAGTTCCTGCTTGTTCTTGAAGTAGTAGTAGAGCGCCGGCTTCGTGACATTGAGCGCCGCAGCGATCTCATCCAGAGACACATTCTTGTACCCGTGGCGGCCGAACGTGCGGGACGCCTCCGCAATGACCGCCTGCTTCTTCAGCTGGTATTGTTCATCCGCGCCGCCGACCGCGTTGTTCCACTTCACGCTCTTGGCAGGGCGTTTGGCGGCCGGGCAACGGGGCCGCAGCTTCGGCTTGGCGTCGACTTGCGTGCTCATTCTTCTGTGTCCTCTGCGCATTTGCCCCGAAAAGGGCGAGTTTCAATGATATCGGACAGGCAAGTCGCAACGCCAGACCTGCGAGCTGGCGTCAACCCGCCAGCAGTTGCCGCGCGATGATCAGCCGTTGGATGTGGCTGGTGCCCTCGTAGATCTTCGTCACCCGCACGTCGCGGTAGTAGCGTTCGACGGGGAAATCGTTCACGTAACCATAGCCGCCATGCACCTGAAGCGCGGCCGAACAGACCTTCTCCGCCATCTCGCTGGCGAACAGTTTGGCCATCGCGGCTTCCTTGATGGACGGCAGCTTCGCGTCCGTCAAGCGCGCCGCGTACAACATGAACTGGCGCGCCACGTCCACCTGCGTGGCCATCTCCGCCAGGTCAAAGCTGACGGCCTGCAACTCGGCGATCGGCTTTCCGTAGGCTTCACGCTCCTTCGCGTATCGGATCGCGGCCTCCAGGGCAGCGCGGGCAATGCCGATGGACAGCGCAGCGATCGCAATGCGGCCGTCGGAGAGCAACGAGAGCGCCTTGCCGTAGCCGCGACCTTCCTCGCCGATCATGTTCTTCGCCGGCACACGCAGGTTGTCCAGCTGAATCTGGGCCGTGTGGGCCGTGTGCTGGCCCAGCTTGTTTTCGATTCGCAGGCATTGGTAACCGGGCTCCTTCGGGTCCGCGATGAACAGGCTGAAGCGGTCGCGAGCGCCAGGCGCGCCCGTGGCGGCAACCACCAGGGCGAAGCCGGCCTCGCTGCCGTTGGAGATCCATTGCTTGCTCCCATTGAGCACGTAGCTGTCCCCCTCGCGCCTCGCCGTGGTGCGGATGGCGGCGGTGTCGGAACCCGCATGGGGCTCCGACAACAGGAAAGCCCCGATGCGCTGGGCGCGGGCCAGCTCCGGCAGGTAGGCGCGCATCTGCTCCTCGGTGCCGAATGAGCGCAGCACGTGCGCGGACGAGTTGTGCACATGCATCATGGTGGCGAAACCACCATCCGCAGCGGCGAACTCCTCGATCGCCAGACAGTACTCCACGAACGACAGTCCGGATCCGCCGTGGGCCTGAGGCGCCAGCATCCCCATGAAGCCGAGCTCGGCCACCGCCCGGATTTCATCGTGGGGCCAGGCGCTGCTGCGATCGCGCTCGGCCGCGGTGCTGGCCACCACTTCGCTGGCGACGCGACGGGCCGACTCCCGGATCATCACTTCCTGTTCGCTCAAAAATGCATTGGAAACACTTGTCATGGCTCGTCCTTGAAGGTTGTCGATGGCGTTGGGCGGATCGGCCCATCAGCCCAACCACCGCTTGCGGCGGCGGTAATGTTTCATGTCCCTGAAGCTCTTGCGCTCGCCTTCCACCGTCAGGCCCAGGTAGAACTCGCGCACGTCCTCGTTGCTCCTGAGGCTGGCAGAGGGGCCTTCGAGCACGACCCGACCGCCTTCCATCACGTAGCCGTAGTCGGCCAGCTCCAGCGCGACGCGCGTGTTCTGCTCGACGATCAGCAGCGTCAGGCCACTGGCCTTGAGATCGGCGAGCAAACCGTAGACCTCTTCCACCATGAGCGGTGCCAGGCCCAGCGAGGGCTCATCGATCATGACCAGCTTGGGTCTGGCCATGAGGGCCCGCCCGATCACCAGCAACTGCTGCTCCCCCCCGGACAGGTAGCCCGCCGTGCGGTGGCGCAAGGCGGCAAGCCGCTGGATGCGGCCATACACCTCGTCCAGCAGTTCACGGGCGTCTCGCCCAGGGCCCATGTGCCCGCCGACCACCAGGTTCTGCTCCACCGTCATGTGCCGCAGCACCTTGCGGCCTTCCATGACATGCACCAGCCCCCTGCGCACCTGCTCGGCCGGGTTGCCCCCCGTGATGTCGGCCCCATCGAAGCGGATGGTGCCCGCCGTCACGCGGCCATCTTCGGTCTTGATCAGGTTCGAGATGGCCTTCAGGGTGGTGCTCTTGCCCGCCCCATTAGCGCCCAGCAAGGTCACGCACTGCCCGGTGGGCACCTGGGCGGAAATGCCTTTGACAGCGAGGATGACATCGCTGTACAGGACCTCGACGTTGTTCAGTTCAAGCACGGGTGACTCCGTTGGAGTGGGCGTGGACCGCGATCGATCCGGATCCACGCCGGGGTTCATTTACCACTTGTTCAACACGGGCATGGGAACGTTCTGTTCCAGCAGCTTGTACTTGCCCTTTTCCACCGTGCCGATGTTGACGGCCAGGCCTTCGGTGGGAAATGGCGCATCCTTGCCGTACTGCAGGTTGGGCAGCACGCCAAAGCTGCGCTCGCTCGGCATCGGCGTGGACAGCAGCGCCGCGCGGACGTCCTCCCCCTTGACGCCCTTGACCCCCTTGGTCTTGATCGCCTGCTCGACGGCACGGGCCACGATGAGGCCCTGGCTCATGCCCATGATGCAGGCCGAGGTGTAGCTGACCTGTGCCTTGTACTTGCTGCGCAGCTGGTCGAAGAAGGCCCGCGCCGTGGTCGGATCGTCCGTGGGCATGGCCATGCCGTAGACCTCGTAGTTGCCTTCCATCTGCTCCAGACCACCCAGGGCCTTGCCCGATGAAATCAAGCCGTTGTGGGCCGACATGACGATGGGGATGTTGGTCTTGCCCAGGCTTTGCAGGGCACGGCGCGTCGCCACCACGGAGGCCGTGTTGTTGAAGACCTGGAGTACGGTCGCGCCCTTGCGAATCAGGCGGTTCACTTGCTGCGTCAGGTCGGTGGGCTGGGCTTCGGTGTAGACCGTCTCCACGACTTCCAGGATCTTGGGGTTGTCTTTCGCGAACTTCTCGGTTCCCTTGTGGATGTCCACGTAAGCCGGGGACACTTCGGAGGAAATCACACCGACCTTGATGGGCGCGGCGGAACCGGATTTCTTCTGCAACCAGGTGTAGAAGGCCGCCACCTCGTGCGGGTAGGTGGCTCGGGCGTTGAACACCCAGCTGTCGCTCTTCCAGGCAAAGCCATAACCGGCCGTGGCCAGGACCTGGGGCACCTTGTCGTTGGGCAGGCGCTGCTGCAGGGCCGCCGCGTCCGACCCGCCGATGCCCAGAATGGCCACGGGGTCCAGCTCCGACCGGATGCCGGGCCACAGGCTGGCGACCTGCGCGACGTCGTAGCGCGTGTCGTACTCCTTGACGCGAAGCGCCACACCCTGGGGCTTGCCCACCTCCTCACTCCACCAGTCGAGCACGCCCTTGCGGCAACCGGTCATGTCCTTCATGACGTCGGCATAAGGCCCGGTGAAGTCGGCCAGTCCAGCGATGTTGTAGGTGGTCTGTGCCTGGGCCGTGCCCGCGAGACCGAACACACCGGCGGCCAAGGCACCGCATCGCGCCACGCGGGCAAAGGCCGACAGACATCCATTGTTTGTATTCACGCAAGTCTCCTGGTTTTGATCACGCTGTCCAACACGAATCAACCGTCCTCCAGCGCAGCGGACGGCCGCGAAAGTCCGGTATCAGTAGGGGTAGGGCCACATCCGGTAGGACCGCTTGAGAATGTTCCAGCGGTGCATCAGTCCACGCGGCTCGAAGATCAGGAAGCCGGCGATGATGCCGCCCAGAAAGATGTTCATCGCGGCGAAGACCACGTCGCCGCTCAGGAACGAGAAGCTCTCGACCAGGGAAGGGCCCATGCTGGTAAAGGACTCCTGCGCAAGGCGGATGACGAACACACCAATCAGTGCGCCTGTCACCGAGCCCATGCCACCCACGATGATCATGGCGATGAACCAGATGGAGTGGATCAGGGTGAACTGATCGATCGAGACGAAGCGCACGTAGTACGCCCACAGCCCGCCTCCGATGCCCGCATAGAAGGCGCCCAGCAGGAAGGCCAGTGCCTTGGTGCGCACCACGTTGATGCCCATCATGCCGGAGGCGACGTCGTCATCGCGCACGGCGGCGAAGATCCGGCCATGCCGGCTGCGGGCCACGCCATAGGCGCCCGCGATCATGATGCAGGCCACCACCAGACACAGGTAGTAGACGCCGGCATCGGTGTCGAGCACCACGCCGAACAGCCGTGCCGCATCGACCGTGATGCCGTTGGACCCACCCAGCCAGGCAGCGGGCAGGTTCAGCACCATGAAATGGAACAGGATCTGCGCCGCGATCGTGGTGAGGGCCAGGTAAAAGCCCTTGATGCGGACAGCGGCCAGGCCAAACACCAGGCCGAACAGGGCCGCGCACACGCCACCGACCGGCAACGCGATCCAGAACGGCAGGCCGCCCTTGGTCGCGAGCAGCGCGGTGGCGTAGGCGCCCACGCCCATGAAGGCTGCCTGTCCCATGTTGATCTGCCCGGCCAGGCCGGTGTTGATCTGCAAGCCGATCACCACCACGGCGGTGATCAGCATCGAGGTCATCACCGCCACCGAGCGGGCGTCGGCGATCAGGGGCAGCGCAAACATGGCCAAGACGAACAAGGCCAGCGTCACGGCCTGGCTGCGCGTGCGCACCAGCGCCTGGTCCTGGGCAAACGAGGTCGCGAAAACACCTGCGGGATCCATGCTCATACCCTCTCAATGGTTTTCCAGCCGAACATGCCGGTGGGACGGATCAACAACATCAACAACATGATGATGAAAGGGAAGACCGAGCCGAGCGCCCCGCCCACCAGGGGATCGAGGTAGGCCGACGCCAGCCCCTGGATAACCCCGACCAGAATGCCGGCTAGCAGCAGCCCGGCCAGCGACTCCAGGCCCGCGAGCAGCGCCACGGGCAGCGCGGCCAGGCCGATGTCGGAACTCATCATGTTGATGGACCGGCCACTCAGGTGGACCATCGCGCCCAGCGTCGAAAGCACGGCACCCAGCATCCAGGCAAACGCGATCGAGCGTTGCACCGAGATGCCCATCGACATCGCGACCTGGTGGTCTTCGGCCACGGCCGTCATCGTCAGACCCATGCGGGTCCGATTGAAGAACCAAGAAAGGCCAAAGCCGATGGCCACGGTCAGGATGCCGCCGTAGAGGAGCGAGCGGGAGATCACCACATCACCCAGGATGATGGGTTCGATCGGAAAGATGATCGGGAAGGCGCGCACCTGGGGACCAAAGAACACCAGCACAATCCCGCGGATCAGGATCAGCAGTCCGATCGTCACCATCACCATCGAGAACACGGATTCGCCCACGAGGCGCGCGAAAAAGATGCGCTCGATCATCAGGCCGAAGATCGCCGCGCTGGCGAAGGCCACGGGCAAGCCCAGCCACACCGGCATGCCCATCTGGATGATGGTCCACCACACCATGTAGCCGCCGAAGACGACCAGCTCCCCCTGTGCAAAGTTGAACACTTTGGACGCGCGGTAGATCACCACGAAGCCCATCGCCATGAGGGCGTAGAGCAGACCGGTCAATGCCCCGTTGACGAGGTAGTTCAGAAAATCGCTCATGCGGGCCTCCTTCGCTGGGGTTCGGTCAAGGTGTTCGAACCGGATCCGTCGGCATCGTGAATGAACACCTTCGCGTTGAAGTTGCTTCGGCGTCCGTCCTGGTAGGTCACGGGGATGTCGATCCGCACCTCACGGGAGCCGTCGTAGAGGCCCTGAATCAGGGCGCTGTAGCGCTCCTCCAGGAACTCGCGCCGCAGCTTGCGCGAACGCGTCAGCTCCCCCTCATCGGGATCGAGTTCCTTGGGAAAGTTGGCGAACCGCTTCACCCGCGCATGCACCGGCAGAAACTGGTTGACGCGCGCGATTTCCTGGCTGATCAGGACCGCGATCTCGGGGCGTTGCGATAGATCGGTGAAGGTCGAGAAACCGATGCGCTTGTCTTCGGCCCAGCGTGACAGCACCGCCATGTCGATGTTGATGAGCGCGGCCACGAAGTCACGTCCTTCATCGCCCACGGTCATGATGTCCTTGATGAACGGGCTGAACCGCAAACGCGTCTCGACGAACTGGGGCGGAAAGGTATCGCCGCTGCGCAGCCGTTTCAAGTCGGACAGCCGCTCCAGAAAGACCAGCTCTCCGCGGTCGGTCCGGGTCACGGCATCGCCGGTGTGGAACCAGCCGTCCTTGACCTTGGACTCGACCGACCCCTCCCGCCGGTAATAGCCCAGGAAAGGACTGCCACCCCGGATCTGGAGTTCGCCGTCCGGGCTCACCCGCCATTCGAGGGGAGGACCGGCCTCCGGGTGCGCCCGCATCCAGTGCCCCACGGTTTCCAGGTCGAAGCGGTCACTCTGGTGGCAGGTGAGCAGGCCGGTTTCGGTAGAGCCGTAGATGTTGCGCAAGGGAACGCCCATGGCATGGAACATGCGGAACACGTCGGGCGCCATGGTGGCCCCGCCACAGCTGGCAATGCGCAACCGGGTCAGCCCGAGCTGGTCCCGCAAGGGCCGCAGGACCAAGGCTTCGGCCAGGGGGAACTGCAGGCGGTCCAGCCAGCCGATCGGTTGACCATCCAGGCGGCCCACGTTGAAGGCGCGCCCCACCTTCAAGCCCCACTCGTAGACGGCGCGCCGCACGGGCCCGGCGTCCAGCATGTGGGCCTGCACCGAGGAGGCCATGCTCTCCCATTGGCGCGGGGCAAAGGTCATGGCCTCGACGGCCAGCTCGCGGATGTTGGCCAGCACCTGCTCGGGGTTTTCCGGGAAGTTGACCACCATGGGCAGCCCCAGGCCCACCGAGATGCCGTTGATCTGCTCGGTCGCCCAGGCCGGCGCGATGTAGCTCAGGTACTCCATGCCCGGCTGGGCGTCGGTGGCCTGGATCAGGCGCTGCGCGTTGTCGATCAGGAAACGGTGCGTGAGAACCACCCCTTTGGGTTTGCCGGTGGTCCCCGAGGTGTAGGACAACACGGCCACGTCGTCGGGCGAGCCTTTTGCCAGCAGCGAACGGTACAGCCCGGGGTCCTGCGCCTCCAACGCACGCCCCTGCTGCTGCACCGAGCTGAAGGTGCCGAGGATCGGGTCGTTGTAGGACCACATGCCGGTGTCGTCCCAGTACACGATGTGGCGAAGCAGCCCCAGCTTGTCCTTGACCTCCAGGCCCTTGTCCACCTGCTCCTGGTCCTGGGCGAAAAGGCAGACCGTCTCGCTGTCCTCCAGCAGGTACTGGACTTCGTCCGCCGTCAGATCCGGGTACAGCGAGACCACTTTGCAGCCCAGCGCATGCGCCGCAAATTCGGCCCAGTAGTGCTGCGGCTCGTTCTCACCCATGATGGCCACCGTGGCACCGCGCTGCACGCCCATGTGGTGCAGCCCCAGGGCCAGCTCCAGCACCTGGCGTTCCACCGCCGCAAAGCTGTATTCGCGCCAGATGCCACGTTGCTTGTGGCGCTGGGACAACCGCTCGGGTGTGGCCTGCGCATGGCGCTGCAAAAGCTGTGGCAGGGTTTCGATCTTGAGCATCATGGCCCGCCCTCCCCGAGATAGGCTTTCATGACAGCGGGATCGGCCTGAATTTCGCGAGGGGTGCCCTCGGCGATCTTGCGACCGAAGTCGAGCACCGCGATGCGGTCCGCAAGGTCCATCACCACGCCCATGTCGTGCTCCACCAGCACGACCGGAATCCGCTTGGCTTCGCGCACGTCCAGGATGAAGCGCGCCAGGTCTTCCTTTTCTTCGGCGTTCATGCCGGCCATGGGCTCGTCCATCAACAGGATGCGGGGGTCCTGGGCCAGCGCCCGCCCCAGGTCCACGCGCTTGCGAAGGCCGTAGCCCAGGCTGCCCACCGGGGCGTGGCGAATCGCCTCGATTTCCAAGAACTCGATGATTTCCTCCACCACCTCCCGGTGGATCACCTCTTCGCGCCGGGCCGCGCCAAAGTAGAGAAACGACTCCGCCAGGTTCGTGCGCATGTGCATGTGGCGCCCCACCATCAGGTTCTCGACCACCGTCATACCCGAGAAGATGTGCGTGCCCTGAAAGGTCCTGGCCAGGCCCTGGCCCGCGACCTCGTGCACCGCCATGTGGCGCACGCTGCGGCCCCCGAGCGTGATATCGCCCTTCCTGGGGCGGTAGAAGCCGCTCAGGCAATTCATGAGCGAGGACTTCCCCGCGCCGTTCGGACCGATGATGGCCAGCAGCTCGTCCTTGCGCACATCGATGGACACATCGTTGAGCGCGACGATGCCACCGAACTGCAGCAACAGGTTCCGGGCCGAGAGCACCACATCGTGCGAATGGGCACTGGTGGTGGCCGTCATGAGGGCTGCCTCTTGCCAGGTGGGATCATGTCCATCGGGTCTCCTTGTTCAGACCATTGGGGGGTCTTGCGGTGGGGTTCTTTTCGGGCTGGCGCATCGGCCCCGGTCAGAGCCGGGCGCCACCATCGATGCTCAGCGTGGTGGCGTTCAGGTAGGCGTTCTCCACCACATGGCGGACCAGGGCAGAGAACTCCGGCGCCTGCCCCATGCGGTTCGGGAACAGGATGACTTTCTCGATGATGTTTTGCGCCACCTTGGTCGGCATGCCGGCCGACATGCCTGTCTCGAACAGACCCGGCGCGAGCGCGACGACCCGCACCCCGTGCTGCGCCAGGTCTCGCGCCACGGGTAGGGTCAGACCCATGACTCCCGCCTTGCTGGCGCTGTAGGCGGCCTGCCCCATCTGCCCTTGCCAGGCCGCCCCCGAAGATGTGTTGACGATCACGCCGCGCTCGCCGTCCACATTAGGTTCGTTTTGAGCCATGGCCCGGGCAGCGTGCCGGATGACGTTGAAGGTGCCGGTGAGGTTGACACCGATCACGCGGTTCCAGAGGTCCAGCGGAAACAGCTCGCCCTTGGACAAGGTCTTGCACGGGCCCAGAATGCCCGCGCAGTTCACGGCCACCTGCAAGGCACCGAACGTGCGGACCGCGAACGCTACGGCGGCCTCCACACTGGCGTCGTCGGCCACATCCACTTTCAGTGCGCGCACGCTGTCGCCCAAAGGCGTCATCTCGCGCACCAGGCGGTCTTCGTCCAGGTCGACCGCCACCACCTTGGCGCCCGCATCGACCAGGGCCTTGCAGGTCGCCAGACCCAGGCCCGAACCCGCGCCGGTCACCAGCGCCACCGTGTTCTTGATGTCCATGTTGCTTGCTTCTTTCGGTAGGGCGCTCAGCGCGCCAGGATCGTGATGCAGGCCACGGCTTCCTCGATGCCTTCGAGACCACCGCCGTTTTCTGCCAATGCGATGCGCGCGCCTTCCACTTGCCGCGCGCCGGCTTCGGCGCGCAGCTGGGTCACCAGCTCATGCACCTGCGCCAGGCCTGTCGCACCCACCGGGTGCCCCTTCGACTCCAGCCCACCCGATGGGTTGATGGGAATGCGCCCACCGATGCGGGTGTCGCCCCGCTCGGCGATCACGCCACCCTGGCCGAACTCGCAGAAGCCCAGGTTTTCGGACTGGATGATTTCGCCCATGGCGGTGGCGTCGTGGACTTCGGCCACGGAGATGTCGTCAGGCCCCACACCGGCCAGCTCGTAGGCCCGGCGCGCGGCCAGCGCCGTGCAATGGTTGGCGTGGTCGTCCTCGCTGCGGGCCGAGCCGCTTTGCACGAGGGTGGCCAGCACCCGGATCGCCCGGCGCGCGTCGAGGCCCAGCCGCTGGAGCGCGGACCGGTTGCACACGATGACCGCGGCCGCACCGTCCGACACCGGAGAACACATCGGCAAGGTCAGTGGGTAGGTGATGGGCGGCGCGGCCAGCACGTCGTCGATGCTGTAAGCCACCTGGTACTGCGACAGCGGGTTGTGCACCGAGTGCGCGTGGTTCTTGGCAGAGACGGCCGCCAGCTGCCGCTGCGTGGTGCCGAACGTGCGCATGTGGGAGCGCGCGAACGCCGCGTACACGTCCATGAACACGCTGTAGGGCCGGGGTGAAGTGGACCCCTCCGGCACCAACACATCGCGCCCGAGCTTCATCAGGTCGTCGCGAATCTCGGCCGCCCGGGAGAGATCCCAGGCGCTGTCAAAGACCGAGAACATCTTCTGCTTGTCCGTGGTGAACATCTTCTCCGCGCCAATGGCCAGGGCCACGTCACTGGCACCTGACCGGACGTGGTTGCACGCCAGCACGAACGCGGAGGATCCGCTGGCGCAGGCGTTCTCGATGTTCACCACCGGGATGCGCCCGATCCCCATGGCGCGCAAGGCAATCTGCCCGCGGATCATGTGCTGGCCTTCCATGTGACCTTGGGAGGTGTTGCCAAAGAAGGCGGCTTGCAGGTCCTCCTGCCGCATCCCTGCATCCACCAGCGCCGCCTCGGTCGCCTCGCGCGTCAGCTGCTTGATGTCTTTGTCCAGATGTCGGCCAAACGGGGTCATCCCCACACCAACGACATAGATGTCTTCCAACACATTTCTCCTTTAAGCGGGTCGAATGGAGGCGCCGCCTCGACACCGATCTACTGTTTGTAAAGTTGTTTTACTGTAAAGTAGAATTTTGACGAAACGACTAGGGAAATCCCGATGCCTGATCAGACGGCGGTGGCCCGATCCGTCAGCGCCAGAAATCGCAATCCCCTCACGGTCTCGACATCGCCTTCCGGCGTGACGCGGTACAGGCCACGCGCCACGTTGTGTGGGTGGACGGCCGCCTCGGTCATGTTCAGCACCGGTGCATAGCAGGCGTCCGTCCCCTCCAGAAGCTGTGTCCAGTGGGCACTGGGCTGCGATGCGAACAGCGCCGTCATCCGCGCCTTCAGCGTCGGCCACGCCGATCGGTTCATCTGATCGGACAACACCACATCGGTCAGCCCGAGCCGCTGCAGCAGCAGTGCGTAGAACGGTGGCTCGATGGCCCCCACGGTGATGTAGCGACCATCCGCACAGAGGTACCGGTCGTAAAAGGGCGAGTCGTGGAACACACTGGGCACCCCCGGATCAAAACCACCTGCGGCGCTGATGATCTGCACCAGCGGAGACAGCATGGCCAACACATCCACGATGGCGCCATCCACCACACAGCCCTGCCCGCTCGACCTGGCCGCCAGCAAGCCGGACACCATGCCCAACGCGAAACCCAGCGCGCCCGCCGCATCGCCCAGCACCGTGGGGGGCAGCATGGGCGGGTGACCAGGGCGCTGCGTCAACGCCATGAGGCCGGTGAGCGCCACATAGTTCATGTCGTGGCCGGCGGCCTGCGCCAGTGGCCCGTCCTGGCCCCAACCGGTCATGCGCCCGTACACCAGGCGCGGGTTCAGCGGCGCACAGGCGCCCGGCCCAAGACCCAGGCGCTCCATGACGCCGGGCCGGTTGCCCTCGATCAGCCCGTCACTCGCCGCAACGATCTCCAGCGCGTGGGCGCGGCCGTGGTCCTCTTTCAAGTTCAAGACCACGCGGCGCTTGCCGCGAGACAACAAACCATCCTCACGCGGCGTCATGTCCTTGGGCAATGCGCCCGGTCCCGGACGCGCCACCAGCGTGACCTCCGCCCCGAGTTGCATGAGCAGCAAGCCGGCCAGAGGCCCCGGTCCGATGCCCTCGAACTCCACCACTTTGATCCCCTTCAACGGAGACCCCTGCAATGCCGCCTGCTGGTTCATTCTGCTCTTTCGGTTGTTTAATTTTTACTGTAAAGTAAAATTAACAACCCTGCAGTAATGGAAATTACCGAGGGCCCGACTGCCGGTTGAATCGCAGAATCCGATCATGAAAAAACAAGCCATGGAGAGAGAAACAATGCCGCCACCCGCTGTTGTCGTGGAAGTCCGCCAAGGGGCGATGTGGATCCGCCTGAATCGGCCGGAGGCCATGAACGCCCTCACACCGGAACTGCTCAACGGCATTGATCAGGCCCTGAACGAGGCCGAGAAAAACCCCGAGGTTCGGGCGGTCGTTCTCACCGGCGCGGGCCGGGCCTTCTGCGCCGGGGCTGATCTCAAGTACGTTCGCGCGCAATCGGACCCGGACGGCCCGCGTCGGTTTCTCGACTGTGTCCTGACCACGATGAACCGGCTGGACAGCTTCCCAAAACCGGTGATCGCCGCACTCAATGGACTGGCCCTGGCCGGCGGCCTGGAGTTGGTGCTCTGCTGCGACCTAGTGCTGGCCGCTCGTGGCGCCAAGATCGGCGATGCCCATGCGAACTACGGTTTGTTGCCGGGCGGAGGGGGCTCGGTTCGCCTACCCCGCGTCATTGGGCCCACACGCGCCAAGTACCTGCTTTTCACAGGTGACTTTCTCACTGCGGAAGACATGATGCAGGCCGGTCTGGTCAACCAGGTGGTGGACGCAGGAGATCTGGAGGAGGCCACCCAGACTCTGGTGGACAAGATCGCCACCAAGAGTCCGCTGGGCGTGAGGCGCATGAAGGCGCTGATCGACGATGGCCTGCAACAACCCATGGAGACCGCATTGCGCCTGGAACTGCTCGCCTCGGAAGTGCATTCGCACAGCGCCGACCAGTGCGAAGGATTGTTGGCCTTCGAAGAGAAGCGGCCGCCCCGATTCACGGGCCAGTAGGCGAAGAGGCCGACCATGACGTACCCCTTGCCGCCGGATCGGCTCGCCTACCTTCGTGCCGCGCAGCAGAACGCCTACGACCGCGCGCCCGCCATCCGCGACATCTACGAGCGCACGGGCATGACGCCGCAGGAGATCCGCAGTGCGGCCGACTTGGCGCGCCTGCCCGTCACGAGCAAGGACGCGCTGCTGGACCACCAGCGCAAGGCGCCGCCGTTCGGCGGCTTCCTGGCCGCCGACGAAGCAGCGATCCGGCGCATCTTTGTGTCGCCAGGCCCCATTTACGAACCTCAGTTGAACGACGATCGGGACGGTCACGGCTTTTCCCATAGCTTCCGGCGCGCGGGCATCGGCCCACAGGACCGGGTGCTGAACACATGGTCGTATCACCTGGTACCTGCAGGTGTCCTGCTCGACCAGGGCATCGCGGCCACAGGCGCCACCGTCATTCCCTGCGGCCCCGGTGGCGCCGAACAGCAGGCCCAACTGATACTGGAACTGGGTGTCACCTGCGTCTGCGCCTCAACGGCCTTCTTCATCACGCTGATCAACACACTGGAGCAGTTGGGCCATCCGCTTCCGGCGGCCTGGAAACTCAAGTCGGTGCTGCTCGGTGGGGAAATGGGCGACTGGATGGGCAAGCGGCGTGCACTGGAGAACCGCTACAGCATCAAGACCTTCTCAGCGTACGCGACCGGCGATTTTGGCCTCATCGGCTACGAAGAAGCGGGCCATGAAGGCTACACCGTGCAGCCGCAAAGGCTGGTCCAGATTTGTGACCCCCGAACGGGCATTCCCTTGCCCTTGGGTCACACCGGTGAGATCGTGGTCACCACCCTGAATCACGGCTGGCCCCTTGTGCGGTTTGGTACAGGCGATTTGGCCGAAGGTATCGCCACCTCGACCGACGGATTCGTCAGCCGCATCAGCCCGCTGAAGGGCCGGGTTGGACAGGCGGTGAAAGCCCGCGAAATCTTCATCTATCCGCGCAACATTGAAGAGATGCTGGTGCGCATCCCGCAGATTCAACGCGCGCAAGTGGTTGTCTCGAAGCGTGAGCACAGAGAGATTCTTACCTTCCGTGGGGTGCTGCAGCCCGGTTTGACTGCAACCTCGATCGAGAAGGACTTGCGAGAGCTCTTCAAAAAATACATTCGACTGAAGCTCGATGCAGTCGAATGGATATGCGGGGACGATCTGGCCGCCGACGCCGCTCTTCTGGTCGATCTCAAGCACATCTAGCCCACCGGCAATCAAGCCATTGCTCATCACCCATTGTGTGAGCGATGCAACTCGCGGTTTGCATGCCCGAGCCATTTTTCTGCAAGGCAGCCGCCCGCCATCGACAAAGTTTTCAGCGTCTCGCCAGAAGTCAAGTTGCAAGAACCTTGGCGGCGAAGCAGGTCGGTCGCACCAACTTTGGTCCGAGCGGGTCCAGCCCTGTGGCACGAAGTCCCGCAAGTCCTTGATTTCTCCAATGCGCCAGAGCAACTACTCTGGCGCCCTACGGGTGATTTCAACCTGGTGCACGAAGCCCCTCCGCGCGGCGCGACCGAAACGGTCGTCTGCAAGGACGGCAAAGCGCGCTACGTCTACCGCACGATCAAGGCCCGCTACCTGTGGCAGAAGATCATGCGAAACACGTACGAGACGGCGGACCCTGGCGTGATGTTCCTGGACACCATCAACGAAGCCAACAACCTACGATACTGCGAAACCATCGCGGCGAGCAATCCATGTGGTGAGCAAATGTTGCCAGGCTACGGCTGCTGCGACCTTGGTGCACTGAATCTCTACCGCTACGTGAAGAACCCCTTCACGCACGAGGCGGAGTTCGACTACGAGGCGTTCAGGCGCGTGGTGCCGGGCGCCGTTCGAATGCTCGATCGTGTGCTCGATGCAACCAAGTGGCCGCTGGAGCAACAGAAGCAGGAAGCGCACCTCAAGCGTCGCATCGGTCTGGGCTACCTTGGTCTGGCAAACGCGATGGCAATGCTGGGCCTGAGCTACGGTAGCGAAGAGTCCGCTGAGTTCGCGTCGAAGGTGACGCGCGAGATGCGTGATGCCGCCTACATGGCTTCCGTGGAGCTGGCAAAAGAACTGGGCGCGTTCCCCCTGTTCGACGCGGACAAGTACCTGGAAGAGGGTACCTTCGCATCGACGTTGCCCGAGCACATCAAAGAGGCCATACGCAAGCATGGCATCCGCAATTCGCATCTGCTGTCGATTGCGCCAACTGGCACGATCTCGTTGGGCTTTGCGGACAACGCAAGCTCCGGCATCGAGCCCACGTTCGCGCTGAAGCAATACCGCAACGTGCGTACCGGCAAAGGCGAGGAGCGCAAGCTCTGGACCGCGGACGATCACGCATACCGCGTGCTGAAGATGGTCAAAGGCGAGGACGCGGACACCTCTGTGATCGCGACGGCGCTGGAGCTATCGGTTGAGGAACACCTGCGCGTCATGGCGGCTGTGATTCCTTTCATCGACAGCGCAATCAGCAAGACGGTGAACGTGCCGGCCGACTACTCCTTCGAGGCCTTCTCGCGCATCTACATGGATGCATGGAAATCGGGCCTCAAAGGGATCACCACCTATCGCCCCAACGAAATGACGGGCGCGGTGCTGATGACGGAAGAAGAAGCCAAAGGCGCCGGCAAAGGTGAGCAGGATCTGCGAACCGATGATCCGGACCGTCGCGTGGAGATCAAGGACGTTCCCAACGTCGTTGACAACCTGCGTTGGCCGAGCCGACCGGACGTAGTGGCAGAGGGTGTCACCTACAGCGTGCGTCACCCGCAAGGGGACTTCGCGGTGGTTGTGAACCACTGGCAGAACGGCGAGAAACATCCGTTGGAGGTCTACATTGCTGGTAACGAAGCGCCGCGCGGCCTGGGAGCAATCGCAAAGGCCCTGAGCGTGGACATGCGTACCGACGACGGCGCCTTCTTGCAGATGAAGCTGGACTCCCTGATCAACACGGTCGGTGATGACGGTTTCGAGATGACCCACCCGGCAACGGGCGCACGAGTGCTGATGCCGTCACTGACGGCTGGCTTCGCGGTCCTGGTCAAGCATCGCTTGAACGAGATCGGTGCGCTCAATGAACACAAGGCCTCGCCGATGATGGAAGCCCTGTTCAGCCGGCGCGAGCCTAAGACTGGGCCCAACGGTGGTCTTGGCTGGCATGTGGACGTAAGCAACCCGGCAACGGGCGACGACTTCCTCCTGCATACGAAGGAACTGAAGTTGCCCAACGGCCAGATCCGCCCGTACTCGGTGTGGTTGTCTGGTACCTATCCGGCGGCTCTGAACGGCCTCATGAAGGTGCTGTCGATCGACATGCGAGTGAGCGACCCGAAATGGGTGGCCATGAAGCTGGAGAAGCTGGCGAACTTCGGTGAGGTGCGTGGCGACTTCCTGGCCCAGGTGCCGGGAGACGTCAAGCAAGAGAACTACCCGAGCACAGTTGCCTACGTGGCCACCCTGCTGCTGGCGCGCATGAAAGCGCTGGGCCTGCTGAAAGGCGCTCCGCTGGCTCGCAGTGACAACACCTCGGGTGTGGTCGACGTGGGCGCCAAGGAAAGCCGTGAGGTTCGCCTGGGCGGCAAGCAGTGCCCGGAATGCGGTGCCATGGCGCTGCACAAGGTCAACGGGTGCGAGTCGTGCGATGCGTGCGGGCACATTGGTAGCTGCGGCTAACCAAAATAGTGGAATCGGGGGTAGCGCCCCGGTTTCGCAGTTCCCTCGAAAGAGGGGACTGTCTAAAGGCAACCGAGCTTTCAGACAGTCAAACAGGCCTATTGTCGAGAAGTGAACAACACTTCAGAATTCGACTGCCAGCTGCAACAGCTGGGCGACAGACTAGCCACTGGAGCCAATACGCGATGACCGCGTATGACAAGGTGCTTCTGGCAGTCCCGTTTCCGTTGTGGTCCACGTCTGTACGAGCATAGAGGAGGGCGTATGGAGGCTGTCTATTTGCGCATGGCTTCGACAGGAAAACTGGCCAATCGAGATCCGGTGTTGCTTCGGCGCATACCCATCAAAGGTGAAATCATCATTGCCGCGAATCGGCGGGCTTTTGTGGTGATTCGAGTCGTTCACGATTGGGACGATGCGAACCAGGCAGTTGTTGTGTGCGACCTTGCTCCCGCGGAGGCGGTTCTGGCACAACACAACAACGCGTCTGGCCCGGAGATCGAGATGTAGCTGCTTGGACCTCGGGAGGTGCTTGATGAGCGACTTGCTGGACTTCTTGATCCGGAACCAGGTGGCCTTGTTCTCCCTGACAGGGACGGTAGCTGTAGTTGCACTCGCGTTGCTCGCAATACTGCGAAGATCAGACTCAGTTGCCGTGCAATCGGAGCGTGCTACGGCTGAAGCGGAATCTTTCATCAAGCACGCCAACCGAGATACAAGAAGGAGGCGGCCAAGTTCCAGACTGCCGACACTTTGGCTTCTTGTGGCTTTTGTCGGTGTGTCTCTTGCTTTCTGGAGTCTGCTCGGGGTGCCGACCGCGGTGGAGATTCCGGGTCTGTCAGAGTCGAGCACTGTGCCACGGTGGTTGCGCTCACTGCCTGGGTACATATTGAGCCTCGTCGCCCACGCTGCAGTAGTGGTTGTGGCGGGGGCACTGACGATACGCGTCTATCGCGCAGTCGGAACAACGGCGTACTGGAAAGTGAGCGGCGCCGATCGGTACCGCGCGGCACGACGAGTGGGGACCGTGATTGGGATAGTGCTTGCGCTTGCCATTGCGGTCTGGCCGCGCGTCACGGGGAGCCTGATCATCCCACCTACGGCGGGGCTTGAAGAGCCCGCAGTGGTGAGAAGGGGTACGCAGAACCACAAACTACTGGTGCTTCTGCACGGTTGGAACGGCGATGCGTCCGGCACTTGGAACCAGTTTCCGCAATTGCTCAAGAACGACTCTCGACTCGAGGAGTTCGACCTGTGGATGGTTGAATACCCCACGGTGCTCGCAAGACGAAACTTGCGAATCCGTCAGATGTCACGCTGGCTGAACGAACTCATGGTGATCAATGGACGATACGAACAGTACACGGAAATCTACGTGATCGCCCATTCGATGGGAGGGCTCATCGCTCGGGGGATGCTTCTCGAAAATCGCCTTGCGAACAACAACATGGCCTACAAGAGCGTCATATCAATTGCATCGCCTTATCGAGGGGCCGACATCGCGAGGCTACTGTCAACGCTTGGCCTCAGTCGAGGGTACGCGGAGGATCTTCGACCGGGAAGCGAAATGCTCGATAGCCTTCGAGACGATTGGAATTCATTCCGTGATCGTCCTCACGGCTACTGTCTAACAAGTCCTCATGACGCGGTTGTTTCCGAGGACAGTGCAATCTATCAGTGCAATGAATACCTGCGATATCCACAGTGGGGGCATTCAGAGATGGTCAAACCCGAGAGCACGGCCGATCCTCGATACCAGGTTCCAGTTGAGCGCGTTTTGCGAATCGCAAGCGAGCATGAGACGACGCAGCCCCGGTAGGCTGTATCAGTGCGTGACACAGAGCGGAGCAACTTGCGGGACGCCGTCAGGCTACTTGAAGGCGCGAACCAGCCAACGTGAGCCAGATCCTTTGCGCCCGTGTGCGTGAAGACCTATCATGCAAATGTTCGGCATAGCCGTTCGCAGGTCTTAGCGCCTGCCTTCACCATCCAACCCCCGCGGGAATCCACTTCCCGCATGGGGTCGTGGGTTCCCGCTCCTCTATGGAGCTACCCACATGAACGCACCTGTCGTTCCCAACATCAAGCAGGCCCAGGCCACGGGCATCGTTTGCGTTGCTCTGGAGATCCACCTCTGGTCTGGCCGCAAGCGTCTTCGCAAGGAGAACCTGCTGGCCAAGAACCCAGAGCTGGCACACCTGCCACCCGAGTCGCTGGCCACCCTGGGCTCGATCAAGATCGCAGACCCAGATGACCTCGCTCCGTTCCTCAAGTACAAGCGCGAGGCGGAAAAGCTGCTCAAGCTCAACGGCCTGCCTTTGCTGGGCACCGTCGGCATCCCGGAAGGGAAGGTCGATCGCGTCTACAAGGGCTTGCTGGAGATCAAGCAGAAGTTCGATGAGCATGCCCAGAAGCTGTACCGCGATTTCGACGCGCGGATCACTGACTGGCGCGAGCGCATCGACAACCAGGCCTGGCAACACCTGATCACGGACATTCCGACGCCGGAATACGTCGCAGGGCGCCTGGCCTTTGGCTTTCACCTGTGCCGCGTCAGTGCCCCCAGCACCGACGAGTTCAGCGAGGTCAACAAGCACTACGGTCACCAGATCACCGGCCTCAAAGGTGAACTGTTCGATGAGGCCGCCGAGGAGGCCCGAACCCTGATGGAGAAATACCTGCTGGGTAAGGACGCTCACGGTGCGGTGCGCAAACGCGAGAAGATCACGCAGAAGACCCTCGGTCCGCTGCGTCGAATCGGTGCCAAGTTCAAGAGCTTCAGCTTCCTGGACCACACCGTCGAGCCGCTAGCGCAAATCGTTGACCACGTGCTGGGCATCCTTCCGCAGGAAGGCCCCATCGAAGGCGTGCACCTCATGCACGTCTGGACGCTGGCCAAGACGCTGTCGAACAGCGCAACCGCACTGCAGGCCGCCCATCTGGTGATGGACTCGGGCGCGGCGAACCTCGCTTTCGAAGCACTCCTCGTGAGCGCACCGGAGCAGGTCACCAGCCCTGCACAGCAAGCATCCGGCCCCGCGCCTGAGAGCGTTGCCAAGCAGCGCACGGCACAAGAAGCCGATTCGGCTTTGGACGAGCAAGTGCCCGTCCAGCAACCGATCGCGAACGACGGCTTCGAGCCCGAGTTCGTCGGCTTGTTTTAACGAAACCCAAAGACGCTCCGGCATTGCGCCGGGGCGTTGGGAGAGCACATGCAAACCGAAACTGATATTGCGATGGTCAAGAAGGTCATCGCAGGCTTTGTCTCACTCATCCTGGGCCGCAAGGTCACATTGCGGTGGGGCGAGACAGCAGCGATGGCAAAAGATGGGAGCATCGTACTGCCGATGCCGGCCAGCGCTGATGCCAGCCAGATCGCCGCGCTCACGCGCATGGCGGTTCATGAGGCGGGGCACGCCGCTCACACCGACCTGGATTGCGCACAGAGGCTGACTGAAGAGCAGCTGCAGGTGTTCAACCTGCTGGAAGATCCTCGCATAGAGATGGAGCAGCGCAAGCGTTTCGCCGGCGCCGGTGTCATCCTTGGACGAGGCCTGGATGAAGCGCTGGATACGATTCTCAAAGGGCTGGATCTCCAGCTTGAAGAGCATCGAGCCAAAGCGCTGCAGCTTGACATCATCCTGCGCGGGTTTCGCGCGGTCGCCCCTCAACCGGCGATCGAGCAGAGGGCCAAGGCGTTTGAAGATCTGGCAGCGCAAGTTGTCAATCAACACCAGCGCCAGGCCATCGACGCCGCGATCGCTGAGCTGCCGAAGCTCACTTGCAGCCAGGACACTGAAGCGTTGGCGATCCTCCTGAATCGACAGTTGCGCGAGCAGCCGCCTGAGCAGGAGTCCCAGCAACAGGAGGCGCAGTCGGAGCTCGAACAGGTGCCCGAGCAGGAACAGCCGCACGATAGCGGAACCGACACCATCTCCGACGCTGATGCTGCCCCTGGGCAGGAGCAGGCCGGCGAAGGCGAACCTAGCGGCGATGGCACGAATCCATCGGACCATGCGACCGAAGAGGAAGCACAAGCGTCGAACGAGGTAACTCCAACGCAGGACGAAGCTCAAACCGAGGTAGAAGGTGTCGAGTCCGAATCTGCTCCGCAGGAACAACAGAAGCTCTCGCAAGGGGATCGGGGCAGTGGCGACACCGGCCAGGACTCGAGCGGACAGCAGCAGGGCGAGGCTGGCCAGGGCGAAGCCAACGAGCAGTCCGACGGCTCAGCGCAAGCTGACGCTACCGGTGCCTCGGGGCCGCCTGATCAAGGCAGCGAAGCAGGTGCGCAGAAAGCAACGCAAGCGGGCGAATCGGCCTCAGTCGGTGAGCCTCAGGGGCAGACCGGCGGCGAGCAGAAGCTCAATGCGATGCCCGCAGAACCGACAGTCCCGTTGGCCAGCTACGACCTGGGTGACATGCTGCGCGAGGCCTATGAGTCCAAGTATGGGAAGCCGCAACCGATGCGAACTCCGGATGCTGAACCCGAATCGTCCAACGACGATTTGGTACAAGCGCTTCGAGAGGCGTCCGAGCGAGGTGGAGAAGACGGCCCCAGTCTGGACGAGCTCTTGGAGGCTGCGCTGGCAGCACTAGAGCGCGCGGAGGTCGGAGAGGGTGGTAGCCAGGCAAAGGGTGTTCTCGGTGCCATGGCGCTCGCCGCACCGATCCCCGTGACCAATGAACTCGACGTGCGACTCGACGGGGTACAGGCTCGAATGGTGCGTGTGCTGCTGCGTGAGTTGCAGGACAGGCGCCGGCGGCCAACGAAGATGGCTCGCGCTGGTGGCCAAGTCGCAGTCAACCGCTTCTGGCGGTTGGGCGCGATGGGTGACACAAAGGTGTTTCGCGTGAAAGCGCGAACACACGGAGTGGATGCAGCGGTCAAGGTCATCTTGGATCGCTCGGGCAGCATGAGAAAGAAGCTGCGAACCGCCGCAGAAGCAACGCTTGCGTTCGCTCTCGCGATGCAACGCGTGGGTAATGTCTCCACCTCGGTGGCAATGTTCCCCTCAGAAACTGAGATCACGGAGTCGCTGCAGAGTTTTGGCGAGTCGCCCCAACATGCGATGCGCCGAAGCAAGCACCTCGTGGCCATGGGCGGCACGCCTTTAGGCGCGGCCGTGATGACAGAACTGCCTGACCTGCTGCGTCAGCGAAAGGAGAAGCACATCCTGGTGGTCGTGACCGACGATGGTCCTGATGACCCGGATCTCCTGGGACGGGCACTGGCCGAGGCCGATGACAACGGCGTCGAGGTGATCGGCGTGGGGGTTGGTTGCGACATCCGCGCCTTCATCCCCAGTTCGACCAGAATTGAAAGCATCGAGCAACTGCCCGATGCACTGGAGGCTCTCTTCCGCGCGAAACTTAGTTTGCGACTCGCGGCCTGAAGCACCATGACCCTTCGCTCCCCGCTCAGACGGGGGGCTTTTTCCAACCTTTGCTGCCGAGGGTTGAAGAAAGCCAAGGCGCGTTGCGCCAGAGGTGGACCGAATCGTTGGACGCGTGGCGTAGCGCCTCGGAAAATGACCATGTTTTCGCACTTGCGAGGATCGCAGCCAGCTGGCTGCAAACAACCACCCGTTGGGTCGCAACTGTCCCTTCGGGCAGTGCGCGCCCCAACTTCTTTGGAGATTGGGACGTGAATATCAAAGCTGAAGATCTCGTCTATGGTCGCTGGCCCGACATCCTGACGGCCGCGGGTATGGACGCCAGGTTCTTCAACCAACGAAACGGTCCCTGCCCCTTCTGCGGAGGCACGGATCGCTTCCGATGGTCGAAGAAGAACGGCGGTCTGTGGGTCTGCAATCAGTGCACCGGCGGAAGCTATGCGAATGGTTTCCGAATGTTGATGGAGCACATGGGCTATCACTCGTTTCGCGAGGCAGCCGACCATGTGCGAAGTTACTTTGGGGCAGGCGAGCACATCCAGGCGATTGCGCGCGAAGCGCGTGTGGCCAAGGGAAATGACCTTTCGCCAGAGCAAGAGCAGCGCAACCTGCGGCGTATTGAGCGCTTCTGGGACGAGGCGCGCGAGATCACTTCAGGTGATCCCGTGCATCGCTACCTTCGAAACCGGGTTCCGGGCCTGGACGTGCAGCCGCAAATGCTGCGCTTTCACCCGGCACTGGAGTACTGGGCGCCACCGGAGAAGGAGGGCGGCAAGCCAGTGTCGTTGGGCAAGTTCCCGGCGATGCTGGCGCTGGCTAAGGATGCCAAGGGCGATGTGGTGCAGCTGCACAAGACCTTCCTCACCATGGACGGTCAAAAAGCAGATGTGCCGATCGCCAAGAAGACCGACTACGGCCTGGGCATCAACTCGTTCGCCATTCGCATGATGGAGCCCGTTGGCGACACGCTTGGCGTGTGCGAGGGCATCGAAACCGGACTCGCTGCGACGATGCTCCGCCGCGTTCCGGTGTGGCCCTGCCTGAATGGTCCGGCGATGGCGCAGTTCGAACTGCCCTTTGAACTGAAAGCACAGATCCGCCGCCTGGTGATCTTCGCCGACCACGATGAGCGCAAGCGAGCCGGGGTAGTCGATGGGGTGCAGAAGTATCGGCGTCCGGGCAGCTTCTACGCAGAGCAGCTGGCGCAACGCATCCGAAAGGAGGGCGTTCGGGTCTTGGTCATCAAGGCCGCTAGCGAGGGCCAGGACATGGCCAACCAATGGGCCGCCCAGTACGAGCGCGAGCACAGCCACTGAAACGAGAAAGCCACCAGTCTTCGGACCGGTGGCTTTTTTTTGCCGTGCCGTCTCAGGAAATGAACAGGTACGCCCCGCCATCACGTGGGATGTTCTTGGCGGCCTTGATCACGTACAGGACCTGCGAGAAGTGGTGCATGCCTTCGCCCAGGCAATCCTCTAGGAAGTTGGAATCGCGGCGGTCCGCCTCGGCGATGGTGGGCTTGAGCACCAGGGTGTGCTTGCCGTCGAAGCTGCTGAAACTTGCGCGCAAGGGGCTCTGCGCCACGCAGTTTCGAAGCTCAAAACCTAGTTTTGAGCCGATGAGGTAGACCTCGTTTTTCGTCACGCTCATTGGCGTGACGGGGACCTCCACGGCGAGGATGTAATCGCCGCCCTGGACCCCGAACCCCATGTCGCCGCTGGCGCGCAGGTACAGCAGCTGCTCGTTCGGCTCAACCGACATCCCGGCGAGCCCGTCTGGAAGAGAGAAAGCGAGATCCTCTCCTGAGCCAATGGAGTGGACGAGCCGGGTGCCAGCGGGGAAACTATCCCCGTCCTGATCAAGAAACCAGCCGAGGGGCTTGCCTGTCAGGTCGCTGATCTTCACCAATAGCGGGAGATCTGGCAGCGAGTCGCGACCCATGGCCAGCAACTCATTGGCAGAGCTCTCGTGAATACCGAGCTGAAAGGCCAAGGTGCGACTTCTATCACGCAACCCGGGGGAAAACCCGAGTTCGTCAAGAGAACGTTGCAGCCGAGCCCTAAAGCGCTGGGCCAGTGCGACGATAGCGGACATTGCGGGCTTGACTTAGCGAGGAGCCGTGCTTTGATGAAAGACCGGTGGCCTCACAAAGGACATCGTTCTATCGGCGCCCAAAACCACAGTGTTGGGACGCCTAATTTAACAAGCCCAGAAGATGCCCCGGGGAGTACCTACAATTGATTACAGCACATAGCGAGTCGGAAGTCCGTATTGACTGGAGGCTGCCGAATTACACGCGCTCCATCCTGGCAGAGAACCACAAGGCACTGTTTCGACGCTGGAAGATCGCTCGCAGCACCGAACTGTTCGACCCGCGCGTTCTCTCGCGCTGGTTCCCAGGTCAGCGGGGGCTGCTGGACCTGCTCGCGGTTCTAAGCGAGGAAGAGGTGCTGAGAGTCGCGGACACCAAGGCCCCCTTGTTCACGATGACGCTGCACGACGGCTTGCGCCCCGCCGCATCGGCCGCGCGCGTGCAGCCCGGCGAGTTCGAAGCTGCCAACCGCCAGGAGGCGTTCATGGCGCTGTCGGTGCGCCTGGACGCCATTCGTACCTCCACCGAGCAGGCCTGTGTTCAGTTTGATATGTCGGCGTCGGACGCCAACTTTCTGGGGCGCATGGGGCCGCATGATCTGTGGGACGTTGCGGCTAATCCAACGGCCGTATTGATCCCTGCCGCTTCGGATCAATTCTTCTCGGTTGCAGCAGCGCGCGAGATGACCGCGGCGCAGCGTACCCTCTATATGGGCGTGTCCAAGCGTTCAAAAGACAGCGTTCACTGACCCCCCGCTAGATTCCTGCAATTCCTCCCGTCATCATCATGGACAACTTCACTGGTCGCGCCCTCGTCAATTCAGGTAGCCGTAAGGCCTTGTTCGAAGATCCCGCTTGGGACGATCGCTTTGACGTGCTGATGGACCTCACCAGCCGCACCAAGCTGATCCGTGAGCTCATGGGCACGGACTGCAATGAGCATCGGATGAAGGAGGAGATGAACCGCCGCATGGAGGCGCGGGGCGTCAAAGTCAGCCGCCCTCGTGGCCTGGGCAAGTCGGTGAACTCCGAGACGTTCCTCGAAACCGCGGCCGAGCGATTCGAAGCTGCCTACCTCCTGTCCCTGCATTTCGGCTCGCGCGGCGCAGGCGAATATGCAGAGGTTGAAACCAACTATGCGCGCGCAGTGGACAAGCGCATCGAGGTCTATGCCAAGTACCGCGCGGATGTGCCGGCCACCAATGGCGAGCATCGCATCTCATTTGAGACCTACAACCTGCTGATCGAGGCGGTCAAGACGGGTGACGTAGAAGTGCGCCAGTGCTCCACATGCAATACGAAGCATCCTGTGATGCGTCGCCAGCACGGCACCGCACACTGCCCGGCATGTGCCACGCAGGAGCTGCGAGTGCCTGAGGTGGAGCGTGAAATGGAAGCGCGCATGGCGGCCTATCGACTCTCCCGCGACAAGCAGATCAAGTACGGCTGATCTGTAGCGATGAACCGGCGACTACAGGCAGGTTTGGGGGTGTAGGTCACCGCCCCTTGGAGGCTGCGGGAAGAAAAATACCCGGATGCTCCAAAAGTGGCTTTCAAAACTTGGTTTTATTGCGCCGGCGCCATCCCCCAGTGCCAGGCCGCAATCGCAACCCACAGGCAACCCGGTGCAGGGCAATCCTGCCCAGGCGGCACGACCTCCTGCCTACCCCCCAGTGGACCGCGGTCTCCCAATCGCAACGGCCATCGGTGTCCTGGCGGCCAACCAAGAACTGATGAATCGGTTGCGCCTGCATGCAGCGGTCGAGCCCGACGTGTTCGCGTTGCGTTTTGAGGGGCCACTGTTGAGCCTGGCGGAGCAGGTCAACGTCCTTCCTGCGACCGCAAGCTCGCTGTTCTCCGGCGAAGGGGGCCTGTTCAGAGCGGCGCTTGAGATGGCCTTCTACAGCTTCCAGGCCGGTGATGGGCGAATCTTCACGGGCAATGAGACCGTCGAGAGACGCCACGCACTTGAAGGACGCTGGCGCTACGTGTGCTTCCTCGCGGGCATGTTCTACCCCCTGGGGAAGACATTGGACAACATCGTCGTCACCAGCGAGCAGGGCCAGACTTGGCGACGTCACTTTGGCAGCCTCACCAGCTGGGCAGTGGACCACAGCGTTGAGCGGGTCTTCGCAACCTGGCCTGCCGCGAGCGAGATCGAACAGGAGATTGGGCCGTCCAGCCACATCGCCTCGATCATTGCGACGGTAGTTGGTGCGCAGAACCTGCAGTGGCTTGACGACGGCTCGCCGGAACTCGTCAAGGCGCTCTACGAGATCAGCTCTGGCAGTTCAACGACGGCTGGCAACTGCCGCGATGTTGTGCACACGATGTGGGAGCGCATCTCGCGCCGCGAGGAAGCGCGCCGTCCTCAGGCATTCGGCAGGCAGACCGTGGGCACGCACATGGGGCCGTACCTGGTGGGTGCGATCCGTGCGCTGCTGGCGACCGCGGGATGGAAGCTCAACGCTGACAAGGTCAAAGCTGACCAGAGCGGTCTGTACCTCGTGTGGCCCCAGGCAATTGAGGACATCGCACGCTTTGGCAAAGAGCAGGGATATAGCGGCTGGCCAGCCAATGCCGCCACGATCGCCGAACTGCTCAAGTCCTGTCAAATCGTGACTCAAGACGGTGAGGACCTGGGGATGCACGAGGTCGTGGCCGACTCAGGGGAGATCCTGAGCGCCTTCAAGCTGCGCAACCCCCTGGCCGTTCTGGAGGACTTCGATCCGGACGCATACGCTGAGCAGTCCCCGAAGACGCTTCAGGGCGTCGTCGCAGCAGATCCTCTAGCGCCAGCGGAGGCGCAGGCCGAAGCAGCGGCCGCCACGCCCAAGGCTCACGCCCAATCGAAGGCTGTTGAATCCCGCTCAACGAAGCCCGACGCGGTCCTAGAGCAGCAACAGAGTATCGAGCTCGAGCATGGTGCAGCGCCACTCGAGGCAGAGCCGGAGCCGGCGCCGGAGCCCGTGTCGCGCCGGCCGCAAGGGGGAGAACCGTCAGAACATGTGGTCGAGCCAGAACCGAGCGACTCAGCAGGGCCTGTGCCAATTCGCGAAGCAGCGGAAGTCCGTTACAGCGACCTCGTGCCACAAGAAGTGCAGCGCGACATAAAGAAGCGATTGCACGTCGAACTGCTTGGCAAGGTCATGAAGGCTTGGCAGGATCGTGGACAGAGCAGCAAGTCAATGCGCATGACAGACAACGGTGCGGCGATCTCCGTGGAGACGCTGGCCACGCTGGTGCGCGATGTGCCTGCATGGGTCGGTGAAATGGCTGCGGCAGGACTGATTTACAGCCCGCCAGCGACACCGGGCCTCAAGATCATCAAGGTGGCGATACCCGAAGGCTCCAAGCCCAAGGAAGCAATTGTTCTGTCGCGGTTCGCGGTGAAGAAGTTGGGGCTCTGAAATGGCTGAAAAGAAGCGGTTCGAACAACTCCTACGCCCTGTCTATGAGGCGCGCGCCGCAATCGTGTGGGGCGTGGCCAGCCTCTGGATGATCGGCGTTGCCTTCGCCCTTGACGCGCCTAAGCCAGCCTTGGCTGCCTGCGCGCTGCTCGCGCTGAGCATGACTGGTATGCGTTTCCTCGCGGCCAACAAGCTGCTCAAGTACAAGATGTCTCTGCTCGGCCAGCCCACCGTGGTCATGCCAGCATCCAGACTGCAGAAGTCCATGCACAAGCTGGGCAGCAATCTGTGGCTTGGCTGGGGTTATCGCTGGGAACCGCGGCATACCCAGCGCGCGTACGAGATCATGAAGCGCGACCTCGTGGACGTCTACCCACCCCCCTGGTGGCTCAAGTGGCGTGGAGACAAGCGCGATCCGCTCAAGTCCAAAGGACTGCCTTGGATCCACGGCCTTGACATGGGCGAGAAGGATGTGGTGCTGCCCTTCGACTCGCTCAAGGGGCATTGCGCCATCATCGCGACGACGGGCGCCATCAAGACGCGCTTGGCCGCGCTGGTGATCTTCCAGCTTGCTATGCGCGGCGATTGCGTGATCGTGATCGACCCCAAGGGTGACAAGGACCTTCGCGAGATTTGTCGCCAGGCTGCAATCCTGTCAGGCAAGCCCGAGCGATTCCTGATGCTGCACCCGGCGTTCGCCAGCGAGTCGGTGCGCCTTGACCTCATCAAGAACTGGGACCGCGTTTCCCAGGTGGCCTCGCGCATCACGATGGTGCTGGACAGCCAAGAGAGCGACAACTTCAAAGAGTTTTGCTGGATGGCCGTGCACCGGATCACCAACGCAATGAAGTACGTTGGTCGCCGGGTTTCCATCTACACGCTCAAGACCGCCATGGAGTCCCGCACCGCGGTGGAAGCGCTCACGACCCAAGCGCTCAAGAAGTTCTTCGAAGACGAGTGCCCGGACTTGCATGAAGCGCTGGAGAAGCAGATCAACGCACTTGCCTCTGCCGGGGGAAAGCCCCAGAAGGGCGGAGTCGAAACCTCCTCGCCTGAACTGGCGGCCATGATCAAGGTGTTCCAGGAGATGGTGCCTGAGAACGAAGAGGAGGCGCGTCTGCGGGGCCTGCCGATCAAGCCGGAAGAACTGCGAGGGCTCATCGCCATTCTTGAAGCCAACCGCGAGTGGTTCGGCAAGATGATCGTCTCCATCACCCCGATGCTCACGAAGCTCACGACTGACGACTTAAAGGGTTTGCTCTCGCCCGATTACGACGACATCAACGACACGCGCCCCATCATGGACGGCAAGCGCATTGTCGAGGGTAACCACATCCTCTATATCGGCACGGACACACTGGCCGACGAGTCGGTGGGCAGGGCCATTTCGACGATGGCGCTCGCGGAACTTTCGGCGGTGGCGGCAGAGATCTACAACCATGGGACGGCTGCCGACACCGGGGAGGAGCCGCGCCGCGTGCACGTGGTCATTGACGAATGGGGCGACGCAGTCTGCGCGCCCGTCATCCAGCAGGCCAACAAGGGACGCGGCGCTGGCTTCTTCATCTGGGCGCTCGGGCAGACGTTCAGCGACCTGGTCGACAAGTTTCAGGGAAACACGGCGCGCGCCAAGCGCTTCATCGGCAACATGAACAACATGATTGTCGGCGCCACCCAGGATCCGGACACGATGGCCCTGATCACGGAGAAACTGGGCGAGACAACCATCACCGTCCGTGGTCAATCGACAGGTATTGGCTCGAAGACAGAGGACGTTGGGCTGGAATTCTCGGCAAACTCAAGCACGTCGATCTCGGAGAAGGACAAGGAGATCTTCCCGCGCTCGTTGCTGCCCAGCCTGCAGGATTTGCACTACATCGGGTTTTTCAACCGCGGCGAGCTCGTCAAGGGCCGGATTCCGGTGATCGTCGAAGACAAGAGATATCGAAAGACATGACCACGATCGTCACGCTGAACGCCGCGCGTGCACGGATTGCTCCCAAAGACCTGAGAACCGCTTCGGTGGTGTACTGGCCGGTGAGCGAACTGCATGAAGCCGACGAGGACGAATGGATCAAGACCGCCGTTCGCGATACCCCGCATGAGTCGTTTGCCGAAGTCATCTGGGCGCATCACCCCAACTTGAAGGAAGCGACGCGCAAGCTCGCTGAGTACATCGGCCCGCACTGGCCCGACAAGGCGGGCGGCTCTCTGCTGGCGCTGTGTATTGCCGAAGCGCTGCGGCGCTCGCACGCCTCGGTGAGCAATGGCGAAGCCTTCCTCGGCCGAATCGTCGGGGTCTACCTTTTCGGGTTGACCGAGCATGCCGCAGACGTTGCGCGTCTGACCATTTCGGGCACTGATCTGAGTGGCGTCACGCACCGCTGGACGCCCTTTGCTGAGCCACTGGGCGCCTGGGCGAAACGCTTGTGCATCGACACGGTTTGCGCTGAGTTCACAAGCCCCGCCCCCAGCGAAGGGACCATCGCGGGCGTTCGCACCCACATGGTCACGCGTCTGGCAAACCCCACTGATACCGGTCACCTCTTGCGACACGCGGCCAACGGCTGAAGTTGCGCGCATCCGATGAAAAACTCCCAGCATCTCGGCTTCTGGTTCTTGCTCGCGATCCTCGGCTTCTTGCTATCCCCCTTGCTTCGCTCGGGCGATAGCATGGAGCGCTTTGTCATCGGCGAGATCCAGCAGACGCGTGCGGCGATGGGATCGCGCGCTTCCGACATGGTGGTGGGGTTTGCCAACTCGATCTTTGAAGGTACGCCGCTTGCAGTCGTCGCCGGCGCGGCCAAGACCGCAAAGCTCACGAAGGCTGAGCGCCAACTGAGCGCGAGGGTTGCAGGACCGGGTGGCGCAATCATGGGCAGCATGTTCAACAGCTACATGCAAGGCTTGGTGCTTCAGTCCTACATCGTGGCCATGCGACTGGCCATCGTGCTCATCTGGCTGGTGTTTCTCTCGCCAATGTTCATCGCCTCGGTCTACGACGGGCTGATGCAGCGAAACGTGAAGATGAGCGAGTTCGGCGCTTTGCGCCCTGCCACATTCACGTTGGCGGGCATGGTGGTCATCCCCGTTGTGGCGCTGCCCGTGCTCTACCTGGTGCTTCCATTCAGCCTTTCGCCCTTGCTCGCACCGGCATGGGCCGCGCTGGTGGCGCTGCCACTGTCAATCCTGGTTTCCAACTCGCAGCCGATCTTCGGAAGGTGATCGCGAAAACCTCGGTCTACGCCCCTTTCCGGGGTCGTTGGCCGGGGCAGCAAGGGGCCTCCCCGCGTCAAGAATTCCTGCATGAGAACAGGAATTGCCCCTGGTGCCGAAGTACCAAGCTCTCGTGGCGGCTACAAGCACAGCGTTCTGACCCAGATCAAGGACACGCTGCACCCGCTTCGCAAGTACTTCGAGGACGAGGAAGTCAACGAGATCATGGTCAACGGCCCAGATGACGTGTTCATCTCGCGCCGAGGCAAGGAGCACCGCGTGCCAGTTCAGCTGAGCGCGGGCACGATCAAGACCGCAATCACGCTTATCGCCTCTCTGGTCGCAAAGGAAGTCGGCGAGAAGTCGAACAACCGCATCCTGTCGGCTCCGCTTCCGGGATTTCGGGTTGAGGCGATCCTGCCGCCGGTTGCAGTCAAAGGCCCATCGATGTGTATTCGCCGCCATGCTGCGCGCGTCTTCACGATCGAAGAATACATCGCGTCAGGAACGATCTCTGAGCGCTACGCGACCCTACTCGCAGACGCGATCGCTGCCCGCCAGACCTTCCTGGTCGTGGGCGGAACCGCTTCTGGCAAGACCACGCTGCTCAACACAGCGCTTTCGATGATGCCGGCCGACGAACGACTGTTCGTCATCGAGAACGTGCATGAGCTGCAGATCACCAGCGAGAACCACGTGCTCATCGAGTGCGACGACGAGCAAGGTGTGACCCCTCGCAAGGCCGTTCGCACAGCCATGCGCTATGCCCCTAAGCGCGTGGTGCTGGGCGAGTTGCGCGGTCCGGAAGCCTATGACTGGCTGGATGCTGCCAATACGGGCCACCCCGGTTCAGCCGCGACGATTCACGCCAACAGCGCACCAAAGGCGCTGCCACGCCTTGAGAACCTGCTGCTGATGGCAAACATGGGCGTGCCCTACGACCCGCTGCGCACAGCCATCGCTGAAACCCTCGACTGGATGTTTTTCATCTATCGGGACGGGCCCAAGCGCACCGTCTCGCAAGTCAGTCGCCTGCACGGTTTCAACCGGGCCGCCGGCGAGTACGACGTTGAGAACTTCTAAGCCCGAGTAACCAAGTTTTCACCAACCCCCCCCACTTTTTCACCCTGGAGAGACCTTCGATGAACTTCGCTCATTCCGTCCAACTGTTTTCTTCGCCGTTCACTGAGCGCCGCGCCTCCCCCGCCCAATTGCCGATTCTGATCGCTGTTGTGGCGCTTCTCGCTGCCATCCTCCTGCCCGGGCAAGCCTTCGCCCAATCGACCATCTCCGTTCCCTTCATTCAGGACTTCGGCTGCAGTGTCGTAGCGTGGCTCAAGGGCCCGTTGGCCATCGTGGTGTTCGTCATCAGCGTCGTGGTGACGCTGGTCTTTGGGATGATCTCCAAGATGGATTGGGGCAAGATCATCACGGTCTGCATCATCTTCGGTGTGCTGATCGGCCTGGGCTCCATCCTCTCGAGCAACGGCTACATCAACAACATCGCCGGCATGTCGGCTTGCCTGCAGTAAGCCGTGGCATCTCGCTCCAGCCCGTTTCACATTTCCCTTCATCGCCCCAAGCTGATCATGGGGGTGGAGAAGGGCAGCTTCGCAGGGATCGTCTTCCTCGCAGTCTTTGCCCTGGTGGCCAAGATGTATTGGGCCTTCCCGGTCGTTGGCGTCATCTACTTGATCGCACGTTGGGTGACCAAGAAGGATGACCAGTTCGTGGCGATCCTTCTGCGCTACCTGAACGAGGAACACGTCTACGACGCAACGCCGCGCGCAAGCGACGTCAACAGTCGGCCGCGGGGCTGGGGCAAGGGCCTGCCCCGCTGATTTCGCGCGCGGCTCTGCCCGCGCGCTTTCGCATTTCACTGATACCAACGCTCGCCATGCTCGACTTCGACGACCTCTTCACCAAACCCCGCAAAGCAGCAAGGAGCTTCTCCGAGTTGTTGCCGTGGTTTGGCCAAGTCACGCCCAGCCTCGTCCTCTGCCAGGACGGCTCTTTGCTGGCTGGCTTCTCCTTCACCGGCGAAGACGTCGAGGGCAAAGAGAACTTCGAGGTCGACCAGCGCATCAACCAGCTGCAGACGGCCCTGCGCTCCCTCGGTGATCGTGTGACACTTTGGAGCATTCAGGAGCGCCGCTTCACCGAAGGTTACCCATTCGGCGAGTTCAGCAGCCCTGTCGCGCGTTTGATCGATGAGCAGTGGGGGGCCGCCTGCAAGGTGCGCCGCAACGCTGTCATCACGCAGCGGCTGTACCTGAGCTACAACTTTCCCAACAAGTCCGAGCGCTTCTTCGAAGCCCTTAGCGCTGAGATCCAGGAGGCAGACGGCAACTTCTTCAAGGCGACCAGCAGCCTGATCAAGCGCCGACTATCTGAGAAGGGCGCTGTCGCCCAGGTGCGGGGCCAGCTCGCCGAGATGGCTGCCGAGTTCGAAAAGGTCATAGCTTCCTTCGCCGGCGTGGTGGAAACCAACCTTGGCTTCCGTCGTATGGAGGGGGCTGACTTCCTGGGCGAGCTGTACGCACGCGCCAACCTTGCCTCACCGCGTGGTCCGGTGAAGATCCCTGAGGGGACGCCTTACCTGAACACCACGCTTGCGACCGACATGATCGAGCGCAAGAACGACCAGCTGGAGTTCAAGGGCCCGACCAAGTCGACCTACGTGGCTGCATTGACCACCACGGGAACGCCGCGCGAGGCCCATTGCCTTGACGTTGACCGTCTGATGGCAGCTGACTGCGAATACGTGCTGGTGCAGTGCTTCCGTTTCCTGGACCGGATGGTGGCCGAGTCGGCGATCCAGAAGGCCGAGATGTTTTACCGCTCCGAGGTGAAGTCGGTGGTCACGCGCGTCTTCGAACGCTTGTTCGACACCGAGAGTGAGAAGGTGAATACCGGCAACCTCCACCTGGCCCAGGACGCTCAGGATGCGCTGGTCGAGTTGACCACTGAGGACCTGACGTACGGCTACTACAACATGACGGTGCTGGCCCTGGGCGATACCCAACGCCAGGCGGATGCAGCCGCAGACGTTCTGGCTGGCAGCCTGCGCAGCAGCGGATTCACCATAGTGCGTGAGCGACAAGGCCTGATGTCTGCCTACCTGACGAGTCTGCCGGGAAATGCCAACGCGACGTTGCGCTGGAAACTGGCATCGACGGCCAACATCGCGGACCTCGCACCCATTCGGACGATCTCCCGCGGCGAGGATCACCATCCGCTGTTCTCGCGCGTGCTCGGCCATGACGTGCCGCCGCTTTGCCGCTTCTTGACCCCCTACGGTGTCACCTACGACTTCAACCCGCACGAGGGGGATCTGGGCCACACGGCAATCATCGGCGGTTCGGGCTCTGGCAAGACATCCCTGATGACGCTGCTCATCGCCCAGTTTCAGAAGTACAACCCAGGCCAGACCTTCATCTTTGACAAGGACTACAGCCTGATGATGGGCTCAGTCCTGATGGGTGGGAAGCACATCGACTCGGGTCCCAAGGGCAAGGACCGTGGGATGAATCCAGTCAAGGTCATGATGCAGAACAACGACGACATGCGTCTGCGTCAATGGGTCGAAGTGCTGATCACCGCCGGCGGTAGTGAGGTGAGCCCCACAGAAAGCGCAACGATCTTCACCGCCATTCAAGGCCTACGCCGCAGCCCGGAGTCTGCCTGGCGGCTGTCTGCCATCTACGCGCTCATTGCTGGCGAGAACATGGACTTGGCCGCCAAGCTCGCTCCCTACGTAGACCGATCGGACGAAGAGGACGACTACGGCGCTGGGCCCTACGCCGCCTACTTCGACAACGACGTAGACAACTTCAAGTTGACCCGCATGGTCTGCATGGAGTGCGGCGGCATTTTGGAGACTCCCCAGCTGGCCAGCCCGTTCATGGACTACGCCTTCTATTGCATTGAGCGCAGCCTCAACGGGACAACGCCCACGCTCATCTATGTGGAAGAGGCGTGGTACATGCTTTCAAACCCAGTTTTCGCTCAGAAGATGGAAGACTGGCTCCGTACGTTCCGCAAGAAGCGTGCGTTCGTGATGTTCGCCACGCAGGCCTTGGATGAGATCGCGCGACTGCCAAACATTGGCAGCTTTGTGACCAACATTCCCTGCCAGATCTTCCTTCCGGCCGTAAAGTCATCCGTGCATGAGCAAGCCGAGTTGTTTCGCTCGGTCTTCGGTACCACAGACGCTCAGATGGATTTGCTCGCCGGAGCGATTCCCAAGCGTGACTATCTGCTGGTGCGCCCCACAGTGACACGCCTTGTGAATACGCAGATGCCGGCGGCCGTTCTAGCGATCAACGAGGCGACCACGCAAGAAGCTAAACGCGCATCGCTAGCGGAGTACGCCGCTGCGGGCCAAGGGAATTGGGAAATGAAGTTCTTGAGAGAGGTGCTACATGTTCAAAGCTAAGCAACTGGTAGTGAAGGTCGGCTTCGTCGCAACTTCGTTCTGCGCGGCCAACGCAATGGCCGGCGCCGTCGCGGGCGGCGCGTCAGAGTGGACACAGATCGCGAACAATTTCCAGCTTATCCAGGTGGCCATGGACAGTGCCGCCTCGGCGTCGGCCGAGGCGAGCCAATACGCGCTACAGATTCAACAGTTCCGCACGCAGATCAACAACCTGGAGAAGCTCGGGCAATTGCCTTCAAACATCGTCGCCAATCAAAGCGCCTTGGAGGGACTGCGGGCATACACCTCCGCGCTAGGCCAGTTGCAAGGTTCGTTGGGCGAGCAAAAGTCGCTGATGGAGAAGCGCTTTACCGAAGCGAAGCTCACCGGAGCGAGCTGGGACGAGTACATGGCCGCGGTGCGAAAAGATGCGAGCAACAAGAACAAGCGGGCGATCAACCGACTTGAATATGAGGCATCAGTCCTGGACCAAGTTCAGAAGGATTACGCAGAGGTTCGGCAATACGAGCCTCTTGTGAAGGAATCCATTGGTGCCCAACAGTCGATGCAGCTGATGAATCAACAGATGAACCGGCTGTTGGTGCAGAACGCTCGCCTGACCGAAGTAATGGTCGCGACGATGCAAGAGCAAACACGCAGCCAGACTGAGAAGGCCGTCAGCGCCGAGCGTTCGGCAATCGAAAGCCAGGAGCGCTTCAATCAGGAGCGTGCCATTGAGGCTCGTCGTAAGGCTGTAGCTGATGCGCTGCGCCAGTCCACGAAGTAACTCCCTAGAAAGTCAGTCGAATCATGCGCGACCACTCCAATCACTTGTTCGCATTCTGGGTAGGCCTCCTCGCTGAGAAGGTTGTGGAGTGGTTCGCTGACAAACGGCGTCGGCTGAGCCGTCCGCGCAATCTCATCATTCTCTTCATCGTCATTGCAGGCATCGCCAGCGCAGTCGTGAACGCGGCGCCAGATTCAACAGGTTCGTCACCCGCAGCGGCGACGGCGACATCCGGGTACGCGGTCAGCCCAGATGAAATTGTGGGCAAAGTGTCGGAGGCGATTGGCGGCGCACTGAAGACCTTGGAGAATGGTCCGCTGAATGGGATGGGCCGCACTATCAGCGGCTTCTTTCTGATCGCTCTCATGGTCTGGACGGCCGTGAAAACGATGGCGGGCGGGAAAGGATTTGGCGAACTGATTGGTGAGTGGGTGCCGATCTGGGTTTCGTTCGCGTTCGTCTACGCGTTCTTGGACAAGTCAGCGGGCAATGCCATCGTGAGCACGATGGACTCCATTGGAACTGCCCTTGGTGGCGGGTCGATGGCAGACCTCAAGAGCGCGCTTGGAACTGTTGCCACGCCAATCTTCTCGGCGATCTCGGAGGTCTTCGCGATGCCGAGTACCGCTGAGGCCAGCCTGATGGATCCCGGTTCGTGGGCTCCGGCGCTCGCGTCGACTTTGGTCAGTGCGCTCGGGAAGCTCCTGACCGGTTTCTTGCTGGTCCTTGCGGCCGTTGTAGGCATGGGGACAGTGCTGATGTCCTTCATCTCGCTAGCCCTGGTGCTGGCGTTGGCGCCGGTAATGGTGCCCTTCGTGATGTTCCGTCCGATGTCGTGGGTCTTCGATTCGTGGCTGCGCTTTCTCCTGGGAGCCTGCATGATGAAGATCGTGCTGGCATTCCTCCTGACGGCGGTCGCGGGAATTCTCGTAGGCGTGAGCCAGCTGGGACAACAGATGGCCACGGAGATGGCGGGAGCAACGAATACTCAGAAGCTGGTGCAGGACTTTCTTATGCACGCAACCATGGCCATCCTTGCGTTGCTGGGCTCGCTCCTGCTCACACAGGTGCCCAGCATTGCCACCGGCTTGCTTGCGGGGAGCGCTGGCGGCTCGGGCTTCGGGGGCATGAAAGGAATTACCCAGTCGCCAACTGGGAGGATTGCGGACCGAGGTACGAGCAATGTGGCGGAGGCAGGTGGTCAGGCAGGTAGTGCTGCCGTCAGGGGTGGCTCCTACGTGGGCGGTAGGGCAGCGGGTACGGCCGTCCGCAAGATGGAGTTTGCCGCAGGCGCCGCAGCGGGCCGGTCGCAGGGCAATGCGCGTCGCCAAGCGGACGTGGGAGATCGGTCTGGGAACCGCGCTTCAGGATACATGGCAGGGCATGCGAAGGCGGTTCGAGGTTTCGTCGGGCCCCTGGGCAAAGCTTGACTCCGACTAGATTCAGCCCTCAGGGCCGCTTGAACTTCTTCAATCGGGTGCTAGCCTGATTGCAAGGAGAAACCCCATGTCGCTCAGGAACGCACTCACCCCCTTTGTCCATCTGCCGATGATGCTTGTCTGGGTCGTATTGATCCTGCATTCGGCGTTGGCGTGGCTGAATGGCTGGGACCTGGACTTCCCCTTGGCCGCTGTTCGAGCCAATGCCCTGGGCGACAAGGGAGGCTTTGAACTGCTATGGGCCGGAATCATCGCTGCGGCGACCGTGTTCTTCACCGCACTTCACCTCGTCTGCGCTGCGGTTCTGCGGCGGAACTGGTTTGTGGAGACGGCTGCCTATATCTGGATCGTCAATCTCGTGGCGGGAACAATCGCGTACGGGATGTGGCTCGTCGGCGCAAGTACCGGCATGGGTGGCCACGTGTTCTTTGGTGCAACGCTGGCGTTCAGCGGCGCGATGCTGGCATGGCTCCGCTTCGGCAACATGCAAGCGGCCGAGCGCGAGCGAGCGGTGCACGGTGCGGGAAATTCTGGCGACGGGGCAGAACCAGTTCAGGTTGCGCGCTCTGTTCTTCCCAGTCAGACCTTCAAGAGCATCTACGGCAACACCGAGATCAAGGCGCGGCTCAAGGACGCCGCCGAAGCCATCGTGGCCCGACGTGATGGCCAGAAGACTGCCCGCAACGGCATCCTTCTTTCTGGCGAACCGGGCAACGGCAAGACCGTCTTTGCTGAAGCGCTGGCCGGCGAGTTGCGCTTGCCTTTCCTCCAGCTGTCTTACGCCGATGTGGCGAGCCAGTGGGTGGGCGAGAAGACCTCCCGTATCAACCAGGCGTTCGCTGATGCGCGCCGTCAGCAGCCGTGCGTGCTGTTCATTGATGAGGTCGACAGTTTCCTGGAGTCGCGTGATGGCGGGGGCCAGGGCGTCAAGGAGGACCGCGATGTGGTCAACGCCCTGCTGACCCTGATGGTCGACATCCGCAAAGAGAAAGTCATCCTTGTGGCTGCGACCAACCATATCGATCGCCTGGACGGCGCAGGCATTCGCGAAGGCCGCTTCGACTTCAAGGTGGAGATCACGCCTCCCGACAGTGAAGCGCGTATCGGTCTGCTCAAGCATGGCCTCAAAACCAACCTGCCCAATGCAGTGGTGGCTGACTCGGTCGTGGACTCCGTTGCTCGCCGCTGGAATGGCTTCTCTGTCAAGCGCATCTTGGCGGTCACCGAAGAACTGCCGTCCTATCTGGACCGCATGGGTAAGAAGCAGCCCACGTTCGAGGACTTCATGGGGGCACTACGCACCCTGCAAGGCCGAAAGGGAACGACTCTGGAGAATGTGAAGCCGCTGAACGAGCTGGTGCTTTCGTCGACCACCCGAGAGATGCTCGACCTGGTCGCTGGTCGCATGTCCGACCCCGAACACACCGAAGCCCACGGCGGCACACTGCCTACTGGGGTGCTGTTCTATGGCCCGCCGGGCACCGGTAAGACGGCAACCGTCAAGGCGCTTGCCAAAGAGATCGATTGGGCCTTCCTGCCGGCTACTGGCGCTGACCTCGCGCGCAACCCCAAAGAGTTGGAGAAGTTGTACGCCAAGGCAAAGGAGTTGCGCCCCTGCATCATCTTCGTGGATGAGGCCGACGAACTGCTGAAGAACCGCGACTTCTCGACCAGCACCGAAGCCACCAACAAGCTGCTCACTCTCATGGATGGCGTTGGCGATCGGGTCAGGGACGTTGTGTGGGTTGCCGCGACGAACAACCCCGAGCAGATTGACGCCGCCCTGCTGCGTGGTGGCCGATTCACGGAGAAGGTTCGCTTCGAGCGCCCGAGCGCAGAGGGCCTGGGTCGCTATCTGGAAGCATGGTTCATCGCTCGCAAGGTCAAGCTCGACGATGGTCTCACCATTGCCTCGGTGGGTAAGTTGCTCGACGGTGAGAGCATCGCCAACGCCGAGGCAGTAGCTCAAGCCGCACTTAACCGCGCTATCTCCCGGCGCACTACCCCCGTCGTAGTCACACAGGCGGACGTCGATCAAGCCGTTCAAATGGTCCTTTGATGAGAGCTCGCATCGCATCCCTCGCTTCCCTGTGCTGGCTGGCTGCTGGCAGCGCGTTCGCCCAGACCGAGGGGGAAACGGCCACACTGGGTGCCATGCCACTGACAGCGGAGACGCGGTGCGTCGTGACGGCAGCAGAGCGGCATTCCGTGAACCCATGGGTGCTCAAAGCCATCTTGAAAGTGGAAAGCAACTTCAAGCCCGGTGCGGTCAATCGCAACCCGAACGGCTCTGTCGACATAGGGATGGCGCAGATCAATTCGATCCACCTCAAAGAGTTGAGGAAGTATGGGATCAGTGACAAGGACCTGCTCGATCCCTGCGTTTCCACGTACGTTGCGGCTTGGCACCTGGCCAAGCAGTACCGGGCCCATGGAAACACCTGGTTTGCGGTCGGTGCATATCACTCGGCCACTCCCTGCTTCAACAACCGCTATGCGGGTTTGGTTTGGAACACGCTCGTTGATTGGAAGGTCATCGATTCGGCAAAGCGAAAGCTAAAGTCACTTGAGGCGTGTGGCTTCAAGAGCCAGCCGACCGGTCCATCGAGTGTGCGCGTCGCCAAGTCCAGCACAAGCAGTCTCATCGCCTTTGATGAGTAGACACGATGAACAAGACAGATTCAGTTCAGGTCGGCTCGAGTCAGTCCACCCCGATTGACCAGGTGCTGCAGCAATTCATCGCCTTGGGCGAGGTGGACCGGGCGCGCGTGATGGCAGTGCTTGATGCAATGCGCGGCAAACCATCAACTGCGCATTCCGTTGAGGCCGAGGGAGACAGGGAAATTCATGGTGATGAGGTCCAGGAGTCAGAGGTTGAAGGCGTCATGCGATGGTATGAAGGCCTCGATACTGGAATCAGCCCGTACGATCGGGTGCAGATGATTGATGCGGCGCTTGAGGAAGTCGCTGAACAGGCCTCTGTGGCCTACCTCCAGGAGAAACGCCGCACGATCATGGACGATGCGCCTGCCGTGTCTGTTCGTGTGGCGGTGACCCGAATAGCAAGCGAACAGCCTTGGTTGATGGTAGGAGGCGTCGTAGGGGTCATCCTGGGCGGCACCGCCATGATCCGATGGGGCCTGGGCTTGGTCTTCTGAAGTCCGTGTCCACAATGGAAGCCAGCGCGAGTCGCTGGCTTTTTTTTGCCTACTGCGGGAGTGTAGGCATCGAGCCCCCGCGCACGAGCGATGCCAGCTTGAGCCTCCGAGGGTCGAGCGCATCTGAAACCCGGTCTACGCATGGATATGGGGTCGTTGTCTGACCTCGAATTTTGCGCTTCCTACCTAGCATTCACTGGGAAAGGTAGCGCACATGTCATTCTTCAATCGTTCAAAGCTCGGCAAGGGCTCATCCCTCATCGATCCGAGTGAGGAAAGGCCTAGCAAAGGCAAGAAGGCCGACCCGCTCGACGTCCTGACGAAGCAGTCCAACACGCCGGCTGCCGTCTACGAGAAGGGCGCAGCCAAGTTCGCCGAGGTCTACGGCTCGTCCAAGGTGGAGGCGGCGAGGTGGTTTCTCATGGCCATCCTGGCTTCGCTTCTGGCCATCACGGCGGTCGCCACTCTCGCCGTGGTGACCCCGCTCAAAGAAGTGCGTCCTTGGGTCGTCGAGATCAACCCGACGACGGGCATCGTAAACCGCCCCGTCCAGGTTGAGCGCATTGATCCCAACATGGCCGTCGTGAAGGCCGAACTCGCCCGCTGGGTCGAGGCGGTCTACACCATCGACCCGCTTCGATCCTCGCAACTGTTGAGATGGGCAAACAGCCGCGCTGCCGACAAGGCAGTTGGACAGTTCACTGAGTTTCGCGCACGCGAGCGGATTTTCGAACGCATACGCGGAGAGGCGGACATGGTCCGTGAGGTCAAGGTGACGGCGGTTGATGCATCGGTGCGCGGTACCGCCTTCATCTTCATCACGACGACCGAGCGCGTCGGCTCCGCGCCGCCCGCTGCCGACAAGATCCGGCGCTACCGCGTCACCCTCAACTACCGACTGACCCCGGCAACGCAGGAAGCAGACCTTCTGGCAAACCCGCTCGGGATCCTTGTCACCTTCTTCAGCGACGCCGAGGAGCGCGCCCTGTGATGCAGAACCATACCCCTGTCCGCAAAGCTTTTCGTCCTACCGCCATCGGGATGATTGCAGTCGCCGTCTCCGCGCTGTTCCTCCATGCGCCCGCGTCCGCGGAGCTGGTTGCCACGCCGCTGCGCGGCGATACGCGGCTGGTCGAGTTCCAGTTCGACCAGGACAACACGTTTCTGGTGCTTACCAAACCCCGCGCTGTGACCCACTTGCAGTTCGCCGCGGATGAGCAGATCACTTCGGTTGCAGCTGGAGACACAGCGAACTGGGAGATCACGCCGACGAAGAATCGCAAGAACCTGTTCATCAAGCCACGCTACGACGATCAAGAGACGTCGCTGACGGTGCTTACGGACAAGCGGCCCTATCAGTTCGTTCTCAAGTCAACCGGCGACGGCCGCAAGTGGTACCAGCGAATCTCCTGGATCTATCCCAAGGAGGTCGTTCTCGACTTTGATCCGGCGACTCCGAACGATGCGGCTCGTGTACTGGCAACGCAGATCGACGCCCGTGACGAGAGCCAATCGCAACCACGTGCAGATCGACAGGACTCGCGTGCGACTGATGGCCGCCTCGCAGGGGACTTGCCGGCTGGCATCAAGCCGGAGTCGATGCGGTTTGACTACAGCATCGAGGGCGATGCCAAGTTCCGCCCAGAGATCGTGTTCGACGACGGCAAGTTCACCTACTTCCGCATGCCCGCGGATCTGCAGGAACAGCCGGCCTTGTTCTCAGTGATCGAGGGCACCGATTACAGCCTGGTCAACTACACCGTGAGCGGCAACTACATCGTAGCGCAGCGCTTGCTGGACACCGCGGTTCTCAAGCTCGGCAAGCCAGAAGTGCGAGTCCATCGCGTACAGAAGCGCAACTGGCTTGGCCAGCCCGTGAAGGACTGACATGGGCCTGTCCAAAGATTCGCTCATTTCCCCAGAGGAGCCCAAGCCGGGCATACCGCTCAAGAAGTCGACACTGGCTGTGATCGTCGTCGCCGTCCTGGTGCTGGGCGTCGTCTCGTCGATGATGTTCAGTGGGGCGCCTTCACAGCCCACGGATCTCACTGCTCAGGTGAAAGAAGCGCCGGCCTCCCAAGTCCTGGGCCGGCCGCAGTCAATCGATGAGGAGATGAAGGCCGCACAGGAAACACCGTCGCCGGTGCCTGCATCGGTCCGTCGTCCAGACTCAACGGCCAGCCTTTACGAAAAGCCGCTATCCAAGCTGGAAGGGGAAAGCGTCACTCCTGTGGTCGCCCCCCGGCGGGAGTCCTCCGTCGACGAGGAGGGAGCACTGCGTGCCGCCGAGCGAGAAGCAGAGGTTCGACTGTCCAAGTCCGTCGTGGTCGACTTCGATGGTGGGCCAGGGTCCACCCTTGGTGCCGTGGCTGGTGCGCTTGGCACTACCCCCGCTGGTTCGGCCCTAGGGGCGGCGAATTCAGTCTTCGGCAGCTTGCCGCCGACAGGAACTAACAGCGCGCCGAGCGCAGGCATCGCGCCAACCCTCAACGCGGCACTGGACCAGCTTCGCGGAGCGGCTGCACAAAAGGTCAGTCGTACGAGTTGGGTCAAGGAGTACGCCGGCGACGTTGAGGACAAGCGCCAAGGCGGAAAGACGCTGCGAAGCTATCAGTCGCCGAGCAACCTTGTGCTGCACCAGGGCAAGGTCATCCCCGCCGTGCTGGGTCGCGCGATCAACTCAGACCTGCCAGGGCGACTCACTGCCTACACCACGCTCGACATTTACGACAGCCTGGGCAAAGGCCAACTTTTGATTCCTAAGGGGAGCGTACTCGATGGCCAGTACGACTCCGACGTCAAGGTCGGCCAGGCGCGGATCCTGTTCGCCTTTGAACGGCTGATCCTCCCAGACGGAACGAGTTTCGATTTGCCCCCAGCGCCTGGTTCTGACCTGCGGGGTGCCGCAGGCCTAGACGGTGACGTGAACAACCACTTTTTCAAGATGTTCGCCTCGAGCTTCTTCATTGCCGTACTGGCCGACCAGACGACCACACCCACCGGAACAAATATCGGTTCGCAAGGTGCGATCAAAGGCGCGGCTGGTGAGGTTCTTGTTGACGTGAGCAAGACGATCTTGGACCGCAACAAGGTCATCCCACCAACTATCACCGTCAAGCAGGGCGTTCGAATCAACGTCGAAGTAGTGAGCGACATGGTGTTTCCACGCGCGTATAGCCGTCGTTAACAGGTCTTCCAAACATGAAAACCACCTTCACCAAAACTGCCGCCGCCCTTGCAGTGGTTCTCCTCAGCGCGAACGCGGCTGTGGGCAGCACGTCACAACGGGTCGGAGCCTACGACTTCTCCTACGTGACTTCGGGGAGCCAGCGAGCTACCCCAGTACAGGTCTTCGATGATGGCAAGAGCACATATTTCCAGTTCCGCGCAGGCGAGGCCGTCCCGGCGATCTTTGCCCGTGCGGGCGGTGCCCTGCAGCTGCTCGTGCCGCAACACGAAGGGCCGTATATCAAGGTCCCTCAGGTCCATGGGCAGTTCACATTGCAACTGGGTCGCGCGCAAGCGATGGTGATTCACAGCGCGGGTACACGCCTTGATGCTCCATCCCTGCGGCAAATTGACACAAACGGCATGAGCAATGCGTTCACGGGTGGCACGGTTCGCCCGGGTGAACGCCTGGTCGCCTCGCTCGCGCCCGTCGCGCCGTCTCTGATCGATGACGCACTCGAGCGAAACAGCTACGCAACGCCGGTCCGAGGCGATCGAATGGAATGGGTCGATCCTCAGGTGCGAACCACCGATCACACGATCTGGTTTCCCAAAGGCAGCTCCACACTGGGGCCCAAAGGGCGCAAGCTTATCGCCTCCATCGCAGCGAGCGCTCAAAAAGGTGCACGAGTCGAGGTTGTAGGGCGTGACGATGAAACCCTCAAGGAGGGCCTTGATCAAGCGCGAGCGAATGCCATGCGCGATGCGTTGGTCAAGGCGGGGGTGCCGCTTGACTCGATCGCCACGAAAGTGGGTGTGGCTGGCAAGCAAGACAAGAGTCTCTGGGAATCCAACGTACGAGTGGAAGTGGAGGTTTCTCGCGCGCCTTCGCGGCCCACGAACGGACAGCCGGGAGCGGGAACGGCCCAAGAGAACGTGCAGGCGTTGGTCCGATCAGGCGTGCTGACGCTTGCTCAAGGCAACGCAATTCTGCATCGACAAGGCGCGAGTGGGACACCCAGCGCGGCAGCGTCAGCGCACCAGGAAGTCCCTCCTGGCGGCTTTCGCATGATTGCTTCCGACAAGACGGTCCAGGCCACGGTTCGTCGTTGGGCCGCAGCGACCAACCACACCATTGTTTGGGAAGTTCCCTCTGAGCTCGACGCGCAGGTTGGCGGCGACGCCGTCATCCCAGCCGCGTCGCTCAAGGAGGCGGTCGAGCGTCTCGTAGCCGGGCTTCGACAAGCGGGCTACGCGTTGGATGCGACTTTCTACAGCAACCGCGTAATCCGCTTCACGCCCGCTGCCGCCGCCCAGCAATCGCAGAAGGCTGCGCCGACGCCCTCCACTCCGAACACTGGACAAGGCGCTGGCAAGCGCCAAGACCCGGCTGCGCAAGAAATCTCTGCCCAACCTGCGACTACGGGGGTGTTTGGGGGTGATGAGCAGGGGCGCAAGTGGTCGATGAGGACCGACGATCGGAGCGTTGAACAAATGCTCAGTCGCTGGGGCCAAGGGGCCAACTGGTCGGTTGTGTGGAATGCGAAGGACTCGGTGCCGATTGGAGGCGATGCGCTGGTGGAACAGCCCTCATTCCTGACTGCGGCCGACTACGTGATGGCCCAGGCCGTGAACGCCGGCTATCGATTGAAGGCAGTGGCCTACGCAAACAACACGCTGGTGGTCAGCAGCTATTGAGAACTGAGGAAAGAACATGAACGCAAAACATACCGTCGCCGTGCTGGCGCTTCTCGCCGCGTCGGCGCAAGCCCAGGTGGTCCGCATCGTCCAGGAAGAGTTTCCGGTGCATGCCGCGCCGAGCGCACTCCCCATCAAGCCGATGCCCAAGGCAGAACCGATCGTCGAACGCTCGCTGTCCATCAAGGCCGGCGATCTCATCTCGCACCGGATAGTCGACTGGGCAATGCGCAACGGATATGCCGTGACCTGGGAAGCTGATGAATACCGCAGCGAAGCCGACCTGGTGCTTGCTGACGACTTCGACAAGGCCTTGAACGTGTTCCTGGGGTCCATGCGTCTGAACAGGGTTCGCCTGGAAGCGGAAATTTACGCCAACAACGCCGTTCGCATCTTCGAGGTGAAGTGATGTCCGTGTTCAACAAGACTATCGTTTGTGCAGCCGCGGCTGCTGTTCTTGCAGGGTGCTCGACCACCACGATGCAACCCGTGGTTGAAACTGTCGACGCCTCTACCGCGAAAGCTGAGGTATCGATGCAGCAGATCCGCAGCAATACGCCTGTGACGCGGGCTGCAGACAGTGCCGTGCGCCGCGTTGACCGCGTGTGGATCCCGGTGAGCAAAGTTCCGGTTGCCAAGGACGCCAAGGCAGACGCAATGCTGAACCGGTCGCTGGCGGTCAATCGCCGTTTCGTCGGGCTGGTGGACGCGGCAAGCTACCTCACGCAGATCACGGGCATTGTGACCAGCGTGTCGGCGGCTGCTCGCACAACCAGCGAAGCAGAGCAACTTGCTTCCCAATCCAATGCGACCGCGCAAAGTAGCGCCCCCGGCGGCGCCCCGTTGCCACCTCTGCCTGCGAGCACGCCCCAGGGACTGAACGCGTCCTCGGCCAGCTCCAACGCCCAGGCTACGCCGATTGTCTTCAGCGGCCCGGTGAGTGGGTTCCTTGATCTCATCGCTTCGAAGTACGGCGTGTTCTGGGAATGGGACGGCAAAGGCATTCAGTTCTTCAAGACCAAGGCTCGCACGTTCCGTCTGGCCGCATTGCCGGGTGACACCAGCTTGCAGGCGCGGGTGGGAACCCAATCCAATACAGCAACTGGCGTGGCCGGCAGCTCATCCAGCAGCTCAGGCGCAACGTCCGGCGGCTCTGCCAACAGCGAGATGCGTGCGGGCGTGGAGTTCAACGGCCTGAGCGTCTGGAAAGGCGTTGAAGCGAGCATCAAGGCAATGATCTCGGCAAACGGGCGCCTTGTCGTCACGCCGGCCACTGGCACCATCACCGTGGATGACACGCCGGTGGTATTGGAGCAGGTGGCGGCTTTCGTCGAGCAACAGAACGCAGCCTTGTCGCGCCAGGTTTCGATCAACGTCACGGTGCTCTCTGTCGAACTGACCGATTCGCAGAACTACGGGATCAACTGGGACGCGGTCTACAAGAGTGTCAACCGCGGGATTGGCCTGTCGCTGACTACCGCCGCTGATGTCCCGACAGGCGCCTCCTCGTTCGGTATGCAGGTACTTTCCTCCGGGAGTAACTGGAGTGGTACCGAGGCGATGGTGGATGCGTTGTCTAAACAGGGGCGCGTCTCCCAGGTCACGTCGGCTTCCCTGTTGACCATCAACAACCAGCCGGCACCTATCCAGGTGGGCCGCCAGACCGCCTATCTCGCTTCGAGCACGACCACCATCGGCACTGGGGGCGCGGGCAACACCACGACGCTGCAGCCAGGTCAAGTCACAACAGGCTTCAGCATGAACACGCTGCCCCACATCCTCGACGACAAGCGTCTCATGCTCCAGTTCAGCGGAGACATCTCGTCGTTGCTCGGCATCGACCAAGTGACTTCGGGTGGATCGTCGATCCAGACTCCAGAGATCGACACCCGCAACTTCCTGCAGCGCGCGATCCTGAACAGCGGTGAAACTCTCGTCGTCACTGGTTTCGAACAACTCGCAACCAATGGGGCCACTGCAGGCGTCGGCAAGGCTACCAACGTAGCGCTTGGTGGCTCAGTCAAGACCTCGACCAGCCGCACGATTCTCGTCGTGCTCATTCAACCCATCGTCGCGGGTGCCGTGTGATGGACCATGTGCAGGTCATTTCCCACGGCGGGCGTGACTTCGCGGTCGGCCTCCTCTGGCAACCCTTGAGCGCATCGAACGCTGGCGAACGGCAGACGGAGATCAAGGGTCTCGGCAAGGAACTGGACGTGAACCTTCATGTGTTGCCGCGCGAAGCGCAATGCGTGGGGTTCGTCAAGTCCGGCGGAGAGGTCAAAGCGGGCGTTGTCTCGATGGCTGCCGCGGTTTCCAGCCGTCTGGCAGAGGAATTCAACGCCAGAGACTTCATCTTCGTGACAGAGATCGATGCCGGTCGGTGGTACTACCTGGCTCAGAAGGATGGCGTCATCCTCTCGGACGGCGACCAGATTCTCAGCTCTGAGGATGCAGCCAAGTCCCAAATGTACGAGGACAGCAGTCTGGGCGACTGGTCGAACGTCATCGTGCCTTCGCATTGGGGTATCGCCGATTCCATCGAGTCGCCTGGTCTGGGTCAACTTCTGCCGCGCAAGAAGAAGGGCCCGGTTCCTGTCCAGAAGGACTGGCAACTGGCTCCAGTCAGCATCACCCCGCTGCAGATCCTTGCACAACATAGCAAGCCTCTCCTGGTGATCGGCATAGCCATGATCGGAGGCTACTTCGGTCTGCAGTACATCAAGAGCTACCAGCGCGAACAAGCTATCGCAGAGGCGCGTCGCGTAGCACAGCAGATGCAGGCGCAGCAAAAGGCGGAACTGCCTCGTCCACGGCCATGGGGCGAGATGCCCGCGCCTCTGACAGCGATGCAGGCTTGCCTCGATACCGTGGCACAGGTGCCCCTATTTCCCGGCAACTGGGATCTCTCGGGGATCACCTGCTCGGGCGGCGTGGTGATCGTCGCGTGGAAGCCGCGAGGCCTCGGCTGGATTGATCACCTGCGCCAAGTAGTGCCGCAGGCGGTCATCTCGGTCGACGGAAGCCTCGCCTCCGTAACGCGGCCTCTGCCGCCGCTGCCCAACGCAAGCGACGAAGACGTGGCTTCCGCGAACGAGCGCATCAGTGAGATGTACGCCCAGGCGCAGAGATATGGCGTGAAGTTCGCCGCCAAGCCACCCAGCATTGGTGCACCGGCGAGTCTGCCGGGCCAGGGTGGGGAGAAGAGCGAGCCCAAGCTTTGGGACGAAATGGGCTGGAAAGTCGACGGAGCAACGCTGCCCGACGTCGCTCTCCACGCACTCAATGGAAACGGCTTCCGCCTGCGCGCAATGTCGGCGCAGTGGAATGCAGGACAGCTTGTATGGACGATGGAAGGGTCTCAGTATGTTCGAAAGTAAGTTTTTCATGACGAAGTGCGTTGCTGGCGTTGCGGGCCTGGCGCTTGCATTCAGCGCTTCTGCGCAGAATCTTCCGAGCGGCGAGTCAGCGGCGCAAGCCGAGCAGGCAGTGCTCAACGCGGCACCCGCGCAAGTTACGCCAGCGCCAATGACGCCAGCGCAGGTGGCGCCCGCGGCTCCTGCTCTGGTTTCTGTCGCAGCGCATCCCAACGCCAGAATCAGCCCGTCTGCCGCAGCGATCGCGGTAATCAACGAACGCATGAGCGTGATGCAAGCGCAACTGCTTCAGCTTGAGCTGGAGGCGCGCATCGAGGCCAAGCGAGCCGAAATTCATGGAATGAAGAGCGCTGGCGCGCCCATCTTGGATGATGGGTTTGCACCGACCGTGCTCGAGATCGGAGGTATTGACGGCAACCTGACTGCCAGCCTCGTCGTGCCCGGTGGAAACGTCCAGATCGTCCGAGTTGGCGATGCCGTCAATGGATGGACTGTGCGCCATATATCCGTGAACGCCCTGACCCTGGCAAAGGGCAAGACGGTCAAGCGTCTGGCCTTCGGTAGCAGCCCGACGAGCTCAACGACTCCTGCCGAACCACGGCCCCAGTCTGCTGGGTTCGTATCCGCCACGCCCGCGCGCAATCCCTGATCCAGAGTTCAGAACTCGGAGCCTTCGCGATATGAAAGTCCTCACGGCAAGAGACGGTGACCTGCAGATTTCAGACGAGCTGCGTTCCCACATTGCCTACTTCGAAGACGGCCGTCTGCTTGTGTCCTTGTCCCATCGGTTCAATCCGCACGTTCGCGGGTTCATGGGGCGCCTCAAACACCTGGGCAGGCCCTATGAGGTGGTCATCTGCGATCTCGCGGCCATTGCCAAGGCCTACGAACAGGCGGGTACGACCGAGGAGCATTCGAACATGCAGGCGACAGCCAAGCAGTTGTTCGAACGTGCCGCAGAGAAGAGGGCTTCGGACATTCACATTCGCGTCAGCTCGCGCCAACGCACGCAGATCTTCTTTCGAATTCACAGCGAACTCACATTCATTGAGGAGCACACCTACGAGTACGGCGACCAGCTGTCCACGACGATCTTCCAGGCGATGGCCGATGTGTCTGACGCCACATTCGAGAAGCTGTCTCGCCAGGACGCACGAATTTCTGTGCGGTCGCGTCTGCCCGAGTGTCTCGACGGCATTCGTATTGCCACGTCACCTCAGGTAGATGGCTACATCGTGGTCTTGCGGCTGCTCTACAACGACACGTCCAATGACCTCGACCTTTCTCGCCTTGGCTACAGCCCCGCGCAGATCGATCGCATCGAAGTCCTCAAGAAGAAGCCCACCGGCGTCGTGCTCATCGGCGGTCCAACAGGTTCCGGCAAGTCGACGACGTTGCAGCGCATTCTCGGCGCGATCATCAGCTCATCCCAGGGCCGAAAACACGTCATCACGGTTGAAGACCCGCCCGAATACCCGATTCCCGGGGCTGTGCAGACCCCAGTGACCAACGCCGACTCAGAGGAAGACCGTTCCCGCGAGTATCAGAAGGCCATCAAGGCGGCAATGCGACTTGACCCGGACATCATGATGCTCTCCGAGATCCGAGATAACCCGACTGGACGCCTGGCTGTGCAAGCCGCGATGACGGGTCACCAGGTCTGGAGCACGGTGCACGCCAATAGCGCGCTGGCCATCGTGGATCGACTGGCCGACCTGGGCGTGAATCCAGCCCTCTTGACCGATCCCACCATCGTTTCCGGGCTGGTGTGCCAGCGCCTGGTCAAGGAGCTTTGTCCGCATTGCCGGCAGCCTTTGGCCAACCACTTGGACGATTTCGAACCGCGCACTCGGGAGCGGTTCCTGCGCGCATTGGATGTAGAGACGGCCTGCGTCCAGAACCCGGGTGGGTGCGAGCACTGCGGTGGCACTGGCACTGTGGGACGAACAGTCGTTGCGGAAACGATCGTTACGGACGAGAAGCTCATGGAACTTATCCGGAAGAACGACCGGGTTGCGGCCATCGACTACATCCGGAACGAGTTGCGTGTCGCTTCGATGCTCGAGCACGCGATTCAGAAGATCAACGCCGGCCTATTGGACCCACTGCAAGCGGAAGACGTTGTCGGCCCGCTTTCGGAAGGCCAAGAGATCGATTCACGCCTGTCGCTGGTGGCCTGAAGATGGATGAGCTTGAACTGAAATTCGCGAAGCTGATGTTTCGCACGAACGCCCAGTTGCGCCGGCGCTTGTATCTGAAACTGGCGAAACTCCTATCCAACGGCGTGCAGATCATCGAAGCGCTTGAGACGATGCGCGTGCGCAGGGTAGCACTCAAGAGCGCGAAGGACCCCCTTGCTCTCGCTTTGTCCGAGTGGCTTCGCAGAATGCGAAACGGCAGCCGCTTGTCGCAGGTCATGGCTGGATGGACGGGCGACGATGAGGCCATGCTGATCTCGGCTGGCGAGCAATCGGGCAATCTGGAAGAAGCGCTTGTGTCCACGGCTGATGTGATGGAAGCGAAGAAGAAGATCAAGAGCGCTGTCGTGGGCGGTCTTGCCTATCCAGGCTTCATGCTGTTGATCGCCTTTGCGGTGCTGATGCTATTCAGCTTCAAGATCATTCCGCAGTTCGCTGCCATCGTCCCCTACGAAAAGTGGCATGGCCTAGCGAAAACCATGATCGACTTCGCCAACTTCTCGCGTCAATGGATGGCGTTGATCGCGGGCGTACCCATCTTAGTGGGCATCGCATTCTGGATGAGCCTGCCCCGTTGGAAACAGGGGTTGCGCGTTCACTTCGATCGCTGGTTGCCTTACAGCATCTATCGAGTCTTGCATGGAAGTACCTGGATGATCAGCTTTGCCTCGCTCGTAAGTGCAGGGGTAAGGACTGAGGAGGCGCTTGAAAAGCTGCAAGAACGGGCATCGCCGTGGATGCGAGTGCGAATTCAAGCGTGTCTTCGAGGCATGCGATCGGGTCTAAACCCTGGTGATGCCCTGGCCAAGTCCGGATTCGGCTTTCCCGACGTTGAGATCATCGACGACCTGGGGGTCTATGCACGGCTGTCGGGGTTCGACGCAGCGCTCGCCATCCTCGGTAAGGAATGGATTTCGGAATCGGTCGAGCGCATTCAGACCCTGATGAATGCAGTCTTCGGCATCAGCATCCTCTTCGTCGGCCTATTCGTTGCAGGCATGGTCGGCGGCCTGATCGGTATGGAGTTGCAGATGACCCAAATCATGCAGAGCACTTATCGCTAACCAAACGCCTGAAGCACCTGACGTTTTTCACACTCACCAACGGAGCTCCCTATATGCAATCAGTTCGCAACATCAAGATGATCAAGAAGCAATACGGTGTCACGCTGCTGGAACTAATGGCTGGCCTGACCGTGATGGCGGTCGTCGTGGCTGGTGCGCTGTCTCTCTACCAAAGTGCGATGGCGTCCCAGAGGACCACGCAGCTGGCTCAGGATCTCGCCGCAATTCGCGCAGCCGCCAAACAGATCTGGCAGGGCCAGGGCAACTATGGCGCAAATGGCACCAGTCTCAACAACGTGTTGGTGTTCTCCAAGCGGGTTCCTACAACGATCCGCGTGGACACCAACACGAACCCCCCGACGCTGACGCATGTGGCCAACGGAACGATCAGCCTCACCTCGGCGGTCTCGGCGTTCGACGTGACGCTGACCAACATTGACGAGGAGTTGTGCGTACCGATGCTCACTGGTGCCCACGGCTGGCAGAGCGTTACCGTCGGCAGCGGCAGCGCGATCACGGTGTTTCCTGTAAATCCTCCGACGGCCGTGAACGTTTGCAGTGCCGGCACCACAGTGGTGTTTCGTGGCAACTGATTGACGTAGCGGCAACCTTAGACACGTATGGGAGTGGCGTAATGCTGGAAGAACTGGACTTCAAGGACATCTACCTGAGCTCGAACCAAGCTTGGCTTTCAGGAGTCCCTGGCACAAAGGACCCGGTTGTCGCTCCTGTGGCAGCGTCGGAGGAACTTGCCGAATTGCGCGCGCTTTGCGGCAAGCGAGGTCAGACCACCAAGAACGACGAGTTTGCAGTGCGAAGCAATGGAATCTCCTATCGGGTGTCCTACTTGAAGTCGGTCAACGAGGACATCTTCGTACTGCGCCGCATGCCTGCGAGCATTCCGACGCCCGAAGAACTCAGCATCCACCCTTCGTACGTCGAAATGCTGGTGAGAAAGGAACTGTCCGGCTTGGTGGTCTTCGCTGGGACGTTCGGACAAGGGAAGACCACCAGCGTCTCGGCAGTGGTGGTTGAGCGATTGAAGCGTCATGGTGGTGTGGCGATGACCATCGAAGATCCGCCAGAGATGCCGTTGGAAGGCACCCATGGTGAAGGCGTCTGCTTCCAAACCTGGGAAGAGCACGGTGACTTCGGTGAGGCATGCCGCAAAATGCTTCGCCGCTCGCCGAGCATCATCTTTATTGGCGAAGTGCGCGATCCAGAGACTGCGGCTGAGGCGCTGCGCGCGTCGGCAAATGGCCGGCTGGTGGTTTGCACCGTCCACGGTGAGTCGGTTCCCATGGCTGTCGAACGACTCTACTCGCTGGCGAATAGCGCCATTGGGAACCCCGACGACACCTCGAGCATGCTTGCCAACGGGCTTGCGGCGGTGATGCATCAGCGCCTGGAAGGCACTCCTCGCAAGCCGAAGCTTGAATTTCTTTGGCTGGCTGACCCGGACTCTCATGGGGTCCGTACTACCTTGCGTCAGCGCAAGTGGGAACAGATCGCCAACGAAGTACAGATGCAGCGCAACAGGCTGTTTGTTCAGCGCCGGCCCGCGTCGGCGACGGCGAGCGATACGGATGCTCGCATTGCACTGAGAGGCTGAATTGGTTCCCATCTGGGTCGCGGCTGTCTTCTTCGCGCTGATGGTGTACTTCACCGGGCAGGCGGCGCCACGCCAAGAGGCTGCCACCGCATCAATTGTGGCGAGCGTTTCCGCGACGAACATGCTCGCGTATCGCAACGCCTTGAGCAGATACCTTGGCGCCAATCCAGGTGCGTCCGGCGTCATTCAAGACCATGCGTTGGAGTCGTACTGGTTGCCTGGCTACAAGAAGAACCCGCTCTGGACCAACCTCGTTCAAGGTGGGCAGCTCTATGTGTATGCATCGGGCAGCGCGGAAGTCGGAACGGTTCACCGCCTGGCCGAAATGACAAGGAAGTCCTTCCTGGTCGGAACGAAGAGCGCCATAACGGGGCGACTCGTCTCGAGCACTGGCCTAGACACCGGCATTAGCCTCCCCACGGCCATTCCAGACGGCGCCGTGGTTATCGTAGGGACATAAGAGCATGAAAGTTACGCAGGCAGTGCTTGCCGCATTGGCGAAGAACGCGCACATCACTGACATCATGGTCCAGTCAGAAGACACGATCATGGTCAAGACGGCACGCGGGTGGAGCGATGCTGGTACAGGCGAGAAGATCACCTACAAGGAGATCTTTGAGCTCTTGCTGGCCATCGAGCCCGATGCAGAGCAGCTGATCACGAAAGGCGAGATCAATCGACCGCATCAGATCGAAGGTCACCGCCTACGCATCAACGCCTACCTGGCAAACGCGGGCAAGCGACTCATGCTGTCGATGCGCCGTATCCCGTCTGAGATGCCCACCCTGCAGAAGCAGGGACTGCCAGGTGGGCTTCGGGTACTGCTCGACACCCCTTCTGGGTTGCTTCTGATTTCAGGGCCCACCGGCTCCGGCAAGACATCGAGCATGGCGGCGATGGTCGACGCCATAAATCAATCACGCGCAGTTCATGTCGTGACGGTGGAAGAGCCGATTGAGTACGTGTTTGAGCGGAAGAACGCGATTTTCTCGCAGCGTGAGGTCGGAGTGGATTGCGACTCGGTGCTTGATGGCGTACGCGCGGCCTTGCGTCAGCGGCCCGATGTCATTGTGATTGGAGAGATCAGAGATCGAGAAACCGCTGAACAAGCGTTGATTGCTGGCGAATCCGGACATCTTGTGATTGGCACGTTGCACGCAAGCTCTGCCCTGCACACGGTCACCAAGATGCTGGCCTTCTTCAGCGATACGGAGCAGGAGGCTAAGTCGCGATCCTTGGCGGCAAGCCTACTCGGGGTCGTCAACCAGACCTTGATCCCCCGAGCAGATGGGGGTGGGTATGCGCTTGCGGTCGATTTTCTCGCGAACCACAAGCGCACCTATTCCAAGCACTTCGGTGACGCCGACAAGATGAACGCCATGATGGAACGCAAGGAAGACGGCGTCTCGATCCCACTGGGCGATTCGATTCAGGCCCTCATTCGTCAGGGCGTTATCTCAAAGGCAGATGCTGTGCGGGCGGTTGCCGGCAATCCGATCGCATACGACCGTGTGCGAGCGTAAATCACGGAACAGAGGAGGCGCGATGAAAGTGAACAAGGCGATGGGCAATGCCCGGGGCGTGACCCTGCTCGAAATGTTGATCGCACTCGTGGTGATGGCATCGGTTGCAGTAGGTGTCGCCCAACTTAGCAACAAGGCGGGGGAGGATGCTGAGATCTCGGTAATCGCCGCTCACACGCGTGCGGTAGGCGATGCAGCGAACGCCTACATCAAGGACAACTACGGTGCGATCGCAGCGATTGCGACCGCCACTCAGCCGGTGCTCATCCGAGTCCAGGACTTGGTCACTGCCGGCAATCTGCAGCCGGGCTTTTCCCTTACCAACGGCCGTGGGCAAGCCACCTGTGTGCTTGTGCTTCAGCCTAGCGCCTACAAGCTAAATGGATTGGTCGTTGCTGAGGGCGGCGAGGCGTTCGACGATCTCGCCCTGGCTCAACTTGCCGCCACGATCGGAGGTGCGGGGGGAGCAATCTACTCCACCGACGCTTCAACAGTGCGCGGCGCAATTGGCGGGTACGAGTTCGCTATTGGGGCGTTCGCGAACGCAAACCACTTGGCGCAGCGATGCGACGGCACCGGCGGTGCGGTTGCGATCACTCAGGGACATGCTGCCATGGCCCTCTGGTATGCAGATGGCCCAGGCAATGAGTCCACGCTGTACCGCGACGAGGTACCGGGGAACCCGCAACTCAACACCATGAACACGCCAATTCTGTTTGGCGCTTCTGCTGTTCAAGTTGAAGGGGCCGCATGCTCGCCACGCGGGGCGCTTGCTCGCGATGCTCTAGGTAGTGTGCTGGCCTGCGAGTCGGACGTCTGGCGGAAGGCCGGCAGCACGTTCTGGCGTGACCCGGTCGAAACCGCAGCTGGCCTTGGCACATGCGATGCAACGCAACGCGGCTTTACGCGAGCTGTGCTTACTCCCACGGTCGGTACCGGCCCCCGAGCCTATACGTGCGATGGCACCGGCAGCTGGGCCGCCATCGGCGTCGATGACAGCGGCAACATTCGTGTCGACGGTACAGCCGTGATCAATAGACTGGCAGGCTCTCTGGAGATTTCGGAGATAGCAGTCGAGGATGCTGCATGCGTGCGCAACGGTAGCATCGCCCGTGAAGTAGATGGCAAATTCCTTTCCTGCCAAGGCGGCATCTGGAAGGGCGCGGGCGGGGGCGGGGAGTCTGGTATGTACGCCTACTTCAACGCTGGATCCTGCCCGGATGGCTGGCGCGCGGCCAATGGAACCAACGGCACCGTGGACCTGCGTGGTGAGTTCATCCGGTCATGGGATGCAGGCCGAGGCGTCGACCCCGGGCGTGCTTTGGGGTCCGCACAGCTGGATGCGCTGCAGCAGATTACAGGCACCTTCCACAACTTCGAAGAGCCGTTCGGCTCGGGCTGGGGCGCGTTCGCCGGCTCCTCACCGGGTTCGCGTTGGTATGGCGGCTCCTACTATCCGAGTGCGCCGGTCTACATGACGTTCGACTCGGCCCGGGTCACTCGTTCCGCGGCAGAAACCCGTGGACGCAACGTCGCCTTGTTGGCCTGCATGAAGGAATAGCGAAGGGCCGACCTGGACTTCAGGGCCAGCAGGGAATCGCTGGCCACGGTAAACTCTAAAGACCTTGCTCATTCGAGCATTCGCATGCCCTGCGCATGCCTTCACCCAGACGGGACCTGTCCCGTCGGGGGGGGTTCCATACCAGGAAACTGATATGCAATACCTCCTCGCCTTCGTCGGTCTGATCGTAGTTCTTGGCGCCTTCAGGGGCCGCCACGAATCGTCACTAGCCGACCATCACCAAGAAGACGAAAAGGTCGCCGACGCGGATCCGTTCCGTGAAGTCGACTTCATGTTCGACGACAACTGACCGTCGTCATCGTCTCCATATTGCAACCCTGCAGGGAAACCTCCCTGCAGGGGGGATTCCTTTGCGCTCTCTCACTCAAAGGAAATCCCATGAACTTCAACATCGTTTCTGCACTTCGCAAAGCTTCTGCGAGCTCGATTGCTCTCGCCGCCGCCGAGATCCTCGCGGTCCTGGTGGTCGGCTTCGTGATGATGGTCCCCGACAAGGCGCATGCTCAGTCGGGCAACGTGTACGGCAGCGGCCAAGCACAGGTCTACTCGCAAACTGAGGACGCCGTGGTGGTGCAGGTTCGCATGGCGCGTACCGAGCCGACCTGGCAAGCTCGCGCAGCGGGCACCGGTGTCGGAGCAGTTGTTGGCGGGTTGTTGGGCCGCAAGGCCTCGACCAACAGCGCAGCAACCGTCATCGGAACCACCCTGGGTGGCCTCGCTGGCGAACGTGTGACGACGGCCATGGCGACCAATCAGGCGCAGGAGATCGTCTTGCAACTGCAAGGCCGCAACGGCATGCCGGCGCGCGTCATCACCATCGTGCAGCCCGCGCCCTTCGACGCGGTTGCACCTGGTCAACGAGTCTTCCTGATCAATTCCGCGGGTACGTACCGCGTGGTCAGGGCATTGCAACAGCCCGTGGCGTATTGGCGCTAACGAGCAACGAAAAGGCCTGCGCTCCTTCGGGAGGGCAGGCCTTTTTTCATGGCTCTGACTTTTACCTGCTAAATGACGTGGTGGCCACGGCAGGATTGCACTGATTTGCTTTGGCGCCAGGGTGACTACCGTAGGCCCTCCAGTTCTCGAGGCAGCTCAGCAGCTGGCGCGTAGAGTTCCAGTGACACCTTCTTCTTCAAGTGGCGAGCGTGCGAGATCACGGCGTCGTGGCGCTTGGCCTGGCGCTCTTCAAAAACGACCACCTGGTCACACTTGTCCACGAGGTCACGCAGATAGCCGCGGGTGAGTTTCGTGCTGGGTCCACCCTGGTACTCGGCCGGGATGAAGTTGGCGAGACACCAGTCGTGCAGACGCCAAGGTGCTCGCGCCGAGGCACTGGTGACCAACGTCCATGTTGGCATGGCCGAAACCAACTTTCCCAGCGCCTTGCCGACGACCTGCTCGGGCGCGCTATCGGCTCCGATGAAGGTGATGCGCGGGCCTCTTCTCCATGTGTCGAAACGCTCAAGACATGCGTCGACAAATCGTTCGGGGAGACCCATGGGCGCCATTCCGGTCTTGATCATTGACAGGTCCACCTCGCGCAATCCAAGGTCCGGACGCTGTAGGGTCAGGAATCCCAGGCCGGCGATCAGGATAGAGGGGCGCACGAGATTCCAGTCGCTACGCCAAGAACTCTGCCGCAGCTTGCCAAAACGCTTAACCTCCTTGACGGTCGGCTGTAGCAGAACTGCGTCGCGTAGGTCCGGGTGATGGGGCATGAACTTCGCGGCTTCGTACCAATGCAGTAGCGAGCTGTACACGTGCTGTGTTCGCGGGCCATCGCCTGGCGCGCGCACCCAAGGCCCCAAGAAGGCGGTCTGCAGAAGTTCGGCGTGGCTGTGCATCGTCCTAATCTACGAGGGACTCTGGGGCGCGGAACCGCATCTACAGGGGAGAAACGCCTCATAGACCGAGGCGATCGCCTGACGTGAGCCAGATCCTTTGACGAGGCTTTGCGGCGCCAATAAGATTGCCGCTGATTGGCAGTTCCCTGCCTTCGCTGGCTCCGCGCCAGCCCTCACCCGTTGACCTGCTCACCCCTGAGCGGCCCCGGCTCTGTGCCGAGGCGTGATGGTCAGTCTCAAGACAAACCCGCCGTTTTGGCGCTTCTGCGCCCGCAACGGCCAGAAGCGTCGCATTCGTGGTCGCACGACCACGTGGAGATAGAACAATGAACTACAACAACCTGCTTTCCAGCGCCCGGGCTGCGGATAGCGTTGGGGAGCCACTTGTGATCTACCTGGGTGGACGCCCAGTTGCAGTCAAGCCCGAGCGCAATGACGAGATCCGCGTGTTCTCGCTCGATTCGGGCGAAGCTTCCCGGACTTACAACCAGAGCAGCTTCGAGGCGCTCAACGACACCAAGTGGTCGGTACACCCGAACTTCGTTTCGTTGATGGACGACGTGGGAGGCTGCTGTGTCGCGTAACCACTTTGACATCGAGCGCCCACGCAAGATCAGCATTGCCATCAACGGCTATGACGGTGCTGCGCAGGCAAAAGATCGTGAGAAACGGCGCCGAGAGCAAATGGCCAAGGTGCAGCGCGCCGCGGACAAGGCCCGGGAAGAGCGAATGACAGAAGTCGTGAATCAGGCAACTGTGGACGACAAGCGTGCTGAGCTCGACCTGGAGCAATTCGCCAACAGCGACGCATCGTCGGACCAGGCGAAAGTCATGGCCGCGTTGCTGGAGGCTTTCGAGCCGAGCGCGATGAACCAATGCGTGGACGGGGAGGGCAAGTAGTGCGAGTCTCGCAATACAGCCACTTCATTCCTGCGGAGGCGGCTCGTGCACTGGATTTCGACAGCCTCGTTGAGATCGGCCTGGTGATCGATGTCTCGGGCGCCTTGGCGCGAGCGTTCGCCGGCGGGCGCATCGGGATCGAGGCGGGAACCTATGAACGCTACGTTGCGTGGGACAACCACGCGATGCGTCGTCACAGTCTCCACCTCGAAACCAGTCAGCGTTTGCATGCACTGCTGGAGGCAAGCGCCTTCGCGGCCGTCGCCCAACAAGACGCCAGCTTCGTCTGCAGGACTGTGGATGCAACGTCGAACGACCCGCGGGCGCAGCGCGCGATCTTCAATCTGAAGAGGCTCAGCGCCGGCGCACGTACGGGCTGGGTGATCACCTTTGACTCGCCTTGAGCGAGCACAACACCAATCGAAGGCCCCCGAGAAGGGGGTCTTTTTCAAGTGCGTTCACACCGAGAGCACTTGAACAAGACGGCGCTTCCCATCTGGACGCGTCGCCTTCGTTGTACATCCGGGCGCCTTAGCGCACCCAGATGCTCCCTTGGAGTTTCAAGCCCAGGGGGGCGGACACCAACCTTCAAAACCTTCGCGGGAATGCACGCCACTCCCGCAAGGGAGGGGTGTGTTTCCTGCATTTCCTCAACAGGAATGGAGAAACACATGGCATCCAATGCCCATCAAACAGCCCGCGTTGCCGAATCGGTGAAGTGGGCCGGTGGCCTGACGTTCGAAGACTTCGAGATCCCCTCTCGCAAGACTGAGATCGCTGTGGTCACCTCCGTCATCGCTCAGGTGGCTCTGGAAATGGACCAGTCCGTTTCGAGTGCCCCCGAACATGGCGAGGAAATCGAAGTCCTCAGCAGTGCTGAAGCCGACAGCGGTGATGCCTTGGGCAGCATCGTTGATCAGGTCCTGGCAGGCTGGGGAGAGGCCAACAACGATCTGGACATCGCTGTCCGCAAGACGCTGTGGCCCTTGATTGACTCGGACGACTATCGCCCATCGGCTTCGGCTGAGCAGCGCGTCCTGGACAACATCTCCGCAATCAAGCTGGTGCGAAGGCTGTCGCAAGACAAGGCCAAGCCCAGTGAGCAGGAAATGGTGCAGCTGCTGAAGTACAGCGGCTGGGGCGGAACGGCTCGGGTGTTTTCCCCGGACGGATCCAAACAGCACGCGTTCTCTGTTCTGCGAGATGAACTCAAAGCACTGACCACTGAACGGGAGTTTGCAGAGATGCAGTCGTCCGTGAACACGGCGTTCTACACGGACCCGCACGTGGTGCAGGCGCTCTGGCGCATCGTGGACCAGCTGGGCTTCGAAGGCGGGCGGGTTCTCGAACCTGCCGCTGGCGTCGGGCACATCATCGCTGGCATGCCCCAAGCCATGGTGGCCAAGAGCGAGTTGACCGCAGTCGAGCTCGACTCGGTGAGCGCAAGCATCCTGGAAGCCAACTTCGCACCCTACGGATTGCAGGTTCATGCCTGTGGACTGGAAGAAGCGAAGCTGCCCACGGCGTTCTTTGACCTGATCGTCACGAACGCACCCTTCGGCAAGTACAAAACGAAGGACGTGAGCAAGGCACCGTATGCCGACTGGAGCATCCACAACTACTTCCTCGGCAAGGGGCTGGAGTTGGTGCGACCGGGTGGCCTGATGGTGATGATCACAACTCGTCAGAGTCTGGACAGCATCAGCGACAAGCATCGCAAGTGGCTCTCGGCTCACGCCGAACTGCTTGGGGCCTTCCGTCTGCCAACGATGGCGTTCGAGTCGTTTGCAAACACGCAAGCGGTGACGGACATCCTGGTGCTCAAGCGCCGGGAGTTGCCTGACTTCAGTGCAAAAGCTGGATGGGTCGAGCTAGGAGGCGCGAGTGACGCGATGTTCAAGGACGGTCAACCGACCTCGAAGTACGCATACAACCGTGCAACCGGGCGCTCCTACGAGCAGAAGGTGGCCATCAACAGCTACTACGTGCGCAACCCGGATCACATCCTGGGCAAGCTCGCATGGCAGTCGGCTCAGTACGGCGAAGAGGCCGTGCCCGTCTTCGACGGTGACACCGAGCAGTTGGGCATTGCGCTCAACCAGCTGATCGCCACGTGCATGCCCTCCGGGGTCTACGTGCCGAGAGCAATGGATCAGTTTGACGCTGCTCCGAGTGCGATGGTCCGCTACAGCAACACCACCCAGGCCCTGCCGGGGGCGTTTGTGATGCAAGGTGGTCGGATCTGCATCTCTGAGGGTGACGAACTTGTCGACGTGGACTCGCTGTACGCAGGCACCGCGCGCAAGCGCTTGCTGGGCATGGTCGAGGTTCGCGATGCGGCCAAGGCCGTGATCGAGTTTCAGGCATCCTCGGAAGATGACGTCGCACTCGCCAAACACCAACAGCATCTGAACAAGGTGTACGACGCCTACGTGGCGCAGATGGGCTACCTGAGCACTACGGCTAACAGCCGTGTGATGCGAGGAGACCCCAGCTGGCCGCTGATGCTCGCGTTGGAGATCTGGGACGATGAGGAGGGCAAGGCCGTCAAGGCTGACGTCTTCACCAAGCGCACCGTCGGACAAGTGGTACTGCCTGACAAGGTGGAAACCGCAAAGGACGCGATGCTGCTGAGCCTGGCCGTTTACGGTCGGATCGTTCTGAAGGACATGGCGCTCCGCACCGGCAAGCCGGTGATGGAAGTGGTCAACGAACTCAAGGCGCATGGCACCGCGTTTCGCGACCCTATGCTGGCGTGTTGGGTTCCCGCGGATGAATACCTCTCGGGGCACATTCGCGAAAAGATCGAGCAAGCCAAGGCCGCGGGGCCCGCTTACGAAAGCAACATCCCAGCCCTTGAGGCCGTGATTCCTTCCGACCTGGGCCCTGCCGAGGTGGAGGCAAGACTGGGTGCACCGTGGATTCCCACCGACGTCGTCAAGACGTTCGCGGCGGAGCTGGTGAACGACACCCGGAATGAGATCACGGTGAGCTATGACGTGAACACGGCGACGTGGAGCGTCAAGGGGGGCTACAGGCTGCAGAACGTGGGCGACTACACACTGCAGACCACAAAGTGGGGAACGGAAAGACGCTGTGCGTTGCAACTGGTGGAAGCCGCGTTGAACCAGCAGCCGCCAACCGTGCTGGTGACGATCAACGGCACGTCGATGGTCGACCCCCAGGCAACTCTGAGCGCGCGCGAGAAATGGCAAGCGATTCGGGACCAGTTCAGGAATTGGGTCTACCGCGATGACGCACGCCGTGACCGGCTGCTGCGCCTGTACAACGACACGTTCAACCAAGTCGTCCCCCGGCGATTTGACGGATCACACCTTCAGCTGCCGGGCATGAGCGCGGTGGTGGTGCCTTACCCGCATCAGAAGGACGCCATCTGGCGGATCGTCGTGAATGGCAACACCTTGCTGGCGCATTGCGTCGGCGCGGGCAAGACGCTCACGATGATTGCAGCAGGTATGGAGTTGCGCCGACTTGGCAAGGCTCGCAAGCCGTTGCATGTGGTTCAGGGCTCTACCCTTGAGCAGTACTGCGCTGAAGCATTGCGCCTGTATCCGCAGGCAAAGGTGCTGATGGCAACGAAAGAGGATCTCAGTGGCGACAAACGCCGCACGTTCGTGGCGCGAGTGGCCACGGGTGACTGGGATGCAGTCGTGATGACGCAGTCGACCTTCGAACGGTTGATGCTGAGTCCCGAGGTGCAACAGGACTTCATCGAACAGATGATGAGTGAGGCGCGCATGTCGCTCTCGCTCACGTCAGACTCGGGCGCAAAGCGATCCATCAAGGAGATCGAGCGCCGGATGAAGGACTACGAAGCCAAGCTGGAACGCTTGGTGGAGAGCGGAAAGGCCGACGAGACGGCAGTGTGGTTCGACGACCTGGGCGTCGACTACCTGTTCATCGATGAAGCCCATGCCTACAAGAACCTGCAGAAGATCACCAAGATGCCACGCATCGCGGGGATTCCGAACACCGCCTCACAGCGAGCGTTCGATGTGTTCATGAAGACGCGAGTCATCATGGATATGCGCGGGGGCAAGGAGGAGGGGCTGACGATGGCGACGGCAACGCCTCTGGCGAACTCGATCTGTGAGATGCATACCTTCCAGATGTACTTGCAGCCGCGCACGCTCCGGCGTTACGGCATCTACGAGTTCGACGCCTGGGCGGCAAGCTTCGGCGAGAGCGTCACAGGTATAGAGCTGGCGCCGGATGGCAGCGGCTTCAGGACAAACACTCGGTTCTGTCGTTTCTCCAACCTGCCGGAACTGATGGCGATCTTCAAAGGGGTCGCGGATGTCAGAACCAAGCGGATGTTGAACCTCCCCACACCGGTGATCGAAGGCGGCAAGCCTCAGGTCATGGTGGCAGAGCCTAGCGATGTGCTCAAGGAAGTGATCAAGGGACTGGTCGAGCGTGCGGACAAGATTCGCAACCGCGCGGTCAAGCCCGAGGAAGACAACATGCTCGCAGTGACCAACGATGGCCGCCGCGCGGCGATCGACGTGCGGATGGTGATCCCAGGCGCTGCGTTCGATCCCGAGGGCAAGCTGGCGAAGGCCGCAAGCAACGTGTTCCGCATCTGGAAGGACGGTGCGCAGCAACGGCTGACGCAGCTGGTGTTCAGTGACCTGGGCACGCCTGGCGCGCCTGGGTTCTCGGTCTATGAGGAGGTCAAGCGCCTACTCGTTGCGAAAGGGATCCCGGAAGCCGAGATTGCGTTCATTCAGGACCACTCAAGCGACAGCGCGAAAGCGAAGCTGTTCAAGAAGGTCCGTGAGGGCATCGTGCGAGTGCTGTTTGGGTCCACGCCGATGCTTGGTACCGGAACGAACGTGCAAACCAGGCTGAAGGCACTGCATCAGATTGACGCCCCATGGCGCCCGTCGGATGTCGAGCAGCGAGACGGACGCGCGGACCGTCAGGGCAACGAATGTGAAAGCATCGAACTCTGGCGCTACGTGACCGAAGGCTCGTTCGACAGCTACAGCTGGAACCTGCTGGACGTGAAGGCGAGATTCATCGACCAGGTGATGACGGCCGAGCAGGGATTGCGCACCGTGGAGGACATCTCCATGACGGCGCTGTCCTACGCGGAGATCAAGGCGATTGCGTCGGGCAATCCGCTGGTGCTTGAGAAGGCAACGGTGGACGCGAAGGTGCAAAAGCTCTCGTTGAAGTTTGACCACTTTGAGCAGGATCGCTGGAAGATGGGACGCCGCAAGGCCGACCTGCAGCAGCGGCTCAACTGGATCGAGAAAAACATGGCCAAGGTCGAGGGGGTTTCCCGAGAAGCCGCGGCGATCACGCCCGAGGTTGCCTTCCAACCAATGCTGGCAACAGCAGCGGCGGCAATGGCGGGCGAGACGGACAACTACCTGGCTGTGGGGATGGCATTGAGGGCAGTGAGCAAGATCAACGGTGGCGACACCGTGATCGCGCGCATCGGCAACTTCGTGCTTGAAGCCTCACGCTGGGGCGGCACGACCGACCTGATCCTGCGGGAGACGTCGACGGGCATGCGAGTGCGCGTCAACCGACCGCAGATGGCGGACATGAGCGGCGTCGGCCTGGCTGCTTACGAGACCTTCAAGGACTTCGTGAAGTGGCCGCAGGACCTGCGTGAGGAATTCGGTCACAAGACCGAGGAACTCGCCGGCATCCAGGCGATGCTCGACATGGACTTCGAGTTCCGCGACGAGCTTGAGGCGGCGCGCGCGCGTCAACGCGAGATCGAGGCCGAGCTGGACCTCGACAAAGCGACAGTTGGCACTTCAGCAATGGAGGCCGAGGCGGCTTAGAGCCGTTTGTGAAACCCCCCGAAGCCGAAAGGCTCGGGGGTTTTTTTTCGCCTCGGCTCGAGTGGCCAGCAACCATGGAAAGCCGCCATGCCTAAAAAGCGAGCAACCTAATGCCAGCCGTTGACGCGCAAGGGTTTGATCTGCGAAGGAGGGCGCTTGAGGTCGAGTTATCCCCAGTAACAGTGGATAACTGCGTGGGTGGAGCGCACAAAGGCAGTTCGCTGGTTCGCCGGGAAGGACGCTTGGCAGCGGACCGCACGAGCGGACACGGTGTGCGCGCGGCGCTACAGTGCGAGCACTATCGTTTCGACGATTCGTCAAGGCATTCTTGACCTTCACTCGCAGGACGCCTCGTCTTTGGTGCGCGCTGCGTTCATCTATCCCCTGCCGGGCCACTTGCGCTTGGCGCGGGGGGTCTGGCTCTATTCCTGTATTGACATGAATGACCATGACCAACATCAGATCGCTGGCTATGCACGCCAGCTGCAAAGCTGCAGCGATGCGCTCGCACAAGGCTTGCTCGAGCTCAATCGCATGTGCCTTGGCACGCGTGTGAGCGAGGACGCGCTGGCCGAGACGCTTGCGAGCGCGCGCGCGTTGCTGGGCGATCGAGGGCGCGCACGGCTCCTTCTGGCGGCCCACGGAAAGACCAGTTGGCCAGGCTCGTACGGGCAGTCGCCTTACGGCGAGATCTTCGCGCTTGTGGCGCTGGCGCTAGCTGGGCAGGCGATGCGCCGTGGCTGCAGTGGCAACGAGCGTCGACTGCACGCGGGTCTCTTTGATCTGTTGGCGCCGGCGGCCGCTCGTGCGCGGGTCGAGCTTGACGCCAGCGGGCGCGAGCGGCGTTACGCGCGCGTGCTCTTCGGCATGCGCGAGGCGGCGATCCTCACCCGAGGCGAGGCTGATGCCGCGCTGCGCCAGCTGCTGGGTGCCCACCCGAGCGAACGCGAGCAGGCATTTCCAGCCTGCGAGGCGGTGGCCAACTTCGGCGGCAACCTTCGGGTGCTGCAGCATGCTTTGCGGCGCAGGCCTGAGCTGAGGCTGATGCGTGCGCGCCAGGCGCAGCTGGCCTGAGCATCAAGCGGTGTGAGGTTCCAAGAAAAAGCCCCCTGTCTCTCGACAGGGGGCCTTTTTTGTTGGGCGCCGTGGCTGCGGGCGGGATGCGGCTCAGGGGCTAAAAGTCAGTCTGGAGTCGGCGACGTCGAAGAAGTCGGCGCCCACGCGAAAGCGCCGGGCCAGCGCACTGGGTTTGGCGTAGTGCCACTGGGGAGCGTCGCTGGGGTTCACCACGAGTGCCCAGGTAGCGTCGGGACCAATGGCGCAGCCACGTGTGTAGTGCTCGACCCAGACCAAGCGCTCGCGCGCCAGGGCCACGAGTTCGGCGGGCTTGGGCGCACGGCGCCAGAAATGCCAGCGCGGGTGAGAAGCCACAAGTGGGGCCAGGGCGTTGCAGCGGGCGAGCTCCTCAAGCGCGTTGGTGACGATGGACTCGACGGCATTGGTGATGGACGGGCCGCTGTACTCGCGCAGCTGTGTGCACAGCACCAGCACTTGTTCTGCGCTGATGCGTGCGCGGATGAAGCACTGCCCGAGGTTGCTTGCGTGGTCAAAGCGCAGGCGGGTGAACTCGCGCTGGAAGTGGTTTGCAGAGGGCATGTTGGGACCTTGGGTGGGGATGGTGATCACGCGCGCACGGGGCGCTGCTCCAGTGCATCACCCAGGCTGCAGGCGCGCAGGCGGGCGAGTTCGGCGTTCTTGGCGGCGGTGGCGGCGTGCAGGGTGGGGTAGATGCGCCCGCGCCAGGAGATCTGGACCTTACGAAACAGAAGCAGGAAGCGCGAGTATTGGTGCTCGATGGGGGAGGCGGCGAGGGCGGTGATCAGGCGTTGGCGGCGGCCCTCGAAGTCGATGAGGTGCTCGTTGTGCACGCTGTGGGGGTCCACCTCGAGATGGATGGCAGCCTTCCAGCCGTGGTCGCGGAATGTGGTGACGCCGCTCTCGTAGATGCTGCGTGCGACCTCTGGCTGCAGGATGGGGTTGTCCGGGGACAGGCGCGAGATTTCACGCAACGCAGCGTTGAGCATGGCCAGGTCGCCGGCGTGGTGGGCGCGCTGCTCGCTCTCGGTGAGCGAGCTGAGGGGGTAGGTCATGACGCTGGTGTCATGGAACTGGGAGGTGCCCGCAGAGCGGGCGAAGGCGCGGGATTTGGGCGACAGGCGCAGCAGGTCAAGGAGTTTGAAGTTCATCGCTGATGGGCGTGCGAAACAAGGCTTCAACGATAGGGCGATGTGGGTGCCTGACAACCCTGGCCAACGGGGGTGCAATGGGTTGTTGAGCGGGGCTGGCCCTCGCCCGGTGGCCGGTGGCAGAAAACCAAGTTTGCGCCGGCGCACCCCGTTCTAATAAAACATATATAACTAGCCATCTGCCCGCGCCCACCAAGACACGCGATCCTGAGATGCCCTGGTTAGAGGGGGGCCCTATTGCCCGACCTTCCCCCCTCCTAGCGCCCACCTCACATCTATGGCGCCGGGCCGCCGCGAGCCCCACGCCGCCCTGGCGCATCGAACGACGAGGTTTATCAGGAAAGAGGGGGAGTTGGGCTTGACGCAGCTAGCTATTCATATATGTTTTATTCAAGACCAACTCACCGAAACCTAGTTTTCGTACGTACCCCAGTGAATAGCCCCATCCCCCACCTCTACCTCGGCAAGAGCCTTGACGTCATCCCCACAGATGCCGGCGCCATCTGCCTTGTGATCGCACGCGAGGAGTTGATGCAGCCCGGCGTGGGCAGCAGCCTGGACACCCTCTTGCACCTCTCAAGTTCCGAGGAAAACGCTCGCCGCTTCGCCGGCTCCGTGCTGCTCGCCTTCGACGGCTACAACGAAGACCCCAGGCCCATTCACGCCATCCCAGAGTGCCGGGCCTACCTCGGCGCCCTCACCGCGCAGTGGCCGTTCTGGATGCACTTTCTGGCCCCCATCCCCGATCAATGGTCCCTGCTGCTGCTCACCCTGCTACCCCCTGGCCAGCGCAGCGCACTGCCCGATGGGCGCTTTGGCCAGGAGTTCGACATCGAGGCCATGGAAGCCCTGCTCACGCATCAGGTCAAGGCCATGAACAACCTGCACCAGATGCACAAGCTCGCCCCCAAGCTGTGCCACCAGGTCTTCAATCAAGCCATTTCCGCCGTCGAGCAAGTCACCGGCATCAGACCCATCTCACAACGTCAACGCCCCCGAACACAGCCATGAGCAGCACCGCCCCACGCAAACGCGGCCGACCGCGCATTCACCCTGAGCGGCCCGAGCGAGAGCCTGAGACGCCCGCGCCAACCCCCCCAGCCAGCGGCCGCGCCAACCCGCATGCACCCAACCACCTGCAAGCCGTGCAGCTGTGGAGCGAGATCTGCCGCACCCAGCAGCCGAGACCCATGGCTCCCAGCTCCATCAGCGCCAACGAAGTGCTCTGGGGCGCCTGGTGCACATGGCTCGCCGGACAGGCGCTGCACTGGAGTGACGCAAGCGCAGAGACGATCCGCGCCTTTCTGGACGGCCCAGCCCCCAGCCTTCGGCGCAAGCACCGACCAGCCCGTAATCCATCGAGCATGTCCAGCCTCACCCGCGTGAGGTACTTTCGCGTGCTCAAGGGCGTCTACTCAACCGCCAAAACCAAAGGCTGGATCGAGGACGTCCCGACGCTTGAAGAGCTCCAGCCCGAATACAACGCACAGGATGCTCAAGGCGCCGTGCTGCCCCCAGGCCTGCTCGCTCGGCTGCAAAACACCCGCCAGCTGCGCCAGACCTTCGCCCCAAGCACGGACAGTATTCGCCAGTGGTGGCTGTTGCGCGACCGCGCGGCCGTCGCACTCGTTGCCGAGACGGGCATCACCTGCGCTGAACTGATCAACCTCAAGCTCGCAGACCTCGGCGCAGGAGGGCTCAACATCCTGAAGGCTATGCAGGATGCCGGCCAAGGCACGCTGCTGCCTGGCACAGCGCCCGCGTGCGATCTCAACGTCGATGACCCGGCTATAGACAACCCTTGCGCTGCGCGTATGCCGCTGGCACCGGTGGTGCTCACCGTGCCCGCCTCGCGCACCCTGCAATCGCGAAGCATCACGCTCAGCACGCGCCTTTGCGAATCCTTGTTGCCGTGGGTCGCTCTGCGCGAACGCATGCTCACCCTAAAGGCAGCCACCTTCACCACGCTCTATGAGCGCTCGGCCTTCCTCAAGCTGCACAGCCTTCAGGGGCCACTGTTCCCCTCGCGTCAAGGCAAGCGCCCTGCGCCAGGGCAGGAGGTGAAGAACGAGCACTTTCTCCCCATGGAAAGCGCCTCGGTCTACCTCGTCTTCAAGCGCGCCTTCGCCGGGCTGCACGCCGGACAGGCCCGTCAGCCGCGCGGCGCGGCCAACGTCCCCGGCATCCACTATGGCGGCGCGCAAGGCCCATCGGTCATCCGCAACACGCTCATCCAACAGTGGCTGCGCGAGATGGACGAGGAGCAAGTGAAGCTGCGCGCGGGCTTCAAAACACTGGAGGCGCTGCGCGTGATTGCCCGAGCCGCCGGCATCGCATGCATTGCGGCCGACGCTCCAGATGCAGAAACGACAGATGAGCGCCCAGCGCGCCGCCGCGCAGCCGAATCCAAGGAGGCAACGAGTGAGCATTGAAGACTTTGACGACATCGGCTCGCTGGGCACGCCACCGGATGGATTGTTCGATCCAACCTTCTCGCCCGCCGCGCCGGCGCCGCGAGCGCACCGCGCTGCACGACCAACAATCCCCCAGGATCCGCCTGCGGGCTTCGACGTACCAAGCGACTTGGGGGCCTTGCGCGTTCCCCCGCACTCCATCGAAGCGGAGTCCAGCGTGCTCGGCGGCCTGCTGCTGGACAACGCCGCCTGGGACCGCGTGGGCGACATGCTGACCCCGGGAGCCTTCTACCGCTACGAACACCGCCTGATCTATGAGGCCATCGAGCAGCTGATCAACGCTAGCAGGGCAGCAGACGTGGTCACGGTCTTCGAGCGGCTGCAGTCGCACGGCAAGGAAGATGCCGCGGGAGGACTGGTCTACCTCAACTCGCTCGCTCAGTACGTGCCCAGCGCGGCCAACATCCGCCGCTACGCCGAGATCGTGCACGAGCGCTCGGTGCTGCGCCGCCTTGTGGCCGCAAGTGATGAGATCGCGACCACCGCGCTCAATCCGCAAGGGCGCGACGTGGCCACCATCCTCGACCAGGCAGAGCAAAAGGTTTTCTCCATCGGTGAGCAGGGCTCTCGATTGAAGGCCGGGTTTCAGTCGATGACCAACCTCGTCGCCGCCCTCATCGATGAGGTGAGCGCGCGCGCGGACAACCCGCAGGACGTCACAGGCCTTCCCACCGGCTTCATCGACCTCGATCGCATGACCTCAGGCCTGCAGCCGGGCGACCTGATCGTGTTGGCTGCACGCCCGAGCATGGGGAAGACCTCGCTAGCTATCAACATCGCCGAGAACGTCGCACTCAACGAGGGCAAGGCCGTCGCTGTCTTCTCCATGGAAATGGGCGCCTCGCAGCTGGCCGTGCGCGTCGTGGGATCGATTGGACGCATCAACCAGGGAAACCTTCGAACCGGCAAGCTCACGGATGAGGAATGGCCCCGCCTCACAGAGGCGATAGAGAAGCTGCGCAACGTCTCGCTGCACATCGACGAATCCCCGGGCCTCAAGCCCAGTGAGTTGCGCGCCAATGCACGCCGCCTTGCCCGCCAGACCGGGGGGTTGGGCCTCATCGTCGTGGACTACCTGCAGCTGATGTCGGGCAGCAACGACGGCGACAACCGCGCTTCGGAAATTGGGGAGATCTCGCGAGGGCTGAAGATGCTGGCCAAGGAGCTGCAGTGCCCGGTGATCGCGCTCTCGCAGTTGAACCGAAGCGTTGAGGCCCGCGCCGACAAGCGCCCCATGATGAGCGACCTGCGCGAGTCGGGCGCCATTGAACAAGATGCGGACATCATCATGTTCATCTACCGAGACGAGTACTACACAAAGGACGCTTGCAAGGAGCCAGGCGTGGCCGAGGTCATCATCGCCAAGCAACGCAACGGCCCCACCGGCACCGTCAAGCTGGCATTCTTGAACTCGCTCACGCGCTTTGAGTCCCTGTCGGGCTACGAACCCTGAGCAACAGCGAGGAAGGCGCGCTTCCCTATGTCATCCGTTCTGATCATGGCTCTTGACGCCCAGGGGGTGGTTCGCTTTGTCGGCGATGTCCCCAAGGGAGCTGCGTGTGGCTGCTTCTGTCCGACCTGCAACAGCCCGCTCGTGGCCAGAAAGGGGGAGGAGAAGGAGTGGCATTTCGCGCACGAGGCCGCGCAGGAGCGTCCTGAGTGCGCCGCAGGGGCCGAGAACCTTGCGCGAGCCTTGGGTATCGAGTGGCTGCGCGCGATGCAAGCCAAGGGTGCCCTTCGATTGCCAGACTACAAGACGCGCGTGAGCAGCGCTGTCCTGCCGCTTGATGGCGAATTGGTGCAATGGCCGGTACGGCTGGTCGGCCCATTGCTGTGGCACGAGCACGCGCCAAAGAACCACCCGGTGGCCACCGCAAGCCTGGACAGTGGTGTGCCGCTCGCGCTGTTTGTCCAGGTTGGAGAAAGTGGCGTCCTGGCGCTGCAAGATCTGCCGCCCAACTGCGCCTACGGCAGCTTGATCGTTGCGCCGAACTGGCCCGCAGGCACGCGCACGCGCGAGGACGCAATGGCCGCGATCAACCAAACGGTGACCTTCCGCTGGGGATTCCACCCAGACATGAAGGGACTGGTGGCCAGCGCGCAGCGACGCCTGGAGGAGCGCGAGCAGCGCATCCGCGCGGCTCAAGAGGCTTACCAACGGCAGCAGAGCGAGGCAGCGGGTAGGCGCTGGGCGCAGATCGCCCGCATGCAGCAGGGCCACCAGACGCAGCAATCACAGCTGGAACTACAAGAAACGGGGCTGTTCCCAGAACCGGCGACGCCCGCGGCAAGAAAACCGGTGAGCGACGAAGAAGCTCCTCGCTATTCGGTTGCGCCTGGCCACGCGCCGAACTGCAATTTCCAGTTCTTTCGCCTCGGGCCTGACGAGGCTTGGTTGTACTACCTGCTCGACCCTCGGTTTGTGAGCCAACACCCCACGGCCGCGGAGCGTGTGCACAACCCCGACGCGCCGAGCGCAAAGCGCTGGGCCATCGCGCCGGCCTTCGGTCAATTCGACGGCTGGGACGAGTGTTTGCCCCCAAGCGTCGGCATCGCCGATGAGGAAAACGGCATGTACTGGGCTCGGGGAGGCGTGGGAGCGGTCATCTTCCTCAGCCAGCGATCGAAGGGCTCGCACAGCGCACACGACCCGGCCGAGTTCGCGTCGAAGTAGGCCGCCGCGCACTGGACCAGATGGCTGGCACGGCTCCGCGCCAGCCCGTAGACTTCTGGCCACCTTTCGCAATTGCGACAGACGCGTGCCCCAGCGCACGCATTCACCACCCTGACGGGAACACCCCGTCAGGGGTGCTCCTTGGCAGGTTTCACAACCAAAAACAAGGAGTACAAATGACCCTTTGGAAAATCCTTGCGCTTGTCGCACTGGTGCCGCTTCTTGCGGTACTGCTGTGGCGAACTGTAGGGCCCGCGCTTCGACGCAAGTTCGAAGAACTCGACCAGTCGGCAGCTGCCGTGAGTCGCATGCGAGAACTCACCCATGACTTCTCCATGCTTGGCTCGACGATTCTCGCGCTCGTCGGCTACAAGTTCTCGGATGGCATCGTCGTGGCGTTTTCCGTCGCCTGGTTCGTCGCGTTCTACGCGTTGGCCAATCGCTTCGCCGAGCGCGAGGTCGAGCTGGCGAACGACAGTGCGGAAGAAGCCGAAGCCCGGCAACTCAAGACCATGAGAAGCATTGCATACACCGTGGTCCGGTCCGAGGCACGTCGACGCAGCGGGCGCAGCTAAATGTTGCGCCCCAGCGAAGACCACACCTTGCGTTTATTGGGGACCCCCCTAAAATCGGAAACATCACAATGCAGCAATTGCTTCAACACCTCATGTCTGGCCTCGATTTCCTGAAACTCTTCATGCTTCTGGGTATCGCAGCAGCACTCGTCGTCAATCACTGGCTTGGCGAGGACAACAAGAAGCTCGTCGAGAAGAATCGCCGAAATCGCGAACAGCGCCAGAAGGAGCTCGCAGCGTTCGCTATGAGCGAGTAGCTCAGCAGCGCGCAAGCGCCCTGTTCGAGAGCCCGAGAGGCTCGAACCCACAAGCCGCCCGCAGACACGTGTCTGTAGGCGGTTTTTCTTTTCCCCACGCGGCCAGAGCGTGCAATATGCACGCGCATAGGACGGTGCGCAGCGGCGAGCGTGCCAGATGCAACAGAGACGACCGGCACGCATGCACGAAGGCGAGTAGGCGCCATAGAATGGCCCTTACCTTGGTGCTCGCACCATTTGCGATTCCTGCAATCGCCTCTACCCATGGCTTCGGTTTCGAAGCCGCTGCCTGAAACAGATGCAGCAAGCCATGAGACGTAGCGCTGCTCGCAGTGCTACGCCTGGCGTCACAACCGATTGGTGCCTGGCACTGGCCGGTTGGTGACTTGCCCATCTGGTCGTGGATCTCTCGTTCCCGGCGCGCGTCGTTCCTTGTGTGCTTTCTCTGCGGAGAGTGCACAAGGGGCGACGTGCCCGGTAACACTTTGGAGAGTCCCCATGACCGCAACGAATTCCGTTTCCCAGATCCGTGAACCTCTGTCCACGCCGGTGCTGATTCAAGCCGGTGTTCCCATCCAGAACGTCCTGTGGTTCAACCGCTTGACCCCGGGCGCGAAGATGCAAGCACTCGCGACGAAGCGCGGCACGCAAATCCTGAATACCGTTCGGGAATTCATGGCCGTGTCGAATCACGTCAACCGTATGGCGATGGCCGCCTGAGGCCACGTGTCCAAAGCCCCCCCGCAGCAATGTGGGGGGGCTTTTCTTTTTTCCCTATGGGGTCCCACCAAGCCCGGCTGGACCGGCTCGCTTGCGCACTCGTGCCCTCCCTCTGACAATCCAACCACCTCAGTGCGCTGCACTGTTCGGCGACCCTGCGTCGCCATCCAACAACCCTCAGGGACACAAGCTCCCGAGGGGGCTCGTGTTCCCTCCATCGAGAACAAGCAATGAGCCACCCATCCGATGTTCTTTTTGAGCGCATGCGCTCGGTGGTGGAAGAGCCGGGATACCCGCTGCTCACCCACTACAAGCAGGACTTCTACAAACACGACCGTCAGGCCCTGATCGAAATGTTCGCGCCCGGCATGGCCTTCCTCTGGATCGTGCGCGCCTACGGTACCCATCTCACGCCCCTGTACATTGACGGTCGCTACAGCGCTGAATCGCTGGCCGCGTTGAAGATGGACGGCGAAGCCCGAACCTACCTGGTCAGCGAGGTGGGCGTTTACCAGGTGACGCACGAAAAGGCCAAGAGCGAGCTCGCCAGATTCGACTACGAGGTCCGCAATGGCTTCGTGATGACGACGGTCGGCGCGAATCTGGGCAGCATCGACCTCACTATCCGCCATACCCAGAAGGGCCAGACGGCCGCGATCCTGTTCAGCAGCGATCGCGCACTCGAAAGCCTCTCAGCTCGTGACGTCATCGCCCTGCAACGCATCGCGCTCGCGCAAGCGATCGAGCGCTCGCAGAGCCTCTTCACGCGAGTGGGGGAGGTGAGTTACAACGGGCAGAGCATCATGACGCAGCGCGCCGAGGTGCAGGAGGTCTGTGCAGCATGACGATGCCTTGGGCCCCACCTCCTGGAACGCTGGATCTTCGACCCGGCATGCTCGACGACTGGACCATGCTGCTGCTCAGTGAAGACGCAGCCCAATGTGTTCAGATCGAAACACCCGCCGGCTACCTCATCAAGGTGCCGAGCTTGGAACATGACCTGGGCGATCAGCCCGAGGAGCTGCGCGATGTCATCGCCGCGGCTCGAGAATCAATGCGTGACTGGATCCTCGTCCGCACCAATCAGACGCCAGTGGATTACTCGATGCGGCACTGATCCCGGTGCGGCGCCACTGCGCCAACGGCTCCACCTGATCCCAGCGATCAGGTGGATTCCTTGAGCCCCCCCCTGCCGGGGGCTGAAGGAATCCGGCACAGCCGTTTTCGCTGCCCACATGGCAGCCATCAACTCAACCCATCGGGTGCACCACCACCTGCTGGGCGGTGCGCCTTTTGCCTTAGGTACCACCATGACCAACACCATCACCCCGGACCTGGATGACCGCTTCTTCGAGGGCATCGTCCAGGGACATACCCACCTCTACGACGCCATCGAAATCCAACCCGTGAGCGACCTGCTCCAGGACGGCAGCGATCAGCGCTACGTCGAACCCGACTACGAGAACCCGACGTTCTTCTCCGTCTACGTCCACCTCAAGGGCGGCGGCGTCGAATGCGTTGGGGATCACGGCCGACACTCGCGAGCCCTGGCCTATGCCATGGAGCTCAGCACCGAACACGGTTGGCCGATCAAAGACTACGTGCCCCGCAAGTTCTACGACAGCGAGTCGCCAGTTGAACCGGCCCTCCAGCCCTGATCACCTGTCGCCCGAGGCGGTACGCCGCTTGATGCGACAACACGGCAAAACCATCCAATGCCTGGCCAGACAGATGAACGTGTCGATGACGCGAGTTCGCGCGGTGCGCACGCACGGCGTGCACGGCGCCGCCTACTGCCAGGACTGGCTGGAGGCCATGTGCACCAGCACAACTGAGCCGATCAAAGCGACACAAGCAGCCGCCTGAGGAAAAATCCTCTTCGTTGTCGGCTTTTGCCGCACTGCGTCGCCCGTGTGGCGACATTCAACCAACCCGCCGGGTAGCCTCACTACCCGGTCGGGTACGAGGCTTCCGGCGTTTTCTACTGGAAAACACCATGAACCTCAAAGAACAAGCCGCCACCTGGCTCAAGTCCGTGATCAGCGCCCACGTGGGTGCCAACATCCGTCGCTACAAATGGTCCACCTACACAGGCGAGATCAGCCACAACATGCTCGGCGGAGTGAACTACCTCTCTCCAGCTGAAGGCAAAGTGGTCGAGCAGGACGAGCAGTTCACGCTGATCAAGAGCGGCCCATCCTCCTTCTGTGTCGTGGCGACGGAGCATCTGAGCGCACCGGTTGCCGTTGGCGACAAGGTAGAAGTCAAGTTCTACAAGCTGCGCCGGTTCGACGGCACGGCCGCCGATGGTTCCGACGATCCGAGTGACCGCGGCAGCCGCACCATCATGCTCACCGGTGCCGAGACGTTCTTCCCGGCCAAGTGGCAAGGGCGCTACCTCGCGATCAACGACCGCTTCTCGGTTGCCTACACCGAGATCGGCAATCCCTATCTCCGCGACATGATCGAGCAGATGGAGAAGCTGCGTGTCGACGGTGGCATGCGCCGAGTGGTGAACGTGCTGGTGGACGCCGGCGCCACCAACCTCAACTTCATCGACCCGAAAGAGTCCGACTCTGCTCTCATCGCCCCCGCGATCACGGCCGAGGTGAAAACTGCGAAGTTCCAAGGTACCGTGATGCTCGGCTACGACCGTGCCTCCGACACCTACTTCATCGATCTGAGCGCCGGCCCCGAGCAGGAGCCACGCCGCATCGAGGACGTGCACTTCAATGAAGTGGGCGAGCATCTGATCGACGCCATTGATGATCGCGCCTGGCTCAAAGCCAAGGTCACGGTCCTCAAGAAGGCGCCGAAGAAGAAGGCGACCCCCGAACTCCCCTAAGCTCCAGCGCAAGCCCAAGCCTCTAACGAGGCGGGTCAATCGCCAAGCGGAATGAAGAACCCCGGCCACACATCTCGTGTGCCGGGGTTTTTTTTTGGCCTTCGCGCGCCGTCTGAGCCCGACGACAAGAAGGTGCGCCCAAGGAAGGCGCTGAGTCAGTAGTCGTCGTGGTTGCCGAAACGATCGATTGACCCGTGATCATGCGTAACGGCCCGGTCGACGCGGGTGCGAGCATCGTCATCCCCACCGTCCTCATCGGGTTCAGGGTTCGTCGTACCGCGCCCGGGGGTGAGGGCGGCAACCGTGACCAGCATGACAATGCCCACCACGCAGGAAAGAATGAATTGGAAGGTGCTCATAGGATGTTCGATTCGATCAGGCGTAGCTCCAAGCGGGAAGCGGCTCGCCCTTGCTCAAGGCAACCATTGACGCAGTAGCAGTCTTGATGTACCTGAGTTTCTCACAAAGGGTTCGCGGCTTCGGAGCGTCGCGCAAGCCGAGTTCGTCGACCATGCGTTCCAGTTGCGGGTCCAGGTAGGAGGCATGCTTCCAATCCGGCACGCTCATGCCGGGGGAGACCAGGCGCAGCTTCATCTTCAGCAGGTCGCGGCCATAGAGAGCACTCAGCAGCCAGTGAGGCTCTTTCGCAATTGCCGGCTCCAGCTCGCAGTGCTGGCGGAAATCGGCGGCAGTCAGGTCGAGTTGGGTCAGGTAGGGCATCTCAGGTCCAGAAACTTGGTTTCGATGCAATCAGGTTCTCATGGATCCCCTTGATGTCAAGGGCGCCCGGAAACGAAAAGGGCCGGACAAGCCGGCCCTCTCATGTGCTGACTCCCATCAACCCGTTGCGACCTCTGTCCCTGCCATCGCGTCCAGGGCGCCCCCGAAGAGCGACGTGAAGGCGGCCGCTCCATCCTTGGCGTCTCGAGCCGCCTCCGCGGTCGCAACCACAGGCGTCGCGCGCCGCTTGGCTGACTTGCGCACAGGTGTTGCCCCCAAAGTGGACGCACTGGCCATGTGCCCCATGGACAGCGGTACCGCGCGCGAATCAGACGGCCCGTGCTTCTGCCGCAAGAACACAAGCCCGAGAGTCATCAACTCGCGAGCGACGACGTTTCGCTTCTTTGGTGAGATGCCGATGAGGACTTCGTAAACACCGAACGGATCGTCTTTGTAGATCCGGGGAGTAACGCGAACTTCGGAGACGACGTCATCGTCATCCTGGCCGTGTCCGGCATCGTTAGGCAAGGTGTCCATGTCCGTATCCCTCGTTTCTCTCAGACCGCGGCGGATGCCGCCTCACTGATGGCCTCGGCCGCAATGTGGAATCCCCTCACATTCGAAAAGATCGCGCCAGCATCCATCTTGATCCGACGCTCGAGCGAAGGAACATGACGGACCAAGAAGCTGTGGAACACCTCGGCGCCACCGCCACAGATCAGGATGGTTCGAAAGTCCGCGAAGTCGCCGACGTTCGCAAGCATCGCTTCGTAGGCGGTGCGCAAGACGGCGTCAATCGCCGCCGCATAGTTCGCCAAGTAGTACGTCCGTCCAGCAACCTCGAAGGTTTCAGCGCGCAGGCGAATGGCCTGGTCGATTTCTTCAACGATCTGGTAGTTCTTCACCAAGCCAGGATCGATCTCTTTGGCCACGGCATGCGCACATTCCAGCATCGAACCGGAGTGGGCACCAGAACGCGTGAGGTTGGGCTGGCGATCCCTGGAAACGAGGTAGTCGACGGTGCCACCTCCAACATCAATCACCAGGTTCCAACCCTCAAGGCCCAAGCCTTGGGTGAGCCCGAGGTTTGCAAGAGCGCCAAACGGTTGCATCAGGACGTAAGCGTTCAAAACACGCACCGTACGAGTGCCGGCAGCACTGTCGACAGATCCGATGAAGTGCGTGCCCTTCGCGAGTTCGACGAGGCGGGTCCGGTATTCAGAGTAGTTATTCAGGGGCAGTCCTAAAGCCAGGTGCTCAATCACCAGCTCCTGCGGGTTGCCAGCGTCCTCAAGCATGTAGTGCATCGCACCATGCATGAGGGCAAGGTAGTTCGGAGTCGTGCTGTAGTCGGCAAGGACGTGACGAGGCTGTGAGCCCTTCAAGTGCATAGCGACGCCCTTGCCAGCAAAGTAGAGGGCTCCGTCGATTTCAGTCAGGCACCCATCGCTCGCTTGGTCTCCAGGCTTGTACTCCAGCTTGCGGCTGCGAGGGATTGATGCTGCGATCGATGGAAAGGTGCCAGTCTCAATCATGGCCTCATTGAAGATCACCTTGCGCCCAAGGGTGTACTTCGTATTGGCGTAGCCGACATCGATGGCGCGCGTGGCCACGGTAATGGAAGCGCGTGGGGCGCCGTAGGCAAGGGGCAGATCGCGTTTCAAGGGACTCTCCTGTTTCAAGTAAGCACAAACGTGTGCGGACAGGGAATTCTTCGAGAACTGAGCAGGCTTGTCGCGCGATCCGGTCCAGTTTTGGCGCGCGCGCCAGAAAATCGTCAACGAAATTCCGAAAGAGGGGGGGTTTCGGTATTTCGCGGCGCTTGCCGCAGATCGTAGGTACCGAAAGAGGGGGGGGTTCGGTATTTCGCCGCGTGTGCGACGGCTCGCAGATACCGAAAGAGGGGGGTTTCGGTACTAGGGCTGCATTCCGAGATTGATTCCCGCCTCACACCACATGTGGGCGCGGTTCGAGCGCCCCTGCAGGGGTGCCAGCAGAGTCGGGCGACCACACATTCGGAGCCAGGCCTTCCCCAACTTGAAGAGCACGACACGTCATGCAGTCCGCATCTCTTGACGCGGCTATCGAGCCAACAGTGGGCCGGTTGTCCACACCTCACGAAAGGCGCAGATTCAAGGGAACCATCGAAGAGTGAGTGATGACAAGGCCCTGTATTTACAAGCCCTGCCGGGATGCGCTAAAGGAAGGATCGTGAGAATGAGAGTCGCCGTGCAACTGTGGACAACCTCCGAGTGCAAGAACACTTGCCAACAGCTGGCCCGATTCGGTTGCAGCCTCTCAAGATGGCCGATAGAGTCCGAGCCACTACATCCACGTGATGTTTCGCGGGCCCAGCGCCTGCCTCTACCGCTCCCAAGATGGAGCAAGCCGTACCTCTCCACTTTGAGAGGCACGCGCCAGGACCAAGCGGTCCGAAACCGGGTCAGTGACCCAGCGGCTTGTCCCGCGATGCGGACAGGAAGTGGCGGCCCCATTGGGGCTTAGCCCTCTAGCAATCCATCAGGTCCAAAGACTGGACCCGCCTTCACGTGTTGTTCTCTACAGAAGCACCTGAGCCGGCGACCCTTCGGGGTATCAAGCAACTACTTCACGTGCCGACGCACGCGCCCACCTTGAGTGGCAAGTCAATCCGCCTGGCAGAGCTGGGAGCCCAGAGGGGCCTACAAAGGGAATGACGGGAAAGAGCGCGAGCGGAACGGGTCAGGGGACAAGTCCTCCTGGCAAGTGAAGTCACGAGATCAGCGAATAGCTGGTTGAGGCTGGCCAACCGGAAACGGCCCTGACCTTGGAGGTCAGTTACCCCCCCTGAACCCACTCACTGGTTCAGGGTGCCCCTCGCAAGAGGGTTGCCCCACGGAGTCGCTTCCCGTGACGGCAGGATGGATTACTAACGTACCCGGCGAAGGACCAAGACTTGAGAGATGCCTGCCAGGAGGCGCAAAACCTGGAACCCAATCTGTAGAGGGGCCGAAAGGCTCGATGTTGACGTGCGTGCGTTGTTCTGTTGCCTTTGCGGCGGAGGCCTTGATGGGCGGTCCGGAGCCATTGCAAGGGAAGAACGCATTCACTGGTGGCACCAGCGTGACGCAGATCGCAGGCGCTGGGATTCTGGGACCCGGGTCGACCCCGCAACGATGAGGAGCAACTGATGGCGAAAGAGGAAACCAACATTGGAGATGGTGGCGATCTGCCCGAGTCGAAGGAGGGGCGCCGCGAGCGCCGCTTGCAGGAGCGCGCGCGCGCTAGGGAAGTGAATCGCCAGATCAGTGCAGACCTGAAAGCGCAAAAGACGACGGCCGCGAACAGGAAACGCCATACGGGCGTCCTGGCGGCTGTGGCGGAACGCGCGGAGCACGTGCACAAGCACGACATCATTGCGCAGGTGATCTACCTGTTTGAAAAGGGAAATCTTCCTGCAGGCACGGGCCGCAAGCGTTCCATGTCTGAAACAACGCAGACCCAGCACAAGGAAGCACTGATTCGAGCCATGCGCGAACTGAAGGAGGAACGAATGACGGTTCGCAATCTAAGCGAGGTGGGGCGCAAGCATGTTCTTGCCTTGATCAAGCGCTGGGTGAAGGAGGGCCAGTCGTACGGAACGATTCAGAACAAGGTGAGCAGCCTTCGGGTGATGACGACGCTGATGAATCGCCCTGGAGTGGTGCCGCGCGACGGCGCGTATCTCACTTGGTTGAACGACCACGGGATTGATCTGGTGGCCATGCGCACCAGCAAGGTGGCTCTGGAGCCGAAGACCTGGTCGGTGAAAGGAGTCGATCCAATGCAGGTGATTGAGAAGATGCGTGAAGAACACCCGGTTGTGGCGATGTGCCTGGAACTGCAGTACGCATTTGGCCTTCGTGCGGCCGAAGCGACTCACGCGGAGCCGGTCAGCGGGGATCTGGGAGACTTCCTGCACATCAGGGGTGACTCGCGCGGCGGCGCAAAGGGGGGGAAATCCAGGACGGTGCCGTTCTCGGAAGATCCGACGCTGCGTGCGTGGCAGCAAGACGCACTGGAGCGAGCCAAGCGGCTGGCCCGCAACCATCGCTTGTTGCGCCTGGCGGTCCCTGGAAAGGACTACGAGCAGATGCAGAACCACTTCTACTACGTGTGCGGCAAGTACGGGATCACGAAGAAGGGGATGGGGGTTGTGCCACACGGCTTGCGGCACATGTACGCCCAGCGTCGCTACCAGGAGCTCACGGGCCTGCCAGCGCCGGTTCAAAGCACGGTTGAGATGTCGGTGTACCGCGCCAACGCGGAGGTGATTCGTGAGGGAGCGCGGCAAGTGAGTGTGGAGGCGGGTCATCAGCGTCCTTCCGTCACGGGGGCCTACAACGGGAGCGTGTACTCGCAGTCCAAAGAGCAGACGGCGCGCGCCAAGGCATGGCTCGACCGACTTCAGTCGTGCGACGGGTTGAAGGCGCTTGCGCAGTCCCTGGACGTGCGATCGATGTACCTGTCGGGGAAGGCCGCGAAGGGCGTTCGCCTGCTGCCGGGAGACGCAGTTCGGCTCCTGGTGGACAAGGAAGTGACCCCTCAAGTGATGTACGAGCTCGGTCTGCTGCAGCGCACGGCGACCAGGCTGCTCAAGCTCGACGAGGGCGTGCTCGTCGACGTTGTGCATGTCGAGCAAGCGCAAGAAGAGCGCGACAGCTATCTCGAGCTGAATCTGCAGGTCTGAGCGCAGGTGGAGATGCGAATGGCGGAAAGTCACTTTGTGACCCTGCGGGCAGAACGCCAGGGCGATGAGGCGGAGGTCGCCGAGGTCAGCGGTTTCGCGCTAGAACTGGCCCGGTTTGAGATGCAGTTGCGCGATCTGCTGGCGACCAGGCGGCATATGCCTGGGTCGGGCCTCCAGAGCCCAAAAAGTTAGTTTTGATTGGACGATGCCCCTACGCTGACTGGACACCGAGCAGGGCTCCTGTAGCCTGATCGCACGCACAAAGATCTTCCTCACCCGCCAGATCAAACCCATGAGCGCCAGCCCATCCACAGATTCCAGCGCCGCGCCTGCGGTGCTTCTTCACGCACTGGAGGCCAAGCACCCACTGCGCACCAAGCCGCTGGGCGAGATTGCCGCTCAGGTGCGCAACCTGCAGCAGGCCGCATGGCGAGATCTGGCCAGCTGGTACATCGCGCGCGTGTCGTTCAACCAGCTGGTGGAGGCCTGGACTGAGACGAATGAGTTTCGGGCTTGGCCAATCACCCCGACGCCCTAGCGGTGAGCACCGCCGCCACCACCGCATCCCGATTGGCCCTGCGCTCGGCGCCGCTCAGGCTCCGCTGGCGGTTCATGTAGACAAAGGCAATACCGCGACTGGCCACCGGTTCGCGCGCGTGGTCGGCAGCCCACTTCCCGATGAAGACCACGATGCGCGGCGCGAGCACATCGAGCCAGCGCTCGAAATGCGTGACAACGCAGTTGTCGGTCAACGCGCGCGATGGCGCCGCATCACCCTGCGTGCGGCAGCGCACCACGTTCGTGTAGGCGATGTCTTCCAGGCTCAGCCCGCACTCGCGCAATGGGAAATAGTTGCCGTGCACAGGCCAGCGCACAATGAAAGACTCAAGCTGGATACGTAGCTGTTCGTACGCTCCCTCGCTGGGGTTGTCGCGCAAGGTGCGCAAGGCGGCCGTATAAGGAAGGTCTTCAGCTGACAGCGATTTGGGCGTGCCCGGGTTCTGCCCGACTAGGAGCACGCGGTGCGCCTCGTAGTTCGCTCCCACGTACCCTGGCTGGGGCACGTTCTCTGCGTCGTCGCGTAGCAGCTTGGCACTGTGCGCTTTGGTGCACGATGCGCAGCGCACCACCCGTGCGAACTCGCGCGGCCAGGAGATCGGGACGTGCGTCAAGTCCACCTCCGCGGGTTGTGCCGGATGGACAGAAGACATCCTCCCGGGGATTTGGGGCGGATGCGCTCTGGCCGCCTCATTGAGTGGCGCGGGGCATCCCAGGGGTGCCAGCTCCCTTGTTCGCGCCGGGGTTGCCGCCCTGATCCTCAGTCTTGCCTTTCGAGCCCTTTTCGGCGTCGGCAATTGCCTTCACCAGGTCGTCAAAGCTGCGCACCCCCGGGGCCTCATACAGACCGATCAGCTTGGGTTCAGCATTGCAGGCGAGCTTCTTCTTCGCCGAGTCGGTGTCGGGCTTTGGCTTGCCATCGGCTCCGTCCACGGATGCGATGCTGGCAGAGTCCGAGGGCGTCTTCTCTCCGTAGGGAGGCGTCACAAACGGCAAGATTGCAGCAAGGTTCTTCAGCCCAGCTGTCGAGTCTGAATCTGCGTTGACCGACTCCAGCGCCCCGTCCTTGAGCTTGAGCGCAAACTTGCTGCTGTCGAAGGCCCCCGGCTCATAGCGCACGAACATCCGTTTGCTGTAGTCGGTGCGCACGGAAAACACCTGCTTGAGCAAGGGCACGCAGGTGTTCTCCGCAGCCGTGCCGAGCAGCTTGCCTGTCTTGTCCTCGACGTGGGCGCGCAGCTGGTACAACTCAATCACGTTGAGTTGAGCGTAGACAGGGATGCCTTGGTACTTCAGGCCCGATGGAGTGGTATCTGGGGTCGCGTTTTCCACCGTGTACAAGTGCCCGGAACAGGCACTCAGCAGCGTGGCGGCGCACGCAAGCGCGAAGGTGCAAGCGCCACGGGGGGCCTGAAAGGTGCGATCGCTCATGGGTTCCCTCCAAAGGCCGCCTCATCGAGGATTCAGCGCATGTGTGTCGCCTGGTGACTTGTCCGGCGGCCGGTGGGAGGCCGGGGCGGGCATGCGGCGCCACCCAGCCCCACCTCAGCATGCATTCCCGCCCGCAGATGGTGGCCGATTTCTCGGCCGACGCCAAGACGCTTGGATGCACATATTGGGGAAGGGGCAAAGCCGCGCGCCCCTCAAATAGGAGAACTCCTGGCAAGTTGAGGTCACTGCCGCTGCGCCCAGTCGGCTAGTTGCCCCTGCCAAGGGGCGGCCCGATGGATTCGAGGGGGCTCCGTCAGCGTGGCCACGGCAGGAGCGTCTGTGCAGCTTTGGCCTGGGTGTGCACGGCCCGTCCACCACCGAAGAACTCACGCAGCCTGCTCGTTCCGGTTTCGCCAAGCCCGCTCACGCGCATTGCGTCACCACGGCCAAGTCCAGTGCTCACGTCGCGCGCTGCGCCCACAGTAGCCACGCCGGCGCGCTCCAGCGCTTTGACCACAGACATGCCAACCCAGGGGGCCAGGTTGCGCACCACGTCCTCATCGTGCGGGCGAGTCAAGGCATCGGGCTCAAGCACGCCAAACTTCCACAGCGCCCACTGATCGGGTGCCTCGTTCAACTCCAGGCCCACGCCGCGAAGCGTCAGCACAAGCTCGCGCAGCGTGATCTTGCCGAACTGTCCCCACAACTCGCTCAACGTCATCGCGCGCAGTGCGCCAACGGTGTCGATGTGGCGTTCCAGGCAACGTGTGACGGTCGCAGGCCGCAGTCCCAGTTGGGAGATCGAACTCGCATCACTCACGCAGCGCTGTGCCGCCGGCGTCTTGTGCGCAATCTCCGCTTGGGCGAGGGCCGCGTGCAATGGGTGGTCGCTCTCCCGAAACCCAAGCCCGTGCTCACCCAGCAGCCTGCGCAGGTGCTCGACGCTGGTTTGACCAACATCCTTCATCGCAAGCAACTCGTCCTCGCTGGCCAGCGCGAAGTCCTCCGGGCAGACCAGGTTGCGCTCGCGCATCTCAAAGACCGCCGCGCGACGCAAGCCAAGGTCTTCTACCGGTGTGTCCAGACCCACGGGGGCGGCCGTCGCTTCGCGCGCGCGCGTTTCGCGCGGCGACCAGCGAAAGGGCTCCAGAACGAGCATCGCCGGGTCAACGCCTTGCTGTTCGGCATGGGCCACCAACCGCCTGGTGCGCAGCACCCAGGCCTGCAGCGTCCGCAAGCAATTGCTCAGCTCCTGCGGTTCGACGGCCAATAGATCCTCGATCGCGACGATGGTCATCTGCTCGGGCATGCGTTGGCCTCTCATTGTTCACGGACAAAGCGCCCGCCAGCGCGCGCGCCATCTTCAAACGCCGGCAACTCAGAACGCGAAACTCTATCCTCGCCCATCAAAGCGCGGCTGGCTACCACCGCGCGCTCTCGCCCCCTAGACAAAGCAACTTTGTGGCGTACCTTGAACGCAAGCCCCCCGGTTGGTGGGCACATTCAAGGACACGATGACCACAACCTCCCCCGCCGCGGGCGCCGCGCCCGATGACCGCGCCCCTGATGCCAACAACGTGCGCGCAGGCCGCGAGTACTTTCTGCGGCCCATCTCCAGCCGCGCCCAGGCAGAGCAGTTCTGCATGAGCCTCGAGCGCGACGGCTTGGCCTTCCACTTCGACGACCCGCTCGATGAGATCGTCAACATGCACAGCGGCGAGCGCACCTTCAACGATGCCGAAGCCGGCGCGCTGCGCCAGCGCGTGAGCGAATTGTTCGAGCACATGGAAGGAGACCCGTACAACATCGCCGTGGCGTGCACCAACGCCCAGGGCGGGCCGCTCTACCGCATCGACTGGCTGCGCGGCTACGACGAGAACGACGGCAAATGGGGGTATGTCACCCGCGACTCACTCAAGGAAGAACACGGCCTCACCGAAAGTGAACTGACCGGCCTGAGCCCCAGCGTCATGGCCGTGGGAGACTCCATCCCCATGGTCCCGCCCATGCCCGCTGCCGGCGACCTCGCCACCATCACCCGCATCCAGTGAGCGAGCAACACGCAGTGGCAAGCCGCGAAAACACCCTGGCCGCCAAGCTGCGCGCCACAGGCATTGGGGTGCTCGGCGTCAGCGAGGCCGATGACGCAGTGGATGGCGAGATCGCCCTGAGCGACAAGACCTACGTGCAGGTGCACACCTTCGAGCCGGGCTGGAGCGTCGGGCGAGAGCTGCCCAATGGAAACTTTCGCCACTACCCATCTCGCGTGCGCTTCATCGATCTGATCGCCGACATCCGCGCGGCCCTGGCCGAAGAAGCGGAAGAAGCCGTAGGCGGACAAGCCCATCCCCGCAGCAGACGCTAAGACCGGGCGTCATTGCGCCCACGCAACCCCGGTCTACGGACCCTTTTAGCCACGTAGACCGGGCTCGGCTCACGCGCGCGGTCCCTATCGTTGCCCTACGCCCAAAAGGTGATTCCACGTTCAGGACGCCAAACCAAGCCGCCTGACCAACCGCGCCTCCCAGTTGTCCCCCCGCATGAACGACTTCGCACCAACGCTGCCCCTCGTGGACCAGACGCCAAGCAGCTTCGCCGAACTCGCGCCGATGCTCAGTGAGTACACGCGCAGCGAATATGTGCAGCTCGAGAAGAGCACTCGCCGAAGCAGCGGGGCGAGCCGAAGCCTCCTGTTCACATCCCTCATGCGTGCCTGCCTGCGCCAGCCCAAGGTCCCCGGGGCTGATCTTCTGCCCCCCGCCGATCACCCGCTGCACCAGGCGCACCAACTCTACGGCGATCTGGCGTGCGCGCTCGTTCGCCAGAATCTGCGCCAGCGCAGCCTGGATCAACCCCCCGGACGGCACTCGCGCGAGTCCTCCCGCACTCTGGGTGTACTCATCTCCCCGTACTGGCAGGCCGATTTCAGCGTGCGAGAGATAGATCTGCACGCACTGGTGCATACAGCCCGCGCACCAGGCAACCAAGACACGAGTTCCGCAAACCCGCTGGCCTGGGTCTTGAAGTGCGAGCTCATGCTGCAGTTGCAGCTACCTGTCATCCGCAAGAAGGGCTACCGCGACGTACACATTGCCTTCTCGCTGTCGCAGACCAGTGGCCCACAAGCCCTCACTGTTGTTGTCTCCATGGACGAACTGGGTCACTCGCTGGCCACCGTCGTCGAGGGCGCCAGCCGCCAGCGCTTCCAGCTGGGCTCCATCAGCGCGGCTGAGGTTGCCATGCAATGTGCCTTCCTGCACACGATGGGGATCCCGCCCATCGTCAACCGTGAGATCCGCGCCCAGGCCCTGCAAGCGTTGCATGTCCAGGCAAGCGAAGGCCTGCAATGCGCGCGCTCAGAACTGGTCATCAACGAATACGGCGCCCACATCCTTCAAGCGGCAAACACCGACGCCCAGGTGCACGCGGCCATGGCCCGGCTTCAGGACGCACAGATGCTCTCCTTTGCGACCGTGCTCAGCCAGGAGCGCGAGAGCGTCATGCAACCGCTGGGGGACAGCCCCATGACGGATGTGGGATTGCGCAGATGGGTGCTGCGACAGCTCGCACAGGGCCGCAGTGACTCACCCCGCTGGGCGTTCGACCGCTACCCCGGCCTGCAGTTGTGCGCCGCTGGACAGGGGACCTGACAAGACGCACGCGCATCTATCGCAACAGAGAGGTGAACGCAACCGAAGCGGCTCACCACGTGAATGAAGCGCCTTGCCGACGCAAGCGCAACTGGACCGATTCGTTGGCGCGCTACCGAATGCGTTTCCACAATCGATCGCACCATGACAGCCACCCCAAACGACAAGAACTCTCAGGCGGCATTGCTGCTGCCATCGCTGCGCGAATGCTTCCTTGCGAATCGCTACTTGCTACTCGCGCTCGTCTCCAATGAACGGGCGCGCGCCGGCGCGGCCAAGGCCTATCCGAGCGGCACTGCCGTGCTGCTGCGCTGCGTGTACCCGCAAGTCCGCGTGGATGCGCAAACCGCAACGCAGTGCGACGCAAGCGCATGCCTCGACCTCGATTGCATCAGTGCCCGTTCGATAGACCCTCTGGCTACCCTTGCCGCCCCGCACCCGCTGCACAGGGAACTCTTCAATTGGGCTCCCATGCCAGCGGCATGCGAAGCCTTCGCGCAGGCTGGCACGCAGCAGCAGCAGCAAGCCGCCGCCCAGGCGCTGGACCGCAGCAGCATCGTTCACCTCGCCTTCGCACCTGGAACTCCCCATGAGCCGCTGTACGTTCTCAGCGCGAACGAGCAAGGTGCATCCGTCACGCATCGGTACCAGAACTCCCAGTGGAGCAGCTGCGAACTCGACTACGGTCTGCGCAGTGAATTCGAGGAGGCTCTGGAAATGGCTCACCTGCGAGCATGCACGGAGAACGGCACTCCCACGGTAGGGGCGCCAAGCGAACACGACATCAGCGACATGCACGACGCGCTGCGTGTACAAGCGCTCGCGCAGCGACAAGCCGCGGTGAGCGCCTGCCTCATCAGTGAACGTGACGTGTTCGTCCCTCGCATCCGACTCGCCAGCATCACCGATGCCGCGCAACACATCGATGTGCTGACGCCGATCCCGTCAATCGTTGCAACCACCCAGAGCGAGATCGAACAGCAGTTCGACTCCTTGTTGGTTCGCGTGGCGCTGCGCGAGCGCGCAAGCTACCCCCGTCCGAGCGGCTTCGGCGAACTCGATGAAGACGACGCCTCCTGAAGAAAAGGCCGGTTTGCAGGCCTTGACAACAGGGCACGTGCCTGTAGCTTGAATTCATGCCCCGACTGGGCGCCGCCGACGTGATCCGCATCGCAAGCGGCCAAGTACGCAATCCCGCATGAGCCTGCCACCCCTTCCCATCAACGTGCGTGAGCACATCGCGAACACCCTAACGGCCGAGCAGGCACAGGGCGTCATCGCTGGCGTGTTTGCCAGAGCGCGTGAGCCACACGAGACAAATCCAGACCTGCCTCTGCTCAGCTACGCGGCGGTCGGTGTTCAGGTGCACCTGCGAAGAGCGGGTGAGGCGCCCGGCACCGCAGCGCTTTGCGGCGCGCGCCCCGTAGGCGTGTTCACGATATGGGCCAACTCCAAGGCTGCCCATCTCAACTGTGTGCGGTGCGAGACCGTGCGCGATCGAGCGCTGAACGGCCTCGGTTGAGTCACCAAACCAGCCCACCCCCTTCACCCATAGCCACGAAATGACCTTCTACGTCTATCGCCCCGCCGAGCGCGCGTTCCTCGCAGAGGACGAGAAGTCCTGGACCCCCGACATGTTCAGCGCCGCCGGCTTCACCGATCGCCAAACTGCCGACCAGATCGCCCTTCGCGAGCTGGGCCCTGGCCACGACGCCCATGTGCTCGACGACGGCGTCGACATCTGAGCAAGCCTTTTCCTCACCCAGACCAGACCCAATCGAGACAAGCGCATGACCACGAAAGCCCTCCCCGAGCAGATCACGCAACTGGAACAAGCCAAGCAGCTGGCCACCAGCCCGGCAATCGCCCTGCAGGCCGGCTCCACTGCCGACGCAATGGCCGAGGCAAACGCTCAGACCAGCCGGCTGTGGATGGTGCCGCGCGCTCAGATTCGGGTCCTCGACGGCTTCAACGTGCGTGTGAAAAGCACTGCGCTGGATGAGCACATCCGCTCGCTGGCCAACAGCATGCTGCAGGCGGGCTTCGATCAGCAGCACCCCCTGGCCGGCTACGTGGCGCGCGAAGGCGCGGCCGATGTGATCTACGTGACCGATGGCCACTGCCGACTACAAGCGCTCGATCTTGCGGTGAGCGAAGGTGCTGCCATCGAGCGGGTGCCGATGATCGTGAGCGACCAAGCCCGTTCGATGGAAGAGATCACCGTCGCCCTGGCCAGATCGGCAACCGGCAAGCCGCTGGAGGCCTTGGAAAAGGCCGCCGTTTGCAAACGCCTGATCGGGTTTGGCTGGTCGGAGCAACAGGTTGCCAGCCGCCTGAGTCTGACCGCCACGTACGTGCGCGATCTGCTGACCCTCATTGGCGCGCCGGCGCCGCTGCGCGATCTCGTCGCCCAGGACAAGATTTCCGCGACGGCCGCTCTGCACGTGATCGCCGAACACGGTGACGCTGCCACCGAGCGGATCCAGGAAGGGCTGCAGAAGGCCCAGAAAAGCGGAAAGACCCGCGTCACGGCCAAGTTCATCGCCCCGGCCGTGCAGCAGGTAACCGTCAAGCAAGGCGTGCGTCTGTACTCGCTCGCGCAGGAGCTGCGCGCCGACCCCGGGTTCGCCAGCCTGAGTGAGGACATGCAGAAGAAGCTCGACGACTTGCTGCAGCAGATCGCCAGCAAGAAGGAGCGCAAGGGCAACGCCGGCAAGAGCGAGGACGGCGCTTCGGCCCACGACGCTGACAAGGGTGGCGAGCCGGCCAATGACCAGGCCATCAGCAATCCTGGCGGGAAAGACACCAATCCGGAAGCCACTCCGCCCGCCAGCAAACCCGCAACCCAGTCGCAGCCCTACGAGCGGCCCATCGGCGAGAGCCCGTTCGACGACGAGCCTGGCATCACTCGCGAGCCCTTCACTGAGGCGGCCTGAGGCAACGCGCGATCACTGTAGCCGTCGTCAGCGATTCGCCAGCGCCCCTGGCAAGAAGACCGCCGCAATGCGGTCCGCTCCGTCCCCTGATCGCAAGCAGTGGCGCGTGAAGTAGAACGCAGACTACCGCGGGTCGAGCTTCTGAGCGAGCAAGCGCAGCGCCTCCACGATCTGAGAACGATTTTTCGCTGATCGATTGACGAACACGGGCGAGGGATGCGGCATGCTCTGCACCCCAACCCCCGGGCGCACCTGCACCACCAGCTGCGAGGCCAATGCGGCCTTGCGCCCGACGAACACAACAATCCGCAGGCCCGGCAGCAAAGCCAGCAACGCCTCCAGCCATTCTCGCGCCTGGGCGACATCGGACCCGCGTACAGGCCGGATCCTGCCCCCCTCGCCGACGTACCAGGGCACGACATTCCACAGCAGCGTGCGCCGGCGCTCGATGCCGGCCTCCTGGGAAGACAGGAAGAAGTTCTTGGCCGTCTCGTCGGGGTTGTTGCGCGAGACAAACCCACTTTGCACGGCGCGCGGGCCCGGGGCCTCCAGCAAGAAAAGCACCTCGGCCTCAACGCCACCGTCCAGCGGATCGAAGTCGGGCACCGACCTCGGATCGACCTGTCGCTCTCTGATTCGCATGGCCAGGTCACTGAGCGGGCGCATGTGAGCGGCCTGCAGCCTGCTGCGTCGAAACTCGCGCTCCTCGGCGCTGGCAAGTGTCTTGGGCGCGTCGGGGCGGCCGTCGCGCAACCAGGCGCCGTGCGGGCGCAGCGGCGGGGCGGCACTCACGACAGCTCGACCCCGCGCCAGGCCTCGCGCACACGAAGCACCTTGAGGTTGGACTCGCCGCCCATGCTACCGCTGCGCGTCCTGCCGCTGCAGGCGCGAGCGGTGCGCACGACACGCCCGAGCGCGCCCGGTTGCTGGCGCAGGTCCAGGCCCCAGCCGTAGCGAAGGCTGTGCATGATCCGCACCAAGGGATGGCGTCGTTCAGATCGCATGTCTCATTCTCAGCCCGCCGCGCATCCGGCGCCAAGGTGCAGCCCGCTACCAGCGTCCCAACTGAACCGATTCAATTGCCTGCCTGTCTCGACCTCACCACAATCGAGCCGCACTGACCCCCTGGTCACCGCGTCGGCTCCTGCCGGCATTCATCCAACCCTTCCGGGAACCTATTCCCGGACGGGACTTTGGTTTCCCGGAATTCCCTTCGTGGAGCATTTCGTGAACACCAAACCCAACTACCCAGTCGAGATGGTCGATGGCCTGGGCCTGAACCTGGAACAGCGCCTGTACGTCATCGACAACGGCGCCGGCTTCAGCTGCTTCGGCTTTGACAACTGCTTCGAAGAGGCCCAGCACCTGTCGGACCTCATGGAGTTGCCTGCGCTCGACCCCGAGCTGCGCGGCACACGTGAGTGCTACAGGCTCAACGAGAAGCTGCTGCGCTTGTTCGCCAAGCACCCCGCCTCCAAGCGCACCTGGTTCCGACCGGGCACGCCAAAGGCGGTTCAACGCGTCCTGGAAGCGGCGCGCGCGAGCTGCGACGACTTCGGCACCAATGGAACCATGCTGCGAATCTTCTATGGCGATCCGCAAACTGGCCGAGACTGGTGCGAAGAGCACAGTACCGTGGGCTTCATCGCCCGCACCGGCGGCGTGCTGCGGGTTCCCCTGCTGCTCGAGCCTCTGCTCGATGGCGAGCGCAACCTGTGCCGCAGCGAATTCGGCGATGCTGTCAACACGGCCAACATCGTGCGGATCATCGACGTGCGCCGCGCCGAGGAGGTCTACCGCGCCAAGAACTACGTGCTGCCCCAGTTCGCCATTGAGGTGAAGGAGGGCAACGCGGCCTACCCGGTGGTTGTCACGCGCGAGGACCAGTCCGTCGCAGCGTTCGACAGTCATGAGAAGGCAGCCCAATGGATCGCCTTCATGCAGGGCTTTCGGGTGCACCAAGCGTTTCGCACGCAGAAAGAGCACCGCGCCGAACTGGACACCGTGCTCGACTGAGGCCAGCGCCACCCAGCAACGCTGAACCCATGATCAACGACCTCCACCCCCAAGAGAACTTGCCGACCTACCGCGAAGTGGCGAAACACATCGCCGATCGGAACGCAGACACGCGCCGCGCGGACCTCCATCCCTACTTCCCGGGGTTGTCGGCGCGGCAGCTCAACAAGGCCATGGAGAACGCCCTCAACAAGGGCCTGATCGAGAGCGTCGGCCGCGGCCTGTACCGCGCCCGCGTCGAGTCGCGAGCAAGCATGGCGCCCACCCTTTCGCAGAACGCGCAAAGGATCGTCATGCAAGCGACAAAGAACCTGTCGAGCATCGAGCGCGCCTGGTTCGCTGTGGTCGCAGACCACCTGGCAGGCCGCGAGCGCTACGCGTCCGCCTGACACCATTGATCAAGCCCCCATGCAGAGCAATCCGCTGGGGGCTTTTTCATTGCTGTCGCACTTGACCGTGCTGCCCTATGGTCACCTTGTAGCTGAGGAAATGGGGAGGTAGGGGCTCATCGCGCTTTCGGTCCTTCGGCATCTTGCTTCGTTCCGTCAGCATCTCCCGCTTGCTCTCGAATCTCCGATCTCGTTCAGCCCTCTCCGCATCTTCCGCTGCGATCACCCGGGCTCGCGCTTCGTCGCGGCTTCTCCCAAGCCTTTGAACCCATACCGAGGTCCAACCAGTCAGCAGGGCGACAATCCCCGTCCACGGCTCAAACTTGTCTCCGTCTCCCGCAGTCAACCAGGCGATGAAAAGTGCCAAGGTTGCCAGAGACCCCAGAACGAGTGCGCCCAAAGCCCATGGATGAAGACCTGCCAGCGCTGTCTTGCTTTCAAAGCCTCGACTCCGTTCTTCGAGCCGTTCCACAGTTCGCCGGTCCTGCCCGCTCGCCGCCATGAGGCCACTGGTCGCACGACCGTAGCGCAGGAAATCGCGCACCATCCCAAGGATGGTTTTCTCACACATGCATTCGGGGCCGTCAAAGTACCCCCAGATGAGTTTGGGCTTCCGCTGCCGCAAGTTCAGCGACTCGAAGGGAAAGAGAAGCACTGCTATGCCGCCCCGAGAGTCTTGCGAGATCACCATGGAGGCGCCAACTTCGATGTCTTCTTCTGCAACCCCTGGAAGGGGGTGCTTTCCGAACCAGATGCTTACGCTCCTGCTCGGGTCATCAGTCCGGACATAGAGATGCTCCCACGGGTGCTCGCTGCGCGCTACCTCGGCTGCATGCTGAAGTCGTCGTCTCAGCTTGTCGGCAACGATCGGCCAACTCGCGCGCCGGTAAAAGCGCTTTCTCAATGCGCGCTCGCTCGCATGCCACTCACCTCTGACCACGTTCGCTACGCGTGCGCGCTCTTTGGCCTCATCGTCTTTCAGAGCGTCCTCATGAGCCGTCATACTGCTTCCCCCTTGGTCCGGAGTGGACATCCTAGCGGAGCTCATCTACCAGGCCGATATGGGCGGCCTGAGCCACAAGACGGTGCCCCTCGCTGCCGATACAGTTGCAGCGAACGAACAGACTCCGCGAGGGACAGAACATGAAGGCTGAGGAAGGATTCCAGCAAGGGCCCGGCAGCAAACTTGACCCGCAGATCGTGGGCAACGTGGGCCTCTACTACTGCTGCTACAAGCTCTCGCTCATGGGATGGAACGTGATGCCCACTGCTCGCAATGCCCGCGGCGTGGACCTCATTGCCTACAGCTACGACGCGACCCGCCTGGTCAGCATCCAGGTCAAGTCACTTTCCAAGCGTTCAGCGGTGCCATTGGGCGCGTCGCTGGACAAGGTAATGGGGCACTACTGGGTCATCCTGAATCAAGTGCTCGCCACACCAGTGGCCTACGTCCTCCAGCCCGCAGAGGTCACGGCGCTGGCCAAGCGACAGGAGAAGGATGGCAAAGTGTCGTTTTGGCTGGATCCTCCACAGTACGAACAGGATCGGTTTCGGGAGGGCTGGATGCGAATCGGACACGCGGGGCCGTCGTCGCAGCTGTAGCGCGCGCAGGAGACCTTGCTGCAACTGACGACGGGCGCAGTCGACCCTCAACAACCAAGACGGGATCGGCACTCCAGCTGGACCGAATCGCTTGCTGAGGAAGAGCCTCACCACTATCGTCCCAACCACACGCCTCAGTGGCACCGGTGCAGCGCCTCGGCGACGAGCGCGTGATCGCACCCTTCACCCTCAACCCCACCGGGATCACGCATCCCGCAGGGGGCGTGGTCCCTCCATTTCCCATGGAGATCCACGAAATGAAAGAACTCGCAGAGAACCTGCCGTTCGGCCAGGTCAATGCGCACCTGCACGACGAGATGGTCATGCGCGTGGGCATCCCCCACAAAAGCGGCCACATGGCAGCCCACGCCTTCAACCAGGCCTACCCGGTGATGGTCTCGGCCAACGCCTTCTGGTCGCAGAGCAAGCAGGCCTTTGCCTTCCCCGAGGCGACCGACCTTAGCGAGACCGACTTCGCAATGGACAGCGCGGGCTTCGTCGCCATGAAGCTCTGGAAGGCCAAGGGCCGCCAGCGCGGCATGGGCGGCATCTTCCCCTGGACGTACGCCGAGTACATCGAGTTTGCAACCGGCTCCGGCGCTTCTTGGTGGAGCCAAAGTGACTGCTGCGTGGAACCCGAGATCGCCACCAGCGAGGCGGAAGTGGACTTTCGCATCCGCGCGACCGGCACTTTCCTCGAAGGCACGCTGCGCATCCTCTACGAGTGGCAGAACGAACTGGCCAAGACGACAACTTCGAACGTGGTCGCCAACATGCTTCCGCCGCCGGTGCCGGTCATCCAGGGCTGGGAGGTTGAGCACTACGAGCGCAGCATGGAGATGATGATGCAGGTTTGGGAGCGCTGGCAGCCCTGGCTGGCCACACCCGCCCTCATCGGCGTCGGATCGGTCTGCCGGCGCACGCTGCGGCACCCCAGGCACGGCCTCTACGCGATCCTGGATCGCGTGAAGACGATGATCCCAAAGGGGAGCCGACTCCATCTGTTCGGCGTCAAAGGCGAGGCACTTACGGAGCTTGGCGACCAGAGATGGATCGCCTCGGCCGACTCCATGGCCTACGATTTCGGCGCGAGGCTCAAGGCCCACCGTTCTGGCGTCTCCAACTCGATGGCGCACCGCTGCACCGAGATGGATCGCTGGATGAAGGCGGCAATGCAGCGCATCAGTGCCAATAACGAAGAACGCTACTCACCGTCGCTCGTGGCGTGAGCAGCGGCACAACACGAATAGAGAAGGGCGGCCCACAAAGGCCGCCCTTTCTCGTCTGCGGACTTGAAGTGGCAGGGACGGGGTAGCACCATCTGGGACGTGCCCCCGGCCAGCGCGCAAGGGCGCTTGCCCTGAGAAGCGATTGCATGCCCAAAGACAGATCCTTCGCATCGCAACAGGTGGCTGCGCTATCGTGCACCCATGAACTCAAGTCGCGACCAAGAGGACTTCGGATGGAAGGACGAGCGCCCCATCTGGAAGCTTCTCGCCTGGCTGATCAAGCACCTCGCTCTGATCATTGCCGCCACTGCGGCGCTGGTCTGGGGAGGGCCGGTGGCAGGGTTTCTGGTCCGTACCGCGTCGGCAATGGGCGAGCCTCTGACAGCACCGACTGTCGAGTTTTTGACCCCTTCGGCGGACCGGGCGGAGTTGCCATCGCACTTCGCCGCTCATCCAGATGTTCCCCGAAGCGCGATCTGAGCCGATTCGGTAGCCCAAACTCGCAGCGCCCCCCAAAATCAGCTCACCCCATGGCCACAGTGCCATCTGCAGCAAGACAGCCGTAAGGCGTCCACGCTGCCAAACATCAGTTCAACAAACCCACCCGGGACCACCTCCCGAGCGGGGCGTGGTCCCTTCATCACATGGAGATCCACGAAGTGAATCAAACCAAGAGCGCCAGCCCCGGCATGACCGGCAGCGTGATCAGCTTTCCCGAGCGAGGCCCCTGGGGCGACAGCAAGTGGCGCGGCAACGCGTCAGGCCACGTCTACCGTTCCCTGTTCGAACAGGTTCGGCCGCAGGTGTTTGTCGATCCCATGGTTGGCAGCGGCACCAGCGTCGAAGTCGCCCGCGAGATGGGCATCGAGGCCTACGGTCTGGACCTGCATCAGGGCTTCAACGCCGTCTCGATGGACATCCTCAACCATGTAGGAAAGCCCGCTGATCTCGTGATATCTCACCCGCCATACGGCGGCATGATCAAGTACACGGGCCCCGGCGGCATGTGGGGCGACAAGGCCGATCCCGGTGACCTCAGCCACTGCGCGGATGATGCCGAGTTCCACGAGAAGATGCAGATGGTGTTGCTCAACCAGCGCCGCGCAACGCGACCAGGGGGCTACTACGGCACCCTGATCGGTGATTGGCGCCGCGGCGGGGTCTACACGTCCTACCAGGCCGAGATGATCGCTCGCATGCCCGCCAACGAGCTGGCCGCCGTGATCATCAAGACCCAGCACAACTGCGTGTCCGACACCAAGACCTACGGCGCGATGAAGCTGCCGCGGATCCTGCATGAGTACCTGCTCATCTGGGAAAAGCGAAGCGTCTCAGCTGTCGTCCTGCTTTCCACGCTCGTCAAGGAGCAGGGAGCACGGGTGAGTGGTACCTGGAAGAACATCGTTCGCCTGGTCCTCCAGGGCTTGGGCGGGCGCGCCACTTTGGACAAGCTGTATGCGGCGATCGCCGCTGCAGCGCCCGAGCGCCTTGCAGAGAACCACCACTGGCGCGAGAAGGTGCGTCAGACCCTGCAGCTGCACACCGACCTGTTTCGCAATGAGGCACGCGGCCTGTGGGCCGTTGCCTGAGCGAAAGGCCTTCACAACCCCCAGAAGAGCCCCGGACCGCAAGGTCTGGGGCTCTTCGCATTCATGGCCACAAACTGGACCATATCGGTGGCACGCCGAGTCGCGCAAACACACAATCGATTCACCACGGCATTCGTGCCACGTCGGCGTCTCGCGCAAGCGACGCCGGCCTCAACCCTCCCGGCAATCCCATCCCCCGTAGATGGGCCTCCCCCGGCAGGGGTAGGTGCATCTGCGGCTCTCCACCACTCAGAGCCTCAGTAGAGGCCCTCGAAAGGACTCCCTCATGCATCTGACCCTCACCGCGCCGCTGACGATTCGCAATCTCGTCTCGCGCAAGATCTATGACGTGCTGCCCGTGCCCATGGCAAACAGCACCCCCAGCCAACAGCCCGTTCTGTGGCGCAGGTTCATGAAGCTCGGTGGCCGCGTGCTGCCGATCTCCAAAGACGACTGCGAGCGTGTTCGCGAGTACATGCGCAACCACGGCACCGAGGCCATCAGCGCCGATGGCAAGGTTGCGTTCACGCTCAACGGTGACTTTCTCGCCGAGTGCGTGCCCGATGCCTGCGACCAGGTGGGTCTCACCGACCCCGAACTGCACTGAGGCCGTGGCAATGCAAAGAGCACGACGCACCCTCTATCAGCAGCTGCGGCGCAACGGTATGAGCACTCGTGCGGCTGGATGCGCTGCAAGACGCGAGATCTCCTACTCCCTCGGGAAGTGCCAGGCGCAGGTCTACGCGCTCGGCTCGCCCATGGGGCACGCGCATTTCATCAGCCTGCAGCTTGAAGAGCGCTTGGGCCTTGTCCGCAAGAACCGGCGCGAAGCATTGCGCTACGCCCGCTACGCCAGAGCCAACGCACCCGCACATGCGGCGCAGTTTCCGCAGCGGCGCGACCACCGTCTGATTGCTTCGTTCGCCGAGCTCTCAGGCCACTACCGTGCGTGGGCAAGCGCGCACATCACCCATGCACACAGGCTGCTCAGCAACCTGCGCGAGACCCAGGCCGCCAGCGGCTTGCGCCTCCTTCCATAAAACCCGCCTGGGCTGTCCGCGAGGACGCCCAGGCAACGCCTGGTACACCATGAACACCACCAACACCACCAACACCATCAACAAAGCTCCCATCGCACGACGCCTGTTCGTCAACTTCGTGCCTCAGGCCTGGATCGCCAACACGGCCATCCCCATCGGGCAACCCGAAGCGAAGGATGCCACCGAACACCTGCTGCAGCTGTCCCTACGCGAGATCCACTCGATCAAGGACCGAGATGCCAGCAGCGACGAGTTCGTGGACGCCGTCGCGTGGGCGCACTACGGCCCGTTCGAGGTCGAAGCGGTCGATGCGGTCAAGGCCTACTTTTCCGTGGGCGAACTGACCGAGATCACGCAGGAGATGCTCGACGCCGCGCGAGCGGGAGAACTCCCCGCAAACGCCTCGACCGACAGCGAGGACCGCACCGGTCTGCTGAGCAACTGGATGCTCACCTACGGCGAGCACACGCTGCTCTTCGCCTGCGAGGCTGAGAACGTGAGGCATGCCATCGAGCAGTGCGAGAACGCGAACCCGGGCGAGCGCGTCATTGGCGCCTTCTTGATGCCCACCGCAAGCGAGTGCAGCCAAGACCCGATGCTTGCCGCGCATGTGCAGCGAGCCAACAACTTGATCGCCAGCCTGGCTGATGCCGCCATGGCCAGCGTCTGCTGATCGAGAAAAACCAAGTTTTCATGCCCCGGCGCCTCACGGTCCGGGGCATTTTTCTTTGATCGTACGAACGCCTGCCCGCCCCGCAATCTGCGCCCGAGCGCTGCAATCCGTGCAGCGGCGTAGCGCGAAGGTTCACGCGCCTAGAATCGACGCCTCCCGCATGCCACTGAAAGAGTCCTCCAATGACGTCCTTTGCAGAGTCCATGAAGCGCGAGATCGCACGCGTCGCCAGAAAAGAACTCAAAACCGAGTTGGCAAGCCTGCGCAAAGCCAGCGCCGCGCACCGCACGGAGATCGCATCGCTCAAGCGCCTGGTGAAGACGCAGAGCACCGCGCTCAATCAGCTGGTGAAGCTCGCCAACAAGACCGGCGCCACCGTGGCAAAGAACGCGAGCAAGGCGGTGCCGACCGCGAGGCAGCCCGCAACGCAGTCCGCCCAGAATGCCTTCTCCGCTGCTGCATTCTTGGCGCATCGCAAACGCCTGGGCCTGACTCAGAAGCAGATGGGCAAGCTCGTTGGTGCCTCATCCCTGTCGATCTGGAAATGGGAAAGCCAAGGGGTGGTGCCGCGCGCCAAGCACCTCGCTTCGATCCAGGCCGCGCTGAAGATGGGCAAGCGCCAAGCCCTCGCCGTCGCGCTGGACTGACCGACGCTTCCGGGCTCGGGGTGGTGCGCCGGCGCGCCCATCCCGCGCCAACGGGGCATTCCTCTCGCGTTGGAGAGACGCGCGCGGCGCCTCGCGCCGTCAGACTTCTGCCCAGTATGAGCAAGAAGTCCAAGTCCCCCAAGAACGCGCCGCTGGTGCCGCTTGTCCTCGTTCCCATGTACGGCTACATGCGCGTTGCCCAGCGCATAGAAGCCGATCACGCCATCAACGACTATGAGATCAGCCTGCGCCGCGACGTCTATGGCGCCAGTGCGGAAGAGATCCTTGCGTTCTTGGAGACAGCGCTCGCACAGCGCATCATCCAGAAGTGGCGCACCGATCGTGACGGAACGAGCGCATGGGTCGAGCTCGATCGCGCGCTGCGCGAGCACGAAGGCGGCTTCATGGCCGCCGCGCAGACCAGAGCCGCCAAGCTGCGCCACTTCAATGAGCAAAGCGAAGCCATCGCCGAGTGCGCCGCCCTGAGCGTTCAGGCTCTGGATGGTCGGACCCTCCGCGGCATGTTGCGCCAACTCGCAAGCAGTGCTGGCGAAGGCGTGCCCCCGCAAGTGCTCATCTACAAGCTCGGCCACGACCTGGCCATGACGATCCGGGCACGCCAGGAAAACGGCTTCTGTAGCGACTGGGATACTGAACTGGCGGCACTCACCTTCGGGATGGAGCTTGAGCTCGAACTGAATCACCTCGAGACCTCAGCGCCTCTAATCGCAGAGGACCACGCCTCCCAGGGCGAGCGTGAGGCGCTGGCCACGGCCTGACCGGTCGGCCCAGCTGGGCAAGGTCAATCAGACGTTTAGTCGCGACCTTATTGTCAAGTCGCAACCTAAATGCTAAAGTCGCAACTAAAAAAGGAGTTGCGACATGAAATTTCCCGCCCTACAGGACCTCGACGGACGCTGGGACGGCGCGGGCGGCCCGATCCTCGTCGAGGTGAAGAAAACCAGCAGCATGCGCGATGTGCGCGACATGGTTTTGATGATGCTTCAGGTCCTGGACGAACAGCCCAAGAAAGCGCAGGCGGTGGGCGTCCTCACCGAGACGCGGCTCTCCGAGACGCGGGTGCTCGACGAACTGCAGGCGATTCGAAGCCTGGTGCGCCCAGACCTGAGGGATCGCGTGCATTGCCTGCTGCACACGCAGGACGGCACTTTCACCGGCTCCATGATGAACAAGCCCAGCGAGTTCTACAACTGGCTGCAAGAGCTCATCGCCAGTGAAATGAGGGCCGCCGGCCAAGGTGGGGGCGGCGCCAAGGACGTGTTTCCGGCACGTCATGCTGTCGTGGCGACCCTTGTCGCTCACCGACTGTGGGCGCACGACCCCACCCCGATGCGCATCGGGGCGCTCCAACGCACAGCAGGCGTGAGTTATCCGACAGTGGCCGCGGCGCTGCAGGATCTGCGCGAGAAGCGCCTGCTTGAGGAGGTGGGCACATCGGTAAGACTTCGAATGCCCGAGCAGCGTGAGCTGATGCAGCTCGCGCGCGAGCACGCCGCGGTGCGCACCTCGGAGTACTTTGTCGACCCGACTGGCATGGAAACGCCACAGCGCCTGCAAAAACTGTGGATCAACAGGCAACTGGCGGGAGCCAAGAGCGAGGGCGTACGAATCGGCGGCGTCGCCGGCGCAGCGCACCACTTCGAGTACCTCGACATCAGCGCGCCCCCGCGGATCGACTTTTCCGTGCAAGGCAACGATTCGAGTTTCGTGCGCAGGCTCAACGCTGGCTTGGTGCCGCGCACGGATCCAGCGCAGAAGGTAGTGCTGGCCGTACATCACACCTGGGACCCATTCTTCATCGAGAGCCTCAACGGCGAATCAATGGGCGCGCGATATGCAACGCCCCTCGAATGCCTGACCGACCTCATCGAGCTTGGCTACACACGCGAGGCCGAAGAGATGGCACACCACATGATTGAGGAAGTCCCCTCGGCGCAGCCATGAGGGCATCGAAGCAGAGACAGGGAGGTCCAGATGGAACTGATGTCGCCAGATGACGTGCTCGCCCAGATAGCGAGCGCACTGCCGCCAACGTGCCGAGACAACGTGATCATCGTTGGCAGCCTCGCAGCGGGGTTTCACTTTTTCTCGGGTGACCCAGAGCGCGCCATCCGCACCAAGGACGTGGACTGCATGTTCACCCCACACGCGAGCGCTGTGACCGTGGCACACCAGGTAACCGAGCAGCTGTTCGACGCGAAATGGCAGCAACGCCAAGGTGCGTGGAGCACGCCTGGAGACGCCAGCACGCCTGAGGACCAGTTGCCGCTGGTGAGACTTGCCCCACCGGGACAGGCCCAGTGGTTTCTAGAACTGCTGGGGGCCCCGGATCTGCAACGGCCCGACTCACCAGCAAAAGCCATGCACCGCATCGAGACGAACCGAGGTCACTTTGCGCTTTGCAGCTTCAGATACCTGGGCCTTGTGGAGTGGCGGCCGATACTGACCGAGCACGGACTGCGGATCGCCCGGCCGGAGATGATGGCGCTGGCAAACCTGCTTCACCACCCCCGGGTGGCGCCCGACCTCATCTCAGGCACAGACGGCTGGAAACGATCGAACAAGGATCTCGGGCGCGTGCTCGCCCTGGCGTGGCTGACCCGTGAACGCGACATGCGACACGACACGGAAGACCTAGACCGATGGGCCGAGCACATGACTCAGGCCTTGCGCGAGCGCTTCCCCGGCGAGGCGCAGGCACTGGCAACTGGTGCGGGCACGGGACTCCGCCAGATGCTCAGAAGCGAGCGCGACCTTGCGCAGGCGCTGCGAATCTGCAACCTTGGTCTGCTCGCGTCCCTGGAGGTCGGCGAGTCAGCATTCAGAGCGATCGGCGAGCAGGTGCTTGCCGAAGTCGTTGAGCCCTTGGAGGCGGCGTTCCACGTGCCAGGGGAAGGTTCAACGCCAGACTGGCCCAGACCACATCGGTAGCGAGGGGCTAGGAGTCAAGGTCGCCCAAGGCGGACGCCGTCAACGTCTGATCCACCGGCAAGGTGAAGTACAGCGCACACCCGTGGCCAGGTGTGCTGTCGGCCCATATGCGGCCGTTGTGGCGCTGCACGATGCGCTGCGCGATAGCGAGGCCCGTGCCGTCGCCCTGGAACTCCAGGGAGTGATGCTGGCGCGCGAACATCACAAACAGGTTCTTGGCCTTGCTCACATCGAAACCGACGCCTGCATCAGCAACGAAGAACTCACCGAAGCCATCGTCCTCGGGGCGCCAGCCAATCTGCACATCGGAGGTATCCTGGCCCGCGCTGAACTTCACCGCGTTGTCCAGCACGCTATACAGCAACTGAGTGAGCATGATCGGGTCGCCCGACACCACGGGAAGATCTCCAGCGACCACGAAACGCACACGCGCATCCGGGCGCTCCCGCTCCACGCGACCAATAGCGTTCTGCACCAAAGACGCCATGGCCAGTGGCACAGGATGTAGGTCGGCACGACCGATGCGGGCGTAGTCAAGCAGGGCTTCCACCATCGCGTTGACCCGGCGCGTCGCGGTGCGCACGCCATCGCGGTAGCGCGCCAGTTCATCGTTCTCGGCGACCCGCGCATCCTCAACAATGAGGCCGGCGAAGGTGTTCAGGTGGCGCAGTGGACCGCGAAGGTCATGCGTGATGTGATGCGTAAAGACATCCAAGTCCTTGTTGGGCACCGCGTACTGGCGCACTCGCTCGGAGACGCGGCGCTCGAGCTCCGCGTTGAGGTCGTTCATCACTTTGTCCAAGTCGCGCGCCACGGTCATGTCCCGGGTGATGCAGGAGAGGCCTTCCAGCGATCCGTCCCGGTCGCGCAGCGCCGTCAGCAGCACGTGGCCCCAAAACGGCTGCCCATCGGCGCGCCGGCGCCAGCCGTGCACCTCCCACTGGCCGCGCTCACAGGCCAGGCGAACTGCATCCTGGCTGGACAATTCGTCCTCCTCACCCGGTACCGACGCCTGCAGGGCACTCAAGGGCATGCCGATGATCTGTGCCCGCACAAAACCGTGCAGGCGATGCGCGCTCTCGCTCCAGTCATTTACGCGACCCTCCGCGTCGAGAAAGAAGATGCAACTGTCCTGCAAAGCATCCGCCATCAGCGCGTAGCGATGTTTGGCGCGCACCAGCTCAACACTGGCCTCGTCAGCGGGACTGATCGACACCAGCGAAACTGCCCCGCCTTCGATCGTCGCACTTGCCCCCCCATTTGCCCCCCGAAGCGTAGTGAAGGACGCCCGCGCGTGCACTTCAATGCCATCCCCGCGCTTGATCAGAAGATCCAACTCGGGGACCGGCGCGCCCGAAAGAGTGCGATCCACGCGGGCGCCAAGCGCTGCCACTGCAGTCTGGTCCGTCACGCGCAACGCAGATTCCACGCTCGCTCCCGAGGACAGAGGCGACTCGTCCAACCCCATCCAGTCGCAAAGCGCCTTGTTCACACGTTGAACGTGGCCGCGCGCATCGAACAGGGCGGTCGGATAGGGCATGGCATCGAAGAAGCGATCCGCCTGGACAAGCACATCGCCGCTCGAACGCGCTGAGTTAACGGTTCCCGTCGGCATGAAAAAAGTCGCACCCAAAGAGCGCAATCCCTGAAAGTTTGTGAAAAGCCGCGCCGCGGTGGAAAGGCGCGCGGCCCGCGAAGCGTACCAGCCGGCATCCTGTGCCACGGCGACACTCCGATTGTGTGCGGGGTGGATTAAACCGGACGTTGCAAGACATTAAACCAAGAGATGTCTATGGGGCGACCGGTTGAACCCGTCCGACGAGACCATCGCCGCTGAGAGCGACGCACGCGAATCTCCACCTGGACATCAAGAGCAGACGGAAACGCTGCTGCTGGCTACCATTCCCCTCGTCTTGGATCCATGCATCCAGCACGCGGCCCTCTCGCGGCCGCCAACACCCATCTGCTCCAGCAGGAGCGATTCAACCCCGCCCGGGAACCACTCCCGGCCCGGGGGATGCGTTTCCCGGTCTTGTCCCCCAAGGAATCACATGGAAACCATCGAAACCACCGCAACCAATGGCGAGCAACAAACAGTGCGTGCCACCGTTGATCAGCGTGCCTTCTTCAAGTCGATGCGCCACCTGTTTGCCTCCAGCTTCTCCGTCATGGGCGAGCTGGTGCAAAACGGCCGGCGTGCACAGGCCACGAAGATCGCGATCACCTGCGACGAAGCGGCCAGGCTCATCACCGTCAGCGATGACGGTGTGGGCATCGACAACTTCGACGTGCTACTCGACCTCGCCCGAAGCGGCTGGGAGAGCGCCGAGGTGCAGTTGGTCGACAAACCCTTCGGCATGGGATTCTTCGCCTGCGCGTTCGCCGCACAGAGCGTGAAGGTCTACTCCAAGGGAAAGCGCCTGGTATTCAGCCAGGACGATGTCATCGAGCAGCGCGCGCTGAGCGTGCAGGAGCAAAGCGAGGAGGAGCGCGCCGCAATGGGCGAGTGGACCACCCGCATCGAACTCGTCGGCGCCAGTCGCGATCTCCTGGGTTCCCAGCAGCAGGTGCACTTCAAAACGCACAGCTTCGAGACCCGCATCCACCACCTGGTGTGTGGCTTCCCGCTGCCCGTCACCTACAACGGCACGCCACTGGCGCAGCATGCTTCTCTGCCGGCACTGCGCGACGTCTGCGAGGCAACCTCTATTGGCCACGTGCATGCAGTCTTCATGCACGCCAAGCCGACACGGGCCGCTGAGTTGACGCCTGCACACGCAAACAACACCGCGCTGTACCTGCAAGGCCTACCCATTGAAGCCGGCCCATTCGGCTTCAACACCCACGGCAGCATCAGCTACATCGTGCACCTTGACTCCTCACAGTTCACAGCACGCATGCCCGACCGCTCTCACCTGTACGACCGCGACAAGAACGTCGCCCGCATCTGGGAAGAGGTTGGCGCAGTGATCCGACGCCACATCGTGAGTCAGAAGGATGTGCTCGACCCCCAGGATTTCGTGCGCAAGTACTGGAATCCGGCGAGCAAGTTCAACATCCGACACGTTTTCAATGACGTGCCGTTCATGCCGCGGCGTGAGTTTCTGGACGTGAACACCGTGGCCATCAACACCGACTACACCGATGTTCTTTCGCACGTGTGGGGAGGACTAGGCGAGGACGGCGAGGCCCTGATCAGCTATGAGGATGTCAAGTCCGGGGCGATCAAGGTCTGGCGCAACGCACCAGGCTGCGTTCAGGAAGATCCCTGGGCTGCCACACTGCTCAAAGTGATGCAAGTAGCCGACATCCGTTCGGTCAATGCGCAGCACGAAGAGCACTGGATCAACCGCATCGCGCCCGACAGTGCCGACATGCAGTTCGAGGTGCAATTGGAGACGCCCGGGGCGAAATCGGTCGACTACTGTTGGCAGGATTGCAACGCGAACATTCGCGAGGCGGCCGCAGCAACGGTGATCGTGACCTCCAAGGTCGATCCAGCCTGGTGCGAGGAACATCGCATCGAGAACAACTGGCTCTTCGTGCCTGATGGCGAAACACTGGAGGCGGTCGATGCGTACGGCGCCGGCGACCACAACTACTACGCCTGGCTGCTGGGCAACAGCGAGCAGGCACAGGACCACCCCGTCAACGCGCTCTCGACTTTCACCGACGACAACCACTATGTGGAGGATTGGGAAGAGGATGCAAAGCGCGATTGGGACCTCAAGGTCGGATTGCTGCGCGATAGCCATCTCAGCGAGACCATCGGCCGACTGCTCGTGAACACCTGGCCGCAGTTCAGCGACCGCAACCTCGGGCAGATCAGCATCGCGCGCGCTCGCCGAAACCACATCGGCGCGCAACGTGGTGACGATGAATACGGTGATGCGAAGCTGGACCTGATCCCCATGGATGACAACCTGATCCGGGCGATCTGCCAGCAGCTCAAACGCACGTGCGGTGTTCAGGTGAGCGAAGCCCAACTGGGTGACGCAATCTGGCACGCCGTCAAGCCGGGCGAGTTGCACGGTGGCCCGCTCGATGGAGCGTTCTACCGCCACGCCACGATCGTGAATCCCAACAACAAGTGAAGACCCCCTGGGCGAACCTGATTCGCCCGCCTCAAGCCCCCTGGTGCCATGCATCAGGGGGCTCTTCTTTTGTCTCGCGCGGCCGCCGATTTGACAACGTGGCCTTGTCCGGTAGCTTGGACCGCATGCAACTCGACCTCTTCGCTGCCGTGCTCGATGAGTACCTGCAGTCAGGCAGCCTATCCAACGAATCGCTCTACGCACACCTAGGGCGCGCCGGGGCTGTGCAGCCCGCGGCATTCGCGCAGCGAACGGCAATCGGAGCAAGCGGCGAGCAGCACAGCCCGGCCAAGCGCCGCGTGCGCTGGATCCAGCAGACCCTCAAGGCCATGGGCCTGATCGAGCGCATCCCGCAGCAGCGCGGCGTCTGGCGGGCCACCACCAAAGCCAAGGCCGACCTCACCCCGGCGCAGCCCAAGGTCGTGCTGCTGGGTTTTCACACCGAACTTGGGATCGGCATCTGGGGCAACGCGGTCGATGTGCTCAACCGCATCGATGAGCCGGTGAGCCTATTCTTGACTTCGCCGCCGTACGCCCTGCGCCAGCCGCGCGCCTACGGCAATCCGAGCCAACAGGCGTATGTGGACTTCATCACGTCGACCCTGGAACCTATCTGCCGCACGCTTGCCCCAGGTGGCGTAGTCGCTCTCAACGTATCCAATGACATCTTTGTTGAGGGCTCGCCCGAACGATCGACCTACCGAGAGGAACTGGTATTGGCCATCAAGAGCCGCTGCGGCCTGGCGCTGATGGACTCGCTCATCTGGCTCAACCCTTGCAAGCCACCCGGGCCGATCCAATGGGCGAGCAAGCAACGCATGCAACTGGGCGTGGCATACGAGCATGTGCTGTACTTCACCAACGACCCGCATCGCTGCAAGGCCGACAACCGTCGCATCCTGCAGCCCCACACACCGGCGCAGCGCCGCCTGATCGAGCGCGGGGGCGAGAACCGCACCGCGGTCAACGCCGACGGCGCGTACCGCATCCGCCCGGGCAGCTACGGCAACGCTACAGCAGGCAGCATTCAGCGCAACGTGCTCAACGTCTCCCACAACTGCCCATCGCAGCGCGCCCTACGGGCCAAGACAGACGCGCTGGGCCTGCCGCGCCATGGGGCCGTCATGCCCCTAAAGCTGGCCCGCATGTTGGTGGAGTTCTTCTGCCCCCCGGGAGAGCTCGTGGTGGACCCGTTCGCGGGTTCCTTCACCACGGCTCGCGCCGCCGAGGACACTGGTCGGCGCTGGATCTGTGGCGACAAGCACCTGGAATACGTACTGCTGGGACAGCACCGGATGCAGCCGGCCGTAGCCTGAGCGCACAGAAAAAAGAAACCCGGCCATGGGCCGGGCTTGGAAGTCTTCTTGCTGTCACACGCGAAGACCCCGCTCAGGGAGGTGAAGCGGGGAAGCCTTGCGGCCTCGGCGCAGATCATAACGAAACTATCACCACCAAGTCCGGGGTGTCCCCACGGGGGCCGTTGGCCCACTTGCTCGGGACTGGACCGTTTCGCTTGCCCGTGCACCCAAGCCCGGCCAAACTCACCCCCGTTCGTCCATGCGACGTACGCGCCCGCGCTTTGCCGCCGTGGCGCCTTCACCCACCCAGTAGGGGCTCCATTGCCCCTCACGGGTCGGGGGCCCTTCATTTCCACAGGCCCCCCATGAAATCTCACATGTTGCTTCTGGCTCGCCTGAAGCAGATCTCGCCCATCCTGGCCCTGCGCGCTCTCTTTCCTTGGGAAGTGCCGGTGTTGGAACTCGACGACGGCACCACGATCCTCGAAACCGAGGACGGCACACGTCAGCTGCGCGACGCGCAAGCGCGGCCTCTGATCAGTGCACGCCCGATCGGCGATGACATCCAGATCTCGGTGCACGACGCACTTTTGCTGGAGCCGAATCACCCGCTGAGTCTATGCGTGGCCCTGCTGGGCGTTGCAAAGAATCCGATGCGGATGAATACCGAAACGCTCGACGACCGAGTGCTCAGCCTGGACTCCGCCTGGTGCTTGCTGCAAAACTTCAAGGGCAAGGCTGAAATTGCCGAGGACTGGCACATGGACGCCACCATCAAAGTCCTTGAAGTCGCCGCGGAGTGGCACACGCTGCGCATGGCCGTGTTCGAAGACCGTGCACGCAAGCAGCAGCTCGATCGCATCGAGGCGCTGCAGTACCTGGTGAGCCAGCCTGGCTGGCCGCGCCAATCAGTCGAGAAAGTGTCACTCAATGAGGAGCCACGAGGCTCATCGCTATCGATCAAGTTCGCGGAGCGCAATTGGCCCACTGAGGTACCAGCGATGCAGATGAACTGGCAGGTAGCCCCTCCGCTCAAAGCGGCCCCGTTGCCCAAGGGCAAGGGCGCCTCGCGCAAGGTTGCCGGCGTCGCCTCCAGTGCGTCGATGGTCCCCCGTGCGACGAAGCTGAAAGAGGACGTTTTGGCTGTGCTCAACAACGTGCAGATCACCGGCAACGAGGTCCGCATCGTGGAGCGCCTGTCACCCAAGCTGTACAAGGCCGTCAACGACGTGCTCACGGAAATGGGGGGTAAGTGGTCCACGCCGAAGCAAGCGCATGTGTTTTCTACCAGTCCGGCAGAGACCATCGCCACAGCCATCTTCGAAGGGGAACTGCTCACGTCCAAGGACTATGAGTTCTTCCCAACGCCGCCCGAGCTTGTGGCGCAGCTTCTGCTGCAAGTGGGCCTGGAGCCAGGCATGCTGGTGCTCGAACCCCAGGCGGGAGAGGGCGCCATCGCCATGGCCGCGGCCGAGGTGGTGGGCAAGGCCAATGTGACCTGCCACGAGTTGATGCCGCGCAATGTCGCGCATTTGCAAGGCCTGGGGTTCGCCATTGAGCGTCCCGAGGACTTCCTGCAAGTGGCGCCGTCGCCGCGCTTTGATCGCGTCTTGCTCAACCCGCCGTTCTCCGGTGGCAAGGACATTGCGCACATCACGCACGCCATGAAGTTCGTCAGGCCGGGCGGTCGACTGGCGGCCATCGCATCGACGACCTGGCAGACGGCCGACAACGCCATGAGCCGCGCCTTCGCCCTCTGGGTTGAAAAACACGCGCTGGCGACCCAACAGATTGGACGCGGAGCGTTCAAGGCCTCGGGGACCGAAGTGCCAACGGTCTTGCTGGTGCTGCAGGCACCGCAGGACGAACAACACGAAGCCGTTGAACAGACGGTCGACGAACTCGACGAGTTGGCAGCAGCCTTCCTCTGATCCAGAAAACGAACAAGCCCCACCGGGAGCCAGGCAGCAGCTTGGCAACCGGTGGGGCTTTTTCTGTTTGGCGCTACGGGGCCGACGCGGGCGTGGCAACGACAATGCCCATGGAGGCGATCTCACTGCGCGCCGCAACTAGAACCTGATCAAACTCACCCACACTCAGCTGCTCCAGCTGAAAACCGTGCATCTCGACCATCTCGCGCAGCACGGCGAGTTCGTCCTCGCTGGGCACACTGAAGTGCCAGTGGCCGTCGACCAAGCTGCGCTTGTGCACGTCATTGAGCACGCGCAGGGCATCGCCAATGAGTGCAGCCAGGCCCTTGACCACTCCGTGCATCTCGATGCGCCGCGCCATGATGCAGGCCACGCATAGATCCTGCCAGGCCGTGGCTGAGGCACCTTCCTGGCCCAGCGCATCGATCGAGCCGGCCAAGCTGGTGCGCAACCCGACCAACACGTCTGCAGGCAGCTTGCGCGCCCTGGTCGCCGCGATCTCAAACGTGTTCAAGGCGGGCTTCCAGCGTGACTGGAATGGCCTGCTGCGCTTCGTACTTCCCATGGGTGCAATCTACCTCGCCAAAGTGCCTTCGAGCCAGTGAGTCAGCGGCACCAGGGTGTCTCGCTTCCACGTGGCCGCCTCCCACTGACAGACCTTGGACCGCTGGCTGTCGTGAAAAGAATGCATTGCTCTACCTCGCTCCCTTCGAGGAACGGCGGTAATCCCATGGGGGCATGGGACTTCGGTCCCGCCAGAGACCAATGCCGGTCGTACGCGCCCCTTGTTCGGCGAGGGAGTAGCGTTGTCGGTCGCTTGCACTCTGATCGCGCTCGTAGAACTTGTAGTGCCAGGCCATGCCGCGCTCCACCTGCATCAGGTTGATGTCCGCACCGCCGAGGAAGACAGTGCCCAGGATGCGGCCGTACCGGTCTTGCTTGGCGAAGCGCACGGAGACCGTCTTGCCGTAGACAAGATCGGAGAGCGAGCGCTTGGAAGCGCTGCCGAAGGCCTGACCGGATTCGGGCGCGTCGATGCCCTGCAGCCGAACCCGAATGTTTTCCTTGGACGCCGTCAGCACCGTGATGGTGTCGCCATCGGCCACGCCGACGACGCGAGCTGAGAACTCGCCCGCCCACAGGTGAGAGGTCGAGGCGGCCAGGGCACCCAGCAGCAGCAGGCGCGCGAGCCATCGAGCGGCCCAGCCGGGCAGGCCAATCATGCGCAGGCCAGTGGAGAGGAGGAGGAGTTTCATTTGTCCGAAATGGAAAGATCAAACTCAGTGGCTTTGCCGGCGAGCGCAAGGTGGCGGGCATTCACGCCCATGGCCTTCCAATAGGCATACATCGGGGGCTTGTGCTTCCTGTAGGCCACCTCGGCGTTGGCCCGGCACGTGCGGCTGGTGGCCTGCAGCATCTTGACCAAGGCGACGCGGGCGCTCAGCGGCAAGGCGGCGTAGGCCGCACGCACCTCGGGGATAGCCAGCATCGGGTTACGGACATCGGCGCGGCTGCTGCGCGGGGTCAGGACCGGCTGCACCGGACATTCGGCGGTAGGGATCGAATCGTTCATTGCTTTGCAGTCTCAGGGCTTGAAGGCGACGGCCTTCCTGACAACAGAATTGCACGCAACCAGCATTCGTCAAGAGCACGCGGCACGAAATTCCCCTGCACCCAGCGACACACTATCGCTACGTCAAGCGCAGATATCTCCAGTACGAGAGTTGATGACACCGCACGCACAGGCCCGCCAAAGGACGGTATCCACGGTCGCGACACGCAGTCCAACCTCATGCGCCAAGCGTTCACACAGTTCGTGGACTGTCGTCTGCTCTCGATCCGCCAGGCGCTGCAAGTGCACGTCAGGCTTGGCCACATCAGCGCCCAGGTTCTTTGCGAGGTGGTACTTCGTGATGTCCCCAACCCAAGGCAGGCTCGCACAGAACCCCAGCTTGTCGTCCGCGGTCAGGTACGCCTGCAAGAGTGCTTCACGTTCCCGCCAGATCCTCTCGATTGCCGAGACCTTCCCAGCATGCCCGAAGGCATCCGAGACTTCGCTACCTGCATAGAGCGCCTTCATGCAGCGCTGATATATCCCCTGCGCGACAGTCGCCTTCATGCCGCTGTTGCAGATCACGAAGATGGCCTCGCGAGCGAAACTCTCGGCATCGCTGGGCGCGGTCACGCTCTCGGACCATTGAATGTCGTCTTCGGCCTGAGCGCCAAGGCGTGCGCGAATTTTCTGGAAATCCTCGACTGTGATCACGAAGCCCTCCCCGCTGCTTTCAGTTCGGCACTCGTTGCCAAGCGATAGCCGTAGCCAATCTTCACCAGTAGGGGCGCCTTCTCACGCCACCTCGACGTCTGGCGCTCGCTGAACCACCTCGGCGTGTTTCCATTCCAGGAAGCTTCGACTCGGCGGCCATCGAGATCAACCGAACTGATATGGACTCGCCACACGCTGACTGTCGTCATAGTCGTGTTCCCCATCTTCGAGCGGCCCACATCGAAGACCACCATCCCGGCACGCATGCGATCGATCTTCATGAGGCGTCCGCCATGCCCTTGTCGTCGTCTTGAAGGCGATCGAGCGCCACCAGCGCACTGTCGATGGCTTCCCGCGGCGAGTTGCCACTTCCACGAACTTGCGGCTCGCCATCCTCACCGTAGACTTCGGCATCCCAAGGGCCTTCGAACTCAGGAATCACCGCAATGCGGTGGCGCTCCATGGCATTGAGGCGAGCGCCATCCCGGTGGTCCCGCTTGTCCACAACGGGGACAACAAGGCTTGCAGAAGCAACGAACCGGTATGCCTCGCGCGCCGTGTCGGCCTCTGCCAACTGCAACGCGTGGTCATCCCCTGGATACTTCCGCTCAGCATAGGCGCGCAGCGCGTCGCCTTTGAGCAAGCCTGTCTTTTGCCAGTGCTCAATTTCCGCGCAGCGCGCAGCCAAGTCTTCGTGGTCTTCACCACGGTTGATGTCAGTCATGGTTCAAGAGTCTTTCGAAACGTTGATGGAGAAGAGCTTCATGAGCCCAGAGTCGCACTCAACTGCGATCAGTCAAGGCCTCCGCACCACAAAGATAGGCTGCCCCCACAGCGTCAAAGGGCGATCAACACCGGCACCAGGGCATGTAGACATCCCCTCCGCGGCCCGCTCCCCTTGGCGGCGACGCAGCCAAGCCAGATCGTTTGCGCGGGCCACGAACCCAGCCTAGACTGCTAGCGTTTTCGTCTTTGACGTTCTCGCATGCCGCCATCGCGCTGTGCATGCCAAGCCCAACGGGTGACTCCGGAGTGTCATCCACAGCGCTGCACCACCTACGGCGCAACGCATCAACCCCGTGAGGATTCACTGCCTCACGGCGGTGGGTCTTCATTCACTTTGAGACTCACCATGCAAGACCAACTCATGCCCAGCGCGCCCGAGCAACCTCCCACGCGGGAGGAGGCGATGGCAAGCTTCAAGACGCTCGTGGGCCAGTACGGCCTGCAGTGGACGGCCACGGTTCCGGCAATCGCCTGGGCTCAGCTGGCCCGCGCCAACACTGTGCTCACCACGGCCGACCGCCGAGAAGCCCTCGGGCTGTCGCAATAGCGCTCAACTGCTGAGCTACACGCGCCCGGCATCGCCTGGGCGCTCCATCAACCCCGCGAGGTATCGACTGCCTCGCGGCGGTCGAGCTTCGCCTTCATGGGACACAACCATGCAAAGCGAACTGTTCGAACAGCCCAATGCGGCACCAGACCAGCCAGCAGGACAGGCCATGGGCGGCGTCATTCCACTGCGCAGGGAAACCCCTGTGATGCGCGCGATGCGTCGCATCAGAAGCGTCATGGCAAAGGGCCTGGCCCCCGTCATAGCGTTCTCCAGTGGCAAGGACTCATCCTCTCTGGCCAACCTGGTGCTGAACACGGCACGTGAGATGAAAGAGCAGGGCGAGCAGCCGATGCCCATCCTGGTGGTTCACTCCAACACCGGGGTGGAGCAGCCCGAGATTGCCCAGCTGGCCAAGGACGAGCTGGCCAAGATGAAAGTCTTTGCCAAGAAGCACGGCCTTGAAGTGGAGGTGCGCATTGGACAGCCCACGCTGTCTGCGTCCTTCCCCGTGCGAGTGATCGGCGGGCGAGGGCTGCCATCGTTTCCGGACTCCAGAGCGGATTGCGCATCGAAATGTAGTCAAGCGCTTTTTTGGCTTATTGAGCAGAGTAGAGATTGCTCTGCGCGAGTGGTTGATGTGGCGCTCCTGTCATCCCGGCGATGACAAGTGCGCTATGTCAGCAACGTCCGTCACACGACAGTGGATCGGCCGGTCCTTGGCTTCGCTGCTTGCGAGCAATTCCTATGCAGAGTGTGATCTGGATCACGCTCTTCGGGATATGGCTTTGGAGCAGGTAATGTTTGAGAGACAATCGCGGACCGATGCCGCCGCTGACCGGCGCACAGCAAGGTGCGGATGCCAATTGCAAGCAGTGCGCATCGTGATCGAGAACTGGTACGGAGGAGGACAGGCACGTGGAACTGTATGTGGGACTTGCATTGATGTTGCTGGGCGTGGTGCTCTTCTTGACGGGCCGCCGTGCTGGATCGAGAAGTGTTCGAGTTGAAGCCAGCGGCGGTTCCGTCGCCGTCGGCGGCAGCAACAAGGGTTCGATCACTAACGTGAACCTGGGCGCACCGCCGCTGGCGCCGCACGAAACGCACTGGCTGACCTGGGTGGCGATCGTTGTTGAATTGATTGGCATCGGCGTGACCATCTGGCACGCGTTCCACCTTGCGGCCAAATGAGCAACGACCAAGGCGGTGCTAGCGACAAACGGTCGTTGGTTCCATCGCCTGGCCAGTTCATCGCTAGGCTGGGCGGCTTGGTGCCGGCAGCACCAGCCGCCACCGCAGACAAAGGCAGCGTAGCAGTTGCCGGCGACAACAACGGCTCAATTCTCAACATCACCGCGACGACCCTCACTCTAGCTGTGCAGCAGCAGGTCGCCCGGCAGTTGCCTTCCTATCTTTCTCGCGTCGTTGCGAAGTTTTCCGAGGACTGGTCGAGTTACGGCGACGCGCCAAGGCGTTTATTGCCACCTGAGATCGACGAGAAGCTGGCCTACAACGACTTCCCGCCAGCGCATCCCTTCATCACTGACTATCTCAAGCACATTGGCGTTCTTGAATCAGCTTACCGCGGGATCGAACAACGCAACGACGACGCCGGGCGCATGGTGCGGCGCCGCGCAGCTGTCGCGTACCACAGCGTGTTGCACAGATTATGCGATTTGAATGGGGTGCACCATACCCAAGCGCACGACTTTGCCCGGAAGAATGCGGTAGCCCTCGTGCAGGCGGTGATTTCCGAAATGACGGCCGACTTTCAGGCCGCGGCGCTAGCTAGTTCCGTCATGCAGGAGACAGCCGACCTGGCAATTAGCTTGATCGTTGCCGACGCTGTCATCGAATGCCAAGTACTCGAAAGGCCCGCCGATGCTGCTACCGCGTGAACAGAGTCCGTGGAACTGCGGCTACTACCTCGGCGCCATGGCGCTCCAGGCTCTTTCGCAAGCCCCAGCCAGCAAGCTGGACCTGCCAAGCCTCCAAGATCAAATGAGCCTCCTTACGAAACGTCCTATCTCACCAACCCAGGTCGTCGCAGCGGCGGCGTGGCTGTACCTCATTGACGCAGTTCGACTGGACGAGACCGGGGCACTCCAGAAATGCAACTAGTTTCTCTCACGATCTCGCGTGGCAATGAGGTCCTTCGCAGCATCCTTTTCAAGGGCGGTTTGAATCTCATCCTCGACAAGCCGACGGCGTCCGGGACTGAGAGCGGCAACAACGTTGGTAAGACGACGGTGTTAAGACTTATCGACTATTGCCTTGGCTCGGACGGCGACGAGATCTGGCAAGACGCTGAGTTCAGAGGGAACAATCAGGACGTCTATGAGTTTCTTCATAGCACACCATCGGTGTACATCGAGCTTGTGGTCTCCGATCCGGAGCGTGGCACCCACTCACTTCGGCGTTCCTTCAAGCGCGCGGGTCAAAAGAAGCAGGTTGGACTCTTCTCCATAGACGACGTCACCTACGAGTCCATCACGGCATACCGTGATCAAGTGAAGAACATCCTTTTTGGCACCTCAGGGAAGAAGCCGAGCTTACGCCAGCTCGCTCCAAAGTTTGTCAGGTCCTCGTCCGACCAGATGAGCAAGACCCTGAAGTTTCTTGGCGGTTACGGGAGTAGTGTGGCGTACGAGGCCGTCCACCTATTCCTGTTCGGATTCTTCAATGTCGAAGTGCTGGAAGAACGGGCAACGCTGGCAGCCAAGCGCAACGAGATCGTGCGCGACTTGGCGGCTGCAACGCGTGCACGCAAAGAAGGTGAGATCGAACAGTTGCTGCTCCACCTGCGGCGCGAGGTGGAACAGGCCCAAGCCCTCATGGTGCTGCGCGGGGAAGTACCAGAGATTTCCGCCGCGGCGAACTTGGTTTCTGACATTCGCGTTCGTGCCGCAGCCGTCGGTGCTGCACTGGGTCGCGTCGAAGGCGAAATCGCGTCAATCAACTCGGCTATCGCCACTCTGAGGCACGACTATGACGATATCGACTATGTCGCGGTCAAGTCCATCTATTCCGAGGCCGGCAAGTACCACGACAAGCTACAACACGATTGGGAAGAACTCGCGACCTTCGTCGCCAACCTGCGTGGACGCAAAGAACGCTTCCTTCAGCGGCAGTTGGACGAGCTGAATGGAAAGGCGGCAGCGGGGCAGCAGGAGCTGGCAGCGTTGCAGGTGCAAGAAGCAGACCTGGTTTCAGCGCTCCACCAGACCCGTGCTTTCGAGGTGGCTCTGGAGGAGAGAGCTGATTTGCATGACAAACTCAAGCAGATCGGCGGCCTAGAAGCGGGCTTGGACGCAATCCAGACGCTTCGAGCTCATCAAGAAGAGATCGATAGACGGCTGGAGGCGACGAGGCAGACCATCGAGGATCGGAAGGCCGAGTTGACCCAACGCGTCGCACTCTTCAACACGTTCTTCACCACGCTTTCCAAAGAACTTTATGGAGAAGAGTATCTGCTGACGTTCGACGACAAAAACGGCACCATCGTGTTCTCGCTGACCGCGGTCGGAGCCAATGTTGGCGCAGGGAAGAAGGCGTCCCAGACCGCAGCGTTCGACATTTCGTACATCAAGTTCCTTCGCCAGGCCGGTATCAATTTTCCAACCTTCGTTTGTCATGATGGGATTGAGTCTATCCATGGCAACCAGCTTAGCCAGCTCCTGACCACGGCGAACTTGATGGATGGGCAGTTGATCCTCGCGGCAATCCGAGACAAGCTGCCTGGCATTAGCGACACGTTTCTTGAGGAAAACACGATCATCGAGCTCTCCCAGGACGACAAACTTTTCGGGGTATGAGCGACGCTGGTCTAAGCGCGCAGAAAATCCGAAGTGCCCCGCTGCCACACACGTGCTCGCATCTCGGCAGCAAGGATGGTAGTGATGGACGCAGTGTGCTTCTACCGAGACATTCTGTTGCCGGGAGGATTCGCGGCAAGTTCGATAGCTTGTCCATAATCGTCTCCTCTTGAGTGCGCGGCACTCTTCAAAACGGCGCTGGTGACCGGAGGGCTTCAACCGGGCCGGGACCAGCGTAAACGACCACCCCCTGGGCTTTGGCGAAGACGACCCATACCTCGCCGGCTTGGCGCACTTCGTAGTCCTCGCGGTGGCCATGAAGGTGTTCCTCCGTCCTCGCCTGCCATCGATCAAACGAGGGCCTGCGTAGCAAGGTGGGAAAGTCAGCCTGCATAGTGCCCCCGTAGGGCGCCAGAGTAGTTGCTCTGCCGCATCCGGAAAATCAAGGAATTACAAGACCTCGTGCCACAGGGCTGACCCAGCTCGAGTCAAAATTGATGCGACTAGCTTACTTCGCTGCCAAAGTTATTGCGACGGGACTTCCGGCGTGAAGCTAAGAACCTCTTGAGGCTGCTCGCAAGATCGTTAGGCGCGCAGCCACGACCCGCCTCCAGCCTCCCATGTCTGGCGCGCGTTGCTCGCTGCAAACGCATTCTTGCGCTTGCAACTCTGTCTGCTACTGACCGCCGCTTTTCGTCAACGCGTTGGAGCTTCGCTCGCTCGCCGCAACCGAAAACAGTCCGCTGCTAACGAACTTCTCGTAGATGTCTGCCAAAGCATCCACCGACAAAGAGGATCGATCTATGTATTTGTACTGGAACAGCATGGTCATGTAACTTCGGATGCCCATCAGCATGAACACCATCGGACCAAGTTCTTCTCTTGAATAGCTCCGAATCTCGTCGCGCTCCGAGCTGCGCTCTAGAGATTTCAGATACCCCTCATACATTGCAACCACGTGGCGGTGGTAGGCGGCTGGTGCAAAGATCTCCGCTTCATTAAGAATACGAAGGAAGCCGGGATTGCGCCGACAGAAGTCGAAGTACGCAATGAACCTAGCCCGTTCACGCGCGGCGCCCGTGAGTTGAGGGTCGAGCTTGGCGCGAATATGTGCCATCAGGCGCTCGCCCAGAAACGGAAGCAGCTGGTCGAAGATATCTTGCTGATTCTTGAAGTAGTTATAGAAGGTTCCGTTGGCAATATTGGCGCGTGCCGTCATCTTGCTCACTGTGGCCAGCGCGTAACCCTCCTCGCCGACCACACTGAGTGCGGCCTCAAGCAGCGCACGGCGGGTGTGCTCTTGCTTATCGCCTCTGGATCGCTTGACTTGAATCAGTGAGTTTGGCATCGGCTCGGGATCAACGGCTCCGGGAGTAAGGGACTCTTGATTGCTTGAAGCCCTGCGACGAGTATGCAGAGAGCATCGCTGGCATGGCCTTTCATGACCGAGCGTCATGCCCGCTGGAGAATTTTACCCAACCGGAGTCAGGTGCCCAGTTTGATCGCCCGCTTCAGTATCTTTCCGGATGCGTTGCGGGGCAAGTCGGGAACAAGGGTGATGCTCTTCGGCACCTTGTACTTGGCAAGCCGCAATGTGCAATGAGCCCGCAGCTCGGTTTCCGAGGCTTGCGCACTGTCCTTCAGCACCACGTAGGCGGCGCCCACCTCTCCCCATCGCTCGTCTGCAACGCCGATCACCGCAGAGAGAAGCACAGCCGGGTGATCTCCAAGGACGCGTTCGATTTCGGCAGGATAGACGTTCTCGCCCCCGGAGATGAACATGTCCTTCAGGCGGTCCACGATATGCACATAGCCGTCCTCGTCAATGCGGGCACCGTCACCGGTCTTGAACCAACCGTCATCGAAGGAATTGCGGGTGGCCTCCGCATTATTCCAGTACCCTGACATGCACACCGGGCCGCGAACATACAGTTCTCCCGCCTGGTCAACCGCGCAAGCACCGCCTTGCTCGTCCACAACCTTAATCTCGGTGTGGAGGGTGGGATGTCCGCAACTTCCAATCTTGCGCGCGACATCGTGTATCTCTGTGACGAAGATGGCGGGCCCGATTTCAGTCATCCCATACGCAGGTTGCAACGGAAGGCCCGTCGCCACCAGGTCGCGGATCAGGGCGTTGGAACTTGGAGATCCACCCATGCCTGCAATCTCCAGCGTCGGTAGTGGCGTGTGCGCAAAGTCCGGGACTTGCGTGAGCATCGAATAGTGAGTTGGTGTGCCGAAGAAGTGGGTGATGCCGACGGACTTGTCTGCCATCAACGCCAGCGCACGTGAGGGTTCATAGTCTCGCTGAATGACAACAGTGCCCCCCGCGTACAGGACCGGGTTCGAATAGCAATTGAGACCTCCCGTGTGAAAGGTTGGCATCGCGCACAGGAACACTGACCTATCCGTGATGCGGGTTGGGCTGAGCCAATTCAGCACGTTGACGTGCATCATCCGGTAAGACAGCATGGCGCCCTTGGGACGTCCTGTAGTGCCGGAGGTGTAGAGGATCATCCAGATGTCCTCCCCCTGCATGCGATGTGCAACCACCGATGCGCCGCTGCGCGCCAGAACCTCGTAGGGAGAATTCGGGCTAGCATCGACACTGATTTCCACTGACGGCTGGCTGCCGGTGATCAGGTGCTTGAACTCCGCGTCATGGAACACTGCCTTCGGCCCGCAGTCGGCGACGATCCATTGGAGCTCATCGGCACTCAATCGCCAGTTAGTGGGAACGAAGATGGCGCCCACTCGCGCACACGCGAATTGCAGCTCGAATGCCTCCGAACAGCTCTTCGACACCAACACCACGCGATCCCCCCGCTGCACATCAAACCGGCTTTGCAGCGCAGCCGCCAGGGCACCCACGCGCCGGTTCAACTCGACGAAACTCACGGAAGTTCCCTTGGCATCATCCACCAGTGCGCGGTGTTGAGGTCGAAACCTCCCGTGGTGTTCGATCCAGTCGTTGTAGATGGCTACTTGTTCCATGGCGGTTTTGACCGTTGTTCTGGAGGCGTCAGGTTCCGTTCGTCAGACGGAAAACTGGCAGTGACTGACCGTTGCGTTCGATGAACTCGAGCGACACTTTAGCGTCCACGCTCACCGTGCCGCCCCCCACGATGTTTGTCAGCATGCTGACACCTTCCTCGAGTTCGACGATGGCGATTTCGAATGGCAGCAAGGGCTCGAACGCACTGGGTGGATTGGCCAGAACGCGCGTATGGGTTCCGATGCGCGCGTTACCGGAGGCGTCTTTCCAGTCGTACTCCTCGCCCCAGCAGGACGGGCACGCGTGGCGTGGGTAGAAGTGCGGCTTGCCGCAGGACTTGCAGTACGGAATCAGCAAGCGGCGCTCGATCAGGCCATCGAAGTAGGGTTTCAGAATGCTCATGATTAACGCACCTCGCGACCAAGAATGACGACCTGGGCATCCATGTAGGAGCCCCCTGTGCTGGTTTCCAGCACCACATCTGCATCGGGTACCTGGCGCGTTCCCGCCTTGCCCATGACCTGACGCACAGCTTCAACCATGACGGCGACTCCGCCGCCCGCTCCACTGTGCCCCTGCGACAGCATGCCCCCATTGGTTGTCATGGGAAGCTTGCCGCCAGGCCACGTGTGGCCCGCGGCCACGAAAGCGCCAGCGCTTCCCCGCTCCACCAACCCCAGCTCTTCAAGTGCGATAAGGTTGAAGACCGGGTAGGAGTCATAGATCTCTGCAACCTTGACGTCCTTTGCGGAGACGCCGGCCATAGCGTAGGCGTCCGCGCCAGCGGCCGCGTAGCCGAATCGTGTCATATCCGCTTCTTGAGCGAGCGAATAGTGCGTGACACGCCCGCCCACGCCGAGCACATAGCAGGGCGTGTCGGTGACGTCTGCAGCGCGCTCGGCCGAGGTCACCACGAAAGCGGATGCCCCGTCCGCCAGCACGTTGGACTGCTTCGCGTGCAAGGGATCTGAGAGCACCTTTGAGGCCATGACCTCTTCCACCGTTAGCGGCTTCCTATACATGGCGTTGGGGTTGAGTTCCGCCCACTTACGCAAGGCCACACACACGGCGGAGATCTGCTCTTCCGTAGTGCCAGTCTCGTGCATGTACCGACGTGTGATGAGCGCGGCGATCGAACTGAAATGTTGACCAAACGGTCGCTCCCACTCTTCGGGGATGCCGAGGGTGGAGAAAACGTTGATGGCCTGGTCAATGGGCAGGCCGGAACCCAGCCGGTCCGCATGGAGGCACAGCACATTCCTGGCCATGCCCGACTTCACCATGGCTGAGGCGGTCTTGAGCAATGTGCTGCCGCTCGCACCGCCCGCCATGACTTGCAGGTTGGAATGGACCGAGCCGTTGAGACCGAGTTCCTCGACCAGCCGGCCAAAGATCAGGTCACTGTTGAAGTCGCGGCTGAAGATCGATCCGGTCGGCATGATCACGTCGATTTCCGACTTGTCGATGCCGCTGTCACGCACTGCCATCCGCGCGACTGATGAAGCTGCCTCGAGCGCGCTGCGATCCGCGAATTTTCCAGTCGGTACCTCGCCTATGCCTACCACCGCGGCGAGTGGACCTTTGCTACTTGACGCCATTGATGCTCCTTGTTCGCGCCGACAGGGGCGGCGGCGCTGAGGGGTGTTCCAGACCGGCCTTGGACCGGCACCTGCGCCACATGGCCGGGGAGGAAGTCCCAGGCTCGTGGCGGTCGAAGTGTCGTTCGATGGGGTGCTGCGTGTCAAGAGAAAAATGAATGATCAGTCATTTAATGAATATTTTCGAAGAGTCGAAAAAACTCAAGATCGTGGGTTTTCATGGCTAGCAGGTTTGAAGAACTAGGGGTTTTCCATTAAAAATGACTTTGTGTTCATTTTTATGTTGACCTAGAAAAATGAATGAGCAATCATTCAGGCCTTCCAAACCACAACCGGAGACACGCCATGAAGACTCAGTTCCTGACCCTCGCCCTGAGCGCGGTTGCACTGGCGGCGACGTCAGCAGCGCACGCGCAGATCTCCAACGACAAGGTCCGCATCGGCTTCGTGTCCGACCTGTCAGGGCCCTTCGCAGACAACGATGGTCCGGGTGGGCTGGAGGCCATCCGGATGGCTGTGGCCGATTTCGGTGGAACGGTCCTTGGCAAGCCCATCGACGTGGTCGCCGCAGACCATCAGAACAAGGCCGACATTGCCTCCGCCAAAGCACGCGAATGGGCCGATACGCAGGGGCTGGACATGCTTGTGGGCGGTGCCAACTCCGCCGCTATGCTGTCGATCAACAAGATGGTTCCTGAGAAGAAGTTCGTGTTCATGGTTGTCTCGGCGGGCGCCACCGGGTTCACGAACGAGGAATGCACGCCCTACACGGTGCAATACGCATACAACACGACGGCGGTGGCACGTACGCTCGGATCAGCTGTCGTGGCAGGAGGCGGAAAGTCCTGGTACTTCCTCACCACCGACTACACGTTCGGGCATTCGCTGGAAAACGAGGCCGCCAAGGTAGTGGCCGCCAATGGCGGTACCGTGTCGGGCAAGGTCCGCCATCCCATCAACGCCTCCGATTTCTCGTCTTTCCTGCTTCAGGCCCAGTCATCGAAGGCGCAGGTGCTGGGCCTGGCATCTTCGGGAAGTGACACGCTGAACGCGATCAAGGGCGCCAAGGAATTCGGTCTCACCAAATCCATGAAGCTGGCTGGCCTGCTCATGTTCGTGGGGAATATCGACAGCCTTGGTTTGGCCAATTCGCAAGGTCTGTTGCTCTCCGAGGCATGGTACTGGGATCAGAGCGATGCATCGCGAAAGTTTGCTGGACGTTACTTTGACAAGATGAAGCGCATGCCGAACAGCCTCCAAGCTGCGGACTATTCGGCCACATTGAGCTACCTCAAGGCGGTGCAAGCCGCTGGTACGGACAACGCGGACAAGGTTATGGCCGAGCTCAAGAAAATGAAGATCGATGACATGTACGCGAAGGGCGTTATCCGCGCTGATGGGCAGATGATCCACGACTTCTATCTGTACGAAGTGAAGACTCAAGCCGAATCCAAAAAGCCATGGGACTACCTCAAACAGGTCGCTGTCGTTCCTGGCGACAAAGCGTTTTCACCCCTGGCTGAATCGACCTGTCCGTTGGTCAAGAAGTAAGCATCCTCAACATGCTCCCTCAGCCCGTCCGCATGTGCGAACGGGCTGTGGCTGCCTCCAAACTCTTCTGGATAGAACACCATGCGTCTGCAAGGAAAACTGGCCGTGATCACCGGCGCGGCTTCCGGCATCGGCCGCAGTGGCTCCCTGCTGTTTGCCGAGCACGGAGCCCACGTAGTCGCCATTGACCGCGATCAACAAGCACTAGACGCGCTCAAAACCGAAGCGGCGATGCAGGGGCTCACGATCGAGGTGCTCCAGGTCGACCTGAGCAACGCGCAGGCCTGCCGACAGGCGCTCCAGCAAAGTGTCGGCCTGCTCGGCGGGCTTCATATCTTCTGGGGCAACGCAGGCGTGGTCGGGCCAGCAGGTATCGAGCAACTCGATGAAAAGGCGTATGCCAGCGCGATGGACCTTAATCTCACTGCCAATGTCTTGATGGCAGGAATGGCCATTACACAAATGAAGCACAGCGGGGGAGGATCGATGATCTTCACCTCGTCCATCTCGGGCCTTGTGGGATCGCGTAAGAGCCCGGTGTATGCCATTACCAAACACGCGCTGGTGGGCATGGCGCGCTCGTTGGCGATCGCGCACGGACCGGATGGCATCCGGGTGAATGCGATCTGTCCCGGATTGACGGAAACCGCCATGCTGCCGCACGCCATGGGCCGCGGGGTGGACACGGAGGCGATGGAGCGCAACAGAGCCGCTCACATTGCATCCATTCCTATGGGACGTGTCGCCGACGCCATTGAGATCGCCAAAGCAGCGCTCTGGCTAGCATCGGACGACGCGTCTTACGTAACAGGCGTTGCATTGCCGGTTGACGGTGGCTTCACCTGCGCCTGAGAAACATCCGTACTGGAAGATTCATGAACAACACCCAGAGAGTCGCCTTGGTCACTGGCGGTGCAAGGGGCATTGGTGACGCCATCGTCGTCGCGCTACAGCGATCGGGGTCGAAGGTCTACTCACTTGACCGTGTGCCGCCACAAGCGTCACGAGAAGATGTCGTCTATCTTGATGCGGATGTCTCGAATGAGCAGGAAGTGGCGAGCGCTTTCGCTGAGATCGATCGGGCGGGTGCCGGCATTGATACGGTGGTTCACAACGCGGGGGTGCAGCGCTCAGCGTTATGTGGGCAGATGAGCTACGAAGATTGGTCTTCCGTTTTGCGAACGCATCTCGACGGCCTGTTTCTGTGCGCATCGCAAGCCATTCCGCGCATGATCAAGCAGGGCCGTGGAGGTAGCATCACCGGTATCGCATCCACGGCCGCCTTTGTTGGCTTGCCAGGCCGCGGACCGTACACCGCCGCCAAGGCAGGCATCGTCGGACTGGTACGCTGCTTGGCCGTCGAGACGGCTGGTCACCGCATAAGGGTCAACGCGGTTGCGCCAGGTTTCACTCGTACCGCGATTGTCGAAGACGCCATAGCCAACGGTTCTTTGAACCAGGACTGGATGCTGGAGCGCGTGCCCATGGGCCGTCTTGCAGAGCCAGCGGAGATCGCCAGTGCGGTCAGCTTCCTTGCGGGCGACAACGCCCTGTACATGACAGGGCAGACGCTCGTTGTGGATGGCGGCTGGACGACACAGGGAATCAACCATGCGCCAGACTGGCTCCAGCAGCCAGCCGGTTCGCCATGATGATGGCGGCGCACGAACCGTTGCTTCACTCTGGGCTTCTCACCGTAAAACCAGAATGGATCGATTTATACGGACATATGAACGCAAGCCGCTACTTCAGTGTGTTCGTGGACGAGAGCTTCAACCTCATGGAGGCGATCGGTGTCGGTCGCACGCACACGCGAGAGTCCGGATGCGGAATCTTCGTGGTGGGCGCGCACGTGCAATATCAATCAGAACTGAAGCAGGCGGATGCGTTGCGGATCCGGATGCGCGTGTTGCAGGTGGACCGCGTTCGACTGCTCGTGCTTTGCGAGATGCTGGACGACGCGCGCAACCGGGTCGCTGCGACCTTCGAGCAACTCACCGTCCATGTGAACCTGACCGACCGCAAGGCCACGCCCCTGGCGGACGCGAAACGCGCACGCATCGAGAGCTGTGCGCGGCAACACGCTTCCGTCCCCCTCCCCAGCGGACATGTTCGTTACCTCCAATGCTGCGCACCTGCAGCCCGATCGGCCACCCATGCATGACTCTGCCGACCTAATCCTCCAGACTCACCAGCTCAGCAAGGAGTTCAAGGGCTTCACCGCTGTCAGCAAGGTGGATCTCTCGGTTGTACGGGGATCCATCCATGCGCTGATCGGGCCCAACGGGGCTGGCAAGACGACCTGCTTCAACCTGCTGACCAAGTTCCTGGAGCCGACTTCGGGCGCCATCCTGTTCAACGGTCAGGACATCACCGGGGAACGACCGGCGCAAATCGCTCGGCGCGGCATCATCCGTTCGTTTCAGATCTCCGCCGTTTTCCCCCATCTCACCCCGCTCGAGAATGTGCGCCTTGGCCTACAGCGCGCACTTGGTACGTCGTATCACTTCTGGAAAAGCGAGAAGACACTCGCACCCCTCAACGACCGAGCCATCGCGCTACTGGCCGAAGTCGGCCTTAACGACGTGGCGAACGAACTGACAGTGAACCTTCCATATGGCCGAAAACGCGCTCTGGAGATCGCCACCACGCTTGCCATGGACCCCGAGCTGATGCTGCTCGATGAACCGACGCAGGGCATGGGTCACGAGGATGTGCACCGCGTCGCCGAACTCATCAAGCGGGTATCGGCCGGCCGCACCATTTTGATGGTGGAACACAACATGAGCGTGGTCTCGACCATAGCCGACACGATCACCGTGCTTCAACGTGGCGCTGTGCTCGCCGAAGGGCCCTACACGGAAGTTTCGAAGAACCCGATGGTGATGGAAGCCTATATGGGAACCACCAATGATCCGTTGCAAGGGGCTCACTGATGGCGATACCCGCACTTGAAATCAAGGGCCTGCAGGCCTGGTACGGCGAATCGCACGTATTGCATGGCGTGGACATGATCGTGCAGCCGGGCGAAGTTGTTACGTTGTTGGGCCGCAATGGCGCGGGCAGAACCTCGACGATGCGCGCAGTGCTCGGCCTCACGGGCACGCGCAAGGGCAGCATCAAGGTCCATGGCGTCGAGACCATCTCGATGGCCACACACCGCATCGCCCATCACGGAATCGGTTATTGCCCGGAAGAAAGAGGCATATTTTCCAGCCTGTCTTGCGAGGAAAACTTGCTCCTTCCGCCGAAGCTCAAAGGCGTTGGCGAGGGCATGTCGATAGAAGAGATCTATGACATGTTTCCGAACCTGGCCGATCGACGCCACAGCCAGGGCACGCGCCTGTCGGGTGGTGAGCAGCAGATGCTTGCCGTTGCGCGCATCTTGCGCACGGGTGCGCGGCTGCTGCTGCTGGACGAGATATCCGAAGGGCTTGCGCCGGTGATCGTGCAGGCGCTGGCCCGCATGATCCAGACCCTGCGTGGCAAGGGCTACACGGTGGTGATGGTCGAACAGAACTTCCGCTTCGCGGCCCCGCTCGCGGACCGCTTCTACGTGATGGAGCACGGCCGCATGGTCGAGGCGTTCAACGCGAGCGATCTCAACGCGAAGATGCCGATCCTCAACGAACTGCTGGGCGTCTGACGTCTCGAAAGTACCGAGTAAACACCATGTCCCTGTTCGACATTCCGTTGCCCGCCTTGCTGAGCCAGCTGTTGCTGGGCCTCGTCAACGGCTCGTTCTACGCCATTCTCAGCCTGGGGCTGGCCGTGATTTTCGGCCTCCTCAACGTGATCAACTTTGCGCACGGTGCGTTCTTCATGTTGGGCGCGATGCTCACCTGGATGGGGGGCAACTACCTCGGCATCGGCTACTGGCCAATGCTGCTCGCAGCGCCCGTGGCGGCGGCACTGATCGGGGTCCTGATCGAGCGTTCGCTTCTGCAGTGGATCTACAAGCTGGATCACTTGTATGGCCTGCTGCTGACCCTGGGTTTGACGCTCTTGATGGAGGGCGTGCTTCGCTCGATCTACGGTGTATCGGGCTTGTCGTACCAGACGCCCGATCTGCTGACGGGTGCAACCGACCTGGGTTTCATGATCCTTCCGAACTACCGCGCATGGGTCGTCGTCGCATCTCTGGCTGCATGCTTCGGAACATGGTTCGTGATCGAGCGCACGAGGCTGGGTGCGTATCTGCGGGCGGGCACCGAGAACCCCAAGTTGGTACAAGCCTTCGGTATCAACGTGCCCTTGATGATCACCCTGACCTACGCCTTTGGCGTGGCTCTGGCGGCGCTTGCGGGGGTGCTCGCCGCGCCCATCATGCAAGTCTCGCCCCTGATGGGGCAGAACTTGATCATCACGGTTTTTGCCGTCGTCGTGATCGGCGGAATGGGCTCGATCATGGGCTCGATCCTCACGGGCCTCGGGCTTGGCGTGATCGAAGGTTTGACAAAAGTCATCTATCCAGAGGCGTCTTCCACCGTGGTGTTCCTGCTCATGGTGGCCGTGCTGGTGATTCGACCCGCGGGCCTCTTCGGAAAGGAAAGGTGATTTCATGAACAAACGCTACACCGGGGCGCTCTACGGCGTCCTTCTTCTCGCGCTGATTTTTGCGCCGCATGCGGGTGCGTATCCGGTTCTTCTGATGAAGCTGATGTGCTTTGCACTCTTCGCAGCGTCATTCAACCTGCTTCTGGGCTACACCGGCCTGCTCTCCTTCGGGCACGCGGCCTTCTTCGGCGCCGCAGCGTACGTCACGGGACACGTAGTGAAGGTCTGGGGGCTCACGCCGGAACTGGGTCTTCTGGCTGGTGTGCTTATCGGTGGCGTGCTGGGCTGGGTGTTCGGCATGCTGGCCATCCGGCGCCAGGGGATCTATTTCGCGATGATCACGCTCGCGCTGGCGCAGATGGTCTATTTCTTTGCGCTCCAGGCCAGGTTCACCGGCGGAGAAGACGGCCTGCAGGGCGTGCCCCGCGGGAGCCTTTTCGGTGCACTGGAACTTGGTTCGGACACGACCATGTACTACCTCACCCTGACCATCGTGGTGGCGGCGCTTGCCTTGATCTGGCGCATCGTGAATTCTCCATTCGGCCAGGTGCTCAAGGGCATCAAGGAGAACGAGCCTCGGGCCATATCGCTCGGCTATGACGTGGCCCGTTTCAAACTGCTTGCCTTCGTGCTCTCCGCTGCGCTTGCTGGCCTGGCCGGCTCGTTGAAGACCTTGATCCTCGGCTTTGCGACGCTGACGGATGTGCATTGGTCGACGTCGGGCTCGGTCGTGCTGATGACGCTTGTGGGCGGTCTGGGCATGTTCTCGGGCCCCCTGGTCGGCGCCGCCGTGATCGTTGCGCTGGAGAACAAGCTGGGCGAACTGGGTGCCACGCTCGCATCCGTCTTTCAGGTGGAATGGTTCCGGTCGCTGGGCGAGTCGGTCACGATCGTCACCGGGCTCATCTTTGTGCTGTGCGTGCTGGCGTTCAGGCGAGGCGTCATGGGTGAACTCGAATCCTTGCTGAGAAGGGTGATTCAGCGGGGGGCTTCGACCACGGGGAATTCCACGCAGGCGAAACCATGAAGAACACCTCGCCCGTTGCCGATGTGGTGGCACGGATCGGCGACGAAGCCACCCTCATGATCGGAGGCTTCATGGGCGGTGGCAGCCCGCACAGCCTGATCGATGAACTGGTGAGGCAGAAGAAAAGGTTTCTCACCGTCATCGCCAATGACACGGCCAGACCCGCAGTGGGCATCGGGAAGTTGATAGACGCTGGACTGGTGAGAAAGGTCGTGACGAGCCACATCGGCACCAATCCGTGCACCCAGAAACTCATGATTGAAGGCGCCCTGGACGTTGAACTGGTGCCGCAGGGGACGTTGGCCGAACGCATCCGCGCGGGCGGATTCGGGCTTGGCGGGGTGCTGACGCCAACGGGTGTTGGCACGCTGGTGGCTGAAGGAAAGCAGACGCACGAAGTGGATGGCCGGGTGTACCTGGTGGAGACGGCGCTCAAGGCAGACTTTGCGCTGATTGCGGCCAGGCGGGCCGACTACGACGGCAACCTCGAGTACGCACTGACGTCGAGAAACTTCAATCCGCTCATGGCGCTGGCCGCAGAGACAACCGTGGCGGAAGCCGAGCAGATCGTTCCGGTCGGCTCCATTGCTCCGGACGTGGTGATCACACCCGGTGTTCTGGTGCGTTATCTGGTCAGGAAGGTCTTGCCATGACGGGCCCGGACAACACAGCCAAGGAGGTGATCGCGAAGCGCGTGGCCCAGGAGCTTCACGACGGTGATCGCGTCAACCTGGGCATCGGTTTGCCCACGCTGGTAGCGGCGCACATCCCAAAGTCAATCCGCGTCCACTTTCACTCCGAGAACGGGATCATGGGCATGAGCCCGTTGCCGGGTGAAGGGTTCGAGGATGCGAGCCTGACCGACGCGGGTGGACGGCCCGTTGGCGCGATGCCCGGTGCAAGTGCTTTCGATTCGGCGTTCTCGTTTGGACTAATCCGCGGCGGGCATCTTGATGTGACCGTGCTGGGTGGGCTCGAAGTGGACGAGGCGGGCCAGCTCGCCAACTGGATGGTTCCCGGAAAGATGGTTCCTGGCATGGGTGGCGCGATGGACCTGGTGACTGGCGCACGGCGGGTGATCGTTGCCATGACGCACCGCTCGAACACGGGTTCGAAGATCGTGAGGCGGTGCACGTTGCCCATCACCTCCATTCGCCGTGTGGATCTGATCGTGACCGAGCTTGCCGTCATCCAACCCATCTCCACGGGGTTGCTGCTGAAAGAGCTCGCGCCGCATGTGAGCCTCGAGGAGGTCATTGAAGCGACGGATGCCACCCTGCAGATATCTCCCGCTCTGCGCTTGCAGTCGGCATCACGGTAAGTTCCTGTTCCAGAAAGAAAACCCATGGTCGATTCGCGCTTGCCCCACTTCCGCTCGCTCACACCTGCCCAGCGTGCCGCGCACGTGGCCCGCATCGCGAACCTGTCGCCAGAAGAGCACGAGCTTCTCGCACAGCCCGGCGCGCTGGGAATGGAGCTCGCCAACGGCATGATCGAGAACGTCATCGGCACGTTCGAGCTGCCGTTCGGCGTCGCTGGCAATTTCTGCATCAACGGCAAGGATGTGCTGGTGCCGATGGTCGTCGAAGAGCCGTCGGTGGTCGCCGCTGCGTCCTTCATGGCCAGGTTGGCGCGCGAATGCGGCGGCTTCGAAACATCGAGCACCGGGCCGCTGATGCGTGCCCAGGTGCAAGTGCTGGGCGTCACCGATCCCTATGGCGCACGCATGGCGCTCATGAAAGGCCGAGACGAGATCCTGGCCGTGGCGAACAGCCGAGACAAGATCCTCATCGCGCTGGGCGGTGGCTGCCGCGACATCGAGGTCCATGTTTTCCCGGACACGCCCCGGGGGCCCATGGTCGTGATGCACCTCATCGTCGACGTGCGTGACGCCATGGGGGCCAACACGGTCAACACCATGGCCGAGGCGGTATCGCCCCTGGTGGAGAAGCTCACGGGCGGCACCGTGCGCCTGCGCATCCTGTCGAACCTGGCCGATCTGCGCCTGGCCCGTGCCCGTGTGCGGTTGACACCGGAGGTGCTCAAGACGGCCGAACGCAGTGGTCAGGAAATTGTGGAGGGCGTGTTGGATGCGTACACCTTTGCTGCGGTCGACCCCTACCGCGCTGCCACGCACAACAAGGGCATCATGAATGGCATCGATCCCGTCATCGTGGCCACTGGAAACGACTGGCGCGCGGTAGAGGCGGGTGCCCATGCCTACGCCTGCCGAAGTGGCCGCTATACCTCCCTCACCACCTGGGAAAAAGACAGGAGCGGTGCCCTGGTGGGCACGATCGAGATGCCGATGCCCGTTGGTCTGGTCGGTGGTGCCACGAAAACACATCCGCTGGCGCGACTTGCCTTGAAGATCATGGGTGTCAAGTCTGCCCAACAGTTGGGCGAAGTTGCCGTGGCGGTGGGCCTTGCGCAGAACCTCGGAGCGCTACGAGCACTCGCTACCGAAGGAATACAGCGCGGCCACATGGCCCTCCATGCCCGCAATATTGCGTTGACCGCCGGTGCAGTCGGCAAAGAGATTGATGTCATTGCAAGGCGTATGGCAGGTGAGAACGACGTGCGTACTGACCGAGCTAGTGCGTTGCTGGATGAAATGCGGCGTACGTAGACCAGTTCGCCAACTGCACGACAATCGCCAGGCCTTAGCCTCTCTGTGCCGATAGATCAGTTCAACGATGCGATGCTCTTCGGGACTGGTTGGATGATCGAAAGACGTCTCGGCCGCCTTGGGGATGATGATCTTGGAGTCGCTCAGGCGCGACCAGAAAAGCTCAGCGAACGTCGCGATGTCGATCTCCGAGCTATAGGCGCGCTTGTACCGTCTGCAGTCCGCCCAGATCTGAGCCGAGTAGCACATAGCAGACTCCTTCGACAATCAAGCCGGTCACGCCGCCTTGCGAGACTTGGTGGCCGGAGCTTTCGATGTCATTGCCTTTTTCGCAATAGCACCCGACGACGACGCCTTCGACTTCATGCTCCGCAAAAGCAGTTCTGTAAGGTCCACGACGTTGCTGCTGGTTTTGGCGGCGTCGCTGGCGATCTTTTCCACCTGTTCTATGTGGCCTGCGTTCGCCTTGTCTTCGACAAGCTTCATCACTTGCTCGTGGAAGGTGTCCCGAAACTGATCTGGGGTCCAATGAGCGGACATGTCTTCAATGAGCGCCTTCGCCATTTTCAGCTCCGCCTCACGAATACCCGCTTCTTTGATACCTTGAGGGGGCAGCTCCAGAGCCTGCCAGGATCGGATCTCGCCGCCCCAGCGCAGCAGGTTCAAGACCAGTGCTGGCCCACAGGGCATCAACAACGCCAAGTGCTGTTTGTTCGCAATGACCACCTTCGCGACGCCGACCATGCGGGACTCCGCGAGGGCCTCTCGAAGCAGTGCATACACCTTTGCGCCCTTGTTGATCGGTGCCGTGTAGTAAGGCTTCTCCAGGTACACGAATGGAATCTCGTCGATCGGAATGAACGACTCGATTTCGATGGTCTGGGTGGTCTTGGGGTAGGCGGCCGCGATCTCCTCGGGGGTCAGCAGGACGAACTGGCCGTTTTCCCATTCGATGCCCTTGACGATGTCCGTGGTGGCGACCTCTTTGCCGGACTTCTTGTTGATGCGCTTGTAGCCCACTGGGTCCATGGTGCGCTTGTCAATCATCTTGAAGTTGAGGTCGCTCTCGTCCGTCGCCGAAAACAGGGCAATCGGCACGTGTACCAGGCCGAAACTGATCGCCCCCTTCCACAACGAGCGGGTGGAAGTCGGCGCTTTGCCAGCGTCGGGGTCCGGCTTCGAGACAACCTTTGGCTTGGCTGCCACCTTGCTACCCCTTCGACCGTCGAGGGTCGGCAGAGCGGGGGTAGGTGCGTTCCTCCTCGATCCGCCCATTTGCAAGATGGATCTTGACGGAGCCAGTCCTCTCAGACATGAACTCCTCAGTCGCGGCCAGAATCTCCGCCTTCGTGGGCTTAGAGATGGACGCTCGCTCAGCGCCTTCCTTCGTCAAATCCCAATGACCGTCATGTGGCTTGATGTGGTAATTCTGCATGGTGCCTCCATGGAAATGGAAATACATGGTGACCACCACAGTAGGTTCCGCGTGTAGGACGCTTGCGCATTCTGCTTCGCCATTGGGGCAAGCTAGGTGCTTGGGTCATACCGTCGAGCAGGCTTGATCCAGCCTTGCCAATGGGCGCTTCAGATGGCGGAGGTGACACCTCGATCCTCCACTCCTGGACTACCCCGGCGTCGTCCTCTCTAACGACACCGGAGAGCACCATGGTCGCCGTTTCGGCGGGGCACTCTTTGACTTTGGGGTCGACATCTCAATCGAGCCCGGCGCGCAGTTGGTCTGCTGAAAAGCCAGTACCTTGACCCACGTGTCACCACCCCTGAATTGCTTGGTGTGCACATCGCCAACAAGGGGCGTCTGACTCGCAGCAGGGAGCGCTCGGCCGCCACGGCCAACGTGGTCGACGTCACGCGCATGACTTCGGGAAAGTGACTTGATTAGGCACTGTACTAACATACAGTATGCGGGGTGGAATTTTTCATTGGGCCAGCTTGCGGGACAGGACGTCGAAGAACGAACCGCCCTTGGCACGGCGATGCGAACGCGGCACCTACTTAAATCCCGGTCTATTTTTCATTGTGATAAATTGCACATTCCGTACAATTGGTCACCTAGCTCAGCTGCTGGAACCACAGCTTCAACTATAGGACGAAATGTCTACTTCATCGACCGGCGAGTCGGGGGTACGTCCTTCAGTTCGCCCGACTCTATCGCCTGCCGATCGCTTCCAGCTTGTTGTTGAGGCGATCGAAGATTACGCGATCTACATGTTGGATCCAGATGGACTCATAGAGTCGTGGAGCCCAGGTGCTGAACGCCTCAAGGGCTATAGAGCCGACGAGGTGCTGGGCAAGCCTTACAGCATCTTCTTTCGCCCCGAGGACGTGGCGGAGGGCCTCCCGAAATGGCAATTGTCGCGAGCGCGCCTGCATGGCAAGACAGAAGAGCAAGGCTGGCGCGTACGCAAGGACGGGTCTGTTTTCTGGGCCAACATTATTGTCAGCCGCATCCTCGACGACGATGGGACTCTCCTCGGATACGCCAAGATCACGCGAGACGTCACAGAACAGCTGCGCCTTCGGGAGCTTGAGCGATCGCTCAAGCGGATGGACCAGTTCATCGCCATGATTGGCCACGAACTGCGCAACCCGCTCGGGCCGATTCGATATGCGTCCACCTTCATCCAGGAGCACGGCAACTTCGACACGAAGCAAACCGTTGCATGGGGCATCCTAGACCGTCAGTTGTCCCTTCTGACCCGCTTGCTCGATGGGCTGCTTGATGTTGGACGAGTCACGAGCGGAAAGCTTCGCATCTCACCGGCTCGCATCAGCGTCAAGCAAGTGGTAGAGCAGGCCGTCGAGACCTTTTCGTCCAACATCGAGCATCGTGAGCTGCAGGTGTTTCTTCCCGAGCAAGAGATATGGGTTAACGCGGACGAGCTTCGAATCACCCAGGTTCTGCAAAACCTTCTGTCGAACGCATTGAAGTTCACGCTGCCGGGCGGCCGAATTGAAGTGCGCGCGCATGTTTGTGGAACTCGTCTGCACATACAGGTGAAAGACGATGGCCTGGGCATGGATCCAGCAACTGTAGATGACCTCTTCCGTCTCTTTGCACAAGGCCAAGCTCAACGAGAAACTCACCAACCTGGACTAGGCATCGGGTTGGCACTGTCACGCATGATTGTTGAGATGCACGGGGGCACCATCACTGGCACAAGCTCTGGACGCGGTCTTGGAAGCGTTTTCCGATTCGAGCTCCCTGGCGCAGAACTCAAGTCGATCTAGCTAGATTGCGTCGAGCCGCCCCCACGAAACGTCCGACCTTGGATCCGCGTACAGGCGCGACGATGGACTAGTGGTTCATGCGGGGCCCTTACGAGTGACGCCACTGAGTTCGCCAGCATCTGCGTAACTCCTCCAGCAGCGGCAGAAGATTCAACACGAAGACTACTGTGAACGCACTCAACAGGTATTGAATGGGCAAGGGCTCTGCTTTCCACTGCACCACCCAAGCCTGCGCGTGGTTCCAGCGGTTGAAAACGTCGGCGTGCAGCACACAAAGACTGAAAGATCGACTCTCGCACTCCTGTGGTGGACTCAATGGAGGTCAACCGATGACACCACCAATCCGCCAACCCCGCTAGCACCCACAGTGGCAGGACAAGATACATGAGAACGAGAGTGAGCATTCTCAGAGACTCGCTCTTATACAGATGCGCTTGCGTAGGAATCCTCTGATTGATTTGTTCAAAGATGGGCCCACTTCCCTGCTGAGGTCATCAAGTTCATCTGACATGCCAACTGGGACGTCTCCTCAGGCCCTGTTGCAGACAGCCAAAGCGACCCACCCCAAAGCGCTTGATGCCTTGGCTCATTGGCATCCTTGACTGGACTACTTCCGGCGTCGAAATGCTTTCTCGGCCGGCCCCACCAGCTCTGAAACGTCGCAGTCGAGCCCTTTGGCAAGCTTAAGTAGCGCGAGCAGCGTGGGCTGACTGCCACCGCGTTCGAGTCTGCCTACATAGGAACGCTCCAGACCCGAGGCGTCAGCCAACTGCTCCTGCGACATCTCGTTGTCCAACCGCCGCGCACGGGCGGTTGCGCCAAGCATTTTGGCGACAGTTTCATCAAAGCTGCGGGCCCCCTTCGGACGACCCGCTTTTGGAGCTGTCTTGAGACGGATTGACATCCGTCCAAGGCTCTGAGATTCGAGTTATTTACACCACGTTATATATAACTCATGCTTGTTGAAAGTGAACTCTATGCGGAGGTTCGCGACGAACCCATGCGTCGAGTTATCCGGTGATCCGCTGTGACATGTAGCCGGAGTTCAGCATCCAGACTGCTGACAAAGCCGGGAAAGTCAGTATCGAGCGCCGTCAACCAATCCCGAAGCTCGATTACGTCGAGCCTGCGCTCCCCGCGTTCGACTTTACTGACAAGGCCTTGGCCTCGACCTAGTCGATCTGCAAGATCAGCTTGGCGCAGGCGACGCGCCATTCGCAGACCTCGCAACATGGCAAGAAAAACTTCGTTGTGACGGCTGTACAGGGTCTTGGGCATGGCTACCTTTTTCAGCAACGCTAGCCCATGGACAGGCGTATTCGGAAAGTGACTTTTTTCCCCTGAGGCGTACTCGCCCATCGGGAAGATCACTTGGTGCACCGCAGTTGACTATGCAGAATGGAGTTGAGTTATTAAAACAACAGAAGCGCCCAAACCAAGTGACTGGTCGCGCACGAAGCACTCATGTTCGTTTCACATCCTCAACACGAATTTTGTCTACCTGTAGGGCTTGAGGATCCAGGCTCAAGACACTGGCGCCTCGTCGAACTTTCCCTCCACACCCCGTGGTTCTTGCTAACAGTGAGTGAGTACACCGAAGAGAGAGAAATCCTTTTGACGCACACGTGGTGCATCGCCTGGGAGCGCGACTTGGCAGATATTTTGGACACCATCGATATCAACGATGTTCAGGGGTTGGTTTGCATGATGCCTGGGTGGATCTCCGCACACGGGGAATGGACCTCCCGAGAGATACGAGAGGTCTGGTTGATGCGCACCGATGACGCAGGGGAATTTATGCGTTTCCTTGACGTTGAGGGCAAGGAGTTTGATGGCGGTCTGAGGACCGAGATCGCGATCAAAATAGTAGAGCGACGGCAGTTGCTGAAGGTCGGGGCGCGCTGCTCGCACGGCACGGGACGTTGATGAGCTCTTAGATCGATGGTGCATTGACCTTGATGAACGACATGCCTGATCTGAGAGATATGCAGCAACTTGCGACGGATGTTTTCGGGAAACGCGAGGCGGCAGATTGGATTCAGAGGCCCCACCCCATGCTTGAGGGAAAGACCCCATCGGACGCGGCTGCCACATCCCTCGGCCTTCAACGAGTGATGGAGATCCTAGTGGCGATCAAGTACGGTGGAGTAGTTTGAGGCGCGTCCTCTGTGAGGACGATGCGACCAATGTCACTGCCACACTTGAGGTTGCTGGATCACCAACGCAAAGGCCGCTAGGGCATTGGACGCCGCAGCAACATGGAACAAGAGAGGGACCGAGCACATGACGATGCGATGGCAGAAGCCTTCCGCGAAGACTTGGCCTACGCTGTGAGGCTACTCAACAACATCCTTGCAGACGGCAATCAGGAGGAGCTGCAAATTTTGCTTCGTCAGTTGACGAAGGCGTTCCGTGGAATGTCGAAGGTAGACGATCAGGCGAGGTTTGGTAGGCGGAGCACTGACCTCATGCCGTCAGCAAATGCAAACCTTGAGATTCGCAGCCTGCAGACCGTTCTCAAGATGATGGGCTTTCGTCTCGTTGTGCAGTCCATTAAGCAGAGACACTGAGACGATGCTGTTGTCCATTTGTGAAGTCGCCTCTATGCCAATAAATCCTTGCACCTCAATCTACCATGGGTGACATGATTGCAATCTTTGGCGGCCTCGCCCTCGGTGAAGCCATTGCTGCTAGCGACCTGCATGCGGGCTTTAACTGGGACCTGCTGTTGATCCTCAACTCGTTCATGCTAGCTGTGTGTCTGCTCGTGCGCTACTTGATGAGGAACCCAGACTGAGCGTCGCCAGCCTGGTTGAGCATGGGCGAGCACCCTGATACGCCATAAGCGACTTCGCAGGGGCTGCTTCAGGCGTTGGTCGCGATCTAGCCTTGGCTGGCACTGTCAGCACACGAACACTGGCAGGTCGCACTTTAAGCAATCCTTCCTCCAGAAGCTAAGCATGCGACGCAATGCCCGTTGTCAAAAGACTGGGCAGGTATGGCTTTGGACGGCCCCCAGCGCTTATTCACCGCTGCCCATCTGTTCTTCGCAGCTTCAGAAGTGACTTTAACGCGATATTCTCTTGCTCTACGGCAGAAACGTGCGCTCTTCTTTCTTCATCTATTGACGATCGTTGTGCGGTCAGGCTTCGGGCAACATATGGATATATCGAGTCAGGATCGTGTTGCCCTAAGCGGAGGCTTACAGATGCTGAAATACTCGCTGCAGAAGTATCTAAGCCTTTATCTAGTCGATATTTGGTCTCGTCCTGGATTTCATCGTTCGCAAACTTCCGACGAAAAGAATGAACTGATGCCCACGGAGGCGCACCAGCAGACCTCATTGCCTTTGAGACGATTTGAGTAATTGATCGATCCTTCAGTGGCTTGCCGTTTACCCCAAGAAAGAGATTTGAAGAATTAGTGTTGATCTTCCACTTCTTGTGTGCCGCCATCGGCTTCAGGTACTCCTCGACAAAATGATTCATCCGCTCCACCAGCCAACAAGGCACATCGAAAGTTTCAGTATAGCCAAACTTTTGAATGGATGGACTCAACGTCACATAGTCGTCACTGCTTAGTTGCTTCAAAGCTTCTTTTATACCGTTGATAGTTAGCGAATTTATCGATGCTCGCCTCCAGCCAAGAGCATTCGCAATGTCCACAAACAGTGTGTTTCGATGGGCGATATAGTCTGAACAGGCATTGTCATGTATGCGGGAGATTGCAGCATACCGGGTATCTTCCGACGGGAAAAAATTCGTGGCGTGCTTCGAGTTAGACCCGATGTTCCGAAAGAGAAGTGGATACCTCCTTCGCTCATTTGTGGAAGAACGAGAAGAATATCGAATGTTTTGCACACCATGACGATATTCCTCCGAGCAAAGGAGTGAAGAGCGCACCCGGCACCCACGTTCTCCAAGAGAGTCTCCAGGAATTCTGCCTTGTCTCTGCAACCAAGCAAGCAATCGATATGCCCATCTGAGCCTAGCGTTTACTGTGCCTTGTGCGATCCTCTTCTTTTGCTTGGATCTGTTGGAGAGCATCACCGACTTCAGCTCAGCGTCGCGAAAGCTGGCGAAATCTTCATCGGTGCAGTGGCTTGCACAACGGCCTCTGCACGCGAGAAATTCCCAAAAGAGCCGAAGGTCGTAAGCCACGTTTGAGATTGTCTTGTAGTCAAGTTGTTCATCGTCAAACAGTGCCAACGTAAAGTCCGTCAGGTCTTCTATCAGCAATTCTTTCGCCATGTCGTAGAAAAGTACGATGAACTTCCCGTCGTAGCTCACGATCGACAACTCAACTTGGGGTGATCTCACTTTCGGTGCAGATGATCCGGTTAGGACATGAGGGTAAACCCGTGCGGTACATGTCATCAGCAGCGTGGCGATCACCTCGTCCAGCAAGTCGAGGGACAGATAGGGAATCGCCAACTCATAGAGCGTTCCCTTGACGTTCAAGTGCTGCAAGGCAAAGTGCTCAAAGCAGGCCTTCTCAATCAGCCGGTGGCCGAGGGCCAAGCCGCGTGACTGCTTGCTGAAGCGAGTCAGCACCATCGTGACGTCGCAGGACCGCTACAGGTATCGTTCCTGCGGGCGGCGGGCGCGAAACTTCAGTTTGCTCGCTCAGCAGCAACGAAGGCCGCGGTGGCGGCAGCGTGGCCGGCACCAAAGCTGTCAGGCCCTGCTCGAACCGGGCTTGCAGGCTGGAATCCGACACATCGAGGTAGCGCATGGCCGACTTGACATCCTTCCAACCGACGTACTCCATCAGCTCCTTGATGTCCCAGCCGCTGGCGCGGGCCCAGCCTGCAAAACCGCGGCGCATGGAGTGGCTGCTGTATCCCTCGGGCGACTCAACGCCGGATTCGGCGAACAGACTGCGCAGCAAGGGGATCAAGCTGTTGGCATGCAGGCTTTCGTCGGCCACATGGCCCCAGCGGTCAATCTTGCGGAACACCGGACCCTCGGTCAATCCAGCGAGACTGACCCAGGCATTGAAGGCCGTCACGGGACACAGGCGGGTCAGCGCCGGGCAACTGAAAACGCGGCCCTGATGCTGCCTGTCGCCTTTGCTGCGGCCCAAGTAGCAGGCCATACCCTGGCCGGGGGTGACCTCAATGTTCTCCACGCGCAGGTTGACCAGCTCGTCGGAGCGGAATCCCCGCCAAAACCCCAGCAGCATCAGGCTGCGGTCGCGCGTGTTGCGCAGCAAGGCCGCGCGGTCACCAGACTGCTGCGCATGGTTGGTGGCGGTATCAAGCCACTGATCGACCTGCTGAAGCACGGCCAGTTCCAGTGGGCGCGCACGCTTTTCTGGCACGCTGTGGACGGAGCGAATGCCCTTGAGAACCTGGCGCACCAGAGCCGATTTGGTGGGATCTGGAAAGCCCTGATCTGTGTGCCACCGCGACAACGCCGCCAGCCGCTGGCGCAGGGTGTTGATGGCCAAGGTAGCGGCGTGGTCTGCCAGGTAGCGGGCGATGGCGTCCGCCGTGGAAGGCAGCAAACCTTTCCACTCGACTTCGAAATGGCGTATCGCCGAAGCGTAGCTCCGGCGCGTGTTGTCGCTCTCGGCTGCCTCGATGTATTGAGCAAGACGGGTCATGTCGCGGTCGTCAGGGCTGCTACTCCGTCAGGAGGAAGGCGCCGGCTGATGTATTTTTGGTCCCGACCATCGCCTCAAGCGTTTGGAACGCACCTCTCGCCGCAGGGCGAGTTCAGGCAAATTGCAGCTCAATCTTGCCAGCGCGCCGCCGCACCGGGCCAACCACAATCTTCACATCGTGCCCCAGCCTGGCCACCAGCTCCAGCAGCTTGGCTTCACTGACACCGCGGAATTGGCCGCGCGTGATGCGCGAGACCTTGGATTGATCGATGCCCAGCAGGGCCGCCGCACCTTCCTGCGTCAGGCGACGTGCCTTGATCGCACGGGCGATCTCGCCGGCGAGCTGGGATTTACGCTGCATCTCGGCCGCGTCGGTGTAACCCAGGTCGGCATAGACATTCGTGCCACCTTCTTCGATCGTGATTTCGTTGTGCCCATTCATTTGCGTACTCCTTGCTGCGCCTGCCATGCTTCGAAATCCTGCTTCGCGGCTTTCAGGCGGGTATTGATCAAGTCCATGTCCTGCTTTGGCGTGGCGATGCCGCTTTTGGACTTCTTCTGAAAGCAGTGCAGGACATAAACCCAACCGGCGAACTTGACGGTGTAGACAGCCCGGAAGGTGTCACCCTGATAGTCCTCCACGACCTCCAGCACGCCTGCAGAGCCGAAGCCCGTCAGTACTTTGGCATCCTGGTGCTTGCCACCACATTGAGCCAAGTCGATGGCATGACCGAAGACATCCTTGACGTCCTCCGGCATTGCATCCAGATCGCGCTTGGCGGAACTGACCCATTTGATGGGTTTGCGCGCTTGCTTCAACATTCCCTGTGATTATGCCTGTTTAGGCATAGTCTCGTCCGACTCGGTGAAAACTTGCCTTGGCTTCTCTCAAAGAAAAAACAATGCAAAAAAGCAAGGCGAACCCTGCTGCCGAAAGAATAGAGAACTTTGCTATCATCCCAAAATGCGCGTCTTCTGGACATGGTTCCTGTGTTTGATCGTTGCCTTCCAGAGCAGCGCGGGTGCGCATGCTTTTCCAACCCCTTGCCCGATGGAACAAGACGGCAGACCGTCGGTTTCAGTCCAGGTGGCGACGCAGGCGGTTGGAGATTGCTGCAATGACGCCGAGACTGCGTTCAAAACCGGCAAAGTCTGCAAGACAGACACGCAATGCGGTTCTTCAAGCGCTTTCGTTCATGCAATTCAAGCATACAGAGCCGTCGCACAGGCTTCTGACTCTTGGTCTGCGCTGACCGCTCTGATCGCCACGCTCGACCCCTCGAACGTATGGCGCCCCCCCGCTCTTAGCTGACCCCATGTAACCGCGATGCGGCTGCTGGCCACTTGTTGGTCGGCGGCGCTTTGTCCGCGCTCGACCAGCAGCGCGGGCGCTCATCACTCATGGAGTTTGCAAGTGCATTCAATTTTCCACTTGGGGGCGAGCACGCCTACCCTTCGTTGCGCCTGTCGACATTGGACGCGCGGACTTAGACCCCTCGCTGCCGCCGCGCTTTCGCTCTGCTTCGCCAGTCTTGGGGCGGCACAAGCATCCCCATCTCTCCTGACGTTGGAAGCGGCATTGGAGATGGCGCAGGCACGCTCCGAGGCACTTCAAGCCCAGGACGCAGCGACCCGCGCGGCACGGGAGATGGCCGTTTCCGCTGGTCGCCTGCCAGACCCGGTGTTGCGCCTGTCGATGAGCAACCTGCCCATCGAAGGGCCTATGCGCTACAGCCTGACGGGTGAACGCATGACGATGCGTTCGGTCGAAGTCATGCAGACCTTCACGGGCTCCGAGAAACGCCAAGCACGCAGCGTGCGTTACGAGCGTGAGGCAGAGGCCGCTTTGTCAATGCGTTCCATGCAAAAGGCCAGGCTGCTTACTCAGACGGCTCGTGCTTGGTTCGATCGCCACTTCCAGGAGCGAATGCTCACCCTGTTGCAGCGCCAGCGCGAGGAGTCCGTTCGGGTGAGGGAGGCGGTCGAATCCGCCTACCGCGGAGGGCGCAACAGCCAGGCGGATGTGCTCGCTGCACATGCCGCCACCGCTCGAATCGACGACCGATTGCACGAGGTTCGCGTCGAGTTCTCCAACGCCAAGGCGCTGTTGCAACGTTGGGTAGGTGATGCGGCCTCTCAACCGCTGGGCATGCCACCCAGAATTACCTGGTCCCGCCTGGCCGAAATCCAGCTAAGCCGCGAGATCGATCAGCACCCCGACATCGCGGTGATGAATGCGCGCGAGCGTGTTGCCCTGGCCGAGGCAGATGTGGCAGGAGAGGAAAAAAACGCTGACTGGAGCTGGTCTTTGATGTACAGCAAACGGGGCAGCCAGTTCGGCGACATGGTGTCGCTGGGGGTTTCCATTCCCCTGCAATGGGATCAGGCCCGAAAACAGAACCGCGAGCTGGCAGCCAGATTGGAACGGGTGGAGCAGGTCCGGTCTGAGCGTGAGGAAGTGCGTCGCGAGCGACTCTTTGACGCGCAGCGCCTGCTCGCCAACTGGCGCAGCAACCTCACCCGCCTGGAGGACTACGACAAGGCCCTGATTCCGCTGGCGACCGAGCGCGTGCAGGCTACCGAAGCGGCCTTCCGGGGTGGCAAGGCACCTCTGGCAGCGGTTCTCGACGCCCAGCGCCTGGTGATCGACACACAACTGGAGCGACTGCGCATCGAAAAGCAGACGGCCGCCTGGTGGGCCGAGCTTGAGTACCTGATCCCTCAGGACTCAGTCGTGCAATTCACCGCGCCCAGTCAGTCCAACCAACCCGCTCCGGAGCAAAAACCATGAACAAGAAAACTGCTGTGATCGCACTGCTTGCAACCGGCGTGCTCGGAGCGAGCGGCTTCGCCCTCTATAAGCTGGGCCTCAGGAACGGCATGACGAGCTCGCCAATGGCCGCGTCTGCCGAGGCCACGGCGGCACCCATGGGCACCCCCGTTGATCCATCGACCTGGGGGATACCTGAAGGCGAAGCGGCCACGCGCCGACACATCGAGGCAGGCATCAAGGGGGGCGATGTCGATCCAGTCACGGGTCGGAGCGTTCTTTACTACCACGACCCCATGGTGCCTGGCAAAAAGTTCGAGGCGCCTGGCAAGTCGCCCTTCATGGACATGATGCTGGTGCCGGCCTATGCCGGGGCGCAGGGCGCCGACAGCGGAACGGTCTCCGTCAGCTCGCGCATTCAGCAGAACCTGGGCTTGCGCACCGGTGAAGTCGTCTCTGGTCAACTGGCGCCCGAGGTTTCTGCAGTGGGCACCGTGGCCTGGAATGAACGCGGCCAATACGTGGTTCAAGCACGCGCGACTGGGTTCATCGAAAAACTGCATGTGCGGGCCGCGCTGGACCACGTCGGCAAGGGGCAGCCGCTGCTGGACCTCTATGTGCCGGATTGGGTGGCGGTGCAGGAGGACTATTTGACCGCCAGGCGTTTGCACGAAGGCTTGCAGGGGCGCGGGATGGCATCGCTCGCTGACGGAGCCCGTCAGCGCATGCGGCAGGCGGGCATGAGCGAAGCACAGATCGCCTTGGTCGAGCGCACGGGGCAGGTACAGGCCCGCATGACCCTGGTCGCGCCGGCCGGTGGCGTGCTCACCGAACTGATGGCGCGTGAGGGGGGCACGGCGATGATGGGCATGCCGCTCATGCGCATCAACGACCTGTCCACCGTGTGGGTGCAGGCAGAAGTACCGGAGAGCCAGGCGGTGCGGGTTGCCGTGGGCGCGCAGGTGGTGGCACAAACTCCGGCTCTACCGGGGGAGGTGTTCCGTGGTCAGGTGCAAGCCTTGTTGCCCGAGGTGAACCCTGCCACACGCACGCGCAAGGCGCGCATGGCCCTGGCCAACCCCAAGGGCATGCTCGTGCCCGGCATGTTTGTTCAAATGCAGCTTACCGGCAGCCAAGCACGCCCCACGTTATTGGTGCCCTCCGAGGCACTGGTACGCACCGGCAGGCGCACGCTGGTGATGGTCGTCGAGGAAGCTGCGTTCCGCCCGGTCGAGGTGCAGGTGGGCCGCGAACAGAACGGCCAGGCCGAGGTCCTGTCCGGTCTCAGCCAAGGCCAGAAAATCGTGCTGTCCGGGCAGTTCCTCATCGACTCAGAAGCCAACCTGAAAGGCGTGGAAGCGCGCTTGTCTTCGGCCAACGAGCTAGGACCCACGAGCGCGACGCAGCAAACCTACCGCACAACCGCACGGGTGGAAGCCGTCGCTGGTGAAACCCTCACGCTGACGCATCCGGAAGTCCCCGCCTTGAAGTGGCCGGGCATGACCATGGACTTCAAGCTGGCCCCGAACCTTGCCTCGCTCAAGCCCTCGGCGGGCAGCGAGATCGACCTCGAGTTCCGCATGCAGGAGGGCGACGCACCAGAAATCGTCAAATGGCGAGCGCGCCAGGGCCAGGCGATGGGGGGCACGCGATGATCGCCCGACTGATCCACTGGTCGATTGCCAACCGCTTTCTGGTGCTGATCGCCACCGTGTTGCTGGCAGCCTGGGGCGTGGTGTCCGTGGCCCGCACGCCGCTCGATGCCCTGCCCGACCTGTCGGACACGCAGGTGATCATCCGAACCTCCTGGCCGGGGCAGGCGCCGCAACTGGTGGAGAACCAGGTGACCTACCCACTGACCACCACCATGTTGTCGGTGCCGGGGGCGCGGGTCGTGCGCGGGTACTCCTTCTTTGGCGACAGCTACGTCTACGTGTTGTTCAAGGATGGTACCGACCTCTACTGGGCCCGTTCGCGGGTGCTGGAGTACCTCAACCAGGTGCAGTCTCGCCTGCCGCCGGGAGCCAACTCGGCGCTTGGGCCGGATGCGACCGGGGTGGGCTGGATCTACCAGTACGCCCTGACCGATAAATCCGGCAAGCAGGACCTCTCCCAGTTGCGCAGCTTGCAGGACTGGTTCTTGAAATACGAGCTCAAGACCGTCCCCGGCGTGGCCGAGGTGGCCACCATCGGTGGCATGGTGCGGCAATACCAGGTGGTGCTTGATCAGGACAAGCTGGCCGCTTATCGAATTCCCCACGGCAAGGTGATCGCGGCGATTCGCCTTGCCAACCAGGAAGTGGGTGGCTCTGTGCTGGAAATGGGTGAGGCCGAGTTCATGGTGCGTGCCTCCGGGTATTTGCAAACCTTGGATGATTTCCGAGCCATTCCACTCATGACCACCGAGGCAGGTGTATCCGTTTTGCTGGGCGATGTGGCGCACGTGCAGATTGGTCCTGAGATGCGGCGCGGTATCGGTGAGCTGGACGGCGAGGGCGAAGCCGTGGGCGGCATCATCGTCATGCGCTCTGGCGAGAACGCGCTGACAACCATCGAGGCGGTCAAGGCCAAGCTGGCGACATTGAAGATGAGTCTGCCGCAAGGCGTGGAGATCGTGCCGACCTACGACCGCTCGGGGCTCATCGAGCGGGCCATCGAGAACCTCAGCCACAAGCTGCTCGAGGAGTTCGCTGTCGTGGCCGTGGTCTGCATGCTGTTTCTGTTTCACCTGCGCTCGGCTCTGGTGGCCATCGTCTCCTTGCCCCTGGGCATTCTGGCGGCCTTCATCGTCATGCATTGGCAGGGTGTCAACGCCAACATCATGTCACTGGGCGGCATTGCCATTGCTATCGGCGCGATGGTTGACGCGGCGGTGGTGATGATCGAGAACGCGCACAAACACCTGGAGGAATGGAACCACGGTCATCCGGGGCAGCAACTGCAAGGAGAAACCCGTTGGCGGGTGATTGGAGACGCCGCCGCCGAGGTCGGCCCGGCGCTGTTCTTCTCGTTGCTCATCATCACCCTCTCCTTCGTGCCCATCTTCACATTGGAGGCGCAGGAAGGAAAGCTGTTCTCGCCGCTGGCCTTCACCAAGACCTATGCGATGGCGGCCAGCGCCGGCCTTGCGGTGACGCTGATTCCGGTGCTGATGGGTTATCTGATCCGGGGCCGCATTCCTGAGGAGCAGAAGAACCCGATCAATCGCTTCTTTGTCGCCACCTACCGCCCCCTGCTCGAAGTCGTTCTGCGTTTTCCCAAGGCCACCATTGCTGTGGCCGTGGTGTTTCTGGCGGCCAGCTGGTGGCCGTTGCAGCAACTGGGCAGCGAGTTCATGCCGCCGCTCGACGAAGGCGACCTGCTGTACATGCCAACCGCCCTGCCAGGCATGTCGGCGGGCAAGGCGGCGCAGTTGCTGCAACAGACCGACCGGCTGATCAAGGCGGTACCCGAGGTGGCCACGGTCTACGGCAAGGCAGGCCGGGCCGTGACCGCGACCGATCCTGCACCACTGGTGATGTTCGAGACCACCATCCAGTTCAAGCCCAAGAGCGAGTGGAGGGCCGGCATGACCCCCGAGAAGCTCGTCGAAGAGCTGGATCGAACCGTGCGCGTGCCGGGATTGACGAACATCTGGATTCCGCCGATCCGCAACCGCCTTGACATGCTGGCCACCGGCATCAAAAGTCCGGTGGGTGTAAAGGTACTGGGCAGTGATCTGGCTGTGATCAACCGGCTCACAGGCGAGATCGAGCAGGCGGTGAAGCAGGTACCCGGGGTGACCAGCGCCTTTGCCGAACGCCTGACAGGGGGGCGCTATGTCAATGTGGATATCAAGCGTGAGCGAGCGGCGCGCTATGGGCTCAACGTGTCTGACGTGCAATCGGTGGTGGCCAGCGCTGTGGGCGGCATGAACATCGGCGAGACCATCGAGGGCCTGCAGCGCTATCCGATCAACGTGCGCTATCCGCGCGAGGTGCGGGATTCGCTGGATCGCTTGCGCAGTTTGCCCATCGTGACGCCGCGCGGGCAGCAGCTGGTGCTGGGTGACGTGGCGGACGTTCGCATCGACGACGGCCCGCCGATGCTGCGCAGCGAGAACGCTCGCCTCGCCGGGTTTGTCTACGTCGACCTGCGCGGCCGTGACCTGGGTACAGCAGTGCGCGAAATGCAGCAATCGGTGGCCGATCAAGTGAAGCTGCCACCGGGCTACTCGGTGTCGTGGTCAGGGCAATTCGAGTTTCTCGAACGCGCCGCGGCCAAGCTCAAGCTGGTGGTGCCCTTCACGCTGCTCATCATCTTTGTGCTGCTCTACCTGACCTTCAAGCACTTCGGCGAGGCGCTGCTGCTGATGACGACGCTGCCTTTTGCACTGGTCGGCGGAATCTGGCTGCTGTTCGGGCTGGGCTACAACCTGTCGGTGGCGGGCGTTGTGGGTTTCATCGCGCTTGCGGGCGTGGCAGCTGAGTTCGGCGTGATCATGCTGCTTTACCTCAAGCAGGCGTGGATGGCACGCGTCGATCAGAACCAGACCAGCGAAGCCGATCTGCTCGAGGCCATCCGCGAAGGGGCGGTGCTGCGCGTGCGGCCCAAGGCCATGACCGTGGCGGTGATCCTGGCCGGCCTGCTGCCCATCATGTGGGGCGGGGGCACCGGCAGCGAGGTGATGCAACGCATTGCAGCACCCATGGTGGGCGGCATGATCACCGCGCCGCTGCTGTCGATGTTTGTGATCCCGGCAGCCTTCTATCTGATGCGCCGCCCGCGCCGATAACAGCGCGCACAGGCGCACTCGATTCATCCACACGGCACCCACCTGTGATGAAAACCCCGGTCTTCGGCACTGCCAGCGACCGGTTTCTCACTCTCTCCATTACTGAATAAATCTGAATATGAAAAAATCACTGATCAACTCACTCGCGGCCATTTTTGTGCTTTCGGCGACGACTGCGATGGCGCAGGAAAAAATGATGGATGACATGAAAGGCGTGCCGGCGGGCAAGTCGGCTACAGGCCAAACCATGCACATGGCCAAGGGCAAGGTCACCAAGGTCGATGCGGCAGTCGGCGTTGTCACGCTGGCCCATGAGCCCGTCAAGAGCCTGAACTGGCCCGCCATGGTCATGGGTTTCAAGGTCAAGGACAAGATGGCGATGGACAAGCTCACGGTCGGCAAAACCGTCGATTTCGAGTTTGCTCAGGCCGACAAGGGCTATGTCATCTACAAGGTGAAGTAAGCACCCTTCGACAAGAGAAGCAGACGGGCTGTGGGCTGGTCTGCTTCCTTTGTCGGGCTGAACCACATGGCGAGTAAGTGGCACAAGGTGAAGGGGCGAGTCCATATGCGCCTGGCTTGTGCAGGCCCGCATTGGCGGCCTTGCTCGGGCGGGAACCAACGGGCTTCAACGAGGCACCAATGGCCATGATGAATGCTCGGATTCCCGGCGTTTGACCCACGAGTCTTGAAAGCACCGGCCACCCACCTCAAACGCATCCCGCCACAGGGATCCTCCACTCAACCAACCGGATATGCAGAGGTCATCATGAACATGCACTACATCGTTGCCATCGTTCCACCAGACGTGGTGGAGTCCTTGGAAGTGAAACTCAGGAACCTTCACGTCGGAGGCATCACCCTGACGAGGGTCAAGGGATTCGGCGAATACAAGAACTTTTTTTCGAATGATTTGCTGAGCGAGCACACCAAGATCGAAATCTTCGCCGAGGCGTCCAAGGTCGATGCGCTTCTCGGTGTTTTGCGGGAAACCGGCGCAGCCGATGTCCCGGGATCGGGCATCGCGGCGGTCATTCCCGTGGGCACCTTCTTCCACCTGCGCACGGGTGCTGCTTCTGCACCTACAGCGTCCGATTCACCCCAAGCGCCATCCACAAAATGAACCCCATTCTTCATTTCCTGCGCAGCTGGCTTCCTGCCCTGACGGTGGGCCTCGCCGCGGCCGCCGTGACATCGACCCATGCTGGCGACCCGATCACTCTGACGCATGTCCACGGCCTGTCCTTCAGCGCCGATGGCGCACGCATCACCGTCCCGAGCCATCATGGGCTGGCGGTGTTCGAAAAAGGGCGCTGGTCCAAGGCGCCAGGACCAGCGCACGACTACATGGGCTACGCCGCCACACGCGACGCGCTGTACAGCAGCGGCCACCCGGCACCGGGTTCCGGCCTGACCAACCCCTTCGGCCTGATCAAGAGCCGCGACGGTGGCAAAACCTGGCAGCAACTCGGGCTCTCGGGCGAGTCGGATTTTCATTTGCTGGCAACCAGCCACCAGACCAATGCGGTGATGGTGTACAACCACGCGCCCAACAGCCGCATGAGCCAGGCCGGCATCTATTTCACGCTGAACGACGGCCTCCAATGGCAGCACGCCGCCGCAAAGGGTCTGGGCGCCAAGCTGGGCAGCCTGGCGGTGCATCCCACCGATACCAAGATCGTCGCTGCGGGCACGGGCGACGGGCTTTACCTGTCGCGCAATTCGGCCGAGAACTTCGAACGCCTGCTCGGCGGAACGCGTGTGCTGGCCACCCACTTCGATTTCGATGGCCAGCGGCTGTGGTTCAGCACCTACGACGGCAAGGCGGGGTTGGCACGGATCGCATTGACCCCCGATGCCAAGGCTGAAGCACTTTCGCTCCCTACCTTGATCGAGGACGCCGTGGCCTACATCGCGCAGAACCCGGTGCGCCGCGCCGAGATCGCCATTGCGACTTTCAAGCGCAACGTGTTTGTCAGTCAGGACCAGGGACGAACCTGGACCCAGATCGCGAAGGAAGGGGTCGGAAATGGATGACTCGCGCAAGCCCAGCATTGGGAAGATCGTGGTGATCGTGCTCGCGGTCTTTGGCGGCATTGCCGTGCTGTGCGTCTTGGGCATGGTGCTGATGTCCTTCGGGATGATGGGTTCCATGGGCTGTTGAGGCCCGGACCGCCTCTGAACTTTCACTACAACGCTTATTCAAAGGATTCAAGTCATGCACTGCAGTTTCAAAACCATGATCAAGTTCGCCGCAGGAATCGGTGTCGTTCTCACGGTTGCGTATTTGGCGCTGCCCGATGCCAGAGCGTGGCTCCTGGCAAGCGCTCCAGTCTTGCTGGCGCTCGCGTGCCCCCTGGCAATGGGTGCCATGATGTTCATGACGCAAGGCAAGAACAGCAACGCTGCCGCCAGCAAGAATCAATGCGCGAAGTCTGGGGACACGATGCCAAACGCCCACGCTGGTGATGCCGTACCCGACAAGTCCTAACGACATGGCAGAAGCCGACTGGGGGCAGCGCTAGTGGATCCTGGCCGCCTCCGCGGCCGAGGAATTTGTGTTGCCGCGACAGCCGTTCCGTTCGTCGTCTCGTCGGCGTGGATTCGGCAACGTGAGAAAGGGGTCATTGATGTCCACTTCCATTTTCGGTCGCACCATTCTCTGCCTGGGAGCTGCGGCCAGCTTCTCGTTTGTGTCTCCGGTCCATGGCGCGGGGGACGTCGAACGCGGTGCGTTGGCGTCGCGCGCCTGCATGGCCTGCCATTCATTTTCGGCGGGGCGCCATTTGACGGGGCCGAGCCTGGCCGGCGTATGGGGCCGCCGCGCGGGGAGCGCGGCTGATTTCAGCCGCTATTCGGACGCCCTCAAGCGCTCGGAACTCGTCTGGAACGCCCAGACGCTCGACGCATGGCTGCGCAATCCGGCCGCTGTGGTCCCTGGCAACACGATGCTGTTCGACGGCATCTCGCAGGCGGGCACGCGCGCCGATCTCTTGGCCTATCTTCAGGCCGTGTCGGAGGGCCGCGTGTCGCCGCCGGATCGCAGGCATCCGAACCTCAAACTCGCCGACGCTTCCCGGCAAGTGGCTGCTGTCCGCTACTGCGGCGATGCCTATCGTGTGGTCACCGCGGACGGCAAGACAAGCCAATGGTGGGAGTTCAACCTGCGCTTCAAGACCGACGGCAGTGCTGATGGCCCGTCGGCAGGCAAGCCGGTCATCGTCGGCACTGGCATGCAGGGCGATCGCGCAGCCATTGTCTTTTCACGGCCGGAGGAATGGTCGGCTTTCATACGCAGGGAATGTCCATGAACGCGCAGGACTCGAGTGGAAAAGGTTTTCGCCGCCGCCACGTGGTGATCGCGGTCATCGCCGCAGGCATGCTTGCGGCGCTTGCGTACGTGCTGCAACTACGCCCTGCCGCACCGGATGCGACTTTCGTTGCACTGGACGGCACCCGCACGTCCACGCGCGAATTGCGGGGCAAGGTTGTCTTCGTCAATTTCTGGGCGACCAGCTGCACCACTTGTATCAAGGAGATGCCTGAGGTGGTGAAAACCTATCAGCGCTTTGCCCCGCGTGGTTTCGAACTCCTGGCGGTGGCCATGTCCTATGACCCGCCGCAGTACGTCCGCGAATACGCCCATCAGCACCAGTTGCCGTTCAAGGTCGTTCTCGATAGCGACGGCACGATAGCTGCTGCCTTTGACAACGTGAGCCTCACGCCCACTGCCGTCCTGATCGACAAGGACGGCAGGATCATGCGGCGGATCGTCGGAGAGCCGGATTTTCCGGCGCTGCACGCCCTCGTCGAACAGGAGTTGCAACGATGACTGTCGGCGCTCGCGCGTGGGGAGTGCCCGTGGACCCGAATGTGACCTTCAGTTTCCTTTAAACGAAAAGGATCAATATGCAGATCAACCGGCGCCTCCTTTTCGCGGACCTGCTCACCCTGAGTCTCCGTGCCACCGCCATTACCCCGGCCCGCGCGGGCGAGCCGGTCGCCCTGTTGCACGCCGAGCCAGCCCGGGATCCATTGCACGAAGAACGATGGCCTCAAATGGACGCGAGCCGCAGCGAAGGGCCTCGGCGGCGATCTCAAGAGCCTGGTCGTTCACCCCAGCGACGCGGGCATCGTAGCGGCCGGCACGGCCGACGGCCTGTACCTGTCGCGCAATTCGGGCGAGACCTTCGAGCGGCTCGCCCTGTTCGCCGGCGCCAAGCCGCAGGCGTTGCCGATTCCGGCGCTGGCCGCAGATGCCGTGGCCTAGGGCCGCGCCTGAACGTCGATCGCGCAGGACGGCGAAACCCGAGGCCAGTGACGGAGGCTCACAGATGAACTCCTTGCGCCGTCAAGTCCTGATCCACTCGGTCACCGCTGCCACGGCGGCCGGCCTGGGTCTGCCGGCATGGAGCGCGCAAGCAAGGGACGGCGCCGGCGTCGATATCCATATCGAACTGCATGCGGTGCCCGACCACGTTGCCATCCGATCCGGCGCCCAGACCAGGGTCTGGCGCTACCGCGGCCGTCTGCTGCGTGGCGCGGCAGGCGCGCTCGACACCTCGATGCTGGCGCCCGTCATCCGCGTGCGCCGTGGCCAGCGCATGCGCATCGACCTCGTCAACGGGCTGCCCGAGCCGACCATCATTCACTGGCATGGCCTGCATGTGCCGGACGACATGGATGGCCATCCGCGTTTTTCGATCGCGCCTGGCGCGCGCTACCACTACGAGTTCACGGTCGTCGACCGGGCCGGCAGCTACTGGTTCCATGCGCACCCGCACGGCCGCACCGGCAAGCAGGTGTACTCGGGACTCGCGGGCCTGTTCCTGGTCAGCGACGAGCAGGAAGCTGCACTCGGTCTGCCCGCCGGCGCGCAGGACATCCCCCTCATCATCCAGGATCGCGAGTTCGACAACGACAACCAGTTTGTTTACCTGGACGAAGCCCAAGGCGCCGCGAGGCATGGCGGGGGCACGATGGGCGGCGGGATGATGGGGCCCGGCATGATGGGCGGAGGCATGCGCTCGATGATGGCCGGCATGAAGGGTGTGCTCGGCGACCAGATCCTCGTCAACAACCGCCCGAATGCCAGCCTGGATGTCGAGCGGCGCGCGCATCGCGTGCGGTTGCTCAATGCGTCGAACACGCGCATGTACAAGCTGGCATGGGACGATGGCTCGCCCCTGACCGTGATCGGCACCGACGGCGGCTTGCTGGGCGCGCCGGTGCAGCGCGACTACGTCATGCTCGCCCCGGCCGAGCGCGTTGACCTGTGGGTGGACTTCGGCCGCTGGCCGGCCGGCACCGAGCGCACGCTGCGAAGCCTGGCTTTCGAAGGCGGCATGAACATGGGCGGCATGTTGGGGAGCGGCGGTGGCTTGGCGGACGGCGCGCCCTTTGTCGTGCACCGTTTCCGCATCGGCGAAGGTGCCGCCAGAATCGCGAAGCTGCCGGAGCGCCTGACGCCGATCCCACCGCCACAACCACATCTTGCGGTGAACTTCGACAATCCCAAGGTGTTCGAGCTCACGATGGGCATGATGATCTGGGGCATCAACGGCGCCGACTTCGACATGCTCGGCGCCAGCGAGATAGAGACCGTCAAGCTGGGCACTCAGGAGATCTGGGAATTCCGCAACGACGGCCGCGGCTCGATGATGGGCATGGTGATGGCGCACTCGATGCACGTCCACGGGTTGCAGTACCGCGTGCTCGGGCGCTCCATGTCGAACAAGTTCGCGGCGGCGTACGAAACGGTCAAGGACGGCCTGATCGACGACGGTTGGAAGGACACCGTGCTGGTGATGCCCGGCGAGCGCGTGCGTATCCTGTTGCGCTTCGCTGACTATACGGGCCTGTACCTGTACCACTGCCACATGCTGGAGCACGAGGACTCCGGCCTGATGCGCAATTACCTGGTGAAGGCTTGACATGAGCCCGCACCTGATCTGGATCATGGCCGCGGCGACGCTGGTTGCGACGGCGCACGCCGACGAGGCCGCGGTGCGTGCAACCTTGCAGCAGTCGTTTCCGCAAAGCCCGATCCAGTCCATCTCGAAGTCACCGGTTCCGGGCCTGGTCGAGGCGGTCGTCGGTGGTCAGGTTCTCTACCTCACGGAGGATGGCCGCTATCTTCTTGGTGGTCCCCTGTTCGACGTCAAGGCCGATCGCAATCTCACCGAAGCCCGGCTCGAACAGGTCAACGCGATCCCATTCGACAGCCTCACGCTCGCCTGGGCCATCAAGCGGGTCAAAGGCAATGGAGCGCGCAGGATCGCGATTTTCGAGGACCCGGACTGCCCCTATTGCAGGGTCCTCGAGCAGACGTTGACGAGCATCGACAACCTGACGGTCTACGTCTTTCTCTTCCCTATCGATCAGCTTCATCCCGAGGCGGCCGCCAAATCGCTGGCCGTCTGGTGTGCGCCTGATCGCGCCAAGGCCTGGGACGAAGTCATGCGCACGGGCGCTGTGCCCGCAGGCACCCCCCGGTGTGCGAATCCGATGGCCAACATCGCTGAGTTCGCCAAGCGGCACCGGATCAGCGGCACGCCGACGACGATTCTTGCGGACGGGCGCCGTCTGGTCGGTGCGGTTCCGCGAGCACAACTGGAATGGGAGCTGCAAAGAGCAGCGAAGCCATGAGACGACCCAGGAAGATGAGCCCATGAAACGCCAAGCCAAATCCTCCCGCACGCGCGCTGCGCAACCCGCTGCCAGGAGCAAGCGCCGACAATTCCCGACCACGGCCGTGATTACCGGGCTGGCCCTGATGGGTGTCGCGCTGATCGCGATCTGGTTGATTCCCGTCCAAGAGGTCGCCCGCATCGAGGCCCCGGCCAAGCCGGCGCAGGCATCCGGCATTCCAACGTGGACGGTGGGCATGCTGCGCCCTGACGGGTTGCGTATCGTTGTGACCGGCTCGAACGATGCGTCAAAGGTTCTGGATCCGCAAAGGTTCTCGCGATCCGAGGTCAGGCACGGCTATTGGGTCGCCACGCAAATCCCCGAAGTGTTGAACAAGCTCTATTGCTGGTGCGGATGCGAGAACCGCGGCTTCCACCGGTCCAACCTCCAGTGCTTCGAGGATGAGATGGCCAAGGATTGCCCGGTCTGCCTCGGGACCGCCGAGATCGCCTACGACATGACGCAGAAAGGCATCACCGATGCGGCGAAGATCCAGGCCGCGGTCGACGTTCACTGGGGCCCGAACCGATGAACTCGATGCCTGAATTCCGTCGCTTCGCGCCGGCTGCATTCGCTGCCGCCCTGCTGCTCACCGCCGGGCCGGTACCGGCCGGCCCCGGAACGCTTGCGTGCCTGGGCCATCCAGGCTGCCGTGGATGCCGCCTGGTGGCGACGTGACCATGAATACCCGCAACGAAATGACAAATAGATCCAAATCCGAAAGCGCCTTTCTTCGCACCGGTTGGCCGGTGCTGGCGGCGCTTCTGCTTGCCGCCGCGTTTGGAGCGGCACAGGCGCAAGGCTATACGCCCGCCCCCGGCTCACCGATCGACGCAATCAAGGGCTGGATCGGTAGCTCGAACCGGCAGGCGCGCCTGCTGGAACCGGACGACGCGTTCCAGATCGCCGTGCGCGCGAACGACGCGAACACGCTGGTCGCCACGCTCACTCCGGCGGCGGACTACTACATCTACCGTGACCGCATCAGTTTCCAGATCGTCCAGCCGCCCACGGTCGCGGTTGCCGGCGTCACGATGCCCAAGGGCAAGCCCAAGGCCGACCCAACCTTCGGCACGGTGGAAGTTTTCCACCAGCCGTTCGACGCCGTCGTCGCGCTCCGGCGCTCCGGCACGGAGGACAGCGTCCAGCTGCGCGCGAGCTACCAGGGCTGCAACGAGCCGCTGGGCGTCTGCTATCCGCCGATCGAGAAGACGGTCACGGTGTCACTCTTGTCCGGAGGTCCTTCGCCAGTGACGGACGCCGCTGCGGGCGACGGCACGCCGGATGACCGGCAGATCCGCGCCCTTTTCGCCAGCAGCGGCACCTGGGCGCTGCTCGCGGCGTTCTTCGGCTTCGGCGTGCTGCTCGCCTTCACGCCCTGCATGCTGCCGATGATCCCGATCCTCTCGGGCATTGTCGTCGGACAGGGACGGCATGCGACGCGGCGCCACGTGCTCGGGTTGTCCGCCGTCTACGTCCTAGGTATGGCGATCACCTATGCCGCGGCCGGCGTGGCGGCCGGGCTCGCCGGCACCCTGCTTGCGGCCTACCTGCAGAACCCATGGGTGCTGGGCGCGTTCGCTGCGGTGTTCGTGCTGCTTGCGTTATCCATGTTCGGCCTGTACGAGCTGCAGTTGCCGTCCTCGCTGCAAAGCCGGCTGGCCGGCGCGGCCAGCCGGATCCCGGGCGGCCGCATGGCAGGCGCGTTCGCCATGGGCGTGCTGTCGGCGGTGATCGTCGGGCCCTGCGTGGCGGCCCCCCTGGCCGGCGCGCTGCTATACATTGGCCAAACCCGCGATGTCGTGCTCGGCGGCTCGGCGCTGTTCGCGATGGCCGTGGGAATGGGCGTGCCGCTGCTGGCCGTGGGCGCCACGGCCGGGACGCTCCTGCCGAAGGCCGGCCCCTGGACGGAGAGCGTCAAGCGCGTCTTCGGCGTCCTGATGCTGGCGGTGGCGCTCTACATGCTGTCGCCGGTCATCCCGGTGGTGATGCAGCAGTTGTTGTGGGCGGCACTGCTGATCGTGCCTGCGATCTACCTGCACGCGCTCGATCCGCTGCCCTCCGGCGCGCCGGGCCATCGGCGGCTGTTCAAAGGCGTCGGTGTGCTCGCATTGGTGATGGGCGTGGCGCTGATGGTCGGTGCCTTGTCCGGTCACCGAGATTTGCTGCAGCCGCTGGGCGGCCTGCGCACCGGTGCCGCGCAGCAGGCGGCGACCGCTGAACTGCCGTTCCAGCCGGTCGCCTCGCTCGCCGATCTGGATGGTCGCCTGCAGGCGGCGCGCGGCCGGCCGGCGATGCTGGACTTCTGGGCCGAGTGGTGCGTGTCGTGCAAGGAAATGGACCGCTTCACCTTCAGCGATTCGCAAGTGCGCGCGCGCCTGAAGGACGTGGTGCTGCTGCGCGCCGACGTGACCGCGAACAATTCCGATCACCAGGCGCTGCTGAAACGCTTCTCGCTGTTCGGCCCGCCCGGGATCATCTTCTTCGATGCAGAGGGCCGGGAGCGTCCGCTGCGCGTGATTGGCTACCAGCCGCCGGAGCAATTCCGCGCGTCGCTCGATCGGGCCTTGGGCGTGGCCTTGGGCGCCGCAGCTTCGCAGGCGGACACGCCGCTTCGCGTTTCGGACGCCTGGATCCGGGCGACCGTGCCAGGCCAACCGGTCGCAGCGGCTTACCTCACGCTGCAGGCGACCGCGGCGCTTCGGCTGGTGAGCGTTGCAACGCCGGCTGCCGCTTCGGTGCAGATCCATGAGATGCGAATGGACCGCGAGATCATGAGGATGCGCGAACTGAAGGCGCTCGAGCTCGCCGCGGGCCGGCCCGTCTCCCTGTCTCCGGATGGAATCCATCTGATGCTGCTCGATGTCAAGCAGCCGCTGCGCCCTGGGCAGAGCGTGCCGATGACCTTTACGCTGGAGAACACCGCGGGTCAACGGTTGTCGCAGACGCTGGACCTGGCGGTGAAGGCCGCTGCTTTGAAGTAGGAGCGACGATGACGCGGATGACACGACGTGTGCTCCTGGCCGGATGCGCCGCGCTGCTCGCGGGCTGCAGCCGCGGGCAGCGCCAGCCGGTATTCCTGGCGATCGACATCACCAGCGTCGACTGGGGCCGGGACTTTCGCCTCACCGACCATCACGGCCGGGTTCGAACGCTCGCCGACTTTCGCGGCAAGGTGGTGATGCTCTTCTTCGGCTACACGCATTGCCCGGACATGTGCCCGACCACCCTGGCCAGGATGGCCGCGGTCGTCGAACACCTGGGCCCGCAGGGGCAGCGCGTGCAAGGCCTGTTCGTCACCGTCGATCCGCAGCGTGACACGCCCGAGTTGCTCGCGCACTATGTCCCGGCGTTTCACGCGAGCTTCCTGGGCCTGCGGGGCGACGCGGCGGTCACGGCCGAGACGGCCAAGGACTTCAAGGTCTTCTACCAGGCACAGAAACCAGGCGCAGGCGACCACTACACGGTGGACCACATGGGCGGCATATTTGCCTTCGATCCCACCGGGCGCCTGCGCCTGTACATCCGGCCCGACGCCCCAGTGGAAGCGATCGCGCAGGACCTGCAGGCCCTGCTGGAGCCGGCATGAAGGTGCGCCGCCGCTGGCTGATCGCGGCCGCCGCCGTGGGTGGCGCGGCTGCCGGTATGTCGCTGTTCTTGCTGCGGCAGAGGCAGCCGCGGCTCGAGCCGCTGGGCGATGGCAAGCATCTCGTCATGCTCTCAGCGCCGAAGCCGCTGCCCGCGCTGCGCTTTGCCGACGACAACGGGCGCACGCTGCGCCTGGACCACTTTCGCGGCAAGCTGGTGCTGCTCAATATCTGGGCGACCTGGTGTCCGCCCTGCGTTGCAGAAATGCCATCCCTCGACCGCCTGCAAGCCATGCTGGGAGGCGGCGACTTCGAGGTTGTCGCGTTGTCGATCGACGCGGGGGGTGCCGGTCTGAATGCAGTGCGGCGCTTCTTCGACTCGGTGGGCATCCGGTACCTGCGCGTCTACCACGATGCGAGTGGCAAGGCCGGCTTCGACCTGGGCGCCTTCGCGGTGCCCACGACCTTGCTGCTGAACGGACTAGGGCACGAGATCGGGCGCATCACGGGAGAGGCGGCTTGGGACAGCCCTGAAGCTATCGCGACGATCCGTCGCCAGCTCGCGGCGCATCGCTGACCCTAAAGCGCCAACCGGTCAGATCTGCCGTAGTGCTCGCTGCTGCGCTTGCCGCGCAGCAGGTCTGGCCACTCCCTTGGGCGAAGGGCGAGCGATGGCGACGCGCTGCTGTTACCCACCCGATGATGTCCTTCGGTGCTTTCGTTGTGCGCCGGCAAGCCGATCCGATCCAGGCGCACGAGCAGCGGCCGCGCGAGTTGGGGCGCGGCGAGGGTTTCCCGCGCCTCAGACCTCGACAATCGGCAAGGAAACCAATATCACCCCAATCCGAACATGACAGCGCCCAGGATTTCATGAAAAGGGCAACAACGCGCCCGGGCCCGTATCACTCAAGTTGCTCGTCATTCCCGCCCTGACCAGATCGAGTGGCGGGACGGGAACTTGAGGTGAGTGCGTCCGCTCAAAAAGCAGGCGACGTTGTCTTCCCTACAAGGGTAGGGCTTGTCAGGCTTGTCCTCCCGATGGGGCAGGAGTGGCAGCAAGAAGGACGCATCCCTGATGACCAGCGAAACCCACTCACTACCCAAGTTCCGAATGAAGCCCACGGCGGGCAACGGTCAGGCAAAAGACGATCTGTCGCGACGCTACTGGCTGGCGGCTGTTTCGGCAGTCGGCAGCGTTGGCGTTGTTACGACCTGCGTCCCCTTTGTTGCTTCAATGTCTCCGAGTGAACGAGCGCGTGCGTTCGGGGCACCCGTGGAGGTCGATGTCGCAGCCTTCAAGCCGGGCGAACTGCACACCGTGGCGTGGCGAGGCAAGCCGGTATGGCTGCTCATGCGTACTCCGTCCATGCTCGATGCCATTCGAGGCCACGATGCATTGCTTGTCGACCCGCGCTCGGATCGACGTGAACAACAGCCAGAGTACGCGCGCAACGAACTTCGCTCGGTTAGACCTGATATTGCCGTCATGGTGGCCCTTTGCACTCACCTCGGCTGCATTCCGACCTTCCGGCCAGAGCCGGGCGCTGTTGACATCGGCGCATCTTGGCCAGGCGGCTTCTATTGCCCTTGCCACGGGTCGCGTTTCGATTTTTCGGGGCGTGTTTTCAAGAACGTGCCAGCTCCCAGCAACCTGGAGGTGCCGCCTCACCACTACATCGGCGCGTCAAGGCTGCTCATCGGCGAGGATCCGCCTCGGACCTGACCCGGACCTGAGAAGAGTAACCCGTGAAGCGCCTGATTCTGCCCCTTGCAATCGTGGCCGTGGCGGCTGCGGCCACTGCCACCGGAGACGAAGCCGCAGTGCGCGCGATGCTGCTTCGCGTGTTCCCGTACAGCTCAACCCAGGGGATCTCGAAAACACCGATTCCTGGCGTGTTCGAAGCCGCGATTGACGGCCGGATTGTCTATGTCTCGGGGGATGGCCGCTACCTTCTCGGTGGACCGATTTTTGACGTCAATGCCGACCAAAATGTCACCGACATCCGGCTCGAACAGATCAATATGATTCCCTTCGGAAGCCTCCCGCTCGAATGGGCGTTCAAACGGGTCAAAGGTACAGGTGCACGAAAAATCGCAATCTTCGAGGACCCTGACTGCACTTATTGCAGGGAATTCGAGCGGACCTTGAAGAGCGTTGACAACCTTACGGTGTATGTATTTCTCTTGCCGATCGAACAGATTCACCCCGGCTCGGCCGCCAAGTCCGTGGCGGTGTGGTGCGCGAAGGACCAGCTCAAGGCGTGGGACGAAATTACACAAATTGGTACCATGCCCCCAGGCGCTGCGACGTGCGTCAACCCAATCCCCAAGATCGTCGAATTCGCCAAAAAGCACCGAATATCCGGCACCCCAACGACGATTCTCGAGGACGGACGGCGGCTGGTCGGAGCAGTCCCGCGTGCCGAATTGGAGGCGCAACTACAGAGATCGTCGAAGCGATAAACCAGGACAAATGTTCTCCATCGCTACATTGCCATCCAGTGCGGGTAGCATGAACGCTTGCCTGGATGCTGTTGGCCTCATCCCCCTTGATGACCCGGAAACTGCAAGCAGAACCGCGTTGTTCCTGCTGCCGGTGTAGCGGAGACGCTGCCGCCGTGAGCAACCATGATGGCTTTGGTGATGGCCAGGCCCAAGCCGGCGCCATCCGATGAAGAGTGCGCGCGCGCCTTGTCTGCACGGTAGAACCGGTCGAACAGCCTCGGAAGATCAGAGGCGTCAATCTGGTCGCCTGTGTTGCTCACACACAAGGTGGTGTCATCCCCCACGGAGCTGATCTCCACTTCAACATCGGTGCGGGGGTGCGAGTGCCGCAGTGCGTTGGACAGTAAGTTGCTGATCGCCCGCCGAATCATCAGGCGATCGCCCACCACCGAGCCCTCTCCCACCACCCGAAGACGAACCTCTTTGTCCTCAGCGACCGCATCGTAGAAATCCAGCAGGCTACCCACCTCGTCTTCCAGCACGACATGTTCTCGATTCGGAAGCTGGATGCCGTGGTCGGTCTTCGCCAGAAACAGCATGTCGGACACCATGCGCGCCAAGCGCTGTAACTCCTCGGCATTGGAGGCGAGGATGTCGCGGTACGTGTCCGGATCACGGCGTTGCGAGAGCGACACCTGGGTCTCGGTCAACAGGTTGCTGAGGGGGGTGCGCAGTTCGTGGGCGATGTCGCTTGAGAAATCCATCAACTTCGCGAAGTCCAGCTCCAATCGCTCCAGCATGGTGTTGAGGCTGTTGGCCAGATCCGCCATTTCCACGGGCACTGCATCGATCGGCATGCGCTGGTCGAGCTTGTGGGCAGTGACCTTGAGCGCTCGCTCCTTCATGGTCCGCAGTGGGGCCAGACCGCTGCGCGCAGCCCACCACCCCAGCATGCCACTGAGCAAAGTGGCCACCACCACGTATATCGCCAACTGTTGGCGCAACATCTGCATGAAGTGGGTGTGGTGCTGCGTGTCCAAAGCGAGTGTCAGGCGCATGCTTCGCACTGAACCTGCACCGCCGTCGGACATCTGCGCTGCCGAAAGCTCTGTGCTTATGCCTCGCAGTTGCCGTGCGCCATCGGCCCAATCCATGGGTTGGCCTGTGGTGCTTCGAGCGGCGAGTTCTGGTGGAAAGGAGATGCTGCCAGGCCCAAATAGATGTTCGTCACCACGAGTGATTGCGATGAACAGGCCATGGTGGCTGTCCAGCATTTCATCAAGCTTGGCGGTAAGCTCGGCGGTGTCCGGCGTCACATCCACGATCTTCTGAATCAGATGCACCTTGTCCTGCAGGTAGTGACGGTCGAGGTCGACGAAGTGCAGATGGGTGGACCACGCAACCAGGAGACCGAGGCCCAGGAGAACCGAGGCCGAAACCAGGGTGTAAAGAACAGACAGGCGGGTGGTGAGGGTCAATTGCCGGATCATCAGGATGGCTCCGGCACTTCCAACACGTAACCCATGCCTCGCACAGTCTGTAAAAGGCGATACTCAAACCCGTCGTCTACCTTGGCACGCAGTCGGCGCATGGCCACCTCGATGACATTGGTGTCGCTGTCAAAATTGACGTCCCACACCTGAGAGGCGATCAGCGAGCGAGGCAACACCTCACCCTTGCGGCGCATCAGCAATTCGAGCAAGCCGAACTCCTTGGCAGTCAGGTCGATACGCTTGCCCGCGCGGGTGACTCGACGGCGCAGCAAGTCCAGCTTCAGATCCGCGACCTGCAGGGTCGTTGGCTCCATTCCCGAGCGTCCCCGGCGCAGGATGGTGCGCACCCTGGCCAAAAGCTCAGAGAAAGAAAACGGTTTGACCAGATAGTCGTCCGCACCAAGTTCGAGGCCGTGGACGCGGTCGTCCACATGGTCCTTCGCGGTCAGGAACATCACCGGCATATGGCGGCCTTGCGTGCGCAGTCCTTTGAGCACCTGCCAGCCGTCCATGCCGGGCAGCATGATGTCCAGGATGATGAGGTCGTGGTCGCCCTCAAGCGCCTGGTGCAACCCGTCCACACCGTTGTTGAGCAACTCAACCGCGTAGCCTGCCTCGCGCAGGCCCATGCACAGGTACTCACCCGTCTTGCGTTCGTCTTCAACAATCAGAATTTTCACGTTCACTCCTACGGCGATTTTCACTGCCTGCGGCCCCCCGCAACCGAACCTGACAACTTTGTAATGAAACCGACAGGTTGGTGACGGGTGGCCTTTTGCACACTGCCCCCAGCTTGAAACAGTTGAACAGGAGCAAATCAGTGATTCATCGACGTTACCCTTCCTCTGCATTGCGGGCCATCGTCGTGGGCGTATTGGCACTCCCCATGGTCGTGTCCGCCCAGATCGCATCAGCCCCTGCCGAGAAAAATTGGCGAGAAGCCAACGACGCCGTGGGGCAATTCAAACGCGGCCATGCCGACATCCTCAAATGGGAGAAAGAGAACGCTCCCGCTGCGCCAAGCCAAGAGCAGGCAGGCGCCAGTCTAAGCCTGATGACGGCTGAGGACTCTGTTCGCCAAGCCTGGCTGGCGCACCGTGAACTGGTCAAGCCCATGAACCGGATCGGTGCAGCCAACGTCGATCTGATCGCGAAAGGCCAGTGGGGCGAGCTGGATCCGGTTCTGCAGCGCAAGGTAGACGATCTGGACGAGCTGCTGGAAGTCGCCGCGCAAGGTCGCAAGGCGTGGTATCAGGCAGTGGCGGCTCGCCAAGTGCTCAAACAGCACCGCGATGCGCTGGACGCCGCCGAGGCCGGCAACGAACTAGGTCGACGCATGGTGAGCGTGGGCAACTGGAGCAAGCTCCAGCAGACCCAGGTACAGCTGGCCCAGTCCTCCGCGCAGATGAACGTGCGACGGGCGCAGTACGCCGCCACGCTGGCGGAGGCTTCGCTCATCAAGACGTTGCGCCTCACCGGCGTGCATTCCGCTGTTTCCCTGCCGGATCGTTTGCCCGACTTGCCGGCTCAGGCCCTGTCGCCACAGGTGCTGGATGGGCGCGCTGCGGCCATCGCTGCACAACTGCTGCGAGCCGAAGGCATGCGCAATGGCGCCAATGCCCGCCTCGCCCGCCAGGCCTACCTTTCCAGCCACGCCCTGGCCGTGAGTGCGCGTGAGGAGGTGCTGAAGGTTCGCGAGTTCATCACCGAAGAAACCGTTCTCCACTACAACGGCATGCTCAAGAGCGTGTGGGACCTGCTGGGTGAGGTCTCCAGCCAGTCCCAAGCGGTTGCCAGCGCCATCGAAGCGCAACGCGACTTCTTGATCGCAGAGACCGATCTGCAGTGGGTTCTTCAAGGTGGCGCCCCTGACAGTTTTGTCTCCCTGGGTGGTGGTGGCGGCGGTGAGCCCGCTGCCGCCGGCCACTGAACGCATTGAACGCATTGAAAGATAAAAAGCATGAGTCTGCTCAATTCACGTCGTCATTTTTTCGCTGGTGCTGCAGCTTCGGTGGCCGGGCTGGCAGTCGCGCGGTCTGCCATGGCTGCTTTGCCCGAACCCGTCTATCAAACATCCGTGGACACAGCGCCTCCCTTGGTGCCGACTACCGGCCGCCCCTACAACCCGGTGGTGACGCTCAACGGATGGACCTTGCCCTGGAAGATGAACAACGGCGTCAAGGAATTTCACCTGGTGGCCGAGCCGGTGGTGCGCGAAGTCTCGCCGGGTTTCAAGGTCAACATGTGGGGCTACAACGGCCAGAGCCCAGGCCCGACCATTGAAGTGGTCGAGGGCGATCGCGTGCGCATCTTCGTCACCAACAAGCTTCCCGAGCACACCACCATACACTGGCATGGCCAGCGCCTGCCCAACGGCATGGACGGTGTGGGCGGCCTCAACCAGCCCGCCATCCCTGTGGGCAAGACCTTTGTGTACGAATTTGAAGCGCGCCGCCCGGGCACCTTCATGTACCACCCCCACGCGGACGAAATGGTCCAGATGGCCATGGGCATGATGGGCATGTGGGTCACCCACCCCAAGGCCAAGCACCCTCTCATCAGCGAGGTAGACCGCGACTTCTGCTTCCTCCTCAATGCGTTTGACGTGGAGCCTGGCAGCAAAACGCCCAAAACCGCAACGATGACCGACTTCAACATCTGGTGCATGAATAGCCGGGTGTTCCCGGCAATCGACACGCTCAACGTGCGGCTCAATGATCGCGTCCGGATTCGTGTGGGCAACCTGACGATGACCAACCACCCGATTCACCTGCACGGGCATGAATTTCTGGTGACCGGCACCGACGGTGGCCCGACGCCACCGAGCACGCGCTGGTACGAAGTGACCACCGACGTGGCCGTAGGACAGATGCGCCAGATCGAGCTGATCGCCGACGAGGAAGGCGACTGGGCGATGCACTGCCACAAGAGCCACCACACCATGAACGCCATGGGGCACGACGTGCCCACCATGATTGGCGTGGACCATCGCGGTCTGGTCAACAAGATCCAGAAGGTGGTGCCCGACTACATGCTGATGGGCGAGCGCGGCATGGCCGACATGGGCGAAATGCAGATGCCCATTCCCGACAACACCGCACCCATGATGACAGGCACCGGGCAATTTGGCCCAATCGAAATGGGTGGCATGTTCACCGTGTTCAAGGTGCGCAAGGAGCAGAAGCCGGGCGACTACAAGGACCCGGGGCCCTACAAATTCCCCGAGGGCACCGTTGCGCAGGAATGGACCGGTGCACCCCTGCCAGCAGTCAGGCCCAAGGCCAGTGCAGACACAGCGCCTGCCAAGGCGACAGTGGTCAAACCCAGCGGCACATCAATGAAGCACTGATCTCGCGATTCACGTCCCCCATCACATCAACCCTGACCACTTGATAGGAACCTTCAAATGCAAATCACAAAGACCCTGATCATGTCCGCACTTCTTGCCGCCTCAACCGCCTCCTTCGCCCATGGCGATGAAAAACACGCCAAAGGAGCTGCACTCATGAAAATGGAGCAAAAGGAATGGGGCATCGGCGGCTTGCCGAATGCCGTCAATCGCACGGTGGAGATCCGCATGACGGACAACATGCGCTTCACGCCCGACCTCGTGGAGGTCAAACAAGGCGAAACGATCAAGTTTGTGCACCTCAACAACGGCAAGGTGATGCACGAGTTCGTCCTTGGCACCAAGAAAGAACTCGATGAGCACGCTGCGCTGATGAAGAAGTTTCCCACCATGGAACACGACGAGCCCTACATGGCACACGTTGGTGCAGGCAAAAAGGGCGAGATCGTCTGGAACTTCAACAAGGTCGGCGAGTTTGACTTCGCCTGCCTGCTGCCTGGCCACTACGAAGCAGGCATGGTTGGCAAGATCAAGGTCGTTGCCAAATAGGCCCTGTACGAAATCTTGATTAAGGAATGACCTCATGAAAAAATTCATCCAAACAGTGGCGCAACTTCTCGCAGCTGTCGCGCTGTCTCTGTCCTTGCCGTCGATGGCACAAACGACCATGGACCACGGCAAGACGAGCACGGCGGTCACACCGGGAATGACCGACGGTGAAATCCGCAAGATCGACAAGGAAAACGGCAAGATCACGATCAAGCACAGCGAGATCAAGCACATGGACATGCCCCCGATGTCCATGGTGTTCAATGTCAAGGACATGGCCATGCTGGACAAGGTCCAGGCGGGCCAGAAAATCCAGTTCATCGTCATTCAGGACGCCGGCAAGATGGTCGTCACCGACATTCAACCCGGCAAATGAGTTGACTGGCTGACCCACTGGGACGTCTCTCATGAAGGGCTCGGTTGTTTCAACCGAGCCCTTTCTTTTTGCGTGTCCGGCTTGGTGGCTGAAAAAGAGACAACGCTGCAGTCTCAAGCGCAAACGCCGGCTCCGGTACTCTACGAAGCATCGTCCATCAAGGCCGCGATCAGCGGGCATCGCACCTTGCCTCTAGAAGCGCCGCACAGGCGAATCAATCCCTCCAGCGCACCTTCCATTCGGCGCAGGTCTGCCAGCCTGGTCTTCACATCCGCGAGCTTGGCCTGCGCTCTGGTTCGGGCCTGGGCACAACTGGCGCCGTCGTCGAGCTGAAGCAGCTCGGCAATCTCGTCCAGACTGAATCCCAGGCGTTGCGCTGTCTTGATGAAATGGAGTCGAGATCGATCGGCTTGCGCATAGCGCCGAATCCCTCCCGATGGGCGCTGCGGCTCGGGCAGCAATCCCTTGCGCTGATAGAACCGGATCGTCTCGACATGGACATCCGCAGCCTTGGCCAGGCCGCCAATCGTCATGCCGGTCTCGGCGGGTGTGTGGGGATTGATCATGCCGCTTGACTCCGTACTTGGGTACGGAATTAAGCTTACCCCATGCCATCTCATCCCACCACCCTCGATCCCGCAACCGGGTCCGGCGGCAAAGCCCTGCTGGCAGGCGGTCTTGCCGCTCTGTTGGCATCGGCCTGTTGCCTCGGCCCACTGGTATTGATCATGGTGGGCATCTCGGGCGCATGGATCAGCCATCTGACGGCATTGGAGCCCTATCAGCCTCTGTTCATCGGGGCATCGGTGGTGGCGCTGTTCTTTGCCGCTCGAAAGATCTGGAGGCCAGCGGCTGCATGCGAACCTGGCCAGGTGTGTGCGATACCCGGCGTCAACCGCGCATACAAACTGCTCTTCGGTGTCGTGGTGCTGCTGCTCGTCGCCGCGATGGGATTCCCACGGATCGCCCACTGGTTCTATTGATGAAAGGCTTGCCTGTGAAACACATCTTGATCGCGGTCGGATTTGTGCTCAGTCCGCTGGCGTGGGCAGCGCAGCAAACCGCCACGCTCTCCGTCCCTGGCATGACCTGCGCCACCTGCCCGATCACGGTCAAGAAGGCGCTGACGAAGTTGGGTGGCGTGGTCGACGTGAAGTCCAACCTGGGCAGGCGGGAGACCACGGTGGTTTACGACGATACCCAGGTTTCATTGGAAGCCCTGACCCGGGCGACCAAAGACGCCGGCTTCCCGTCCACCGTCACGGGAGTCAGGCCTTGACCGAGGTGATACTCACTTCGGTGTTGACCTGTCCTGAATGTAGGCACAGCAAAGCCGAAACCATGCCCACCGACGCTTGCCAGTGGTCTTATGAGTGCGAGAAATGCCACGCAGTCCTTCGTCCCAAGGCCGGCGACTGCTGCGTTTACTGCTCCTACGGAACGGTGCCCTGTCCGCCGATCCAAGAGGGCGGTCAATTGAGTTGCTGCAAGACAACCTGACTTTGCGCTGACCAAGATGTAATGCATTCGCAAGTTGCCGGTCATGGGGGCCTCGATACATTGGTTTCGTACGCTGTACCACATTGATTCAGTCGAACAGTGTGATTTGTTCTCAAAGGAGACCCCCATGATTCGCAAGCTCAGCATTCTCGTCCTCTCCATCGCCGCCATGGCGCCCGCTTTCGCGATGGACGCCGCCCAGTCCGAGGCCAAGCAGGTCATTTCGCTGCAGGGCGGCGAGAAGCTCTATGTCTTCAAGGACGGACTGATGGCAAAAGAAGGCAAGTTCGGTGGTGTGATTCACCTCAGCAAGGGTGAAGTCGTCCAGACGGCCGATGGGAAAAGTATCACGACGGTGGGCAACGAAGTCGCGCGTCTGAGTTCCCTGTTGAACAAAGGACATAGAAACTGAGGCTCAAAGCGACGACCCTCATTGGTCCTGGGTTTAGCGCCAGATGAACGAGACGTCGGACAGGACCGGTAGCGCCCAGAGCCATCGCTACTTTAGAAACTGCGCCACCTCGTGTTTGACCATCTCGTCGAGCTGGTCCGGGTCGGTCGAAGCGAGTGGTTTCACATTGACGAAGAAGGTCGGGGTGGATCGAACTCCGATCGCCTTCAGATCGATGACGGCCTGCGACAGCAACGCGTCAAGAGTGGTTTCGAATCTTCCCTGTTCCCGAGCTGCTTCGAGAAGCTGGAGTACGTGGTCGAATGCTGCGACAGCAGTCATCGGCCCGATTGCCCCATCCCGCAAGAACGAGAGACCCAATCGGTTTCTGCAGTCACAAGCAAAGTACAAGCCAGATGACATTGCGTTGACATTGATCCCCCGAGGCCGTGGACTGGCGGCGCGCGAGCGGTCGCGCAACCGATGGTTGTCGCTTTCCGCTTGTTTCGGTCATGCGTCGGGGCATCGCGGGCATGTGCCCGTAAAAAAATCCTGCACAAGGGCCGTTGGACAGTCGCTTACCGGCTTGAGCCAAGGATCTGCCGGCGTGAAAACCAGATCACAAGTGGGGGCAGCACCACCCACTGAAGCAGAGGTGACAAACCGACTCCGATACCGGGGACCACCGGCATCAACGATGAGTAGCGCCAACCGCCGAGCCATATTCCCGCAACAGCCAGCCTTTCGATGGCTATCGTGATCACGACACCCGTTGCAGCAAACATCAGGATGCGTGCCGTGCTTGGCGCCAGCACCCAGCTCCGGTTGCGAGCAACCAAGCCAACGGTCCAATAGGCGATGAGCATGATCACGGCGTCTCCCAGTGTCGCTCTCGTGCAAGTCCTGATCGCGTCCCAGTGTGCAGCCTGGGGCATGTCTGCGAACAACGGAACTTGCAAGAATTCCCAAGGATAGTTGAGCAGCAATGCAAACACGATCACGTTGAATTCAGGCAGGCGTGTGATGTGGTCGATTCCAGGCAGTAGGCGCATGGCTTGATTCTGCCTGTGAACATGACCGGCCGTGCCGTTTGAACTTGGCTCACCTCGCGCGCTCACCGGCGAGCGCTGCTGCTGCGACCACCAGCGGGTGCTGATCCGGGCGGGGCAAGTACATCCGTGCAGGTTGCGTCAAATCGAACCGCCTCCGCCTCACGCCGGGCACCTGAACCGATCCGTTGCGGATCAGGTGTCGTTGTCGGAGCTGGGTGAGGCCAGGGCGTCCATTGGCAGACGATACGTCTGGTCAACGATTCCTGAGAATTGGCGACTAATCGTCTCGAAGTCGCAGGGAGTGCAGCATTGGCTGCCAGGTCGCGGCCTCGGCGTCGGTGGCCTGAAGTGAACCCTTCTGCGCGGCTTGGCACAGGCGCTGCAGCATGCCCGGCTGGGGCGTGAGCGGCCCGGCAAAACACAGCGTTCCGGCGGCATCCACGATCAGGATCATGGGAAAGGTCGTGATGTCAACTTCGTCCAGCGCGGCATCGAAGTCCTCCACGTCGACCCAATGCGTGCGCCAGTCGAGGCGCGAACCGCTGAGCTTTTCAAACTCGGGAAGGTAGTCGCGGCAGGTGCCGCACCATTCGGCACACAGGCAAACCACGTCCAGCGTCATGCAGGCAGCTCGAGTGTGGTGGCCGCATTGAAGCGCGCCATCAGCGGCTCGTGGTCCGTATCGCACAGTGCCTGTCCACGAGTGTTGGACATGCCGTGAGTGCCTGTGAGACTGGACCCCGAGGCTGCGCGCAGATCCTCATGGGCAGGTTCCAGCGAGCTGGCATTTCGAAAGGCTGCGCAGAGAAACGCTGCGAATGCGCGCCCGACCTCGGGGTCGAGGGTCAGGATGTGGCGAACACCAGCGTTGTAGGTCGGTGAGGGAACGCAACTCATCATTCCTGTGGTCTGGCCAACGCGATCGGTTGCCTTGGTGAAGGTCAAGTCACCCCATTGGACACCATGAAAGTCGAACCCGGTCTTTCGAACTATCTGATGGCACCGGTGGAGTCTGCCGTACGCAAGCCGGGGATAAGACCGCTTGAAACGTCATCACATTGGATAATCTCCCATTACCCAATGTTAATTTTATCGAGAAATGCAATTTCTTTTCCTCTTAAATAGTATGTAATATCATGGTACATACTAAGGTACGAAATAAAGAGGTGAGCCATGGCCCGAGCCGGAATCTACAAGTCTGAAGTGCTGCGCGCACGCGATAAATTGCGGGCCACCGGGCGCCATCCGTCCATCGATGCGGTGCGTGAAGAGCTGGGCACCGGCTCCAAGAGCACGATCCATCGCTACCTGAAGGAGATTGAGGAAGAGGAAGGCGGGGCCACCGGCAGCCGCGTGGCCGTCAGCGAGGCGATCCAGGACCTGGTGGGCCGCTTGGCCGCCCGGGTCAACGAGGAGGCGGAAAAGCGGGTCACCGCGATGCAAGCCAGGCACGCCGAGCAGCTCGCCGCACATCAACAAGCCGCGGCGGCCCTGAAAACCGAAGCGCATTCCACCCGCCAACAATTGGAGCAAACCCAGCGCACCGTGGCTGAAGAAAAAACCGCTCACAGTAAAACCAGTGAAACGTTGCGCAGCAAGACCCTGGAAAACACGCAGCTCGCCCAGCAGGTGGTCGACCTGCAGGAGCGCATCGCGGCCGAAGAGCGCCACCGCCAATCCCTGGAAGAAAAGCACCAGCATGCGCGCCAGGCGCTGGAGCATTTCCGGCAATCCACCAAGGAGCAGCGCGACCAGGACCAGCGCAAGCACGAGCAGCAGGTGCAGTACCTGCAGGCCGAGTTGCGCAGCGTGCGCGAGACCTTGGCCACCAAACAGCAGGAGGCCGTGCACGCCCTGCAGGACAACGCACGCCTGCTGGGTGATTTGTCGCGCGCCCAAGGCGATCTGCACCAGGCCCAGGAAGAGCTGCGGGGTCTGCGGCCGCGCAAGGAGGAATTGGGGTTTGCACAAAGGCGCACCGAGGAGTTGGGCCGGCGCCTGGTCGAGCAGGATGCGGCCGTTCAGCAGCTCGGCACCTCGAACGCGCAGTTGCAGGCCAAGGTCGATGAACTGCTTTCTGAAAAGCAGCAGCTGGAACTGGCGCTGGCCACGGCCAGGTCATCCGTCGCGGCGCAAGAGCAGGTCGTCGCCAGCCTGCTGGAGCGACTGACGGCCACATCGAGCGAATCCGGCGCAGTGACGGTGAGCGCAAAGCCAGCGAAACAAGCCCGTTAAAAGTCAAGGCGTCCAGTACGAACCAGCAAGTCTTTCAGGCATCACGGCCAACCCGCCAAACGCGTCAACGCCGCGGGGAAGACGTGCGCAAGCAAGGCGCCCTTCGAAATCAATCACCCGGATGTCGTCAACAGGCCGTCGGTGGCACGGCACGATGGCGAGGCTCGTTGAGTATTGAGTCACATCGGAACAGTGCTTCAATTCTCCCCGCGATCTACAGTCACCCTATAGGCCGAGGGATTGCACATCGCAGAGCGACCTGCCATACTGCCACCGCTTTGGACGCAGCACCCCCATCCGCCCTGGAAGGCAGCCCTTCGCGCTGCAGCGTCGACAAACACACTTGCCCCATGGACCCCTGTCGCCATGGATCGGTAGCGGATGACGGTCTGGCAATAGGAAGACCATGCACGCATCCCATATGCCCACCGCGGGCAACAATATCCCGTCCCCCAAGCGCCTCAAGAACGAGGCGAGGAAAATCCGTCAACGCGACCCACAGTTGAGCCAAGGTGCGGCACTGAACCTGGCTGCAACCGCCCACGGCTTGCCCTCGTACAAGGTCGTCGAGCGCGCGTGGCGCTCGCGCGATCGGGCGAGTTCCGACCACGCGGTCACGCTCACCGCTTCGTGGGGTGATCGAAGCCGTGGCGACTGGGGCCGCATCCACGCGAACGTGGTGCTGTCTGAGCCCTGGCCCAACTTCTTGCCCTTGCCAGTCCGGCGTCGCATTGGTTCGCTGGGACGATTTCACATCGTCGGTGGAGATCGAACACGCCTGGCCTCCCCCGAGGACTACGCGTCCTTCCTCTCGTGCGCCCACCACCTGAGCAAGGCCGCGCGGCAACTGGTGTTCGTCGACGCCTTGCGGGTCTTGCCGGTGTCACTGGCCAAGACCGTGGCGGCCTTCCGAGGCGACCCGCACCGCATGCTCAGCAGCCGCTACCCCGATCAGGATCATGAGAGTCTGTGGCGCGACCCGGACACGGGGTTGCACTTCATCCTGAATGAACCCTACCAGGTGGACCAGCAAAAGCAGGCACCGATCCTGGCTGAAAGAGGGATGGTGGCTTTCACGACGCGTGATTGGACCACCCACAACCCTGAGGGCACACTGGCACAACTGATCGCCCCGGTATCCGAACAGACACTTCTGCAGGCGCTGTGCAAGCGTGGCCAGGCCTTGCCGGCACGGTTCGACGAGATCACTTTTACGGACAACGACGGGCGGCTGCTGGACATTTTCCGGTCATAGCGCAGTGTTTCGTGGGCATCGCAGAATCATTTCCGCCCGGTCAGGCTGCCTGGGATGGTTCAACCTGCCTGGCTGGACAAATCCGCGATGAAGCTACACGGCTTGCACGCGGTCGATGTCATTCGGACCTATCTGGAACGCGTCGCAACGGGACCGCCAGCCTGGTTCAAGACAATGTGGCAACTGTACGCTGTGCAGCGTATTGAGGGTTTTGAGCACATCGTCTCGGTGCTTCTTGGGGGCCTGCGGATTGTCAGACGTCACGGCCGAACCTGGGTGACGAGATACTGGTCGGGGGCAACTCACTGTTGCCGATAGGTCTGGATGAGTTCTTTGGCCTTGATGAATGCCGCGTCGTAGAGTTCTGGCGAGTTGCGCTGCAGGTTGTTCACAACACGACTGTGCGCCTCTCGACCGAGCCGGAACTCGACGATTCCGAATCGTTGGGCGATCTCCCTGACATCCGCCTTGCCCCAACTGTCCTCTCCCATCCCGTCTGGGTGCAGAACGAAGCTATGGACATAGCCATCGGAGCCGCGCTCAGTCCCTTCCGCGCCCTGCTCGAATCGGATGGCCAGCAGCGCTACGGGGTCCAAGCCTGCCGCCTCTCGCAGCGCTTCCGCAAACGCCGCACACCTGCCGAATGTGTATTCGGCCGCCTCGGCGGCCGGAATGCAGGGCTCCGGTCTTTTGGGGATCGAAGCCAGATAGGCGGTGTTGGCCTCGATCGCTTTGACTGCCATGCTGATCTTGGGCGGATCAGGTGCGTAGCGCAGAGGCAGCGTCGCGAGCGCGCTCTCAGCGTAGTAGCGCGTCCGGACACCGCCCATGCCGTGCCGCACGGCCATGGGCCGAATCGTTCGGTGAATGAAGTCACCGAGAGACCGGTTGCCGCGCACATCAAAAATTCGGGTGCCGTTGTCCGCCACATACACGCGCAGCGGTTTGCAATCCTCAAGAGCAACGTTGTTGTCCGGATCAAGCGACGGAACCCACCAGTCCACATGGAGCAGCCAGCCCGTCACACGTGCGAGCGCCACCGCGAAGTTGACGCCATCTTCCGCCTCCCACTCATTGACCAAGGCTGGCGCAAAGGCCGCGCGCTGCTTGAGCTTGGCTTGTCCCATCTTTTTTCTCCGTGATGACCCACCTTCGGGCAGCAAGCCATCGTCAGTGCCAAAACCTAACCCGGTGAATCGCACGAAAAACGAGCCGGCTGTCTTTGCGGCAGTCCTCTAAGTCATTGATTTAATTGAACAACGGAAACCGCTAACCGGGTGAATTGCACGAGAAAAGAGCCGGTTCCGAAAACCCACCCTTCCCGAACATGTGCCCCTAGACACCGGCGACACGAGCTTCGACCTCCCCGTATTCCGGGCGACCTGGATCAAACCCGCCGCGCGCGCAGCTTGGACTGGCGTTGAATCAGGGCGTCGGCGTACGAATCGATCTCGAAGGTGATGGTGCCCTTGAAGTTCACGTGCTCAAAGTGCACCGGCCCGATGCGCCGGATCCAGTGGTCCTCGATGGGGTGCTTGAGCGCCTTCCAGCGGTCCACGACATCCTGCATCTTCATGGTGTTCCAGGCGATCACCACGTTGGTCAGCAGGGTGTGCGACGTCGAGACGGCGCGCAGTTCATCGGCGCGGCGGCCACGCGAGACGCCCACGCGCCCGTGGTACACGGCGCGCTGCAGTTGATGGATGGACTCGCCACGGTTTAGCAGTGCGTGCATCTCGCGTCGGAATTCAGGGATGGTGAAGTAATCGCAGAGAAAAACGGTGCGCAGAAGCTTTCCCAGCTCGTCTGCGGCAGCATGCACAGGATCACCCCTGGCCGCGCTGCCAAGACGGGCGATGGCCTCTGCAGCGGTCAGCCGTCCCTGACGAATGGAAGCGATCAGGCGCAGCAACTCCATCCAACCGGCACGGATCTTCCGCAGCGAGACCTTGCCCACGACCAACCGCTCCAGAGACTCAGGCGGTGCAGCACCCCATGCCATGAACATCTTGCGCTCCGACAACTGGCGCAAGCGAACACACAGATCGAAGCCCAGCAGCTTGGCGATCGCCATGGCTGCGTTGGTGTAGCCGTGGGTGTCAACGGCCAGCAGGGACAGGCGGATCTGATCCTCACGCCGGGTGCAGTTGTGCGCTTCGACGCCGTGCACCGCGGGCGCGGCCTGCCGGTCGTTGATGACGATGGGCTGGTCGTGAAACAGCGCCCAGGTGTCAAGCATGTGCACATAGATGCCCACACCATGCTGTTTGCGGCGGTACTCCATGCGCGCCGAGTGCAGGTGCCGCGAGGTATCGAGCGTCATTGAATCGGAGGACGCCTTGTCGCCCTGGCCCCAGAGCATCGCAATCGGCATGCTCTGCTGGAAATCGATGATGCGCGTGTTGGCCTCCCTCAACCGCCCGGTGGCCTCCAGCGCACGCATGGCCATGGAGATCTGTGAGACTTGCAGGCCGGGGATCATGGCGCACACGCCCTTGGCGTTGTTCTCCGTCCCGTGCGCGTACAAGGCGCCGTAGACCGCCTTCAGCTCACCAATGTCCTTGGCCATCCGGCCCAGCAGCGCCTGGCTGAAGCGGGTTTTGGCATCCACCTCAACCAGCATGTCGGCGAACTGCGCGCTGCCGATCATGTTGAACATGCTCTCGCGGGTCTTCGTGACCTGGGGTTCGACTTCAAGCGCCTGGATGGGTGCGATGCTGATGTGGCCCTGGTTGTCGATGGTGAGCGCGCCTTCCTCGACAGCTTTGACAAGTTGGGCCAGGCCGGCGTCGACGCGCTCCAACACCCGCTCCAGGAACTTGTCGGGATCGTCAGTGAGGCTCAGCGCCCGGATGAGCGACTTGTTCTTGTCCGTCCATTCCTGTTCAGACATCAGTTGATCGGCGCGACTGCGGTGTCGGCTGCTGTGCGCCAGCCAGAGCTTTCCGCCTTTGATGGCCTTGCGCAGTGCCGTCGCGGCACTGACCTTCAGTGCAGCAAGAGCGAGCTTGCGGTCCGAACCCTGCAACAACAGATGCCAGCCGGGATCGGCAAAAGCCACGTCAAGTCCCTCGGGCAGGCTGGTTGCCCCTCGTTTGGCCAGATCTCGCAGCAACTTGAGCTGCCTCAGTGCCTTGTCCGACGCCTCGCCTCTGATCTCCAGGATGCCCAGTGAGTTGAGCAGCGCTGAGACACGCGGCGCTTCCTCCTTCACCAGTGCTTCGCGGACCAATTGAGCACGCGTTCCCGCGAAGTCGGGCTCGTTTTGCGGCACCAGCTCGCGCATCGCTGAGACGATTTGCGCAGCAGTCAGCTTCTTGTCGTAGAGAACCGCCTTGAGCTTCACCCGCTCGGCGCGCAAATCGACGGAGCTGTCCGCTTGCTTCTTGAGCACCTTGCCGGAGGCCTTGCGGTAGAGATCTGTGAGGCGTCGCGCGCCCATCTCCGCAGCCAGGTCGGTCTGTTCCAGCAAAGTCACGTGCAGGAATGAGACCATCTCCAGCTCGCGCTGCTCAGGGGACAGGTTCTTTGTTGCTGACGGTGGTCGATTGACCACCTCCTGGCTGTAGGCCTTCAACCGATTCAGCGCAATCGCCGACAGCTTCCACTCGTGGACGTGCAATGCCTTCAGGCACTCGATTTTTTTGGTGACCTCACTCAAGGTGAGCTGGCCATGCTTGCCCGGCGGCGCGCGCAGCCACTCCAGCACGGTGTGCCCGCCCGGTCCGGATCGTTTTGAGAACGCGTGCAAAAGCGCCCTGTGGATATGCTCGCGCGGCACGCCTGCGCGAATCGTTTCGAGCGCCGCATTCTCTTGGTCGGCAAATGCCGTGCGGGCCATGTCCCTGAGGGTCCGATCGCCAGGCAGCACGAGGCGGCGGTCGAAAAGCCAGTGCTCCGACTGATGCACAAGATCGTTCACCGAGACCGCAGTGGTGGCAAGCTCGCGCAGGGCATCCGCAAGCAGCGCTTTTGTGGTGTCGTCCACGACCGCGAAGCCAACGCGTTGCCGCGCCCAAAGCTGATGCTCGAAGCGGGTGTCCCTGTCCTTGTACAGCGACGTCACGGATGCGATGTCCGTCGCGTTCATGCCCAGTGTTGATGTCAGGTGCCGCAGCAGCACGGGTGGCAGGCCCGAGAGGGCGTCTGGGTGTCGGCCAGTGGCGCGCAGCATCACCAACTGAACGGCCGCACCCAGGCGAGCTGTACCCCGGAAGCGGGGCGGGCGAAGCTCGTGGATGTCCTCCGCGCTCAGGCCAAAGCATTCTTCAACCTCTCGCTTGGACAATGACTTGGGAAGGGTATCGGATCCGACAAAACGCAGATAGAAGCTTGGCAAGCTGGTTCCCCCTGGCCTGCGCAGTTTCAAGCCTGGAAGAAGTCTACGGAATTGTTCTCGCAGGTTCCAGTAGGTTTGAGCGGATGCGGGTTAACCCTCAGCTGCTAAACCGGCTTTCTGCACCGGAAACGAGGTCACCCC
>NZ_JAILWB010000007.1 GCF_025699295.1 Hydrogenophaga sp. | reverse complement strand
TCTTCACCTTGATGCCTTGCGCCTTGGCCTGGTCTTCGGTGAGACCCACCCAGGCGACCTCAGGATCGGTGTAGGCCACGCTGGGGATCACGCGCGCGTTGAAAGCAGCCGCGGCCAGTTCCTTGTTGCCCTGCAGCTCGCCGGCGATCACCTCGGCCGCAACATGCGCCTCATGCACCGCCTTGTGCGCCAGCATGGGCTGGCCCACGATGTCGCCGATGGCGAAGATGTGCGGCACGTTGGTGCGCATCTGGATGTCGACGTTGATGAAGCCCCGGTCCGTCACTGCCACGCCGGCCTTGTCGGCTGCGATCTTCTTGCCATTGGGCGTGCGGCCCACGGCCTGCAGCACCAGGTCGTAGGTCTGTGGCGGTGGCGCCGTGCCGCCCTCTTCCGCCGCAGCAAACGTCACCTCGATGCCTTCGGGCGTGGCCTTGGCCCCCACCGTCTTGGTCTTGAGCATGATGTTGTCGAAGCGCTTGGCGTTCATCTTCTGCCAGATCTTGACCAGGTCGCGGTCTGCGCCCTGCATCAGGCCGTCGAGCATCTCCACCACGTCCAGGCGGGCGCCCAGCGTGCTGTAGACGGTGCCCATCTCAAGTCCGATGATGCCGCCGCCCAGAATCAGCATCCGCTTGGGCAGGTCTTTCAGTTCCAGGGCGCCAGTGCTGTCGACCACGCGCGGGTCGTCGGGCATGAAGGGCAGGCGCACGGCCTGCGAGCCGGCGGCGATGATGGCCTTCTTGAAGGCGATCACCTGCTTCTTGCCCGTCTTCTCCTGTGCCGTGCCACTGGTTTCCTCCACCTCCAGGTGGTTGCCGCCGACGAAAGCGCCGTAGCCGCGCACCGTGGTGACCTTGCGCATCTTGGCCATGGCGGCCAGGCCGCCGGTGAGCTTGCCGATCACCTTTTCCTTGTGGCCACGCAGCTTCTCGATGTTGACCACCGGGCGACCGAACTCGACGCCCAGGTCGGCCATGTGGCTGACCTCGTCCATCACGGCGGCCACGTGCAGCAACGCCTTGGACGGGATGCAGCCCACGTTCAGGCACACGCCGCCCAGCGTGGCGTAGCGCTCGACCAGCACGACCTTCAGGCCGAGGTCGGCCGCGCGGAAAGCCGCGCTGTAGCCACCGGGCCCGCCGCCGAGCACGAGCACGTCGCAGTCGAGGTCGGCGCTGCCGGCGAAGCTGGTCGCTGCGGGAGCTGCAACTTCGCTCCCTCTCCCGCTGGCGGGCGAGGGTTGGGGTGAGGGCTTGGGCGCCGAGGCTCCCTCACCCCGGCCCTCTCCCGCCGGGACGGGAGAGGGGGAAGGAGAAGAGACAGCCACCTCCAAGGTCAGCACCACGCTGCCCTGCCTGACCTTGTCACCCAATTTGACCTTGAGCTCCTTCACCACGCCGGCGGCACTCGATGGAATCTCCATCGAAGCCTTGTCGGACTCCACGGTGATGAGCGATTGCTCGGCCTTGACGGTGTCGCCCGGCTTCACCAGCAGTTCGATCACCGCCACTTCGTCGAAGTCGCCAATATCGGGAACCTGAATGTCGATCAGTGCCATAAATTTCCTTATTCGGTTGGGGTCAGAGCACCGCTACGCGGTGGTCTGACCCGCAAGGCTTCAGAGGAGCACACGACGGAAGTCGCCGAGGATCTGGCCCAGGTAGGCGTTGAAGCGCGCCGCGGCGGCCCCATCGATCACCCGGTGGTCCCAGGTCAGGGACAGCGGCAGCATCAGGCGCGGCACAAAGGCCTTGCCATCCCACACCGGCTCCATCTGGCTCTTGCACACGCCCAGGATGGCCACCTCGGGCGCGTTGATGATGGGTGTGAAGTAGCGCCCGCCGATGCCGCCCAGGCTGGAGATGGTGAAGGTCGCCCCGCTCATCTCGGCCGGGCTGAGCTTGCCTTCGCGCGCCTTCTTCGCCAGTTCGCCCATTTCCTGGCTGATCTGCAGCACGCCCTTCTTGTCCGCGTCCTTGAGCACCGGCACCATCAGGCCATTGGGCGTGTCGGCGGCGAAGCCGATGTGCCAGTAGTTCTTCAGGACCAGCGCGTCGCCGTCGAGCGAGCTGTTGAACTCGGGAAACTTCTTGAGTGCGGCCACGCAGGCCTTGATCAGGAAAGCCAGCATGGTCACCTTGACGCCGCTCTTCTCGTTCTCCTTGTTGGTGGCAACGCGGAAGGCTTCGAGATCGGTAATGTCGGCATCGTCGTGGTTGGTGACGGCCGGGATCATGACCGCATTGCGCAGCAGGTTGGCGCCGCTGATCTTCTTGATGCGGCCCATCTCCTTGCGCTCGATCGGACCGAACTTGGCGAAGTCGACCTTGGGCCAGGGGATCAGGCCCAGGCCTGCACCGTCGCCGCCTGCGCTGGCCGGAGCCCTGGCGGCCTGCGCCCGGGTCTGCGTGGCGCCGGACATCACCGCCTTGGTGAAGCCCTGCACATCGTCCAGCACGATGCGGCCCTTGGGCCCGCTGCCCTTGACTTCTTCCAGTGGCACACCGAGTTCGCGCGCGAACTTGCGCACCGAGGGCGAGGCGTGCGGCAGGCCCACAGGGGCCGACGCGGTCGGGTTGTGCGCCGGGGCGGCAGGCGCCGAAACGCTGGCTGCCTGGGGCGCGGCCGCGGCGGGGGCGGCAGGGGTGGCAGCAGCGGCCTTGGCTCCCTCGCCCCCCTGAGGAGAGGGCTGGGGTGAGGGGCTCGCGGCCACGGCGCCTTCCAGGACCGCCAGCAGATCGCCGATGTTGACCGTATCGCCCACCTTGACCTTGAGCTCCTTCAGCACACCGGCGGCCGACGAAGGAATTTCCATCGACGCCTTGTCGGACTCCACGGTGATCAGGCTTTGTTCAATCGCGACTTTGTCGCCCGTCTTGACCAGTACCTCGATCACCGCCACGTCCTTGAAGTCCCCGATGTCGGGCACGCGCACTTCGACCGGGCCTGCCGCAGCAGGTGCTACCACCTGTGCGGGTGCAGCAGCAGGCGCGGTTGCTGGCGCTGCTGCGACGGGCGCAGGAGCCGCTGACGCCGGGGCTGTTGCGGCTTCACCCGCCGCCTCCAGCACCAGCACCACCGACCCCTCCTTCACCTTGTCGCCCAGCGCGACCTTGAGTTCCTTCACCACACCCGCAGTGCTCGATGGAATCTCCATCGAGGCCTTGTCGGATTCGACCGTGATCAGCGACTGCTCGGCCTTGACCGCATCGCCCACCTTCACCAGCAGCTCGATCACCGCCACCTCATCAAAGTCCCCGATATCCGGGACCTTCACATCAATCAGTGCCATGTTGTTGTCTCCGGTTCAAGCGTACAGCGGGTTCACTTTGTCGACATTGATGCCGTACTTTCTGATCGCCTCGGCCACCTTGGCCACGGGCAGCTTGCCGTCTTCGCTCAATGCCTTGAGCGCGGCCACCACGATGTAGTGCCGGTTGATCTCGAAGTGCTCGCGCAGCTTGCCGCGGAAATCGCTGCGGCCGAAGCCATCGGTGCCCAGCACCTTGTACGTCCTGTCCTTCGGGATGAACGGCCGGATCTGCTCGGCGTAGTTCTTCATGTAGTCGGTGGACGCGACCACGGGACCGCTGGTGCTGGCCAGTTGCCGGGCCACGAAGGGCACGCGCGGCGTCTCGGTGGGATGCAGGAGGTTCCAGCGATCGGCGTCCTGGCCGTCGCGCGCCAGTTCGTTGAAGCTCGGGCAGCTCCACACACCGGCACTCACGCCCCAGTCCTTCTCCAGCAGATCCTGCGCGGCAATGCTCTCGCGCAGGATGGTGCCGCTGCCCAGCAGTTGCACGCTGGGCGCGTCCTTCTTCAGGGCTGGCGCCTGCTTGCAGTAGTACATGCCCTTGATGATCTGCTCTTCGGTGCCCGGTTGCAGGCCCGGCATGGCGTAGTTCTCGTTGAGCAGCGTCAGGTAGTAGAAGACGTTGTCCTGCTTCTCCACCATGCGCTTCAAGCCGTGGTGCAGGATCACGCCCACCTCATGCGCGAAGGTCGGGTCGTAGCTGATGCAGTTGGGGATGGTGCCGGCCAGGATGTGGCTGTGGCCGTCTTCGTGCTGCAGGCCTTCGCCGTTGAGCGTGGTGCGCCCGGAGGTGCCGCCCAGCAGGAAGCCGCGCGCCTGCATGTCGCCGGCCGCCCAGGCCAGATCACCGATGCGCTGGAAGCCGAACATCGAGTAGTACACGTAGAACGGCACCATGATGCGGTTGCTGGTGCTGTAGCTCGTTGCGGCCGCGATCCAGCTGCTCATGCCGCCCGCTTCGTTGATGCCTTCCTGCAGGATCTGTCCGGCCTTGTCTTCCTTGTAGTACATGACCTGGTCCTTGTCGACCGGGGTGTACTGCTGGCCTGCGGGGTTGTAGATGCCGACCTGGCGGAACAGCCCTTCCATGCCGAAGGTGCGGGCCTCGTCCACCAGGATGGGCACCACGCGCGGGCCCAGGGCCTGGTCACGCAGCAGTTGCGTCAGGAAGCGCACGTAGGCCTGCGTGGTGGAAATTTCGCGACCCTCTGCGGTCGGGTCCAGCACCGCCTTGAAGGTCTCGAGCGACGGCACCGTGAAGCTCTCGTCGGCCTTCACGCGGCGCTTGGGCAGGTAGCCTCCCAAAGCTTTGCGCCGCTCGTGCAGGTACTTCATCTCCGGTGTGTCGTCCGCCGGCTTGTAGAACGGGATCTTCGCAAGTTCGCTGTCGGGAATCGGCAGGTTGAAGCGGTCCCGGAAGATCTTGATGTCCTCGTCGGTGAGCTTCTTGGTCTGGTGCACCGTGTTCTTGCCCTCGCCCGACTTGCCCATGCCGTACCCCTTGACGGTCTTGATCAGCAGCACCGTGGGCTGGCCCTTGTGGTTCACCGCCTTGTGGTACGCCGCGTAGACCTTCTGCGGGTCGTGACCGCCGCGCTTGAGGTTCCAGATGTCGTTGTCGCTGAGGTGGGCCACCATCTCCAGGGTCTTGGGATCGCGGCCAAAGAAATGCTTGCGCACGTAGGCACCGTCATTGGCCTTGAAGGCCTGGTAGTCGCCGTCGACCGTATCCATCATGATCTTGCGCAACGCGCCATCCTTGTCGCGCGCCAGCAGGTTGTCCCACTCGCTGCCCCACAGCAGCTTGATCACATTCCAGCCGGAACCGCGGAATTCGCCCTCGAGTTCCTGGATGATCTTGCCGTTGCCGCGCACGGGGCCGTCCAGACGCTGCAGGTTGCAGTTCACCACGAAGATCAGGTTGTCCAGGTTCTCGCGTGCGGCCAGGCTGATCGCCCCCAGCGACTCCACCTCGTCCATCTCGCCGTCACCGCAGAAGACCCAGACCTTGCGGTTCTCGGTATTGGCGATGCCGCGGGCATGCAGGTACTTCAGGAAACGGGCCTGGTAGATCGCCATCAGTGGGCCCAGTCCCATGGACACCGTGGGGAATTGCCAGAACTCGGGCATGAGCTTGGGGTGCGGATAGCTCGACAGGCCCTTGCCGCCGACTTCCTGGCGGAAGTTGAGCAACTGCTCTTCGGTCAGGCGGCCTTCCAGGTAGGCACGGGCGTAGACGCCGGGCGAGACATGGCCCTGGATGTACAGGCAGTCGCCGCCGTGGTTTTCGCTTTCGGCATGCCAGAAGTGGTTGAAGCCGGCACCGAACATGTGGGCCAGCGAGGCAAACGAGCCGATGTGACCGCCGAGGTCACCACCGTCTTCGGGGTTGTGGCGGTTGGCCTTGACGACCATGGCCATGGCGTTCCAGCGCATGTAGGCGCGCAGGCGCTCTTCGATCTCGATGTTGCCAGGGCAGCGCTCCTCCTGGTCGGGCTCGATGGTATTGACGTAGCCCGTGGTGGCGGAAAACGGCAGGTCGATGCTGTGCTGGCGCGCCTCTTCGAGCAGTTGCTCCAGCAGGAAGTGCGCCCGTTCCGGACCTTCCCGCTCGATCACGGCGCCCAGCGCCTCCATCCACTCACGGGTTTCCTGTGCGTCCAGATCACCCGCGCCACCACCATTGAGTGCGTCGTTCGCTGACATCGTTGTCTCCTGTTGATTGAATCGAGCTTACGGATGTGTTTCCGCAGTGTCACGGATTCTTCCATAAAAGTTTTCGTTTTTCAACATATGCTTTTTAGTTTCATATTACAAAATTGAAATCAAGTCATGTCGTTGCCACGACGCCATGAAGGCTGCGGTTTTCTCCGCCGTGACAAGGACTTGCGAGGCACCCGCTCACGTAGACTCGTGGTTTCATGATTCCGCAGCCCCACTCCCAGACATCGCCCCCATCGCCCCCGAAGGCGGTGTGGTGGAAACGCTGGTGGCGACGCCTCCCGCCATCGCGTCAGGATCGCTTCGCCACCCTGGGTCCATTGCTGGCGGTTCTGCTCTTTCTTTCTGCCATCGTGGTGGCCATCACCTACCTTCGCTACGAGGAACTGGAGCGCGAGCAGGAGGCGGTGACGCGCGATGTCGAATACGCCCAGCAACGCCTGCGCCTGCGCCTGCTCGAGCGCCAGGAGCAACTCATGCGCCTGGCGCGCGAGGTCGGCAACAAGGACATCGAAGGCGACGAGTTCGAGTTCCAGGTGGAGTCGCTGGTCAGTCAGTTCCCGGAGATGTTCGCCATCAGCTGGATCGACGGGCGGCGCAACGTGTTGGCCAGCTACGCCTCCCCCAGCGCGCCTGCGAGCCTGGTGCGCCCTGTCGGGAGCACGCTCTCACCCGGTGAGACCGATGGTTCGTTTGAGCTCGCACGAGACCTGCGCCAGCCCATCTATTCCCGACCGCTGGGGGAGGAACCCCGCAACGCCACGCTGATGCTGCATGTGCCGTTCACCGAGCAAGGGCGATTCGCCGGCACGATCATGGGGGAGTATTCGGTCGATGGACTGATGCGCTTCGGCATCCCTCCCGAGATCATGGCCCGCTACGCCGTGGCCTTGATGGATGATCGTGGCCACGTTCTCGCGGGCAACCTGCAGACGCCCACCCCCGTGCTGCGCCTGCTGCCCTGGTCCAATCCGCCGCTGGAGCACGAAGCACCGGTCTCACCTGTGGGCAACGGCCTGATCCTCAAAGCCCAGGGCTACCGCACCTCGCAGGACATCGTGGGCAGTGGCTTCTTCTGGGTCATCGGTGCGCTGTCCGCGCTCACCGTCTGGATGCTGCTCGGAACCTGGCGGCACACCCGTCGGCGCGTGCAGGCCCAGCAGGCGCTGGTGGCCGAGACCAACTTCAGGCGCGCCATGGAGAACTCCATGCTCACCGGCATGCGCGCACTCGACATGCAGGGGCGCATCACCTACGTCAACCCGGCCTTCTGCTCCATGACAGGCTGGACCGAAGGCGAGCTTGTGGGCCGCACCGCGCCCTTCCCCTATTGGCCCGAGGAAGAGCACGACCAGCTCGCTGCCCGCCTGGAGGACGAACTGCGCGGCCGTTCCACGCCCGGTGGCTTCGAAGTGCATGTGAAACGCCGCGATGGCAGCATCTTCGACGCCCGCATGTACGTCTCGCCGTTGATCGACCCCAAGGGTCATCAGACCGGCTGGATGACGTCGATGACAGACATCACCGAGCCCAAGCGCATTCGAGAGGAACTCTCGGCCTCCTACGAACGTTTCACCACCGTGCTGGAGAGCCTCGATTCGGCGGTCTCCGTCGCGCCGCTGGGAAGCGACGAGATGTTGTTCGCCAACAAGATGTACCGCCTGTGGTTCGGCACCCGCGGTGCCGGCCACCGGCATCTGGTCGATCTGGCGGGCAATCAGCCCTCTCCCAGCCCGGACGACGGCGACGCGGTCGATTCGTTCGCCGGCATGCCCACCGACACCCTCACCGACGCGGGCGCCGAAAACGCCGAGGTGTTCGTCGAGGAACTCGACCGCTGGCTGGAGGTGCGCACGCGCTACCTGACCTGGGTGGATGGCCGCCTGGCGCAGATGGTGATCGCCAGCGACATCACGCCGCGCCGCTATGCCGAGGCCCAGGCATCGCGTCAGGCCGAGCGCGCGCAGACCGCCAGCCGTCTGATCACGATGGGTGAAATGGCCTCGAGCGTGGCGCACGAACTCAACCAGCCGCTGACCGCCATCACCAACTACTGCAACGGCATGATCACGCGCTTGAGCGAGCAGCGCATCAGCACCGATGAGTTGCTTGGCGCACTGGAGAAGACGTCCCGCCAGGCACAGCGCGCCGGCCAGATCATCCAGCGCATCCGCGCGTTCGTGAAGCGCAGCGAACCCAATCCCAGTCCGTCGGACGTGGCCCAGATGGTGAGCAATGCCATCGAGCTGGCCGACATCGAGTTGCGGCGCCAGCAAGTGAGGCTCTCGCCCTACGTGGCCGCGCGCATGCCCAGCCTCATGGTCGACCCGATCCTGATCGAGCAGGTGCTGATCAACCTGCTGAAGAACGCGGGCGAGGCCATTGCGCAGGCCGGGCGCGCGCCCGGCGAGCGGTACGTCGAGCTGCGCGTGGGTCCACGCCGTCTGGACGAGATCGACGTGGTGGAGTTCTCGGTGCGCGATTCGGGCAACGGCGTGCCCGACGAGATGATCGAGCGCATCTACGAGGCTTTCTACAGCACCAAGAGCGAGGGGATGGGCATCGGTCTCAAGCTGTGCCGCAGCATCGTCGAGTCACACCACGGCAGGATGCAGGTACAGAACATCTACAATGGCGAGGAGGTGGTGGGCTGCTGCTTCAGCTTCTGGATCCCTGTGGTCTCGCGGCTGCAGAACCACAGCGCCGCGGCTGGGCCCGCCACAGAGCCGCTGACGGACACAGAAAGAGCGAGATGAGTTTGATCCCCAAAAAAGGCAGCGTCTACGTGGTCGATGACGACGAGGCGGTGCGCGACTCTCTGCAATGGCTGCTCGAAGGCAAGGACTTCCGGGTCCGCTGCTTCGAATCGGCCGAAGCCTTTCTCAGCCGCTACGACGCACGCGAAGTGGCCTGCCTGATCGCTGACATCCGCATGGGCGGCATGACCGGCATGGAGCTGCAGGAACGCCTGATCGAACGCCAGTCCCCCCTGCCGATCGTATTCATCACAGGCCACGGCGACGTGCCCATGGCGGTGGAATCGATGAAGAAGGGTGCGCTGGACTTCATCCAGAAACCGTTCAAGGAAGACCAGTTGGTGGCCCTGGTCGAGCGCATGCTCGAACATGCGCGCGAGGCCTTCGCCACCCACCAGCAGGCCGTCAGCCGCGATGCCCTGCTCTCCAAACTCACCAGCCGCGAAGCCCAGGTGCTTGAACGCATCGTTGCCGGCCGCCTGAACAAGCAGATCGCCGACGACCTGGGCATCAGCATCAAGACGGTGGAGGCCCACCGGGCCAACATCATGGAAAAGCTCGGCGCCAACACGGTGGCCGACCTGCTCAAGATAGCGCTCGGACAAACGCCAGCCAAAGCCTGAAGCCTCGTCGCCGTTGAGCGTTCGGCGTTGTGCGTTGTGCGTGACCCCGAACACGCTCACCACTCCTTCCTCCACGCCCAACAACCATGACCGCCCAGCTCATCGACGGTAACGCCCTCTCCCGCCAGCTCCGCGCCGACGTCAGTGCGCGTGTCGCCGCGCTCAAGGCCAAGGGAATCACACCGGGCCTTGCGGTGATTCTGGTGGGCGACAACCCCGCGTCGCAGGTCTACGTGCGCAACAAGGTCAAGGCCTGCGAGGACACCGGCATGCACTCGGTGCTTGAGCGCTGGCCGGCCACGTTGAGCGAGAACGAGCTGCTGGCGCGAGTGGACGCGCTGAACCGCGACGCCTCGATCCACGGCATCCTGGTTCAATTGCCCCTGCCCGCGCACATCGATGCGCAGAAGGTCATCGAAGCCATTTCGCCCGCCAAGGACGTGGACGGCTTCCACATCGCCAGCGCTGGCGCCCTCATGACGGGCATGCCGGGCTTCTGGCCTTGCACGCCCTACGGCTGCATGAAGATGCTCGAGAGCGTCGGCTACCAACTCAAGGGCAAACATGCTGTGGTGATCGGGCGCAGCAACATCGTCGGCAAGCCGATGGCGCTGATGCTGCTGCAACAGAACGCCACGGTCACCATCTGCCACAGCGGCACGCGGGACCTGAAGGCCATGACCCTGCAGGCCGACGTCATCGTGGCCGCAGTGGGCAAGCGCAATGTGCTCACGGCCGACATGGTCAAACCCGGTGCGGTGGTGCTCGACGTCGGCATGAACCGCAATGACGAAGGCAAACTCTGCGGCGACGTGGACTTCGACGGCGTGAAGGAAGTGGCCGGCTGGATCTCCCCGGTGCCCGGGGGCGTGGGACCCATGACCATCACCATGCTGATGGTCAATACACTCGAATCGGCAGAGCGGCTCGTCGCCTAGGCCGGGCGCGGCGCGCTCAAACGCCAGAGCACCGCGCCCGCGCACAACCACTGTCCCAGCACCATCGCCGATCCCACGCCATGCCACAGGCGCAGGTTGCCGCCGCTGGCGCGCGCGGTGACGATGTTCTGAGCCACGCCAAACTCCTGCAGCAGGGCAAGCAGCATGGCGAACAGCACAAAGCCCATGGTGGTGAGTGCGGATGCAGAAATGGACGAGCCCGTCTCACCACGCCACCGGCGCAGGATCACCAACAGGGCCATGCCGAGCACCAGCCCCGCCCAGCACTGCAGGCTGAAAATGCGGGCCGCCACAGGCCCGGCAACGGCCGGGCTGCCCAGGCTGGCGAACAGCAGCGGCACGGCCAGAAAACTCAATGCGCTGATGCCGCCCCACCACAGCGCGGCGACGATGACAGCAAGGCGTTGCGACGGCATCAGGCGTAGCGCACTGCCACGATTTCGTAGTGCCGCACGCCGCCCGGCGCCTGCACTTCGGCCACGTCGCCCTCCTCCTTGCCGATCAGCGCGCGCGCAATCGGGCTGCTGATGTTGACGAGGCCCAGCTTGAGGTCGGCCTCGTCCTCGCCCACGATCTGGTAGGTGACGGCGGCGCCGCTGTCCTCGTCCTCCAGCTCCACCGTGGCACCGAACACCACGCGTCCGCCCGCATCCAGCGTTGCGGGGTCGATGATCTGGGCGGCGGAGAGCTTGCCCTCGATCTCGGCAATGCGGCCTTCGATGAAGCCCTGGCGGTCCTTGGCGGCGTCGTATTCGGCGTTCTCGCTCAGGTCCCCCTGCGCGCGCGCCTCGGCGATCGCGTTGATCACCCAGGGGCGGTCCACGGTCTTGAGGCGGTTGAGCTCTTCCTTGAGCTTCTCTGCGCCGCGTTTGGTGATCGGAATGGTGGCCACGGTGACGTTCTCCTACAGACATGCGGCGCTTCGCCGGCACAAAAGCAAACCGCCGGGCGTTGCCGCTCGGCGGTGTTCATGAAAAGCCATTATGCCGCGAAAGAATCCGTCGCCCAAGCCGGCGAAGACGCCTCAATCGCGCCCGGCTTCCTCGATCTTGCGCGCCAGCAATTCGGGGTTGGTGAAACACAGCTCGTGGCTGCCCTGGCAGGCCACCAGGCGGTACAGGCCCAGCCGCTCTGACAACCGCGGGTGCCAGGGATGGCTGTGTGGCATCGCCGTGTCTTCGGTGCACAGCAGATAGCTTTTTCCCATGGGCATGTTCGCCAGCTCGTTCTGCAATCGAACTGGCTCGGTGAAGGTTTTGTAAGGCTGGAGGTTGAGCGAATCGAAGGCGCGTTGCGCAAGGGCCGCGTCGGCGTCGTTGATGAAGGCTTCACGCCAGATCGGGTACGGCAGCATCACCGCGTTCCCGTTCGCCGCGGCAATCCCGTCGAACAGGGCTTTGTAGTGCGGCGGCACCATGTCGTTGAGGCACTCGCCGTTCAGAGGCACGAAGGCGTTCCAGTACACCAGGCGCGCAATGCGCTCGGGCACCACGTCGGCGGCCTTGCTGATGACCATGCCGCCATAGCTGTGACCCGTCAGGCGAACACCGCGCAGGTCGTTTTGCACCAGGTAGTCCACCAGCGACTGGGCGGCCTCGCTCAGGCCGATCGTGGCACGGTCGTCGCCGGCGCGATTGCCAGCCAACGTGGGGCAATGCACAACGTGGCCACGCTCGCGCAGGTGCCGGGCAACCGGCTCCATCTCCGCGCCGGTGTGCCAGGCTCCGTGCACCAGCACATAGGTATCTGCCATGGTTTGTCTCCTCGGGTTGTCGGCCCCGACAGGAGGTCGGGACACCGGGGAAAAGCATATGCAGGCGTAGGCGGGAGAAATGGCCTGCCAGTGCCACCGGGATGGCCCGGGCGTGTCAGGCTCAGGACCTCAGTGCGACAGGCGTTGGCGGCGCCAGCGCGCGGGCGTGGTGCCGAACTGGCGCTGGAACTCGCGCACGAAATGCGAGGCGTCCGCAAAGCCGCAGCGGCGCCCCAGTTCGGCCACCGTGACACCGGACAACCGGGGCTGCGCCAGCAGTTGCGCGGCACGCAACAGCCGCAGCCGCCGCAGTTCCAGCGCGAAACTGGTGGCGCCTGCCGCCAGAGCCCGGTGCAGCGTGCGAGCGGAAACGCCCAATTCTGCGGCCACCCCTGCCGCAGCGAGACCGGGGACGTCAAGGCGCTCCTGCAGCAGGCGCCGTGCCCGCGTCAGCAGGTCGTGCGCAGCCGGCGTGGCCTTGACCTCCTGCGGTTCCATCGCCGCAGCGAGCATGGCACCGAGCTGATCGCTCAGCAGGTCTGCCGGGTAATGCGCCGCCAGCAGCGGCTCGTGCGCAAACTGCAGGGTCAGCCCTGACAGGGCGCGTCCCCAGCCCTGATCGCGCCCCGCCACGCGTGGCAGGGGGTCGTCCACTCTGGCCAGCCATTGCCCGACCCAGGCGCGTGGCAGCTGGATGGACATCACCGTGACCGATTCCGGGAAATGCAGCTCGTACAACTGGGCCGAATCGACCAACACGGCATCACCTGGCCGAAGCCCCACCCGATGGCCACCCTGTCGCACGTGCCAGGGCGTCTCGCGCTGTGTGATCAGGTAGAACGGATGCTGCGCGCTGCGCGCAATGCCGGCACGGGTACGGTAGACGTCCTGTGTCGAAGCCTCGACCTGGTTGAACGAAAGAGCCCCGGCGTCCACACTCGTCAACTGCCCTTCAAAGACTGGGGCCTGCCGGGAGCTGCAGTCCATTTCCAGGAACGCTTCGCAAATGGCACCGACCCAGTAGTCAAGCCGCTGCGACGCGGCCACCCGCTCGGTGGACCAGCTGCGTGCAATGCCGCGATCAGGAAATTGGCCCATGTTCATGGGCCGCAATGTAGCGCGCGCACCTGACGCCCGGCGTTGGAGCAAACCCGCAGACCGGATGGTCGGCGGGCCACCAGGGACAGGCTCAGAGCTGCGCGTGCATCTCCTGCACCGAGATCACGCCCAGGCTGTCCAGGTACTTCATGCCTTCCACCGCGGCTTCCGCGCCGGCGATGGTGGTGAAGGTGGTGACACGCGCCAGCAGCGCAGAGGTGCGGATCGCACGCGAGTCGGCGATGGCGTTGCGGCGCTCCTCCACGGTGTTGATCACCAGCACAATATCGCCGTTCTTGAGCGCGTCGACGATGTGCGGGCGGCCCTCGGTGACCTTGTTGACCGTCTGCACGGCAATGCCGGCGGCGTCGATCGCCGCAGCCGTGCCTCGCGTGGCGACCAGCTCGAAGCCCATGGCAACCAACTCCCGGGCGATCTCGACCGCACGCGGCTTGTCGCCGTTCTTGACGGTAAGGAACACCTTGCCGGACGTGGGCAGGCGCGTGCCCGCGCCCAGCTGACTTTTGACAAAGGCCTCGCCAAAGGTTTTGCCCACGCCCATCACCTCGCCGGTGGACTTCATCTCTGGGCCAAGGATGGTGTCCACGCCCGGGAACTTCACGAACGGGAACACCGCTTCCTTGACGCTGAAGTACGGCGGTGTGACTTCGGCGCCAATGCCTTGCGCGTCGAGCGATTGGCCGGCCATGCAGCGCGCCGCGACCTTGGCGAGTTGAATGCCGGTGGCCTTGGAAACGAAGGGCACCGTGCGCGAGGCGCGCGGATTCACTTCGAGGACGAAGATCAGGTCTTTCTTCACCCCGTTCTCCTCCACCTCCTGGATCGCGAACTGCACGTTCATCAAACCGATAACGTTCAGGCCTTCTGCCATGGCTGCGGTCTGTCGCTTGAGCTCGTCCACCGTGGCCTTGCTCAGGTAATACGGGGGCAGCGAGCACGCGGAGTCACCACTGTGCACGCCAGCCTGCTCGATGTGTTCCATCACGCCGCCGATGAACACACGGCCAGTGTGGTCGCGCACTGCATCCACATCGCACTCGATCGCGTCGTTGAGGAAGCGGTCCAGCAGTACGGGCGAGTCGTGGCTGACCTTGACCGCTTCGCGCATGTAGCGCTCAAGGTCGCGCTGCTCGTGCACGATCTCCATCGCCCGCCCGCCCAGCACATAGCTCGGACGCACCACCAACGGGTAACCCAGTGCGGCGGCTTTCTCCAGCGCTTCGGGCTCGGCGCGCGCGGTGGCGTTGGGCGGCTGGCGCAGGCCCAGCGCGTGCAGCAATTGCTGGAAACGCTCGCGGTCTTCGGCCGCGTCGATCATGTCCGGGCTGGTCCCGATGATGGGAACGCCCGCAGCCTCCAGGCCGAGCGCGAGCTTGAGCGGCGTCTGTCCACCGTACTGCACGATCACGCCCAGGGGCTTTTCCTTGTCGACGATCTCCAGCACGTCTTCCAGGGTGAGCGGCTCGAAGTAAAGGCGGTCGCTGGTGTCGTAGTCGGTCGATACGGTCTCGGGATTGCAGTTGACCATGATGGTCTCGTAGCCATCTTCACGCATGGCGAGCGCGGCGTGCACGCAGCAGTAATCGAACTCGATGCCTTGGCCGATGCGGTTGGGGCCACCGCCCAGCACCATGATCTTCTTGTTGTTCGTCGGCTCGGCTTCGCACTCACCGTCCCCATGGCCTTCGTAGGTGGAGTACAGATAAGCGGTATCGGTGGCGAACTCGGCGGCGCAGGTGTCCACGCGCTTGTAGACCGGACGGATGTTCTCCGCAACGCGGCGCTCGCGCACGGCCTGATCGTTGGTCTTGAGCAGCTTGGCCAGGCGGCGGTCCGAGAAACCTTTTTTCTTCAGGCCACGCAGCGTCTCCGTGTCAATGGCGTCCAGGCTGGTCTTCTCCAGCGCCAGTTCGATCTTCACGATCTCTTCAATCTGCACCAGGAACCAGGGATCGATCTTGGTGAACTGGTGCACCTCCTCCATCGTCCAGCCGGCGGCGAAGGCGTCTCCCACGTACCAGATGCGGTCCGGGCCAGGCTCGCCGAGCTCTCGCTCGAGCGTCTCGCGGTCCTGCGTCTTTTCGTTCATGCCGTCCACGCCGACCTCCAGGCCACGCAGGGCCTTCTGGAAGGACTCCTGGAAGGTGCGCCCCATGGCCATGACCTCGCCCACGCTCTTCATCTGCGTGGTCAGGCGGCTGTCGGCGGTAGGGAATTTCTCGAACGCAAATCGCGGGATCTTGGTGACCACGTAGTCGATGCTCGGCTCGAAGCTCGCCGGCGTGGCGCCCCCGGTGATCTCGTTGCGCAGCTCGTCCAGCGTATAGCCGACGGCCAGCTTGGCCGCGACCTTGGCAATCGGAAAACCCGTGGCTTTGGAAGCCAGCGCCGAGGAGCGCGAGACACGCGGGTTCATCTCGATGACGACCATGCGGCCGTCCTTCGGGTTGATGGAGAACTGAACGTTGGAGCCGCCTGTGTCCACGCCGATCTCGCGCAGCACGGCCAGCGAAGCGTTGCGCAGGATCTGGTATTCCTTGTCGGTCAGCGTCTGGGCCGGCGCCACGGTGATCGAGTCACCGGTATGCACCCCCATCGGGTCCAGGTTCTCGATCGAGCACACGATGATGCAGTTGTCCGCCTTGTCGCGCACCACCTCCATCTCGTACTCTTTCCAGCCCAGCAGCGACTCCTCGATCAGCAGCTCGTTGGTGGGCGAGGCTTCGAGGCCGCGCTTGCAGATGGTCTCGAACTCTTCCGGGTTGTAGGCGATGCCACCACCGGTGCCGCCCAGCGTGAAGCTGGGGCGGATCACCACGGGAAAGCCCACCGTCTTCTGCACACCCCAGGCCTCTTCCATGCTGTGCGCGATGCCCGAGCGCGCCGAGCCCAGACCGATCTTCGTCATGGCGTCCTTGAACTTCAGGCGGTCCTCGGCCTTGTCGATCGCCTCGGGCGTGGCGCCGATCAGCTCCACGTCGTGCTTCTCCAGCACGCCGTGGCGCCACAGATCGAGCGCGCAGTTCAGTGCGGTCTGGCCACCCATGGTGGGCAGGATCGCGAAGCCACCGGGAGTCAGCGGGCGCTCCCTGGCGATGATCTTCTCGACCGTCTGCCAGGTGATGGGTTCGATGTAGGTGACGTCGGCCGTGGCCGGGTCGGTCATGATGGTTGCCGGGTTGCTGTTGATCAGCACCACCCGGTAGCCCTCTTCGCGCAGTGCCTTGCAGGCCTGCACGCCAGAGTAGTCGAACTCGCAGGCCTGACCGATGATGATCGGGCCGGCGCCGATGATGAGGACGGTTTGTATGTCGGTTCTTTTGGGCATGGTTCGCGGTGAGTGTGCGCCGGCTCAGGCGGTGGCGGGCACGCGGGCCTGCATCAAGTCGATGAAACGGTCGAACAGATAACCGATGTCGTGCGGGCCGGGCGAGGCCTCGGGGTGACCCTGGAAGCAGAAGGCAGGCTTGTCAGTGCGGGCAAGACCCTGCAGCGTGCCGTCGAACAGGCTCACGTGCGTGGCGCGCAGCGTGGCCGGCAGGGTTTTCTCGTCCACCGCAAAGCCGTGGTTCTGGCTGGTGATGCTCACACGGCCGTTGTCGAGGTCTTTCACCGGATGGTTGGCGCCGTGGTGGCCAAACTTCATCTTGAAGGTCTTCGCCCCGCTGGCCAGTGCCAGGATCTGGTGGCCCAGGCAGATGCCGAAGGTGGGCACGCCCGCCTCGATGATCTCGCGTGTGGCGGCAATCGCGTAGTCGCATGGCTCGGGATCACCCGGGCCGTTCGAGAGGAACACGCCGTTGGGCTTGAGCTTGAACACATCGGCAGCGGGCGTCTGCGCCGGCACGACGGTGATCTTGCACCCGCGCGCACTGAGCATGCGCAGGATGTTGTGCTTGACGCCGAAGTCGTAGGCCACCACATGGAAACGCGGCGCGATCTGCTCGCCATAGCCGAAGCCGAGCTGCCATTCGGTCTGCGTCCACGCGTAGGGCGCGGTGGCCGAGACCACTTTGGCCAGGTCGGTGCCGGCCATGTTCGGCGCGGCCTTGGCGGCAGCCAGGGCGGTGGCGCGGTGCGCATCGGTGATGGCCTCGCCGGCGGGCAGCGCGAGGATGCAACCGTTCTGCGCGCCGTGCGTGCGCAGACGGCGCGTGAGCGCGCGGGTGTCGAGGTCGGCGATCGCCACCGTGCCCTCGCGCTGCAAGTACTGCGAAAGTGTTTCGCTGCTGCGGAAGTTGGAGGCGAGCAGCGGCAGGTCTTTGATGATCAGGCCGGCGGCGTGAACGCGGCTTGCTTCCACGTCTTCGGCATTGGTGCCGGTGTTGCCGATGTGCGGATACGTGAGCGTCACGATCTGCCGGCAGTAGCTGGGATCGGTGAGGATTTCCTGGTAGCCGGTGAGAGCGGTGTTGAACACCACCTCGCCCGTCGTCTGGCCGGTGGCGCCAATGGAAATGCCTGTAAAGACCGTGCCGTCGGCGAGCGCGAGAAGGGCTTTCGGGTGGACGGGAAGCACGGAATTCTCCAGAGTGGGGCTGCGACGATCTGGCGCCGGCGGCAGGTGCCGCGCAGGCCTCGCGCCCGCCTCGCACCAGGCCTGTGCCGGTCGGAAACGGATCGAGAAACCTGGGGTGAAAAGCCGGGGCGCGCAGGGTTTGCGCCGATTGCGGGTAAACCCCGGAATTATAGCCCGGCGCAAATGCGCAACAGGCGCTCAGGCGCCCCGCGAGGAGGCACTTGCATGCAAACAGATCGCGGCGGCCGCGGCCACGTTGAGTGACTCCTCTCCCCCGGGTTGGGCAATGCGCACGAAGGCGCCAGCGCGCGCCATCAGGGCCTCGCCCACGCCCTGACCTTCGTGCCCGAGCACCCAGGCGCAAGGCCATGGCAGGCGCGCCTGATGCAGCCAGTCGCCCTGGTGCGAGCTGGTCACAAGCAGCGGAAGCTCGAGCGCGGCCAGTTCGTCCGCCGACAGACCTTCGATCAGCCGCAGACCAAAATGCGAGCCCATGCCGGCGCGGACCACCTTGGGCGCCCACAGCGCTGCAGTACCCTTGAGCGCGACCACCTGGCCAAAGCCAAAGGCCGCCGCGCTGCGCAGAATGGAGCCGACATTGCCCGCATCCTGCAGCCGGTCGAGCACGACGGTTGGCGTGCCAGCCTGCATCGCCACTGCGCCGGGCAGATCCCATACGAAGCCCACACCTGCAGGCGATTCGAGCCCGCTGATGCCAGCCATCAGCGCAGCGGACACGGTGACGACGTGGTCGGCCGCATCGCGCAGATCGTGCGGGGCGATGGGCCAGAAGCTTTCCGAGAACACAGCCGTGACGGGCCGGTGTCCGCGCGCCAGCAAGGCGCGGCAGAGGTGGTCGCCCTCCAGCCAGACCTGGCCCTGCTTGCGGTAGGCAGTGCTGTCGTACGCCAGCAGCCGCAAACGCTTGAGCAGCGGGTTGTCGCGCGAGGTGATGGTGTTCGGCGTGCCCATCAAGGTGTGGCGTCCGGGTCGGCCATGGGCGCGGCCAGCGCGCGCGCCACAGGCGCGAACGAGCGGCGGTGCACGGCCAGCGCGCCATGCACCCTGAGCGCCTGCATGTGCTGCGCCGTACCGTAGCCCTTGTGGCGGTCAAAGCCGTATTCGGGATACTGAATGTGCAGTTCGCACAGCATGCGGTCGCGCGTGACCTTGGCCAGAATGGACGCGGCCGAGATCGCAGGCACCAGCGCATCGCCCGAGACGATGGCTTCGGCCAGCACGTCCAGCGGTGGCAGGCGGTTGCCATCGACCAGGACTTTCGTTGGCTTGAGGCGCAGACCGAGTACCGCGCGGCGCATGGCCAGCAGGGTGGCCTGCAGGATGTTGAGCCGGTCGATTTCCTCGACCGAGGCCTGGGCTACGCAGCAGCACAGCGCCTTGGCGCGAATCTCGTCGTACAGACGATCGCGGCGCGCCGCGCTGAGCTGCTTCGAATCGCCAAGGCCCTTGATGGGCGCGCGGTCATCCAGGATCACGGCGGCCGCGACCACCGGTCCCGCCAGGGGCCCTCGCCCGGCCTCATCCACGCCCGCCAGCAACCCGGGCGCATCCCAGACCAGGGGCGCCTGCTCAGCCTTCAAGAACTTGTTCGATCGCATCGGTCGCCAGTTGAGCGGTGTCGCGTCGCAGCGTGTGGTGCAACTCGGTGAAACGCTGCTGCAATGCATTGATTTTCGCAGGCGCGCCGAGCCAGTCGGCCACAGCCCGGGCCATGGCCTGTGGCGTGGCCTGGTCCTGCAACAGCTCGGGCACCACGAACTCACCGCACAGGATGTTGGGCAGGCCGACCCAGGGCTGCAACTGCTTGCGCCGCATGATCTGCCACGAGAGCCAGTTCATGTTATAGGCGATCACCATCGGCCGTTTGAACAGCGCGGCCTCCAGCGTCGCCGTGCCACTGGCGATCAGGGTCACGTCGCAAGCGGCCAGCGCCGTGTGTGATTGCCCGCCCAGCACCACGAGCGACCCGCCCAGCCCCGCGGAGCGGGCTTCGGCTTCGATGCGCGCGCGCAGCGCCGGCACCGCCGGCACGACGAATCGCAAGTGAGGGCGCTCGCTCAGCAACAGCATCGCCGCCTTGAAAAAGCGCTGCGCCAGGTAATGCACCTCGGACGCCCGGCTGCCCGGAAGAATCGCCACCACCGTGTCTTCGTCACGCAGCCCCAGTGCGGCCCGCGCAAGGGCACGGTCTGGCATCAGGGGAATCACGTTCGCAAGGGGATGCCCTACGTAGGTGGATGCAATGCCGTGCAGCGCCAGCAACTCCGGCTCGAACGGGAAGATGCACAGCACATGATCGACGCTGCGGCGGATCTTCTCCACGCGCTCGGCACGCCAGGCCCAGATGGACGGGCACACAAAATGCACGGTGCGCACGCCACCCGCCTTCAGGCCCGCTTCGAGGTCGAGGTTGAAGTCAGGCGCATCCACGCCAATGAATACGTCAGGACGCGATGGACCCAGCAGGCGCTCCTGCAGCCGTGCGCGGATGCCGACGATCTCGCGGTAGTGTCGCAGCACCTCGACGTAGCCGCGCACGGCCAGCTTCTCGCTGGGCCACCAGGCGTCGAATCCCTGCGCGGCCATCCGGGACCCACCAATGCCGAACGACTGCAGATCGGGCCAGCGCTGCCTCATGCCACCAAGCAGCAAGCCTGCCAGCAGATCGCCCGACGTCTCGCCCGCTACCAGGGCAAAACGCTTGGGAGGGTTCATGCCGGGCCTAGCGGACGATGCCGCGCTGGGGCGACACCTGCCCGAGGAAGTCCAGCATCATGCTCACGTCCGGCGCGACCTCGGAGGACCTTTCACCCAGCCCGCGAATGCGCTCGAGCGACTGTTCCAGAGTGAGATCGTCCCGGTAGAGCGCCTTGTGCATGGCTTTCACAGCGGAGATGCGCTCGGGCGTAAAGCCCCGGCGGCGCAGACCTTCGAAATTCATCGAGCGTGCCTGGGCGGGCTGGCCCTGGCACATCACGAAGGGCGGAAGATCGGCGAACAGCAGCGAGCACATGGCCGTCATGGCATGGGCGCCGATGCGCACAAACTGGTGCACCACGGTGAAACCGCCCAGGATCACCCAGTCGTCCACCACGACGTGGCCCGCCAGTTGCGAGTTGTTGGCGAAGATGGTGTGGTTGCCAACCACGCAGTCGTGTGCCAGATGCACGTAGGCCATGATCCAGTTGTCATTGCCCACTCGCGTCACGCCGCGGTCACCGGGCGACCCGATGTTGAGGGTACAGAACTCGCGGATGGTGTTGCGGTCACCGATGACCAGCTCGCAGGGCTCGCCCGCGTACTTCTTGTCCTGCGGTATGGCGCCGAGCGAATTGAACTGGAAGATGCGATTGTCACGGCCAATGGTGGTGTGGCCCTCGATCACACAGTGAGCACCGACGCTCGTGCCCGCCCCGATCTTCACATGGGGCCCGATCACCGAGTACGGCCCGACACTCACCGTGCTGTCAAGTTCCGCGGCCGGATCAACCAGCGCAGTGGCATGGATCAGAGACACGATGCGCCCTCCCCCGTGGTCACGCGACGGTGCGCATCGTGCACATCAGCTCGGCCTCGCACGCCACCTGTTCGCCTACCCGGGTGACGCCCCTGAACTTGAAGATGCCGGCCTTCATGCGTTCCAGCGTCACATCCATGACAAGCTGGTCGCCGGGTTCGACTGGTCGCTTGAAGCGCGCCCCATCGATGCCAGCGAAGTAGTACACCGTCTTGTCATCAGGCGTGACTCCCAGCGTATCGAAAGCCAGGAGGGCAGCCGCCTGCGCCATCGCTTCGAGCATCAGAACGCCCGGCATCACGGGGCGGTGCGGAAAATGACCGACAAAGAACGGCTCGTTGATGGTCACGTTCTTCAGCGCCCTGATGCTCTTGCCCTTGTCCAGCTCGAGCACGCGGTCGACCAGCAGGATCGGGTACCGGTGCGGCAACTTCTTGAGAATCTCGTGGATGTCCATCATGGCTTGGAATCGTTTTGAAGGGCCTGTCCGATCGCCTGTTCCGCGGCCTTGAGGCGCTCGCGCAAGCGGTTCAGCTGTTTGAGGGAGGCGGCATTCTTCTCCCAGACCGCATTGTCGTCGATGGGGAACATGCCGGTGTAATGGCCGGGCTTGGGCAGCGAACGCGTAACCACCGACGCTGCCGACACATGCACACCGTCGGCCAGGCTCAGGTGTCCCAGCACCACGGCACCACCTCCGATGGTGCAATGCGCACCGATGGTGGCGCTCCCCGCCACGCCCACGCAGCCGGCCATGGCCGTGTGTGCGCCCACGTGCACGTTGTGACCGATCTGGATCAGATTGTCGAGCTTCACGCCGTCTTCAATCACTGTGTCGTCCAGCGCACCACGGTCAATGCAGGTGTTGGCACCAATCTCCACATCGTCGCCGATCCGCACGGCGCCCAACTGCTCGATCTTGACCCATTCGCCCTGATGCGGCGCAAAGCCGAAGCCGTCGGCGCCGATCACCACCCCGGGGTGGAGCACGCATCGCGCGCCCACCGTGCAGCGGTCCCCGATCGTGACGCGTGGACCCAGCATGGTGTCCACGCCAACACGCGCGTCTGCACCCACCACACTGTGCGCTCCGATGCACGCGCCCCGTGCGATGCGCGCGTTGGCACCCACCACCACGAACGGTCCGATGCTCACGCCCGCCTCCAGCCGGGCGCTGGCGTCAATGCGGGCCGAAGGATCAACGCCCGCTGTTGGCAAGGCCTCGTGCTCGCGACGCCACCACTGCGTCAGGCGCGCGAAGTACAGATACGGGTCGTCGGAAACGATGCAGGCGCCACGCGCGAGGGCCTGGGCCTGAAGAGCAGGCGGGACGATCAGGACGCTCGCGGCTGTGGTCTCGATCTGGCTCGCATAGCGGGCCTGCGCCACAAAGGCCAGTTCCCCGGGGCCGGCGGTGGCCAAGGGTGCCAGCCGCTGGATCAACAGGTCGGCCGCCCCGTGTCGCGTGCCACCGAGGGCTTCAACGATGTCGCCCAGTGGTTTCGACACGTGAGACCCAGGTCCTACTTGGCACCGTTCAAGCCGCTGAGCACCTTGTCGGTGATGTCGTGCTTGGGATTGATGTAGACCGCTTCCTGAATCACGAGATCGTACTTCTCGGCTTCGGCGACCTGCTTGATCACGCGGTTGGCGCGCTCGAGCACACTTTGCAGCTCCTCGTTCTTGCGCAGGTTGAGGTCTTCCTGGAATTCGCGCTGCTTGCGCTGGAAATCGCGGTCCTGCTCCACCAGCTGGCGCTGTCGCGCCACGCGTTGTGTATCCGGCAGCGTGGGCGATTCGCGCTCGAATTTCTCCGATGCGGCCTTGAGCTGGGCTGCCAAACCCTGGATTTCCTTCTCACGACGGGAGAATTCCTGCTCCAGCTTGGTCTGTGCCGCCTTGGCCAGGTTGGCCTCGCGGAAGATGCGGTCGGTGTTCACGAAACCAATCCGCAGATCCTGTGCCGTTGCCACGAGAGCGCTCAGACCCATTCCGGCGGCCAGCAGGACGCGAGGATTGAATAGGCGAAAAAAAGTCTTCATCAAAAGGAGGTTCCGATCTGAAACTGGAATTTCTGGATTCTATCGCCAGGGAACTTGCGAATGGGATTGGCGAGAGCGAAGCGCAGGGGGCCGACGGGTGAGATCCAGCTCAGGCCAACGCCCACCGAAGCGCGCAGATCCGTTGCATAGGGTCGGGTGTCATTTTCGCCGTACACGTTACCGACGTCGACAAAGCCGAACATGCGCAGGGTGCGGTCATTGCCTGCTCCCGGGAAAGGGGTGATGAACTCGGCGCTGAGCGCGATGCTGCGGTTGCCACCGATGTTGACCAGTTCGCCTGCAGAAAGACCGGCAGTGATAGGCGAGGTCGGGCCCAGGGTGCCCTGGTCAAAGCCGCGCACCGACCCCAGGCCACCACCATAGAAGTTCTTGAAGATCGGATACGGTCTGCCGCCCAGACCCTTGCCATAACCCACCTCGGCATTGAATGCCAGGGTGTACTGCTTGCTCAGCGGGTAGTACTGCTGCAGCTGGTAGTTGGCTTTGAGGTAGCGCGTGTCGCCGGCCACACCCAGTTCGGTATTGAAGCGCTGCAGACGCCCCTGCGTTGGCACCAGGGCACTGTCGCGGCCGTCTCGCGCCCAGCCAATGGTCAATGGCACGGACGTGCTGCTCGCGCCGAACGTGTCCGAATACGTCTGATACGCCTGCGGCAGGCCGTTGCCCGGTTCGATCTTGGTCTGCTCGGCACCAATTCCGAAGTAAATCGTATCCTGCTCCGAGAAGGGCACGCCGAACTTCACGCTTGCGCCCGGGGTGACCAGACGGTAGTCGCCGCCCTGCTCGGTGTATGGCGTGGTCGTCCGGTAATAGACGTCAAGGCTGCGCGAGATGCCGTCTGCCGTGAAGTAGGGGTCCACCGTGCTCACGACGATCTGGCGATTGAACTTGCTGGTATTGACGTCGATGCCCAGGTAGTTGCCAGAACCGAACACGTTCTCCTGCCTGATCCCCGCGATGATCGACACCTTCTCGGACTGGGAGTAGCCCGCGCCCAGCGTCAGGTTGCCGGTGGGTTTCTCCGCCACCGTGATGGTCATGTCCACCTGATCGGGTACACCGGGTACCTGCTGGGTGCCCACCTCCACCGACGTGAAAAAGCCAAGGCGGTCCACGCGGTCACGCGAGAGTCGGATGCGGTCACTGTCGTACCAGGCCGATTCGAGCTGCCGGAACTCGCGACGAATCACTTCATCCCTCGTGCGGTTGTTGCCTTCGACGTTGATGCGGCGCACATACACGCGGCGCGCGGGCTGCGACCGGAACACGAAGGAAACCTGCTTGTTCACGCGATCGATGTCGCGCGCCGGCTCTACCTGTGCAAAGGCGTAGCCGAACGCGCCAAAGTAGTCGGTGAAGGCCTTGACGGTGCTCGCCTCGTCCTCCGCGTTGTAGGCCTCCCCAGCGCGCAGCGTCACGAGCGACTTGAACTCCGCCTCCCGGCCCAGGTACTCGCCCTCGAGCGCCACCGACTTCACCACATAGCGATCACCTTCGGTGATGTTGACGGTGATCGACATGTCTTCCTTCTCAGGCGAGATGGCGACTTGCGTGGAGTCGATGCGGAATTCCAGATAGCCGCGTGTCAGGTAGTAGGAACGCAGGGTTTCAAGGTCGGCATTGAGCTTGGCGCGGGCGTATCGGTCGGACTTGGTGTACCAGCTCAGCCAGCCACCGGTGTCCAGGTCGAAAAGGTTGCGCAGGGTCGCTTCGGAAAACGCCTGGTTGCCCACGATGCGGATTTCGCGAATCTTGGCCACATCGCCCTCGACCACGCTGAAGTTGAGGTTGACGCGGTTGCGTTCGCTCGGAGTGACCGTGGTGACCACCTGCGCGGCATACATGCTGCGGTTGATGTACTGGCGCTTGAGCTCCTGCTCGGCGCGGTCCGCCAGCGCCTTGTCGAATGGGCGCCCCTCGGTCAAGCCGATGTCGCGCAGTGCCTTCTTGAGCACCTCCTCCTCGAACTCCTTGATTCCGGAGAAGCTCACATCGGCCACAGTGGGCCGCTCTTCGACAATCACCACCAGCACATCGCCGTTGACCTGCAGGCGCACGTCGCTGAACAGGCCCAGGCCGAAAAGAGAGCGGATGGCGGTCGAGCCCTTGTCGTCGTTGTACTGGTCGCCAATGCGGAACGGCAGTGAGGCGAACACGGTGCCGGGCTCCACGCGCTGCAGGCCTTCGACCCGGATGTCACGCAGGGTGAACGGGTCGACCGCCCACGCAGGCAGGGCCGACAGCAAGGTCGTCGCGAGCACGGAAAGGGTGAGGCCGCGAAGACCGAAGTTGTTTTTTTTCATGGAAAGGAAGCGTTCAGCCAGCCAGGCGGGCCACATCATTGAACAAGGCGATGGACATGAGCGCCATGAGAACCACGACACCCCCTCGCTGCAGGCGCTCCATCCAGGCATCAGACACGCTGCGCCCAGTGACACCCTCCCAAAGATAATACATCAGGTGCCCCCCATCGAGGACCGGCAGCGGCAGCAGGTTCAGCACCCCCAGGCTCACGCTGATCAGGGCGAGAAACAGCAGGTAAGACGTGATACCGAGACTGGCCGATTTGCCCGCGTAGTCGGCAATCGTGAGCGGACCACTGAGGTTCTTGACCGAGGCCTCGCCAATGAGCATGCGCCCCATCATCTTGAGTGTGAGCCAGGAGACCTCCCAGGTCCGCACCACGCCTTGTACCAGTCCGTCCAGCGCGCCCAGACGCACCGTCATCATCTCGGGCATGGCACCGATGTAGGCGCCGACACGTCCAACCCAGACGCCCGCCTGCTGCTCGGGCGCAGGCTTGACCATCAGGGTCATCATCTGTCCATCACGCGCTATCTCCCAGCGCTGCTCGACCGGTTCACCGGCTGCGCCTGCGGCAGCCCGGATGCGGGCCCGAAGGTCCTGGCCATCGCTCACAGGCTTGTCGTCCACGCGGCGCACCACGTCTCCAGCACGCAATCCAGCGGCAGCGGCCGCCCCTCCTTCCATGACCTCGCCCACCACCGGCGCGCTCCAGGGGCCCGTGATGCCGATGCGCTGAAAAAGTGCGGCGTCCGCCTCGCGCACGTCCAGCTCGCTGAGCGCCATCCGCACCGGGCGGGTATTGCCGCCCTCGCGCGCCGCCACCCACAGGGTCATGTCCTCGCTGGACAGCGCAGCCTGGGTCAGGCGCCAGCGCAGGTCCTCGAACGACCCGATCGCACGGGGTTCGGCCTCGGCGGTGGCGGCTTCGGCCACCCATTCGCCCCCTTTCAGGCCGGCGCGCTCGGCCACAGAGCCTGCCACGGGACTGGCCAGCACCGGCTTGGGCTCCTGCACGCCGGTCCAGTTGATCAACGCGTAAATCAGGACCGCCAGCAGCAGATTGGCAGCGGGTCCTGCCGCCACAACGGCCGCACGTGAGCGCAGTGGCTGCGTGTTGAACGCCAGATGGCGCTCGGCCGGGTCTACCGGGGCTTCGCGCTCGTCGAGCATGCGCACGTAGCCACCCAGGGGCAGCACACAAATCACAAACTCCGTGGGACTGCCCTTCTTTCGCCAGCTCAGCAGCGGCTTGCCAAAGCCTACCGAGAAGCGCAGCACCTTCACACCGCACGCCACCGCCACGCGGTAGTGGCCGTATTCGTGCACGGCGATCAACAGGCCCAGGGCCACGACGAAAGCAACAAGTGTGAGCATGACGGATTCGCTTGCCAATGGAAGGACGGTGAGCGCGTGGCCCGACCCCGCCGGGGATCAGACCGCCAGCCGGTCGACACCGGCCTGCGCGACAGCGCGGGCCTCGGCATCAATCGCCAGCAGGTCCTCGAGATCGTGAGGCTTGGAGGGGCTCAACGCCTGCAAAGTTGCAAGATTGACGGCATGGATCTGGTCAAACCGCAGACGGCGGTCCAGAAAGGCTGCCACCGCCACCTCGTTGGCCGCATTGAGCACCGCGGTTGTGCCCACCGGTCCTCCCAACGCGTCCCAGGCCAGGCGCAGGCCCGGAAAGCGCCGGTCATCCGCCTCTTCGAAGCTCAACGCACCGAGTCGGGCGAAGTCCAGCGCAGCGGCACCCGACTCGATGCGCTCTGGCCATGACAGGCCGTACGCGATGGGGCCGCGCATATCCGGCGTGCCCAGTTGCGCAACGACCGAACGGTCGGTGTACTGGACCATCGAGTGGATCACGCTTTGCGGATGGATCACCACCTCGATCCTTTCGGCAGGCAGGCCGAACAGGTAGCTGGCCTCGATGACCTCCAGCGCCTTGTTCATCATGGTGGCCGAATCCACCGAGATCTTGCGCCCCATCACCCAGTTGGGATGGGCACAGGCCTGTTCGGGCGTGACCTCGCACAAGGTGGCGGGATCGCGGGCACGAAAAGGTCCACCGGAAGCCGTCAGTACGATCTTTTCCACCCGCCGTACCCAGGTGCCGGGGTCTTCCGGCAGGGACTGGAACACCGCCGAATGTTCGCTGTCGATCGGCAGCAACGTCGCCCCGCCTTCGCGCACCGTCTGCATGAACAGCGCCCCGCCAACCACCAACGCCTCCTTGTTGGCCAGCAGCAGCTTCTTGCCGGCGCGGGCGGCGGCCAGACTGGGCGCCAGGCCAGCGGCGCCAACGATGGCGGCCATCACCGCGTCCACCTCGGGCGCTTCGCTGACCTCGCACAAGGCCTTGGCACCCGACAGCACCTGCACCGGGAGGCCGAGTTCGCGCACGCGCTCGGCGAGACGTTGCGCATGTGCCGGACTGGTCATCACGGCATAGCGCGGGGAAAACTGCTGGCACTGCGACAGCAAGGTGTCGACCTGCGTGGCCGCGGTCAGCGCAAACACGGTGTAAAGCCCTGGATGCCGCGCAATGACGTCCAGCGTGCTGGTGCCGATCGAGCCGGTGGAGCCCAGGATGGTGACGAACTGCGGACGGGTCATGGCGCTGGTTTTACAGGGTGACAAGCATCATGGCCAGTGGCAACACGGGCAGCAGCGCGTCGACTCGGTCCAGCACGCCGCCGTGTCCGGGCAGGAGCTGGCTCGAATCCTTCGCACCGGCACTGCGTTTGACCAGGGACTCCACGAGGTCGCCCACCACGCTCATCGCCACCAGGAACACCAGCGAGAGCACGGCCAGCGCGGGCCCGAGCGCCCAGAGCCGGGCGTACAGGCTGCCGCCCTGGGGATCGAATACGAGCCATGCGCCTGCGAGCAGGAACACGCCCAGCAAGCCGCTCACCGCGCCTTCCCAGCTCTTGCCGGGGCTGATGGCGGGAGCCAGCTTGCGCCGGCCCAACGCCTTGCCACCGAAATAGGCAGCGATGTCGGCCATCCAGACCAGTAGCAGCACGGACAGCAGAAAACCCAGGCCCTCCAGACGCGCATGCACCATGGCCAGCCAGGCACAGGCGATCAGGGCCAGGCCGATCCACAGGCGCAGGCCGGCAGGCCAGGCCGCCCAGCCGGATACGCCGCGACGCAGCATCACCAGCGCAAGCACCACCCAGACCATTCCAACGGCCATCCAGAGCGGGCGCAGAGGCAGAAACAGCCCGCCCAGCGCCCAGAACAGCGCCATCAGCGCTCCCAGTCCGCCTCCCAGCCCCAGCGACAAGGTCGGGCCGCAACCATTGAGCCGCGCCCACTCCCAGCCACCAGCCACGATAAGCAGCAGGGTCAACGCGGCAAAGGGTTCGATCGACGGGTAGAACAGCGCGGGCAGCAGTACGGCCAGCAACAGCAGGGCCGTGATGACGCGTTGCCTAAGCATGCCGCTGGCCCGCTTCGGCGGACTCCGTATCGCCCCCCGCCCGCTGCTCGGAGGTCTGTCCGAAACGGCGCTCGCGCCGCGCGAACTCGGACAGGGCAAGGTCCAGTTCGGCGGCATCGAAATCCGGCCAGAGACAATCGGTGAACACCAGTTCAGAATAGGCCGCCTGCCAGAGCAGGAAATTGCTGATGCGCAGCTCTCCACCGGTGCGGATCAGCAGATCCGGGTCTCCCACATGAGCCAGCGCGGTTGCACCTGACAGCGTCTCTTCGGTGATTTCGATGCCCTGCTGCGCCAGGCGCCGCGCGGCCTGAACCACGTCCCATCGCCCTCCGTAGTTGAAACACACGTTAAGGATCAGGGTGTCGTTGTGGGCGGTGTCGCGCGCGGCGGCCTCCAACCCCTGCACCACGCGCGGCGACAAGCCGCTGCGGTCGCCCGGGAAATGCAGTCGTACGCCACTCTTCTCCAGGCTGGGCACCTCGCGCGACAGTGCCATCACCAGCAGATCCATCAGGCCGGATACCTCCTCGGCCGGGCGGCTCCAGTTCTCGGACGAGAAGGCAAACACGGACAGCACGGGCACGCCGCGCTCGACGCACGCCCTGACCACGCCGCGCAAGGCCTCCACCCCCTGCTTGTGCCCCGCGACACGAGGCAACCAGCGCTTCTGCGCCCACCGACCATTGCCGTCCATGACGATGGCCACGTGGCGGGGCAAGCTGGCAACCGGCATCGGGTGGAGCGACGTTGAAGCGGCCATGGCAGGAACCAGCAGGCCGTTCAGACCGCCAGGATGTCCTGCTCTTTGGACGCAACGAGCCGGTCCACCTCGGCAATCATGCGGTCGGTGAGCTTCTGGATATCTTCCTGCGAGCGACGATCATCGTCCTCGGACGCGAGCTTGTCCTTCACCAGCTTCTTCACCGCCTCGTTGGCATCGCGCCGCAGGTTGCGAATGGCAATCTTGGCGGCCTCGCCGTCACCGCGGACGACCTTGGTGAGCTCCTTGCGACGTTCTTCCGTCATGGGCGGCATGGGCACCCGGATCAGGTCACCCTGGCTCGATGGATTCAGGCCCAGGTCGGATTCGCGAATGGCCTTCTCGATCTTGGCTCCCATGCCCTTTTCCCAGGGTGCCACGCCAATGGTCCGCGCGTCCAGAAGGGTCAGGTTCGCCACCTGCGAAAGCGGCAGCATGGAGCCGTAGTACTCGACGTGCACGGTGTCGAGCAACGCCGGGTTGGGACGACCGGTACGCACCTTCGTCAGGCCGTTCTTTAGCGATTCCACCGATTGAAGCATCTTGTGCTCAGCGGTTTTTCGGATGTCGTCGGTGCTCATGAAAACTCCTCAATCAACGGGAAAGGATGCCGTGACGGCATCAGACATGAACCAGCGTGCCTTCGTCGCCGCCCTGCACCACCTTGCGCAGCGCACCGGGCTTGAAGATCGAGAACACCTTCACCGGCAGCTTCTGGTCGCGGCACAGAGCAAAGGCGGTGGCATCCATCACCTGAAGATTCTTGCCCATGGCCTCGTCGAACGAGATCGTCGTGTAGCGCGTGGCGCTCGGGTCCTTGTTCGGATCCGCGGTGTAGACGCCATCGACCTTGGTGGCTTTGAGAACGATCTCGGCGCCGATCTCGGCGCCGCGCAGGGCGGCCGCCGTGTCTGTAGTGAAAAATGGGTTGCCGGTGCCGGCGGCAAACACCACCACCTTGCCCTCCTCAAGGTACTGCAGCGCCTTGGGACGCACATAAGGCTCGACCACCTGCTCGATGCCGATGGCCGACATCACGCGGGCCACCAGGCCAGCCTTCTCCATGGTGTCGGCCAGCGCAAGCGCGTTCATCACCGTGGCCAGCATGCCCATGTAGTCGGCAGTGGCGCGATCCATGCCGACCGAGCCGCCGGCCACACCGCGGAAGATGTTGCCGCCACCAATGACGATGGCCACCTGGACGCCCAGTCGGGTAACTTCGGCGATCTCTTCCACCATGCGCACGATGGTGGCCCGGTTGATGCCGAATGCGTCGTCGCCCATCAGGGCCTCCCCCGACAGTTTCAGCAGAATCCGTTTGTAGGCTGGCATGGGACAACTTTCAGGAAATCGGTAAACAAAGATTCAACCGGCAAGTGTAGCGAGGACACTGCGCCTGCCCGCAGCGTTGGCCCACGAAAGCACGGGCCCACACGGCACAACGGGCCTTGCGGCCCGTTGCTTCACGTCAGCCCGACAGGATCACGCACCCTTGGCGGCCGCGACCTGAGCCGCCACTTCAGCAGCAAAATCATCGACCTTCTTCTCGATGCCTTCACCCACCACATAAAGCGTGAAGCCCTTGACCGTGGTGCTGGCGGCCTTGAGCATCTGCTCGACGGTCTGCTTGTCGTTCTTCACGAACGGCTGGTTGAACAGCGAGACCTCCTTGAGGTATTTCTGCACCGAGCCTTCGATCATCTTGGTGGCGATATCGGCAGGCTTGCCGGATTCTGCGGCCTTGGCCGTCGCCACCGAGCGCTCCTTCTCGATCAGATCGGCAGGCACGTCGGCACTGGTCAGGGCCACGGGCTTCATGGCTGCGATGTGCATCGCGGTGTCCTTGGCCGGGGTTTCCTCGCCGTCGAAGGCGACCACCACGCCGATGCGGGTGCCGTGCAGATAGCTGGCCAGCTTGCCCGCGCCGCTGTAGCGCTTGAAACGACGGAAACTCATGTTCTCGCCGATCTTGCCAATCAGGCCCTTGCGCACGTCTTCCAGCGTGGGGCCAAAGCCGTCCTGGCTGTAGGGCAGCGCGCCCAGGGCATCCACGTCGGCCGGGTTGTGCTCGGCCACCAGCTTTGCAGCGGCGTTGGCCAACGCCAGGAAGCTGTCGTTCTTGGTGACGAAGTCCGTTTCGCAGTTCACTTCGATCAGGGCACCGGTATCGCCGTAGATGAAGCTGGCCACGACGCCTTCGGCGGTGACGCGGCTGGCGGCCTTGCCGGCCTTGGTGCCGAGCTTGACGCGCAGCAGTTCCTCGGCCTTGGCCATGTCGCCGTCGGCCTCGGTCAGGGCCTTCTTGCATTCCATCATGGGCGCATCGGTCTTGGCGCGCAGTTCGGCGACCATGCTTGCGGTAATTGCCATTTTTCGGTTCTCCTGTGGCTGGCACGGTCCCGGAAGATCGGCCAGCGGGTCAAAAATTGCGATCAGCTTGTGAAAAAGGGGCTACACGAGCCCCTCTTGCATGCGGAAACGGGGCTCAGGCGGAAGCATCTTCCTTGACTTCGACGAACTCGTCGGAGCCTTCGGCGGCCACGGCCTTGACAACGTCATTCACGGCGTTGCTGCGGCCTTCAATGATCGCGTCGGCGATGCCACGGGCGTACAGAGCCACGGCGCGGGCCGAGTCATCGTTGCCGGGGATGACGTAGTCAATGCCCACGGGCGAGTGGTTGGTATCTACCACACCCACCAGCGGGATGCCCAGCTTCTGGGCTTCAAGCACGGCGATCTTGTGGAAGCCCACGTCAATGACGAAGATGGCGTCGGGCAGCGCGGCCATGTCCTGGATGCCGCCGATGTCCTTCTCGAGTTTTTCCATCTCGCGGGCGAACATCAGCTGTTCCTTCTTGCTCATGCTCTCCAGGCCGGCTTCTTTCTGTGCCTGCATGTCCTTGAGGCGCTTGATCGAGGTTTTGACCGTCTTGAAGTTGGTCAGCATGCCGCCGAGCCAGCGCTGGTCCACGAAGGGCACGCCGGCGCGGCGGGCTTCCTGGGCCACGATGTCGCGCGACTGGCGCTTGGTGCCCACCATCAGAATGGTGCCGCGGTTGGCGGAGAGCTGGCGCACGAACTTGGCCGCCTCTTCAAACAGGGGCAGCGTCTTTTCGAGGTTGACGATGTGGATCTTGTTGCGATGGCCGAAGATGTACGGTGCCATCTTGGGGTTCCAGAAGCGGGTCTGGTGACCAAAGTGGACACCGGCTTCCAGCATTTCGCGCATGGAGATAGACATGAGTTAACTTTCCAGAGGTTGAGTCTAAAATCCAGCCCCGATCACCTTGACATTGCGGACCGCTGAAGGTCCGGATGCTGCAGGCGACACCCGGTTGGGCTGGTTTGCGATTTCGCCTTGCAAGGCGCCGCCCGAACCACCGTTCGGGTCTTCCACCTGCAAAGCCTGTCAATTATAGCAGTCTGGCCAATCTCGTCCCACCCCTGACCGCCTGGAATGGCGCCTGTCCGCAGGCCTGCTTCCAGACGCCACCTGTGCCCAGCTCCATGCCCGATGCCCGATCTCCCGACGTTGTTCGTTCCGCCGGCCTTTCCATCCCGAACAGGGTGACGTGCAAGGCCACCACCGGGGGCCGCTCTTGAGGCTCGCCGTGGTGGGTGCGGGCGTTGTGGGCACCACGACCGCTTTTGAACTGACACTGGACGGCCATGAGGTCACCGTCTTCGAACGCCGCAGCACCGTGGCCGAAGAAGCCAGCTTCGCTACCGGGCCTATCGTCGCCGCGGGCTGGACCGCGCCCTGGAACCGGTCCGAGCGAAGCCTGTGCATGCCCTGGACGTCCCGATCAAGCGGGATGACGCTCAATCGCCTGCCGCGCGGGAGTGAATGGCGTTGGCTATGGCACTGGTTGCAGGCTGGCAGGCATGAGCGCCAGACCGAAAATCATCGGCAGATGTACCAGTTGGTGCGTTACAGCCAGGAGCGCTTGCTGTCCATCACCGAGGACCATGCGCTTGAGCACGACCGCAGCGAAGGCATGCTGGTGCTCTGGCGCGGTCCGCGCGATGCGGAACAGGCACGGCCCGCGCTGCTGCAGATGAAGGATCTGGGTATCGGATTCAGGGAACACTCGGCCGATCAGGCGCGCGCGCTGGAACCCGCGCTGAACCCTGAAACCCCGCTCCATGGCGCGGTCGAGCTGATCGGCGAAGCGGTGGCCAACTGCCGGGAGTTCACGGTCTCCATCCGCGCCCGGGCGCAGCGGCTAGGTTGCCGCTTCGAGTTCAACACCCGGGTGGAGTCGATCGACTCCGCCAGCTCGACGACCGTTGACCTGCGTCTGGCCTCCGCGGGCGCGCCCCCGTCCCAGAACGCCCTACGCACGCATGCCGAGACCGAGCGCTTCGATGCGGTGATTGTGTGCGCGGGCGCGCACAGCGCGTCGTTGCTGCACCCGCTTGGTCTGCGCGTGCCGTTGCAAAGTGTCCAGAGCCACTCCATCAGCGCCGCCATGCGCGAACCGCTGGACGCGCCACTGTCCGCCGTCTTCGATACCCGGCATGGTGTGTCCATCGCCCGCCTCGGACAACGCATCCGCGTGGCCGGTGGCTGCGATTTCGGCCACCCGCCGGGCCAGTTGTCCCGGTCCACGCTGCGCCGACTGTACGGTGCGCTGACCGACTGGTTTCCTGGTGCGGTGCGGCTCGGCGGTCCGCATGGCAGCCTGCAGGAATGGCAGGGCGCGCAGGCCACCTTGCCCGATGGTCCCCCACTGCTGGGCGCCACGCGGGTGCCTGGTGTGTGGCTCAACCTGGGCCACGGCAGTGCCGGCTGGTCCATGGCATGCGGCAGTGCGCGCGCGTTGACCGACCAACTGGCAGGCCGGAACACGGACATTGAACTCCACGGCTGCTCGCCCCGCCGGTACAACCTCTGATCCGGGTCCGGCGCCGTGCCAGCACGGGCGGACATGGTGAAATGGGGTGCGGTGTTTCGGCCTTGGACAACGCGGCTACCGCCCTCACCCCACCTTCAGGAGCGACACCGTGAGCACGCCCCGCTTCGCCACGCAGACAGGCACGCGACCGATCACACCTGCACACCGCGAGGCTTTGTATGGCAGCGCGGGGACGCGCGCGATCGAACAGCAGGCTGCGGCCAGCCTGCCGCACCACACGTTGATGGCGCGCGCCGGACTGGCGGTGGCGCGCTTGGCTCTGGCCCTGCAGCCGCACGCGCGCTGCATCTGGGTGGCGTGTGGGCCGGGCAACAACGGCGGCGACGGTCTGGTCGCGGCCACCCACCTCCACCGTTGGGCGAAGGCCCGCGCAGGCGCAGTGCGTGTGGTGGTCACGCACCTGTGCCCGGACGAGTCTCGCCTGCCCCGGGATGCGCACCGGGCCCTCGATACTGCGCGCCAGGCCGGCGTCGTGTTCAGCACGGTCCCTCCCGACGATTTCGATCTGGCCATCGATGCGCTGCTGGGTATCGGCCCCGTGCGCGCCTTCGACGACACCATGGCCTCCTGGCTGGGCACGATGCGCCGCACTGGCCGGCCGGTGCTGAGCGTCGATCTACCCAGCGGGCTGCATCCCGACACCGGGGCGCTGGCGCCGCTGGAAGGCGCCACCGCGCGCGCGCCTGGCCCACGCCACACCCTGGCGCTGCTTACCCTCAAACCCGGTCTGTTCACCGGCATGGGGCGCGACGCCGCTGGCAGCGTGTGGTTCGATGATCTCGGGGTCTCACCGGGCATTGGCGTGCCGTTGGTGGCCTGGCTGGAAGGCCAGCCCCAGGCGGGCGCACCGATTTCGCAACGGCCTCACGCCAGTCACAAGGGCAGCTTCGGCGATGTTGCGGTGATCGGAGGGCAAGGGATTTCGCAGCACGGTGTGGGAATGACCGGAGCTGCAGTGCTCGCCGCGAGGGCAGCCCTGCATGCGGGCGCAGGCCGAGTGTTCGTAGGCTTGCTGGAAGGCTCGGAACCACAAGACACGTCTTGGGATCCGGTTTGCCCGGAACTCATGTTCCGCAGCCCGGCCTTGCTGCTGGAGCGGGAAATGCTGCACGCGGCCAGCGTGGTCTGTGGTTGCGGTGGTGGCGCCGCCGTCGCGGCGCTCCTGCCACGCGTGCTGTCGGGTGCCGCCACGCTGGTGCTCGACGCCGACGCACTCAACGCCATCGCGGCCGACACAGCGCTGCAGACCCAGCTCGGCCACCGGCGCGGCCGAGGCTGGACGACGGTGCTCACACCCCACCCCCTCGAGGCGGCCCGCCTGCTTGGCAGCAACACCGGCATCGTGATGGCCGATCGCCTGCTCGCGGCGCAAGCCATCGCAGAACGCTTCGGTGTGTTGTGCGTGCTCAAAGGTTCGGGCACGGTACTGGCCACGCCGGGCGAGGTGCCCCGCATCAACCCGACCGGCAACGCCGCGCTGGCCACGGCGGGCACAGGCGATGTGCTGGCCGGCATGATCGGCAGCGCGCTGGCGCGGCCCGGTAGTTCAGGCCACCATACGGCCGCCCGCGTGGCCGCCGCGGTGTTTCAGCACGGCTGGCTGGCCGATCACTGGCTGGACGATGGCGGAACGTCGGGCTTGTGCGCCAGTCGCCTGGCAGAGCGAGTGCAGGCCCTCGACTGACGCGCCGGCTCAGCCCAGCAGCATCAGACCGACCTGCAAGAGGATGATGAGCACCAGCACCGACAGGTCCACCCCACCCACCAGAGGCACGACACGGCGCACCGGGCGCAGGATGGGGGCACACAGCCGCTCAAGCGTGGACATCACCGGCGAATGTGGCTGCACCCAGGACAGGATGGCGTAACCCAGCAGCAGCACCATCAGGCCCTGCAACAGGGTGCGCACCAAGATGCGCACCGCCATGCTGGCGACGGTGGTGATCCCCACCTCCGTGGACAGCGGCGCTGACGACACACTGGTGGCCAGCAGCAGCCACAGCACGCCATACCCCAGCGAAAGCAGCACTGCCGCGACAAGGCTGCCCCAGTCGATGCGGCTCTGCGAGAGTGAGCGCGGCAGCAGACGCCGCAGCGGCGCAACCAGCCAGTCGGTCAGCGCGATCACCAGCCGACCAGGCTGGGCCGACATGTGGATGCGCAAGTGGTTCATCCAGGCACGCAGCAGAGCCGCTGCCACCAGGAAGAAGAAGAGCGTTTCAAGCAGAAAGAAGACGATGCGCATGGCGTGGGAATGTCTGGAGGCAATGCGCGAGTTTAGAGGCGGATGCCGTGTGCCGGAAGTGACCTGCGAATTGCTCAGGATCCGGCCAGATGCAGCGGCGCGCGAGGGGTGCGGGGATCAGGCTCGAGGCCGCTGGCCAACCTGTGCAGCGCTGCGGCACGCGAGGCATCCAGAAAATCCAGCATGATCGGCGAGCTGTCGGCCAGTGCATCCCGGCCATGATGGAACTCGGGGTGCCATTGCACGCCCCGCGCATAGGTTTCACCCGTCCAGCGGATGGCTTCCACCAGGCCATCCAGCGTCGAGACAGCTTCCACCACAATGCCCTTGCCCAGTTCAGCCACGGCTTGGTGGTGGATGCTCGTCACACGCAACTGCGAGGCTTTGGGATACAGCCGCGTCAATGCCGTGCCCTGCAGGAAGGTCACGTCGTGTTCGAGCTGGTCGTACAGGTCGGTATCCACGTGGGCATGCGCTGCCGCGCATTGCGTCGTGATGTCCTGGTACAGCGTGCCGCCGAAGGCCACGTTGAGCAGTTGCGCACCACGGCACACGCCAAGCACCGGCTTCTTCTGTGCCAGGAAGGTGCGCAGCAGCGCCAGCTCGTAGCGGTCGCGCACCACATCACCCTCCCAGCGGGGGTCGATGGGCTTCTGGCGATAGGTCTGCGGCGCGACGTCTGCACCTCCTTGCAGCACCAGGGCGTCGAGCTCCTGCACCACCTGATCGACCTTGAGGTGGCGCGCCGCGTGCTTGCTGTCGTGCGACACCGCCGGCACCATGAACGCCACGGCCCCATGCTCCATGATCCAGTGCGCCAGCGACTGCTCGATGTACTGCAGAACCTTGTTGCGAAACCCGAGTTCATGTGGCGCCTCGTGCAACAGGCGTGCCGACACGCCAATGCGCAAGGCGCGCTCGGCGAACTGCGGTGCCTTCTTGGGCCGAGCTGACACCGCGGGTTTGATGGCGGGTGCGGCGACGGCAGACAGCGCACGGGGCATGTGCAAGGCCCTCTTTCCCGGGTTCAGCGCCGGCTCTTTCGGGACTGGCTTGCCGTGCTGCGAGCGCCACCTCGCTCCGTCTTCTTGCCTGCTGCTTTGCGCGCTGCCGATTTCACCTCGGGCGCAGGCGTCGGCTGGCCACCATGACGCCCTGCCGGCGCGGCCTCCCGACCGCGTCGGCCCTTGTTGCCAGGGCGGGCAGGCGCTGCGCCGTTCTCCGGGGCACCAGGCAAACCCGTCTTGTCACGCATGGCCCGCAGCACGAGATCGTCGTTACCGCTGACGAGCCTGAAGTCGATGCGCCGCCCGTCCAGGTCGACACGGCTCACCTGCACCTGCACGCGGCTGCCCAGCGCGTAACGGATGCCCGTGCGCTCGCCGCGCAGTTCCTGGCGCGCTTCGTCAAACCGGAAGTACTCGCCGCCCAGCTCGGTGATGTGCACCAGGCCTTCGACATACATGGCATCCAGCGTGACGAACAGCCCGAAGCTGGTGACCGAGCTGACCACGCCGCTGAACTCCTCGCCCAGGTGCTCACGCATGTACTTGCACTTGAGCCAGGCCTCCACGTCGCGGCTCGCCTCGTCGGCCCGGCGCTCGTTGGCACTGCAGTGCAGTCCCGCGGCCTGCCAGGCCAGCGTGTCTGCGGACGGCTTCTTCGCCACTTCGCCCGCTGCAAGAGGTTGCGCACGGCTGGCCAGGCGCTTGCTGAGCTTGGCATGCGCTTCTCCAGGCGTGGGAAGAGTCGGCAACTCGTAGCGCTTGCGCGCCAGGATGGCCTTGATGACCCGGTGCACCAGCAGGTCGGGGTAGCGGCGAATCGGGCTGGTGAAGTGCGTGTAGGCCTCGAAGGCCAGGCCGAAGTGGCCGCTGTTGATCGGCGTGTAGATGGCCTGCTGCATGGAGCGCAGCAGCATGCTGTGGATCTGCTGGGCTTCAGGACGGTCCTTGGTGGCGTTGGCGATTTGCTGGAAATCGGCCGGCCTGGGGTTGTCGCCGATGGTCTGCGGCACGCCCATGGCTTTGAGGTAGTTGCGCAGGATTTCCTGCTTTTCGGGAGTGGGGCCTTCATGCACGCGGAACAGGCCGGTGTGCTTTCCTTCGCTGATGAAATCGGCCGAGCACACGTTCGCCGCGAGCATCGCTTCTTCGATCAACTTGTGCGCATCGTTGCGGGTGCGGGGAATGATCTTCTCGATACGCCCCGATTCGTCGCACACGATCTGGGTTTCGACGGTCTCGAAGTCCACCGCACCCCGTTCACCTCGCGCAGTCAGCAACGCGCGGTAGACGTCGTGGAGGTTGAGCAGGTAAGGTACGAGCGCCTTGCGCTGCGCGGCCTCCGGGCCGCGTGTGTTCTGAAGGATCGCAGCCACCTCGGTGTAAGTGAAGCGTGCGTGACTGAACATCACCGCTGGGTAGAACTGGTAGGCATGCACCTCGCCCCTGGCGTTGACCAGCATGTCGCAGACCATGCACAGGCGCTCGACACCCGGGTTGAGCGAGCACAGGCCGTTGGACAGCTTCTCCGGCAGCATGGGGATGACCCGACGCGGGAAATACACCGAGGTCGCGCGGTCATAGGCGTCAACGTCGATCGGTGAGCCGGTCTCCACATAGTGGCTCACGTCGGCAATGGCCACCAGCAGTCGCCAGCCCTTGCCCTTGCCGACTTTGGCCGGCTCGCAATACACCGCATCGTCGAAGTCGCGCGCGTCTTCACCGTCGATGGTCACCAGTGGCACGTCGCGCAGATCCACCCGGTGCTTGTGGTCGCCAGCCCGCACATGGTCTGGCAGTGCGCGAGCCTGGGCCATCGCGGCCTCGGAAAACTCGTGTGGCACACCGTACTTGCGCACCGCGATCTCGATTTCCATGCCAGGGTCATCGATCTCGCCCAGCACCTCCTTGACGCGCCCGACAGGCTGTCCGTACAGCGCGGGCGGCTCGGTGAGCTGCACCACCACGACCTGTCCCGGCTTGGCCGATCCGGTGGCTCCTTTGGGTATCAGCACGTCCTGTCCGTAGCGCTTGTCCTCCGGAGCCACCAGCCACACACCACTTTCCTGCAGCAGGCGTCCGATGATGGGTGCATCCGAGCGCTCCACGATCTCGGTGACACGCCCCTCGGGACGGCCCTTGCGGTCGAGCCGCACGATGCGGGCCTTGACCCGGTCCTTGTGCAGCACCGCGCGCATTTCATTGGACGGCAGGTAGATATCGGCCTGCCCATCATCGCGAACCACAAATCCATGTCCGTCGCGATGACCGGAAACGACACCTTCATATTCGGCCAACAGGCTGCTTTTTTCGTTCACTTTTTCTCTGCTATAATTTCGGTTTTCCTGAGATGCCCAGGTGGCGGAATTGGTAGACGCACTAGTTTCAGGTACTAGCGCCGAGAGGCGTGGAGGTTCGAGTCCTCTCTTGGGCACCAATCATAAGGGCCAGCAAACGCAAGTTTGCTGGCCTTTTCTTTTGCGACACCGAAGCGCTGCCCGATGCCTGGCCGGGCGCAGCTTCCGTCAAAACGGAACTGCCAGCAAATCGTGCCCCTCGGCGGCCACGATACGGGCTTTGGTGAACTCGCCAACCTTCAAGGTCTTGCTGATTTTCTCTGGTGGCAGCAGGCGCACGACGCCATCGATCTCGGGTGCGTCCGCGTAGCTGCGCCCGACGCCCCCCTTCTTGCCCATGCCCGGTGCCGAATCCACCAGCACCTGCATGGTCGCGCCCACGCGCTCGCGCAGTCTGGCAGCTGACACGGCTTCGGCAACTTCCATGAAGCGCGCGCGACGCTCTTCGCGAAGTGCATCGGACACTGGGTCGGGCAATGCATTGGCGGTCGCCCCCGGCACAGGCGAATAGGCAAAGCAACCGGCGCGATCAATGCCGGCTTCGCGGACGAAGTCCAGCAGGTGATCGAATTCCTGTTCGGTCTCACCCGGAAAGCCGGCAATGAAGGTGCTGCGCACCACGATCTGCGGACACAGTTCGCGCCAGCGCGCGATGCGCTCCAGGTTTCTCTCGCCGCTGGCCGGTCGCTTCATGCGACGCAGCACGTCCGGATGGCTGTGCTGCAGTGGCACATCCAGATAGGGAAGGCACAGGCCGTCGGCCATCAGCGGGATGATCTCGTCCACATGGGGGTACGGGTACACGTAGTGCAAACGCACCCATGCGCCAAAGCCCCGCGCCAGCTCGCCGAGCGAGCGCACCAGATCGAGCATGCGCGTCTTCACCGGCTTGCCATCCCAGAAGCCGGTGCGGTACTTCACGTCCACGCCGTAGGCCGACGTATCCTGGCTGACCACCAGCAGTTCCTTCACGCCGGACTCGAACAGCTTGCGCGCCTCGGTCAGCACGTCGCCGATCGGCCGACTCACCAGGTCGCCGCGCATCGACGGGATGATGCAGAAGGTGCAGCGGTGGTTGCAGCCTTCGCTGATCTTCAGGTACGCGTAGTGGCGTGGCGTGAGTTTGATGCCCTGCGGCGGTACCAGGTCCACGAAAGGGTCGTGCGGCTTGGGCAGATGTTCATGCACGGCGGTCATCACCTCGTGCGTGGCGTGCGGGCCGGTCACAGCCAGCACGCTCGGGTGCATCTGGCGCACCAGGTTGCCGCCGCCCTCGCCTTCGCGTGCGCCCAGGCAGCCGGTGACGATCACCTTGCCGTTTTCCGCCAGGGCCTCGCCGATGGTGTCCAGGCTTTCGCGCACGGCATCGTCGATGAAGCCGCAGGTGTTGACGATCACCAGATCGGCGCCAGCAAAGGTCTTGGAGGTTTGATATCCCTCAGCGCTGAGTTGCGTGAGGATGAGTTCGGAATCGGTCAGCGCCTTGGGGCAGCCCAGGCTGACAAAACCCACCTTGGGCGCCATGGTGGCCGATGGGGCAAGAGTTTCAGACATGCCCCGATTGTCTCAGACCGGCCTGAGGACCGCAGATTCGAGGGCTAACGCTTGAGGCCCAGCGCCGCCAGCATCTGTTCGCTGTTCTTCTGCATCTGCTCCTGCATCTGGGTGAATGCGTTGCGTGACTGCTCCAGATAGGTACCCATCATGCCCTGCATCATGGGCGACTGCACGTTCATGAACTGCTTCCAGGCTTCCGGGTTGACGCCCGTCGACTGCTCGGTCATCTTGTGCTGCAGGTCCATGAAAATCTGCACGTTCTTTTCGAGGTAGGACCCCATGAAGTCCTGCATGGCATGGCCGTAGAAGCGGATGATGTTGGCCAGCACCTGTTCGGTGAAGATCGGCACACCGGCCGTTTCTTCCTCCAGGATGATCTGCAACAGGATGCTGCGCGTGAGGTCATCGTTGCTCTTGGCGTCACGCACCACAAAGGGTTCGTTGTCCATCACCAGTGCCTTGACTTCGGCCAGCGTGATGTACGACGAGGTGTCCGTGTCGTACAGACGCCGGTTCGGGTACTTCTTGATCACGCGCACGGCACTGGAACGCTCGCCGCCACTACCGGCCTTGGATTTTTGCACTGCAGGACTTTCAGGGTTGAATGGGCCAGAGAGGCCAGGGACCGCTCCGAGGATACGGCACATTCTAGAAAGCCCCTGCGGGGTCGCGAGCATGGGTTTTCCCTGTGCGGGAGCCCCGGGTGACACCCCGGAACCCGAGAGCGCGGCTCAGGCGAAAAAAAAGCAGACCACAGGATCTGCCTTGTTTCAACGGGTGCAACTGAGCCCCGAAAAGCTTGGTAGGCGCGATTGGACTCGAACCAACGACCCCCACCATGTCAAGGTGGTGCTCTAACCAGCTGAGCTACGCGCCTACAAACGATTCGAAGCCTCGCAGTATATCAGTGTTCAGCCGTGCTATTTGCGCCGCACCACCCGCACCCCGGTCACGTCACCCACCACAGCCATGGCCCGCATGACCTGGCGGGCATCGGAGACCTCGATCGTGAATGTCATCCAGGCCACGTCCCTGACCGACTGCGTCTGCACGCCGATGACGTTCATCTTCTCGCGGGCAAACACGTCGGAGATGTCGCGCAGCAGGCCTTGCCGGTCCTGCGCCTCGATCGCCACATCCACCGGATAGACCGCCGGCCTGCCATCGCGGTCTGGCGTCGCCTGCCCACTCCACTGCACTTCGATCACGCGGTCCGGATTCTTGCGCTGCAGGTGGGCGAAATCGCTGCAGTCGGCTCGGTGGATGCTCACCCCCTTGCCACGCGTGACAAAGCCGCCGATCTCGTCCGGCGGCGCGGGCTTGCAGCATTTGGCCAGTTGCGTCATGAGCGACTCCACGCCGACCACAAGCACGCCACCACCGGTCTGGCTGGACGGCTTGCGCGGCTTCTTCAGCCACGCGGGCACCTCGGAAGGCGCCTCGGGCTCGGGCGGACGCAGGTGCGTCTCGATCGCCCTGAGCGACAGCTCGTCCTTGCCCACCTGCTCGAACAAGGCCTGCGCGGACGACAGCCCCATCGCCACCGCGAGATCGTCCAACTTCAACGCGGTCTTGCCTTCGCGCTGCAACAGCTTCTCGACCGCTTCCCGCCCCCTGGCCACAGTCTCCTCCATGGCCAGTGCATTGAACCAGGCGCGCACCTTGCTTTTGGCCCGGTGGCTCACCAGATACCCCAGATCGGCATTGAGCCAGTCGCGCGACGGCCCGCCTTCCTTGGCGGCAGTGATCTCCACCGTCTGGCCGTTCTGCAGCGGCGTGTTGAGAGTCACCATCGCGCCATCAACCCGTGCTCCTCGGCAGCGATGACCGAGATCGGTGTGCACCGTGTAGGCAAAGTCGACGGCCGTGGCCCCCTGCGGCAACTCCACGATCGCGGCGTCTGGCGTGAGCACGTAGATGCGGTCGTCGAACAGGCCCTGTGCGGCGCCGCTCAGATCGCGCTCCCAGGCCAGCAACTGGCGCAGCACCGCGATCTTGGCGTCGTAGTCCGAACTGGCCGACACACCCGCATAGCCTTTGGACCCCGCCTCCTTGTACGCCCAGTGCGCCGCCACTCCATGCTCGGCATGGTCGTGCATGGCCTGCGTGCGGATCTGGATCTCGAATGCCCGGCCCTGATCGTCGCGAACCACGGTGTGCAGCGACTGGTAGCCATTCGCCTTGGGTTTGGCAATGTAATCGTCGAACTCATCGGCCACTGGCGCATGCTTCGCGTGCACGTGGGCCAGCACGGCGTAGCAGTCGTCCACACCGGGCACGATCACGCGCAGGGCGCGGATGTCGAACACCTGGTCGAAGTCGAGCGACTTGCCGCGCATCTTCTTGACGATGCTGTAGATGTGCTTCGGGCGCCCCTGCACCGACGCCGCGATCCCCTGTCGCAGCAGGTCGACCTCGAGTTGCTGGCGGACCTGCTCCACATGGGCTTCGCGCTCGACGCGCTTTTCGTCCAGCAAGCGAGCGACGTCCTTGTAGGTTTGCGGCTCAAGGAAGCGAAAGGCCAGGTCCTCCATCTCCCACTTGATCTGCCAGATACCCAGGCGGTTGGCCAGCGGGGCGAATACCTGCAGCGACTCGGCGGCCAGCGCCTCGCCGGGGTCGCCTTTGATGGCGGCGAAGTAGCGCAACGTCTGCAGGCGCGAGGCCAGTTGCAGCATGACCACGCGCAGATCGCGCGAAAACGCCAGCAGCATCTTGCGCACGTTCTCGGACTGACTGGCGGCGAGCTCCGACAGCGCGGCCTTGCCGGGCGCCGCTGCGGCTTCCTCCTTCCTGGCGATAGCGGCCGCGGCCTTGATGCGCGCCTGGCGCTGCAGTTGCACCAGTTTGGTGGTTTCGATGGCCAGCGCCGCGAAGTTGTCGCCAAAGGCCTTGGCGATCACCTCCTGGGGGCGGTTGAGGTACTGGCAGGCATACACCAGATAGGCGGCGGCCTGCATGGCTTCGGAGCCGCCAATGTCGTTCAGCACGCCAGCGACCGCGTCGGCGTGCGCCAGCGTGTTCTCCCCGGTGTCGAGCTGCTCGCTGTCCAGCAGGGGTTCGGCAAAGGCCCTCGCGCGCGCCAGTGCCTGGGCCTGTCTGGGCAGGCTGTCGGAAGTGGCCGCAACGATGGCCGAGGGGGCGCCCAGCGGGCGCTCATCGGCAATCACGGGCTCTGCGGCCTCGGTCGCAGACGAGGGGGTCGTTCTTTTCATGGCTCGCTCAACGCATGCTCACTCGGACCAGAGAAAGTCCCGGACAGCGGCCACCTGTTCATCGGCCACCAGCGTGGGCGCATGGCCCACACCGTCAAAGACCACGCAACGGGCCCTGGGACCACGCCGCCCCATCTCGGCGGCCGTGGCATCGGTCAGCAGGTCCGATACCTGGCCACGCAGCAACAGCGTGGGCGCCGTGATCGCGTCGTACAGCCTCCACAGCGCGGCTTCGCCATCGCGTGCGACCTGGCGTGCGGCAACCTGGTCGGCCATGCCGGTCAGGGCCTTGAGGGGGGTGGCGATCGCGGGGTCGTAATGCAGCCACCAGCGCCCCTCGCGCACGCGCAGCAGCGGCAGGGACAGCGCCCGCCATTGCGCGGGCGTGTGCGGCCCGAAGCCCGTGGAAATCGAGGCCAGGTAGTCACAGGCCGCCTGCTCGCTGTCGAACGACGGGTTCAGCCCCAGGTAGGAAGCGATGCGCTGCAAGGCGTCCCACTGGATGGCGGGCCCGACATCGTTGAGCACAAGCCGGCGGGGTGCGAGCGCCGGCTGGGCCGCCACCGCCATGCCGATCAGCCCACCCATGCTGGTGCCGACCCAGTCGATGACTGCCTCCGGGTCCTGCGTGCGCAGGTGCATCAGCAGCGCCGCGAGATCAGCCGCGTAGGTCGGCACCTGATAGGCCATGGGATCGGCCAGCCAGTCGCTGTGGCCGCGTCCGGCCACGTCGACGGCAACCACGCGCGAGCGCTCGCTCAATGATCGCGCCAGCGTGTCGAAGTCGCGACCCTGGCGCGAGAGGCCGTGCACGCAGACCACCACGTGGTGGCTGTCGCGCGCGGCACAGGGCCAGTCCCAGTACGCCATGCGCCGCGGGTCGCCGGTGCGGGCCGCGGGACCCGTGACAGGAAGGTACTGAAGGTTCGGTTCTTGCATGCGGTATGACGGACAGGGGTGGGCGCAAAAGGCGTCCGTGATAATGCCTCGGATACTTTTCAACCCATCGTACTGGAACTGGAGTTCACCCATGCTTGCCAACAAAACCGCCCTCGTCACCGGCTCCACCAGTGGGATCGGCCTGGGCATTGCCAAGGCCCTGGCGCGCCAGGGTGCCAACATCGTGCTCAATGGTTTTGGCGATGCCGAAGTCCCCAGGTCGGAGATCGCCGCGCTCGGTGCCCAGGTCGCCTACCACGGCGCCGACATGAGCAAACCCGACGAGATCGAAGCCATGATGGCGTTCGCGGCAAGCACCTTCGGGCAGGTGGACATCCTGGTGAACAACGCGGGCATCCAGCACGTCGCCCGGGTGGAGAACTTCCCGGTCGAGCGGTGGGACGCGGTCATCGCCATCAACCTCAGCAGCGCCTTTCATGCCAGCCGCCTCGCGCTGCCTGCGATGCAGAAGGCGAACTGGGGTCGCATCATCAACGTGGCGTCGGTGCATGGCCTGGTGGGTTCGGCCGAAAAGTCGGCCTACGTCGCCGCCAAGCACGGCATCGTGGGCCTGACCAAGGTCACGGCACTGGAGAACGCCACCTCGGGCGTGACCTGCAATGCCATCTGCCCGGGCTGGGTGCTCACCCCCCTGGTGCAGAAGCAGGTGGACGCCAAGGCCGTCGCACAGGGGATTTCCAATGCCGAAGCCACCCGGCAACTGCTGGGCGAAAAGGAACCTTCCATGCAGTTCACCACGCCCGAAGAGCTGGGTGAACTGGCGGTGTTCTTCTGTTCGCCCGCCGGCAACAACGTGCGCGGCGTGGCCTGGAACATGGATGGTGGCTGGGCCGCGCAGTGAGCGCCTCTTCGGGTGGCCCTATTTCAGCTGGATCGACCCTGAGACCGTCACGTTGACCATGGACTTGCCCGCCTCGATCGGCACGGGCGCGTCCGACATCGCGGCCTTGGCCTCCATGGCCATCACGCGCGGCTGATAGGGCCGAACGTCCTGGTCTGACGAACTCACCGACACCTCGCGCAAGCTGTAGCCGGCGAAACCAAAACCCTTGCTGACTTCGTCCGCACGGGCCTTGAAGCGCTCGATGGCGATGGCCTGCACGTCGGACTCGAGCTTCTGACGCGCTTCACGCGAGAGCGAGAAGCTGGTGCCGGACATGGTGAGGCTCTGGATCTTGCCTGCCGTGGTGCTGATGAGGGCGAAATCACGGCCCTCGAGCACCAGTTCGGTGCTGCCCTGCCAGCCATTGATCTTGCCGTTGCTGCCATGGCGCGGGTACAGGCTGAACTGCCCCGTGCGCACTTCCAGCTGCTGCGGCCTGGCGCTGGCACGGGCCACGGTCAAGGCGGCATCCAGCGCCTGCTTGAGCTGGTTCTGTACGGTGACTGCATCACTGCCTTCGCGTGTGGTGCTGAGCCGCATGCTGAGCCAGTCCTGCGGCACTTCCAGGAAGCCACTTGCGGCAATGTTCACCACATTGGCAGGAACGGCCGGGGCGACCTGGGCCATGGCCGAAGCACCGGCACCAAGCCCGAGGGCGAGAAGAGTGGAAAGGAGAAGACGGGAGGCAGGACGGGTCAGGCGATTTGTGGAGTGCAGAGTCATTGTTTGAACTTGAAGTCGTAAGGCGGCTGATCGCGAAGCTGTTCGCGCAGACGCTGGCGCTCTTCCACCGAAAGTCGGTAGGGTTTGCGGCTGTCGTCCATGTCATCGAACGGTCGCCGCAGCGCATCACGCAGGCGCATCGCACTGCGGGGCTCGCTCTCGTCGGCGGTGATCGGCAGGGCGGCCACCGGCGTCTCGGACGGCACCGCAAGAACGGCCGCACCGTCCGGCGCGGCGAACGCCGAACCCAATCCCATCAGCAACAAGCCACTCGACAAATACGATTTCATGGTGCACTCAAGTATGGTCAGTTCAGCGATTGTGTGATGTGCCGCAGGTGAAGCGGACGCCAGCACGGGCAACATCTGTAACAGGGTGTCATAAAAATAAAAAATGAGTGCTGACAAGCACTTGGCGCTGCCACAATCGCGTTTGTTACATTTACCGGAAGTTGCTGCCATGCCACAAAACCAAGTTCGTCCCAACAAGGTGCTGGTCGTTGACGACGATGTGCGCATCCGCGATCTGCTGCGGCGCTACCTCATGCAGGAAGGCTTCGAGGTCATGCTGGCTGAGGATGGCAAGGCCCTGAACCGCGTGCTCCAGCGCGACTCGGTGGACATCATCGTGCTCGACCTGATGATGCCGGGCGAAGATGGCCTGTCCATCTGCCGGCGCCTGCGCGCCAACGGCGACCGCACGCCCATCATCATGCTCACCGCCAAGAGCGAGGACGTGGACCGCATCGTCGGGCTGGAGGTCGGTGCGGACGACTACCTGGGCAAGCCGTTCAATCCGCGCGAGCTGCTCGCGCGAATCCATGCAGTCTTGCGCCGCCGCCCGCCCACCGAAGTGCCTGGTGCGCCCTCTCAGGACCAGGAGATGGTGAAGTTCGGCCCGTTCGAGTTCGACCTGAGCCTGCGCACGCTGCGCAAGGACGGCGCCGATCTGCCACTGACCACAGGTGAGTTCGCCATGCTCAAGGCGCTGGTTCGCCACCCGCGCCAGCCGCTGTCGCGCGAGAAGCTCGCCCAGCTCGCGCGTGGCCGTGAGTTCGAGCCGTTCGACCGCAGCCTGGACGTGCAGGTCTCGCGCCTGCGCAAGCTGATCGAGGAAGACGCGGCCTCACCGCGCTACCTGCAGACCGTCTGGGGCGTGGGCTACGTGTTCGTGCCCGATGGCAACGCCTGATGCCCGATGAGTCGCGCGTTCCTTTTGAAACCCAGCCGGCCGCGCTGGAGACCGCGCCTGCGCCTCTTGAAATGCGCCCGACGCGCGGTGTCAGCCTGTTCTGGCGCACCTTCTTCTTCCTCGCCCTGCTGCTCATTGGTTGCATCGTGGCGTGGCTGCAGACGTTTCGCGCCCTGGAATACGAACCGCGTGCGCTGCAAAGCGCCAACCAGCAGGCTTCACTGGTCAATCTCAGTCGCGCCGCGCTGGTGCACTCGGACGCAATTGCCCGTGTCTCGCTGATCAAGACCCTGGCCAGCGAGGAAGGACTGCGCATCGCGCCACGCGAGCCCACCGACACCTTCCGCCTCTACAACATCGATGCGCTCAGCCGCAACGTGGCCGAACGCCTGAGCGCTCGCCTGGGCCCGGACACGCTGGTGGCACGCGAGGTCAATGGCACGCCCGGCCTGTGGATCGGTTTCACGATTGACGGCGATCCCTACTGGCTGCTCACGGACCCCTCGCGCATCGGCCCGGTGGCCGGTACCACCTGGCTGATCTGGCTCGGCACGGCCGCCCTGCTCTCGCTTGCCGGCGCGGCGCTCATCGCACGCCTGATCAACCGGCCGCTGAAAAAGCTCTCGTTTGCCGCCGGCCGTGTGCGCGAGGGGGACTTCAACGCCAGTCAGCTCAGCGAAGCCGTGGCAACGAGCGAAATCCGCGAGGTCAATATCGGCTTCAACCGGATGGCGCAGCGCCTCTCCAAGATCGAACAGGATCGCGCCCTGATGCTGGCCGGCATCTCGCACGACCTGCGCACGCCATTGGCGCGGCTGCGCCTCGAAACCGAGATGAGCGTGGGTGACTCGCAGGCGCGCGAGCATATGGCTGCCGACATCGACCAGGTCAACGCCATCATCGACAAGTTCCTGGACTACGCGCGCCCCGACCACCTCAAGCCCGAGCGCGTGAACCTCAACCAGATCGTGGACGCTGCCATCTTTGCCACCGGGCAGGACCCGAACACCCACATCACCACCAGCATCCCGCTCGGCACCGTGGTGCTGGGCGACGCGGTGGAACTCCAGCGCGTCTTCACCAACCTGATCGAAAACGCCATGCGCTACGGGCGCAATGCCGAAACCGGCGTTGCCCGGATCGACATCGCGGCCAAGGCCAAGGACGATGCGGTGCTGGTGAAGTTGCGTGATCACGGCCAGGGCGTCAATCCGGAACAGCTCGAACAGCTCACGCAGCCCTTCTTTCGCGGCGACGTCTCGCGCACCGCAGCCACGGGCACGGGCCTGGGCCTGGCCATCGTGGACCGGGCGATCGCGCGCATGGGCGGGCGCTTCGCGCTGGCCAACAGCAGCACCGGTGGGCTTGCGGCCCACATGAAACTGGTGAAGGCCCCGTCCTGAACGCAACGGGGCAGCCGCTACCGCGCCACCGCGAGCAGCACCACGGCGCGGGCCTCGATCGACAGACCCTGCCCTACCGGCCCGATCTTTTCGGCCGTCTTGGCCTTCACGTTGACCTGCTCCGTCGCCAGTCCCAGCGTCTGCGCGATGCCCTCGCACATCGCGCCAATGTGCGGCGCGAGTTTCGGCGCCTGCGCGACCACCGTGCTGTCGACGTTGCCGATTTCGAAACCTGCCGCGCGCACGCGCCGCGCCGCCTCGGCCAGCAGCACGCTGGAGTCGGCTCCCTTGAAGCGCGCATCGGTGTCGGGAAAGTGGCGTCCGATGTCACCCAGACCGGCCGCGCCCAGCAGCGCGTCGGTGATGGCGTGCAGCAGCACATCGGCGTCGGAGTGGCCAAGCAGCCCCTGGCTGTGCTCGATGCGCACGCCGCCGATGATCAGCGCACGCCCAGGCACCAGCGCATGCACGTCCCAGCCCTCGCCGATGCGAAACGGGAGAAGATGGGTGCTCATGGGCGGCTCCTGAGAACGGCTTCGGCCAGCGCGAAGTCCTCCGGGTAGGTGACTTTGAAGTTCTGCGCGCTGCCACGCACCAGCAGTGGCTGATGACCCGCGAGCTCCATCGCGCTGGCTTCGTCGGTGACACCGGCAAAGCCGCTCGCGGCGGTGGACGCCAGCGCTGCGTGCAAGGCGCCGACGCGGAACATCTGCGGTGTCTGCGCCAGCCACTTGCCAGCGCGCTCCACGGTGACCACCACGCGACCAGCGGCTTCGGCCTTCAGCGTATCGGGCAAGGGCAGCGCGAGCAGGCCGCCCACGGGGTCGGCCCAGCAGGCGTCGATCAGGGCATCCACCTGCGCCGGCGTAACGAGGCAGCGCGCCGCGTCGTGCACAAGCACCCAGTCGCTGGCGGCGGCGCCCTGGTCACGCAAGGCCTGCAAGCCGTTGAAGACGCTCTCGGCACGCGTGGCGCCACCGCAGCGCGCCAGCGTGGTACCCACCGGTTGCGACGCCCAGAAGCTGTCTTCCGGCGCAATCACGACCAGACAGCTGTCGATCCGGGTGACCGAGCGCAGCGCGGCCAGCGTGTGCAGCACCATGGGTTGACCGGCGATGGGCTGGTACTGCTTCGGGAGTCCCGTGCCTGCCCGGGTGCCGCTGCCGGCGCAGGGAAGCAGCACATGACAGCGCGGCGTGCCGGAACGGGTCAATTCAGAGGTGGCATCGGGCATGGTGTGCGTGCATTCTAGAATCAGTGTCCACACCCCCTTCCACCCAGGTCGGGGGTTTTCGTCATGGTCGGTCCGACCCCGCATACACCCCGGTTCCCCGCGCGCCAAATCATTCCGCCTTTCATGGACTTGCCCCAGCTCACTCCCGGCAGACGCCACACCATGCCCCACCCCGGTGGATCGGCAGATGCCTTGCTGCTCTCGCAACTGGGCGTTCGAGAGAAGGCGGCCGGACGGCTCACGGCCATCGTGACCGCCGACGCCAACGATGCGCAGCGTCTGATCGATGAAATGGCCTTCTTCGCGCCCGAACTGCGCTGTGCGCTGTTTCCCGACTGGGAAACCCTGCCCTATGACACCTTCTCGCCGCACCAGGACCTGATCAGCGAGCGCCTGGCCACCCTCTGGCGCATCTCACAGCGCGACAAGGACACCGGAGCCGACGTGGTTCTGATTCCCGCCACCACCGCGCTGTACCGGCTCGCGCCGCCGTCCTTCCTGGCCGGCTACACCTTCCATTTCAAGGTCAGACAGAAGCTCGACGAAGCGAAGCTCAAGGGCCAGCTCACGCTGGCGGGCTACCAGCATGTCACGCAGGTGGTGAGCCCGGGAGAATACGCGGTGCGCGGTGGCCTGATCGACCTCTTCCCCATGGGCAGCCTCGTGCCCTACCGCGTGGACCTGTTCGACGACGAGATCGACAGCATCCGCACCTTCGACCCCGACAGCCAGCGCAGCCTCTACCCAGTGACGGAAGTGCGGCTGCTGCCCGGGCGTGAATTCCCCATGGACGACACGGCGCGCGCCAGATTCCGCAGCCGCTGGCGCGAACTGCTGGAGGGCGACCCGACCAAGAGCCGCATCTACAAGGACATCGGCAACGGCGTGGCCACCGCCGGCATCGAGTACTACCTGCCCTTGTTCTTCGAGGACACGGCCACGGTGTTCGACTACCTCGGTGCCAACGCCACCGTGGTGCTGCATGGTGACCTGGAACCCGCTTTCCAGCGTTTCTGGCAGGACACGAAAGACCGCTACCGCCTGCTCAAGGGCGATCCCGAAAGGCCGGTGCTGCCACCCGAGGCACTGTTCCTGGGCGCCGAACAGTTCTTTGTCCGTGTCAACCAGCACGCGCAGTACGTGGTGCGCCCACCCGCACAGGAGGACGCCGGGCATGACGCACACGTTCAGAAGCTGGGTGACCTCTCCGTGGTGCGTGGCGCCGAGGATCCCCTGTCCCGACTGCAGGCTCACATCCGCAACACCGCGCAACGCGTGCTGCTGCTGGCCGAGAGCGATGGCCGGCGCGAGAGCCTGCTCGACTTTCTGCGCGCCAGCGGCGTCAACCCGCCGGCTTTCGACTCGCTGGCCGAGTTCCAGGCCAGCGACGAGAAGACCGGCATCGCCACCGCCGCGCTCACCGTGGGGTTCTCGTGGCTGGACGACGGCATCGACTTCGTCACCGAGACCGAGCTGTTCGCCGCTGGCCCCATCACGCGCCGGCGCAGGAAGCAGGAACAGGTCAGCGACGTCGATGCGCTGATCAAGGACCTGTCGGAGCTCAATGTGGGCGACCCGGTGGTGCACAACGCGCACGGCATCGGCCGCTACCGCGGCCTCGTGCACATGGACATGGGGGAGAAGAACCCCGACGGAACGCCCGCACTGCAGGAATTCCTTCATCTGGAATATGCCGACAAGGCGGTGCTCTACGTGCCGGTGAGCCAGTTGCAGCTGATCGGCCGCTACACCGGCGTGAGCGCCGACGAAGCACCGCTGCACAAGCTGGGCAGCGGCCAGTGGGAAAAAGCCAAGCGCAAGGCGGCCGAGCAGGTACGCGATGCCGCAGCCGAGCTGCTCAACATCTATGCCCGCCGCGCGGCGCGCCAGGGTCATGCGTTTCGCTACTCGGCACAGGACTACGAGGTGTTCGCCAACGACTTCGGTTTCGAGGAAACCGCCGACCAGCGCGGCGCGATCCACGCCGTCATCCAGGACATGATCAGCCCGCGCCCGATGGACCGCCTGGTCTGCGGCGACGTGGGCTTCGGCAAGACCGAGGTCGCGCTGCGCGCGGCCTTCGTGGCCGTCACCGGCGGGCGCCAGGTGGCCTTTCTTGCGCCCACCACCTTGCTGGCCGAGCAGCATTTCCAGACCCTGTCCGACCGTTTCTCCAAGTGGCCGGTGAAGGTGGCCGAGATGAGCCGTTTCCGTTCCGCGAAGGAAATCACAGCCGCCGCCAAGGGCCTGGCCGACGGCTCGGTGGACATCGTGGTCGGCACGCACAAACTGCTAAGCGAAAGCGTGAAGTTCAAGGACCTCGGCCTGCTCATCATCGACGAGGAGCACCGCTTCGGCGTGCGCCACAAGGAGCAGATGAAGGCCTTGCGCGCCGAGGTCGACGTGCTCACGCTCACCGCCACGCCGATCCCGCGCACGCTGGGCATGGCGCTGGAAGGTTTGCGCGACCTCTCCGTCATCGCCACCGCGCCGCAACGCCGCCTGGCCATCAAGACCTTCGTGCGCAACGAGGGCAACGGCGTGATCCGTGAAGCCGTGCTGCGCGAGCTCAAGCGCGGCGGCCAGGTCTACTTCCTGCACAACGAAGTCGAGACGATCGAGAACCGGCGCCAGAAGCTCGAAGAGATCCTGCCCGAGGCGCGCATCGCGATCGCGCACGGCCAGATGCCCGAGCGCGAACTCGAGCGCGTGATGCGCGACTTTGTGGCGCAGCGCTACAACCTGCTGCTGTGCTCCACCATCATCGAGACCGGCATCGACGTGCCCACGGCCAACACCATCGTGATGAGCCGCGCCGACAAGTTCGGCCTGGCGCAGCTGCACCAGTTGCGCGGGCGCGTGGGCCGCAGCCACCACCAGGCCTATGCCTACCTCATGGTTCCCGATATCGAGGGCCTGACCAAACAGGCGTCTCAGCGGCTCGACGCGATCCAGCAGATGGAAGAGCTCGGCAGCGGCTTCTACCTCGCCATGCACGACCTGGAGATCCGCGGCGCAGGCGAGGTGCTGGGCGAGAACCAGAGCGGCAACATGCTGGAGGTGGGCTTCCAGCTCTACAACGAGATGCTCAGCGAAGCCGTGCGATCGCTCAAGGCCGGCCGCGAGCCGGACCTGCTCTCTCCGCTGTCGGTCACGACCGACATCAACCTGCATGCCCCCGCACTGCTGCCGAACGACTACTGCGGCGACGTGCACCTGCGCCTCTCGTTCTACAAGAAGCTGGCCACTGCGAAGAACACCGACCAGGTGGACGCACTGCTCGAAGAAATCGTGGACCGCTTCGGCAAACTGCCGGCCCAGGCGCAGACACTGATCGACGTGCACCGCCTGCGCTGCATCAGCGCGCCGTATGGCGTGGTCAAGGTCGATGCCGCGCCCGGAATGACGAACATCACCTTCCGCGCCAACCCGCCCATCGAGCCGATGCGCATCATCGAACTGATCCAGAAAAACCGCCACATCAAGCTCGCGGGCAACGAGAAGCTGCGCATCGAACGCGAATTGCCCGAGGTGAAAGACCGCGTGCAGCTGGTGCGCGATGTGCTGCGCTCACTCGGCCAGCCCCACAAGACCCCCGAAACCGCTTGAAAGCGTTCCATTCATTCCGTTCGGGCTGAGCCTGTCGAAGCCCATACAGACCATGACCACGACAACCGCTACCGAATTCGCCCCCGGCCTCGCCATCCAGGGCTTCACGCCGCCCCTGACGCTGAGCGACTTCAAGCTCATCGCCTTCGACATGGACTCCACGCTCATCAACATCGAGTGCGTGGACGAGATCGCCGACGCCGTGGGCAGGAAGGCCGAGGTTGCGGCCATCACCGAAGCGGCCATGCGTGGCGAGATCACAGATTTCAAGGACAGCCTGCGACGGCGCGTGGCGCTGTTGCGCGGCGTGACCGTCGCCGACATGGAGCAGGTTTACACCGAACGCCTGCGCATCAACCCCGGCGCGGCCGAGCTCGTCAACGCCTGCAAGGCCGCCGGTCTGAAGGTGCTGCTGGTCTCCGGTGGCTTCACCTTCTTCAGCGAGCGCGTGCGCCAGACGCTGGGCATCGACTTCACGCGCGCCAACGTGCTCGAGGTGGAAAGCGGACCGAACTGCGGCCAGCTCACCGGGGGACTGGTGGACCAGTCCTGGGGTGACATCTGCGACGGCGCCGAGAAGCGCCGCACGCTGCTGGAAGTGGCTTCGCTGCTGGGCATCGAGCCCGCGCAATGCATCGCGATGGGCGACGGCGCGAACGACCTGCCGATGATGGGCGCGGCCGGCCTTTCGGTGGCCTACCACGCCAAACCCGCGGTGCGCGCGAAGGCCATGGTGGCGATCAACGAAGGCGGGCTCGACCGCCTGCTTGAAGTACTGCGCTGAAGCTCAGCCGCCCGCGCGCTTGACGGTGTGGCCCTGCGCTTTCAGTGCGGCCATCACCCGCTCAATGTGGTCGCCCTGGATCTCGATCACGCCGTCCTTCACCGTTCCGCCTGAGCCGCAGGCGGTCCTGAGCTGTTTGCCCAGTTCCGCCAGTGCGTCGTGCGGCAGCGCAAGCCCCCGGACCAGGGTGACCGCCTTGCCGCCCCGCCCCTTGGTCTCGCGCGACACGCGAACGACACCGTCGCCCGCGGGCACCGCCCGGGCGGCCTGCCGGCACACGCATTGCGACACCGGCTGGCGGCAGGTCGGGCACATGCGGCCGGCTTCGGTGGAGTACACCAGGCCACCTGCGGAAAGCTTGTTCTTCATGGGGCCGCATGGTACCCGCGCGCCACCGCCCCGCTACACTGGCCCGATCCATGCCATTCACCGCCCTGGGCCTTGCGCCCGCCCTCGCCCGAGCCGCCGCCGAACTCGGCTTTGCCACTCCCACCCCGATCCAGCGCGACGCCATCCCGCCCGCACTGAGTGGCCGCGACCTGCTCGCCACCGCGCAGACCGGCTCTGGCAAGACCGCCGCGTACGCCCTGCCGCTGCTGCAGCGTCTGATGCAGGCCGGCGCGCACACGCCCCGGCGCGTGCGCGCCCTGGTGCTGGTGCCCACGCGCGAACTGGCCGCGCAGGCGGGTGAAACGATGCGCAGCCTGGCCCGGCACCTGCCCGTTCGACCGAAGGTAGCTGTGGCCTTCGGTGGCGTATCGATCAATCCGCAGATGATGGCGCTGCGTGGCGGCGCCGACGTGATCGTGGCCACGCCCGGGCGCCTGCTCGACCTGATCGGGCAGAACGCCGTGCGCCTGAGCGACGTGGAACTGCTGGTGCTGGACGAAGCCGACCGCCTGCTCGACCTGGGCTTTGCCGACGAGCTCGCCCGCGTGCTCGCCCTGTTGCCGGTCCAGCGGCAGAACCTGTTCTTCTCGGCCACGTTCCCACACGAGGTGCAGGCGCTGGCGGACCAGCTGCTGCGCGAACCCCTGCGCATCGAAGTGCCTGACGCAACCCCCGAAGAAGCGGTGATCCTGCAGCGCGCCTTCCTGGTCGACAGCACCCGCCGCACCCAGTTGCTGCGCCAGCTCATCAAGGACCTGGGCTGGCAGCGCGTGCTGGTGTTCGTGGCTACCCAGTACGCGGCCGAGCGGGTGGCGGCCAAGCTGCACCACGGAGACCTGTATGCCACTTCGTTCCACGGCGGCCTGAGCCAGGGCGCGCGCAAGCAGGCGCTGGATGAATTCAAGGACAAGCGCTGGGACGTGGTCGTCACCACCGACCTCGCCGCGCGCGGCATCGACATCGCGCAGCTGCCGGTGGTGGTGAACTACGACCTGCCGCGTTCGGCGGTGGACTATGTGCACCGCATCGGGCGCACCGGCCGCGCCGGAGAAAGCGGCCTGGCCGTGAGCTTCGTGAGCCCCGCCACCGAAGCGCACTGGCACCTGATCGAGAAGCGCCAGGGCCTGAGCCTGCCGCTGGAAGTGCAACCGGGCTTCGAACCCACCGAGGCCGCGCCGCCACCGTCGCCGGGCAACGGCGGCATCAAGGGCAAACGGCCCAGCAAAAAGGACAAGCTGCGCGCAGCGGCCGCCCACAAGCCCGACTGAATCAGGCGGGCGTGGCCTTGGCAGCACGCCGGGCACCCCCACCGCGCTGCCGCAACATCTGAAGAAATGTCTCTGCCGCAGGCGAAAGCGACTGCCCCTTGCGCTGATAGACGAAGTACTCGCGCTGGATCGCCGGCGCGCGCAAAGGCACAAATCGCACGCCGAAGTTGTCGGCGAACGAGCGCGCATACTCCGGCGCCAGCAACACGCCCATGCCATGTCCGGCCAACGCCATGGCCGTGGTGAGAAAACCCACGTCGCTCGTCGTGTTCAGCGCAAAGTCGTGCCCGTGCGTGTGCAGTGTGCGCTCCACATGGCGGCCGAATTCGTGCGAATAGCTGATCCAGTGCTCGTCGCGCAGGTCCTTCCATGACACGCTGGCGCGCTCGTAGGCCGAATGACCCTTGGGGCAGACGAAGCGGATCGGCACGTTCATGAGGAAGCTGCGCGTCACGTCGTCGCCAGTCAGCCGCTCAGGGCCGATGCCCAGCTCCACCGCGCCGTGGCGCACGGTGTCGACCACGTCGTCGGCCACCGCGTCCTTCAGGCGCAGACTGATCCCGGGGTGTCGCTGGCCGAACTCTGTGAGCACCGAGGCCACCCAGGTGCAGGCCATCATCTGCGAGGTCGACACACGCAGGAAACCCCGCCGAAGTGCGCGGATCTCGGAGGCCCCTTCCACCACCTGGCGCAGGTCTTCCAGGATGCGCTGCGCCAGCGGCAGCAGGTTCCTGCCGGCCTCGGTCAGGGTGATGGCGGTGCGGCTGCGGTCGAACAGCTGCAGATGCAGTTCCTGCTCGAGCTGCTGTACCAGCATGCTCACGGCCGACTGCGTGAGGCTGAGCTGGCGCGCCGCGCCGGTGAAGCTGCCACTTTGCGTCACGGCGGCGAAGGCGCGCATCTGTCTCAGGCTGATGTTCATGGGTGCACCAAAGTAGTCCGCAGGAAGGATGGTGAACGCCACCGTGCACCATCATCAGATTTCATGATGAATGTATCAAAAGAATTCGCTTGTTTGATGGCTGAGGCGGTTCATAGAATGCCGCGAAACTCCCGAATCACCCTCTGAAAACCCCGCATCCCATGCACATCGCCGTTGTAGGCACAGGAATCGTCGGCGCCTGCACAGCGGCCTGGCTGCAGCGCGATGGTCATCAGATCACGTTTGTCGACCCACTCGAGCCGGGCGAAGCCTGTTCGTTCGGCAACGCCGGCTCGCTCTCGCCCAGCGCCTGCCTGCCGGTGGGCATGCCCAACATGTGGAAGAAGGTGCCGAACTGGCTGCTCGACCCGCTGGGCCCGCTGACCATCCGCGCGTCCTACCTGCCGCGCGTTCTGCCCTGGCTGGTGCGCATGCTCCACCACTCCACCCCACAGGAAGTCACGCGCATTGCCACCGCGCTGCAGACCTTGCTGCGCCCGATCTTCGACTGCTACGACCCGCTGCTGCAGCACGCCGACGCCACCACGCTGGTGCGCCGCAGCGGTTGTCTGTACGTGTACTCGTCGCGGGAGGCCGCGGACCAGTGGAAGTGGGGCATGGCGCTGCGCAAGTCGCTCGGTGTGAACCTGGTCGATGTCGAACGCGACGAGCTGGAGGAACTGGAACCCGACCTGAAAGGTCGTTTCCGTTTTGGCATCCTCGCGCCCGACAACGGCTCCACGCTGGACCCCTCGCAACTGGTGAAGGCCCTGGTCGCGCAGAGCGTGCGCGATGGCGCGCGCCAGGACCATCGCACGGTCACCGGCTTCGAGCGCGAGGGGCGGCGTGTCACCGGACTGCGCATGGACCGGGGTGCACCCATGGCCGTCGATGGCGTGGTGATTGCCGCCGGCGCCTGGTCGGGTGAGCTTGCGAAACAACTCGGCGACCGCGTGCCGCTGGAGACACAGCGTGGCTACCACGTCACGGTGCGCAGCTCCAACCTGCAGTTGCGCCACACCGTGATGGCCTCGGAAAACAACATCATGGTCAACCCCATGGCCATGGGCCTGCGGCTGGCTGGAACGGTGGAATTCGCCGGCTTGAAACGCGCAGCGAACTACGAGCGCGCGCAGGCGCTGCTGCGGCAGGGGCAGCTGCTTTTCCCGCACCTGGACACCTCCGAGGTGACGCAGTGGATGGGGCACCGCCCCTGCATGCCCGACAGCTTGCCGGTGATCGACCGCAGCAGCCACGCCGAGAACGCCTGGCTGGCGTTCGGCCACGGCCACATGGGCATGTGCATGGCAGCCACCACCGGCCGTGAAGTGGCCCACCTGGTGGCAGGTCGGAGCTCGCAGGTCGACCTTTCGCCCTTCAGCGCACGGCGCTTTCGCTGAATGACCACCACCTGGGCCATCGGCATCGACATGGGGGGCACCTTCATCGACGTGGTGGCCTGCTCCTCGGAAGGCGAATTGCGGAGCCTCAAGCACCCACGCGACGCCGGCCACCTGGTGCAACCCATCCTGCAAGCCGTGCAACGCATGCTGGATGACAACGGCATCAACGCCGCGCAGGTCGCGCGCATCGTGCATGGCTCGACCGTGGTCACCAACCTGCTGCTCGAACAGACCGATGGTCCGGTGGCCGTGCTCACCAACACCGGCATGCGCGACATCCTCGCACTGGCGCGACAGGACCGGCGCGACCTCTACACCGCTGCCGTACTGCCGCCCACGCCCGAACGGCGCCTGTTCCCGGCCGCGCAACGCTTCGAGATCGCGGGGCGCGTGGATGCACAAGGCTTCGAAATCGAAGCCCTGGAACGAGAACAGGTCATCGCCCTCGCCCACCGCATCGCGGAACAGGGACTGTGTTCGGTTGCGGTCTGCCTGCTGTTCTCGCACCTGCGCCCTGCGCACGAGCAGCAGGTGCGCGCCTGGCTGCTCGAAGCCCGGCCCGCTCTGATGGTCTCGATCTCGTGCGAGGTCGATCCCAAGCCGCGCGAATTCGAACGTTTCCTCGCTACCGCCTTCGATGCCTACAGCAAACCAATGGTGCAACAGTACCTGCGCTCACTGGGCAGCGCGCTGGCCGAGCGCGGCCTGCCCGCGCCCGCGCTGATGCGCTCCGAAGGCGGCATCGCACCCTGGCAGGACGCAGTGCAACGCCCGATCGGCCTGGCGATGTCCGGCCCCTGCGCCGCGCTGCAAGGCGTGGCCGCGAGCCTGCCGGACACGGATGCGGCACAGGTGGTCATGTCCATCGACGTCGGTGGCACCAGCACCGACATCGGCATTCTTGAAGCCGGCCGGCCCCTCTTCACCGACACGCTGCTCTGCGGCGACCTGACGCTGCGCCTGCGTTGTGCCGACGTGGAATCTCTTTCCATCGGCGGCGGCAGCCTCGCCAGCGTGAACGCGGGCGGCGGGCTGCGCCTGGGCCCTCGGTCGCAAGGCGCCTGGCCGGGCCCGGCGGCCTATGGTCTGGGCGGCACGAACGCCACCTTGACGGATGCCCTGCTGCTGCTCGGGCGCCTGCCGCACCGACTCTCGGGTGGCGTGGTGCTGGACGTCGCCCTGGCCGAAGCGGCCGTGGCGCGCGACATCGCGCAGCCGTTGGACATCTCTGCCACCGACGCGGCTCAGGCCATCGTGGCCACCGCCGCCACGGCAATGGCCGAGAGCGTGAAGATGCGCGCTTTCCAGCGCGACATCCACCCCGCCGACTGCCTGCTGGTCGCCGCGGGCGGCGGCGGTGCACAGCACGCAGCCGAGGTGGCCGAACTCGCGGGCGTGTCGCAGGTGCGCGTGATCGCCCATGCCGGCGTGGTGGCCGCCTTGGGCCTGCTGGCCTCGCCGCCTACGCAGACGGTGGAAAAAGCCTGCTCGCTGCCGCTCGACGTCGAAAGCCTGGCGGCGCTCGCGGCCCTGCGCGACGACCTTCAACCCTCGATCGCGTGCGAATCCATCCGCTGGAGCCTGGAGATCCTGCACCGCGGGCAGGGCAGTCCTGTGGAGGTGCTCTGGCTGCCCGACGACGATCTGGTCACGCTGCAGGCGCGTTTCGCCGCGCGCTACGAAGCGCTGCGAGGTCAGATGCCGGCGCGCAGCGATGCGCAGGTGGGCCTGCTGCGCGGCGTGTTCGAACAGGCCGTGCCCCGGCCCGGCGTCAACGCGCACCACCTCCGACCCGACCCCGCTCCGTGGGCCGACTGCCCCACCAAAGGCCAGGGTCCACAAGCCCTGTTCGCAGCCACCACCACGGTGTGGGTGCCCGCGGGCTGGTCATGGCTCCAGGAGGCCGATGGCTCGCTGCTGCTCAGCCAGCGCCACGCCCAGGAGGTGCCCGCATGAACGAGCACCTGATCCTGATGGAGCCCGTGCGGCTTGCGCTGCAGGGCATCGTCGACCGCATGCAGAGCCGCATGATGCGCGCGGCCTACTCGTCGATCGCGCGCGAAGGCGGCGACTGCGCGGCCGCCGTCTTCCTGCCCGATGGCCGTCTGCTCGCGCAGGCCCGTTCGCTGCCGCTGCTGCTGGGCTCTCTGATCCCCGCCATTGCCGGCGTGCTGCAGCGTTTTCCCGCGCAGCAGATGGCCGAGGGCGATGCCTACCTCATGAACGACCCATGGTCCGGTGGCACGCACCTGCCCGACCTGATCGTGGTGCGGCCCATCATGAGCGGCACCACCACCATCGCGCTGGCCGCGGCGATCCTGCACCATCAGGACGTGGGCGGCATGACGGCGGGCTCGATCCCGCCGGACGCGACCGACATCCACCAGGAAGGCCTGCGCATTCCACCGGTGCGCTGGCGCGCTGCCGGCGTGGTGGACGACAACGTCGAGACCCTGTTGACCGCCAACAGCCGCACGCCTGGCAACCTGGTGGGTGATCTGAACGCGCAGTGGTCCGCAGTGAGCCTGGGCGCGCGCGAGACCGCCGCGCTGCGGCAACGCACCGGCGCCGCGTTCGGAGCCGTGTGTGACGCACTGCTGGCGCAATCTGAGCGCATGACACGCGACGCGCTGCGCCAGGTGCCCGATGGTGCATGGCAGTGGGAAGATCAGCTTGATGGCGACGGCATCACCGACACGCCGGTGCGCATCGCGGTGAGCCTGCGCAAGCAGGGCGACGCGCTCACGATCGACTTCACGGGCTCTTCGGCGCAGACACGCGGGCCGGTGAACGCATCGCCCTCCAGCATGATGTCGGCGATCCTGTTCTTCATGCGTTCGCTGACGCCGCACGCGCCGAACAACGCAGGCTGCCTTGCTCCCGCCACGTGGGTGCTGCCCGAGGGCAGCGTGGTCAATCCGCGCCTGCCGGCCGCGGTGAACGCGCGCACCGCGACCCTGAAGCTCGCGTGCAACGCAATGCTCAGCGCGTGGTCGCTCGGTGCATCGCGCGAGCCGCTGGCGTCCAACGCGGGCGTGGCGACCGTGCTCTCGCTCGGCGGCACGGCTGCCAACGGCCAGCGCTGGCTAATGACGGAGATCATTGCCAGCGGCGCCGGTGCGAGCGCATCGGGCGATGGCACCAGCGGCATCTCCACCGACGTGGGCAATGCGCGCAACACGCCGGTGGAAGTGATCGAAACGGAAGCGCCGTTGCGCGTACAGACCTACGCCATCCGCGAGGGCTCGGGCGGCGTGGGCAGCTTCGCGGGCGGGCACGGCGTGCAACGGGCATACCTGTTGCTTGAAGGGCATGGCAGTGTTTCCTACCGGGGCGAACGCCATGTCAGCCGCGCGCGCGGCAGCCAGGGCGGTGGCGACGGCGCACCATCGGCCGCACGCATCGAAAGAGCCGATGGACGCATCGACGTGCTGCCAGCCCGGGCGCGCGTCGAGTGGTCGGCCGGGGACAGGCTCGTCATAGAAACGGCCGGAGGAGGCGCTTGGGGTGCACCAGACCGCGTGCTGATGACACCGAAGGATCAACCCACATGAAAGAGAAATCACCATGAACCGCATTGCCCACATGTCCCGCGCCCTGCGCACGTTGACCATCACGACATCCCTTGCCCTGGCCTGCCTGGCGCCCACGCTGGCCTCGGCGCAGAACTACCCGGGCAAGCTGGTGCGCATCGTCGTGCCCTTCCCTCCCGGCGGGAGCACCGACCTGCTCGCGCGCAAGCTCGGCGAGAAGCTCGCCGTCACCTGGAAACAGACCGTGGTGGTGGAAAACCGCGCAGGCGCCGGCGGCACTGTGGGTGCGGACTACGTCTCCAAATCCGAGCCCGATGGCCACACGCTGCTCATCGGTGTGACCGGCAGCAACGGCATCGCCGGCTCGCTCTACCCCAACCTGCCCTACGACATGGTCAAGGGCTTCACGCCCGTCACTGCGGTCGTGAGCGCGCCGCTGGTGATCGTGAAGAACCCAAATCTGCCCGCGAAGAACCTGCAGGAACTGGTGGCCGCTGCGCGCGCCCGACCCGCGTCGATCACCTACGGATCGCCTGGCAGCGGCACCTCGATGCACCTGACCGGCGAAATGTTCAAGCTCGCGACAAAAGCTTCATTCCTGCACATTCCCTACCGCGGCAGCGCGGGCGCGCTCACGGATCTCATGGGCGGACAGATCGACCTGATGTTCGGCGACATCCTGGTGGTGATGCCACAGATCCTGAGCAACAAGCTGGTGCCGCTGGCCGTGACGTCCAGGGAACGCCACCCGCTGCTGCCCAATGTCCCCACTGTGGCCGAGAGCGGCTACCCCGACTTCGAAGCCCTGTCCTGGCAAGGCATGTTCGCGCCACCCGGTACACCCGCGGCGATCGTGGAAAAAATCAACAAGGACGTGAACGCCGCGCTCGCCAGCGCGGACATTCAGGAGTACTTCGTCTCGCGCGGGTTCAGGCTCGGAGGCAGCAGTGCGAGCGAGTACAAGGCCTTCATCGAAGCCGAGACCAAGAAGTGGGCCACCATCGTGAAGGCGTCCGGTGCGAAGCCGGACTGAGACCATGAACAACCCTGGCATCCGACACATCGGACCGCCTGTGGAACGGGCTGGCAAAGTCCAGCCCATCTCGCCCGCGGTGGTGGCGGGTGACCAGCTGGTCTTCGTCGCGGGCCAGGTGCCCATGCGCAATGGCCATCCCGCGGGCGCCGACATCGCGAGCCAGACCCACTACACACTGGATCTGATCGAGGCCATCCTGCAGCGTGCGGGCTGTACGCTGGCCGACGTGGTCAAGACCACCGTCTGGCTGGTGGATGGGAAGGATTACCCGGGCTTCAACGATGCATACGCCGAGCGCTTCCCGGCCGCCACGGCACCCGCGCGCTCTACCGTGATCTCTGGTCTGATCGCTCCCGTGCTGGTGGAGATCGAGGCAGTCGCGCTGCGCCGGCCCGCTTGAAGACGCTTGCGCGCGGCGCACCAGAATGGCGCGGCTGCTATCATGAAATCCCACTTTTCGGCGCGTTGCGGCCAGCCCCGGCCGGCGCCATTCCGGACCATGACAGCAGCAAAATCCCCGGCGCGGCCCAGGCCGCCCGCCGCGACCGGCACGCCTGCACGGCCCGCGCGCGCGGTGCGGGAAAGCCGCCAGCGCATCCTGTCCGCAATCCGCGAAGCCGCCATCGAAGAGTTCAGCCTGCACGGCCTGAAGGGCACTTCCACCCAGGCCATCGCCGAACGCGCCGGCCTCACCAAACCGCAACTGCACTACTACATCACGGGCAAGGAAGAGCTCTACATCGAACTGCTCGACTCGGTAATGATGGCCTGGAAGATCGAGTTCGCACCGCCGGGCCTGACCGAGCCCGCCGACATACTGGCGCACTACATTCGCCAGAAGCTGGACCATGCCTTCGACCAGCCCACTGTCTCGCGCATCTTCACGCGCGAGATCCTGGACGGCGGCCACAACCTCGGCCGCTACTGGCCCAATGCCCGCGTCTGGATCCAGAAGGAAGTGGCCATGATCAACAGCTGGATCGCACGCGGACTGATGCGACCGATGAACGCGCACTTGTTGCTCATGCATATCTGGGCCATGACGCAGCACCACGCCGACTTCGCCCTGCAGGTGCGCGAGCTCTGCGGCACGGAGCGCGATCCCGCGCCGCTGAACCGCGAGGCCGTGGCGAACGACCTGATCCCGTTCGTGCTGCGCGGCTGCGGGCTGATGCGCGACTGAGCGCCTCGTGGCGCCATCGACACGGGCGCCACTTTCCACCCATGAATCCGAGGGTATCTACGGTTTTCGCGCGCGCCTTTTTCCTTATACTGACCAAATAGTCAAATTAAACGGTCAGACATTGAGCGCAATCCTTCCGGCGGACCCAACGCCGCCCGTGTCCACCCCTTCAGCCCCAGTGGGCGCACGCGATGAGCTGACCATGCGCGTCACGCGCGTCGTGCGCCACACCGACGAGGTGAGCAGCTATGTGCTGCAGCGCGTCGATGGCCAGCCACTGCCCGCTTGCGAGGCCGGTGCGCACGTCGACGTCTACCTGCCCGGCGGGCTGGTGCGCAGCTACTCTCTCTGCGGCGACCCTGCGCGCACCACCGAGTCGTACGAGATCGCGGTCAAGCGCGAGGACAACGGCCGCGGGGGTTCGCGCGCCCTGCACATGTGGGCGCGCGAAGGCGAGATCCTGCGCATCGGCATGCCGCGCAACCAGTTTCGCCTCGCGCCCGATGCGCCCCACCACCTGCTGCTCGCCGGCGGCATCGGGTTGACGCCACTGGTGTCCATGGCCCACGCGCTGCACGCCCGCGGCGCCTCGTTCACGCTCGCGGCGTTCGCTCGCAGCGCGCAGCACCTGCCGCTGACCCGTGCGCTGGACCACGCGCCCTGGCGCGACCGGGTGCAGGTCCACTTCGACAACGTGCCTTCGCCCACGAACGCGGCCACCGTGGTAGCGCAAGCCCCGGCCGGCTCGCACGTCTACTTCTGCGGCCCCGAGGGTTTCATGGCCCACGTACGCACTGCCTGCCAGACCTGGGCCCCCGAGCGCGTGCATTTCGAATACTTCAGCGCTCCGACGAAGACGGGCACCGACGCGGCAGCCCCTGCCGATGGGGATGCCTTCGAGGTGGTGCTCGCGCGCCGCCAGCAGCGCCTGCAGGTGGCGCCCGGCAAGAGCATCGCGATGGTGCTGCAAGGCGCGGGCATCTCGGTAGACACGGTGTGCGAACAAGGCATCTGCGGCTCCTGCCTCACACCCTACCTCGACGGCGCGCCGGACCACCAGGACATGTGCATGACCGAGGCCGAGCGCGCCACGCACGTGGCCATCTGCTGCGCGCGCAGCCACTCCCCCACATTGACGCTGGACCTCTGACATGCCACGGCCACCCGCTGCGCCCGCCGCCATCACCCACGCATGCCTGCCGCGCTGGCTGTTGCCGCAGGACTGGCCCCAGCAAAGCGGCGGCCCCGCGCTGGCACGCATCGAGCTGGCCGATGGCCGCGTCACGCGCACCACGCCCATGACCGTGGACGCACCCGTGCACAGCGACAGCTGGGACGTGCAAGGCGCGCTGGTGCTGCCCGGCATGGTCGATGCCCACACGCACCTGGACAAGGCCTTCATCCTGCCGCGCATCGGTGCGGTGAAGCCCGGCCTGCTGGGCGCGATCGACGCCGTGATGGCCGACCGCACGCACTGGACGCACGCCGACCTGCGCGAGCGCGCCGAGCGTGGCCTGCAATGGGCATGGGAAGCCGGCACCACGCACCTGCGCACCCACATCGACTGGTGGGACCCGCAGACGCCGCCCATGGCCTGGAACGTGATCGCCGAACTCGCCGCCGAGTGGCGCGGGCGCATACGCCTCGAACAGGTGGCGATGATCAAGCTCGCGCTGTTCCAGGACCGCGACGATGCCCACCGCCTGGCGCGGCGCGTGGCCGACACCGGCGTGCACGCACTGCTCGGTGGATTCGTGCATTCCAGCAACTGGGCCCCCGCCGCCTTGCGCCGCCTCGTGCTCGCCGCACAAGCGATCGACCTCGACCTCGACCTGCACGTCGACGAAGAACTCAACCCCGCCGCCCAAGGGCTGGCCTTCATCGCCGGGCTGCTGCGAGACATCGGCTTCACCGGTCGCGTGGTCTGCGGCCACAACTGTGCGCTCGCGGCCCAATCCGAGGCGCAGGCGCTGGCCACGCTGGACGCCGTCGCACGCGCACCGATCACGCTGGTGTCCCTGCCCATTACCAACCTGCTGCTGCAGGACGCTGCCACTGACCGCACGCCGCGCCTGCGCGGGCTCACGCTGGTGAAGGAAGCGCGAGAGCGCGGCATCCCGCTGCTGTTCGCCAGTGACAACGTGCAAGACCCGTTCTGCCGCGCCGGCAGCCTGGACCCGCTCGAAGCCATGCAGGCCGCCGCGCTCGCCGGCCAGCTCGATGCGCCCTTCGATACCTGGTCCGACGCGTTGTGCCGCAGCGACTGGCTGCAGCGCCAGCCCCTCGCGCGCGCCTCGCTCGACGGCGCGAACGCCGACCTTGTGATCTTCACCGCCTCGGACGTCCATTCCTGGCCTTCGCGAAGCGCGCCACGTGTGGTGCTGCGCCACGGCCGCACCCTCACTCCCTGATCCCCACAAGGACCCACCCCATGATGCACGGCTACTTTCCCCCGCACCGCTTCCTGCCTTACCTGGCCTGGACGGAAATCACCGCGCTGCCCGACCGCGAGAACACCGTCATCGTGCTGCCGGTGGGCGCCACCGAACAGCACGGTCCGCACCTGCCCTGTTCGGTCGATACGGTGATTGCGGCCGGTGTGATCGGCAAGGCCTTCGAGCGCCTGCCGGCCGAGATTCGCGCCTTCGGCCTGCCACCCATCACCTACGGCAAGTCCGAAGAGCACCTGCACTTCGCCGGCACCATGACTCTCAGCGGCACCACACTGCTCTCGACCATGATCGAACTCGGCGAGTCGGTCTACCGCTCGGGCTTTCGCAAACTGGTTTTCGCCAACGGCCACGGCGGCCAGCCGCAGGTGCTGGAGATGGCGGCGCGCGAACTGCGCCTGCGCCATGGTGACTACGTGGTCGTGCCCTACGGCGTCTCGCGCGTGCCCAACGTCTCGGGCCAGTTCATCAGCGAGCAGGAGCGCAAGCTCTCCATGCACGCCGGCCATTCGGAGACCGCGCTGATGCTGGCACTGGCGCCCGAGACGGTGCACATGGAACGCGCCGCCGCGTACTTCCCTCCACCGTTCCCGAGCAAGACGCTCTCGGCCGACGGCCGCCCGGCCTGCGCCTGGGTCGCGCGCGACTTTGGCGCCAGTGGCGTCATCGGCGACCCCACCACCGCCACCCGCGAACAGGGCGAAGCCATCCTCGACAGCCTGGCCAACAGCTGGGTCAACGCCATCACCGAACTCTTCACCATGCGCTGGGTCGTCCGCGAGGAAGCGACCTGGGGGCGTGGCCACCACACCGGTCACATCCAGCAAACGCTGGTCTGACCCGCGACACCTTTCTCCCCACCGCGCCCCTTCCGACCCACCCCAACCCTTCGACAGAAAGACCTGCCATGTCCTACATGAAACTGCCCCGCCTGTGCCGCGCCCTCGGCGCTACCGCCTTCGGCGTCCTGAGCCTGACCGTGGTCCAGGCGCAGGAAAAGTTCACCTTCATGACCAACTGGTACGCGCAGGCCGAGCACGGCGGTTACTACCAGGCCCTGGCCAACGGCATCTACAAGAAACACGGCCTGGACGTGACCATCAAGATGGGGGGCCCGCAGATCAACATCATCCAGATCATGGCCGCCGGCCAGGCAGACTGCATCATGGGCGCGACCGACACGCAGATGATGGTGGCGCGCGGCAACGGTTTGCCGATCGTCAACGTGGCCGCCATCTTCCAGAAGGACCCGCAGGTGCTGATCGCCCACGAAGACGTGGAGTCTTTCGAAGACATGAAGGGTAAGACCATCCTGATCGCTCCCACCGCGATGCGCGGCATGTGGTCCTGGCTCAAGGGCAAGTACGGCTACACCGACGCGCAGGCGCGACCCTACACCTACAACATCCAGCCCTTCGTCGCCGACAAGAACGTCGTGCAGATGGGCTTTCTCTCGTCCGAACCGTTCGCGATCCAGAAGGCCGGCGTGAAGGCCAACACCTTCCTGCTGGCCGACCAGGGCTACCCGCCCTACGCCAACCTGGTGTCCTGCATGGAGAAAACCGTGAAGGAGCGCGAGAACACCGTGGCTGCCTTCGTGAAAGCCACTGCCGAGGGCTACAAGAGCTACCTGGCCGACCCGGCGCCCGCCAACGCGCTGATCAAGAAGGACAACCCCAACATGACCGACGACCAGCTGAACTACGGTATCAGCAAGATCAAGGAGATGGGCATCATCACCAGCGGCGATGCGGCCCAGAAGGGCATCGGCATCATGACGCGTGAACGCCTGCAGAAGACGCACGCGTTCCTGGTCGAGAACCAGATGATCGATCCGGCCAAGGTCAACATCGACCAGGCCTACCGCTTCGACATCGCTCGCACCGCCAACGTCCTGCCCTGAACATGAAGACCGACCCACCGTCCACCGGCCCGGCCATTCACGTCCAGGGCGTCCAGAAGACCTATCCCAACGGCACCGTGGCCCTGCAGCCGGTGGACATGACCGTGCGCGAGGGCGAATTCGTCACGCTGCTCGGCCCATCGGGCTGCGGCAAGAGCACGCTGCTCAAGATGGTGGCGGGTCTGCTCGAACCCACCAGCGGCAGCCTCAAGCTCTGGGGCCAGGGCGTGAACCAGCTGGAGCGGTCGGGCCACCGCCTGGCCTTCGTGTTCCAGGCGCCCACGCTGATGCCCTGGGCTTCTGTGCAGACCAACGTGCGCCTGCCACTGGACCTGGCCGGTGTGGCGCGCGCCGAGGCCGATGCCCGCGTGGCCGATGCGCTCGCGCTGGTGGGCCTGTCCAGGTTCGCCAAGGCCTTGCCACGTGCGCTCTCCGGCGGCATGCAGATGCGGGTGTCGATCGCGCGCGGCCTGGTGGTGGAACCCACGCTGCTGTTGATGGACGAGCCCTTCGGCGCGCTCGATGAAATCACGCGCCACAAGCTCGACGCCGACCTGCTCGAACTCTGGCAGAAGAAGAACCTCACGGTTGTCTTCGTCACGCACTCGATCCACGAGGCGGTGTTCCTGTCCAGCCGTGTGGTGATGATGGCCGCGCGCCCGGGCCGCATCGTGGAAGAAGTTCACATCGACCAACCGTACCCGCGCACGCCCGACTTCATGGTCTCCACCGAATTCAGCCACTACGCCAAACGGTTGCAGGACAGCCTGCTTCGCGCCAGCCGCGACACGACCGAGGGCGCTCACCCATGATCACGACACCTTTCTTGAAACAGCCCCGCGTGCAGCGCGTCCTGTACCCGGCGCTCGTCGCCATCGTGTTGATCTCCATCTGGCACGGTCTGGTGGTCGGCCTGGAACTACCTCCCTACCTGATCCCCTCGCCGGGGTTGATGATGGAGACGCTGATCAAGGACTGGGCCACGCTGTTCGATTCGCTGATCATCACGATGAAAATCACCGTGCTGTCCTTCGTGGTGGCCGTGGTCATCGGCGTGCTGATCTCGTTCCTGTTCGTGCAGAGCCGGCTGATCGAGACCGCACTGTTCCCGTACGCGGTGCTTCTGCAGGTCACACCCATCGTGGCGATCGCGCCGCTGATCATCATCTGGGTCAAGCAGCCCACGGCTTCGCTGGTGGTTTGTGCCGCGCTGGTGGCGTTGTTCCCCATCATCTCCAACACCACGCTGGGCCTGCGCAGCGTCGACCCCGACCTTCAAAGCTACTTCAGGATGAACCGCGCCACGCGCGGCCAGATCCTGTGGCGCCTGCGCATCCCGAGCGCACTGCCCTACTTCTTCGGCGGCCTGCGCATCTCCTCCGGCCTGGCGCTGATCGGTGCCGTGGTGGCCGAGTTCGTCGCCGGCACCGGTGGCACCAACACCGGCCTGGCCTACCAGATCCTGATGGCGGGCTACCAGCTGGACATCCCACGCATGTTCGCCGCGCTGCTGCTGATCTCGCTCGCCGGCGTCTTCCTGTTCGTGCTCATGGCCTGGCTGACCAAGGTGTCGCTGGGCTCCTGGCATGCCAGCGAAATCGGCCAGGACTGAACCGCCTTGAAATACACGCCATGAATGCCCCCAACACCTCCATCGAACAACTGCAGCACGAACTGCCCGACCTCGACTGGATCACCGACCCCCTCAAGATCGGCCGACTGTCGCAGGACTTCTCGTGGTTCAGCCCCGTGCTCAAACGCCAGCTGCTCGGCAAGCGCGGCGACATCGCCGTCAAGCCCCGCACCGAAGACGAGATTCGCCGCGTGGCCGCTGCCTGTGCACGCCGTCGCATCCCGCTCACCTTGCGTGGCAGCGGCACCGGCAACTACGGCCAGTCCACGCCGCTGCACGGCGGCGTGATCCTGGACATGAGCGGCTACAACGCCTTCCTGTGGTCACGCCCCGGCGTGGGCCGCGCGCAGGCCGGCATCCGCCTCGCCGAGTTCGACAACGCCTCCCGTCCGATGGGTTGGGAACTGCGCTGCATTCCCTCCACCTTCCGCAGCGCCTCGCTGGGCGGCCTGTTCAGCGGCGGCTTCGGTGGTGCAGGCTCGATCAACTACGGCCCGATCGGTGCCGCCGGCAACATTGTCGGTATCCGTGCGATGAGTCTGGAGGCCGAGCCGCAGGTGGTGGAACTGCGTGGCCCCGAGGCCTTGCTGATGCACCACCTCTGGGGCACCAATGGCCTGGTGCTCGAAGTGGAGATGGCGCTGGCGCCGGCGCACCCCTGGCTGGAAATGATCGTCACCTTTGACGACGCCGATCGCGCGCTCGACTTCGGCAACGCGCTGGCTCTCGCGCCGGGCATCGTGAAGAAGAACATCGCCGTGCTGGACGACCCGATCCCCGGCTACATGACCTCGCTGGCCGAACACCTGCCCAAGGGCTGCCATGCCGCGCTGGTGCTGGTGGCCGAGTTCTCCGAAGCCGCCGCGCTTCAAGTGGCAACCGCCCACGGCGGCAGCGTCACCTACCGGCGCACGGCGGACGAGGCGCGCGCCCAGCACCACACGCTGGTCGAATATTGCTGGAACCACACCACGCTGAACGCGCTCAAGGTGGACAAGGGCCTGACCTACCTGCAGACCACGTTCACGCCGGGCAAGCACCTGGATCAGGTGCGCCAGATCCGCGCGCTGTTCGGCGATGAAGTGCTGATGCATGTGGAGTTCCTGCGCAGCATGGACGGCTTCACCACCTGCACCTCGCTGCCGCTGGTGCGCTTCACGACCGAGGAACGGCTGAATCAGATCATTCAGATCTTCCGCGACAACGGCATCCGCGTGAACAACCCCCACACCTTCATCATCGAAGAAGGCAAGGTCGGCGGCGACCTGCCGCAGAACGTCATCGACATGAAGCAGCGCATGGACCCGGCCGGGCTGCTGAACCCCGGAAAGATGCGGGCCTGGGGTGTACCCGGCTGATGTCCCCTCCACGTCCGCTCAATTCACGGAGATTCTCATGAGCACTGGCACCCCCATGGCCCACTATGCAGCCGCCAGACGCGTTGGCGATTTCGTGTTCATGAGCGGCGTGGTGGCGGTGGACCCTGCCACGCGCCGGGCCGTGACCCGCTATGAGGACCTGCCCAAGGACGCGCTCGCATCGCTGCGCGGGCAGGGCTACGTCACCGGCCAGATGTCGGTGGATGTGTTCGAGGCGCCCATCGTGGCTCAGAGCTGGATCGTGCTGGAGCGCATCCGGCAGATCGCCGAGGAGCATGGCGGTCAGATGTCCGACGTGGTCAAGCTGGTGCAGTACTTCCGCGAACTGCCGCACTATGCCGCTTACAACCGCGTGCGCGGCCTGTTCTACCCGAGCGATCCCCCGGTCAGCACGGTGGTCGAGGTCTCGCGCTTCCTGCCGGACGATGAGGTGCTGGTGGAAGTGGAAGCCACGATGTACCTGCCGCGCTGAAGCGGCGCCTGCGCTAGGGCCTGTTCACACTATTTTTCCAAGATGCGTTGCGGATCAAAAATGCCATGCGCAAGGCGCGAAACGCAGACGGGCCGGTGGCCCGGCGAGGCTTCGCAACGCGGCGCATGGCATTTTTGGCCGCAACCCGAAGGGAAGGGGTTGAAAACAGCGCCACTCTTCGTTGCACTCCTAGGCCAGACGCCCGGTCTGGCCGTCGCCGTGCGCCTCGATTGGCGCTGTTTTCAACCCCTTCGCACTTGGAAAAATAGTGTGAACAGGCCCTAGCGGCGGGTCAACAAGCGGGGCACGTTCACCACCACCCGCACGTCACCGGGCGAAAGGCTGGCCTTGACCTCGAAAGCCGGGTCCTGTGTGTCGCGCAGCGTGGGCTCGCCCAGCGGCATGCCCTGGCGGCCGACGATGGAGAAGACCCGCGGCGTGTTGGCCTTCGGGCCACGCCGCGTCACCACCGCCACTTCCTCGTTGGCCAGTCGCACATAGCTGCCCGGCGGGTAAAAGCCGACATGCTTGACGAACAGCGCCCCGAGTGGATCGGGCCGCTGGTCCGGGCCCAGATACAGTTCGCGCGCCACCTGTTGCGCCAACAGACCGCCACGCCCGGGGCGTGGGCTCAGGCAGGCAACGTACACGTCAGCCATCTGCAGCAGGCGCGGGGCCACGTCGGTGGTGCATTTGCCGGCGGGGTAACCGCTGCCGTCGGGCCGCTCATGCTGTTCTTCCACCAGTTGCAGCCACAGCGGGTCGATGACCCCGAGCTGGCGCAGCAGGTTTGCGCCCAGCGTGGGGTGCTCCTGCACGGCCTGGCGCTGGGCGCTGGACAATGGCGCGGTCTGGCGGGCCATGGCGTCGTGCGCGTGCGTCATGCCGATGTTCATGGTGAGCGCGGCACGCAGCAGCGTGCCCTGCTCGCCAGGCGACAGGCCCGTGTGGGGCGAGACCAGCGCGCACAGACCGGCCGACAGCAGCGCGTGCGTGGTGCTGTAGCCCATGCGCGCGTCGAACAGCAGCTGCACCAGCACCAGGAAGCTGTTGTCCGGCGCGGCGCACCACAAGCCCTGCACGCGCGTGGCAAGGCGCTCTATGCGTTCGAAGAACTGGGGCGCCGCGGCGCCCTGGTGCAACAGAGTGCCGAGCGAAGCGTGCAGATCGGTCCAGGCTTCAACCGGGCCGGCCTCTTCGCGCGCCGTAGCGTTCGGCACATCCACAGCGTGGCTCACGCCCGCTATGCGGTTCAGCGGCGCGTTGTCGCGCACCATGCGATCGAGCTCGGTGGTGTAGCTGTAGGTCCAGGCGCGCCAGTCGCTCTCGAGCACCACCGGGCCGTGCAGCATGAGCAGGCCGCGGTGCTGCTCGGAGGTGATCGCCTCGCCCTTGCGCAGCAAGAGCACACCCTTCGGATCCCACACATTGACGGGAACCGGCTGTTGCAACGCAATGGCGTCCAGGGGAAGCGGCTTGTACATTCCTGCGAATGTACGGGCTCCCGGCGCCGGAGAAACCCCGGAACAACAGCGAAAAAGCCCGCAAGTTCAAGGACTTGCGGGCGGTCTACAGGTCGACGACCAGGCTCGCGCCAGGCTGCGCCGGGCGCGAGCAGCACAGAATGACCCGGTGCTCGCGCTCGCGCCGGCTGAGCACGAAGTCGCGGTGCTCGACGGTGCCGGAACGCTCCGCGTCGAAGGACACGGCGCACACGCCGCACAGGCCGTCGCTGCATTTGGTGGTCACCGCGAAGCCCGCCTCGGCCAGCACGTCGGTGGCGCGGCGGTCAGCGGGGACGTCCAGCGTGCGGCCGCTGCGGGTGAGCTCCAGCACGAAGGGGTGGTTCTCCCAGGCGTCGGCGTCAGGCACGCTGAAGTACTCGCGGTGCAGCGCATCTTCCGGCCAGAGCCGCCGGGTCGCGGCCTCGAACACGCCGTCCATGTAGCGCGGCGCGCCGCAGGTGTAGAGGTGAAAACCGGGTTCGAAGCCGGGGATGAGCGCGGCCAGGTCGGCGCGGCTGCCTTCGTCCTTGATGTGCAGGCTGACGTGCTCGCGCCAGGGCACCTGTTCCAGATCGGCCAGAAAGCCCGCGGTCTTGCGGCTCGCCGCGCTGTAATGGAAGTCGAACGAGCGCCCCAGGGCATGCAGCCGGTGCGCCATGGCGATCATGGGCGTGACCCCGATGCCGCCAGCGAACAGCAACGAATGGCGGGCATCCTCGTGCAGCGGGAAATGGTTGGCGGGCCGGCTGATGAAGACCTTGCGGCCTTCGCGGAACGCGCGGTGCATGAGTGCCGAGCCGCCCCGGCCCTGCGCTTCTCGCAGCACGCCGAGCACGTAGCGGCTGCGGTCCGCGGGGTCGCCCGCCAGGCTGTAGGCGCGCTGGTACTCGGGCGCGATGACCACGTCGACGTGGGCGCCGGCCTCGAATGCCGGCAATTCGCCACCATCGAGCGCGGCGAATTCGTACTTCGCAACGTCCAGCGCCATCTCCTCGCGCCGCTTGAGCAGCACCGGAAACACCGGCGGCTCGCCCTCGGGCAGGCGGAACGGTGGCGCCAGGCCCTCGGTGTCGCCGGCAGCCACGCGTTCCTTGTACTGCTGCGGCGTCAGCAGCGCGCGGTAGCGCTCGATGCCCTCGTCGCGGTTGACGGGAAACGGCACCGGGTACGGCGGCGGCATGCGGTCGGCCGGGTACACGGCCAGCGTCTGGTCCTCGTAGCGCAGCGCCAGGTCGGTCTGCAGGCCACGCCGGTTGGTCTGCGCCGCGCGCACGTAGCCACCCGTGGTGCGATCGAGTTCCACGTCCCACCACCAGGTCTTCACCGGATTGATTGCGCCCCGTCCCAGTTTGTCGTCCAGCGCCGCCAGCGCTGGCGCAGCGACCGGCAGCTTCATCGCCACCTGCCGCCACAGTCCGTCGGCCAGCAGGCCTTCCAGGTTCCAGGGGCAGGTCTTCATGCAGCGCCCGCACATGCCGCCGGCGGCATTGGTGATGCGGTAGCGCGCGCACTTCTCGGCGTCGCTCTTCCAGATCTCGTAGCCGTTGTACATGAGCTTGGGCCCGGCAGTGATGGCCCCCGAGGGGCACTCGCGCGCGCACTTGTTGCAGCTCTCGCAGAAGCGCTGCAGCCCGAAATCGATCGGCCGGTCGTGCGCCATCGGCAGGTCGGTGGTGACCGTTCCACTCTTGAGGCGCGGGCCGAGAAACGGGTTGAGGATGACCTCGCCGATGCGGCTGACCTCGCCCAGCCCCGAGAGCAGCAGCAGCGGCGGCTGCAGCACGTCGCCGTCGAGCACCGAGTGCACGCGCGCCGAATAACCCAGGCGGCGGATCTGCTCGCCGATGATGCCGCCCAGCATCGAGAAGCGCAGGTAGGCGCGCATGCTTTGCGCCACCGAGATCCAGTCGTCGCCGCTGGCACCCTCCATGGTCTCGTGCCCCTGGTCGAGCAGCAGGTTGACCGCGTTGGCGTGGTAGGCCTGCATGGCGTTGCCGCCCGCGTCGTGCGAGTAGTACGCCCACTCGGGCACGCCGCACAGGCCCACCGCGTCAACGCCCAGGTAATAGGCAGTGGCCTTGAGGTTGTCGGCGTTGCGCCGCGGGTCGGTCGTGCTGGCGGCCACCGGCCCGCGCGCCTCGCCGAACTGCAGCAGCAGCAGCGCCCCCAGCGCGCGGCGGGCACAGGCCCCGATGGGGCTCTTCATCACGTAGTGCGCGTTCTTCGCACCGTCCTGCACCGGTTTGCCCAGGTCGCCAAACAGCGCGCGGGCAAAGAAGTCGGCCCGTTTGGGAAAACGCGGCACGCGCGCGTGGTCGATGAAGGTGGTGGGGTCGTCCTGGCGTTTGAGGGTCTCGAACGGGTACGCGCCCTGACGGAATTCGCGCCGGGCAAAGGCTTCCCGGTTGAAGGCGTTCTTGAGCGTGCCCTTGCCCAGCCACCAGGCTGGCCCATGCGAGCGGACACGCCGTTGACGCTCGCTCAACGGGCGGTCCACGGTCATGGCGAAATCCGTGGTGACAGCGGCCAGACCGAAGCGCCGACCCATGTAGGGATTGCTGCCGTCGGGCAGCGTGAGTCCGCTGGCCAGGGCCAGCCGGCCCAGGTCCACGTCGCTGCAGGTGGCCGAATGGGCCCGGCCTTCGTAGCCGAGCATGCGCAGGTACGTGGAGAGCAGCACCGCGGTCTGCGCTGTGAGCACCGCCGCGCGCTGTGCCTGCGTGCCCTGAATCCAGTCGCAGCCCGGCTCGTCGGCACGCGGGTCGCGCGGGTACTCGACCAGGATCACGATGGCGTGCGTGTGGCCATCGACCGGGCCGTGCACCTTGCGCGCGGAATCGAGCACGTCGGCCAGGATCATGTCCATGCCGGCGGCGAAGCTCCTGGGCTGCGACGCCTCCAGCTCGGCGCCCAGCGCCGGCACACGCGGGTTGCGGATCGGCTCGGCCAGCAGTGCCTCGCGCGGCAGCGTGCAGATGGCCATCATCGAAGCGTCGAAGTAGTAGCCCGCGGCCTTGATGTGCTCGGCGCGCTCGGCGCCGCCGGCCGGCACTTCGCCCCGCAGCGGGTTGACCGCGCCATCGCGCACCAGATCGAACATGGTGATGAAGCGCGCCATCGCGTGTTTGAGGGACTCGGGGTCCGCGTCGTCGAACGACAGCGCCTGCATCGGGGCCAGCGCCTTCAGCTCGGGCATGGCGTCCTGCCGCGTCAGGCGCTCCAGCGGATACGGGCCGAGATGGACGGGGCGGTCGCGGTAGGAGAAAAGGCGCATGGCGTGGAGGTGGCTGGCAAGGCACTGCGTGGGGGGACCGTGCACTCTAGGGGCCGCACGCGGCTTTGGGAACCGCGCAACCGTTAGACTGATTGCACAACGTGATCACCAAGACCGAACCTCCCATGACCTTGCAGCAGCTGCGCGCCTTCCTCGCCGTCGTTGAACACGGCAGCTTTCGCGCCGCCGCTCGCGCGCTGTCCGTGTCGCAGGCCGGGCTCACACAGCGCGTGCAGGAACTCGAAGCCACCCTGGGTCGCGCGCTGCTGCTGCGCTCGGCGCGTGGCGCGAGCCTGACGGACGCCGGCCTGCGCCTGCGCGAGCGCGCCCTGCTGATCGACGCCGAGGCCCGGCTGGCGCTGGAGGACGCGCCAACCGGCGGCGGGCACGACGAAGGCACGCTGCGCATCGGCGTGGGCCCCACCCCCACGGCCTTGCTGCTGCCGCGCGTGGTGCCCGATTTCCACGCCCGTTTTCCCGGTGTGCGCCTGCGCCTGATGTCGGGCCTGCACGAGCGGCTGCGTCCGGCCCTGCTGCAGGGCTCGCTGGACATGGCGCTGATGGCGGTACCCGACGAAGCCCACTGGCCCGACCTGCACTGCACACCGCTGTTTCGCAGCGCGCTCACGGTGGTGGGCCGCAAGGGCCACCCACTGGCCGGTGCCCGGCAGCTCGAACGGCTGCAGCAGGCCGAGTGGATCCTGATGGGCACGCCCGGCGGACCTGGCGGCACGGCGATCCAGCTGTTCAATGACCATGGCCGCCCTTCGCCCCGGGTCGCGGCGACCTGCGAGAGCTTCACCGAGGTCGCGGCGCTGCTGGCGACCACCGACTGGCTGGCGCTGCTGCCGGCCGAGATCGTGCGCAGCGGGCTCATCGGCCCGCACGTCGCGCCCATCGCCATCCGCGAACAGGCGCCCCGCTACGACAACTGCCTGGTGCAAAGGCAAGGTGCGCCCGTCACACCCGCTGCGGCGGCGTTCGCGACCATGTGCCGATCGTGGTCGCGCGTGGTGGCACGCGGGTGAACCGAGCGCAGAAACGACAACGCCACCCGAAGGTGGCGTTCGCCGATGTCGCTGTGGACTGTTCTGGTGGGCGGTGCAGGGTTCGAACCTGCGACCCCTGCCGTGTGAAGGCGAAAAATGGGGGTTTTTGGCTTGTATTGGATTGCACCTACAAGAACTTTCCAGCACCCATCTGGACTCCTTTATGAGAACGATTCGCCTAGGTAAATGCTTGCAAGACCCCTGCTGTGTGATCTAACCTTGCACTTGGTCGCACTCCACCGCACTTGTTCGAGCGTGGAGTCCCGGCAGGAGTCACGGGGATTCCTGCCCTTCCACAGCAAGGGTCCACACCATGGCCGAAGTCGTCACCGCAAAGCTCACGAAAACCTTCATTGCTGAGCGCATCAAGCTCAATGGAGAGCGCCAGACTTTTCGCGACGCCGAGTGCCGCGGGCTCATCCTACGGGTGGGCGCCACCGGCAAGATGTCTTGGGCCTACGACTACCGCAACGCGGCCGGCAAGCGCCAGACCTACACGATCGGAACGGTGGAGCAGTTCGACCCAGGCCGCGCCCGGCTGGTCGTCGAGAAGGTGCGCGGCACTGACCCTGCAGGCCAGAAGCGCGAGGTGCGCGTCGAAGATGCCAAGGCCGAGTCGCGCACCGTGCGCAAGTTCGTTGAGGGCCGGTACTGGACCGACCACCTCGTCTCGCGCAAGAGCGGCCGGGACACCAAGAAGCGAATCCTCTCAGCCTGGGAGCCCATCGTCGATGAAGACATGGCCACCCTAGACGTTCTGGATGTCATCCAGCACCGTGCTGATCGCCTTGCTGACGAGTTGACACCCCAGACGCTGAACCGCGATCGAACCTCCCTGCTGGCGCTCATGAACAAGGCGGTGGAATGGCGGGTGATCGACCGCAACCCGCTCGACGACCCCGCTTTCAAACCCCTGGACACCGCTGATGACAAGCGCGTCCGGTGGCTGGGTCAACGCGACGAGTACGCAGATGTGCGCAATGAGCAGGGAAAAAAAGTCGGCGAACGTGCAAGATTCATGCAGGCGCTGGAGCATGCCGAGACGCCACCCTACATGCGCCGACTCTGTGTGCTCGCGTTGAACACAGGGCTGCGTCGCGGTGAGCTGTTCAAGCTGAGGTGGGAGAACGTCTCGATCCAGCGAGCTGAGATCAAGGTGGCTGCGGCAGACGCCAAGTCAAACCGGACCCGCCACGTGACCCTCAACCAGACCGCCGTGGCCGTGCTGCAGGAAATGGCCGATGAGCGCGACGAAGCGGCGCGCAGAGCCAAGGCAGCCGGCGAGCCCGTGAAGCTTGCGCCCTTCGTCTTTGTCAACAGCGACACCGACAAGCCGTTCGTGACTCTCAAGAAGTCCTGGGCGGTTGTGGTCGAGCGCGCGGGGCTGGTCGACTTCACATTTCACGACCAGCGCCACGACTTCGCGAGCCGGCTGGTGCAAGCCGGGGTGAACCTCTACGAGGTCCGCGATCTGCTAGGCCACTCGAGCATCACCCTGACTGAACGCTACGCACACTTGGCACCACACCAGAAGCGGGCCGCCGTTGCACTTTTGGATGCTGCAGCATGAAGCGCGCAGATGCACTTGAACGGTGGCAGCTGATTGCCGACGGAGCCCTACGCGACGAGGAAGGACACCCCATCGACCTCGTCTCGTGGATTGAGGAGGTTGCACGAAAGGTGGTCAAGGCTAACCAGTCCTCACAGGTCAGTCCAAACGATCTGGCTAGGGCAATTGGACTGACCGGAAAGCGCGGAACGCCTCCAGAAACAGTGCAGAAGATCAAGCTCTGGAACAGCTTCGAACCACCGGAGTACTGGAAGTACTTCGAGGGAAGGAAGGATGCCCGCGACCACGCGGCTGTGGTGCACTCATACAAGCGCGAGATGCCAGATAGAGATTGGGCAGGGTTGACCGACGAGGCGATCTACGAGAAGGCGCGCCAGTGGACTCGTCGCATAGCCACCATCACCTACGCCCGGTCAGTGGCACCAAAAGACTGGGAGAACTGCTCCGATGAAGAGGTGATCAAGCGAATCAAGCGCATGTTTGACGAGGACTGACTCCCGCAATCTCTAGAGTTGCCGGGAGGACAACAACAGCCAAGCTCAATATCGTCGTGCTCACGCGGCCCCCGAAGGGCCTATGGAGCACACATGGAAACTGCCCGCCAACCCACCACGCACCGCGCAGCCAAGCCGGTCACCGTGATCGCACCGCGCGCGCTGCGCGAGACCGAAGCCGCCCAGTACCTTGGGTTCAGCAGCAGCCACATTCGCAACACGCGCACGGCCGACCTTCGCGCGCGGCGCGAGGGAAGGCCCATCAAGGGACCGCGCTGGGTCACCATCGGCACGGCGGTGCGCTACCTGCGCGAAGACCTTGACGACTGGCTGGAGCGGCACCGCGTCGACTGCGGCGAGTTTGAAACCGCATGAGCGCCGCCACCGACCTTGAGGCCAGACTACCGGCCAAGCGTCTGGCCACCGTGCAGGCTCGTCTCGCGCTGCTGGGCTACCAGATGCGCCCTTGTTCCCTTCACGGCAGCTGGTACGTGTTCGGCATAGCGCGAGCACGGCACTGCGCCGAGCTGCAGGACGTCGAGGTCTTCGCCGAAGAGCTGGAGCAAGAGCGCGCTGCGCAGGGGGCGCACGCATGACCACCAGCACCGTCACCAGCACAGGGGTTCGCTCGCGCGGGCGGCCCCGCCTTGACCCCGAGGCGCCGTCTAGAGCCGCGGCAGGAGTGCAGCACCTCATCGCATACCTGTGCCTGTGGTCAAGTACCAAAAAAGTAGCGCCCGGGGCCGAGAAGCGCCGGGCGCAAAACCTTGATCTCACTCAATCACCCGCCGCGTTGACGCGCGACGCACGCTCTGAAGGACACGCGAGATGACTGTAGCCGTCCCTGATTTTTCTGTGGCAACCGGCGGGCAAGGACACGGCCTAAATGGCCACGAGCAGCCGGTTGCTGCGGCTACAACCAAGTGGCGACACCATCGTGTGCTGACGTGCGCTGGCTCGTTTGATACCCAGATTGAGTCGGGTGCGGACTACAAGACGATCTCGCTCGGCGAGGTCTTTGACCAAACTGAGCCAGCGGCGATCCCGAAGCTATGCGCGCCGGCGCTGATTGCCTCGACCTACCACGCCTTTGACGGGCGCAACCACGAAGCCCAGCGCCTTCATGGTCAGTTCGTGGCGATACCGGGCGATATCGACAAGGGTGATACCCCGCTCGAACGGGTTCAGCATTTGGTGCAGGAGTTCTTTGGTGATGGCGTCGCTCACCTGATCTACAGCACGGCCAGCTCAACCGCGGAATCGAAGCGCTGGCGCACGCTGGTTCCCCTGGCGCAGCCACTGCCGTTCGCCGACTGGAACGCGCTGTGCATGGCCTTCTACGGGTACATGGAAGCCAACGGTTGCCGGATGGACTGGTCGTTGGCTCGGGCCGGGCAGATCGCCTACTTACCCAACGTGCCCAAGGCCGCGCGCAACGTTGATGGCAAGCCCAAGTTCTTCTTCCGCAAGGCGCATGACGGCCGTGGGCACACGGCGACCGACGGCTTGGCCGAGCAGCACGTAAACGAGCTGCTGGCCAAGCGCCAGACAGACTCTGATGCTCTTGAGCGTGTTCGAGCAGAAGCTCAAGCTTCGCGTGAGCGTCGGCGTGCACAACGCGGGGCCGGTGACGATACCAGTGTCATCGCGGCCTACAACACAGCCCACGGGGTAGAAGAGCTGCTGATCGACAACGCGTACGAGCAGTCTCCGGCGAACGAGTCGGACTGGCGTAGCCCGTACCAGAGCAGTGGCAGTTACGCGACGCGTGTGATCGATGGTCACTGGATCAGCCTGAGCGCCAGCGATGCGGACGCCAAGCTGGGCGCCGAGTCCAGGAGCGGCCACCGCTTCGGTGACGCGTTTGACCTCTTCTGTCACTTCACCCACGGCGGCAAGTTCAACGAAGCGATCAAGGCGGCAGCGGCTGAGCTTGGACTGCGGGCACCTGCCCAAACGTCTGGTAAGACCCACGCCGAGATCGCCAACGTCATCGACGCAGCAACATTCGCGGGATACGCGCCAGTGGAACTCGCCGACATCGTGATCACCGAGCTCGTGTCGGCCAAGGGCCTCAAGCCCAGCGAAGTTGACGAGTTGCTGAAGCGGCTGAAGGGCGCTACGGGCTTGTCTCTCAAGGCCCTGCGCGATGACCTGACCAAGGCCAAGCGTCTCGGACCAGATGAGGACGCGGCCGAGGTCAGCGTGGAGTGGCCGGTGCCAACCGCACGTGCGTTCTTGGCGGCTTTCTTCACCACGCCCAAGGGTGCGCTGAGCCTTCGCCACTGGCAGGACGAGTTCCTGGCGTGGAACGGATCCCGATACCAGCCGGTGTCGGTGGCCGACATCCGGGCCAAGGTGTACCGGCTCTTCGAGCAAAGCGGTGTGCCGCTGCCCGGGCGCGGCGTTGTCGACAACACCATCGACGCCGTCAAGGCGTTGACCAACGTGCCCTCGTCTACGCGGATGCCGAGCTGGTTGACCAAGGCCCCCCAAGTGGCTGTCAATGAGGTGGTCGCCATCAGCAACGGCCTTCTGCACCTTCCCACCCGCCAGTTGCTACCGCACGACCCGCTGTACTTCAGCGTGGACGCTGCAGACGTGGCCTACGACCCGCGGGCCCCTGTACCGGAGCACTGGCTGCAATTCCTGGCAGACGCCTTCCCTAGCGACCAGGAATCCATCGACAGCCTGCAGCAGTGGTTCGGCTACCTCGTAACGAGCGACACATCGCAGCAGAAGGCGCTGATCTGCGTTGGTCCCAAGCGCTGCGGCAAGGGGACCATCGCCCGTGTGCTGCGCGGACTGCTCGGTGAACACAACTTCACCGGGCCGACGCTTGGTCAGATCGGCAAGGACTTTGGACTGCAGGGTCTGATCAACGCGAAGCTGGCGGTGATCTCGGACGCCCGCATCAGCGGCAGCGCGGACCTCCAGTCAATCAGCGAGAACCTGCTGCGCATCACGGGCGAGGACGCGGTCAGCGTGCAGCGCAAGGGAATCTCGAACTGGGAGGGCAAGCTGCCGACGCGTTTCGTGCTGATGACCAATATCCTGCCCGGGATCGTGGACGGCGGCGGCGCGGTGGCCTCACGGTTCATTGTGCTGCGATTCACCCAGTCGTTCTTCGGGCGCGAAGACCACAAGCTGACCGAGAAACTAATAGCCGAACTGCCGGGGATCCTGAACTGGGCGCTAGACGGGCTGAAAGCGTTGCAGGACCGTGGCGCCTTCATTCAACCGGCCAGCGGGCTGGAGGCCGTCGAGGAGTTGGTGCGCAAAACGACGCCGATCCTGGGCTTCATCAGCGACGCGCTGGAGTTCGATGCCGGCGCGTGGGTAAGCAAGGACAAGCTCTACGACGTGTACCGGCAGTGGTGCGCAGACGAGGGCGCGAAGCACGTCTTGCAAAAGAACAGCTTCATGGGCGAGGTCTACTCCAACAGCGATGGCCGCCTGATCACTTTCAACCCCCGAGTGAAGTGCAAGGACGGCACTAGCAAGCCGCTGAAGGCGGTCAAGGGAGCCCGCATCAAGGACGAATGGCTCGCGCGAATCTTTCACAGCGAAACCACGGAGGTCTTCGATGAAGCGACAGATATGGGCCTCGCCTGAGGGGTTTTCTGCCCGGAGCCGCATGCGGGTGGCTTTTGACCCGCATCACCCGCATCACCCGCATCAGGTGGGGGGCGTTGAGCTCACTGATGCGGGTGATACGGGTCTCCGCACATTCCGACAGTTGATCTGTTCTCTCTATGTAGTGGGAAAAAGAGAGAGGGTTGGGATGTATGCAGAGAGCCCTATGGGCCCTGCAATGGATATTGACCCGAATCACCCGTATCAGGCGAATCTTTGCATGTTGGGCCTACGCCACCATCGGTGGCCGCCGGAATTGCTTTGCGCGTCGCTTTTGCGGGGGGCGATGTGTTCACCGTGATCCAGACCAACGCCCGTGGCGTGCGCATGGGCACTTCAAGCCCAACACATCGCTACACCGATGCCCAAGTTGTACACGCACGCGAGATGCGCGCGGCCGGAGCGACGGTGAAGGCTGTGGCCGAGGTAATCGGGTGCAACCCGAGCACAGCGTGGAGGTGGGCTGTTGGCCACCGGCGTCGTGCACCCGAGGCAGTGCGGGTTGTCCGGCCAAAAGGGGCTGAATTGCCTCGCCACGGCAGAGGTCCTGCAAACTTCGCCTGGGTGAACACCCCTTCCCCCTCAGGTGGACTCCCGCGGGGACTCCATGACCACTACTTCCCATCGACGAAGTGCCCTCCTGATGTGAGGCGCATTGCATGCCAACTAGCTTTCAGGCGCACCAGCCCATGCGAAGTCAGCCTGCTCAACCAGGCCGCGAACGGTCTTGCAAGTTTGCGGTTCAACTTGATTCCGAAATGAGAAGCGAAAAATGGGGCGGGTTGCGTGCGGGAGCTGGCCGGCCAGGAAACGCCCGCCTTGTGGAAGATGCGAGGCGCTTGGATGTTCGCCAGATGCAGAAAGCCGGTCTGTTCCGGGCTCCGTGGCAAGGCATGTGGTGGTGGAAGAACCCTCAGACTCTTGCGACCACCTCCACCATCTCGGTCAGGACATCGCAAAACCACATGTTGATTTCCTACGAAGTTGGGGGCACGCTGGTGCGGGAGACCATCGATCTGAGCCATGCCGCATGTGGATTCGGGGGAACTCGGGTGCTGATGCAGTGCCCGGGATGTCGGCAGCACTGCTCCGTGATGTACTTCGCCAACAGGAATTTTCGATGCAGGCAATGTCATCGGCTGTCCTACGAGTCGCAAAGCGAATCTCGACTGGGACGCCTTGCGATCAAGAAGCAGAAAATCCTCCGAAGGTTAGGTCCTCATGGCAGCCGAAGAAAAGGTATGAACCTAGACACCTACCGCCAGCGGTTTGAAAAACTAGTGGAGGTTGAATTTGCGATCGACGATGAAATCTGCCGTCTGTTGTGATGGTTGACAGTCTTCAAGTTCTAGAACATCGACATCTCGCAGATCTCGTAGATCTCGTCGGTGAGACGTCGACGTTGATGCGGCAAGTCAATCACCAGGATAGTTGTTGAGTTGAAATTGGTTGTTCCCAACGAGGTGCGAAGCCGAAGTCATGCTCGTCGCGACCGACCTCACACGCCAATCCTGACGTTGTAGCCCAGTGCCCGCAGCCCCTTGCTGGTGCGCATGTTCCGTGGCGGGAACTCGTCAGGGCGGGCCCAACCGACGACCTCCCCTAGGCTGCTTAGGCCGATGTGAGGGATTGCCCACTGGTCGCTTCGGATTGCGTTCCAGAGTCGGGCCGCGACGCTTCCGTTGCCCCAGGCGACGTAGTTCAACAGGTCGAGCACCGTCTTGCCATCGCGTGACCTCTGCCGCCAGAGCCATTCGCCGAATTTCAGAACCTTGTCGTCGCCTGCCTGCGGGCTATCGGGCAGGCCCAGATGCTCGTTCTCTTGCTTGATGGCGTGGTCGCGTATCGCATGCACGCGCGAGATGGCGTCGACGAACTCCTCCTCGGTCAACTTCAAGATGCGGTCGCGTGCCAGAAGCTCGTGCAGTCGTGGCGACCACTCATAGATCGTGCGCTCTTCGAAAGAGTGATCGAAGTCGGCGGCATGCCACCAGTCCAAAGCATCCCGCAGAGCCATCTCCGGGTTCTTGGAGTTCCTGGCGAAGAACTCCTCGTAGGGGTGGCGGTTTCCGTCCTTGACCTGCTTGTAGTAGTAGGCATGCAGAAACTGGTCCGCCTGAACGCCAGGGGCCACCGATGCGTCGATCCAGCCCGGTTTGGCGCCCGACGCGGAGACTCTGGCTGCGATGGAGCGCATCACCTGCAGCGTGTCGTTCCAGTCCTGCTCAAACTTGTGAAAGCGCTTCTCGGACGACCGCTTTGTGTCGACGAACACCAAGCCCTGGTTCTTCGGCAACAAGCGGTCCTTGTCGAATTGCTGCCCAAGCCCGTAGTCGCGCTTCGCAAGGTCCGAGCGGCGATCTGCAAGGCGAAGCTGCTCTTGGTAAATTTCCCTGGTCAGCGGCCGAGCGCGGTCATCCACTTCCTCGAAGAAGTGCAGGAGCTCCCGCTCCATGCCTGTCTCGACAAGCTCGTCGTGCGAAAGGAACGTGCCGGCCTCGACGTTCGAGATCCAGGCTCGGTCCGACAGGTTGGCCGACCCGATGTACGCGCCCGCATCCACCCACCAGATGACCTTCGCATGCAGGATGTCGGGCACCAGCTTGCAGTCGAAGTTCGGGCTGGCCTTGTCGAGAAACCACTTCAGCACCGCTGGATCGACGGCCACGGTGTAGTCATACCGGCCGAAGTACTCCAGTGGCTTCAGGTGCTTTGCGCAAGCCTCGAACAGCTGGAGGTTGTCGCGGTTGGCGTAGGCAACCGCCGCCCGAACACGCGTGCAGGGCTCAATGACCTCGGCGAGAAGGTTCTGGAGCAGCTGCTTGTTGAGGGGGCCGGCGATGAAGCGCATGTCTGTCTGTTCGTGCCCGTCGATTACTCAGCCTTCCAGCCCGCCTTGATCTGCGCAAGGACAGCGTTCACCTTGTCGAGAATCGACTGATCGACCTGACTGCCGTCGCCGATCTCCACCGTCACACGGATGCGGAAAGGATGCCCGGCCGTCGCCTCCCTCAGGGCGTCGATGTTGTCGGCGAGATCCTGGACCTCGTGGGTCTGGAGGTCAGCGCTTGCAGCCTTCGATCCGTAGTGCTTGGTCGGGGGCGGCTCCTTGGCCTCGCTCTTGCGGGTCACGATCTTGACCGCGGCGGCACCGCCGAGATCGCACGGCCATGCGCCGGAGTCGAGCGCGCGTTCGATCAGCCCCACCCTGAAGGCCTCGTCCAGAGCACCGACGACCCGCGTCCAGGGCAACACCTTGCCCACCTTCGACGACAAAGCGGCATGAATGAGGTGCGCGTTGGTCGCTTCGCCCTGCCATGCTGTGGGCAACTGCGTCGGCAGCACGTCGACGCTAGCCAGCGGCAACGGTGGCGGAAAAAACTGCGCCGTGTCGTTGACGAAACCAGCCGGGACATCCTCCGCCAGCGCGCTAACGGTTCCGTTGACCAGCCAAATCCGGCCCCCCTTGACGGCAGCGCCGACCCCATCGGTGATCGCCTGCGGTGTTGCGGCCGGAATCAGCAGGTTCTCGGTGTAGCCGCCCTTGTCCACTTCGACGAAGTGCTTGCCGGAGAAATACGCCGACAGATCGGCCAGCGTCACTGGCTCCTTCTCCCACAGCTTCGGCAACTTGCTGGGTGCCAGCAGCTGCGGATCCAGCTCGGTAAGCACTGCGGCATCAGAGAGGACGACTTCCAGACTCGAGTCCTGGATCGCGTTGTCATCCGGGCGGCACTTCCAGAACGTCCGGGTCGACTTGTCGGCACGCGTGACCCGAAGCACAAAGTCACCAGCCTCGCAGCCCTGGAGCAACGTCTCCAGAATGGCCGCGCGGTTGAGCATCTTCGGCAGTTTGGCGGTCGCCGCGAACGCGCCAACAAGGTCCTTGACGAAGCGCGCCTTGTCACCGGCACTCCACAGATCAAAAGGGCCACCTGGCAGCAGAGCCTCGGCGTTCACCGCCGAGCTTTCGATCCGCAGGCGCTTGTCCGCCACCATCTTCGGGAACAAGGGGTCGTTGTCGACATTGATGCGGTAGGCCGCCACGTCGTTGCTGTCGTTGACCGTGACGGCGATGCAGTAGGCCATGACAATCTGCGACACCATCTCGCCGCGCGCGGCGCGAACATTGCCTTCGAGGCGGGTTGTCGCAGCGGTATCGATGTCGCTGCGCTCCTTGAGCATCTCGCGGACCTTCTCCCACCCAAGCAGGTCGCGGACCTTCTCGCGGGCGACATCGATGCCCTCCTTGGATGGCACCGCAAGTACCACCGCGTTGCGGTTCTGCGCGCGCGGCTTCTCGGGCCCGGTCGTCTCATCGATGAAGCGCTTGGCCTCCGCACTGGGCTTTCCATTGCTTGCCGCCTTCGGTCCCAGCACGGCGTAGTGGAACTCGCCGTCGTCCTCGATGTCTGCTGGGCGGGCCGGGAGGACATGCACCTTGGCACCGGCGCCGCGTGCACCTTCCGTCAGCTTGCCCGCGCCACGTATTTCCTTCTCCAAGACCTCGTCGACCAGGGTGGCGCTGACGTTCTGTCGAGCGTCGTGGTGCATCTGCTTCAGGTTTGGCTTGGACCCAAGACGCCACACCTTCGGCAGGCCACCCTCGCGGTCGCCCGTGAACGTGTCGTCGAGATACCACGATGCATCGGACCAGCGTGACAAGCCCTTGTCCAGCTCGATCCGGTCGGGCGCACCCACGCCGATAAGTACCTTGACGTCACGCGTGGTGGCACGCTGTCCGATGGGCTGCGAGTGAAGAAAGGTCGCCATCACCGCTTGCTCGACTTCTCGCTGTTGAATGCCGAGCAAGCTGTCCTGTGCCTTTCGCGCGTGGACCAGCTCGGCCTCCAAGATGGCCGTCCAGTTCTGGCGGCGGCCTTCGTACTGTTCCAGCTGAGCCACATTCGCCAGCTCGCGGGCCGCGACACTCAAGCCATCGGCCTTCGGCTCGACCAGGAAGATCTGGGCGCCGATGAGCGGCTGCTGGTCCCACTTGACCGCGTCCCGCAACGCTGAGGCCAAGGTCTTGAGGATGCCGCGCGTTTGTTGGAAGCCCTCGAGCTGCGTCCACTTTTGATACAGGGTTTCGATCAGTGAAGGATGGAAGGGGTAGGCGTCCGCGTAGCGCTTCTCCTCAGCCGCGCGGTTCTTCGCCGTGTAGTCGTCGATGCCCTGCACGCCGCTGAGCGCGCCGAACACCTGGCTGGGCCACTGCGACCGGTCCGTGTAGCTTTCCAGCTTGAGCAGGCGTCGCCGCAGGATTTCCGGCACGTCCTGGCTCTCGACCGGCTGAATGCCCTCGTCAGCCACCCGCTTGAACTCGTCGTACAGCTCCTTGCTGATCTGCTTGCCGAGCTCGTCCATCTTCCCAGGGTCGGACGCCAGCAACGAGGCCACCAGGCAGCACTGCGGCACCTTGGCCACCGCCTGGGTCAGACTGTGCATGAACTCGCGCATGCGGCCGATCCACGCGGGATCGGTGTCCGCCATCACGCGCACAAACCACAGCACCTCATCGAACAGGATCAGCACTCCCGACCCGCCCTTCCGGGCGAGCTTGAGCAGGTCCTCCATCACGCCAGTTGCAGGGGGTGTGGCGCGCTCTGTGCCGTCGTCCTTCAGCAACTTCATGCCAGCCGGGCCGGCGAGCTGCCAGGCAATCGCGCTCCAGGGCATCTTGATGGTGGCCACAGTGCCGTCCGGCGCAGTGACCTCCATGCCCTTTTCTGCGTCCAAGCGGTCGAACACCACCGAAGCCACGCGTGCCTTGGGTAAGCCCGCTTCAAGCGCGCAGTGCGCCTTGAACTGCTGCACTGCCGGGATGTCGGGCAGCGCCGCCGGATCACGAACCAGATGCACCAGCGTGATCAGCGAGTGCGTTTTGCCGCCACCGAAGGTCATGTGCAGCTGACGGACTGCCTTCTCTGATTTGCCCGACAGGCGGTGCGTGACATCGCGCGCGAGGTCGCGCAACTTGACCGTGGGGTAGGTCAGCGCGAAGAACTCCTTGGCGTCGTGGTAAACGCCCGGGTTCCGGTGCATCACGACGTCGTACAGGTCCGCAGCAAACTGCTTCTGCGACAGCTCCTGGTTGGTGATGTCGTCGCGCAACTGCACGACCTGGTGCCAGGGCTTGGTGGTGGTCTTGGCCATCGATGGTTCTCCTTGTCCTTATTCCAAGCCGAGCGGGGCTTGAGCGGTACTGCCGACTTGGCGCAGGTAGTTCTGCAAGCGCTCCAGGATCGAGCACTCTTCCGTGCAGCCCTCTGCGCGACTCTTCTCGATCAATGCCTGGATCAGCTGAATGAACACCTGGCTGCGGCGCAACGCGCGGCTGTCCAGAAATTCATTGACCTTGACGGCGTCGCCCGCCACCCAGAGCTGCATCAGCTTGTGCACCTGGTCGATCAACGGAATCGCGCGGCCGCTGGCCGTTTCCATGCCAAGCGAGCGGTGCTTTCGAGCGCGCCAGTCCCTGAGCTTGTACTTACCGCCTCCGCCCGACGACGGCGACTCATCGGCATCACCGTCCTCGTCTTCGTCAGCGTCTTCTTCGTCTTCTGCCGCTGCCGCGCTGCCGCTGCGCACGAGCAGTTCGTACTGGTCGGTCAGTTCACGCTCAGACAGGCCACAAGACACGGCGTACAGGATGCACGGCCCGGCCGGCGCCTCCTTGAGACCGAAGTCGTTGCGGTGAAGCAGGTAGTAGGTCGTCACATCGTCCAGTGGATGGTCGCCGGGCGTGGGCTCGCCCTGACCATGAGACAGCACGCGGCCAACGACGAAGTCGACCACGATGCGTCTGACATGCCCCAGGAAGTCGGTGACCGACATCAAAGCGCCAGGCTCCGACGCCTTCTTCACCGCCGGATAGCGGCTGTACGACTCCAGCGCCGGACCGGTGGCGGCCCAGATGAAGTCAGGCCCGCGGATGCCCGCGTCCCAGAAGTCGCGCAGCTTGCTCTTGATGCTGGCTTCCATCTCCTTGAGCACCTGGGTGTCCCAACCGGCGCGTGCGAGCGAATCACGCTTCTTGCAAACGAGCCACACTGACGACGCCAGCGCAGCCGATCCTTGTGCACGCATGCGCGCCGCCTGCTCGGTCTGGATAGGCCAGGACCCATCAACAACGAAGCCTGCCTTGATGATGGCCGACACCAGCGTTTCCCAGGCATCGGGCTGCTTGTGTGCAAACACAATGACGAGGCGGCCTTCTGGGCGAAGCGCGGTATGGCAAGCCTTGAACGACCGTGCCATGCCTTCTTCATAGTTGCGCTTTGAGGCCTCACGGTTCCCGCCGAAGCGTGACGAGTCATCGATCAGCTCGCCGTCGTTCGTGTCGTTGCGCCACTTCGGTCCCAAGGGGGCATCAAATGCCAGCCGATAGGCATCTGAGACGTCTGCGAGCTGACGTCGGTCCCAGACGTAGAAGTAGTCCATCAAGTCCGAGTAAGGGATGGCGTCGTAGTACGGAGGGTCGGTGACGATGACGTCGAAGGTGCCCACCTCGGGGCACTCGATGGCGCTCTGGTTGAGTACCTTTGGAATCGGTGCGACTGAATTCGCAGCGCGCAAGATCGTTTCGATTGACTCGCCGACGGCCTCGAGGCACATCCACCATCCGCCGCGAACATCATTGATGGGGGCTGCTTCGCTGAAGTCCCAATTCATGGGCAGTGCAAACCGCACGAACGTGTGTCCGATCGCCTCGACGCTAGTGATCCACGCCAGGATGCTGGAGTTGAAGTCGAGCATGCGGTCGAAGCCGCATTGCAGGAATGCGGAAAGCGCCTCAACCTCTGCCGCGTCATAGCCTGCATTAGCCAGTTCCTGGCGCGCCTGCCTGATCGCCTTGACGAAGCAACCAAGGGCGACCAGTTGCCGCGGGCTGTAGATCTTGTGCCAGCAATCGAGGCCGTAAAGGGGAACACGGAAGCCCAGTGCATCTGCTCCTGCCAACCGCTCGGTGGGCATTCCAAACGGCACCTCGGCGAAAACCTGTTCGAGCCGTGAGCTGGCGGAACGCGCAACCTCGACTTCATGCAACGTCGGTAGGCGGTACTCCTTCCCTGCCATTCCATCCACCACGACAGCCGTGATGACCGCGCTGAGTCGATCAGTGCGACCTGCGAGTCGAAGGTCTTCCATCGTCATGATGGTTCCGCAACAGGGGCACGTGACTCCAGAGCGGCTCATGGTCCCCTGCCCGAGCTTCTTGTCGTACTCGCGCTTCTGCGCCGCGTTCCCGCCTTGGGTCTTGGCATCCGTCTCGATCCCGAACTCGACGCCGCTCCGATCCCCGCGCGGCCGCATGGTCAGCACCACGCGCTTGTTGTCCTTCTTGGCGAGCCAGCGTGTCTTCAGCAAAGGCACTTCGGCGCGGCACGCCTTGCAGTTGACAGTGCGGGCCCACAGGTATGCAACCGTGGGCTTTGCAACCCAGCGTGGATTGGCGGGGTTGTCCAGATGCGCGGCATCGAATCCTGCGTTCAGGACGTCGACTTGGTGCTCACCAGCGTCGTTGCTCGGCACCAGTTTCAAGGGTTCGTCCACATCAAGATGAACGCGCCGATACGGTTTGACGGAGCAGTACTCGGCATAGGTCGGGTACAACGTTGCGAGTTCCGCGCGAGCCCTCTCCAGGACCCATCGGCCCCATGCCCGGACATGCCAGGCCAAGCCGGCCTGCATGAGATCGGAATCGACCTCTGGGCGCTCCAGAAAGCTCAGGTTCTCACCACGTTCAACCGTCTCCATGACGCTGGAAGGCGGCAGGACTGCCTGCTTGGTCTTGGCATCCCGAAGATGGCGCTTGATCTGCGCCGGCGTCATGTCCTTCGCCTTGAGGTAGCCCGTCATGAACGTCTCGTCCGTGCTGACGAATGCCGGCAGCGGTCGATTGAAGTTCGCATGCCTCTGCGGGTACTCCAACGTGCACCGGAGCACGAGCCACGCGACGGGATTGATGTCCACTGCAGTCACGTCGCAGCCCAGGCGCATAGCTTCCAACGGTATGGCGCCGCCGCCAGAGAACGGGTCGAGTACCTTGGGCTGACGGCCGCCGTAGACACGCCGGATCTCGTCCCGGAACCACTCCATGTCCGGGCCAACCTCGCGCCCCCACCGCAAGACGCCCCCATCGGTCTCCCAGGCCTCGATTTCTTCGATGCGCCCGCTGGGCATCTTCTTTTTCTTGAGCGTCTTGTTGAGCGTTCCGCCCAGCCGCTTCAGGAGCTCATCGCGCTTGTCCTTGTCGCCCGGGTCGGGCAACAGCGTGGCGATCAACGCCGCACGGCTGGCCGCAAGGGGGCGACGTGCCGGCCAGATGTGCAGCGTGGAGATGTGCCCGTGGCGCACGTTCTTCTCATGCACCGAGTCGATTGATGTCTGCTTGAGCGGAAAGGCGACTTCGATGAGCCGTTTGTCATTGTTCATGGTTGGTTCCTTCAGGTCGCCCCGGTCCGGATGTGTGCCGGCATGGTGGCGATTACCACCATTTGGCTTTCCTCGTCCCAGAAGTAGTAGATGCGCAGGCAGCGACGCGGATCGCGGGTGTTGCCGCCGTTCTTGAGGTGCCACTCGACAGACACCTTGCGGGTTCCCCAGCCGAACTCGAAGCTGTCAGCGCCGCAGCGCTCGTTGTGGATGCCTTCGTCGACCGGCTTGCGCAGGTCACCGCTGGCGCCATTGATGCGCGAGTCGCGGTACTCATTGGCCAGCCAGAGGAGGCAGCGGGCGGCAGTTTGCGGGTCATCGAAGCCAGCCGACTTGGTTTCCCTACGTGCGCGGCCCGACAACGCAACACGTCCGCCGAGCACCTCGTCGCACCAGTCCGCGAAGGCATCCCAGCTCTCAGGAAGTTGGATTCCAGCATCAGGTTCGTCGCCGCGCGCCTTGATCTGGTCCAGCAGCTGTTGGATCCGGAACTGGGCACCACGGAGCTGCTGCTCCAGGCTCTGCGCGTGCTCTTCGATAGACGTGTGCTCGTCAGACAGCCATTGCTGGGTTTCGACGGATCGACGCAAGTCATCCTTCAAGGCATCGATCTGCGCCTGGGCAGCCCGCAGTTGTTCGGTGTCGGCCGAACCAGTCTGCTTCAGGAGCTCGCGTTCGACATCCAGACTGGCCTCACGGACTGCGGAGAAGGCGAGCACATCAGCGCCCAGGTGCAGGCGCCGGATGCTTTCGTTGGCGGCAAGCCAGCGCAGAGCGGTGAGCGTCGACTTGGCGCGCTCTTCGCTGGGCTGGGGGTCTATGAAGAAGAGCCGGTGTGCGTAGGGGTTCGCGTCGTACGAGAAGCCGGGCATGTAAGCGCGAACGGCGCCGTTGAAGACTGATAGCGGTTTGCCCAGATGTTGAGTCAGCACCCAGGTGTAGGCCGCAGGGACAACCACCACTCTGGCGATCCCCAGGGTGACCTTGGCGAGCATCTGGCTGTTGATGCCCGGCTGAGTCTCGCGCTCAGCGACGGAGCAGACCAGGTAGGGCACCGTTCGGACGGGGCTGAGGAGCGCAGCAACAAGCTCGTGCGCAGCATCTTCAGATTGGATGATCCATGGGGTTGCGTCTAGCCGGCTGCCACTCTGATGCAGTCCACAGGTGGTGGCGATCTGTCGCACCAGGCCGGGGACCGCTGGCTCAACCTGGAGAGTTGTCTCAGGACTGCTGGCAAGCAGCCGCAGGCTGAACAGGGCACTCGCCCCGCCCGGGGCATGACCAACGACAACCTCCGTGGTCCAGGTGCGCTGCGCAACATTGGCATCGGGCCGGTCCACGCGCAGAGCCCACAGCGCTCGGTGGTCATCGGTGAAGCCTGCGGCGATGCAGGTTCGTCCACCACGCAGATGCTCGAAGGATCGCCCCTCCGTCGCTGCTTCGGGTAGTTGATCGCCAACTTGCTGGGCAGCCCACTTCAGGACTTCCAAGCGCGCGGCTTGCGCCGCTGCGGCGGCGTCAGCACCGGTAAGCTGCCCGGCTACACGGAGCAGCTCACGTTCGCGGACGCGTGCACTCTCCTTGGGGGCGGTGAGGCGCGGCTCGCCTCCAGTGCGGATCTCAAGCGAGTTCATTCGGCGGCCTCCGAAGCGTTGGCGATGTCGCTGTACGCGATGGCAACGCTGCCGCGTGCCTTGGCGATCAGCTTGGCGAAGGGGTCCTGCACCCTGAGGAGCCGTGGTTGCACACCGCCGCAGTCGAACACGGCATATAGCCAGTAGCGCTCGCGCAGGATGCAGGCGCGGGCCCACTCGTTCTCGGTCAGTTCGATCTCACCGACACCAACACGCCCCTTCACTTCGATGCCGCGTTCCTCGCTGGCGCGCTTGGACATGAGGTCAAAACCCGGGTAGTCGTTCAGGCCGGCCAAGCGCGCCTTCGGGGGTGTGGAGACATCGCGCACATCGGCGCCTTGGGCCGCCTCGAACGCGATGGCGACCTCGACGGCGATACGCTCGACTTCAACATCACGGGCCTTGATGTCGTCGGGATCGGTGGATGGCTGAATCAGCGCGGTGGCCAGCATCTCGACGCGGCCGGGCTGGATGAGTTCGACCTCGCGCCGAGCCTGCAGCAATGCCTGCTCACGACGCTGGGCCAGACTCTTCTGCTGGGCCTTGATGCGATCCAGCTCGGCATGAGCGGCACGGTTGCCGTCCCGGGCCTTTTCGGTGAAGCGCTTGCGCGCTGCGGCCAGTTCAGACTCCTGGTAGTCGAACGCTCGTTGCAGGTACTCCTCAGTTTCCGTGAGACGCGTCGTGGCGCTCATGCGCTGCAGATCCGCCAGCTTGGCAACCATGTCGCGCTGGATGTGGTCCTGCGCGGCCAGGCGCCAGGTGTCGCTTTGAGCCAGGAAAACGACGCTGCCGGGGCTAGGCTTCGGGGTCGGTTTCAGGAGCAGCAGGTGTTCGACAGGCGTCTCAATCAGACGCCCATCGGCGTACTGCTTGAGCCCGACCAGGCGCTGCTCGATGGCATCCGGGCTGTGGAATGCCGGCAGCCCCGGGTCGACACCGCGCTCGACGCTGACGCGCGCCACATGGAACAAGTACGGGGCGGTGGCGCTGACGTCGGTGAAGATCGCGCCGCGCAGCGCCTGGTTGCGGGCGCTGTCGATGGCAATTGCCGACAGCCGCTCGAAGACGGGCTCACCGGGATGCAGGAAGATGGCATCGCGCCCGTCGGCGGGGCGGTACACCGTGAACCGGTTACGCGCCGACTCAGGGTAGGTTTCGAGCAAGGGGAGGATGCTGTCGAGCACGCCGCGCTTGCGTGGCCGCATGAAAAAGTGCTCATCGAGATCCCCGACGAAGTCGATGCCGACGACCGGAGCGGCGTGTTCGAGGTAGCGGCGCACATAGCCGGGCAGCAGGCGGCGCATTTCCTCGATGGCCATGGCCTCGCGGAGCTGGGGCAGATCGCTCAGCACATCACCGCCGGTGCCGTAGATGGACGCCTCGCGCGCTTCGATGGCCTTGATCTGCTCCGACGTCAGTTGACCGGCCAGCTCCAGGGCCTTCTTGTCCGCTTCGTCGTCGGACACGACCGCCCGCTGGATGTAGTCGGTGATGGCCATGCCTTCGAAGATGCGGCCCACCACGTCGAACACCTTGTCTGAGCCGAGCTGCTTGCGGATCTCCTCCAGCTTGTCCAGCAGGGTTTTGATGACCCGGCCCTCGCGGGTCTTGCCGGCGACAAGGTTGACGATGGCGACGCGATCCCGCTTCTGGCCGTAGCGGTGGATGCGGCCCATGCGCTGCTCAAGCCGCGCCGGGTTCCATGGCACGTCGTAGTTGAACAGGATCCAGCAGAACTGGAGGTTGATGCCCTCAGCCGCAGCGTCGGTGCCGATGAAGAAGCGCGCCCCTTTGCCTTCGGCGTCGTGGGGTCTGCGGAAGCGCTCGACCTGGGCGTCGCGCTCCTCGAAGCCCAGCCCGCCATGGATGTAGGCCACCTGGTCGGCGTAGCCCATGCCTTCGAGACGCCGAGTGAGGAACTCCAGGGTGTCCCGGTGTTCCGTGTAGATGATGACCTTCTGGTCGCGGTACTGCGGCGCGCGCAGCAGCTCAGCCATGCGCTCGAACTTCGACTCTTGGCCGCTCGCATGCACGGTTTCGGCCAGGGCAATCAGTTCTTGCACCTGGCCGCGCTCGTCCATCAGCTCCGCCAGGCTGGTGGCGATGAACGCCCCGAGCGCCTCGGCCTCACTCTCTTCGTGTTCCTCGGCGCCGGCTGTCGAGGTCTCCTCGTCTGCTGTCTTCGCGGCCAGGACGTCCACCAACCGGCCCTCGCGCACCTTGCGGTTCAGGCGCTCCTGCTGACTGCGGAGTTCGTCCTCGGGCACTCGGCCGGACTGGATGTCATCGATCAGGGCGTTGAGTTTGGCGAGGCGGTTCCGGAACGAGCAGAGCAAGGCCCAGGTGCTGCTGGCCATGCGCCGCTGGAACACGGTCATGGCGAACCGTGCGGCCTGACGGTTCAGCAGTCGGGCCTGGTTGTAGTAGTGACGGATGTAGGCCGTGGTGCGGTCGTACAGCGCCTGTTCGCTGATCTCGCCCTGCGAGAGGTCGTAGCTGACCGTGTCGCAGAGCCGCTGGGCATACAAGGGCTTGCCGCGCAGGTCGACCATCTCCTCCTTGACGCGGCGAACGAAGTAGCGGTCACGGGACTCGCGCGGGAACTTTGCCCAGGCGGTCTCGGTGCTGAAGATCTCAGGCTCCAGCAGCCGCCAAAGACAGTAGTAGGGGTACTCCTTGCCCATGTGCGGCGTTGCCGTGAGCAGCAACAGGTGGTGCGCTGCCCAGGGCATGCGCCACTCCTCGGGCAGATCCCGCACGCCGGCAATCGCCTCGGCCAGGCGGTAGCGGTCGGTCGCGCGGAACGACCCGTCCAGGTCGCGGTTGGCGGAAAGCTTGTGCGCCTCGTCGAACACGACGAGGTCGTAGGGCGCGACCTGCGAGTCGCGCAGGGCGTTGAACAAGCGCGGGGAGCGCAGGCTGTCGATGCTCACCACGATGAGGTCGCTGCCAGGGCCGACGAATGGATTGCCGTCCTTGGTGTCAGCGCCCGTCACGATCTTGAACTGCAGCTGAAAGAGCTTGTGCAGTTCGCGGTACCAGTTGCCCACCAAACCGGCCGGCGCCACGACCATGACGCGCCGGATAGTCCGCCGAGACAAGCTCTCGCGGACGTAGAGCCCCGTCATGATGGTTTTACCGGCGCCGGCATCGTCGGCCAGGAGGAAGCGCAAGCGGTGCTGGGGCAGCATGCGCTGGTAGACCGCGATCCTCTGATGCGGCAGGGGATCGATCTCGCTGATCTCGGTCGCAAACGCAGGGTTAAACAGGTGTCCATAGGACAGCCGCTCGCCTTCGACGAGTACGCGAAGGGCGTTGGCGTCACCCAGGAAGTCCAGGCGGGGAACTTCAGCGTGCCCATCGGCGACACAGGAGCCGCCACCGACAGCTGCGGCATCCGCCGCTCGGCCATCGGATCGCGTTGCAAGGTGCTGCAGCTTGGCAACCCCCATCGAAGAAGGCTTTGACTGCCCGTTCTCCCATCGATTCAGCGTGACGAACGAGACCCCCAGCAGCTCTGCAAACTGCTGCTGCGTGAGGTCCAGTGTCTTGCGAAGGTGGCGGATCTGCTCGGGCTTCATGGTTTGCTCGTGTGCTCTGTAGGCCTGTTTATATCACACGATATATCTGGAATGCAAGACCACGCGGTCTTGGTTCTAGAGCCCGACAGCGGCCTGATGAGGGTCTCACCCACTCTCGGGATCGCCCCCATGACCGTCGCCCATCGCCTAACCGCCGCCCAGTACGAAGCCGCCCAACGCGCCAATGCCGAGCGTTCGAACTGATGCCTGTTGACAATTACCCGATACTGAATGGCCTGTAAGGGGCAATACAGAGCATATCTGTTACATGTGTAGACACTGCCCTGCTCAATGGCTGAGCAAGGGGCCAGGATTGAATAACGTGGGCATATTGGCCAAACTTAGGCGAACGCACCAGAGCGCTGGGTAGTTCATCCGAGAGATCAGCCTAGCCACCAGGGTGTCAGGCATGCGCCAGTAAAACGTGACCGAGCCGAAATGCCCCAAGCGAAGTCAGCGTCGTGGACGCCTGCCCCAGGACCTGGAAGTGGCGCCGCCAACCGATCAACGCCGCGCGGCGCGGGAGGTTTGAAAAAGAGCGTTAAACCCTCACGGAGTCCCAGTCGGAGTCCAGCTCACCGAAGAAAAGAAAAAGGCCTTACGATTTCTCGTAAGGCCTTGATCTGTAACGCTATTTTTGGTGGGCGGTGCAGGGTTCGAACCTGCGACCCCTGCCGTGTGAAGGCAGTGCTCTACCACTGAGCTAACCGCCCGATTGATCTGGCCGATCTCTCGGAAGCCTCAGATTATAGCCAGATTTTGCCCCGTTTCAGGCCGCCTGCAGCGCGCGCCACACGGTTTTGCCCTTGCTGGCCTTGTCCAGATCCGCCAGCACACCTTCGTGCGCCTGGGCTTCCTGTTCGTTGGCGCGCAGCACCGGCAGCTCGAAGCGGCTGAGGTCGATGGCTTCGACCTGGCCGTTCTCGCCGGGCGCGTCGCCCAGGTCCATGAGCAGCGCGTCCTGTCCACGCGTCATGTTGATGTAGACATCGGCCAGCAGCTCGGCGTCGAGCAGCGCGCCGTGCAGCGTGCGGCCCGAGTTGTCCACGCCCAGGCGGTCGCACAGGGCGTCCAGACCATTGCGCTTGCCGGGGAACATTTCCTTGGCCATCACCAGGCTGTCGGTCACCTGGCCGATCACGGTCTTGATGGGCGCGCGGCCGAGCCGCTCCAGCTCCTTGTTGAGGAAGCCGATGTCGAACGGCGCGTTGTGGATGATCAGTTCGGCATCGCGCAGGTAGTCGAGCAGTTCGTCGGCGATCTCGGCGAACTTCGGCTTGTCGCGCAGGAACTCGTTGCTGATGCCGTGGACCTTGAGCGCGTCCTCGTGGCTGTCGCGCTCGGGGTTGACGTAGAAGTGCAGGTTGTTGCCGGTGAGCTTGCGGTTGAGCAACTCCACGCAGCCGATCTCGATGATGCGGTCGCCGTTCTCGGCCGACAGGCCGGTGGTTTCGGTGTCGAGGACGATCTGGCGCATCAGTGGTTTTCCTTGGCGTGGTTGATCGAGTACTTCGGTATTTCAACCGTCACGTCCGCCTGCGCCAGGATGGCCTGGCACGACAGGCGCGAGTTCGGCTCCAGGCCCCAGGCGCGGTCCAGCAGGTCTTCCTCGGTTTCGTCGAGTTCGTTCAGGCTGTTGAAGCCCTCGCGCACGATCACGTGGCAGGTGGTGCAGGCCGCGCTCATGTCGCAGGCGTGCTCGATGTTGATCTGGTTGTCGAGCAGCGCTTCGCAGATCGAGGTGCCCGTGGGTGCAGTGACGCTCGCACCCTGGGGGCAGTATTCGGGATGGGGCAGGATCTTGATCGTGGGCATGGGGGCGTTTCAGACTTCTTCGAGTTTCTTGCCGGACAGGGCCTGCTGGATGCCGCGGTTCATGCGCAGCGCGGCGAAGGGTTCGGTGGCCTTGGCGAGTTCGCTGGTGGCGTTCACGATCGCGTTGGCGTCGTCTCCCGCAGCGGTGGTCGCGAGCGTGGTCATCAATGCATCGATCTGCTCGCGCTCGGACGGCTCCAGCAGATCGGCGTCGGCCGCCAGCGCGGTGCGCGTGGCGGCGATCATGCGGTCGGCGTCCACGCGGGCCTCGACCAGCGCGCGCGCCTGGATGTCCTGCTGCGCGGTGGCGAAGCTGTCCTGCAGCATGGCGGCGATCTGCTCGTCCGAGAGGCCGTAGGCGGGCTTCACATCCACCCGTGCTTCCACACCGCTGCCCTGCTCCTTCGCACTCACGGACAACAGGCCGTCGGCGTCGACGGTGAAGGTCACGCGGATGCGCGCCGCACCGGCCACCATGGGCGGAATGCCGCGCAGCTCGAAGCGCGCCAGGCTGCGGCAGTCGGCCACGAGGTCGCGTTCGCCCTGCACCACATGCAGCGCCAGCGCGGTCTGGCCGTCCTGGTAGGTGGTGAAGTCCTGCGCCAGCGCGGTCGGGATCGCGCTGTTGCGCGGCACGATGCGTTCGACCAGGCCGCCCATGGTCTCGATGCCCAGGGACAGCGGGATTACGTCGAGCAGCAGCAGGTCGCCGTCGCGGCTGTTGCCGGCCAGCGCGTTGGCCTGAATGGCGGCGCCCAGCGCCACCACCTCGTCGGGGTTGAGGTTGGTCAGGGGCTCCTGGCCAAAGAATTCGCCCACGGTCCGGCGGATCACGGGCATGCGCGTCGAGCCACCGACCATGACCACGCCCTGGACCTCGTCCCGGGCGATGCCGGCGTCGCGCAGCACCTTGCGCACCGCGGTCATGGTGCGGGCGGTAAGCGCGGTGGTGCAGGTTTCGAAATCGGCGGGCGTGACGACCTGCTCGATGTTCTGGCCGTCCACACTGGCGCGGAAGGTCTCGCTCTCGGCCGACGACAGCGCTTCCTTGACGCGCCGCGCTTCGGCGTACACCGCAGCGCGCGCGGACGCGCCGAGGCTGGCCGTCACACCCCGCTGTGCCAGCACCCAGGCGGCCAGCGCCTGGTCGTAGTCGTCGCCGCCCAGGGCCGAGTCGCCCCCGGTGGCCATGACCTCGAACACCCCTTTCGTCAGGCGCAGGATCGAGATGTCGAAGGTGCCCCCGCCCAGATCGTAGATGGCATAGACACCTTCGGAGCCGTTGTCCAGGCCGTAAGCGATGGCGGCGGCGGTGGGCTCGTTGATGAGGCGCAGCACGTTGATGCCTGCGAGTTGCGCGGCGTCCTTGGTGGCCTGGCGCTGCGCGTCGTCGAAGTACGCCGGCACGGTGATGACCGCGCCATACAAGTCGTCGTCGAAACTGTCTTCGGCGCGGAAGCGCAGCGTGGCCAGGATCTCGGCGCTCACTTCCATCGGGGTCTTGCGGCCGGCGACGGTCTCGACCACGGCCATGCCGTCCTGCTCGACCACGGTGTAGGCCAGCTTGTCCACGTCGACCACCTGAGCCCGGCTGCGACCCATGAGGCGCTTGACCGAACTCACCGTGTTGGCCGGGTCCTGCACCTGCGCGGCAAGCGCGTCGAAGCCGATCTGGCGGCCCGCGCCACCCTGCGCTGGATCCAGGTAGCGCACCACGCTGGGCAGGATCACACGGCCATCGGCTGCCGGCAGGCATTCGGAGACGCCGTGGCGCACGGCCGCCACCAGCGAATGCGTGGTGCCCAGGTCGATGCCCACCGCCACACGGCGCTGGTGCGGGTCAAGGGACTGGCCGGGTTCGGATATCTGCAGGAGCGCCATGGGTCGTCAACGGTCTCATCAAAAAACAAATGCGGGAACCGGCTATTGTCCCAGCAGATCGACGCGACTCTCCACATCGCGGGCAAAGCGCTCAACGAACATAAGGGCTCTGACCTGTTGCGCCAGCGCCGGCCAGTCGCGCAAATCATCGGCGGTGGTCTGCAGTTCCTGCAGCATCGTGCGCCGCGCGGCGGCCACCTCATCGGCCATGCGCTCCAGATCGGCTAGGCTGTCGGCCTCTTCGAGCTCCTCGCGCCACTGCATCTGCTGCATGAGGAAGGCCTTCGGCATGGCGGTGTTGTTCTCGGCCTCGATGGGCGCGCCATGGAGCTCGCACAGGTAGGCCGCGCGTTTGAGCGGGTCCTTCAGGCGCTGATAGGCCTCGTTGATGCGCACCGACCACTGCATGGCCTGGCGCTGGGCCTGCGCGTCGGCGGTGGCAAAACGGTCCGGGTGGGCCTCGCGCTGCAGGTCTTTCCAGCGCGCATCGAGCGCGGCGCGGTCCAGCGCGAACAGCGGGTTCAACCCGAAGATCTCGAAGTCGTTCGATTGCAGGTTCAGAGTCATGGAAAGCAAAAACCGCCGGCGCTGGACAGCACGGGCGGCTCGATGGGTGAACGCAGGGGCATCAGATCCTGAAGCTCTCGCCGCAACCGCAACGGTCGCGCTCGTTCGGGTTGTTGAAGCGAAAGCCTTCATTCAGGCCTTCGCGCACGAAGTCGAGCTGGGTGCCGTCGATGTAGGCCAGGCTCTTGGGATCGACCAGCACCTTCACGCCGTTGTCCTCGAACACCACGTCTTCCGGGGCGATCTCGTCGGCATATTCCAGCTTGTAGGCCATGCCGGAACAACCCGTGGTCTTCACGCCCAGGCGCACACCCACGCCTTTGCCGCGCTTGGCGATGTAGCGGTTGACGTGCCTTGCGGCGGCTTCTGAGATCGAGATGGCCATCGGAATCAGTTCACGTGTTTCTTGCGGTAGTCGTCCACCGCGGCCTTGATGGCGTCCTCGGCCAGGATCGAGCAGTGGATCTTCACCGGGGGCAAGGCCAGCTCTTCGGCAATCTGGCTGTTCTTGAGCGCGGCGGCCTGGTCCAGCGTCTTGCCCTTGACCCACTCGGTCACCAGCGACGACGAGGCGATCGCCGAGCCGCAACCGTAGGTCTTGAAGCGCGCGTCCTCGATCACGCCTGTAGCGGGATTGACCTTGATCTGCAGCTTCATCACGTCGCCGCAGGCGGGCGCGCCCACCATGCCGGTACCCACCGAGTCGTCGCCCTTTTCAAAGGAGCCGACGTTGCGCGGGTTTTCGTAGTGGTCAACAACTTTTTCAGAATAAGCCATGGTGTTTCTCCTTCAATGCGCTGACCACTGGATGGTGGACAGGTCAATACCATCTTTGAACATCTCCCACAGCGGGGACAGCTCGCGCAGCTTGGCCACGTTCTCCTTGATCGTGGAGACCGCGTAGTCGATTTCTTCCTCGGTCGTCCAGCGACCGATGGTCATGCGCAGGCTGCTGTGCGCGAGCTCGTCGCTGCGGCCCAGGGCGCGCAGCACGTAGCTGGGCTCCAGGCTGGCCGAGGTGCAGGCCGAACCCGACGACACCGCCAGGCCCTTGATGCCCATGATGAGCGACTCGCCTTCGACGTAGTTGAAGCTCATGTTGAGGTTGTGCGGCACGCGCTGCGTCTCATGGCCGTTGATGAACACTTCTTCCACATCCTTGAGCCCAGCGACCATGCGGTCGTGCAGCGCGCGGATGCGGACGTTTTCGTCGTGCATCTCGGCCTTGGCAATGCGGTAGGCCTCGCCCATGCCCACGATCTGGTGCGTGGGCAGGGTTCCCGAGCGCATGCCGCGCTCGTGGCCACCGCCGTGCATCTGCGCCTCGATGCGGATGCGTGGCTTGCGGCGCACGTACAGGGCGCCAATGCCCTTGGGACCATAGGTCTTGTGCGAAGTCAGGCTCATCAGGTCGACCGGCAGCGCCTGCAGGTCGATGTCGACCCGGCCCGTGGCCTGCGCGGCGTCGACATGGAAGATCACGCCCTTTTCGCGGCAGACCGCACCGATGGCGGCGATGTCCTGGATGACGCCGATCTCGTTGTTCACGAACATGACCGAAGCCAGGATGGTGTCGGGGCGGATCGCGGCCTTGAAGACATCCAGATCGACCATGCCATCGGCCTGCACGTCGAGATAGGTGACCTCAAAACCCTGGCGTTCGAGCTCGCGCATGGTGTCGAGCACGGCCTTGTGTTCGGTCTTGACGGTGATGAGGTGCTTGCCCTTGGTCTTGTAGAAATGGGCCGCGCCCTTGAGAGCGAGATTGTTCGACTCGGTTGCGCCGCTGGTCCAGACGATTTCGCGCGGATCGGCACCGATCAGGGCGGCGACCTGCTCGCGCGCGGTCTCCACGGCTTTTTCCGCCTCCCAGCCCCAGGCATGGCTGCGCGAGGCCGGGTTGCCGAAGTGTTCGCGCAACCAGGGAATCATGGCGTCCACCACCCGCGGATCGCAGGGGTTGGTGGCGCTGTAGTCCATGTAGATGGGAAAGTGCGGAGTGCTCATGGAAGGACGGTTCGTGGGCTTGTCTGTGGAAAGAGGCAACAGCGGGGCCGTATGCCCCGGTCAGGCCGGTGTCATTTCGAGAACGCGGCGCCTCCGAGGGCAAAGACCGAATTGGGTGCGTTCACGCGGATCGGCTTGACCACCGGCGCGCTGGAGATCGCGCGCTTGATCAGGGGCGCGTTTTCCACCACAACCCCCTTGGCGAGCTGCTCGTCCACCAGCGACTGCAGGGACACCGAGTCCAGGAAATCGACCATCCGGGCATTGAGCTGGGCCCAGAGTTCATGGGTCATGCAGCGGTGGCCGTCGCCCAGGCAGTTTTCCTTGCCGCCGCACTGGGTGGCATCGATCGGCTCGTCCACCGAGACGATGATGTCGGCCACCGTGATCTCGGCGGCCTTGCGGCCCAGCGTGTAGCCGCCACCGGGGCCGCGGGTGGATTCGACCAGTTCGTGGCGACGCAGCTTGCCGAACAGCTGCTCCAGATAGGACAAAGAAATCTGCTGACGCTGGCTGATAGCCGCGAGCGTGACGGGACCGTTGTTCTGGCGCAGGGCCAGATCGATCATGGCGGTGACCGCAAAGCGGCCTTTGGTCGTGAGGCGCATCTCAAGCTCCTTGAAGTGTTGGCTTGACTGTCGTGGCATGGTCCAACGGGCAACAAACCCGGTAAACCCCCTTCTCCACCCGCCCCGATCCGTTGCGGATCTGTTTGCCGAAGGCTTTCCCGACTGTTTTCGTCGAGTATACCCGAAGCCCCAGTGATTTGCTCGGCATCTTACTGGTTTACCCTGCCCAACCCCGGCAGGGTATCGCCCGGCCGGGGTCGCTCAGACCAGGCTGTCGGTGCCCGGCGCCCCGAACACCTGGGCCTTGAGCCGGGCCAGCTGATCGCGCACGCCAGCGGCCTTCTCGAACTCCAAGTTGCGCGCGTGTTCCAGCATGAGCTTTTCCAGCCGCTTGATCTCGCGCGCCACGTCCTTCTCGCTCATCTCCTCGATGCTGGCGCGGTGCGCGCTCTCGGCGGCCAGGCGGTCGGCCTCCTTGCCCGCCTTCTCGCTGTAGACACCGTCGATCAGGTCTTTGATGCGCTTGTTGATGCTGCGCGGCTCGATCCCCATGGCCAGGTTGTGGGCGACCTGCCTGTCGCGCCGCCGCAGGGTTTCGTCCATCGCCCTCTTCATCGAGTCGGTGACCCGGTCAGCGTAGAGGATGGCGCGGCCGTTGAGGTTGCGCGCGGCGCGCCCGATGGTCTGGATCAGGCTGCGCTCGGAGCGCAGGAAGCCTTCCTTGTCGGCGTCCAGGATGGCCACCAGCGACACCTCGGGGATGTCCAGGCCCTCGCGCAGCAGATTGATGCCCACCAGCACGTCGAACGCGCCCAGACGCAGGTCGCGGATGATTTCGACCCGCTCCACAGTGTCGACATCGCTGTGCAGATAGCGCACCTTCACGCCGTTTTCGGTCAGGTAGTCGGTGAGCTGCTCGGCCATGCGCTTGGTCAGCGTGGTGATGAGCACGCGCTCGTTCTTCTCGACGCGAACGCGGATCTCCTGGAGCACGTCGTCCACCTGGTGCACTGCAGGGCGCACCTCCAGTTCAGGATCGACCAGGCCGGTCGGGCGCACCAGCTGCTCCACCACCTGGCCGGAATGGGTCTTCTCGTAGTCGGCCGGCGTGGCCGAGACGAACACCACCTGGCGCATGCGCTGCTCGAATTCCTCGAGCTTCAGGGGCCGGTTGTCCAGCGCACTGGGCAGGCGAAAACCGTACTCCACCAGCGTGGTCTTGCGCGCGCGGTCGCCGTTGTACATCCCGCCGAACTGGCCCATGAGCACGTGGCTCTCGTCCAGGAACATCACCGCGTCCCTTGGCAGGTAGTCGGTGAGTGTCGACGGTGGCTCCCCAGGCGCGCTGCCGGCCAGGTGGCGCGAGTAGTTCTCGATGCCCTTGCAGTGGCCGACCTCGCTGAGCATTTCCAGGTCAAAGCGGGTGCGCTGCTCCAGCCGCTGGGCTTCCACCAGCTTGCCTGCACTCACCAGTTCCTTGAGGCGGTCGGACAGCTCCAGCTTGATCGCCTCCACCGCCTGCAACACCTGTTCGCGTGGCGTCACGTAGTGGCTGCTGGGGTAGACGGTGAATCGCGGGATCTTCTGACGCACCTTGCCGGTGAGCGGGTCGAACAACTGCAGCGTCTCGACCTCGTCGTCGAACAGCTCGATGCGGATCGCCATCTCGGAATGCTCGGCCGGGAACACGTCAATGGTGTCGCCGCGCACGCGAAACTTGCCGCGCGAGAAGTCCTGCTCGTTGCGCGCGTACTGCATGCGCACCAGTTGCGCGATGAGGTCGCGCTGGCCGATCTTGTCGCCGGTGCGCAGCGTCATCACCATCTGGTGGTAGCTCTCGGGCTTGCCGATGCCGTAGATGGCCGAGACGGTGGCGACGATGACCACGTCGCGCCGCTCCAGGATGCTTTTGGTGCACGAGAGCCGCATCTGCTCGATGTGCTCGTTGATCGCGCTGTCCTTCTCGATGAACAGGTCGCGCTGCGGCACGTAGGCCTCGGGCTGGTAGTAGTCGTAGTAGCTGACGAAGTACTCGACCGCGTTCCTCGGAAAGAACTCCCGGAATTCGCTGTAGAGCTGCGCGGCCAGCGTCTTGTTGGGCGCGAACACGATGGCCGGGCGGCCCAGGCGGGCGATCACGTTGGCCATGGTGAAGGTCTTGCCCGAACCGGTCACGCCCAGCAGGGTCTGGAACACCTCGCCGTCGTTCACCCCCTCCACCAGCTGGCGGATCGCCTCGGGCTGGTCGCCGGCGGGCGGGTACGGCAGGAACAGCTCGAAAGGTGAGCCGGGAAACTTGAGGAATTCGCCCTCGGGGGGCGCTTCACCCACCCCTTCAATCAGCGGATTTTTCGGCGTCGGAGGCAAGGTCGTCTGGGGCATCGGACGATTGTGCCGGATGGTCGCGGACAGTATCGGTCCTCGGTCTGCGCACCCCGGGTTTGGCCAGGATTTCCACATAGGCCTGTTCGCCGCCTTCTTTCGCGATCGCGTCGAGCTGGCCGATCAGCGCTGAGAGGTGCACGACCTCGGCCGCCTCCTTCGTCGCGCCGAGACGGCAGTCGAAGTCCAGGAAATCGACGCCCTCGGGCAGGTCGCGGCGGCGTTCGCGCTTGAGGTACTTGCGGATTTCGTGTTTCACGGCCTCGAGCACGCGGTCGCGGTGGCGACCTTCCTGGGTCAGGGCAAAGGTTTTTCTCATGGGATCGGGCGCGTGGGCGGCATGAAGTCGGGAAAGGAAGGGCGCGATTATGCGCGCCGGGGTATCCTCGGCCGCTCATGAACGCGCGCGAACACCGCCCCACGCCCGACAAGGACGAGATCGCCCTGCTTGAACCCTTCGAGCGCCTGGACCTCGATCGCATCTCGCTCGTGAGCACGGCCGCACAGGCCCGCGAGGCCTGCGCGGCGCTGATCGATCACACCGTGTGGGGCTTCGACACCGAGTCCAAACCCACCTTTCACAAGGACCAGGTGTCCGACGGGCCGCACATCGTGCAGCTGGCCACACTGGAACGCGCCTGGGTGTTCCAGCTGCACGAGCCGGACTGCCGGGCCCAGGTCGCAGCCCTGCTGGCGCACGGTGGTCACATCAAGGCTGGTTTCGGGCTGGGCGACGACACCCGGCGCATCGTGGCCAAGCTGGCGGTGGAGCCCGCCGCGGTGATGGAGCTCAATGCCGTGTTCCGCGCGCGCGGCTACCGCAAGGACATGGGCGTGAAAGGCGCGGTGGCGGTGTTGTTCAACCGGCGCTTCATCAAATCGAAGAAGGCGGCCACCTCGAACTGGGCCAACCCGCGCCTGAGTGAAGCACAGCTCATCTACGCGGCCAACGACGCCTGGGCCGCGCTGCGCGTGTACCACGCACTCGGGCTGGACTGAAATCCGCCGCGTTCAGCGCCGCCGCAGCGGCGTGAGCAAGTCCCCCAGGCCGTTGTGGTCGATCTCGTGCATCAGCGCCAGCAGCCGACCGATCTCACCCGCCGGAAACCCTTCGCGCGCGAACCAGTTCAGGTAGTTGCCCGGCAGATCGGCGATGGGCCGGCCCTTGTACTTGCCGTACGGCATCTCGACCGTGAGCAGGCGCTCCAGGTCCTCGGGCTTCATGCGGACGTGGCGGTGGCGCGGTCCAGCCAGGCGCGCACGCAGGCGTTGAACTCGGCCGGCTTCTGGCGCATCACCCAGTGGCCGGTGTCGAGCGCCAGCACCTCGCAGCCCGGTGCCTGGGTCAGTTGCTCGATCCAGCGCGCCGAATGGAACATGAAGGGCTTGCGCCGGCCGTAGATGAACAGCGCGGGCATGTCCACGCCCAGCAGCTTGTCCACCCGTGCCACGCCGCGCAGGCCGCCATGGGCGCCGAACCACTGCATGGCGTACGGATAGTTCATCTGCCAGCCGATGCGCGCCGGCTCGCTGCGGCAGCCGATGCTGCGCGCCATGTAGCGCGACATGCGGTTGGCCAGCCCGGGCCACCACGGTCCGATCTTCCAAGCCAGGGCCAGCCAGATCTGGTAGTACGCGATCATGCGTTTTTCCTTCCCGCTCAAGCCCTTGAGGTAGGCACCCGAACTGGTGTCGCCGATGTCCACGCCGATCACGCGCGCCACACGGTCCGGATGACGGGCGGCGAACTCGTAGCCGAAGAAGCAGCCCCAGTCGTGCAGCAGCAGGGTGACGGGCTCGTGCGGACTCACCGCATCGACGATCTTGCGCACCAGGCCGCACATGGCGTCGACCGACACCGGGCGCGGTGGTCGGGTCAGGTCGTAGCCCGGCAGACAGAAGCGCACGCAACGGTAGCCGTCGCGCAAGGCGGCCACCGTGTTGTCCCACAGTGCGGGCGTATCGGGCCAGCCGTGCAGCATCACCACGGTGTGCGCACCCGCGCCCTCCACGAGCACGTCCACGTCGTCGATCTGCAAGCTGTTGTTCATCGTGCGCAGGCCTCCGGGCGAGGTGGGGTGGATCGGGCAGCGCGCATGGTACCGCGCCGCCTGGCAGGTGCTCCGCAACGGAACAGCGCGGCCTCAGGGAAATCCCGGGCGTGTGCGCGCGGCTGGTGATGGTCATGATGACCGCGCCACCCCACCGCACCGAGGAACCCCATGGACCAGAAACACACACCGTCTGCCTCATACGCCCGGGGCATGGACAGCCCGCCTCTGCTGGACCTCACCATCGGTGCCGCGCTCGAATCCGCCGCTCAGCGCTGGGACGAACGCGAGGCCCTGGTGATTCCCCACCAGGGTGTGCGCTGGAGCTGGCAGCAATTGCTGCAGCGGGTTGACGCCCTGGCCGCCGGCCTGCTCGCGCTCGGCCTGCAGGCCGGGGACCGGGTCGGCATCTGGGCACCCAACCGGGCCGAATGGACACTGCTGCAATTCGCCACGGCGCGCGCCGGCCTGATTCTGGTCAACATCAACCCCGCCTACCGCGACAGCGAACTGGCCTACGCACTGAACAAGGTGGCCTGCAAGGCGCTGGTGCTGGCGCCAGCGCTCAAGACCAGCAACTACATCGAGATCCTGCGCGGCCTGGCGCCCGAGCTCGACGCCAGCGTGCCCGGTCAGTTGCAGGCCGCAGCCCTGCCACATCTGCGCTGGGTGATCCGCCTGGGCGCCGAGCACACCGCCGGCATGCTGAACGTCGACGAGCTGCCCGCCATGGCCGGCGCCGCGCAGCAGGCGCAGCTCGCCGCCACCGGGCCCACGCTCGCGCCCGCCGACCCGATCAACATCCAGTTCACCTCGGGCACCACCGGTTTTCCCAAGGGCGCGACGCTGACACACCGCAACATCCTGAACAACGGCTTCTTCGTCGGCGAGGCGATCCGCCTCACGCCCGACGACCGCCTGTGCATCCCCGTGCCGCTGTACCACTGCTTCGGCATGGTCATGGGCAACCTGGCCTGCGTCACGCACGGCTGCGCGATGGTCTATCCGTCCGAGGCCTTCGACCCACAGGCCGTGCTGCGCACCGTGCAGGCCGAGCGCTGCACCGCGCTCTATGGCGTGCCCACGATGTTCATCGCGGCGCTGGACCATCCGGAATTCGCCGCCACCGACCTCTCCAGCCTGCGCACCGGCATCATGGCCGGCTCGCCCTGCCCCATCGAAGTGATGAAGCGCGTGCAGTCGCAGATGCACATGCACGAGGTCACCATCGCCTACGGCATGACCGAGACCTCGCCCGTGTCCACGCAGAGCGCGGTGGACGACCCGGTGGACCGGCGCGTCTCCACGGTGGGCCGGGTGCAGCCGCACCTGGAGGTGCGGATCGTCGACGCCGACAACCGCGCGGTGCCGCGCGGCGTGGTCGGTGAACTCTGCACGCGCGGCTACTCGGTGATGCAGGGCTACTGGGACGACCCGGAGAAGACGCGCGAGGCCATCGACGCCGAGGGCTGGATGCACACGGGCGACCTCGCGACCATGGACGCCGAGGGGTATGTGAACATCGTCGGCCGCCTCAAGGACATGGTGATCCGCGGGGGCGAGAACGTCTACCCGCGCGAGATCGAGGAGTTCTACTACAGCCACCCCAAGGTGCAGGACGTGCAGGTGGTCGGGGTACCCGACGCGAAGTACGGCGAGGTGCTGTGTGCCTGCGTGGTGCTCAAGCCCGGCGAGAAGGCCAGCATGCAGGAGCTGCAGGACTTCGCGCGCGGCCGCATCGCGCACTACAAGGTGCCGGCCTACGTCGAGTTCGTCGACGCCTTTCCCATGACCATCACCGGCAAGATCCAGAAGTTCGTGCTGCGCGACGCGATGACGAAAAAGCTGGGCCTGCGCAACGTGGTCACTGCCTGACACCGGCCCGCCCGTTCCAGCCGGGGCGCGTCATTCGCGTTCCATCTCCAGGTACACCCGGTTGGCGTTGCCGGGCATGAGTTCGGCTGCGTTGAGCAGCTTCTCGAACGGCCGGCCGTCAAAACTGCGCACCGCGACGCCGATATCGTCCAGCCGGCTCACCGCCTGTGCCATGTGGGCGCGCAGTGCCAGCAGATAGTCCCGCGTGTGGGCCTGCGCCGTCGAGAGATCGGTCACCGGTCCATGCCCGGGCACGATGTGCGCCGGCGCCAGCGGTTCAATCAGCGCAAACGTCTCCAGCCAGTGGCGCGTGTGACTCACCGGCAGCACACCCAGCAGCCGTTGCACATAGACGATATCGCCGGTGAACAGCACCCGGCTTCCCGGCAGCCACACCATCATGTCGCCCGGTGTGTGGCCACCGCCCCGGTGCCGCAGCTCGAACACCACGCCACCCAGATCGATGCGGCTGTCGTCTGCATCGATCCAGCGGGTGGCGAGCGTCGGCACCGTGCCCGAGGCCTTGTCACCCAGCACGCTGCGCAGCGCGGCCAGCTGGTCGCCACCGCGGGAGCGCATGTCGGGCGCGGCGTTGGCGTGCGCGATCAGCTCGGCCCCCTGCGATGCGAAGTAGCCGTTGCCCAGCCAGCGGTGGTCCTGCCCGCCGGTGTTGATGACCCAGCGCACCGGCTGCGCCGTCACCGCCCGCACCGCGTCATGGATGCGGCGCGCGCTCTGGTGCGTTGCGCCACTGTCGATCAGCACCGCGCCCTGCGGCGTGACCACGAGCCCGATATTGGCGTTGAGCCCTTCGTTGTCGGCGCTGCGCCCGCCCAGGTCACCGATGTGGGCGTACACGCCCGGTGCGACGGGCTCGAACTTCACATCCAGTGCGTGGCACAGGGCCGCGCTGCACAGCGCAAGAGCGCCCAGCCAGATTTTTTTGTTCATGGGGTCCGATTCATGGCATGACCGGTGGCCATGCGTGGGTTTCTTCCTGGGCATCGCGGCACCAGGCGTAGAGGGCGTCGTACAGCACCATGCCATGACGCAGCATCTCGTGGTCGTCCGAGAACACAAGCGACAGGCCCAGCGATATCGCAAAGAGGCCGGCCGACTGCGGCGTGAGATCGGGCCGCGAGGTGTCGGCACCGCGCACGATGGCAGCCAGCCGGGCCAGCGCCGGATCGTCCAGCCGGTGCTTCGACAGGAAGGCGTCGAAACTGCACAACTCCCCCACGTGGCTCATTTCCACGCCCGGGATGTCGTAGGGCGTGGCACCCGTCGCCGTGGCCACGCGCAGCACCTCACCCGCCGGCACGTAGAGGAACTCGGCCGCCGGGTCGATGAAACGCTGGATCAGCCAGGGGCAGGCGATGCGGTCGATCTTGGGGCGTTCGCGGGTAACCCATTTCATGGTGCATTCTCCTTCGCCACCAGGGCCTGCCCGGCGGCCTTCCAGCCCTCCAGACCGCCGCGCAGGTAACGCGCGTCCACCCCGGCCGCACGCAGGCGCAGCGCCGTGGCCCGGCTCACTTCGTGGCCATGAACGCAATAGACCACCACGGCTTGGTCCCGGGGCAGGTCGGTGGCCCATTGCCCCACGGCGGCGGGGTCGTGCCAGCGCGCGCCCGCCATCATCTGCGTGGCCTGCTCGAACACCCCGGCCCGGCGCACGTCGATCACCAGCGCGCCCGAAATGTCCGCGGGGACACAGCCGAAGGGCTCGCTCGCCGCATGCACCGCCGCCTGGTATCGCGCGTACACGCCGGCCCAGTCGATGCGGTCCAGCCCGGCGCCGGCCGGTGCGTGGCGGTCCAGTGCCAGCAGCGGCACACCGCCGTCCGGCCATCCGGCGTCGGGGGCCACGCCCAGGTTTTCCAGACGCCCCTCGCACGGCAGAAACGTCAGCAAGGCCCAGCGCGCATCCACGCCATGCGCGGTGAGCAAGGCAACAAAGTCTTCGCGCCAGCGCTCGAAGCCGCCGAAGTTCGCGTCCAGTGCGAGCCTCATCGCGGACTCCATGGTCTGGCCGTCGCCGCCCAGGCTGCCGAGGTGGAGCTCGTGCAGCTGCATGACGCCAGAGGCAAACGGCAAAGTATTCAGGTTCATGGTGTTCCGATCAGCGCAGCCACAAGGACACCACCAGCCCGGCGGCCGCGCAGGCACCGAGCAGGGGCAACACACCCAGCTTGAAACGGAACAGCGCCAGCGCCGCGGCCACGGCGATCACCGCCGAACCGGTGTCGAAAGCACCGTCGAAACCCTGCGGCCACAGCACGTGGTACGCGAAGAACAGCGCCAGGTTGAGGATCACGCCCACCACCGCCGCCGTGATCGCCGACAGTGGCGCGGTGAAACCCAGCCGGCCGTGCGTGGCCTCCACCGCCGGTCCGCCCGCCAGGATGAAGATGAACGAGGGCAGGAAGGTGAAGAAGGTCACCACAGTGGCAGCCAGCGCGGCGCCCAGGAAGAGCGCGTCCGGCCCCAGCACGGCCTTGACCCAGCCGCCCACGAAGCCCACAAAGGCCACCACCATGATCAGTGGGCCCGGCGTGGTCTCGCCCAGCGCCAGCCCGTCGATCATCTGCGCGCCACTGAGCCACTGGTGCGTGTCCACCGCGCCCTGGTAGACGTAAGGCAGCACCGCGTAGGCACCGCCAAAGGTGAGCAGCGCGGCCTTGGTGAAGAACCAGCCCATCTGCGTGAGCGTGCCCTGCACGCCCTGTGTCCACAGCAGCAGCGCCATGGCCAGCAGCCACAGGCCCGCGCCGGCCGCGAGCACCTTCAGCAGATGCCGCCTCGAAAAGCGCGCGTGCACCGGCGTGGGCGTGTCGTCGTCGATCAGGGCCAGGCCGTAGCCCGCTACCGCCGCGCCATGCCCACCGCCGAGCGCGAACACTTGCGGCCAGCGCCGCGCGCCAAAGTGACCGATGAGGCCGGCGGCCAGCACGATGGCGGGAAACGGCGTGTTGAACGCGAAGATGGCCACAAAGGCCGCGGCCGCGATGCCCCACATCCAGCGGTTCTTCAGCGCACGCGTGCCGATGCGGTGCGCCGCGTGCAGCACCAGCGCCGTCACCGCCGGCTTGATGCCGTAGAAGATGCCCGCCACCACCGGCACGTCGCCGAAACGCAGGTAAACCCACGAGAGGCCAATCAGGATGAACAGCGAAGGCAGCACGAACAGCACACCGGCCACGATGCCGCCCCAGGTGCGGTGCATCAGCCAGCCGATGTAGGTGGCGAGCTGTTGCGCCTCGGGGCCGGGCAGCAGCATGCAGTAGTTCAGCGCGTGCAGGAAGCGCTTCTCGCTGATCCAGCGGCGGCGTTCGACCAGCTCGGTGTGCATGATCGCGATCTGCCCGGCCGGCCCGCCAAAGCTGATGAAGCCCAGCTTGAGCCAGAAGCGCAAGGCCTCCAGGAAACTCGCGGGGGCGGGCTGCCCGGTGGGCACGGGGGTGTTCATGGGGTTCTTCCTTCGGTGGGGGTGGCCAGCAGGGCGTCGAACACGCCCGCCGCGGCGGCCAGCAAACGGTCGTCGTCGCCGTGCATCTCGCGCAGCCCGGCCAGCACGGCCTCCAGGCCAACCGCCTCGGGCACCGGGATGCCACCCGCGTCGAGGCAGTGCACCATGGCGCCGATGCGCAGCAACCGGGCGTCGTGGTCGAGCCCGAAGCTGGCCAGCAGCACCTCAAAGGTCACGCGCGCGCCCACATGGCTGAAGCGCGCGCCGTCGAAGTCGAAGCCGATCGCACCGCGCGGCAGCCGCGCCACGTCGGCCAGCCAGACGAACTCGGCCTGTGCATCGATGAAACGCGCTATCAGCCAGGCGCTGGCCAGGCGGTCCACCCAGGGCCGCGCACGGGTGGCCCAGCGTTTGCCCTGGAACTGGCGCGCGTCGAGCGGCGCGATGCCGTGGTCGGGCAGTGCGCGGGGTTCACCCTTCGAGTAGTGCGCATCCAGCGCGTCGCGCAGGTCGGCCAGCGTGGCCTGGGCCTGCAGCGCCGCTTCGCCGGGAAAGTAGTCGGTGCGCTGCACCTCCTCCAGCGCCTGCGCCAGACCACGCCAGCGCCGGCGGGCCACGGCCTCGCCCAGCGCGGCGAGCTCCGTGTGCAGCGCCTCGGCCGTGGTGCGCCAGGCCGCATAGGCTTCCCCCCGGTCGAACAGCGCCAGCAGTTCGGCGCGCTGGCCCTCGTCCGTCGCCTCCAGCCGCAGCACCATGGCCGAGCCGCCGTGTTCGCGCACCTCCTCTGCCAGTGGCTCGAACAGCGCCTGCTGCGCCTCGGGCAGCAGATAAGCCCCGTCGCGCAAAGCCGCGCAGCCCAGCGCCTTGAGCGCGCGCCAGATGCGCACCCGAACCGCGCTGGGCTGGGTGGGCAGGGTGACGAGCAGCATCGAGAACATGCTTTGTAATATACATCACATTAATTGAATCAACAATTACATACGGATCATGGATGATGTCGACGCAATCTCCACCCCGCCTACAATCCGCCGCATGTCGATCCCCGCCCGAGCCCGTTGCCTGATGCTGGTCATGCTGTGGCAAGCCATGGCCTGGCTCACACCGGGACTGCTGCAGTTGCAGACGGACGCGATCGCACACCTGGTGGTGCACACCCAGGACGTCGACCACCACCACCACGATGACGATTCACTGCACCTCGATGCGGATGCCAGCACCCCGGTGCACCACCATGCCAGCGACGGCATGCAGCCCTCCGGCCTGGAGCCGGTGACGACGGCGGCACCGGTGCACCTGCCACCGCCCTTGCCCACGGCCCGCATGGAGGAGGACAGACCGTCCGCCGACCTTGACGGCCTCTTGCGGCCACCCCGGGCACTGGCCTGAACCCCGGCCCGGTGGCAACCGGGCCCGCCTCCCCCTTCCCGTTCTGCGCCCGCCGGCATGGGTGCGACCGCGTTCGCACCCGGTGGCGCAGACCCTGCTCTCATCCATCGGATTCACATGAAACTTCCCTTTTCCCGGCGGACCGTGGCCCTGGGCCTGCTGGCGCTGCTGCCACTGGTCGCCCTCGCACATGGCATTTCGGAGGAAGACCGCCAGCGCATGCTCGAAGGCGGCTACCTCCAGTACATCGGTCTCGGCGCCAGCCACATGCTCACCGGCTACGACCACCTGCTGTTCCTCTTCGGCGTGGTGTTCTTCCTGACCACGTTCAGGGACGTGGCCAGGTTCGTCACTGTCTTCACCATCGGCCACTGCATCACGCTGATCTTCGCCACCTACTTCAAGATCACCTGGAACTACTACCTGGTCGACGCCATCATCGCCATCAGCGTGATCTACAAGGGCTTCGACAACAACGGCGGCTTCCAGAAGCACTTCGACATGAAGTCACCCAACCTCTTGATGGCGGTGTTCGGCTTCGGGCTGCTGCACGGTTTCGGCCTGTCCACCCGCTTGCAGCAATTGCCCCTGGGCGACGACCCCGTCGCCATGTTGTGGCGCATCCTGAGTTTCAACGTGGGCGTGGAGGTGGGCCAGATCGCGGCACTGGTGGTGATGGTGGCGATGCTCGCCGCGTGGCGGCACCGGCCGTCGTTCCGGCGCTTCAGCCACGCGGCCAATCTGGCGCTGATCTACGCCGGGGTGTACCTGCTGTTCACGCAGTTGCACGGCTACCAGCACGACGCACATCCCGACAGCTTCCGCTTCCCCGCCGCCGAGCACCAGCATGCCCACGAAGACATGGCCATCGAGGACACCACCGACGACAGCCGCAACACGCTCAAGTGAATCCCATCCCTCCCCATTCATCCAGGACACCATCATGAAGAACCATTTCATCGCCACCTCCGTTGTCGCCGCCGCCCTCTGTGCGCCCGCCGTTTTCGCCGCAGAAGGCGGAAACTGCCACTTCCATGGCAACAAGCCCGCCGCCGAAGCCACCGTGACCGGCTGCGCCCTCCAGCGCAAGGACGCGCTCGTCAAGGGCGGCAAGCTCGACGCGAGCTGGCGCGCCGTGAAACACGACACGATCGAAACCGTCGATGGCAAGAAGGGCAAGGAGTGGCGCGTGACCTTCCGGAACCCGGCTGCCGCAGACAAGAGCAAGGAAACGCTGTACATGTTCTTCACACCACCGGGCAACTTCATTGCCGCCAACTTCACCGGGCAATGACATGGGCGCGGACCGCCTCTCCAGCCCCGCGCTGCAAGGCGGCCTGCTCGCCCTGCTCGCTGCGGCACTGTTCGGCCTGAGCACGCCCCTGGTCCAGCGCTTCGGGGCGGGCCTGGGGCCTTTTTCCACCGCCGCCTTGCTGTACATCGGCGCGGCGGTCGTGGCGATCGTGTTGCGGCGGCCGGCCAGCCGCGAAGCCCAGCTGCGCCGCACCGACCTGCCGCGCCTGCTCGCCATGGCCGGAATGGGCGCGGTGGTGGGGCCGGTGGCGCTGGCCTGGGGCCTGCAGCGCACCAGCGGCTCCAGCGCCTCGCTGATGCTCACGCTCGAAGCCGTGTTCACCGCGGTACTGGCCTGGCGCTGGTACCACGAGACGCTGGACCGGCGCGTTGCCACGGCCATGCTCCTGCTGCTGGCCGGCGGCGCGGTGCTGGTGGTCGAGCAGGGTCTGGCGGGACGCGTGCAGTTGCTCGGCCTGCTCGCGGTGCTGCTGGCCACCGCGGCCTGGGGCGTGGACAACACGCTTTCGCGCGGCGTGGCCGAGCGCGATCCGGGCCAGGTCGTCTGGGTCAAGGCACTGCTGGGTGCGAACGCGACCACCGTGCTGGCTTTCCTGTGGGGCGAACCGCTGCCCGGTGCGTGGGCCGCGCTCGCGCTGCTCGCGGTGGGCGCCAGCGGCTACGGGCTGAGCCTGCGCTTCTACCTGCTCGCGCAGCGCGCCTTCGGTGCGGCGCGCACCGGCTCGGTATTCGCGTTTGCGCCCTTCATCGGCGCCCTCGGTGCGTTTGCCCTGGGGGAGCGTGCGATCTCCGCCCTGGTCCTGGTGGGCGGGGCCCTGATGTTGTCGGGCGTGTGGCTGCACCTGGCCGAGCGCCACGAGCACCCGCACGAGCACGAAGCGCTGGAACACGAACACGCGCACACGCACGACGACGGCCACCACAACCACACACACGACCCCATGCCCGCGGGCCCGCACAGCCACGCCCACACGCACACACCGCTGCGCCACGCCCACCCCCACGTGCCCGACGCCCACCACGCGCACCGGCACTGAGCGCGTGCCCCTCCATGCAGAATGGCACCTTCGGCGCCAGCGAGTGCCGCTCGCGACAAGCTGCCACCATCGCCGCCAGCGAGACCATCCAAGGAGTCCCCATGACCCAGCAACCCCTGCGCACCGTCCTGGTCTTCAGCGCCGACGACCAGGCCTGGATCCGCCGCACGCCCGTCACCGTGCCGGACTTCTGGCGCGACCACGCGGTGCCCCCCGCCAAGGGAGACCTCGTGCGCGTCGGCGGCCGGCAGTTCCCCATCCTCGGCCGGGTGTGGGAACACGACGGCGAAGGCCCGCTGCTCAAGCTGTACGTGGGCGACGCCCACGCGCCGAGCGATACCACTTTCGGCTGACCAGCCCGGGCCCGCCACCACCTCCACCACGCCGACGCCGATCGTGCGCGGATGGCTCGGTGTGACGGGGTGATATCGGCGCGGGCCATATCTCTTATCCGAAATTCCGACTTGGTTCCGGTCGGGGCGCCTCCTAGACTCCATCGCCACAACGATGCGAAGGAGACCCTGCGACATGAACATCCCCATCCACCCCGTCCCGCTGGACGACGGCACCGGCTACGAGCGCAAGCGCGTGTCGCATGAAGGGCGCCTCACCGAGGTGGGCCGCGGAACCCCCATGGGTGAACTGCTGCGGCGCTACTGGCATCCGGTGGGTCTCTCGTCCCACGCCACCGACACCCCGCGCGAGGTGCGCCTGCTCGGCGAGGACCTGGTGCTCTACCGCGACAAGAAGGGCCGCCCCGGTCTGCTGCACAACCGCTGCTGCCACCGCGGCACCACGCTGTACTACGGCCGCGTGGAGGAAGAAGGCATCCGCTGCTGCTACCACGGCTGGCTGTTCGACGCCGAGGGCCACTGCCTGGACCAGCCCTGCGAGCCCGACGGCGGCGCAGCGCACCGCCACCGCGCGCGCCAGCCCTGGTACCCGGTGCTGGAGCGCTACGGCCTGATCTTTGCCTACATGGGCCCGCCGGGGAAAAAGCCCGTGCTGCCGCGCTACGACGCGCTGGAGGAACTCGACCCCGGCGAGTTCATCGACGTGGACGACACCAGCATCGGCAGCGGTGGTGGCCCCGTCGCACCCTGCAACTGGCTGCAACATTACGAGAACGTCGTCGACCCGTTCCACGTGCCCATCCTGCATGGCAACTTCAGTGGCACGCAGTTCACACCCACCATGAACCTCATGCCCCAGGTGCAGTTCGACGTGACCGATCGCGGCGTCAAGGTCTTCAGCACGCGCGGGCTCGACGGCGGAAAGATCATGAAGCGCACCACCGAAGTGGTTCTGCCCACGCTGCGCGTGGTGCCCAACCCGTACGTGGGCAAGTACGGCAAGGTCGAGTCCATCGGCTGGACGTTACCCATCGACGACACCCACTACCGCATCTACACCGCCGCGCGCGTGACGAAGAAGGGCGAAATTCTGCCGCGCGCGCCCGATGCCGCCACGCGCCCGCGCTGGGACCAGATGACGCCCGAGCAGCGCCGCGACTTCCCCAACGACTGGGAGGCACAGGTCGGCCAGGGCGCCATCACCCTGCACGGCGAGGAGCACCTGGCCACCAGCGACCGCGGCATCGTCATGCTGCGCCGCCTGCTCGCGCGCCAGGTCGATGCCGTCGAGCGCGGTGAAGACCCGATCGGCGTGCACTTCGACGAAGCCTCGGCCTACGTGCGGCTCGAGGCGGGGCAATACGTCGAGCCGACCAACTGATTTCCGCTATCCCGCCCCACCACAAACACACGACAGGAGACAAGACATGCAAAGACGCCATCTCATGGGGGCCGCCTTCGCGGCAGCGACCGCCTGCGCAGGCCTCATCGGCACCAGCACCGCCCATGCGCAGGAGCCGGTCACGCTGCGCTACGCCACCTTTCTGCCGCCGGGTGGCCTGTTCACAGCCCCTGACGGTGTGATGGGTCGGTGGGCCAGGTCGGTCGAGGAAGCCTCGGGTGGGCTTGTGAAGATCCAGATCCTGCCGGGCGGCACACTGGGCGCCGCAGGCCGCAACCCGGGTGCACAACTCAAGCTCGTCACCGATGGCATCGCCGACATCGCCTTTGTCATCCCTTCCACCACCCCGGGGCGTTTTCCCGACGACAACCTCTTCGGCCTGCCCGTGACCGAGAGCGCGGCCGAAGGCTCGCTCACGTTCTGGAAATTGCACGAGCAAGGTCTCATGCGCGGTTATGACGACAAGTCCTTCTACATCATCGGCCTGCTGGTGAACCCGCCCAACGTGCTGCACACGAAGGGCCCGGTGAAAAAGGTGGAAGACCTGCGTGGCCTGCGCCTGCAGGCCAGCGGTGCGGAGCAGCAGGAGCTGGTACGTGCCCTGGGCGCCACACCGGTGGGCACGGTGTCGGTGCGTGAAGCGGCCGAGGCCATCAGCCGCGGCGTGGTCGACGGCACCCCCAAGGACTGGCTGGCGCTGCACTCCTTTCGCATCGCCGATGCGGCCGCGAACCACGTGAACATCCCCATGGGCGCGTCCACCATCATGTTCGCACTCAACCGCGCCAAGTACGACAGCCTGCCGCCCAAGGCGCGCGAGGCCATCGACCGCTTCAGCGGCGAGCCCTTCGTGCGCCTGGCCGGCAAGATGTTCGACGAGTACACCGACGCCAAGTACAAGGTCACGATGGACGACAAGCAGCGCAGCGTGGTCACGCTGCCACCTGGTGAACGCGCACGCTGGGACAAGGCCATGGGCACGGTGGTGGAGCAGTGGCGCCAACGCGATACCGCCAACGAGCGCCTGTGGCAGGCCTTCACAACGACGCGCACGAAGGTGCGCGGCGAACTGGGCATGAAGTGAGGCAAGCCGGGCACGGGCCCGGCGTCGGCTCAGGAGGGGACTGGTTCGGTGGCGGCGGCGTGCGCCGCCACCTGCACGATTTCCTCGCGCAGCCAGCGCAGGCCCGGATCGTCCTCGGTACCACGGTCCCAGTACAGGCAGGAACGGTAGCCCTCCAGGTGCACCGGCAGCGGCAAGCTCTGAAGCCGGTCGCCGAACAGGCGTGCCAGCCGGGCGGGAAACACAGAAATCATGTCGCTGCGCGACACCACATCGGCCGCCTGGTCGAAGCTAGGCATGGACAGACGCACCAGACAGTGGCGTCCGTAGCGCGCCACGCTGTCCTCCAGCACGCTCTCGATGTTGGGATACCGAAAACCGAAGAACACATGCGGCCATTTGCAGAACGCTTCCACCGGGTCTTCCGTGCCCGTGAACCCCGGGTGCCCCTTGCGCGTGACGAGGACAAAGTGCTCCTCGAACAGAACCGCCGAGTTAAGGCCGGATCGCATGCTGGGCGCTGGCGCGCAGCCCAGGTCGACATCGCCGCGGCGGATGCGCTCGAACAGGTTGTGAAACTGCGGAGGCTCCCAGGCGATGCGCACACTCGCCTGCATGGTCTGAAGCCGCGACATCAGCGGCGCCAGGATCAGGCGGCTGCTGTAGTCGCTGCCAGCGATGCGGAAGATGCGATCGGAGCTCGTAGGATCGAAGCGGTGGCCGTTCTCCAGCAGGTGGCTCATGCGCATCAACAGGTCGGCCACCTGATCGGCCATGGAAAGGGCCAGCGGCGTGGGCGACACGCCATGCGGCGTGCGCTTGAACAGCGGGTCACCGAAGGTGCGGCGCAGTTTGGCAAGAGAGCCGCTCACCGCGGGCTGGCTCAGGAACAGGCGCGCCGCCGCCCGCGACACACTGCGCTCGCGCATCAACGCGTCGAAGGTGCGCAGCATGCCGATGTCGAGGGCGCGAAGATCGGTTCGGGAGGGCTTGCTCATGAAAGCGCTGGCGTGTGGGCGTTCGTAGGGGAGCGGCGATTCTGGGCCATAACGCGCTTTCAGGGGAATCGGGCATGACCCTGCCTTCACTCGTGCTGCGCGTGACCGCGCTCGAATGGCAGGCCGAGGGCATTCTCAGTCTGCGTCTGCGCGCCAAAGACGGCGCAGTGCTGCCCTCCTACGAACCTGGCGCGCACATCGACCTCACACTCGCGCCCGGCCTCACGCGCAGCTATTCGCTGCTGGACGGCTGCCCAGGCCCCGAACCCGCCAGCTACCGCGTGGGCGTTGCGCTGGACGTGCGCTCGCGCGGCGGCTCGGCGCACGTGCACCGGGAACTGCGGCCTGGCGACGTGCTCGTGGCCAGCGCGCCGCGCAACCACTTCCCGCTGGTGGAGACCGCGCCGTTCACGCAGCTCGTGGCCGGCGGCATCGGCATCACACCGATGATCGCCATGGCAGAGCGCCTGAGCGCGCTGGGTCGAGCATGGCGGCTGCGCTGGTGCGTGCGCGACCTCGATCACCTGCCGTTTGGCGACTGGCTGGCGCAGCACGCCGATCGCATCGACCTGCACGTGGACGCGCGCGACGGCGGCGTGTGGAACGGCTGGACCGCGCTGGTGCAGGGCCTGCCGGGCGATGCCCACCTGTATTGCTGCGGGCCATCGCCCATGCTCGCGGCCTACGAAGACGCCACGCGCAACCTGGACCCCGCGCGCGTGCACCTGGAGCGCTTCGGCGCCGATCTGCCACCGCCTGACACCAGCGGCACCGTGTTCCAGGTGCGCCTGGCGCGGGACGGCCGCTGCATCGCGGTGGCGCCGGAGCAGACCATCCTGGATGCCCTGCAGAGTGCCGGCATCGACGTGCCATGCTCCTGTCTGCAGGGTGTGTGCGGCGCTTGCGAGACACGCGTGCTCGATGGCTTACCAGACCACCGCGATCTGGTGCTCTCCGAAGCAGAGCGCGAGCGCGGCGACACCATGATGATCTGCTGCTCACGCGCGCGTTCGCCAGAGCTCGTGCTCGATCTCTGAACACAAGAACCACCCCACGAGGAGACCCATGAACGCCATCGACGCTGCGCTGCGCCGCGCCGCCTACCTGCTGGCGGCGGGCGGCCTGTGCCTGCTGTTTCTCAACGCCATCGCGACCGTGCTCGACGTGCTCGGCCGCGCGCTGTTTGCCACACCCATCGACCGCCTCAGTGACATCTCGGGGCTGATCTACATCCTGGCCGCCGCGTGCTGCGTACCCGCAGCCACGGCGCAGCTGCGGCACATCACCATCAAGCCCTTCGAGGAGCGCCTGGCGCCACGTCCCTATGCGATGGTCGAAGGAATCGCCTCCCTGCTGAAGCTGGCGGTATGGGTGGTGCTGGCCTGGCAGCTCTGGGTTCATGCGGCGGAGATGGAAGCCACAGGCCAGACCTTGTCGCAACTGCGGAACGTGCGCGTGGCGCCCTTCTGGACCTTTGTGGCATTGACCATGAGTTTCAACGCCTTGCTCGAAGCGCTCAACCTGCTGCGCTTCGGGCGCGTCGCGCTCGGATGGATCGCGCCGGCGCAAGCAGCGCCCGCATCGCCCACCGACACGCCCAACATGCTCTGAGCAGAGACCGCGCCCATGTCCTCCACCACCATCATCCTGCTCGGCTTCGCGGGTCTGTTCACACTCATCCTCATGCAGGTGCCCATCGGCATCGCCATGATGATCTCGGGCGGTGCCGGCTTCGCCGCCCTTGTGGGTCTGCAACCCGCACTGTCCATGTTCGGTGGCGAGGTGTCGTCCTCCTTCGCCAGCGCCGACCTCGCGCTCATTCCCATCTTTCTCCTCATGGGAAACTTCGCCAGCGCAGCGGGGCTGTCCACCGACCTGTATCGCCTGTCCGACGCCTTCGTGGGCCACCGGCGCGGTGGCTTGGCGCTGGCCACGCTGGGCGGCTGCGCAGGTTTCGGCGCGCTGTGCGGTTCATCACTGGCCACCGTAGGCACCATGCACCGGGTGGCCTACCCCGAGATGATCGCGCGTGGTTACCCGCCTCATTTCGCGGCCGGCACCATCGCCGTGGGCGGCACCCTGGGCATCCTGGTGCCACCGTCCATCATCCTGGTGGTGTACTCGGTGCTGGCCGAAACCTTTGTCATCGACCTCTACATCGCCGCGCTGCTGCCCGCGCTCATGGCCGTGGCGTTCTACGGCGCGGCCGTACTCATCTACGGCCTCATCCGCCGCGACGCCATGCCTGCCGGCCCGCGCCTGAGCGGGCCCGAGCGGCTGCAGGCGGTGCGCCAGTCGCTGTTCGTCATCGCGCTCGCGGGTATCGTCATCGGCGGCATCTACGCCGGCATCTTCACCGCGCTGGAGGCGGCTTCGGTGGGTGCCGTGTTGTCCTTCTCGGCCTACCTGCTGCGCCGTGGCTGGAACCGGGCCGAGGCCTTCAAGCTCATCGGCGACACAGCCAGCGTCACCGGCATGATCTACGTGATGGTGATCGGCGCTTCGGCGTTCAACTACTTCGTCACCGTCAGCGGCGTGGCCGATCTGTTCATGAACGCGGTCAACGCCACCAGCCTGCCGCCCTGGGGCGTGATCGCCATGATCCTGGTGGTCTACGTCGTGCTCGGCGCCTTCTTCGACGAGGTCGCCACCATGCTGATCACCCTGCCCTTCGTGCTGCCGCTGATCGTCTCCTGGGGCTACGACCCGCTGTGGTGGGGCATCGTCAACGTCACCGTCATCATGATCGGCCTGTTCTGCCCGCCGATCGGCCTGAACGTGATGGTGATGCACGGCCTGGTCCGCAACGTCCCGCTGCGGCGCATGTACGTCGGCGTGCTGCCCTTCCTGCTGGCCGACTTCCTGCGCCTGGGGCTGCTGGTGGCGTTCCCCTTGATCGCGACCTGGCTGCCCACGGTGATGCGTTGAGCGACGCGGCAGGCCAAGATCAAGGTCTTCTGCTCAGCGTTCCCAGTCGCGCTCGGGCTTCGCGCCGCGCGCCTTCACAGCGGTGATGTACTGCGACAGCAGGGCCTTGGCCTGCACGCCGCGGCCTTCGTTGTTCTTCACCCATTCCTGCGACAGCGGCGGCAGCTGGTCGATCCACTTGCGGCGGTCGGCCTCGGACAGCGGGGTCACGGTCACCGGCGGGTTCTGCGTCTTCCCCACTTCCACCATGCGGTCGATCGCGGCCTGGTGGCGCGTCACCAGGTCCTCGCCGTGGCGGCGCGAGTACTCGGCACCGGCTTCGCGCATCGCGGTCTGCACCTCGGGGGGCAGCCTGGCCCAGGTGTCCTTGTTGATCGCCAGGCCGCCCGAGAACACCACGCCCATGTTGACCTTGGTGATGTAGGGCGCCACCTCGTAGATCTTGGTCGGCAGCACGCCGGTGGCCAGCGAGACCACGCCTTCGGACACGCCGGTCTGGATGTCGGTGTAGAAGGTGGTGAGCGCGCCGTCCACCGGTGTGGCACCCACGCCGCGCAGCCACTGGCCCAGGATGCCGGGCGCAGAGATCTTGCGGCCCTTGAGGTCGTCCACCGACTTCACCGGGAACTTGGTGAAGATGTCGTAGGTGTCCGAACCGGTCGCGCCCAGGAACACCAGGTTGTACTTGTCCCACTCGGCGCGGAACACCGGGTTCTTCTCGATCAGCTCGTTCATGGCGCCGAGCACGATGCGCGTGTCGCTGGTGACGAAGGGCGTGTGCACGCTGAGCTGGCTGATCGGCATGCGCGCGGGCTCCAGGTAGCTGAACACCCAGCCGATGTCGGTGATGCCCTGCTCCACGCTGGTGAGCGTGGCGTTGGCCTTGTAGAGCTGGCCGCCGAAGGCTTCCTTCCACTGGATCTTGTACTTGCCACCCGCGGCCAGGCGCTTGTCGACCTCGGGCATGAAGACCTGGGGAATGAAACCCACCCAGGGAATGGTGGTCGGGTGGCTGGACGCCACCGTGAGGTTGATCACCTGCTGCGCCAGGGCGCCAGCGGGCAGTGCCAGCGCCACGGCGGCCGCAGCCCCCGCGCGCACGAACCGGGAACGGCTCATCGAAGTTTTCACGCTTGTCTCCTGTTGTGTTTCATGGGCGGTGTGGGCCACCGCCAGGCCGACGGAAAACGGATCAATCCACCTGCGCGCCCGACTGGCGCACCAGCGCGGCCCACTTGGCCACCTCGGCGCGGCCGAACTCGGCCATGGCCGCGGGCGAGAGCGGACGCTGTTCCACCCCCTGCGTGGCCAGCTTGCCGGCCACCTCGGCGCTGGCCAGCGTGGTCGCAGCTGCCTGGCGCAGCCGCGCCAGCGCGGGCTCGGGCGTGGCCGCCGGGGCGTACAACATGAACCAGGCCACGAGGTCGAAGTCGCTCCCCGTCTGCTCGGCGATCGACGGCAGGTCGCGCGCGGCCGCGCTGCGCTGCGCGCTGGAGACACCCAGCGCGCGCAGTCGCCCGGCCTGGATGTGCGGCAGCACCGCGGCCGGGTGGTAGAACATGAAATCGGCGCGACCGCCCATGACGTCGTTCATCGCCATGCCGCCCTCCTTGTAGGGCACGTGCAGCATCTGGCCGCCCAGGCGCGCCTTGAGCAGTTCGCCCGCGAGGTGGCCCGAGGTGCCGTTGCCGGCGGACGCAAAGCTCACGCCCTGCCCTTGCGCGGCGCGCGCCTTGAGGTCGGCCAGTGTCTTCATCGGACCCTGCGCCGAGACGACCAGCATGGTCGGCGTGTAGCCCACGAGCGCCACCGGTGCGAAGTCCTTCAACGGGTCGTAGCTCAGGCTGCGGAACAGCGTCGCGTTGATGGCGTGGGTGCCCACTGTGCCCATCAGGATCTGGTAACCATCGGCCGCGCCACGCGCCACCTGGCTGCTGCCGACGGTGCCGCCCGCGCCGGCGCGGTTCTCCATCACCATGGGCTGACCGAGCTCGCGCGCCATGGCGTCGCCCACCACGCGCGAGATGATGTCGGTGGTGGTGCCCGGCCCGAAAGGCACGACCATGCGCACCGGCTTGTCCGGAAAGGCCTGGGCCCAGGCGGGCAGCGCCAGGCCGCTGGCGGCCGCGCCCAGCGCCAGCAAGGCGTCTCGGCGGGAGGGTCGTTGGAATCGCTCGGTCATGCAGTCTCCTTCTTGGGTGGGGTGTTGGTGTCACCGGTGCCGGCCGCCGGCCAGCCATTGGCGAACAGGGCGTTGTGCTCGCCCAGGGTGGGTGGCGGGTTCACGTGCAGGCAACGCTCGCCGTCGAAGCTGATGGGCGAGCGCACCGTGCGCGAGGCGCCCATCGTCGGGTGCTGCGTGTCCACGAACAGCTGCAAGTGCCGGGCCTGCGGGTCGTCGGGCACCTCATCGGTGCGGTACATGGGCGCGTGCGGCACGTCCTGCGCCAGCAGGCGTTCGCACCATTCGGCGCGCGGGCGGCGCTTGAAGATGTCGCGCAGGACGACGATGAGCGCGTCCTGGTTGGCGATGCGCGCGAAGCGGTCGCAAAAGCGCTCGTCATCGAAGATGTCGGGCTTGTCCATCGCCACCGCCAGGCCCTGCCAGAACTTCTCGGGCGAGGACATGTGCAGCGCGATCCAGTCGCCGCAGGCGCATTCGAGCACGTAGCTCTGCGATACGCTGGGCCGGCTGTAGGGGCCCATGACTTCGCCCTCCGAGAACAGGTGGGTGAAGGCGTCCAGGTTGAAATGCGCCATGGCCTCGAACATCGACACCTCCACCAGGCGCCCGTGCCCGGTGGCGTGGCGCTCGTGCAGCGCGCCCAGGATGCCGAAGGCGGCGTAGTAGCCGGTCATGGCGTCGGCGATCGCCGGTCCGACGACGCGCGGGTTGGCCGGGTTCACCAGCAGGCGCAGGTAGCCGCTGGCGGCCTGGGCCACGGTGTCGTAGCTCGGGCGCGCGGCGGCCGGGCCGTCCTGCCCGAAACCGCTGATGGCGCAGTAGATCAGGCGCGGGTTGAGCGCGCGCAGGCGCTCCTCGCCCGCGTGGATCTGCGCGGCAAAGCCGGGCCGGAAGTTCTGGATGTACACGTCCGCGCCGGCCACGAGCTTGTCGAAGGTCTCGCGGTCCGCGTCCTTGCGTGTGTCCAGCGCGACGCTGTGCTTGTTGCGGTTGTAGGTCTGGTAGTGCGGGCTGTACAGGCCGCCCTTGAAGGCTCGGAACGGGTCGCCGGTGCCGGGCAGTTCCACCTTGACCACCTCGGCGCCCATGTCGGCCAGCACCATGGAAGCGGCCGGGCCGGTGATGAAGGTGCCGTGCTCGACGACACGCAGACCTTTGAGTACCTGGGTCATGCCGTGTGCCTCACAGCTTCTGGTCGGGTACGAAGCCGGCCGGCACGCTGCCGGTGTAGCGCTGCTCGCGCGTGGCCTGGTACGACAGCGCGAAGCCGATGGGCTGCTCCAGCTCCTCGCTCATGTGGGCGATCAGCCCGGCGCAGCGCGCCAGCATGGGCACGCCCTTGAGCGCATTGAGCGGGAAGCCCACGCCCAGCAGCACCGCGGGGATGGCGGCCGACACGTTGAGCTTGAGCGCCTTGCCCAGCACCTCGGGCAGCACGGCCTCGACCGCTTCGGCGATCTGCACGAAACGTTGCCCGCCTCCGGCCTGCTTTGACACCCGGAACAACGCGGCCACGCGCGGGTCGCGGTCCTTGTGCACGGGGTGGCCGTAACCGGGCACGGCCTGCTTGCGCGCACGCCACTCGCCCACCACGGCGCGCGCGGTCGCCCGCAGGTCGTCGCCGTGCGCAGGGGCTGCGCGGTGGATCTCGTCGAACAGGCGCCCGGCGGTTTCGGACGCGCCCAGGATCACCGAGCCACAGCCCAGGATGCCGGCTGCCACCGCGCCCTGCAGCGCGTCGGGCGCGGCGGCCAGTGTCATGCGCGCGGCCTGCACGCTGGGCACCAGGCCGTGCTCGGCGATCGCCACCAGGGTGGCGTTGAGCACGGCGCTGGCTGGCGCGTCGGGCCGTTGGCCGGTGAGCAGCAGGTAGAAGTAGTCGGCGAAATTCACCTGGCCGATCAGGTCCTGGCACAGGTCCTGGCCACGCACCACGATGGCATCGGGGTTGTGGGCGCAGATCGCCGAATGGGGCACGGTGGCCTTGCCAATCTTCAAGGGGTTCTCCGTTGGGGGGTGTGCATGCACCTCAGGCCTGCGGCACGAGGCGGAAGTCGTAGGTGGCGCTGTGGTACGGCACGCTCATCTGGCGGCCGTCTGGCGCGGTGCCGGGCGCGTGCCGCGCGAACGGCACGATCAGGCTGTTGCGCACGCCGAAGACGGCGTCCGAATCGAGGTAGGGGCTGTCGGCCACGAACAGGTGGGTGGTTACGGTCTGGTGGCCGGGCGCGTACACCTTCATATGGATGTGGCCGGGGCGGTTCGGATGCCGCCCCATGCGGCGCAACATGGCCCCCACCGGGCCGTCGTCGGGCACCGGGTAGAACGAGGGCTTGATCGACCAGAAGCGGTAGCGGCCCTGATCGTCGCTGTGGAAGCGCGCGCGCAGCCGCATGCCCGCGTCGTCGCCCATCTGCATGTCGTAGACGCCGTCGCCGTCACCGGACCACACGTCCAGGCAGCAGTTGGCGATGGGCCGGCCTTCGGTGTCGGTCACCACGCCGTGGTAGTAGGCCGGCTCGCCCGGCATTTCTTCTCCGATGTCGCTGCCCAGCGCCATCTCGGGCGCGCCCTCCCAGTAGAAGGGGCCCTGGACGGTCGCTTCGGTCGGCTTGACCGCGCTGGCGCCACGCGCCTCGAACGCGCGCGCCGCCTTGAGCTGGTTGAGGGCCACCACCAGCATGGAGATGCCCAGCGTGTCCGACAGCAGGATGAACTCCTGGCGCTTGTCGTCGCAGGTCTTGCCGGTGGCGGTGAGGAAACCGATGGCCTCCATCCATTCGCTCTCGCTGAGTTCGACCTCGCGCACGAAGGCGTGGGCGTGGCGCACCAGTGCCGTCATCACCTGCTTGAAGCGGGGGTCCTGGCAGTCGGTCATGCGGTCCAGGACCGCCTGTGTGATGTCGTCGGCTTCGAGTTGAGCCATGGCTTGTCTCCTTGTTGTGGGGGCAGTCTAGGGAATTGGTGGTGGCGATGGAAGTGATGTTTTTCGACCGCTATCATCGATGTCATCGATGATGCAAATGGGATATGCCATGGAACTCAGACACGTCCGCTATTTCGACGCCGTGGCCGACACGCTCAACTTCACGCGCGCGGCCGAACGCCTGCACGTGACGCAATCCACCCTGTCGCACCAGATCCGGCAGCTGGAGGAGGAACTGGGCCTGGTGCTGTTCGACCGCGGCCACAAGCGTGTAGCGCTGACCGAGGCGGGCGAGATGCTGCGCAGCCACCTGGTGCCGGCGCTGCAGCAGATCGACCGGGGCCTGCAGGCGCTCAGCCGCGAACCGGAGGCCATCTCGGGCGAGCTGCGCATCGGCACCACGCACAGCTTCAACACGCGGTTGGTGCCGCTGTGCGTGTCGTCCTTCCTGGCCTACCACCCCGGCATGCGCGTGACGGTCGAGGAGCTCTCGGCCGAGCTGATCGCCCGGCGCATCGCCAGCGGCCACCTGGATCTGGGTGTGTCGTACCGGCCGCAGGACCGACCCGAGCTGTGGTTCGAGCCGCTCTACAACGAGGAACTGCGCCTGGTGGTGGCCGACAAGCACCCTTTCGCGAAGCGGCGGCGCGTGCGCATGATCGAACTCAACCGCTGCCGCATGGTGCTGCTGCCACCGCAGTTCTCCACCCGCAAGCTGCTGGACGACTGCTTCGAGGCCGCGGGCGCGCAGCCGCTGGTGATCGCGCAGCTCAACTCGATCGCACCCATGCTCGAACTCATCCGCCAGACCGACCTGGCCGGCATCATCGCGGAGACCGCCGTCTCGCCGTCGGCCGGTCTGCGCATGGTGCCGCTGGAAGACCCGACGCCGATCCGCACGCCCGGCCTGCTGTGGAAAAAGGGTGGCAACCGCTCGCCAACGGTCAAACACATGGCGTCCGTGATCCGGCGGGCTGCGTCGGGGCATGCGGGGTGATGGCCTTCTGCCATGGCGGGTTGGCATGTCAGGGATGGGCACAGGGCCTTGACGGCTTGAATGCAGCGGCCCTCGCTGCGCGAGGACTGCCCTGCGGTGCTCTCGGCCTCAGGCAAGTTCGCAAACTCGCTTCGCTCAAACATGCGAACTTGACCGCGCTGCGCGCGGCTACCTGAGTCCCCTGCGCTCCTCGGCGCCGCACATGCGCCGCCAAGACCCTGTGCCCATCCCTGACGAGGGAGGCTTTGGCGCGCCAACAAGGTCGTCCAGAGGGGCCGGGCTCTGCCGCCGGGGGCGCCTGTGCGTGGCCGAGGAGCGCAGTTGACCGGGGTTGCCGCGCGGCACGCGCGGTCGATCGCGCATGTCTGAGCGAAGCGAGTTTGCGCGATCGCCCCGGGCAGCGAGCACCGCAGGGTACCCGGTGCATTGCACCGGGCCACGCACCTGAAGCCCTCGGCGGCAGAGCCCTGCCCCTCGTCGCGAGGCGGCAGCGCGCAACAACGCTCAGAGCACCTGGCACGCCTCGTCAAACCCCAGCCGCGCATTGCGATCGAACAGCTTGGCGTCGTCGCCGTAGCCCAGGTTGATGAGGAAATTGGCGCGCCAGCGCCCGTCGGGAAAAAACTCCGCGTTCACCTTGGCCAGGTCCACGCCGCTCATGGGCCCGCAGTCCAGCCCGAGCGCGCGCGCGGCGATGATGAAGTAGGCGCCGCCCAGCGTGCCGTTGCGCGTGGCCGTGGCCTCGGCCAGCGCCGGGTTGCCCTCGAAGTTTTCCTTCGCGCCCTCGCGGTGCCACACCTTGGGCATGAACTCATAGAAGCGCGTGTCGGTGGCCACGATCACCGTCACCGGCGCGGCGCGCGTCTTGTCCAGGTTGCCCGGCGTGAGCGCGGGCAGCAGGCGCGCTCGCGACCCGGCCGTCTTCAGGAACACATAGCGCGTGGGCTGCGTGTTCATCGAGGTTGGTCCCATGCGGGCAATGTCGTAGACCTGCCGCAGCAGCTCGTCGGGCACGGGTTTGTCGATGAAGCCGTTGGCGGTGCGCGCCTTGAGGAAGATCTGGTCAAGGGCTTTCGCGTCGATGGTCATGGTGATGTGGAAGAGAGAGAGAGAGAGAGAGAGAAGGAAAGGAAAACGGTGGGCGCTCAATCCAGGCTGATGTTGGCCGCGCGGATCAGGCCGGTCCAGCGCGTGACGTCGCGCTGCAGCATGGTGCGGGCCTGGCTCACGCTCACCTTCATGGGCGTGCCACCGGCCTTGCGGAAGGTCTCCTGCAGCTCGGGCGTGGCAATCACCTTCGCCAGTTCCGTGCGCAGGCGCTCCAGTGCGTCGGCCGGCGTCTTGCTGGGCGCGAAATAGCCGAACCAGGACTCCAGATCAAGCTGGACCACACCGGACTCGTTGATGGTCGGCACGTTCGGCTGCAGGGCATTGCGCTCGGCGCCAGAGACCGCGATCGCCTTGAGCTTGCCCGACTCCACATGGCCGCGCGTGGTGGGCGTGAGGTCGAAGAACAGGTCCACGCGGTCGCCCAGCAGGTCGGCGTAGGCGGCCTGCGCGCCACGGTACGGCACGTGCACCACGTCCACGCCGGCCTGGTTCCACAGGGCCGCTGCCAGCACATGCTGGCCTGAACCGTTGCCGGCGGAGGCGTAGGTCAGCTTGCCCGGGTTGGCCTTGGCGTAGGCCACCAGCTCGGCCAGGTTGTTGAACGGCATGCCGTTGCGCGCCACCAGGGTGTAGCTGTAGCTCACCGCCAGGCCCACGGGCTCGAAGTCCTTCAGGCTGTCGTACGACAGCTGCTTGTACAGGCCCATGTTCAGCACCATGTTGGATACCGATCCCGTCAGCAGCGTGTAGCCGTCGGGCGCGGCCTTGGCCGCCGCGTCTGTGCCCACCAGGGTGCCCGAACCAGTGCGGTTCTCCACCACCACGGCCTGGCCGATGCCCTTGGCCAGCCGCTCGGCGAGCTGGCGCCCCACGAAATCAAAACCACCACCGGGCGGCTGCGGCACGATCACACGGATCGGCCGGTTCGGGAAATCCGCCTGCGCCCAGGCCATGGGCGCCAGGGTGGCGGCGAAGGCGGCGCAGGGTGCGATCCCCAGCAGCTGGCGGCGGGACAACAGGTGCTGCCTGGTTTCGGTGTGGTTCATGTCGTGTCTCCTCGTCGTTGTCGTTGGAAAAAAGAAGGCAGTCGGGCATCGTCGGCCCGCCGCGCGGAATCAGGCCGGGTTCACTTCGCGCTCGAGCGCGCCACCGGCGAGCCAGCGCGCGCCGCGCCGGTACAGCTCGTCCACCACCGGCCCCTTGAGCATGGGCATGTCCATCTTCACCGTGTAGCCGATGCGGGTCTGGATGTAGGCCAGGTGGCGGTAGCCCTCGGGCATGGCGGCCAGGGCTTTCTGGTCGAGCGCGAGCACGGCGGTCGAATCCACCGGGTCGATGCGGTCCTTCTCGTAGATCGGCTGGCGGTGCAGCAGCTTCCACCGGCCTTCATGGCGCACCACGAAGTCGTAGAACCGGCCGGTGCAGACCACGTCGCACAGCACGGGGCCGTCCACGCCGTCCACCATGCCGCGCTGCGAAATCGTCATCTTGGTCTGCGCGATGGCGCGGTCGCCCGCGACCTCCACCGCAGAACCGCCCAGGAAATGCAGGATGCTCACGCCCTTGGCCCAGCCCTCCTGCGTCACACGGATGAAATCGGCGAAGGGCCCCTGGAACCAGGTGGCCATCATCACGCCCTGCGGATGCCACACGGTGGCGAAACGCTCCCAGTCGCCGGCGTCGCGCCACACGGCCCAGCGCTCCACCATCTGGCGGATCAACAGCTCGTCCTTCATCGCATCGTCTTCCTGCACTTCTCTGCTCCTCTTGTGGTTGAAATGGGGGGTTCTTCAATCGCTCTCGAAGTCGACCTGGTGGCGTGTGATGCGCAGGCCTTCGAGTTCGCGGCGCACGCGCAGGTGTTCGGGGTGGTCGGCGTAGGCGTCGAGCGCCTGGCGCGACTCGAACTCGGAATACAGCACCACGTCGCAGGCGTAGTCGACCCGGCTCACGTCCAGGCCGATCTCCAGCCGCAGCAGGCCGGGGATGCGCGCACCCAGGCCCTCGAATGCGGACTTGAGGCGCAGCGCGTTGCGCTGCTTCTCCTCGGCGTTGTCGCCCAGGAGGTTCCACATGACGATGTGCTTGATCATGCTGGCGGAAACCCGGCCTTCTGCGGCCACAGGTTGGCGAAGGCGTGCACCGTGGTGCTCGCATACAGGCCGGCCATGAAGAACGGCTCCTGCGCCAGCCAGTGCTGCGCGGCCTCGCGGTCGGGGAAGTCGATGGCCAGCAGGCTGCCCACCATGGTCACGCCGTCGTCGGCCAGCAACGGGCCGGCAAAGGCCATGCGCTCGGCCTGCTGTGCCAGGTAGGCCTTGTGCTGCGGCCGCACGGTCTGGCGCAGCTCGCCCGCGGCGGGTTTGTCGAGCAGGTGGAAGATGTAGATCATCGATGTCTCGCAAAGGTCACATGCGGGCCAGCCAGATGGACAGGCCCGGGAACATGGCAAACAGGAACAGCGCGGAGATCATCACCAGCACGAAGGGCAGCGTGCCGGCGAAGATGTCGCGGATGGTGATGCGCGGATCGTTCAGCGCCGACTTCACGGTGTAGACCGAGACCCCGAACGGTGGCGTGAGCAGGCCGATCTCCACCGCGACCACCGTAAGCACGCCGAACCAGATCAGGTCCATGCCGAACTCGCGCGCCACCGGCAGCACGATGGGCAGCATGATGAGCATGATCGAGACCGAATCGATGATGCAGCCCAGTGCGATCACGATGACCAGGTAGGCCAGCAGGAATGCCCAGGGGCCCAGCCCCATCTCGGTGATGCCGGTGGTGATGGCCGCGGGCATGCCGGTGAGCGCGAGCATGCGGCTGTAGAGCGACGCGGCCGCGATCAGGAACAGCACCGAGACCGAGACGTAGCCCGTCTCCACCAGCACGTTCCACAGCTTGCGCCAGGTCAGGCGCCGGCGCAGCAGCGCGATGGCGAACGCGCCCGCCGCGCCCACGGCGCCGGCCTCGGTGGGCGTGAAGATGCCGCCGTAAAGGCCACCGAGCACCAGCACCACCAGCGTGAGGATGGGCAGGAACTTCACAGCCGCCGTCGCCGCCGTCTCCTGCTGTTCCTCCCCGTCCGGGGCGCGCTGCACACCGCCGGTGAAGATCTTGGTCGGCCAGAAGTAGGCAAACCCGAGGATGAGCGCGGCAAAGCCGAGGGCCAGGCACAGGCCCGGCAGGATGCCGGCGAGGAACATGCGGCCGATCGATTCCTCGGCGATCACGCCGTAGATGATCATCAGCAGCGACGGCGGGATCAGCATGCCCAGCACCGAGGAGCCCGCGACCACGCCCACCGAGAAGCGTGGCGTGTAGCCGTGGCGCATCATCTCGGGCACCGCCACCTTGGTGAACACCGAGGCCGAGGCAATGGAGATGCCGGTGATCGCGGCGAACACCGCATTGGCCCCCACCGTGGCCAGGCCCAGGCCACCCTTGAGCCGCCGCAGCAACCACTGGAACACATCGAAGGTGTCTCGCCCGACCCCGGAGACGCTCACGAACATGCCCATGAGCACGAACAGCGGCACCACGCCGAAGAGGTAGTCGCGGATCGCGTCGTTGGCGGAGGCGCCCACGAAGCGCGCGGCGATCTCGGGCGAGCGGATGAACAGCACGCTGACGAACGAGGTGACGATGAGCGCCACGCCGATGTGCATGCCCAGCACGATGGCCACGAGCATGACGCCGATGGCCATGAAACCGATGCCGAGGTCGCTCATGCCGTGCTCCTGCGGCTGTCGATCATGTCCTGCCAGGCCAGCAGAAGGTACTGCAACGTCGCCAGCGACGCGCCCACCACCACCACCAGCCGCATCGGCCAGGTGGGGAAGGTGAACAGGCCCTCGATGCCCAGGAACTCGTTGTTGGTCCACGAACGCAGCAGCAGCGGCCAGGTGGCGTAGGCGATGACGCCGCAGGCGAACACGCCGAACAGCGAGAACACCGCGCGCAGGCGCCGCCCGCCACGCGGGTTGCGCAGCAGGTATGGGTCCAGGAACAGGTCGGCGCGCGACATGCGGCCATGGCGCAACGTGGCGGGCAGCTGCAGGAAGACGATGATGATGATGGACGTGGCCACCATCTCGGACACGCCCTCGATCGGCTGGTTGAACAGGTTGCGCATGAACACGTCGGCGCACATCAGCACCATGGTGGCCGCGATCACCAGGGAGCCCAGCCCGTTGAGCCCATCAATCAGATGGCCCAGCGGGCTGGACCGCGCCGCCGAGGGCGGCGGCCCCTCGTCGAGGTTGGTGTTGGCTTCAAAGCTCATGCCGAGATCACAATTCCTTGTCCCAGTCGCGCAGGGGTTTTGCGCCGCGCTTGCGCAGCTCCTCCATGTAGGTCTTCACGATGTCGCCCGCCGGTCCGCGCGAGGCATTGGTCTTGACCCAGTCGGCCGTGATGTTGGGCATGGTCCTGGCCCACTTCTCGCGCTCGCCGCCGGCCATGGGCGCGATCTTCACCGGCACCGCCTGCTTCGCCCCCTGCTCGCCAATGGCCTTGAGCGCGGCCTCGTAGCGCTGCATCAGGGTTTCGCCCAGCACGCGCGAGTACTCCAGTCCCACGTCCTTCACGATCTTCTGCACCTCCGGTGGCAGCGCGCCGAAGCTGTCCTTGTTCATGGCCATGCCGCCGTTGTAGAGCGCGCCGATATCCACCGTGGTGACGTAGGGCGCCACCTCGTAGATCTTGTTGGGCAGGATGCCGGTGGAGATCGATATCGTGCCCTCGCTGACGCCGGTCTGGATGTCGGTGTAATAGCTGGTGAGCGAGCCGTCCACCGGTACCGCGCCCGAGCCGCGCAGCCACACGCCCACCGCGCCCGGGGCCGATATCTTCTTGCCGTTGAGGTCGGCGTAGGTGGCGATCGGGGTCTTGGTGAACAGGTGGTAGGTATCCACGCCGCTGGCGCCCAGGAACACCACGTTGTTGCGGTCCCACTCGGCCTTGAGCGCGGGCACCTTCTCGTTCATCTCGTTGGCCACCTGCAGCACGGTGCGCACATCTCCCGATGCGAACGGAACCACCGTCGCGTACTGCGTCAGCGGCATCTTGGCCGCCTCGAGGTTGGCGAACACCCAGCCCACATCGGCAATGCCCGAGCCCACGCTGGTGAGCGTGGCGTTCATCTTGTAGAGCTGGCCACCGTAGGCCTCTTTCCACTCGATCTTGTAGCCCTTGCCCAGCGCGGCCACGCGCTTGTTCACCTCGGGCACGAACAGCGTGCTCATCAGACCCACCCAGGGCAGCGTGGTCGGGTGGCTGGACGCGATCGTCAGCTTGAAGGTCTGCTGCGCCTGCGCGCTGCCCAGGCCCGCCGCGCTCAGGGCCGCCACCAGCGCGGTCGTCACGAAAGCTCGTTTCTGCATCTTCATCATGGTCTTGTCTCCTGTAGTCGTAGGCCTCTCAGGCCGTGGTTTTCTGCACCGGGTTGAGCACAAAATCGAAATCGAGGGTGAAGCTGCCGTCGGGCTGCTCCAGCCAGTCGGCCACCAGCGACTGGCGCACGCCGAACACCGCGTCGGAATCCAGGTAGCGGTCGCCGTTGCGGAACACATGGGTCACCAGGGTCTGGTACCCCGGCGCCTTGATCATGAAATGCAGGTGCGCGGGCCGCCATGGGTGGCGGCCGGTGGCCTTGAGCATGTCGCCCACCGGGCCATCGTCCGGAATCGGGTACGACTCGGCCACCACGCTGCGGAAGTGGAAACGCCCGTCGGGGCCGCTGTGGAGCACGCCGCGCCCCTGCGCGTGGTCCAGGCCCTCGCGCTGCACGTCGTAGTTGCCGCCGGCGTCGGCCTGCCACACATCGATCTCGGCGTCGGCAATCGCCTCGCCGCCGAGGCCGCGCACACTGCCACGCACCACGCAGGGCACGCCCGGCGCGCCGTTGGCCACGTCCTCGCCATGCGCGTAGTGCGGCGCACCTTCCACATGGAAAGGTCCGAACACGGTGGATTCGGTGCAGCCAGCGGGCTTGTCGTTGTTCAGCGCCACGGTGAGCATGGACAGGCCCAGCGTGTCCGACAGCAGGATGAACTCCTGGCGCTGGCCGTCGCACATGTGGCCGGTAGCCGTGAGGAATTCGATGCCCTGCATCCACTCGGCCTCGGTCAGTTTCACCTCGCGCGCGAAAGCGTGCAGGTGCTGCACGAGGCTGGTCATGATCTGCTTGAGGCGTGGGTCCGGCGTCTGCGCCATGCGCGCCAGAACCGCCTGGGTGATGTTGTACTGGTCGAGGTTTCTCAACGCGTGTCTCCTGATCGCCTGCACGCGATGTGCAGTGCCGGCACAATGTAGAGCCTGGGCGCGCAGGGACCAATGCCTGAGACAAAAATGACTTTTCCGTCAGGCGCAACAAAGTGGAGACCATGGACCGCTGGACCGAGATCGAACTGTTCGTGCAGGTGGCCGAGACCGGCAGCCTGAGCCGTGCGGCGGAGCTGCTCAACCTCTCCAACGCCAGCGCCAGCCGCCATCTCGCGGCCCTGGAGGAGCGCCTGGGCGTGCGCCTGGTGGAGCGCAACACGCGCCGGCTCTACCTCACCGACACCGGGCAGGAATTCTTCCAGCGCGCGCGCAACATCCTGAGCGACCTGCGCGACGCCGAGTCCGACGTCAACGCCGCCGCGCTCAACCCCACCGGCGTGCTGCGCGTGACGGCCTCGCTCTCGTTCTCCATGCACCACATCGCGCCACTGCTGCGCGAATACACCGAGCGCTACCCCAACGTGACGGTGCACGTGGAAGCGGCCAACCGCTACCTGGACATCATCGACAACAACATCGACGTGGCGATCCGCAACCGCGAGTACGAGCCCGACAGCAACATCACCATCCGCCGCCTGGCGGAGACGCGGCGCATCCTCGTGGCCTCACCGGGCTACCTCGCACGCCATGGCGTGCCCAAGGAGCTGGACGACCTGCAGCGGCACAAGCTGCTGATCTACATCCACGCCAACAACCCCAACGAGTTGCGCTTCGCGCGCGGCGACGAACAGCGCACGGTCATCGTGAAAGGCCTGCTGGAGAGCAACGACGGCCAGATCCTGCGCGCTGCCGCGCTCGACGGCATGGGCATCCTCATCCAGCCCAGCTACATCGTCTACGACGACGTCGTGGCCGGTCGCCTGGTGCCCATGCTCGACGACTGGGACCTGCCCCACCTGACGATCAACCTGGCCTACCCCAGCCGCAAGCACCTCAGCGCCAAGGTGCGCACCTTCATCGACTTCATGGCCGCGCACTTCAAGAAGATGGACTACGAGCGGAAGTGGACGGGGCGGTTTGTGGTGTATTGAGGCCGTGCCCACATGAATGCCACTGTCCGCCCCTTCCGCATGGGCGAAGAAGCCGCCCTCTACCGGGTGCACCACGGCGCCGTCCACCGCGTTGCCTCGCGCGACTACACGCCCGAGCAATTGAACGCCTGGGCACCACCCGAGCCTGACCACGATGCCTGGACGATCAAGATGCGCACCCTCCGCCCGTTCGTGGCCGAGGTCGACGGCGTGATCGTGGGCTATGCCGATGTGCAGCCCTCCGGCTACATCGTCCATTTCTTCGTGTCCGCCGACTTCCCGCGCCAGGGGGTGGGCCGCATGCTGATGGACCGCATCCACGAGGAGGCCGACCGCCTCGGGGTCACAGAGCTCACTTCGGACGTCAGCAAGACCGCACAACCCTTCTTCACCCGCTTCGGCTTCCAGATCGTGGAGCAACGCTTCCCCGTGCGACAGGGCGTCACCATTCCCAATGCGCTCATGCGCAAGACCCTGACCCGACAGGCTCCGGGCTGATCACCACGCCAGGACCACGATGCCTTCCATACGCACCAGCGAATTTCCGGCCAATGCCCTGCTCGCCAGATACCGCGAGGGCGGCGCCTACACCGACTGCTATGCCGTGGACGTGGGTCGGGTGGTCTCGCAGGCTGCGTACGTCGAGGCCTTCTACACCTCGACGGTGTTCAAAGTGGAGCGGCAGTTGCTGGCCTGGTTCGTGTCGAAGCCGGCCACCGATCATCAAGCGCGCTTGCTCGCCAGCGGCCAGCTGGACGCCTTCTCGGCCTGGACGGTGGAGGGCCGCACGGCCCATCAATTGCTGCTCTGTGACTTCCAGAGTCGCACGCGCTCCTGGCTGATGAGTGCACCGGTCGATGTCAACGGATCGCCGGGCACCCGCCTGTACTTCGGCTCGGCGGTGGTGCCTGTGCGGGACCGGCGCACCGGCCAGGCGACGATGGGATGGCCGTTCCGGGCGCTGCTCGGGTTTCACAAGCTGTACTCGCGCGTGCTTGTGCGCGCGGCGCTCTCCCGACTCTCGCGCACGACCGCTCCAGCGCAATAGGCCAGGCGGCAGCCCAACAGCCGACCAGCATCCCAAGTACTCAGGCCCCAAGCACTGGTCTCTACATCTGTCCCTTGTCAATTCATAGCACTAAGTGCTATAAATGCAAAAACGCAGGGGAGTGAGGGATATGCCGATTTACAAGACTCGGTGGTTTGACCGTTGGGCGCGCAAACAAGATTTGGCGACATCCAGTTTGTGCGATGCCGTGAACGAGATGACCAAAGGACTGTTCGATGCCGATCTGGGCAGCGGATTGTTCAAAAAGCGGATCGCACGACCCGGACAGGGCAAGAGCAGCGGGTTCCGCAGGCAATCAGCGTGGCGCAACACGAAGGCGAATTGATCGAGGTGAACTGCCATGACGAAGAAAACAAAGTCTCCCCTCCTCGCGGCCGTCCATGAAACGGCCAGGGGCTTGTACAAAGCGGGCGTGATGGACCAGATCACGCTGCGCGAGTTCGACCAGCTGTGCGTGCCACCCGTTGAGCCCCTGGAGCCAGCGGAGATCAAACACATCCGCGAGGCCGCTCACGTCAGTCAGGCGGTGTTTGCCAAGCTGCTGAACACCAGTCTGTCTACCGTTCAGAAGTGGGAGATCGGGCAGAAGAAGCCCACGGGGACGGCGTTGAAATTGCTGCACTTGGTGCAGCAGCGAGGGTTGGATGTGGTGGTGAACTAGTGTCGCCTTTCCAAGGCCAGGATTCACAGGTCCTTCAATGAGTTCGAAGCATCTATCAAACGGCCGGTCGTTTTTTCGAGCCCTGGCAGGTCCCGACCTCGCAGACCTTCTCCTTGAGGTCGCAGAAGTTGCTACCGACAAAGTCGCTCAGGAAGAATTTTTGCGAGAGATACCGGTTTACGGAATAGGCGCCAAGGCTCTTCGAGCGGTGCGACATGTCAGGGAGGAGCTTTTTGTTCGAAAGCTGCATCGATTCCTCTCTGAGCTAAAGGATGTGACCCCGAAAGAGCGATCCATGCTGTTGCAGAAATATCCTGACGGCTCACCTGAACAACACGATCTTGGCGAGAACTTGCTACTGGCGCTTGACCGCATCGATTCTGTGGAAAAGCCAGTTGTACTGGCACGATTTTTCACGGCTTACATGGCGGACCAGTTCGACTACCCCACTTTCAGTCGTCTATGGCGCTCACTGGAAAGATTCAACATTGCGCTTCTGCCGCAGTTGCGGTGGTACTACACCCGTCAAGGAACTCCTCTTGAGGTCTCCGAGGACTTGCAGCACGAGTTCAGCTTGTGCGGTTTGTTGACCGTGAGCTTGGAGCAATCCGGCTTGATCAACGGCTCTGCAGACTACCGTTACTCTTCAATTGGAAAGATCTTTCTTGACGTTGGATTCGGTGTTCGTTCGGAATAAGGAGTCCGCAGTACGCAACATTACTCCGGCCTCTTTCCCTCAAACGCCTCCTGCAACAACGTCCGAATGGCCCCCCGCTCCAGCGGCCTCGGATTCGGGTACTGGTTGCTCATGGCGATGTCACACGCCTTGTCGAGGTCCTCGGCCTTCATGCCGATGTCGCGCAACGCCACAGGCGCACCGTTGTTCTTCGCCAGGTCGTACACCGCCTGCGCCGCGCTTGCACCACCCAGGGCGCGCGCAATGCGCTCCATGGCCTGCGGCGCGGCAGCCGCGTTGTAGGCCAGCGCGTGCGGCAGCACGATGGTGTGCGTTTCGGCGTGCGGCAGGTTGAAGCTGCCGCCCAGGGTGTGGCAGAGCTTGTGGTGCAGGGCCATGCCGACCGAGCCGAGCACGATGCCGCAGAGCCAGGCGCCATAGAGCGCGTCGCCCCGTGCGTCCACATCCTGGGGGTCGGCGACGATGCGCGGCAGTGCGCGACCGATGGCGGCGATGCCCTCCTCGGCCATCAGGTCCACCACCGGGTTGCCCTCGACCGAGTACAGCCCCTCGGCCGCGTGGGCAATGGCGTTGATGCCGCTGGTCACGCTCAGGCCCACGGGCAAGGTCAGGGTGAGTTCGGGGTCGTAGATCACGCTGCGCGGCAGCACGCGCAGGTCCTTGCCGGTTTTCTTCAGGCCGGCTTCGGTGATGCCGTAGATGGGCGTCATTTCCGAACCGGCGTAGGTGGTGGGGATGGCCAGGATGGGCAGGCCCGAGTCGAGCGCGATGGCCTTGCCCAGGCCCGTGGTGGAGCCGCCGCCAATGGCCACGGCGCAGTCGGCTCCCAGGCGGCGTGCTTCTTCGCGCGCTTCGCGCGCGGTCTCGATCGGCACGTGCATCACCGCGCGGTCGAAGATGCCGGCGGCGCGATCGCCCAGCAAGGCCGCCACGCGTTCGGCCGAGGCGCGCTGCTCGGGTGTGCACAGCACCAGCGCGCGGTGCGCGCCCATGGCCTCGATGGCCTGTGGCAGCTGCGCCAGCGCACCGGCGCCGAACACCACGCGCGAGGGCAGGCCCTGGTAGACGAACGATCTCATGGCACCAGCCCCGCGCTGCGTTCCACGGCCTTGATGATGGCGGCGTAGTCGTCTCCTGCGTCGCCCTGGGCCTGTGCGGCAGCCATGAGCTGGCGCGTCATCGCGGTCTGCGGCACGGGGGCTTCACAGGCGGCGGCTTCGCCGAGGATGAGGTCGAGATCCTTGTTCATCTGGGTCACGGTGAAGGTGGGCGAGAAGTCGCGTTTTGAGAGTTGTACCGCCTTGGCCTTGAGGATGGGCGAGGCCACGGCGCTGGCGCCGAGCACGGCCCACATGTCTTCCCAGGCCAGGCCGCCCTTCTGCCCGAGCGTGAGGCCTTCGGCCAGCATGGCGCTGGTCTGCGCGATCAGCAGGTTCACCACCAGCTTCATCAGCCGCGCCTGCTCGCCGCTGCCCAGGTAGAAGTGGTTCGGCCCCCAGCAGCGCAGCAGTGGCAGCAGGCGCTCGTGCACGGCCATGGGGCCGGAGGCCATCACCGTGAGTTGCGCCGCCTCGGCCATGTGGTTGTTGCCCGAGACGGTGGCGCGCAGGTAGTGCACGCCCGCCGCCTCGCAGGCCTGCGCCACCTCGGCCGATGCGGCCTGCGACACGGTGCTGGTGTCCACGTACACCGCGCCGCGCGGCAGCGTGGCCGCCACGGCGGCGCCGACGCTGCGCAGTGCGCCGTCGTGCGGCAGGGACGACATCACCACGCCGGCAGACGCCAGCGCGTCCGGGCTGGCGGGCTTGAGGCCCCGCGCGGCCGCCAGTTGCAGGCGAGCCGCATCCGGGTCGCTCACGGTCACGGTGTGTCCCGCGGCATGCAGGTGCGTGGCCATGGGCAGGCCCATCTTGCCGACGCCGATGAAATGGATGGTTTCGCTCATGCGGGTTGGTTCCTGCGTGTTCAAAGGCCCATGGCCTGCGTGATCTTGCGGCCCGACTGCCGCAGGCGCTCCAGCAGCGCAGGGATGTCGGCATCGAGCACGCGCCCCCCGCGTTTGCGCCACTGGCCAGCGACCATCACGCTCTCGATGTTGGCCAGCGAGGCCTGCAACACCACGGCGCTGACCGGGTCGTGCACCGGCTGCATGTTGAGTTCGTCGGCGCGGACCAGCACGAGGTCGGCCTGCTTGCCCGGTGCCAGGCTGCCGATGCGCTCCTGCTGCTTGAGCATGCGCGCGCCCTCGATCGTGACCCAGGCCAGCGCCTCGCGCGTGGTGATGGTGGACGTGGGCGGGATGCTGCCGTGCGCCTCGCGGTGGGCCACGTTGTCCAGGCTGCGCTGGATGCCCAGGGCGATGCGCGCCTGGCTGAGCATGTCGCCGCTCATCACGCTCTCCAGGTCGACGCCCAGCGAGGGCGCGCGGCCCAGCGCGCGCAGGCGCCCGGTGAGCGGATGGCCATGGCCTTGCGACATCTCGCTCTCGGCCGCCGCGGAAAAGCTCATGCCGAGTTCGCAGAAGCGCTGCAGCTGCGCGTCGCTGAGCGCGTGGCCGTGCACGATGTTGATGTGCGGCCCGAGCAGGCCGGCGGCCTCCAGCCGTTCCCAGCCGTCGGGCGTGCGCGCGGGGCCGCCACCCTGGTGCATGGAGGCGATCAACCCCAGATCCTGCGCCATGCGGAAGTCGTGCATCGCCACCTCAAGCGTGCTGTAGTGCGGCCCGAGCACGGCGGCGTGGATGCTCAGCAGCGGTTGGCCCGCATGGGCCTTGAGCAGGCGCTCGACCTCGGCGCGCGGGTGCGGCTGTTCCCAGAACGGTGTCTCGCCGGGCCTGGGGTCGGGCTTGGGCGTGCCGTGGAAGAAGGCCGCGCGGATGCCGGATTGCAGCAGCGCGGCCACGGCCGCGTCGTTGTGGGCGGGCGTGGGGTTGTTGTGGCACCAGTCCGCCAGCGTGGTGGTGCCGCAGTTGATCTGGTTGAGCGCACCCACCAGGGTGGCGATGTGCAGGTCGTCCGGTGTGAACACCGTGGCCAGGCCGGCGTGCATGTTCTTGAAGTACTGCAGCAGCGTCCAGTTCGCGGCCACGCCGCGCAGCGCCGTCTGCCAGGTGTGCATGTGCGCGTTGATCAGGCCCGGGATGAGGATGCAGCCGGTGGCATCGACCACCTGCGCACCATCCGCCGACAGCTGCGGCGCGATGGCCTCGATGGTGTCGCCCGCCACCAGCAGGTCACCACGCGGCAGGTCGCCCTGCGCGTCCATGGTGACGATGGTGGCACCGCGAATGAGCGTGCGCTGTGCCATGCCCCGCCCTCAGCTGCTCAGGCCGTCGCTGACCTCGACGTTCAGCGGCTGGATGTCCAGACCCGCGTCGGCCGCCGTCTCCTTGAGCAGCACGGCGAAGTCGATGTCCTCGTAGCCCCGGCCCACCACGCGCGCGATGCTCTCGCGCGTGGCCGCCGCCGCCGGCATGGCCACGCCGTGGGCCTTGGCCGCGCCCAGGCCCAGGTCCATGTCTTTCAGCAGCAGCTTCGGCGTGAAGGTGACCTGATCGAAGGTGAGGTTGGTGAGCACCGGCGTCTTGTAGCGCGTGTACATGCTGCCCAGCACCGAGTCGTTGATGCTCTCCAGGAACACGTTGCGGGGAATGCCCGCCTTCTCGGCCAGCACCGTGATCTCGCACAGGTTCTGGATGATCACGCCGAACATGGTGTTGTGCGCGATCTTCCACACGCGCGCGAGCTCGCCCTCTCCCACCCACATGGCCTTGCGCGACATCGCGGCCAGCAGCGGCTCGGCCTCGTCGTAGACCGCCTTCGGGCCCGAGGCCACCACCAGCAGCTTGCCGGCCTTGGCCACCTTGGCGTTGCCCGAAACCGGCGCGCACAGGTAGATGACGCCCAGGGCTTCGAGCCGGGCGCGGATCTCGGCCGAGCCTTCCTGCGAGATCGACGAGCTGTCGATCACCACGCGCGGGCGCTGCGCGCTGGCGACCAGGCCGCCCTCGCCGAACAGCACGTCCTTCAGGTCGTTCGTGGTGGAGACCATGGTGAACACGGTGTCGCAGGCGGCCAGATCCTGCTTGCTGTTGACCACCACGGCTCCGTATTCGGCCAGGGGCGCGGCCTTGGCTGCAGTGCGGTTCCACACCTCCACCGCGTGGCCCGCCTTCGTCAGCCGCTTGACCATGGCCTCGCCCATGCGACCCAATCCGATCCATCCAATGCGCTTGCTCACTCGTGTCTCCGTCTCTTGTGTAGGTTGGGCGTCGAGTGTCCCGCCGCGGCCGGCGCGGTGCAACGGACTGGCTGGAAATCAGTTTTCCGGTCCGCGAAAAGTCGGAGATTGCCTCTGCGCATACGCTTGGCGCAGGGGTGATGCAGGCCGGCTGCGGCCCATAATCGCCCTCTCTTTCCACTGTGCAAGCAGGAGACTTCGCCTTGATCAACAAGATCGCGGCCTCGGTGAACGAGGCGCTCGCCGGCATCGAAGACGGTGCCACCGTGCTCATCGGCGGCTTCGGCACCGCCGGCATCCCCGGAGAACTCATCGACGGCCTGATCGACCAGGGCGCGCGAAACCTCACCGTGGTCAACAACAACGCCGGCAACGGCGACACCGGCCTGGCCGCGCTGCTCCAGACCGGGCGCGTGCGCAAGGTCATCTGCAGCTTTCCGCGCCAGGCCGACAGCCATGTGTTCGACGCGCTTTACCGCAGCGGAAAACTCGAGCTCGAACTGGTACCGCAGGGCAATCTGGCCGAGCGCCTGCGCGCCGCCGGCGCGGGTATCGGCGCCTTCTTCACGCCCACGGGCTTCGGCACCGAACTGGCGAAGAACGCCGACGGCACGCCGAAGGAAACGCGCGTGATCAACGGCAAACCGTATGTGCTGGAGTACCCGATCTTCGGCGACGTGGCCCTCATCAAGGCCGAGCGCGGCGACCGCTGGGGCAACCTCACCTACCGCAAGGCCGCGCGCAACTTCGGCCCGGTGATGGCCACCGCCGCGAAACGCACCATCGCCAGCGTGTACGACATCGCCGAACTCGGCAGCTTCGACCCCGAGGCCGTGGTCACACCCGGCATCCACGTCAGCGCCATCGTGCGGATTCCCCGCGTGGCCACGCAGGCCGGCGGCTTCAAGGCCACCGCCTGAAAGCAGACAACACCATGAGCAGCTACACCCGAAGAACCAAGGACGAACTCGCGCGCCGCGTGGCGCAGGACATCCACGACGGCGCCTACGTGAACCTGGGCATCGGCCAGCCCACGCTGGTGGCCAACCACCTGCCCGCGGGCATCGAGGTGGTGCTGCACAGCGAGAACGGCATCCTGGGCATGGGCCCGGCACCTGCGGCCGGCGAGGAAGACTACGACCTCATCAACGCCGGCAAGCAGCCGGTGACGCTGCTGCCCGGCGGCGTGTACTTCCACCACGCCGACAGCTTCGCCATGATGCGCGGCGGCCACCTGGACATCTGCGTGCTCGGCGCCTTCCAGGTCTCGGCCACGGGCGACCTGGCCAACTGGAGCACGGGCGAGCCCGGCAGCATCCCTGCCGTGGGCGGGGCCATGGACCTGGCCATCGGCGCCAAGCAGACCTGGGTGATGATGGACCTGCTCACCAAGCAGGGCGCGAGCAAGGTGGTGGCGCAGTGCACCTACCCGCTCACCGGCATCGGCTGCGTCAAGCGCATCTACAGCGACCTGGCCACGCTGGAATGCACGCCGCAGGGCCTGCGGCTCATCGATGCCGTGGACGGCCTGGCGCATGCGGAACTGGAAAAACTCGCAGGGCTGCCGATCGCGGTCTGAGCACCGGCTCCGGCGCCGCGCCTCTGTCTTCAAGACTTGGGCATGCGCCGCAGGGTGTCCTGGTGGCGCTGCAGCACCGCGGAGTCGGTGACGTTCACGTTGGCGCCTTGTGACAAGGCCCGCGATATGCCCGCCGGGTCATTGGAGAGCATCGCCACCCAGAGCGCCACATCAGGGTCCGCCACCCCCACAGAGATCAGGTACTGAAACTGGGCCAGTCGAACATCGGTGGCAGCGGCGCCTGCGCCCTGGTCTGCCGGCGCCCGACAGTAGCCCAGCTCCTCGCACAGCTTTCGCGCGATGACGTTGCGGGGGTCATACTGGCGCAGGAGATCAAGGATGCGTTTGAGCAACTGGCCCAGGTCCGTGTCCGGAAGCTCCGGTATCCATTCCTCGGGAAATATCCGTCTCAGCGCCTCGGCAATGTCGTCGGCGTCGATGTCCACGCCGCCGATGAGTGCCGAGCACAGCGCGCGCACCAGCCGCATGCACAGCCAGCACTTGTCCTTGAACCTGGCGAAAACCGGTTCGAGGATTCGGCCTTTCACCTCCTTGATCAGCCTGCGCAGGGTGCGCGCCGACTTGTCGACCACCAGCACATGCAGTCCGACCGGCTGGCCACCCGGAAACGCCACACGCGCCACCATGCCCGATGCCGACAACGGCGCAGACACCAGGGAGAAAACCCTGTCTTCAGCCGCGTGCCGGCGGGCCTGGTAACGGTCGGCGTTCAGCGCCACCCGCTCGCCCCCCTGCTCCAGGGTCAGCGCCTCGCTGAGGTGGAGCCCTTCGGCTATGAAGATGGCCACACGGTCTGCGTTGTCGTGCAAGGGTGCGAACTCGTGCTGCAGCACACCTTCCCCACCGGACACGTCATAGGTGTGCAGGCTGCCGATATCCCCCAGATCGATCTGGGCAAGTTGAAGGTTCATCGCCGCGCTCCCTCTGCAAGAAGTTCTCGACTGTCCGGATTAGAGGGGCTTTTCGTGCTCATGAGAAGGTCTGCCGGTCGCCGCGGCAGGTCCCAACGGATCCGCGCGGCTCAGCGTACCGGATGGCAGGCGCAGGCCTCGCCGTGCGCGGCCGAGACCAGCTCGTCGAGGATGCCGCAGGAAGCGCCATCGGGGTGGTGGCCGTCGCAGCGCGAACGGAGTTGCAGCAATTGTTTCTCCAGCGCGCGCATGCTCTTGAGGCGCGCGCGCACGCGGCTGAGCTGCTCGTCCACCAGCTGGTCCACGTTCAGGCAATGGGCCGCGGGGTCGTCCACGAAGCCGAGCAGGCGCTTCACGTCCGACAGCGGCATGTCCAGCGCGCGGCAGTGGCGGATGAAGGACAGGCGCTCCAGGTGGGGCTGTGCGTAGTCGCGGTAGCCGTTGTCCCGCCGCGCGGGCGCGGGCAGCAGGCCTTCCTTCTCGTAGAAGCGGATGGTTTCCACGTCCACGCCGGTGGCGCGGGCCAGTTCCTTGATCTGCATGGCATGTCCTTGAAAGCGTTGCGGCCCTGCGGCCGTGGTGTCTTGACACTGTAGCGGCTTCAGGGTTTTCAATAGAGCCATCGAAAGGAAGGCCATGTCCGCCCACTGCTGCAACCACGACACCCCCGATGCCACCGGCATCGCCAACCTCAAGCGCTACCGCCGCATCCTCTGGATCGCGCTGTGGGTCAATGCCACCATGTTTGTGGTCGAGATCGCGGCCGGCTGGCAGGCCGGCTCGCTCTCGCTGCTGGCCGATGCGATCGATTTCGCCGGCGACGCGCTGAACTACGCGGTTTCGCTCGCGGTGCTGGCCTCGGCACTGGCCTGGCGCGCCCGCGCGGCGGTGCTCAAGGCGCTGAGCATGATGAGCTTCGGCCTGTACATCCTGGGCAGCGCGGCCTGGTCGGTGTGGCGCGGCGACGTGCCCGACGCCGCGACCATGGGCGCCATCGGCGTGCTCGCGCTGGTCTCCAACGTGGCGGTGGCCTGGATGCTCTATGCGTTTCGCGAAGGCGACGCCAACATGCGCAGCGTGTGGCTGTGTTCGCGCAACGACGCCATCGGCAATGTGGCGGTGATGCTGGCCGCGCTCGGCGTGTTCGGCACCGGCAGCGCCTGGCCCGACCTGCTGGTCGCCAGCCTCATGGCCACGCTGGCCTTGCATGGCGGCTGGCAGGTACTGCGCCAGGCGCGTGGCGAACTCGGCACCGGCGGGAGCGACCACAGCGGCCATGCGCACTGAGACGCCAGGCCCCGCCGCGCGCGCCTCTCAAGACTTGAGCACGTAGGCGCTGCACCAGCCGATGGCCGGGACCTGCTTGCCGGTGAAGATGCGGCAGTCCCCGAAGCCATCCCCGGCCCGGCCGGCATAAAGCTGGCAACTGCCGCACTTCTGCGCGCTGGTGTGGTTGGGAAAGCGCTTGGGATTCACCCTGGCGGAGTCCGCCGTGTAGCCCAGCGCGACGGCCGTGGGGTCCTTCTCGCTCACCATGACCGGCTGGGCATGGGCAGCGCCGGCGCTCAGCAGCAAGGCACTGCCCGTGGCCACCTGCGACAGCAGGAAGACGCGACGATTCTGATCGTTCATGTGAAACCTCGTGGGGGCGGCGGAATGGCCGGTTCATCGTACACCGCCCCCTGGCGCGGTGCGTACACTTGACCCCCAAACCGCCCCCACGCATGAGCCCCCAAGACTACGTCCAGCAAAAAGCCGCGGCCTCTGGCAGCAGCTTCTACTACGCCTTCCTGTTCCTGCCCGCGGAACGCCGTGCCGCCATCACCGCCTTCTATGCCTTCTGCCGCGAGGTCGACGACGTCGTCGACGAGGTGAGCGACCCCGGCGTGGCGCAGACCAAGCTGGCCTGGTGGCGCGGCGAGGTCGCGAAGGCCTTTGCCGGCGAGCCCACCCACCCGGTGATGCGCGCGCTGATGCCGCTGGCCCGGACCTACGAGATCGAAGCCCGCCACCTCATGGCCGTGATCGACGGCTGCCAGATGGACCTGGAGCAGAACCGCTACCTGGATTTCGCCAACCTGCAGCGCTACTGCCACCTGGTGGCCGGGGTGGTGGGCGAGGTGGCTGCGCGCATCTTCGGCCAGACGCAGCTGGCCACCACCGACTACGCGCACCGCCTGGGCCTGGCCTTCCAGCTCACCAACATCGTGCGCGACGTCGGCGAGGATGCCACGCGCGGGCGCATCTACCTGCCGGTCAACGAGTTGCAGAGCTTCAATGTGAAGGCGCACGAACTGATCCAGCGCGGCGCGGCGCCCGGCACCGACGCGGCCGACTTCCAGCGGCGCTTCACCGCACTCATGCAATTCCAGTGCACGCGCGCGCTGCAGACCTACAGCGACGCACTGGCGCTGCTGCCCGAGGCCGACCGCCGCGCGCAGAAGCCCGGCCTGATGATGGCCAGCATCTACCGCACCCTGCTACAGGAAATCGCGGCCGACCCGATGCTGGTGCTGACGCGCCGGGTGAGTCTGACGCCGCTGCGCAAGTTCTGGCTGGCCTGGCGCGTGCAGGCCCTGGGCAGGCTTTGATCGTGAAGCTGGCCGTGATCGGTGCGGGCTGGGCCGGCATGGCCGCCGCGGTGGAAGGGGTGGCGCGCGGCGCGGACGTGACGGTGTTCGAATCCGCCCGCACACTGGGTGGACGCGCCCGCGCGCTGCAGGTGCCGCGCGACGACGGCTTGCCGCTCACGCTGGACAACGGACAGCACATCCTGATCGGCGCCTACACCGGAACGCTCGCGCTGATGCAGCGCGTGGGCATCGATCTGTCGCAGACCCTGCTGCCCCTGCCGCTGGCCCTGCGCTATCCCGATGGTTCGGGTCTGCGCACCCCCGGCTGGGCCACGCGCTGGCCGGCGCCACTGGACTCCCTGGCCGCCATCACCACCGCGCGCGGCTGGCGCTGGCACGAGCGGCTGGCGCTGCTGCGCGCCTCGCTGCGCTGGCAGCGCGCGGGTTTCGACTGCGCACCCGGGCTCACCGTGGCCGATCTGTGTGCCGGTCTGCCGCCCCGAGTGCGCCACGAACTCATCGACCCACTGTGCGTGTCGGCGCTGAACACCCCCGCCGTGGACGCCAGCGCGGCGGTGTTCCTGCGCGTGCTGCGCGATGCGCTGTTCGGCCCGGGCAGCGCGGGTTTCAATGCTTCCTGCCTGCTGTTGCCCCGCGTCGACCTCTCGCGGCTGTTCCCGGACACGGCAGCGCAGTGGCTGACCGCGCACCACGGCGAGCAATACCGCTTGCGCAGCGGCACGCGCGTGGGCTGTTTGCGCCCGCAGTCCACCGGCTGGCTGCTGGGACACGAGGGCGGCGAGGAAGCGTTCGATGCCGTCATCTGCGCCACCGCCGCGAGCCCTGCGGAAAAACTCGCCGAACAGGTGGCCGACGGCTGCGAAGCGGCCACGGCCACGCCACTGCGGGCCTGGGCACGCACGGCGCGTGGCCTGCCCTTCACGGCGCTCACCACGGTGTATGCGCATGCCCCCGGCGCGCGACTGAGCGCGCCCATGCTGGCGCTGCGCGCAGAGCCCGACGAGCAGGCCGCGCCAGCCCAGTTCGTGTTCGACCGTGGACAACTGCAGCCGCGGGACGCGCTGGCGCAGGGCGTGCTGGCCTTCGTGGTGAGCGCCAGCCAGGGCGAACGCGACGAACTTCAGGCGCGCGTGCTGCGTCAGGCCGCGCGCCAGCTGGGCCTGAACACGCTGCGGCCGGTGCAGACCGTGGTCGAGAAGCGCGCCACCTTCGCCTGCACGCCCAACCTCGTGCGCCCACCCTCGGCCATGGCGCCAGGCCTGTGGGCTGCCGGAGATTACGTGCAGGGGCCCTACCCTGCCACGCTGGAAGGCGCGGTGCGCAGTGGTCACGCTGCCGCCGCGCTGGCCACGCAGCCGCCCTGAGCGGCACGCAATGCCGACGCAGCCGCAGACCCAGGCGAAAATCAGCGGAACCTCTGCGACCGCGCACGTTCCCACTGGCTGGGATTTTCTGGAAACCTGAGGAAAGGAGCTCTTGCAGATGAACTGCACAACCCCCGCACGCCACTTCATTGCCGCCGCCACCCTGTGCGTGATGGCCATCGCATCCAGCGTGGTTCACGCGCAAAGCATGGTCAGCGTCAAGGGCAGCACGCTCAACATGCGCGAAGGCCCGGGCACGAACACCGCTGTGCTGTGGGAACTCAAGCGAGGCTACCCGTTGCGGATCACCCAGCGCAAGGGCGGCTGGATCAAGGTGCGCGATTTCGAAGGCGATACGGGCTGGGTCGCGCGCCGGCTCACGGGCAACACGCCCCACCACATCGTCAAGGCCCGCGTTGCCAACATCCGCAGCGGCCCGGGCACGAAGCACCGCATCGTCGGCAAGGTGGAATACGGCGAGCTGCTGCGCACGCGCGAGAAGCGCGCCGACTGGGTGCGCGTGGAACGCGAACAGGGCGCCGGCGGCTGGATCGCCCGGCGCCTGCTCTGGGGCTGGTGAGTCCTCAGGTACCCGCGGCAGGGGCGCCTTGCGCCTCGGGCCGGGGCGGCACCATGGCACCGATGATGTCGGCCATGGCAATGGTGCCGAGATGGCGCCCCTTGCTGTTGACCACATTGGCCGCCTCGCAGCTCTCGGCGCTGAGCAGGCGCGCGGCCTCCTCGATCACCAGGCTCGGGTCCACCGCGGGCCCCTGCACCGGCGCAGCGCCGCCCTGCATGAGCGTGCGGCAGCGGATCACGCGGCCCCGGTTGACGTCGCGCACGAAGCTCTCGATGTAGTCGTCCGCCGGCTTGAGCACGATCTGCTGGCCGGTGCCCTGCTGCACCACCTCACCGTCGCGCAGGATGGCGATGCGGTCGCCCAGCCGCAGCGCCTCGTCCAGGTCGTGCGTGATGAACACGATGGTCTTGCCGATTTCCTGCTGAATGTCCAGCAGCACCGACTGCATGTCGGCGCGAATCAGCGGATCCAGCGCGGAGAAGGCTTCGTCCATCAGCAGGATGGGGGCGTCGTTGGTCAGTGCGCGCGCCAGGCCCACGCGCTGCTGCATGCCACCCGAGAGCTGGTTGGGGTAGCTGTCCTCGTAGCCCTTGAGTCCGACGCGTTCGATCCAGCGCGCGGCGGCCTCGCGCCGCTTCCTGCCCGGCACACCCTGCACCTGCAGGCCGTACTCGGTGTTCTCCAGCACCGTGAGGTGCGGAAACAGCGCGAACTTCTGGAACACCATGGCAGTCTGCTCGCGCCGGAAACGCAGCAGCTCGCGCGGCGACATCTTCGCCACGTCCAGTTCGCGCCCGTCCACCGGAATCAGAACCTCGCCCGCGGTCGGGTCGATCAGCCGGTTGATGTGGCGGATCAGCGTGCTCTTGCCGGAGCCCGACAGACCCATGACGACCTGTATGCCGCCGGCCGGCATGTCGATGCTGATGTTGCTCAGGCCCAGAACGTGGCCGTGCACGTCGCGCAGCTCCTGCTTGCTCATGCCCTGCTGAACCGGCTCCAGGAACTTCCCGGGCGTGGGCCCGAAGATCTTGTAGAGCCGGCGGATGGAGATGCCGACCGAGGCGTCCACCCGGGGCCGGGCTTCGGTCAAGGGGTGCGCCTGCGTGGACTGCGCTTGTGGGCCTGCTGGCCATACCGCTTCAGCCATGGACAACCTCCAGGTGTTTCTGCAGCCGCTTGCCATAGGCTTGCGACACGCGGTCAAAGATGATGGCAATGCCCACAATGGCCAGCCCGTTGAGCAGACCCATGGTGAAGTACTGGTTGGTGATGGCGCGCAGCACAGGTTGCCCCAGGCCCTGCACGCCGATCATGGACGCGATCACCACCATGGCCAGCGACAACATGATGGTCTGGTTGACGCCCGCCATGATGGTGGGCAGCGCCAGTGGCAGCTGCACCTGGCGCATCTTCTGCCAGATCGAGGAACCAAACGCGTCGGCCGCTTCCAGCAGGTCCTTGTCCACCAGGCGGATGCCCAGGTTGGTGAAGCGGATCACCGGCGGAATCGCGTAGATCACCACCGCGATCACGCCTGGCACGCGACCGATGCCCAGCAGCATCACCACCGGAATCAGGTAGACGAAGCTGGGCATGGTCTGCATCACGTCCAGCACCGGGTTGATCCAGCGATTCAGTCGGTCGGATCTGCTCATCGCGATGCCGATGGGCAGACCCAGCACCAGGGCCACCACCGTGCAGACGAAGATCATCGAGATCGTCTTCATGGTGTCATTCCACATGCCGAAGTAGCCAATCAGCAGCAGCGTGAGCACCGAGCCGGCCACGATCTTCCACGAGCGCGAGGCCAGCCACGCCACCAGCGCAATGCCACCGACCACGATCGGCCAGGGCGTCTGGGTGAGCAGGCGTTCGGAAATCAGCAGGAAATCGCGCAGCGGCTCGAACAGCCGTTCCAGCGTGTCGCCGTGTTCGCGCGTGAATTCGCGGAATGCGCCGTCGACACCCCGGCGCAGGGCACTGAGCTGATCCGCGCCCAGGGCCGGGAAGGCGTCGAGCCAGCTCATGCCGCGTCGAGCGAGGTCTTGATCTTTTCAGCGACCTCGGGCGACACCCAGTCGCTCCAGATCTCGGGCTGCGTCTTGAGGAAGTGGCGCGCACCATCTTCGCCCGTGGCCTGACCTTCGCTCATCCATGCCAGCAGAGCGTTGACGGTCTCGTTGCTCCAGGCGCGCTTGTTCAGGTACTCCACGGCCGGGCCGCCGGCCTTCTGGAACCGGTCGGTGATGACGGTGTAGACATCGGCGCGGGCCCAGTCGCTCTTGATCGGCTTGTCGCACTCGGTGATCGAGTTGCAGGTCTCCCAGGCTTGCTTGTCGTGCGGCACGCCTGCGTCGAGCTTGACCATGTCGTACTTGCCAAGGATGGACGTGGGCGCCCAGTAGTAGCCCAGCCACGCTTCCTTGCGCTCGTAGGCCTTGGCAATCGAACCGTCCAGGCCGGCGGCCGAGCCGGTGTCCAGCAGCACGAAGCCCTTGGCCCTGGCGTCCCAGGCCTTGAAGGCGTTGGCCGTGGTGATCTGGCAGTTCCAGCCCGACGGGCAGTTGTGGATGGCGCCCTTGGACTTGTCTTCTGCCGACGGGAACAGCTCCGGGTGCTTGAGCGCGTCATCGATGGTCTTGATGTCGGGGTGCGCGTCGGCCACGTACTTCGGAATCCACCAGCCCTCGATGCCACCGTCCTTCAGCGCCTCGGCGGCATAGTGCAGGCGACCTTCCTTCACAGCCGCGTCCAGCGGCTGGCGCACGGCATTGACCCAGGCCTCGGGCGCCACGTCGGGCTGGCCCTTTTCCATCATGGACGTCAGCGTGGGCATGGTGTCGCCAGGCACGATCTCGACCTCGCAGCCATAACCCCTGGACAGAATGATGTTGTCGATGTGGGCCAGCACTTCGGCCGACTGCCAGTTCATGGCGGCCACGGTGACCTTGCCGCATTCGGCAGGAGCTGCGGCCATGGCCGGTGCTGCGGCGGGCGCCTCGGTGGTGGCTTCTTCCTTCTGTCCGCAGGCGGCCAGAAAGGCCAGAGCGACCAGGGCGGTCAGGGTAAGACGGGGGGTGGTGTGCATGGCAACTCCGGGTTCAGGTGGCAGGTTCCACCGGCGCGCTGCGCCAACGGATGTGAGGAACACACCCAACAAACTGGAGAGAAAGACGAACGCCGCTGCAAACCAATTGACCGGCCGCTCAACCAACAGCCGTTGGGTTGAACTAAGCCCACTAATATAGTTTTTTATCTAATTCGCACGCAAATACTGCGACTTTTCATATAACGGTACGAATTGTCACAGGGACCGTTCAGGCGGTGTCCGTGGCTTTGACGGCCCGGTGCGCCGGCCGCTCCATGCAGCGCAGGATCCACCCGTGCGTGAGCGGATGCGCATCCATCAGGGTGCGCGAGGGGCGCGCCCAGTTGAGCACGCTGGCTGCGCAGAGGTCGGCCACCGTGAACCGTTCGGCAGCCAGGAAGGCCTGCCCACGCGCCTGCTGAGCCTGCAGGTGCTGCTCGATCACCCGCAGGGGCACGGCCAGGCGGCGCTCGGCCGCATTGGCCAGCTCGGGCTTGCGCCGCGGCTCGGGCATCACCATGCGGTGCATCAGCACCGTGAGCGCATCGGCCTCGGCTTCGTTGACCGCCCAGAAGCTCCAGCGCAGCGCCTCGGCGTCCTCGCGCGGCGTGGCCGGGGTGATGCTCTGGCCGTCCGCGCGGCCATGGTGGCGCGCGATGTACAGCGCGCAGGCCATGCTTTCCCACAGCACCACATCGCCTTCGGGACGCGCGTCCACGACGGCCGGCACATGGCCGTTGGGGTTGATCGCCAGGAACCCGGGTGTGCGCGTGCCGCCGCCCTGGTAGGGCAAGGGCACGTGGTGGAAATCCAGGCCGAGTTCGGTGGCGGCCCAGAGCGGGCGCACCGCGCGCGAGGCGGCGATGCCGTAGATGGTCAGACTCATGGGGGCGGATGGAAGCGGAAACGACAGGTCAGCCGATGTGCCGGCACAGGGCCAGCAGATCGCTCACGGTGGCGTGGGGTTGCAGGGGCGCATGCTCCCAGGCGTGTCCGGCGCGGTTGAGCCAGGCCACCTGCATGCCCGCGCCGAGCGCGCCCACCACGTCGAGTTGCGCATCGTCACCGATGTGCAGCACCTCGGCAGCGCCCACGCCCGCGGCGCTGGCCGCCGCGTGAAAGATGCGCGCATCGGGTTTGCCCACGCCGAACTCGCGCGCGCTCAGCGCCGCCCTGAAGTGCTGGCCCAGGCCCACGCGCTGCACGTCGGCATTGCCGTTGGACAGTGCCACCACGGGATAGCGGGCCGCCAGCCATTCGAGCGCGGGCAGCGCGTCCTCGAACAGCTCCACGCGCTGGCGCTCGGCAAAAAACACGTCGAACGCGGGCTCGGCCAGTGCCGGGTCGTCGCCCGCCTGCGACAGCACCAGGCGGATCGACTCGCGGCGCAGCGCGCTCAGGTCGTGCGCGAGATCGGGCCGCGTGCGGTGCATCTGGTTGCGCACCTCGCGCAGGGCGGCCGGGTTGCCCCACTGCAGTGCCGTGGCGGGCGCGTACTGCGCCAGCCAGGCCACCAGGGTGGCCTCGGCGCGCTCGATGGTGGGCCAGATCGGCCACAGGGTGTCGTCCAGGTCGATGGTGATGGCGCGGATGCGGCGCGCGTCCAGCAGCGCCATCGCTTCGGGCGCGGCGCCGTGGGCTGCAGGGTCGGGGGTATTCATGTCTGCGGGAGAATAGCGCATGAACTTTCGCCAGGAACCCACGATTCCCCATGGCCAGGCGCCGCGCACGGCCATCGTGTTCTGCAACCTCGGCACCCCCGACGAACCCACGGCCCCGGCCCTGCGGCGCTACCTGGCGGAGTTCCTGAGCGACCCGCGCGTGGTGGAGATCCCGCGCCTGCTGTGGTGGCCGATCCTGCACGGCATCATCCTGCGCACCCGGCCGGCGAAGTCGGCCGCGAAGTACGCCAGCGTCTGGCTGCCCGAAGGCTCGCCGCTCAAGGTGTGGACCGACAGGCAGGCCACGCTGCTGCGCGGCTACCTGGGCGAGCGCGGCCATCAGGTCACGGTGCGCTACGCCATGCGCTATGGCAACCCGTCCATCGCGTCGGTGCTCGACGAACTCAAGGCCGAGGGCACCACGCGCATCCTGGTGCTGCCGGCCTACCCGCAGTACAGCGGCACCACCACGGCGAGCGTGGTCGATGCGGTGACGGCCTGGTCCCGCCCGGTTCGCCACCTGCCCGAGCTGCGCTTCGTGAACCGCTACCACGACGACCCGGGCTACATCAAGGCGCTGGCGAAGGCGATCCGCGCGCACTGGATGGCGCACGGCCAGGGCGAGCACCTGGTGATGAGCTTTCACGGCGTGCCCGAGCGCACGCTGCACCTGGGCGACCCCTACCACTGCGAATGCCACAAGACCGCGCGCCTGCTGGCCCAGGAACTGGGGCTGGCGAAAGACCGCTACACGCTGACCTTCCAGTCGCGCTTCGGCAAGGCGAAGTGGCTGGAGCCGTACACCGAACCCACGCTGGTCGCCATGGCGAAGAAAGGTCTGAAGAACGTGGACCTGGTGTGCCCCGGCTTCACCAGCGACTGCCTGGAGACGCTCGAAGAGATCAACATGGAAGCACGCGAAGCCTTCCTGCACGCGGGTGGCCAGCAGTTCCAGTACATCCCCTGCCTCAACGATTCACCGGAGTGGATCCGCGCGCTGACCGACATCGCCGAACGGCACCTGCAGGGCTGGCCCACGAAACGGGCGGACGACCCCATGGAACTGCAGGCCAGCCGCGAACGCGCGCTGGCGCTGGGCGCGAAGTCGTAGACACCAGCGGGTCAGAAGCCGGCACCGTGCTGCAAGCGCTTCACAACGACTCGGCCCGGGCGAAGCGCACCACCGTCACGCCCGCGCGCGCCTGCCGCGCCGAGGGCATGACGAGCACGCAGTCGTCGTAGGGCGTGGTGACGATTTCTCCGTCGTTGTCGCCAATCGCGGTGCCCGCCTGGTGGATGAGCTGAAGGTCGTGGCAGGGGCCGAGGAAGCGGAAGCGGTCGCTGCGCGCCGTCACACCGCCGGTGACGCGCAGGACGCATTGCCGGGGCGCGTCCGCACGCCGCCAGCCGGCCAGCGCATCGGCGGCGGTGCCGGCGTCAAGCACTTGCGCCTCCACCAGGAAGCGGGCCGACACGTCGCATGCCACGTCGCGGCTCGATGTGTCGCCGTGAAAGCCGCACTCCACCAGCAGCGAGCGGTTGTCACCGGCCTTCGGGTCGGCCAGGCCGAAGTGGCCGAAGTCGCGCATCCGTGTGCCGTCCCGGTGCCCTTCATCGACCACGATATGCTCCGGCGCCCGCAGGCTTCGCGCCAGCGCCAGGTTGCGGTGATGGGGGCCCGTCAGCATCAGCGGCTTGCCCGGCTCGTGCATGGAATGCAGGTCGAGCAACCACTGCGCGCGCTGCACGAACGGCAGCAACTCGCCCGCGCGGCGCCGCTCCAGGGTGCCGCCCTCGGCGATGCGCCCGGTGGACCACTGGCGGTTCAGGTCTTCGTCCACGAAGCGGGACGCATCGAACGCGGCCGGGTCGAAGCGGTCGAAGGCGGCCAGGTTGCAAAAGGCCAGGGTGAGGCTCCCGCGCTGCGGGCGCACACCGGCTTCGAGCAGGCCCTTGACCGCCCAGGCCCCGCACAGCTCGTTGCCGTGCACGAGCGACGCGACCATGACCGCGCGCCCTGGCACACCCGAATCAAAATGCCAGACCCCTTCCGTGCCCGTGTTGCCCGCACGCCAGGCGCCGATGTCCGGCCTGGCGAGTTCGAAGTGCAGGTCCGTCATTCGGTGATCTTCGCGAAGTCGACCACCTTCTGGTACTTGGCCGTCTCGTCCGCGAGAAAGCGCGGCATGTCCACGTTCGGCGGTGCAATGGTGGAGCCCGCATCTTCCAGCGTCTTGCGAAACTCGGGAGTCTGCAGGATATCGTTGAGCGTGGCGCGCAGCTTGGCGAGCACCGGCGCGGGCAACTGGGGCGGCGCCATCAGCGCGAACCAGACACCGATGTCCATGTCCTTGAGCTTCGGTGACTCCGCCAGCGCCGGGATGTCCGGCGCGGCGGGCGAGCGCTTCTTCTCCGTCACACCCAGGGCCACCACCTTGCCTGCGCGAATGAGTGGCAAGCCGCTGGAGAGCACGAACACGCCGTAGTCCATCCGGCCACCCAGCAGGTCGGTGGTGAGCGGCCCCACGCCCCGGTAAGGGATGTGCGTCATGAACAGGCCGCCCTGCTCCTTGACCATTTCCCCCGCCAGGTGCAGCGCCGTGCCGATGCCGCTGCTGCCGTAGCTGAAGCGGCCCGGGCTGGCCTTGACCGCGCTCAGGAACTGGCTCGCGTCCTTCACGCCCGTGCCGGGGGAAGCCACCAGCACCATGGGCTGCGAGGCCACCAGGCCGATGGGCGTGAAGTCCTTGTAGCTGTACTTGACGGTGGCCGGCGTGATCAGCCGGTTGATCGCGATCTCGTTGTTGGCTCCGACGAACAGCGTGTAGCCGTCGGCGGGCGCCCTGGATGCCTTCATCGCCGCAATGGCGCCGCCTGCGCCGCTGGCGTTCTCCACGACGACGGGAACCCCCAGCTTCCTGGCCAGCTGGTCGGCGACCGCGCGGCCGGTGAGATCGGTGCTGCCACCCGGTGGATAGCCGATCAGCACCGTGATGGGCTTGTTCGGGTAGGCCACCTCCTGGGCCGAGGCGGAACCCGGACCCATGGACAACAGCAGAAACGGCGCGATGGCCAGGGCAAGTGGATTTTTCATGGTGTGTCTCCTGTGGAGCCCCGATTCTTGGTTCGGGGACACACCGCGGTTGTGCCGTTTCGGCACACAGGATTGCCGGAACGTACCGGTCAACCGGGGTCCACAGTCTGCCAGAACGATTCCGCCGCGGGTGAGAGTTTCCGCTTGGCGCGCACCATGCGGATCTCGAAGCCGATCTCCAGGGCCTTGCTGCCCACCGGCGCCAGCTGCTTCGCCTTGCAGGCGCCCGCGGCCAGCGACCATGGCAGCCACGCCACGCCCAATCCCTTGAGCGCGTATTCCAGCAAGGCGTCGGCCGAATCGCATTCGATCGTCTCCGCGAGCCGCGGCGCCTTCGGGTGGTTGCTCAGGTGGTCACGCACCAGCCGCCCCAGGGCCAGGGTGTCGGCATAGGCCAGGTACGGGACGGCCTGGGCGGTGTCAAAGCCGAACGACGCGTGCCCCAGGGCGTTGACCTTGCCCACCGGCACCAGGCGATCGCTCGCCACCCTGCGCTGCAGGTACTGGTGCGAACTCAGCCGCATGGCGATTTGCGGGTGGTGGTAGGTCAGCATGAAATCCGACTCGCCGCGCTCGAAGCGCTGCAGGGTTTCCGCCATCGACCCGGTGCGCACCACCACCCGCACGCCGGCGCGCTGGCGCCGGATCCTGGCAAGCCAGTCGGCCGCCACCGTCCGGGCCAGGGTGCGGCCCGTGGTCAGGGTCACAGTGGCCGCGCGCCCTTCGCCGTCCGCCCCCGCGATCTCGCTCCTGGCCTGGGCCATGGCAGGGACCATCTGCAACGCGTACCCGAGCAGCTTCTCGCCCTGCCCCGTCAAGTGCACGGATGTCCCGCGCCGCTCGATCAGGGGCGCGCCGGCCCAGGCCTCCAGCGCCTTGATGCGCCGCCCGAAGGCCGGATGGGTCACATGCCGCTGCTCCGCGGCGCGCGTGAGGCTGCCGGTGTGCGACAGGGCGATCAGGTCTTCAAGCCATTTGGTCTGCATGGCGCCGACTGTAGCGGCACGCCGCCGGGCGCGATGTCGAAATGCAGCACGTCCTCGCGCACACCCAGCTTGGTGTACAGCGCGATCGCCGGGTCGTCCCCGTGATCGGCCTGGACGAAGATCACGTAGGCGCCCCGCTCCCGCGCCACGCGCTTGAGCTCCTCAATCAGCGCGGTGGCAATGCCCTGGCGCCGGTGCGCGGCGTCCACCGCCAGGTCGTAGATATAGATCTCCGAACGCGCCTGCTCGAACTTGGGCAACACATACGCCGCCAGCCCGCCCACCACCTTCTCGCCGGCCAGCGCGGCCACGGCGATGAACGCATCGCCCGCCAGCAGACGCTGCAGCCAGGCGTCGTCGGGCTGGGCTTGCGTGTAGGTGGGAATATCTTCAAACGCCTCGCCAAACATGGCGAGCATGGATCGCATCGTGCCGACGTCATGCCGCGCCAGCACCGCCACATGGTGTGTCTTCATTGGGGGACCCCTTCCATCAGAAGGGGCCATTGTGCCGATGTGCGAAGAACGCTCATGATGTGTCGCGAGCGCAGTTTGCAGGAGTGAAACCCCACCATGGCCGCGACCCAAACCACCACCCACCGCATCTTCACGATGGCCTTCGCCAAGGTCTACCCCATGTACGTCCAGAAGGCGCAGCGCAAGGGCCGGACGAAAGAAGAAGTCGACGAAATCATCCGCTGGCTCACCGGCTACGACCAGGCCGGCCTGGAGCGGCAGATCGAACAGGGCAACGACTTTGAAACCTTCTTCGCCCACGCCCCGGCCATGAACCCGAACTCGTCGCTGATCACGGGCGTGGTCTGCGGTGTGCGGGTGGAAGCGGTGGAGGATCCGCTGATGCAGAAGATCCGGTACCTGGACAAGCTGGTGGATGAGCTGGCGAAGGGCAGGAAGATGGAGAAGGTTCTTCGCCAGTAGCCTTCCTCAGGGGGTGGCGCCACCCCTGTACGCAGCAATCGCACCGATGAGCTGGGTTTTGCAAAATACGGCTCATGTTTTGAGCTGTATTTGCCTAAAATGCGGCTCATGAAACGCTCCTCCACCCCCGCGCTCCTGATCTGGCAAGCCCCTGGCTGGCCCGACCTGACGGCGTCGACCGCCGAAGTGGCGGCCGCCCTGCTCCGGGCTCGGCAGCGTCAGGGGCAGTTGATCGGCCAATGCGCCGCCGTGGGGCTGGATGCCACCGCGCCCACCCTGCGCGAATTGTGGATACAGGAAGCCCTGGCCACTTCCGCCATCGAGGGCGAGGCATTGAACCCGGATTCGGTGCGGTCGTCCGTGCTGCGGCATCTCGGGCTGGATTCGGACGCGACGGCTCCCGTGAACCGGCAAGTGGATGGGCTGGTGGACGTGATGGAAGACGCAACCCGGAACTTTGCGGATGCGCTGAGCAAGGACCGCTTGTGCCGCTGGCACGCGGCACTGTTCCCCACCGGTGCCAGCGGCTTGCGGCGCATCCGGGTCGGCAACTACCGCGACCATGCGGATCCCATGCAGATCGTGAGTGGCCTGCCCGGACGGGAAGTGGTGCACTACACGGCGCCGCCTTCTTCACAGATGGACCCGCAGATGCAGGCCTTCCTGGACTGGTTTGCGCGCACGCGGCCCGGCCTGACGCAAGAAGCGGTGCCGCTGGATGGCATTGCCCGCGCGGCCATCGCACACCTCTGGTTCGAATCCATCCACCCGTTCGAAGACGGCAACGGCCGCATCGGTCGCGCCATCATCGACCTGGCGCTGGCCCAGGATGCGGCCGCGCCACAGCGGCTGGTGAGTCTTTCACACCAGTTGCTGGCGCAGCGGCGCGGCTACTACGACGCGCTGCAGGCCGCACAACATGGCGACACCGACGTGTCCGCGTGGGTGCTGTGGTTCATTCAGCAGTACCTGCGCGCCTGCGAGCACACCGGCTCGTTGATTCAGGTCGCGCTGGAAAAATCACGCTTCTGGGCACAACACGCCAGCACCGAAATGAACATGCGGCAGCGCAAGGTGGTGCAACGTTTGCTGGACGATGGCGACGGTGGATTTCTCGGCGGCCTGAACGCGGCGAAGTACATCAAGATGACCGGCACGTCCAAGGCCACGGCCACGCGCGATCTGGCTCAACTGGTGCATGGTGGATTGCTGTTCACGCGAGGCCAGGGCAAGGCGTTGCGCTACTTTGTGAACGTACCGGGTTGGGCGCACCTAGACCGCAGCTGAGGACATTTTCCTGAGAAGTAGCAAGACTCCAAGTCCCACTGCCAAGCGCCCCATTGACCACGACGGCCTCAGTACTGCTGCTTCAAATGCTTCGTTACCGTGAACTCCGGGAAGTGCGGACGTTGGCGAACCTTGTTCATGAGGCACCAGTACATTGAGCGTGCAACTTCCTCGTTGCACCCCACCGGATAACTGTATTGATAACTTGGTGAGTTTGGATCCGCATCTCGGATGTAAGACCGTTTCCATTCCGGCTCCAAGAATCGCTGGATAGACCACCGAAGTTGATTCAAGAACTCCGCGATTGTGCTCGCGTGATAAGCGAAATAGTTCGAGTGAAGCCACTCGTAAATGCTCGGGAGCGCGACAACAGCCTGAGCCCTCGTCAGAGGCGTCCCACTGTCGGCATATATCCGAACAAGTCTCCCAATATCTGAATCCAGCCTAGAGAAGTTGTGCTTCCCGATGTTCCCGGAAATCTTGAGGAATTCGTACCTACTCGCCAATAGATTTGACTCCACCCCCACTTCGCCAAGCCACATCCGATCAATTGGTTGTCTATCCTCAAGCCACGCCGCAAAGTGCTCTACCGTGTGGGACAGCTCCGTTGCATCTGACCCTAGCTGCGGATGTGCACACACCTGCTTCAAATAGAACAAATAGCTCCGATCCGTCAGGCCTTGTGCAGGTACCGCAGGGAGATCGAAGGGCATGAAGCCACCCCTCGGCACTGGGGCGGAAAGAAAATCCACAAGCAAGATGTTGAAGAGCCGCTTCTCAGCCGAACCGACGAACATGACGTTCGTATCCTTTGTAGTCACAAGCCGCTCGAACATGGCGTGGTTCACCATGTCGTCGATCATCTCGACGACTGCGAACAGGATGATGCATTCATGCTCAACCGGGTTCATGGTCAGTGGCCATCCATGAACTCGATCGTACCGGGTCTGTCTCAGCTCAGTGCCCCGCCAGAAAACGCTGCACAAGATCCAGTTGCTCGGGCACGTTCAACGCCGGCGCGTGACCGCATCCGGCAATGGTCACCACCAGCGCGCGCGGACCCCGGTCGCGCATGGCCTCGGCGGTGTCGGCCAGCAGCAGGTCCGAGTCCGCGCCGCGCAGGCAGAGCACCGGGATGTCGATGCGGTCGTAGGCGGGCCACAAGTCGTAGTCCGCCGGGTGGTGGATGAACTGCTGCACCATGGCCGGGTCGTAGTGCGGCGTCACGCGGCCGTCGGGCAGGCGGCGGGTGGAGCTTTCGGTGAACAGGCGCCACTGCGCGTCGCTCAGATAGCCGTAGGGCTTGTAGACGGTGCGGAAGTACTGCTCCAGCTCGCCCACGGTCGCGAAGGCCGGCGGGCTGCCGGCGTAGCTGCGGATGCGTTGCACGGCGGCGTCGGCCAGCTTCGGGCCGATGTCGTTGAGCACCAGGCGCTCGATGCGCCCGTGCAACGGGCCGGCGGCGCACGCCATGCCGATCGCGCCCCCCATGGAGGTGCCCACCCAGTGGAAGCGCTTGAGCGCGAGCTGGTCCACCAGTGCTGTGGCGATGCGGCTGTAGAAGTCCAGGCAGTACTCGGCCTCGGGCGCCGGGCTCCACTGGCTCAGGCCGCGGCCGATGGTGTCGGGACAGATGACGCGCCAGCCCAGGGCGCACAGGTGTGCGGCCAGCGGGTCCATGTCGCGGCCGGTGCGCGCCAGGCCGTGCCAGGCCACCACCACCGGCCCGGTGGGGGTTTCGGGCTCCCAGTCCATGAAGTGGATCTCGCGGCCTTCGCAAGCGAGGTAGCGCGAGCGGGGTGCGGGCGGCGTGGTCGGATTCATGGGCGGCCCCTCAGGCGGGCGAGCACCGCGCGCTCCCGCAGCTTGCCCACGATGCCGGTGGGAAAGTAATAGACCGAGAGCACGAACAGCAGACCCAGCCAGAGCAGCCAGCGGTCGGGCGTGAGCAGCGCGGGCAGCAGGGGAATGCCCTCGGCGGCACCGCCCGCCAGGCGCAGCAGGTCCTGCAGGTAGCTCTGCGCGAGCACGAAGATCACGCTGCCGATGAGCGCGCCGTACAGCGTGCCCATGCCGCCGATGACGACGATCAGCAGGATGTCGAGCATGATCTCGAACGACAGCGAGGTGTCGGGTCCCTGGTAGCGCAGCCAGAGCGCGAGCAGGCAGCCCGCGAGCGTGGCGAACGCGGCCGAGAGCACGTTGGAGAGCGTGCGGTAGACCACCGTACGGTAGCCCAGGGCCTCGGCGCGGAAGTCGTTCTCGCGGATCGCCTGCAGCACGCGGCCGAAGGGCGAGTTCACGATGCGCAGGATGGTCAGGAAGATCGCCGTGACCGCGACAAAGAGCAGGTAGTAGGTGATGAAGCGGCCGTCCAGATCCACCTCGCCCAGCGGCGTGGCCAGCGGCTCCTCGCGCAGGCTGAAGGCGGGTGACAACAGCTCGGGCACGGAGAAGCTCAGGCCGTCCTCGCCACCAGTGAAGTCCGAGAGCTGCGAGGCCAGGGTGAGGAATGCCGAGGCCACGGCGAGCGTGATCATGGCGAAGAAGATCGCCTTCACACGCAGCGAGAACAGGCCGATCAGCAGCGAGAGCACGAACGAGATCGCCAGCGCGCAGACCACGCCCAGCGCGATCGCACCCCAGCTCGGTTCCTCGACCGCGTTCAGCGCGATCGCCACGCCGTACGCGCCGATGCCGAAGAACATGGTGTGCGCGAAGCTGACGATGCCGGTGTAGCCCAGCAGCAGGTCGAAGCTGGCCACCAGCGCCACGAAGATCAGCACCTTGGCGGCCACGTTGAGCGCCTTCACGCCCGGGAACAGGAAGGGCGCGAAGGCCAGGCCGAGGAACAGCACGATCAGCACGGCGGCCAGCCAGCGGCTGCGCGGCAGGTCGTTGGAGAGGATGCGGGAAATCATGCGGCGCTCCTGTTCAACGGTTGGTCACGGGATAGACGCCCTGGGGCCGCCACAGCAAGATGGCGACCATGAGCGCGATGTTGGAGAACAGCGCGACCTTGGGCACCAGGAAGCCGGTGTAGTTGGCCATCAGACCCACCAGCAGCGCGCCGATGAGCGCGCCAGTGGTGGAACCCAGGCCGCCGATGATGATGACGATGAAGATCAGCACGTTCACCTGCGCGCCCATCTGCGGAATGACCGACTGCTGGTACAGCGCCCACATCACACCACCCAGGCCGGCCAGCGCGCTGCCGACCACGAAAACGCCGATGAAGAGCTGGCGGATGCGGTAGCCGAGCGACTCGACCATCTCGCGGTCCTGCACGCCGGCACGCACGAGCAGGCCGACCTTGGTGCGGTTGAGCGTCCAGACCATGGCCGCGAACACCGCTGCGCCGACCAGCACCGCCAGCAGGCGGTACTTCTCCACCGCTGCGTCGCCGAAGATGAAGGACCCACGCAGCGACTCGGGCAGCGGCAGCGGAATCTGCTCCGGCCCCCATACCACCTTGATCAGCTCCTCGCCGATGATCATGCCGCCCATGGTGATGAGGATCTGCTTGAGGTGCATGCCGTACACCGGGCGGATGATCAGGCGCTCGAACACCCAGCCCAGCGCGCCGGCCACCGCCATGGCCACCAGCATGGCCGGCAGCAGCGCCACCAGGTTGAGCCACAGGCTGTCGGCCGTGGTGTAGCTGTTCATGCTCGCCAGCACGGTCGTGGCCACGAAGGCGCCCAGCGCGATGAACACGCCGTGGCCGAAGTTGAGCACGTCCATGAGCCCGAACACCAGCGTGAGGCCCGAGGCGATGATGAAGATGATCATGCCCATGGCCAGACCCGCCACGGTGAGCGTGAGCCAGGTGGATGCGCTGCCGGTGAGCGGCAGCGCGATCAGCGCGAGCACGGGCACCAGAGCGAGCGGCTTCCAGTCGAAGTCCTTGAGGGCAATCATTGGTGCGCTCCGAGAGAGAGTCCGAGCAGCTTCGACTGCAGGGTTTCGTTGCTCGCCAGTTCGGCCATCGAACCGCTGTGCACCACGCGCCCGTCGTCCATCACGGCCACGGTGTCGCCGAGCTGGCGCGCGAAGTTGAAGTTCTGCTCGACCAGCAGGATGGTGGTCTTCGCGGCCTTGAGTTCCTTGAAGGCCGCGATCATGTTCTGGATGATCGCGGGCGCCAGGCCCTTGCTGGGCTCGTCGATCAGCAGCAGCTTGCGCGGCTCCACGATCGCGCGCGAGACCGCGAGCATCTGCTTCTGCCCGCCGCTGAGCTTGCCGGCCGGGTGCAGCCAGAACTTCTTCATGGCCGGGAACAGGCCGAAGATCCATTCGAGCCGCTGCGTGTCGATGTCGTCGAGCGTGCGCGCGCCGCGCGCGGCCAGCAGCAGGTTCTCGCGCACCGACAGGTCCGAGAAGATGCCCATGCTCTCGGGCACGTAGGCCACACCGCTGTGCGCGATGTCGGGCGTGGGGCGCTGGGTGATGTCCGCGCCATCGAGCGTCACCGTGCCCTGGCTGGCGTGCCACAGTCCCATGATGGTGCGCAGCGTGGTCGTCTTGCCCGCGCCGTTGCGGCCCAGCAGCATGGTGAGCTGGCCCTCGGGCACCTGCAGGTCCACGCCATGGAGGATGTGGTACGCGCCGATGTGCGTGTGCACGCCGCTCAAGGTCAGGAGGTCGCTCATGCGCTCACCTCTTCTTCCGGGTTGATGCCCAGGTAGGCCTGCTGCACCACGGGCGACGCGATCACGGTGGCGGGTTCGCCGTCGGCCACCAGCTCGCCGTTGTGCAGCACGATGATGCGGTCCGAGAGTTCGCGCACCACGTCCATCTTGTGTTCGACCAGCAGGATGGTCTTGGTCTTGTCGTTCTTCAGTTGCCGGATCAGGTTCAGGATCACCGGCACCTCGTCCACGCTCATGCCGGCGGTGGGTTCGTCGAACATGAACACCTGCGGCTCCAGCGCCATCAGGATGCCCACCTCCAGCTTGCGCTGGTCGCCGTGCGGCAGGCTCGACGCCAGCGCGTCGCGCTTGTCGGCCAGCGCCACGGTCTCCAGCACCTCGTCGGCACGCTGCAGCAGGTCGCGCCGGTCGCTCCAGACGCGCCAGAGGTTCAGCCCCGCGCCGGCCCGGGCCTGCACCGCCAGGCGCACGTTCTCCTGCACCGTGAGGTTGGGGAACAGGTTGGTGAGCTGGAACGCGCGCCCCAGCCCGGCCTGCGCACGCGCCGGTGCACCCAGCCCGGACAGATCCCGCCCGTTGAGCCGCACGCGCCCGGCACTGGCCTTGATCTGTCCGGAGATCAGGTTGAAGTAGGTCGTCTTGCCCGCGCCGTTGGGGCCGACGATGGCTGTAAGCGTGCCCGGCGCGAACGCGCACGAGACAGCACTCACCGCCACGTGCCCACCGAAGCGGACCGTGAGGTCTTGGGTTTCAAGCATGGGTAGCCTCGGAGCCGCAGCGCGGCGACAGTTCAAGAACACAGCGGAACCGGCTTTGCCGGGCCGCATGTGTTGCCCCCTTGAGGGGGTGACGCGCCGCAGGCGCGGCGCGGGGGTGGGTCAAGCTCAGCGCTTGTTTCTCACTGGGACGTCCATCTCTTCCGGCTTGATCTCGCGCACCAGCTCCGGCACGCCCCAGGCGAAGGCCGGGTCCACCTTGATCTTGAAGTGGTACATGCTCTGCATGGCCTGGTGGTCTTCCTTGCGGAAGGTCATCGTGCCCTTGGGTGTGTCGAAGCTCATGCCTTCCATGGTCTGGATCAGCTTGTTGGTGTTGGTGTCGCCGCCGGTCTTCTTCAGCGCTGTCACCACCGCCATCGCGGCCGAGAACCCACCGGCGGTGAAGAAATCCGGCGGGGCCTTGAACTGCGTGTAGTGCTGCGCCACCAGCGCGTCGTTCACCTTGTTCTTCGGGATGCCGAAGTAGTAATAGGTCGCGCCTTCCATGCCGGGGAAGTTCTTGTACGCGGCCATGGCGGGCAGGATGTTGCCGCCGGTGGCGATCTCGATGCCGTAGCGCTTGAGGTCGAGATCGGCGATCTTGAACGGGTTGCCCGCGCCAGCCCAGATGATCCAGATCACCTTGCGGCCCGGCAGGTCCTTGAGCTTGTCGATCAGGCGCTGCGCGCCGGCGGTGAAGTCGGTCGTACTGGTCGGCAGGTACTCCTCGTGCACGATCTTCGCGGTCTTGATCGACTCCTTGAACGCCTTCACGCCGTCGCGGCCGAAGGCGTAGTCCTGCGCCAGCGTGGCGATGCTCACGCCGGCCTTGTCCAGCGCCACGGCGTTGGAGATCGCGTCCTGCGAGCTGTTGCGGCCGGTGCGAAAGATGTACTTGTTCCACTTGTCGCCGGTGATGGAGTCGGCCACGGCCGGCTCGACCAGCAGGATCTTCTTGTACTCGGCGGCCACCGGCAGCATGGCCAGCGCCACGCCCGAGCCGGTCGGGCCGATGGCGATGTCGGCCTTGTCGTCGGCATAGGCGGCGGCCAGTTGCGCGCGGCCCACGTCGGGCTTGAACTGGCTGTCCTTCTCGATCACCACGAGCTTCTTGCCATTGACCATCATGGTGCCGCCGGTGGCGTAGTCCAGGCCCATCATCAGGCCGGTGTGGGTCTGCTTGGCGTAGGCCTCCAGCGGGCCGGTCTTGTCGTAGACGTGGGCGATGCGGATTTCGCCCTTGTTCGACTGGGCCATGGCCAGCGAAGCGGTGCAGGCGAGCGCGAGGACCGCGAGGCGGCGGGTGATGTGGGTCATGTCTTGTCTCCTGGTTGGAACGGTCACAGCGCGTTGCGCCGTGGTCATTCATTGCAGGCTTCATGCCAACACCGGACGCCGTTGATATTCAACAGGTTTTCAAGCGGGTCAATCTGGGTCGTCCAGATTTCAGACGATTTGAAGATGAAGAAACGTCTGAAATTCAGGCAATCGTATGAATTTCAGACAATCCACCGGAAGACGTCAGGCGGTCGTACAGACTGGCGCGCGAGATGCCCAGCAGCTTCGCTGCAGCAGTGCGGTTGCCACCGGTGTGCGCCAGCGCCAGCGCGATGGCACGCTGCTCCAGCTCGGCAATCTGCTCGGGCAGCGGGCGCAGCTGAGCGCCTTCGGACTCGGCGCCTGCAGCCGCGCGCAGCGGCGCCGCTGTTTGTGCCGGCGCCAGCGCGGGCAATCCGGCCTCGCGCAGCACCGCGCCCACCTGCGCGGCGGTGATGTGGTGCGAGTCGCTGCGCAGCGCCAGTTGCTCCAGCACGTTGCGCAGCTCGCGGATGTTGCCGCGCCAGCTCTGCGCGGCCAGCAACGCCTGCGCATCGGTGGTCAGCTCCAGCTGGGCACCGCCGCCGCGTGCGGCAATGTCCTCGCACAAGGCCTCGATCAGCAGCGCGATGTCGTCCCGGCGCTCGCGCAGCGGCGGCACGCGGATGGGCAGCACGTTGAGCCGGTAGTAGAGATCTTCGCGGAAGCTGCCTTCGGCCACCATCTGCTGCAGGTCGCGCGAGGTGGCGGCGACCACACGCACGTCGAAGCGCAACAGCCTGTTCGAGCCCAGCGGTTCGATCTCGCCCTCCTGCAGCGCGCGCAGCAGCTTCACCTGCACCGACATCGGCATGTCGCCCAGCTCGTCGAGGAACAGCGTGCCGCCATCGGCCAGCTTGAACTTGCCGTCGCGACCCTTCTTGTCCGCGCCGGTGTAGGCACCGGGTGCCACGCCGAAGAATTCGGCCTCCAGCAGCGTGTCGGGCACGGCGGCCATGTTCACGCTCACGAACGGCCGCCCCGCGCGCGGCGAAGCCGCGTGGATCGCGTGCGCCAGCAGCTCCTTGCCGGTGCCGGTCTCGCCCAGCAGCAGCACCGGGCTGGCCGACTGCGCCGCGCGCCGCGCCTGGCGCTTGACCTCCAGCGCCGCGGCACTGCTGCCGACGAAGCTGGCAAAGGTGTACTTGGTGCGGCGCTGGCTGGCCAGTTCGCGCCGCGCCTCGCTCAGGTCCTGCTCCAGCCGCGCGAATTTGCTGATGAGGGGCTGCAGCGTGGTCTCGGGGTGGTCGAACAGCACGATGCCCAGCACGCCGATGACCTCGCCCGCGCCGTCGCGCAGCGGGATGCGGCTGACCACGAAGGTGCCCGCGCGGTTGGTCAGCAGGTCGATCAGGATCGGCTTGCCGGTGGCCAGCACCTGGTGCATCTGCGTGTTCTGCACCACGCGGGAGACCGGGTGACCCACGAAGTCTTCCTCGCGCTCGAAGCCCAGCGCCGGCAGAAAGCGGCGGTACTGGTCGTTGATCCAGACCACGCGCGCGTCGCGGTCCACCAGCATCATGCCTTCGCTGGCGTTGGCGAACAGCTCGAACATCGAGCGCGCGGCGAGTTCGAGAATGCTTTGCGCGTCGCGCGGCAGGCGGTCGTCCCGGGTCATGCCGGGATGGTACCCCCTACCGGTATCGTCAAGCCATGCGAGTGCGCCGCGCCAGCAGGCGCGGCAACACCAGCACCGCCACCACCACGGCCAGCAGCGTGGCCGACATCGGGCGCTGCAGGAAGACCATGAAACTGCCCTCGCCGATGGACAGCGCGTTGCGCATCTGCGCCTCGGCCATGGGGCCGAGGATCAGGCCGACGATCACCGGCGCGGTGGGGAAGTCGTAGCGGCGCATCACCACACCGAGCAGGCCCAGGCCGTACATCAGGAACAGGTCGAACGCGCTCTGGCGCATGCCGTACACGCCCACGGTGGCGAAGATCAGGATGCCGGCGTAGAGCTGCGGGCGCGGGATCTTGAGCAGCTTGACCCACAGGCCCACCATGGGCAGGTTGAGCACCAGCAGCATCACGTTGCCGATGTAGAGCGAGGCGATCAGCGCCCACACCAGGGCCGACGAGGTCTGGAACAGCTGCGGCCCGGCGTTGATGCCGTAGTTCTGCAGCGCGCTCAGCAGGATGGCCGCGGTGACCGAGGTGGGAATGCCCAGCGTGAGGAGGGGCACGAGCGTGCCGGTCACGGCCGCGTTGTTGGCCGCCTCCGGGCCGGCCACGCCTTCGATGGCGCCCGTGGTACCGAACTCCTTCTTTTCCTCGGGACCGGCGAGCTTGCGCTCGGTCGCATAGCTCAGGAAGGTCGGGATCTCGCTGCCGCCGGCCGGGATGGTGCCGAACGGGAAGCCGATGGCGGTGCCGCGCAGCCAGGCCGGCCAGGAGCGGCGCCAGTCGCGCCGCGTCATGTGCACGCGGTTCATCTTGTTCATGGTGGCGGTGCTGCGGCCTTCGTAGAGCGCGTTGTAGAGCGCCTCGGCCACGGCAAACAGACCCACGGCGACCAGCACCACTTCGATGCCGTCCATGAACTCGAGCACGCCGGCGGTGTAGCGCACCTGCGCGGTGATCTGGTCGATGCCGATCAGGCCCAGCGCCAGGCCGAAGAACAGCGCGGTCAGACCGCGCAGCGTGCTCTGGCCAAGCACCGCGCTCACCGTGGTGAAGGCCAGCAGCATCAGGCAGAAATACTCGGGCGGGCCAAGCTGCACCGCGAACTCCGCCAGGATGGGCGCGAACAGCGTGACCAGGATGGTGGCGATGCTGCCGGCCACGAAGGAGCCGATGGCCGAGGTGGCCAGCGCGGCGCCCGCGCGCCCGCTCTTGGCCATCTTGAAGCCTTCGAGCGCGGTCACCATGGTGCCGGTCTCACCCGGCGTGTTCAGCAGGATCGAAGTGGTCGAGCCGCCGTACATGGCGCCGTAGTAGATGCCGGCGAAGAAGATCATCGACGCCGTGGGTTCCACCTGCCCGGTGATGGGCAGCAGCATGGCCACGGTGACGGCCGGGCCCAGGCCGGGCAGCACGCCGATGGCCGTGCCCAGCGCGCAGCCGGCAAAGGCCCAGAGCAGGTTGACGGGGGTGCCGGCGGTGGCGAAGCCGGCGAGCAGCTGGTTGAGGACGTCCATGTCAGATCCAGCCCGTGGCGGTGATGCCGGGCAGGTTCACGGCCAGCAGTTTGGTGAACAGCCAGTACACGGGCGCGGCGATCAGCATGCCGGTGACCGCGTCCTTCACGGTCTGTCGCAGGTCGCCGATGGGTTTGCCCTCGCTGGCGCGAAGACCGCGCACGGCGAGCATGAAACACAGCGAACAACTCAGGATGAAACCGATGGTGGTGATCAGCGCCGCGTTGAGCAGGATGCCGGCCGAGACCCAGGCCAGCGCGCGCCAGTCGCCCCGCGCGGCGCCCGAAGGCTCTTCCATCTGCCGGTAGCCGCCCGTGAGCACCTCGCGGATCAGCATCACGCCGCATGCCGCCAGCGCGGCACTCACCACCCAGGGCAGGAAGTTGGGGCCGACGCCGGCATAGCCCGCGTCGGAGGGGATGTCCATAGCGCCCCAGGCGAGCACCGCCGCCACGACAAGGGCACCGATGCCCATGGCGAGCTGACCGGGGCGGTGGTTGGTTTGTGATCGGGTATCGAGGGAATCCATATCAGTGCTCACCGAAGGCGCGCCAGAGGGGAAAGCCGCAAAGCGGCGCAGGGGTGCTTGCGGGCTCTAGACCATGCCCGCGCGCACCATGGTCGCGCGCAGCGATGAGAAGTCCTTGTCCACGAACTCGTCGAAGGCCTTGCCGGTGAGCAGCGCGGGCGTCCAGTTGTTCTTCTCCAGCGCGGCAGCCCAGCTCTTGCTCTGTGTGGCCTTGACGATGCGTTGCGTCAGTTCGTCGCGCTGGGCCGGCGTGATGCCTGCCGCGCCGAACACGCCGCGCCAGTTGCCGATCTCCACGTCGATACCCTGCTCCTTCAGCGTCGGCACGTCGATGCCCTTGACGCGCTGACCGGACGTAACGGCAATCGCACGCATCTTGCCGCTTTCGATGTACTGCTGGAATTCGCTGTAGCCGCTGCCGCCCACGCTGACGTTGCCGCCCAGGATGGCTGCCGTGGCCTCGCCACCGCCCCTGAAGGGCACGTAGTTGATCTTCGAGGCCGGCACACCGACCGACTGCGCGATCTGCGCGGCGGCGATGTGTTCGGTGGAGCCGCGCGAGCCGCCGCCCCACTTGACACTGCCCGGGTCCTTCTTGAGCTGCTCGACCACGTCCTTCATGGTCTTGAAGGGCGAGTCGGCCGGCAGCACGAACACGTTGTATTCGGTGGTCAGGCGCGCGATCGGCGTGAGCTGGGTGACGGACACCGGCGGCTTGCCGGTGATGATGCCGCCGAGCATGACCGCGCCCATGACCATGAGCGCATTCGGGTCGCCCTTGCTGGCGTTGTAGAACTGCGCCAGGCCGATCGCGCCGGCGGCGCCGCCCTTGTTCTCGAAGGTGACCGATGAGGCCACGCCGGCATCGCGCAGGGCTTCGCCGAGCGCGCGGCCGGTGCCGTCCCAGCCACCGCCCGGGTTGGCCGGGATCATCATCTTGATGCTGACGTTGGCCCAGGCGGCAGTGGGCAGGGCACCGGCAGCGGCGAGGGCGGCCAGGGATTTGAGGAAGGTATCGCGGCGCATGGCTTGTCTCCTTGATATGGGGTGAACCGACTGGCGTATCTTCTGCCTGCACGCTGTCAGTTCGCTGTCCACTTCCTCGGTGAAAACCCTAGGCCAGCGCCCAGCACCGATCAAAAGCGATGGCGCAGCCCCACCTGGATGCCGTTGGAGCGGCCCCCGGCCACCGGGCCGTTGAACCCGAGCGCGGCCACGCCGTCGTTCGACACTGCGGTGAGGTGGCTGTAGACCGCCGTGCGCCTGGACAGGTTGTGGCTGGCCTGCAGGGTGAAGATCTTCGCGTCGTCCAGCGCCGCCGATCCGGTGACGTTCTTCGCCTGCGCCGCGCCCACCGACAGTGTGGTCTCGCCGAACTTGAACGCCGCGGCCAGGCCGTACACCTTGAGTTTCTCGGCGGCCCTGTCTTCCACGTCGTAGTAGGCCGACAGCTTGAAGCTGCCGAAGTCGTAGGCACCCACGAGCAGCAGCGCGTCCCTGCCCTGCTGGCCGGCCAGGGCACCGTCGGCGTCCTTCACCTGCATCAGCGACAGGCCCGCCGTCAGCGGTCCTTGCGCGTACAGCGCATGCGCACTCAGCTGCTTGCCGAAATCCGGGCTCGGGTTGCTGCTGGCGCGCTCCTCGCCCAGGCTGTACTGCAGCTGGAAGACGGTGTTGGCGACCGTGGGCGAGACGTAGGTGATGGCGTTGTCCACGCGGTTGTAGTCGCCGTTGCCGATGATGGGCACCACGCTGAGCACGTCGTAGGTCTTGGTGCCGATCACGCCGGCGATGTCGTCCATGGGCGAATACTGGCGGCCCAGGCGCAGCGCACCCCAGCCACCGGCCAGGCCCACGTAGCCCTGGCGCCCGAACAGGCGGCCGCCCTGCCCCAGCGTGCCCACGTCGGCGTTGAAGCCGGACTCCAGCAGGAACACGGCCTTGAGGCCGCCGCCGAGGTCTTCAGAGCCACGCAGGCCCCAGCGCGAGCCCTGCTGCTGACCGGAGGACACGCGGGTGAGCGAGGTCGCGCCCTTGATGCGTTCGACGGCAACATCGACCACCCCGTAGAGGGTGACGGAGGACTGCGCGCTGGCCAGGCCGCTGGCAAGCCCGAAAGCCGCGAGGGCGATGGCATTTCTTCTCAAGCTGAGGTTCATGTTCACTTTCCTGTGTGGGTGGAGGGAGTGGCCATGCTCTGCGCGGGGGCTGTCAGTTCGCTGTCCAGCCGATCCGGACAAACCCTGAGCACCTGTCCGGACCACCGCGCGCGCGCCGCGTGCCGATAATCGGCCCATGAAGTTGCTGCTGATCGAAGACAACGCCACGATGCAGACCACCTTGCGGCGCAGTTTCGAGCGGCGCGGCATGCAGGTGCTGGGTTGCGAGGACGGCGCGCGCGCGCTGGCGCTGTGGCAGGCCAGCCTGCCCGACGCCGTGCTGCTCGACCTGAGCCTGCCCGGCGTGGACGGGCTCGACGTGCTGAGCCAGGCGCGCGCGGCCGGCCTGACCACGCCGGTCATCGTGCTCACCGCACGCGGCACCGTGGGCGACCGCATCCTGGGGCTCAACTCCGGCGCCGACGACTACATGCCCAAACCCTTCGACCTGGACGAGCTCGAGGCGCGCGTGCGCGCGCTGGTGCGCCGCTCGGGCCAGGCCGACCCCGGCGCGCGCGCGCCCGCCTGGTGCGGCATGCACGTGGAGCGGGACAGCGGTGCTGTCTACTTCGGCGGCCAGCCGATGGAACTCGCGCCACGCGAGCTCGCGCTGCTGCAGGCCCTGCTGGGCAAGCCCGGCCACGCCATCGCCAAGGAACGCCTGTTCGAGCTGGTGTTCCCGGGCGAGAGCCAGGTGCAGCCCGAGGCCATCGAGGTCGTGGCCTACCGTTTGCGCAAGAAGATCGCCCACACCGGCGCACAGCTGGTCACGCTGCGAGGCCTCGGCTATCTGCTCAAGGCCTCCACATGAAGCGGCCGGTCTCGCTGCGCCGTACCCTGCTGCTGGGCATCCTGGTGCCGGTGTTCGGCTTCGTCCTTGTCAACACCGTGGTGCTGTACCGCCAGGCCCTCGCCGCAGCCGACACTGCCTACGACCGCACGCTGCTGGCCACCGCGAAGTCGCTGGGTGAGCAACTTCGCGTGACCGGCTCGGGCGACAACCTGCGCATCGAATCTACCCTGCTGTATTCGGCTCTTGAAGCCTTCGAGGCCGACAACCGCAGCCGCATCTTCTACCGCGTGAGCGGTCTCAAAGGCGAGATGGTGTCGGGCTTCGACGACATGCCCGCCTCGCGCCGCGACATCCCGCAAAAGAACCTCTACGCCGCGCTGGTCAACTTCTACGACGACGAGTACCGCGGCGTGCCGGTGCGCATGGCGGTGCTGCTGCAACCGGTCTCGGGTGTCTACGAGCAGGGCATGGCCACGATCCAGGTCGCCGAAACGCTCGAGCTGCGCCAGACGCTGGCACGGCAGATCCTGGCCGACACGCTGCTGCGCCAGGCCGCGCTGGTGATCGTGATCGCGCTGGTGGTGGTGTTCGTGGTGCAGCGCGCCACACGGCCGGTGCGCGCGCTCAGCCAGGCGCTGGGCATGCGCAGCGAGAACGACCTCTCGCCGCTGCCCACCGAGGGAGCGCCGCGGGAGCTGCTGCCGTTGCTCGATGCCACCAACCAGCACATGCAGCGCCTGTCGCATCTGCTGGAGCACCAGAAGCGCTTTGTGCGCGATACCTCGCACCAGTTGCGCACACCGCTGGCGGTGCTCAAGACGCAGGTGCAGTCGGCCCGGCGCGGGGATGCCCCGCCCGCGCAGGCATTGGAGGAGATCGGCCACACCGTGGATCGCGCCACCGAGCTGGCCAACCAGATGCTGGCACTGGCCAAGGTGGAACAGTTGCGGCAGGACCGCAGCGCACCCGTGCTCGACTGGTCGGACGTGGTACGCGCGGTCGCGCTGGACCTCTCGGCCCTGATGGCCGCGAACTCGCTGGATTTCTCCATCGAGACACAGGCCGCGCCAGTGCAGGCGCATGAATGGGCGCTGCGCGAACTCAGCCGCAACCTGCTGCACAACGCGATCAAGAACACGCCGCCAGGCTCCACCCTCTCGGTGGTGCTCGTCGCGGACCGGCACACCGCCGCGCTCACCATTCGCGACGAGGGCCCCGGCATTTCGCCGGCGCTGCGCGCACGTTTGTTTCAGCCCTTTGCCACCGAACCGGGCCAGGTACCCGGCGTGTCCGGCTCCGGCCTGGGGCTGGCGATCTGTCATGAGATCGTGCAGTCGCTGCAGGGCATCATCGAACTCGACAACCGCGTCGAGCATGGCCAGTTGCACGGTCTCGACGCCACCGTGCGCCTGCCGCTGGCCACGCCTTCCACCGCTCCATGAAAAACACTCCCGACCTCCACGGCAACGACAAGGTGCGCCTCGACAAGTGGCTCTGGGCCGCACGCTTCTACAAGACCCGTGGCCTGAGCAGCGAGGCCATCGACAAGGGCCACGTGCGCCTCAATGGCCTGCCCGCCAAACCCTCGCGCGAGGTGAAGGCGGGCGACACGCTGGAGCTGCGAATGGCCCAGGACGCACCCCGCACGGTGGTCGTGCGGGCCTTGAGCGGCGTGCGTGGCCCGGCACCGGTGGCCGCCCTGCTGTACGAGGAAACCGAGGCCTCGCTCAAGCAGCGGCGCGAAGCCGCCGAGCAGCGCCGGCTGGCACCGGAGCCCGCGCACAGCCAGCCCCTGGGCCGACCGACCAAGCGCGACCGCCGTCACATCGAAGATTGGCGCAATGCAGCGCCGCGCGATCAATGGAACGACCGCTGGAGTGCCTCGCTGGACGATCCGGAGTAGTTCCCTCGCCGCGCCACCGTGCGAGGCCAGCACGGCAGGCTGCCGCCCCGTTCAGCCTTTGCGCAGACCCAGCCACATCACCGTGGCCACCACCACCAGGCCCCCGGCCACCTGCACCGGCGCGATCGCCTGCCCCAGGATCGCCCAGGCCAGCACCAGCGCGAAGATCGGCTCGATGTTCATGATGGCCGAGTTGCCCACCACGCCGAGCCGTGGCAGCACGGTGAACATGATGGTGAAAGCCGTGCCGTAGAGGAAGGTCAGGCCCAGCAGCCCCCACCAGCCGATCGGTGCGGTGGGCAATGACAGCCCGCCTTGCGTGGCCGCTCCGGCCAGCGCCATCACCGAGACGATGGCCATGGTGCTTGCAGTGCGCAACCGGCCGTCGAGTGCACCCGTTTCATGCTGGGTCAGCACCAGGGCCAGACCGAACGTGGCCGCCGCCGCCAGCGCGAACGCCACCCCCACGCCGATCTTTGCCCAGTGCCCTGAAGCCCCCAGCCCCGACGCAGCGCCGAACACGTCCAGCGCGAGCGCCAGGCCGAGCAGCATCACCGGCATGGCACGCAGCACACGCGGCTGCGGGCGCTGCCCGTACACGATGCGCGCCCACAGCGCGGTCCACAAGGGATAGGTGTTGAAAGCCAGCAGCGCCAGGGCCACCGGCAGGCGCGCGACAGACGCGTAGAGGCACAGGCTCTGCACGCCCACCAGCAGCCCGATGGCGGGCAAGGCCTTGCGATGCCGTGCCTGCAGCGCCACCGGCACGCGGTACGCAATCAGGATGCCCGCGACCACCAGCGCCGTGACGCCGCTGCGAAAGGCCACGGCGGTGGCCACGCTCACGCCATGGTCGAACGCCAGGCGCGCGGCCACATGGTTGGCGCCCATCATGAAGGCGATCAGCAGCAGGGTGGCGAAGGCCGTGGTGGAAAGCGCGGCAGGGGTCGGGTTTTGCATGGTGCATTGTCGCGTCAGCACAATGGCCCGGCATCGGCACCGTGTTCAGCGTTCGGGGTGTCGATGCGTTGCTGGAAACGGGGATATCACCGATAGTCGCCTCACCGACACACGCACCGAAGGAGAGAACGATGGGCTTCAACGAGCATCAGCGGGGCGACAGCGAGGGCTACCGCGGCATCCCTACCCGGCCCGCGCAAAGCCTGGACGAGGCCATGGGCCGTGGCGCCGGGCAGGCGCGGCGCGAACAGGAACTCCAGCATGGCCTGCAAGGCTCAGAAGGCTACGAAGCGATCCCGCCGCGCTACGGCATCTATCTGGTGGTCCTGATCGGGGTTTTCGCGATGGCACGCTGGATGTTCGGAGGCAACACGTACGCCTCGCTGCTGCTTGCTGGATCAGTCGGCGCGTTGATGCTGACGCTCGCTTTGCGGGGCCTGCTGCGGGGCTTCACTCCGCTGGCAGTTGGCCTGGCCGGTGGGGCGGCCTTTGGATCCATGTCCCTGGTCATCAATCAGTCGCCTCTCACTTGGGGCAACATCGCGATTCATCTCATCATTGGAAGCGCCATCGGGATCGGCATCATGGTGGTTCGACGGCACCGGCGTTGAAGAGTCACAGGCCCGTCCGCGCATGAAAAAACCCCACGGCCAACGGCGATGGGGTTTTGTGTCTGGCGGAGCGAGAGGGATTCGAACCCTCGATGAGGCTCTACACCCCATACTCCCTTAGCAGGGGAGCACCTTCGGCCACTCGGTCATCGCTCCGGAAGCTGCGTATTATGCCTCAACTCACCCGGCTCTTCTCCTCTGGAGAACGGCTCAGCGGGTGAGGGTGTCAGCGGTCTGGTCGAGGTCGAATTCGCGGTGCAGCGCACGCACCGCGAGTTCCATGTACTTCTCGTCGATCACCACCGAGGTCTTGATCTCGGAGGTGGAGATCATCTGGATGTTGATGCCCTCCACGCTCAGGCACTTGAACATGCGGCTGGCCACGCCGACGTGGCTGCGCATGCCGATGCCGACAATGCTGACCTTGCAGATGCGCGTGTCGCCCACCACTTCGGCCGCGCCCAGCGCCGGCACGACCTTGGCCTTGAGCAAGTCCAGCGTTTTCTGGTAATCGTTGCGGTGCACCGTGAAGCTGAAGTCGGTCAGTCCGCCCTTGCTCAGGTTCTGGATGATCACGTCGACCTCGATGTTGGCATCGGCCACCGCACCCAGGATCTGGTAGGCGATGCCGGGGGTGTCAGGCACGCCGAGCACCGAGATCTTGGCCTCGTCGCGGTTGAAGGCAATGCCGGAAACGACGGCTTGTTCCATGTCTTCGTCTTCCTCAAAAGTGATCAGGGTGCCGGAAGCGGCTTCCTCATTCAGGTCGATGTCCCAGGGCGTGAAACTGGAGAGCACGCGCAGGGGCACCTTGTACTTGCCGGCGAATTCCACGGAGCGGATCTGCAGCACCTTGCTGCCCATGCTGGCCATCTCCAGCATTTCCTCGAAGCTCACGCGCTCGAGGCGGCGCGCCTCGGGCACCACGCGTGGGTCGGTGGTGTAGACGCCGTCGACGTCGGTGTAGATCAGGCACTCGGCGGCCTTGAGCGCGGCGGCCACGGCCACGGCCGAGGTGTCGCTGCCGCCCCGGCCCAGCGTGGTGATGTGGCCGTCGGGATCGATGCCCTGGAAACCGGTGACGATGACAACCTTGCCAGCAGCGAGTTCGGCGCGCACGCGCACGTCGTCGATCGACTCGATGCGGGCCTTGGTGAAGGCGCTGTTGGTCTTGATCGGCACCTGCCATCCGGCAAAGCTCACCGAGCCGATGCCCTCGGCCTGCAGCGCGATCGCCAGCAGCGCGGACGAGGCCTGCTCGCCGGTGGCCGCGAGCATGTCGAGCTCGCGGTTGTAGGCGTCATCGGTCTTGCCAGGCGCCAGTTCTCTGGCCAGGCCGAGCAGGCGGTTGGTCTCGCCGCTCATGGCGCTAGGCACCACCACGAGCTGGTGACCGGCCCGGTGCCACTTGGCCACACGTTTGGCCACGTTGCGGATGCGCTCGGTCGACCCCATGGAGGTGCCGCCGTACTTGTGAACTATCAAAGCCATCGGGAGTTGGGATTGGGTTGGTTGCCACCACGCGACGACGTCGGCGGTGCATGTCCTGGGCACTCGCGGCCCGTTGGGCAACCTGTAATTATATGGGTGCCCTGTAGTTCAGGCACTCCCCCTCTCGCGCCACGTACCCCGCGGCGACCTTGAGATGGATGCGGTGGCCCCGCGTGGTGCAGGCGGCGACCTGATCCAGCAGCTCGTCCATCTGCGCGGCGCTGGCCGCCACGCCTTCGCTGTCGCGCAACCAGTGGCGCAAGGCGTTGGCCTGCCGGTCGCGCGACAGCCGCTGCAGCGCCGCAATGGCGGGCGGCGTGCCGGTGCCAGCGAGATCCAGCACCGCCAGCTCGTCCAGCAAACGCTGCGCCTGTGCGGCGTGCGCGGCGCTGCGCGCCAGCATCGGCCGGAAGCCCGGAAAGCAGGCCTCCCACGCAGGCATCAGCAGCGCGCGGATGCGGTTGCGGGTGAAGCGCTGGTCGCTGTTGCTCGGGTCGTCCACGAAACCGTGGCCCTGCGACAGCAGCCATGCGCGCAGCTCGGTGGCGGGCAGCGCCAGCAGCGGCCGCCCGAAGACCATGCCGTGTCGCTCGAAACGCGCTGCCATCGCGCTCAACCCCGGCAGGCCCGCGCCGCGGCTGAGCGCGAGCAACAGGGTTTCGGCCTGGTCGTCGGCGTGTTGCCCGAGCAGCGTGCAGCTGGCTCCTGCATCGGTGGCCATGCGCGCCAGGGAGGCATAACGTGCCTGGCGCGCGGCATCCTCAGGGCTCTGGCCGGAGGTGTGCATGGCCTGCACGCGTTCCACCCGCAGCGCCATGCCGCGCTCGGCGCAGAAGGATCGGGCGTGCGACTCGAAGGCATCGGCAGCGGCCTGCAGACCGTGGTTCACATGCAGCGCCACCACCCGGTCGGGCCAGCGCCGCTGAGCGGCCAGCAGCAGCGCGGTGGAGTCGGCGCCGCCACTGTAGGCCACCGCCACAGTGTCCAAGGGCAGGTCGACGCTGCTCCAGCGCGCGCACCACGCCGCCAACGCCTGATCGCAGGGGTTGGCCGGTGCGTCGCAGGCGTTCACCTCAGCGCTTGTCCTTGCTGTCGGCCTTGGTGTCGGTGAAGCGACCGTAGCTGTTGAGGCGCGCGTAGCGGCGATCCACCAGTTCCTTCACCTTGAGATCGGCGACCTGTCGCCAGGCGTCGCCCAGCGCACGCTTGAGGAAAGCGGCCATCTGCTTGTGGTCCCGGTGCGCGCCGCCCACCGGTTCGTTCACGATCTTGTCGACCAGTCCCAGCGCCTTGAGGCGGTGCGCGGTGATGCCCAGGGCATCGGCCGCCTCACTGGCGCGGTCGCTGGTCTTCCAGAGAATGGACGCACAGCCCTCGGGGCTGATCACCGAATAGACCGAGTACTGCAGCATGAGCACCTGGTCGGCCACCGCGATGGCCAGCGCGCCGCCCGAACCGCCTTCGCCAATGATGGTGGAGATGATCGGCACCTCGAGTTGCGCCATCTCGAAAATATTGCGGCCGATGGCTTCGGACTGGCCGCGCTCCTCCGCGTCGATGCCGGGATAGGCGCCGGGCGTGTCGACGAAGGTGAACACCGGCAGCCTGAACTTCTCGGCCAGCTTCATCAGGCGCAGGGCCTTGCGGTAGCCCTCGGGCTTGGTCATGCCGAAATTGCGCAGACCACGCTCCTTCGTGTCGCGGCCCTTCTGCTGCCCCAGCACCATGCAGGGCTGGCCGTTGAAGCGCGCCAGACCGCCCACGATGCTCAGGTCGTCGGCGAAATGGCGATCACCATGCAGTTCGACGAAGTGCGTGAAGACTTCGCGCACGTAGTCCAGCGTGTAGGGGCGATCGGCGTGGCGCGCGATCTTGGTGATCTGCCAGGGCGTGAGGCTGCTGTAGATGTCCTTGGTGAGCTGCAGGCTCTTGCCGGCCAGCTGTTCGATCTCTTCGGAGATGTCGACCGCGGATTCCGTCTGCACATAACGCAGTTCCTCGATCTTGGTTTCGAGTTCGGCAATCGGTTGCTCGAAATCGAGAAAATTCTTCTTGGCCAAGGTGTGCTCCTTTGGTCTTGTTTGCGACGACGTCCCGGTGAAAACCGGTGCGCTCAGTAACTCACCGGCAGCGGATCGAGCGACCGCCAAATATACCAAGTCGCCACACTGCAGAAGGGGGCCCAGGTGGTCGCCACTTCCCGGATTTCGCTGCGGCTGACGGGCTCGCCCGAAAAGTAGGCCTGGCTGATGCCGTTCTGCAAACCAATGTCGTCCAGCGGTAGTACGTTGGGCCGCATGAGGTGGAAGATCAGGAACATCTCGGCCGTCCAGCGGCCGATGCCGCGAATGGCAACCAGCTCGGCAATGATGGCTTCGTCGTCCATGCCAGGCCAGTCGTTGACGCGCACGCGCCGATCGGCGAAATGCAGGGCCAGGTCCACCAGGTACTCGACCTTGCGCGCTGACAGGCCGGTCGCGCGCATGTCGTCAACCTTGAGCTTGAGCACCTGCGCCGGCACCATCTTCTTCGGCAACTGCTCGAAACGGTCCCATACCGACTGCGCGGCCTTCACCGAGATCTGCTGGCCGACGATGCTGCGCGCCAGCGTGACGAAAGCGTCGCCGCGCGATTGCAGGCAACCGGCCCCGTACTGCGGGATGAGCTTCTTCATCACGCGGTCGCGCTTCATGAGGTGGCGGCAGGCCTCGACCCAGTACTCGGGCGGCACGGGCGTGGGCACGGGCAATGCGGCCGTGGCCATCAGATGCGCTCCCAGGTGGTGCCCGAGGGGCTGTCCTTGAGCACGATGCCCTGCTCCTGCAATGCCTTGCGGATGCGGTCGGCTTCGGCGAAGTCCCTGGCCTGCTTGGCGGCGGTGCGCGCCGCGATCAACGTGGTGATCCTGACCTCGTCGCTCTCGGAGCCCCCTTGCAGGAAGCGCTGCGGATCGTCCTGCAGCAACCCCAAGGTCCCACCCAGTGCTTTCAACAATCCGGCAACGGCAGGCTCCCTGCCACGGTTGATTTCACCGGCCAGTTCGAACAGCACCGCCACCGCCTCGGGCGTGCCGAAGTCTTCGTCCATCGCGGCGCGGAAACGCTGCGCGTGCGGCTGGTTCCAGTCGATCGAGTTCATGGGCGCGGGCGGCACCAGCGACAGCGCGGTGTACAGGCGCTTGAGCGCGCCGCGCGCGTCGTCCAGGTGCACGTCGCTGTAATTCAGCGGGCTGCGGTAGTGCGCGCGCAGGATGAAGAAACGCACCGTCTCCGGGTCGTACTTCGCCAGCACCTCGCGGATGGTGAAGAAGTTGCCCAGGCTCTTGGACATCTTCTCGTTGTCCACGCGCACGAAACCGTTGTGCACCCAGAAGCGCGCCAGCGGCTTGCCGGTGGCGCCTTCGCTCTGAGCGATCTCGTTTTCGTGGTGCGGGAACTGCAGATCGGCACCACCACCGTGGATGTCGAAGGTTTCGCCCAGCGTGCTGCAGCTCATGGCCGAGCACTCGATGTGCCAGCCCGGGCGGCCCGTGCCGTAGGCGCTGTCCCATTGGGCCTCGGCCGGTTCATCGGGCTTGGCCGATTTCCAGAGTACGAAATCCAGCGGGTCGTTCTTGTCGCTCGCCACCGCTACGCGTTCGCCGGCACGAAGGTCGTCGAGGGATTTTCCCGAGAGCTTGCCGTAGCCGGGGAATTTGCGCACCGCGTAGTTCACGTCGCCGTTGTCAGCCTGGTAGGCCAGGCCCTTGCGCTGCAGGGTCTCGATCAGCGAGAGCATCTGCGGCACGTATTCGGTTGCACGGGGCTCCAGGGTGGGAGGCTCGATGCCGAGTGCGCCGATGTCCTGGTGCATGGCCGCGGTCATCTCGTCGGTCAGTGCCCGCAGGGTGATGCCGCGCTCCAGCGCGCGCTTGATGATCTTGTCGTCGATGTCGGTGATGTTGCGCACGTAGGTGACGCGGTAGCCACTGACCTTGAGCCAGCGCTGCACGATGTCGAAGGCCATCATCATGCGGGCGTGGCCGATGTGGCACAGGTCGTAGATCGTCATGCCGCAGACGTACATGCGCACATGGCCGGGTTCCAGGGGCTGGAATGCCTCCAGCCGGCGAGACAGGGTGTTGTGAATTTTCAGGGTCATGGAACGGCAGACGCGGGAGTCGGGGCGGCAATCGGGGGCGGCAAACCGGACTCGCCAGGCCTTGCATGACACCCCTCACACAGCAGGCCCTGCGGGTGTTCCATACGGTCTGGCGCGGCCATCGGAACAGGACCCCTCAGATACAATCCGCCAGTATATCCAGCCCGGCGGCGCGCCCCAGCGCACCTTCGGTCATTCGATCAACGCACCACTGGCCCCATCCCCGTAGGATGCCCAGGCTCGCTTCCGAGGTCCCATGTCCCACCCCGTGAACCCACAGCCCGGCCACCAAGGCCTGCCGATTCCATCCTCGTGTCTGTCCATGCGCATGCGCCAGCTTGCGCTTGCAACCGTGGTCGCGTTTGGCCTGGGCGGACCTGCGGCCTGGGCGCAGGCGGACGACTACAGCGAAGTCAACCGGCTGGTGCGCGCGGGGCAGCTCAACGAGGCCATGTACAAGGCCGACCAGTACCTGGCCGGCAAGCCACGCGATCCGCAGATGCGCTTCCTCAAGGGCGTGATTCAGACCGAGAGCGGCAAGACCACGGACGCGATTGCCACTTTTGCCAAGCTGACCGAGGACTACCCCGAGCTGCCCGAGCCGTACAACAACCTGGCGGTTCTGTACGCCGGCCAGAGCCAGTTCGACAAGGCGCGCGCCGCGCTCGAAATGGCCATCCGCACGAATCCGAGCTATGCGACGGCGCACGAGAACCTGGGCGATGTGTATGCCAAGCTGGCCAGTCAGGCCTACAGCAAGGCGCTGCAGCTAGATGCCGGCAATGCGGGCGTGGCTCCCAAGCTCAGCCTGATCCGCAACCTGTTTGCCGTCAGTACTCCCTCCTCGAACGGCACCAGCCCGTCGGCGGCGCCCGCCCCCCGGGCCGCCAGCGTGGCCAGCCCCGCGCCGGCACCGGCGCCTGCACCCACTGCAAGCGGCGATGCGCAAAGAGACGTCGAAGCGGCGGTCATGGCGTGGGCCAACGCGTGGTCGTCCAGGAACATGGCCAGCTATCTGGGCGCCTACGGCCCGAACTTTGCGCCACCGGGCGGACAGGCCCGCGCTGCCTGGGAGGCCGAGCGCCGCGCGCGCATCGAGCCGCGCTCGCGCATCGGCGTCGACATCAGCGATCTGAGTATCACGGTCAACGCCGATCGCGCCACCGCCCGCTTCCGCCAGGACTACACCTCCGACAACCTGGACATCACCAGCCGCAAGACGCTGGAACTGGTGAAGATCGGCACCCGCTGGCTCATCGTGCGGGAATCCACAGGCTCTTGATGCTCAATCGGCGGTTTTCGCAACGGGGCCATGCCAGCCTCTCGACCGAACTGCCGGGTGCAACGCCCGGCAGTGGCTGGCAAGCGCCCAGGATGCGTGGCGCGCTCGTCGCCGCGACCGCCCTCGCCGGCCTGTGGCTGGTGGCCACTGTCTTGCGCACTCCCGTCGAGCCGAACCCTCCGACGGATCCCTCCGGTCAAGCCGGCGGTGCGTCACCCTCCCTGATCGACAGTGCTGTGGCCAAGGCCCACGACCGCGTGCCCGGATCGGCCGACGTGGCGTCCTCCGGACTCAAGGCCGTGAGCCTGACCGACGAATACCTCAGGCAGTCGGCGCCGCGGATCGGCCTGGCCGAAGCCCGTCTCATCGGCATCTACCAGCTCATCAGCCAGGCACGCCATCGGGAAGCACTGGTGCAGACCGAGCAACTGGTCCGCGATCACCCGAATTTCCAGCTGGCCCATCTGGTGCATGGAGACCTGCTCAGCCTGCAGGCCCACCCGGTGCGCCAACTCGGCGACGTGCCCGATACCAAGGCCCTGGCCGCTGCGGTGCAGCTCACGGCCTTGCGCGAGGAATCGCGCCGGAGGCTGCGCGCCCTCACCGAGCGCCCCCCGGAGGGCAGCGTGCCCACGCAGTTCCTCACGCTGTCGCCGCAGAGCCGCCACGCGATCGCCATCGACGCCTCGCGCTCGCGCCTGTACCTGTTTGAAAACCTGAACGCGGTCCGTGGCGCCCACGGCGTCGATCGGGCGCCCCGACTCAAGCTGCTGGGTGACTTCTATATCTCGGTGGGTCTGCAGGGCATCGAAAAGTCCGTCGAGGGCGACAAGCGCACGCCGCTGGGCGTGTACTACATCACCAGCAACCTCAACCCCGCCGATCTGCCCGATCTGTACGGTGTCGGCGCACTGCCCATCAACTACCCCAACCCGCTCGACATGCAGCGTGGCAAGACCGGCAGTGGCATCTGGCTGCACGGCACGCCCAGCGACCAGTTCGTGCGCGCGCCGCAGGCCTCGGACGGCTGTGTGGTGCTGGCCAACCCCGACCTCGAACGCCTGCTGACGACCGTGCGCATCCGTACCACTCCGGTGGTTATCGCGCCTTCGCTGCAATGGGTTCAACCGGACGCACTGGCGCGTGAGCGGGAACAATTCGAAACGGTGCTCGACGCCTGGCGTCGTGCGCGTGGCGACGGCAATCTGGCCGAACTCAAGGGCTTCTACTCCGAGCGCTTCGCCAGCCAGGGCCGCGATCTGGCGCAGTGGTGGCCCCGCGTCGAAGATGAACTGCGCGCCAGCAAGCCGCGCGACCTGCAGATCAAGGATCTGTCCGTGCTGCGCTGGCGAGACCAGGAGGACACCATGGTCGTCACCTTTGGCGAGGTGCCTGCCGGCCGCAGCCGTGGTGTGACCAAACGCCAGTACTGGGTGCGCGAGCAGGACCGCTGGACGATCTTTTTTGAAGGAACCATCTGATGGCCCCACTGCCACCTCTCATGCTGCGCCGCCGGGTGACCCTCTGCCTCGCCGCATTGGCGACCATGGCCACATTGTTGCCTGCCGCAACCCATGCCCAGAGCGCCCATCCCCGCGTGAAACTCGCCACATCGATGGGTGACATCGTGATCGAGCTCTACCCTGACAAGGCGCCGAAAACGGTGGAGAACTTCCTGCAGTACGTGCGCGACAGGCACTACGACGGCACCGTGTTCCACCGCGTGATCAGCAACTTCATGGTCCAGGGTGGCGGTTTCGACGGTAGCTACAGGCAGAAGACCACGCGCCCTCCGGTGGCCCATGAAGGCCAGGCCGCCATCGCGCTTGGCGGCCCGCGCAACACAGTTGGCACCGTCGCCATGGCGCGCACCAACGACCCCCATTCGGCTTCGTCGCAGTTTTTCATCAACGTCAAGGACAACGCCTTCCTCGACCCCACGCCGATCCCGCCGGGCGACCCGGTGCCTCAGTTCGAGTACAAGGGCAAGGTCTACAAGGACGTGCCACGCGCCAGCCTGCTCAACGCGGGCGAACTCTATGGCTACACCGTCTTCGGCAAGGTGGTGTCCGGCATGGACGTGGTCAACAAGATCAAGGACACGCCCACCGGCGCGGGAGGCCCGTTCCCGACCGACGTGCCCAAGACCCCCATCACCATCCTCAAAGCCACCCTGGAGAAATGAACATGGCCAACCCGAAAGTGGAACTGCATATTGCCGGTCACGGCGTGATCACGCTGGAGCTCGACGCCGAGAAAGCACCGCTGTCCACCACCAACTTCCTGGCCTATGTCGGCAAGGGCCACTACGACAACACCGTGTTCCACCGTGTCATTCCCGGCTTCATGGTGCAAGGTGGCGGCTTCGAGCCCGGCATGACGCAGAAGCCCACGGACGCGCCGATCGCCAACGAGGCCAACAACGGCCTGAAGAACGACACCTACACCGTGGCCATGGCGCGCACCAGCGACCCGCACTCGGCCACCGCGCAGTTCTTCATCAATGTCGCAAACAACGGTTTCCTCAACCACACCGCTCCCAGCGCGCAAGGCTGGGGCTACGCGGTCTTTGGCAAGGTGGTCTCCGGCGCCGAAATCGTCAAGAAGATCGAAGGCCTGCCCACCGGCCGCAAGGGCTTCCATGACGATGTGCCCAAGGACGACGTGGTGATCGAAAAAGCCGTCGCCCTCTGAACGCCGGGCCACGCGCCCTGCCCCGATGTCTGCCCACCCCGTCGACCGCTTCGCCGAATGCATCGCCCCCGCGAGCTGGCAAGCGGTCGATTTCATTTCCGACCTTCACCTGCAGGCCAGCGAGCCCGGCACCTTCGAGGCCTGGGTGCGCTACCTGCGGCGACCCGCGCCCGATCGGGCCGATGCGCTGTTCATCCTCGGTGACCTGTTCGAGGTATGGGTGGGTGACGACGTTCTCCATGCCGACGCCCTCTCGACCGACCACGCGTTCGCGCGCGCCTGCGCAGCCGAACTGCGCGCCTGCAGTACCCACACGCCGGTGTACTTTCTGCACGGCAACCGCGATTTCCTGCTCGGTGCTGCCGCACTGCAGGCTTGCGGCATGCAGGACCTGAGCGATCCGACGGTGCTCGTCTTCCAGGGCCAGCGCTGGCTGCTCAGCCACGGCGACGAGCTGTGCCTGGCCGATGTCGACTATTTGCGCTTTCGTGCTCAGGTGCGCTCGCCGCAGTGGCAGCGGGACTTCCTGGCGCAACCTCTTGCCCGGCGCGAAGCCATCGCGCGCGAACTGCGCGCGCAAAGCGAGGCACGCAAGCGCAGCACGGGCCACGACCCCGATCTCTGGGCCGATGTGGATGCCGAGGCCGCGCGCAACTGGCTGCGCCGCGCTGGTGCGCACACGCTGATCCATGGCCACACGCACCGCCCGGCCGAGCACCCGCTCGGCAATGGCCTGCGGCGTGTGGTGCTGAGCGACTGGGATATGGGTGCAACGCCGCCACGAGCCGAGGTACTGCGGCTGGACGTGCAGGGCACGCACCGCGTGCCGCTGATACCCTGACGCCGCTCGCACCGCCCCATGTTCGACCTGATCCAGCGCTGGCTGCCTCGCTCACTGCGCAGGCCCACCCCCATCCCCGATGCGCTCTGGCAACGCACGCTGGCGGACCACCCCTTTCTGGCAGGCCTCGCAGACGCCGACCAGCAACGCCTGCTGTTGTTGTGCAGACACTTCCTGCTGGAGAAGGAGTTCCACGGTGCCAACGGCCTGACAGTCACTGACGCCATGGCACTCGCCATCGCGGCGCAGGCCTGTCTGCCCTTGCTGCACATGCACGCAGCGTCGGGCGAACCGGCGCGTGACCCGCTCAGGTTGCTGGACTGGTATGGCGATTTTGTCGGCATCGTGGTGCAACCCGGCGCCGTCGTGGCGCGGCGCAAGACCATGGACAGAGCGGGCGTGGTGCACCACTACGACGAGGTGCTGGCCGGCGAAGCCATGGACCGGGGGCCACTCATGCTCAGCTGGGAAGACGTTGCCAACGCGGGGGAGCGTGCCCAACGCGGCCACAACGTTGTGATCCACGAATTCGTGCACAAGCTCGACATGCACGACATGTCGCTCGGCGACGCACCCGACGGCGCACCACCGCTGCCGCGCGATTTCATGGGCACGCGCCATGCCGGCGAGGCACGCGCCGTGTGGCGAAAGACCATGCAGACGAGCTACGACCGCTTCTGCGAGGCAGTCGCCATGGCCGAACGCTTCGGTGGCGAAGTACCCTGGCTCGACGACTACGCCACCAAGGACGCGGCGGAATTCTTCGCCGTGACCTGCGAGGCCTATTTCGTCAACCGCGAGCGCTTCGCGACCGAGTTCCCCGAACTGATGCCGCTGTACAACGGCTTCTTTGACGCGGGTCGCGCACGGCGCTGAGGACGCCGCCTCCGCTCAGCGCTTGAGCAGCACCTTCAGCGCGTTCTGCAGGCGGCGTTCGGCTGCGGCATCGTGGCTGGAAGCCAGCACCGCGGCGACGTCTTCCACCCAGGTCTCGGCAGGGGCGGCGGCGTGGCGGCGCGTGAGCAACTGCAGTTGCAGCATGCGACGCTCGCTCAGGTGTTCAGCCGGCGTGGGCACGTCGGCAGCCATTTCGAGTCGCAACAGGGTTTCACCCGACAAGGGGACGGCACCACCGGACAGGGCCGCCGACCACGCCGCGCGGTTGCCCGCGCTCACGCGCGGCCCCAGCGCCTGGGCACTCGGCAACTGCCCCGCGTCACGTTGTTGCCAGGCGGTCATGAGCTGCGTCAGCACCTCGCCGTGTGCCTGGGCCGCCAGCTTGCGCAGGCTCGCCTGTGCCGCTTCGATAGCCTGGCGCTGCGCGCGGAATGCAGCGTCACCCAGGCGGGGACCGCGCGGCTCGCGCTCTTCGCGCCAGGGCGTGGCGCCTGAACCGCGGGCATCGCGCCCGGCGCGCGCAGCCCCGCTGGCGTCGCGGCGGCCTCCCTCCGGACGATCGCCCCGACGGCCGTCGCGGCCCGCCGGTTCGGCCTTCTTCATCCCGGGGCGGTCGTCACCCCGAACGGCCACCACCTTCTTCGGCGCGGCAGCGGGGGGCGCGGGCCTGGCCGGCGCGGCCTTGTCCGCATCGGCGTCCGCATTCTCGGCGGGCACATCCTCAGCGGCCGGTCCGGATGCCGATGTCGCCGGATCCGCCCCCACGACCGGAGCGGGCACCGGTGCAGCGGCCTGCGCCTGACCGGCCAGCGCCTGTTCCAGTTCGGTCATGGCCGTGCGGATGCGCTGCGCGTCGCCGCTGGCACTGGCCGCTTCCAGCGCGCGCGACGCGTCCAGCACGCGCTGGTCGTGCGCGTTCAGTGCGCTGGAGGCCTTCTCGCGCTCCGAGCTCTTGCGCGCAAAGGCCTCGTCGATCGGCTGACGGAACGCCTCCCACAGCTTCTGCTCGTGCTTGCGCTCGAGCGGAACCGCATGTGCTTCCGCCTGCCAGCGCTGCTGCAACGCCTTGACGGCATCGATGCGCAACTGGGGGGCCGCGCCCAGCGCGGTGGCCTCCTCGATCAGCGCCTTGCGCCGTGCAGTGCTCTCGGCCTGTGCCACTTCGAGCCGCGCGTGCGCGGCGTGCATGGCCTCCTTCCAGACCGGCTGGATGTCGGCAAACGCCTTTTCGCTCAAGTGCCCGGCTTCGCGCCAGCGCTCGGAAAACGCGTGCAGCTCGCGCACCTGCGCCTTCCAGTCGGTGCTCTCGGCGTGGGCCTGCGTCCAGGCTCTCAGTTCCTCAATGATCGCTGCGCGCTGCGCCTTGTGCGCCTCGCTCTGCTGGCGCACCTGCACCAGCCACGCCTCGACCACCTTGTGCGCCTCGGTGCACGCCTCGTCGAAGCGCTTCCACAGTGCGTGGTTGGGCTGCCCGCCCTGGTCGGTGGTCTTCCACTGCTCGCGCAGGCCGCGCAGGGTCTCCTGCATCTTGCGCCCGCCCAGGCGCTGTCCTTCAGGGGCCTGCAGCAAGGCTTCTGCCTTGGCCACGAGTTCCTCGCGCAACTGGTCGGCGCGCCAGCGCTGCCAGCCCTCGAGCTCACCCGCCTGCCCGAGCGCGGCCTGAGCACGCGCATCCAGCGCGGCGGGCACCAGGCGGCCATGGCTCTTGAGCAGCGCGCGCACGTCGGCCGCGGCCTTGGGCGTGGCCTTGCCATGCCCTTCGGCCAGCTCGCGCTCCAGCACCGCCAGGGCCTGCTCCAGCTCGGCGGCCACCCGGGCACGCCGCTCCTGCTGTGCCTTCGTGTCCTGCGGCGTTTTCTCGGCGGGAGCAGCCACATCGAGGCCGCGCGCCGCGCGCAGTTCGTCGGCCCACACCGGCACGGCCGGCAGGGGCGCTTGCGGGCTGGCATCGGCCGCGACGGTCTGGGCCAGCGCGGCTTCAAATGCCTCCCACACCAACTGCAGTTGCTGGCGCGAGGCGTCCAGCATGGGAGGAAACTTCACGTCCACGCTCGGCCATTGCGGATCTTGCGGCAATGCCTGGGCCTGCTGCTGCCACTGAGCCACGTCAGCGCGCAACGTGTCGACCATCTGCTGGGCATCGCGCCAGGATTTGGTGGACAGCACCTCGATGCGCTGTGCGATCAGCACCGCCGCCTCGCGCTCGACCTGTACGCGGTGCTGCAGGTCTTCGACGGCCTTGACACGTTCGGCCAGCGACTGGCGCAGGGCCGCCAGCGGCTCGCGCGACAGCGGCGCGCCCGCGCGGGCCGCATCGCGCTGCCATGCCAGAGCATCGGCCAGATTCAAGCGCGGTTGCTCGATCAGTGCCTGCGCCTTTTGCGCCCATTCCACCGACATCTGCTCCTGCGACTTCTGGCGCTTGAGTTCGTCGAGTTTTTCCTTCAACGGCTTGGCCGCACCGCGGTCGCGGTGCGAGAGTTCCTTGAACACCTCGTTCATCTGCTCCAGCGCGGGCTCCGAGGCCAGCCAGTCGCGAATGCGCGCGGCGCGTTCGCCGGAGGTGGGTGCGGAAAACGCGCCGCCGGTCAGGGCGTCCAGTGGGTGGGCGGCGTTCGGGCCGGCCGGCTTGGGGGTGGTGGGCGTGTTCACGGCGGATTCGGAAACGTTGGACGAAGACAGGGCTTTGCGCGGGGAAAACAGCGACATGGAGGAGATGGCTCGATCGGATCAGCGGCCGGCGCCACGCTGGCGCGACCATCGCCTATTGTCACCGCAGTTGCATACCGCCTGAGCGGCATGGGGCCGCCACGCGAGCCACTCAGCGCGGCGCGAGCTTGAGTTCCGCGTGCGGCTGCCATTTCTCACCCTGACCAGCCGTCAGGGGTGCACCAAGGAACATGCGGTCTTCGGGCAACTGGCGGCTGGCGAGGTAATCCTTGACGGCCACCCCGCGCGCCACCGCGAGTTCGCGCATGGCATCGGGTGTGACGGGAATCGAGGCCAGCAACAAGGCCTCCATCTCGGCCTGGGGAATGTCCTTGGCGATGCCGATGAAGTTGCGCGGCTTGGGGATGTCCGCACGGCGGTAAACCTCTTTCAGCAGCCCTGGGTACTCTTCGGTGGACACCATCAGTGCGCCATCGATGGTCGAGCCCTCGCGCGCCAGCGCCCGGCGCTTCTCTGCCCGCACCCGCTCATCGAGCCGGGCACGCTGGTATCCGGCACGCTCGGTCTCGAGGTCGCTGTGACCGACCACCGTGATCTGCAGCGCGGGCCGATCGGCCAGTGCCTTGGCCACCGCATCCAGCCGCTGGCGGCTTGCGTCGTCCAGCCGCTGGCTGCCCGGGCTGAACACCACCTGGCTCATTTCCTCGCCGCCCCCGCCGAAAGCGCTCGCAATCAGCGAGAACGGTGCGGTGATGGCCTTGCCGATGAGGTTGAAGATGAGTCGGAAGATCAGCGGCCCGAGCCGGAACTGCGGGTCGTTGAGCGAGCCGCTGACAGGCAGGTTGATGTCGATGACGCCATTGCGGTCGGCCAGCAGCGCCACTGCCAGCTTGACTGGCAGGTTGGGCGCATCGCTGCCGGCCACACGCTCGCCAAAGCCCAGCTGGTTCAGGGTGATCTGGTTGCTCGCAGTGAGCTGACCACTGGGCTCGACCTTGTAGGCCACGTCCACGCTGAGCTTGCCGCGCTCGATGCCGTAGCCAGCGTATTTGACGCTGTAGGGGGAAAGAGGCGGCAGTTCGAGATTGCGCACGCGGCCCCGGATGTCGAGCGCCAGCGGTTGCGCCAGCGGATTGAGCTGGCCGTCGATCTCGAGCGCGGCGGTGCCTTCGGCGCGCCCACGCAGCGTGAGGTCGGCCAGTTGCGCCGCGGAGCCCGCCGCAGCGCTCGAGAACGCGCTGAGGCTGCCGGTGACCTCGCTCAGGTTGGCAGAGTAGTTGGGCTGGATGAAACGGTCGGAGAACAGCACGCGGCCATTGACCAGGCTGACGGGGCCGAAACGGATCTCGGGATCCGGCGCCGTTTCAGCGACCGGGGACGCAGGTACCGGCATGGGTGGCGAGACGGGTGCCGGAGTGCCGCCCGTGGCCGGAGGATCGCCCTGGTGCTTTACCAGGCCCTGCAGGTTGAAGCGCCCCGTTTCATCGAGAATCACACGCGCAAAGTAGTCGCTGAGCACGGTCTCGTCCACCGAGACGCGGGTGACCTGCCCGGGTGCAAGGTCGAGCTGCAAACCCCGCACCTGCAACGACTTCCAGGCCAGCAGGTCCTCGGCGGGCGACAGGGTACTGGCCTGAAGATCGTCCAGCGCGACGCTACCGGCCAGCAGCAGACGCAGGCCGGCCGGCGGCAGCGCCGCTTCGACCTTGCCGCGGTAACTGGCGTCCGCGCGCAGCAGTTCCAGATTCAGCCGGTCGCCGAAATAGGGCTCCAGCGCGTGCAGCGGCAAGCGTTCGGCCTGCACCTGCAGCCGGGTGCGCAGGCCTGCAGCGTCCTGTGCCACCGGGGCAGGCAGGCGCAACGTGCCGTCCAGCGAGAGCCGCCCCGGCTCAAGACGGTTGGCGAGCCCCGAGCCCAGACGCAATTGCAACGACACCGGCATGTCGGGCTGGCTGCGCGTCAGAGGTTGCAGGTTCTTGACCCGCAGCCGGATCTGGCTGAGTTCCAGCCGGACCGGTCGCGCGGACGCCTGGTCGTCCAGCGCGATGCTGCCCGCGTCCAGTTGCACGTCGGCCAGCGTCACCTGCCAGGCTGCGGGTGCCTCAGGGGCTGGATCCACAACCTGCCCGGCAGCGGTGGGCGCCGCCTTCAGCCAGCGCTCGACCATCCAGCGCCCGTCTTCGTCCCGTTGCGCGCGCACCTGAGGCCCGGTGAGCGCGACCTGGCCGACCACGGCGGTCCGGGCCACGAGGTCCAGTTGCGCATCCTGCGCCAGGAGCTTGCGCAGGCTCACCAAGGGCTGCCGGCTCGGGCCCAGGCGCCCATCATCGAGCTCGATCCTCCGCGCGTTCACCGACAGCCCCATGGGTTGGCCATCCTGACCCGCGCGCCAGTCGATCTGCAGATCGGCCGCGAGGCGTCCGTGCAGATCCGGCTCTAGCACGCTGGCGACATACGGCGACAACAGGGTCAGAGGCAGTTCGCCGAGCGCCATCTGCACCTGCGCCTCCGTGTCGGTCGCATGCCCCCTGAGTGTCAGGGGCGTCTCGCCCAGGCGTGCGGACACCTCGAACGGCGCTGCCGCCTGCATGGGCCATTGCCAGGCTCCCACCTGAACGCGCAGGTCGTCCAGTGCGAGTTGTGCCGCTGGTCTTACAGCCGCATCACTCCATTGCAATGTGCCGCCGTCAAGTTCACTGCGTGTCACGCTGATCTGCCACGCAGCTCCCCCGGACGAAGGCTGGGTGGCCATGGAAGGTGCGGCCGGCTTTGGCGCGTCAGCAGGAGCGGCCAAGGCCACAAAGGCCTCGGCCACGCGCTGAAGGTTCAGGCGCCCGGTCGCGTCGCGCGAGATCGCCACGCTCGGCGCGCGCAGTTCGATGGCAGCCAGGTCCACGCGCCGCGCCAAGGGCTCCACCCGGTTCAGGGTCACGTCCAGGCTGTCCCAGGCCAGCAGCGCGGCGCTCTCCGATGCACCGACACGCTCGACCACCCGCACACCGGAGAGCGCCGCCCGCCCCGAGAGCGACAGGCGCGGCGTGTCTTGCTGCTCGAAGGTCAGCTTGAGGGCGAGCTGCAATACCCCTGCCTCGGGCCGTACCGGCCACTGGGCGGGCCAGTACGGCAGGTAAGGCGCCAGATCCAATGCGGGAATGTCCACGCTGGCGTCGGTCTCCCGCGTCTGGGCAAATGGCGTGGTGCTGGCGCGCGAGTCAAAGGCGCTGCCATTGAGCACGAAGGCCAGGCGCGGTTCCGTCACGATGTCGTGGCGCGATGGCAGATTGCTCAGAAAGGGCACACCGATGTCGAGTTCGCTCAGGCGGTGCGTGGCCCCCACGCTGTCATCAACGAACACCAGCTCCCCCCCTGAGAGCGTGATGTTGAACAGGGCGAAATGCGCCGGATCGGAAGGTGGCGCATCGGCTTTGGGGCTCAGCCGCAGCAGCACATCGTCCACGTCGTAGCGCCCGTCCCCGAGATGCCGCACGTTCAGCCGCGGCCGTTCCAGCGCCACGGCGTGAGCCACCGGGGCCAGCCGGATCAGCGACTGCAACTCGACATCTGCGTAGAAGCGTCCCAGCGAGAACTGCTCGGCATCGCCAGCCGCATTGGCCACGCGCAGCCCCTCGATGGCCAACTCCAGCGACCAGGGCCGGACGTCGACCCGCTCCACCGTGACGGCCCGACCCAGGGCGGCGGAAGCCTGCTTTTGCAGTTGCCACTTCAACAAGGGAGGCATGCCCAGCCATGTCACCAGCCAGAGCAGCAGCAGACCCGCCAGTGCATACCCCAGGCGGCGCGTCCAACGGCTTCGCGTCAGGCTGGAGAGGTAGGCGTTCATCGTGCGATGTGTTGCGGGACCATGCCGCGAGTGTCGTCGAACTCCCGCCTCTGCCAGAAGGCCTGCGCCTCATACCTGTCTGGAAGCCCCGGAAACAGGAGTGTCGACCCCAGAAACAAGAAACCCCGGCAAACGGAGTCTGCCGGGGTTGACGGCGGGCCAAATGCTCTTGCCGTCGGTTTTGGCGGAGGGAGTTTGATGTCTCTCCAGCCTGGAAGCAACAGATTGCTCCCGTTGGGGGCTGACGTGCGGATCACCGCGTTGCCAGCTTGTGTCTGCTTCTGAAAACAGACAGTTGCAGGTTACTCCCCGGCAGCGTCTCGATCAAGAGCGCCACGTCGGGAGCCCATGGAGATTATTTATCGCGCGGCCGGGAGCCATTCGAGACCCTCGGAATCCCGTTCCGGCACGTGAAAGGTAGCGTGCAACCGACAGGCGGTTTCGGCAACGCCCCCGGGCGGTATGCCTTGATGGCGCTGGGGGTGTCGCTAGCAAAGCCGATTCGCTTACGTTTTCTCACACTTGTTCATAACCAAAAGTGCTTTTGAATTGTCCTGAAAACATTGACTTGATATTAATAAGCCCATAGGATGCGCCAGCTTTCCCCGACAAAGGGTTAACCCGAACCGCAGCCTCAGGCTCGCTCGACTGCTCACCCACCAGGCTGAGCATTGACCACGACCTGACCCTGCCAGCCCCTGATACCCCATGGGGCCGGCTCAGCAAGGAGCGACACCATGACCGCGAACATCGCGCCGCCACCCAAGAGCACCTCAGGTGCCGTGGCATCCCTCAAGACCGCCGTCGGCGATGCCTACCAGGGCTTCTTCGATATCACCCACAACGGCCTGGCCCTGCTGGGCACATTGCTGGCCGTCGGCCTGATCACCCTCAGTGCCCGTGCTGACCTTCGCGCCGGCGCGGAAGAACAGCTGCTGGGCTGGCTTCTGGAGCGCCAGGAAGCCGCCAACGCGGACGCGATGTACGTCGCGGAGCCGACCGCCGCCGACCGCGTGACAGCGGCACAGCCAGGCGATCTGCCCAAGCAGCAAGCCAATGTGACCTTCTGGCTCAGCCGCAAATACCGCGTGGCGCCGGAACCCCTGAGCGTGCTGGTGGCCGAAGCGTTCCAGATCGGCGAAAAAGCCAAACTCGATCCCACCCTGATCCTGGCCGTCATGGCCGTGGAGTCCCGCTTCAATCCGTTCGCACAAAGTCCGGTGGGCGCGCAAGGGTTGATGCAGGTGTTGACCCGTATGCACACCGAGAAATACGACGATTTCGGCGGACAGCTCGCGGCTTTCGATCCGGTATCCAATCTGCGCGTGGGCGCGCGGGTGCTGCAGGACGCCGTCAAGCGCGCAGGCTCGGTCGAGGGTGGCTTGCGGCTGTATGTCGGCGCCGTCTCCACAGATGGCAGCTGGTACATCAACCGGGTCATGGCCGAACATCTGCGCATCCAGAGCGTGGCGCTGGGCAAGCCCATGCAGCGCTATGTGCCACGGCCGCGTGCGACGCCCGTGGTGGCCCCTGCTGCACCCGTGCCACCTGTGGCGCCAGGCGGCGACATCGAGGCTGGCGGCTCTGTGCCTCTGCCTCACACCGCACCGCTCACCCGGTCCTGATCCGACTGCCGGCTCGGCTAAACTAGCCGGGTACGCAACTGGCGATAGGCGCGCACCCCGGCAGGATCCCGCCGGCGGCAGCCGCTGACGTGGCCCCCCTGCCCGATCCGCGATCGATTTCAGGGACAACCACTGGGAAGCGTACCGCCCGAACAGAAACGGTTCGGGCGTTCAGCCGTTCGCCTGGGCAGCCCTTGTCACCGCGCAAGGTTCCACGTCTTGAAGGACTGCCATGTACGACCGCAATATTCTCATCGAGCAAACCGACCCCGAGCTGTTCGCCGCCATCCAGGCCGAAAACGCGCGCCAGGAACACCATATCGAGTTGATCGCCAGCGAGAACTACGCCTCGCCGGCCGTCATGGCCGCCCAAGGCACGCAACTCACCAACAAGTATGCCGAGGGCTATCCTGGCAAGCGCTACTACGGTGGATGCGAATTCGTCGACGTGGCAGAGCAACTCGCCATCGACCGGGTCAAGCAGATCTTTGGCGCCGAAGCCGCCAACGTGCAGGCACACTGCGGCGCATCAGCCAACGAAGCCGTGTTTCTCGCTTTCCTCAAGCCTGGCGACACCATCATGGGCATGAGTCTGGCCGAAGGCGGCCACCTCACCCATGGCATGGCGCTCAACATGAGTGGTAAGTGGTTCAACGTCGTGTCCTACGGCCTCAACGACAAGGAAGAGATCGACTACGACGCCATGGAGCGCAAGGCCCACGAGACCAAGCCCAAGCTGATCATCGCGGGCGCGTCCGCCTACAGCCTGCGCATCGACTTCGAGCGCTTCGCCAAGGTTGCGAAAGACGTCGGCGCCATCTTTATGGTCGACATGGCCCACTACGCCGGCCTGATCGCCGCCGGCATCTACCCCAACCCGGTGCCACACGCCGACGTCGTCACCTCGACCACCCACAAGAGCCTGCGCGGCCCACGCGGCGGCATCATCCTGATGAAGGCGCAGCACGAGAAGGCCATCAACAGCGCGATCTTCCCCGGCCTCCAGGGAGGTCCGCTGATGCACGTCATTGCAGCCAAGGCGGTGGCCTTCAAGGAGGCTCTGGCGCCCGAATTCAAGGCCTATCAGCAACAAGTACTGACTAATGCGCGCATCGTCGCCGAAACCCTGGTTTCTCGCGGCCTGCGCATCGTCAGCGGCCGCACCGAGAGCCACGTCATGCTGGTCGACCTGCGGGCCAAGGGCATCACAGGCAAGGAAGCCGAAGCGGTGCTGGGCAGCGCCCACATGACGATCAACAAGAACGCAATCCCGAACGACCCGGAGAAACCCATGGTCACCAGCGGCGTGCGCATCGGCACTCCGGCCATGACCACGCGCGGCTTCAAGGACGAGGAGGCTCGCCTCACGGCCAACCTTATCGCCGACGTACTGGACAACCCGCGCGACCCGGCCAACATCGACGCCGTGCGCGCCAAGGTCAATGCCCTGACCTCGCGCTTCCCGGTCTACAAGTGACGCCATCGGGCGGCATCGCGCGATGAAATGCCCCTTCTGTGGTCATCTCGAAACCCAGGTCGTGGAAACACGCGTCTCGGAAGACGCCGACTTCATCCGCCGTCGCCGCCAGTGCGGCCATTGCGAAAAGCGTTTCACCACCTATGAGCGACCGGAAGTGAGTTTCCCTGCGGTCGTCAAGAAGGACGGCCGCCGGGTGGACTACGTGCCCGGCAAGCTGCGCGCATCGTTCGCGCTGGCGCTGCGCAAGCGTCCGGTGAGCACCGAGCAAGTGGACGCAGCGATCGAACGCATCGAGGAAAAGCTACTCAACCTCGGGGCGCGCGAGGTGCCCGCCAACCGCGTCGGCGAGATGGTGATGCGTGAACTCAAGAAGCTCGACAAGGTGGCCTACGTACGCTTTGCCAGCGTGTACCGCAGCTTCGAGGACATCGACGAATTCAGGGCGCTGGTGGACGAAGTGCGGCGTTAGTTTGCATGCGCAAAACACTTGGGCAGGTGCAGCCCACCATCGCCACTTGAAACGAATTCAATAGGGCTGACTACTTGAGCTGACGCCAGTAGATGCGCCGCCAACTGGCGGGCCCCGCTACCGGCGTCGTCGGTTCGGGGATCCCCAGGGACCGGATCTCCTTGTTGGAAGTTTGCAGCACGCCACTGACCCCGTCTTCGGTGAACACCAGCGTGGGTTCACTGCTCAGTGCATTGGCAACGAACACGCCCACGTCGTAGTAATCACTACCACCAATGGTCACTGGAACGGCGCCGCCGGTCTCGCCTGAAACGGTAAAGAACCAGCTAGATCCACCAGGGTCGCATTTCACGGCGGTAGGAATGTTGACTACGAACGCCAGCGTACCTCTGGGCGTCAGCACCGGCTTGCCTGTGACCCGGCCGTTGGTCAACCGCGTGTCCTGTGGGAAGTCGATATACCAGCCCCGTCTATCGGTCGGGACCACATGTGTAGTGGCTGCATAGCTGCCTCGCGCAGACACGAAAGAAAGTGACTGACACACCAGTTCACCATTGCCGCCACCGGCCGGGCAGGTCGACCCGTTGGTGCCTCTGATGTTGGGCACGGTGGGAGACGAGTTGGTCGTGTCGTCAATGAAGCCGTACATGGATTGCCTTTGCGTCGCGAAGACGTTGGCCCCCGTGTTGCCGGGCACGTCTTCATCGGCTAGGTAACGCCCCGTTCCAACGTATACATGAAACTGCGTTGTACTCCCCGTCACGCGGCCTACTTCCACCGGCGAGGTGATGGGCTGTACCGTGCCTCCTGAATCCCGGGCTGTGGCAACGCGGGCGGTCGTCATGGCGTCAAGGTCAAAGCGCCAGACATTGCCGAGCAAGTCACCGCCGTACAGGAAGCGAACGGTATCACCAGGCGCCGAATTGGCGACCCGCGACAGGTGCGCCAGGCCCGATGGCGAAGCGGCCGTGCCCACTCCCGTGGAGATACTGCCTTCGACATTGCCAGTCTCGGGGTTCAGAACCCAGACCCGCCCAACACCATCACCATTGCCATTCGGTCCGCCGGTTCCGTTGCCGTAGCCCGAGGTCACCACCACACGCCAACCAGCCGCTGTGCGCACGATCTGAGGGGTTCCGAAGGAGTAGCCCATATGCACCGGATTGAAGCCAGTGCGAGCGTCCTTGAGTTCCCACAGAACCTTGCTGGCCACATCGCCTTCATTGCTTGCAAGGTAGGAACTGACGTTAAGGGCGTAATAGGCACCGCCGCCCTTGCCAAGGCCACCCACGAGAAGTCGAGAGATGGCGCCCACACCCGTCACCTCCGCGGTGGCCGGTGTGCTGTCCAGGAAGTAGCGGTGGTTGTAGCCGGGGTCGGCCAGCTCGGACAGGTTGTTGTGCACGGCGCGGGGCACATAGGCCCAGAGTTCCTGGCCGTTGCCGGCCGAGCCATCCGTGCGACCGTCAAAGACGTGCAGCATGCCGTCGTTGGCGGCCTGGAAGATGATGGGAATGTTGCCTGGGTAGTTCAAGACCACCGGCTTTGCATTGATGAGATCACCCAACACGTGGGCACGCCGGCGGACGGTGACGCCGTCTTCGAGCGAGCGATCGCCGCGCAGGAAGTTGATCACGTTGGTGGTGAGTGAGGCGGGCGCGCCCGTGAAACCGGGCTGAAACGGGACCCCGGTTGTCCCGTTGAAGGTTGCAATGCGGCGGCTGGCAGGCGTTCTCCCATTGAGCAGCACCCGCGCCGACCAGAACGCGGGTTGTCCTGCGACAGGCGCTCCAGTTGTCGTGTCGAGGGCAAAAGCTTCCAGATCACCGTACCAAGTACCGGAGTTATAGCTGGGCGCGTAGCTCACGTTGTTGACGGTAAGCTGCGCGTTGGCCACTGCTACAGCGGCAGACGCGGCATCCTTTGCAAACGCCTGGGCGGTAAGTTCGGTCAACGCGCGGGTCAGTTCGGTTTGATCGCTTGCAGCAATGAAGTCGCCACCCCCTTGTTGACCGGCGGCGATCAGCAAGGGATCGTTCTGCACCTGTGTGTCTGCGAACCCGATCACGTAGGTCAAGGCATTGTTTTTGTAGGGAGGGGTGGGCGGGGTTGTCACCGGTGGTGCCGGCTTGGTGATGTCCGGACGCAAGTCAATGTCGAACAGCGCTTTGGCGACGTCATCCAGGTAGTCCGAACCCTGGCTCTCGTACTCGCGACTGAGCTTGCGGTCAAAAGCACCTGAAGCGCCATTGGAGACGCAGGTCGAGGCCAGCGCACCACTGCAGTCACGGTCATAGTCGCGGATGTGGGCATTGTCCGAGAAGGCTTGGTCGCCCTGGGATCGACCATCGGTCAACATGAACACGTAGGAGCGCTGACACCATTGGGTGATCGGACGCTGTGTGGCCTGATTGGTTGAACTCACAGAAGTGCTTGTGCAACCATTGCGACTGCTGCCAAACCGAAGGCAGGAATCGCGGCTGTTTTGCTCGAAAAAGGCGTCAATATTCACCGAACTCGTGTTGGCCGTGGCAATGTTGTCGTTGTAACCCGTGGCAAGGTAGCGGCCTATGTCGGCAAGCGTCTCGGCCAACGGGGTGTTACCCGACGGGCTCAGCGCATCGACCAGCGTTTTGAACGGTGTGCGACCAATCTCGGTCGCGGTGTTGGTCGTCGCAGTGGCAGACAGGTTCTTGATGGGCGACAGCAAAGTGCCGCCATCGCCGCTGTAATACGTGCTCAACCCGATGCGCACCGCATAATCCGGGCTGGCGCTCGTGGGCACGGGCAACGCATCGACGAGCAGCTTGGCCGAAGCCTTGGCCACCTCCATGCGAGTCTGGACGCTTCCAGAGCAAGAATCGATAGGCTTGCGCGTACCTGACCAAACGTTGGTTGCACTACAGGCGGTGCTGAAGTACCAGTTGAGATAGTTGCCCGTGTATTCGGATGCCAGGTAACCGCTGGGCTCGGTGTTGCTGTTGCTGTCGGCAAGGAGCCGAGCCGGATAAAGACTGTTGCGCACAAAGCAGCGCTGCGCCGCAGTGCCGAAAGTGCCGGTGGGCGTTTGCGTTGAATGGCGATAGTTGTTCCCGCCATATCGAATAAACGAGCGTCGTTGCCCGCCGGCGGTTGCAATCCGGAGGTCGACACTGGTGCCCGCTGAGATGCGATTTCCCGCAGCGCAGTCGCTGGAGGGGGTGTAATCGTTGGCCGCGTTGTAGGGTGCCTCGGGCACGATGTTGCTCATCGAGCCCGAGTTGTCGATCATGAACATGAAGTTCGGCGCGACGTTGTTCTTCACCGCCATCGGAACGTCGTTGATGTTTTGCGCCTGTGCTTGCGGCAGTGCAGACAGGGCTCCGATCAGTAGCAGGCCGCTGGCGAACAGGGTCCGAAGCAGAGAGCGGAGATGCCTTGCGTCCTTCTCGCGGTGGACAACGGTATGGTTCATGGTTGTTTTCTCCCTGACAGTGGGATGGCTTTAGCTGGATGCCGGCCCGGACACGAGTGCCTCGTACCAGCCTTCTGTACCCCGTGGGCCCTGCACTCGGATCAGCACGCGGTAGCGCAGGCCGATCTCATTGGCCAGGGTGGTGGTCGTGGCGGTAGGCGACGGCTCGTACTCGCACTTGGCGCGGATGTCGTCCGTGTCGGTGAGCACGGGGTTCGCCGAACACAGTCTCTCGATGAAATACTGCACGCGGAAATTGCCGGCATCGGTGGCGCAGTTGCCCACGGCGCCGCCCACCTCGTCGGTGCAAGCCACCGTGGCCCAGTTCAAAGCGCTGGGTATGCCGCGGGCATCCAGCGCCGTGGCCCGCACAGCGGCGTAGCGGTTGGCCACATCGGCATTGCCCCCACCCGCCGTCACGATGTTGGACAGGTTGTTCAGCGCATCTGTCAACGCCCGGTCTGAGGCGTGCGTGGCGGCTTGCTGGAACGCGAAGTTGCCTGAAATCACATTGCCGGTATCGGCAGAGCGCATGGCAGCGAACCCACCCAATACCAGCAACGTGAGCACCGACAACACCACGATGAGGGAGTTGCCGGCCTGCTGGCGGCGGGAGCGATGCAGCTTGGGGATGGTGAGCATCAGTTGCTCCAGAGCACGTTGCGAAGTGGAATGATGGCGCGGTGCACGCGGTACCGGTAGTTCTGCCAGGTGCGCCCTGCAGCCACAGGAGTCGCCGAAAGATCGATCACCGGAGCCGCTGCATCTTGAAATGAGCAAGGGCCCACATTGACCACACCGGCGTCGTTGGTGCATGCCGCAGTTGTCACGTCTGTGGTGGCCGCTTCCTTGGCCCGCGAGATCAGGATCACCCGAATGGCTTTGATGCGCTGGACGTTGTCAGCGGTCGGTGCCGCCCAATCCACACCGGCGGCGTCCACCCACGCCGTGACTTCGTCCGTGACGGCGTCAGGACTGATGCCGTATTGGGCGTGCATGAGAACGATGTCAGACGCCAGGGCATTGCCACCGCCAGCAAAGCTCAAAGGATTGGTTGTGCAGGTCGGCGCGTCGGTGAACGCGTTGTATGCGACCAGCGCTTCGCACTGCACCGTGAAGGCAGGCTGGCGGAACGCGGCACCGATCCGTACCACTGTGGCCGGGCCAAGAGCGCCGCCCGCTGTCGAAAAACCATAGGCTGACGGCACTGCAAATGCCGCAGCAGGGTCGGGTGGGTTATAGCCTGTTGCAGGATCGGTCGCGCGTGGAAGCACCTTGCAGGATGTCGCATTGCCACCGCAGACAACGCTGGGCACCGGTGCCGAAGTGACCTGAAACAACGTGCAGGGGCCACCTCCACCCGGCGCACCAACCACCGCAAGATCGTTGGCCGCAATCAACCCACTGTCGTTGACCGTGATGTCCTCGCCCGCAGTCGCCATATTGACCATCACCGGCATGTTCGACAGCGGGCCAACTCCTGCCGATGTGGTGAACGTGATGGTGTCTGAAGCGGTGGCGGCACCTCCGTCCGTGATGCGTACCGGCATCAAAGTGGCATCGTTCAACCGGGTTACCCCACTTGCCCACGCGTTGATAGAAGGGCAGATGATCTGGCCATTGCTGTAAAAGCCGGCGCCCGCGGACCGCCCCGCCTCGTCGATCAGGCCCAGCCCGACCTGGGCCGACACCTGAGCAGAAGCGTTCGAGCCGATGGTGCGAAAACTCGCACCGACGCCGGTGACGGTTGCAACGACGATCAGGGCCACGATCAACCCGATGGTCATCGCAACCATCAGTTCAATCAATGACGCGCCGCGCGAGCGCAGATGAAGGCGCCCTGCACGGTGCGCGGCACCAGATTTCAGGGAAATGTGTTGAGTCCTGATCATGGGGTTCCTGATCATTGCCACTGAATCTGGTTCGAGACGACGTACTGACGGGGCACATCATTGCCTTGTTGCCAGCACAGTGTGACCGTGACCTGACCGGTTGCCGCGTTCACGGTGACCTGCTGAAGGTCCGGGGTGGCACCTGGAAGAACCTCCTGGACTTCCAGCAACCACTCCGCTGCAGACGGAGCGGACGCATCGCCACCAACGGAGTTGCACGCAGTGCCACCTGGTCGGTGCGCAAAGTCTGCGGCGTTGGCCTCTGCCGAAATCAGCATGCGGGCAAACAGTTGATCGGCCAAAAATGCGGCGTCGGCCCGATAGCGGGCATCTGAGCTGAGTCGAATGGACGCGGCCTGCAACTGCACCAGTGCGAGGACGCCGAACGAAAACACCAGGATGGAGACCAGCACCTCCATCATGCTGAAGCCACGTTGTCGAGAGAGCATCGGGCCGTTCATGTCAGCACCTGCGTGGGTCGTTGGCGATGGCTACTGCCGGATCGCACATGCGAATCAGACCGCCACCAAAGATGTTGACTCGCCGCGTATCGGTGTTGCCGATCACGCTGGACACGTTGATCTGCTCAAGCCTCACCACACTGGTGTCCACCAGCCCGTTGGGCAGGAACGTGACCACCCGGCTAGCCGTCGTGGATGCCGTGGTGACCCCTGGCGACTCGCTGTCGGGACGCGTCTGGATGGCGGTGGCCGGCGCAACTTGGGCCACGGCCCAGCCGCTTCCCGTGGCGTTGAGGGTGAATTGCACCGGCGAGTTGCGTCGGATGGCCTCGGCCCTGGCCAGAAACAAGCCGCTGAGCATGGCCTCAGCGCCCGTGCGCACCCGGTAATTCGCCAGCAGTTGGGAAAAGCTCGGCAACGCCAGCGAAGCAGCGATGCCGAAGATCACGATCACGATCAGCAGTTCGATCAGGGTGAAGCCCCGGTCTTTGCCGGCGCAGGCCCGAGATGGGCGATGGCTCAGCACGCGCTGCCCCTCTTCGTCAGCCAGCAGGGCAAAGGTAGACCCGCCGCTCCCACGAAGGCCGTGGTCGTTCGGTTGTTGTTGTTATCCACAGTGAACGTGTAGCCGGCCATCGCCCCGATGCCCGTGGCGGTGATGAGAAAGCTCTGGTTACTGGCCGTCGCCCCCCAGGCGCAGGAGTAGTTGAACGCACCGGAGCCGCTGACAGGCATGGGAACGGTGCAGGCGGCTGCGGTTGAGCCATAGTTGCGGTTGTCCTGGTAGAACTGCTCCAGCCTCACCCGCGCGGCCGAAAGGTCGCCAGTCGCTTCGGCTATGCGGCTGCGACGCACGTAGTCTGTGTATGACGGATAGGCAATGCTCGCGAGAATGCCTATGACTGCCACAGTGATCATCAACTCGATGAGCGTGAACCCCCGCATGTGCCGCGGAGCCACTACGGACGATAAAGAGGGGATGACCACCGCATACTCCTATATGTATTCATATGTAATGTGCCCTATCAACTGCAAATACATCAGGAGGGGGCAGACGAGTGGGCCTATTTGCTACGTAGGTGGTTTGCGGGCAAAGCGCACCTTGTTGACCGGTCCGCCGCAGTTGTTTGCGCAGGCCGCCAATGGGCCCCGTGCGATCGTCCTCCAAAAAACCGGGCCGACTACCATTCTTTGTCACCGAGTGATCGGCTACGCCCTTTTGCGATAGAAGGCTCTTTTGGCTTCATCGAGAGTGCAAGAACCATTCGTCCCGCCAAAAAAGTAAGCACAAATACCGACATCTCTGTCCATGACAAGCAGAACCCATCCCAATCAGTACCAAGCTGCAACCAGCGAAAATCCATCGATAAGCATGGGGGTGACAGTCATGGAGAAGAGCAGATTCGCAGAGGAATACGCAGATTGGGAGACCTTGCTCACGCATGCCAATGGCTCGATTGGTCTATCAGAACCCAATCCTCGAGTCGGATGCCGCATCACTGGTCTTGACGGTAGGACGTTTTATGGCCATACGCAGCGCGCGGGGGGCTGCCACGCTGAGATTGTGGCGCTTCAATCCGCCCGGCGCGCCGGTGCAGACGTCAGCGGAGCCACCGTTCAAGTCACCCTTGAACCCTGCTCCCATCACGGGCGTACGCCACCGTGCTGCGATGCGCTCATCGAGGCACGCGTCGGCAAGGTAATCGTTGCCACCGTCGACCCCAATCCCCTGGTGGCAGGACGCGGCATCGAGCGCCTGCGCGCTGCGGGCATTGAGGTCGAGTTGCTCCCCTGCGACCACGCGGCTGCCATGGCATCGCGAGAGCTCAACATCGGTTTCTTCAGCCGCATGATCCGCGCGACCCCGTGGGTCCGCATGAAGTTGGCCTCGTCACTAGACGGCACCACAGCACTGGACAACGGCGTCAGCCAATGGATCACCGGCGAAGCTGCCCGTGCCGACGGACATGCCTGGCGCGCCCGTGCCTCTGCCGTGCTCACAGGAATCGGCACGGTGCGGGAAGACGATCCGATGCTGGACGTGCGCCTGGTCGAGACACCGCGACAGCCGCATCTGGTGGTGGTCGACAGCCGACTCGAGACACCCCCGGATGCCCGGCTTTTCAGTCCGGCGGCTGGCAATCTGACGCGGCAGATCTGGATCATCCATGCGGTGCAGGACACCGATCGGCAAGCCGCCCTTCAGGCGCGCGGTGCGCAGTTGATTCACCTGCCCGGTCCGAACGACAAGGTCGATCTGGCCGCCATGCTTGTGGAGTTGGGACGGCGGGAGGTCAATGAACTGCACGTGGAGGCTGGCCACAAGCTCAATGCCTCGTTCCTGCGCGAAGGCCTGGTGGACGAGTTGCTGCTGTACCTCGCACCGCAACTGCTCGGTCAGGGAGCCGGCATGACCAGCCTGGGGCCGCTGCAGCGCTTGCAGGACGGCCTTCGGTTGCGCTTCTCCAGTGCAACCACTATCGGCGAAGATCTGCGCATCACGGCCCGGGTGTTGGGTCCCAACAACCTCGATTGCTGTCCCCCGACCACCGCTTGATTCCCTTGGGACGCACGTGCGGCGATAAAGCGCTACAAGACAGTACATTTCTCACGCCCATCGATCAGCGAACATCACGTTTCGCTGCAAATTTCTCGTCAATACTGCCAATGAAGTAGAAAAACCACTTATCTGACTGGCATTACATCTCGTCTTAATTAATACCAAATAAATACTTCGGTCGATAAACTGCCGAAGTCATGAATACCTCCCCTCGTCCCCGGAGACCGCCCACCCAGCGAGCAGGCTTCACGCTCATCGAGCTGCTGGTGGCTCTGAGCGTGCTGGCTGTGCTCGCCGCGCTCGCCGCCCCCAGCTTCGCCGACCTCACGCGCCGCATGCGCGTGGACACGGTGCGCGAACAGTTCATCGGTTCGATGAATCTGGCTCGCACCGAGGCCATCCGGCACGGACGCACGGTGGTGATGCGGCGCATAGAGCCGTGCGCCGCCGCCAACGCCGCCACCCAGTGGTATTGCGGCTGGCAGGTCTTCGTTGACCTTGACCAGAACAATGCGATGGACGCGGGCGAACCGCTGCTGCGCGAGGTGCGCGGCGATTCCAGCGTATTGATCCAGCGCACCAGTCCCGTCGGAGGCGCTTACGTCCAGTTCACACGGTTCGGTATGCCCGAACAGAGCGGCCTGAGCTTTCAGATCTTCCCCGCAGGACAGAAAGCCGAAGACCCCACCAACGCCCAGCGCGTCTGCCTGTCGGGCGCTGGCCGCATGCGAACCGTGAAGGACACGGTGGCATGCACATGAACACGCACCCAGAGGCCATGGCGTCCGGATTCAAGCTGACACGGCAGGCGCAACGCGGCGCCACCATGCTCGAAGCGCTGGTTGCCCTGATGGTGCTGGCGCTGGGCGTGCTGGGTCTGGCACGGCTACAGGTGGCCACACTGATGGAGGCCCGCACGGCCAACGCCCGTTCGGTGGCCATACACGCCGCCAGCGACCTGCTGGAGCGCATGCAGGTCAACCGGGCCGCCCGCCTCACCGCAGTCGCCTTCGGCGACTACGTTTCTCCATGGGCAATGCCAGCGGTGCCTGCCTCCAACTGCCTTGAAGCGCCGTGCTCGAGCACTCAGATGGCTGCCTACGACATCTGGCAATGGAAACAGTCGCTCGCACAACAGTTGCCCGGAGGCGATGCCACCGTGTTCCGCTCCGACACGGACCCCACCCAGTTGGGCGTCCTGCTGGCGTGGTCCGCCATCCAGGCCAAGAACCTGGCCAACGCCGACAGCGCGAATGCGCTGCTGTATGCCGCCGCCGATGCCCTGGTGGACGCCGCGGGCAACCCAGGCACCGGTGTCGGCACGGTCAGCTGCCCGGCGCAACGCATCTGCCACCTCGTCTACATCCGCCCATGACAACACACCGAGCGCACGCCGCCCGTTCGTCACCGTGCCTGCAGCAGGGCCTGACCTTGATCGAGCTGATGGTCGGCTTGCTCATCGGCATGCTCGTGTCCCTGGCGGCCGTGACCAGCCTGGGCTTCAGCCGCCTGGCCTCTTCCACGGTGGGAGACAGCACCCGCCTGCACGAAGACGCGTCCACCGCCTTTCGCATCATTGGTCACCACATGCGCCAGGCGGGCGCGCAGCGACTGCTGAACGCGGGCGGGGGACGGGTGCACTTCAACGCTGTGTATGTCGGCTACGGCAGCGCTGCGAACCCCCACGCCCTCGAGGGGGTCAACGCCCCCAACGGTCCGGACACCCTGAGAGTCAGCCACGACATCGAGCCTTTGATCACGGCCACGGACTGCCTGGGCAATGCGCCCACCAAAAAGCAACAGGACGACGGCTTCACCACGCTCAGCAATGTCTTTTCGGTCGTCAATGGCAGCCTGCAATGTGCTGGATCGGCGGAAAATCAGACCGCCTCCCTGATCCAGGGCGTGGAAGATTTCCAGGTGCGCTATGCGGTGCGCGACAGCGCCACCGATACCCTCCAATACCGGGACGCGCCGGTCGACTGGAACGCAGTCGAAGGCGTGATGGTCTGCCTGCAACTGGTCGGCGAACTCGGCGGCCAGCCCACGGCGCCCGTTGTCGGCTGCGATGGCAATCCCACCGCCCAGGACGGACGGGTCCGGCGCGCCTTCTGGCGCGTGTTTCAGCTCAGGAACGCCGACGCATGAAGCACGAAGCCCGATCCCTTCGAGGCGTGCAGCGCGGCGTCTCGCTCATGGTCGTCATGGTCGTGCTGGTGCTGGGCACGCTGCTCATGCTCGGCAGCACCCGCGTGGGTACGCTGCATGGCGCGCTGGTGGGCAGCGAAAGCGACACCCAGCTAGCCTTCGCCGCGGCGGAGGCCCTGATGCGCGACGCGGAACTCGACATCCTCGGCCAGCGCGCCGACGGCACGCCCTGCAGCGACGACCCCACTGTGGCCGTGCGATGTCGAAACCTGGCAGGGCCCTTCTTTCCCGAAAAAGACGACGACCTGGATGTTCTGGGTGCGTCGGTGTCTGCTGCAAACGGTGGATTCCAGAATTGCCGCCAGGGCGTCTGCCTGCCCGCCACGGTCGACAGCCTGAGTCCGACCGTCTGGGTCGACCAGCTTTCGGACATGCAGTCGGTGGCCGCCACCTACGGACAGTTCACCGGAACCACCACGGACGAAGCCAGCAACCCGCTTTTGAGCAACGCACCCGTACGCGCTTGGTACTGGGTGGAGGTATTCCGCTACGCCGACGCCACCGGCATCCTGGCTCCGACCGGGAACCGGTTGAGACCCGACATGGACCGCCATCCCTACGTCTACCGCATCACGACTTTCGTGCAAGGCAGCAAACCCGGAACACGCGTTCACCTGCGCTCGGTATTCGTTCCCTATCCCAACCCCACCTACCGGTGAGCAGGAGCCTTCCCATGCGAACACCCCTTGCACAACCCATCGCGCTGCTCGTGGGCTTCGGCCTGTGTCTTGGCGCTCTGGCCGCGCCTCTGAGCCTCTCGCAAGCCCCCAGGGGCGGCGCCAGCGAGCCGGCGCCCAACATCATCGTGTCGGTCGACAACTCCTCGAGCATGGGCAGCACCGGCATCTCCCAGCTCAAGACGGCGCTCAAGGCCACGTTCTCTGCCGCCAACGTCCCGGACAACCGGATCCGGCTGGCATGGCAATCGATGCACCATTGCCGTGGCATCCCCGGCAGTACGACCTCATGCAAGGGTTTCAACGGCATCCGCCCGTTCAGTGGTCAGCACCGCGAGAATTTTATGGACTGGGTCGACTCGCTGAAATACTCCAGTGGCACACCGTCGCACTACGTGGTGGACAACGCTGGCAAATACCTCAGCGAAACAGGGTTGGGTGCCAACAGTCCCTGGGCGGCGATACCCGGCGTGCAGGAGGCCCCGGTGCTCTCATGCCGCAAGGCCTACAACATCTTCATGACCGACGGCGAGTGGGGCCATGCCTGGCACGAGGACGAGCTGGACACCTCGGGGCCGGATGGCAAACGCATCGTGCGCGGCGGCAATGCGGATGGCACTGCCACGACGCTGCCCGACGGTACCGCCTACTCGGTCGATGCCGGCAACATGCAGACGCGCCTGTACCGGGACACCTGGGGCAATGCGGGCCTGAGCACGCTGTCCGACCTTGCCTTTCACTACTGGTCGCGCGATCTGCAGCCCGACATCCCGAACAATGTGGCGCCCACGCCGCGACAACAGTTCCCGGTGCAGAACTTCGGAACCGCCGCGGCCCCGGCCGTGCTGGACGCGTACTGGAACCCGCGCAACAACCCCGCCACCTGGCAGCACATGGTGAACTACAGCATCGGCTTCAAGAGCGCAGCCAGCTGGTCAGGCGCACCCAGCTGGCTGGGTGACACCTTCACCGGACTGGGGCCCCTGATCCGCGGAGACGTCAACTGGGTCACGCCGTTCTGCAATGCCTCCGTCACCGGTGCGGGCACCCAGCCCTGCGACGGTGGCACCAACTATGAGAAACGGGACGACGCGCGCAAGGCCGAGCTCTGGCACATGGCGCTCAACAGCCGCGGCCGCTTCATCCCCGCCCCCGACGCGCAGTCCCTGGTGGACGCCTTCCAGGGCATCCTCAATGAAATCATCACGGACAACCTGAGAGGACTGGTCAGCATTGCCGTGAGCTCGACCCAACTGCGCACCGACGGCCTCGTCTACCTTGCGGGCTTTGACAGCGCGAAGTGGAGCGGGCAACTGAGCGCCCACAAGCTCGATGCCAAGACCCATGCGGTCAGCGCAGCGCCTACCTGGGAAGCGAGCACCACACTGGACGCCCCCAGCCTGAACCTGTCCCAACGGCTTATCCTCTCCCATTCCGACACATCGGGCATCCCGTTCCTGTGGACCTCCCTGAACACCGAGCAGAAAAACCACCTCAAGGGCGGCGAAAGCGACACCATCGCGCAGGCCCGGCTCGCCTACCTGCGCGGTGACCGGACGAAGGAAGAAAGCCAGTCGGGCGGCACGATGCGCAACCGCGCCTCCCGGTTGGGCGACATCGTGAACTCCAACATCTGGAACACGGGCAAGCCAGCGCGCATGGCCTTCGAACACAACGGGCATGCCCAGTTCCGCAGCCAGCTCGCCACGCGCCCGGACACGCTGTACGTCGGCGCCAACGACGGCATGCTGCACGCATTCAATGCGGCCGACGGCGTGGAACGCATGGCCTACGTGCCGCGCGGCGTGTATAGCAAGCTGCGCGCCTACACCATGCCCGGCTACGCGCACCAGTACATGGTTGATGGACATCCGTTCACCGGTGACGCAGACATCTCGGCGACCAGCGCCAACAACCCCGCGGCGCAACCCGACTGGCGCACCATCCTTGTTGCATCGACCGGCAGCGGCGCACGGGGCTACTTCGTGCTGGACGTGACCGACCCGACGCTGCTCGGCACCAGCTCCGTGTTGCTCGACCGCACCTTTGCATCCGCCTCGTCTGGCGACTTCGCCGGTTCGGAGGATGTGGGCCATATCCACGCCGCCCCCGTGCTCGATGACCCCATCAAAGGGCGCAGCGAGCAGATCGTCAAGCTCAACAACCAGCGCTGGGCCGTGGTCATGGGCAATGGGGCAAACAGCGTCAACGAACGCCCGGTCCTGCTGATCCAGTACCTCGACGGCGATCGCTCCCTGTTGCGCATCGTGGCGCACTCCACCACGTCGCAGTCCAACGGGCTGTCGGCGCCGCGCCTGATCGACGTCAACGGTGATGGCACCATGGACATTGCCTACGCGGGCGACCTGCAAGGCCAGCTCTGGAAGTTCAATCTGACCAGCGCCGATGACAGCCAGTGGGGGGTCAGCGTCTGGGACGGCTCGGGCGCTACCTGCAAGAACACCACCACCTGCCACCCCCTGTACGTGACCACCGATGGCGCCACGCCCGCCAAAAGACAGCCGATCACGTCAGCGCCCTTGTGGATAGCCCATCCCCTCGGCGGTGTCCAGGTGATGTTCGGCACCGGCCAGAACCTGCAGGACAGTGACCCGATGAACACAGGTATCCAGACGCTCTACGCCATCTGGGACAAGAGCACCTACGACACGCAGAATGGCCTGACTTCCTCCGACACGGGAGCTATCGGCCCATCGGAGAGCCGCAGCATCCTGGTGCAACAGAGCTTCACGGGAGCCGTCACCCGAACCGACCCGGACACCGGTGCGACGCTGTCCACCGAATACAGCAACTCCACCGCACACCCGGTGAAATATTCCCGTACCGACGTCTCGGCCAAGCGGGGCTGGTACCTGGACTACCCTCTGACCGGCGAGCGCGTGCTCACCACCCCGGTGCGGCTGCCCGGCAACCTCGCTGCCATCTTCAGCACCGTTCCCACCAGCGGCACGGCCGGAGAAAGCTGCGATGAGCTCGGCACGAACGACCCCAGCCGGCTGACCGTGCTCAACATGATCACCGGACATCCTTCGCCCACGCCCCTGTTTTTCAGCAGCGATGCGACCATGAACATGAACAATGCCAGCAGCGTGAAGGTGGCCAGCACAGAAGGCGTCTTCCTCAGAGGTTCGCAGGAGAAGATCAACGTGGTTTCCATCAACAACAATGCGGCATCCAAAGACGGCGCGTCGCCGGTGGATGACAAGGGCTGGAACTGCGGCACCGCCCCCGCAGGCAGCAAGCGCGAACTCGACTGCGATCGCCTGCATGGTCCGTTCCCTCTTGGCGTGCGGGCCGACTGGCGGGAGGTGCGCTGATGGATCACCTCGCAACGCGCCAGAGAGGCTTCACCCTGATCGAGGTGATGATCGTGGTGGCGGTGGTCGCGCTGCTGGCCGGCATTGCCTTGCCCAGCTACCAGGAGTACGTCCGGCGCACCCACCGTGCCCATGCGCAGGCGACCCTGGTGCAGGCTGCGCAATGGATGGAACGCGCCGCCACGGTCAGGGGTTCCTACCCCGTGACGAACCAGATACCCGCCGACCTGCTGCAGGTGGAAGGTGGGCGCTATACCGTGGTCGCTGTGTCCGATGGCGCCACCTACACGCTGACAGCCATTCCCACCGCCGGGCAGGCCACTGACCCGTGCGCGGCGTACCGCCTCACCGAAACGGGCCGGCGCAGCCAGGAAAACGTCAGCTCCCATACCCCCTCGTTGTCCGTGGACGCGTGCTGGGACCGCTGAACCGCGCAACGCAAGCGGCCTGAAAAGCCCGCCCGGCCAAACCCTGCGAAAATAGCCGGATGTTTACCGGCATCATCACCGGCGTGGGGCGCATCGCCGCCCTCCACGACCTGGGCAGCTCTTTGGACCACGGCAAGCGACTCACCCTCGAGGCGCCGCCGGGCTACCTCGACGACGTCGGTCTCGGTGACAGCATCGCCCTCAATGGCGCCTGCATGACGGTCACCTCGCTCGATCTGCCCACTCATCGCTTCACCATCGACGTTTCGGCCGAATCCCTGGCCCGCACCACGGGCCTGGCGCAGATCGGCCAGCGCCTGAACCTGGAAAAGGCCCTGCGTGCCCATGACCGGCTGGGGGGGCACATCGTCTCGGGCCACGTGGATGGCGTGGGAACCATCACCCGTTTCGCCCAGGTGGGCGAAAGCTGGGATTTGCGGGTGCTGGCACCGCCTGAACTCGGCAAATACCTGGCCTACAAGGGCTCGATCACGGTCAATGGCGTCAGCCTCACCGTCAACCTGGTGGCGGACAGCGCCGCCGGCTGTGAATTCAGCATCAACCTCATTCCCCACACGGTGCAGAACACCGCGCTGGGCACGTTGACCGAAGGCAGCCCGGTCAACCTCGAAATCGACACCGTCGCGCGCTATGTCGAGCGCATGTTGAGCAGCGCGCCGCACACTTCCAAGGAATCCGCATGAACGCCCCTGAAACCCTGGCCCCGGTCGCCATCTCGCCGGTGGACGACATCGTTGCCGACATGCGCGCCGGGCGCATCGTAATCCTGGTCGATGAAGAAGACCGGGAAAACGAAGGCGACCTGGTGCTGGCCGCCGACCACGTCACGCCCGAGGCGATCAACTTCATGGCGCGTTTCGGTCGCGGCCTGATCTGCCTGACGCTCACACGCGAGCGCTGCGAGCGCCTGCGCCTGCCGCCCATGGTGCCGCGCAACGGCACCAAGATGGGCACGGCCTTCACCATCTCCATCGAGGCGGCCGAGGGCGTGACCACCGGCATCTCGGCTGGCGACCGCGCACGCACTGTGCAGGCGGCCGTGGCGCCCGGCGCCCAGGCCAGCGACCTCGTGCAGCCCGGCCACATCTTCCCGCTGCAGGCCGTCGATGGCGGCGTGCTCATGCGCGCAGGCCACACCGAGGCCGGGTGCGATCTTGCGGCCATGGCCGGGTGCAGCCCGGCCGCTGTGATCTGCGAAATCATGAAGGACGACGGCACCATGGCGAGGCTGCCCGACCTTCAAGCTTTCGCCGCCGAACACGGCCTGAAGATCGGCACCATCGCCGACCTGATCGAGCACCGCAGCCGCAACGAATGTCTGGTGCAGAAGCTCGGCACCCGCAGCCTGAACACTGCCTTCGGCGAGTTCCAGGCCACCGCGTTCAAGGACCAGCCCAGCGGCGCCCTGCATCTCGCGCTCGTCAAAGGTCAGTGGGGCCCCGACAACAGTGTGGCCGTGCGCGTGCACGAACCGCTTTCGGTGCTCGACACGCTCGAGGTCGGCCGATCCATGCATTCCTGGAGCCTGGAGGCCAGCCTGCGTCACATCGCCCAGGCGGGCGCCGGCGTGGCCGTACTGCTCAACTGCGGCGAATCGGCCGAACAGTTGCTGGCCCAGTTCGAGGGCACTGCACGTTCGGCGCAGGCCCCCGAGCGCGGCCGCATGGACCTTCGCACCTACGGCGTGGGCGCGCAGATCCTGCGCGACTGCGGCGTGCACCGGATGCAGCTTCTGGGCAAACCCCGGCGCATGCCCAGCATGGCCGGCTACGGCCTGGAGATTACCGGCTACCTCGGTCGCGACGACTGAATTCCCCCTCCTCCACCTTTAGAAACGGATCCCCTCATGTTCGGCGCAGACAAAGGCAGCCCCAGCGTGCTCGACGGCAAGAAGCTGAGCATCGGCATCGTCCAGGCCCGCTTCAACGAAGCCATCACCGACGCGCTCTTCAACGCCTGCCTCACCGAGCTGCTGGCGCTGGGTGTGCAGGACAAGAACATTGCCCACGTCAAGGTGCCGGGCGCGCTCGAGGTGCCCGTCGCCCTGCAGGCCATGGCCGAGCGCGACGACTTCGACGCGCTGATCGCGCTGGGCTGCATCATCCGCGGCGAGACCTACCACTTCGAACTGGTGGCCAACGAGTCCGGCGCAGGCGTGACACGCCTCGCGCTGGACTACCAGATTCCCATTGCCAACGCCATCCTGACCACCGAGAACCTGGAGCAGGCCGTGGCGCGCCAGATCGACAAGGGCCGCGATGCGGCGCGGGTCGCGGTGGAGATGGCACACCTGCTTCAAGAGATCGGTTGACCATGTCCGCAGACACTCCCTCCCCTGCCCGCACCAAGGCCGGCGACACGCCACGCAAGGCAGCCGACAAGTCGGCCCGCACGCGCGCGCGCGAGTTCGCGCTGCAGGCCCTCTACCAGCACCTGGTGGGCCGCAACCCGGCGGTCGACATCGACGCTTTCACACGCGACCTCGCCGGCTTCCACAAGGCCGACAGCGTGCACTTCGACGCCCTGCTGCACGGCTGCATTGCCGACTCCACCGCGCTCGACGCCCTGATCGCGCCGCGCCTGGACCGGCCGCTGACCGAACTCTCGCCCATCGAACACGGTGTGCTCTGGATCGGCGCCTACGAATTCCAGCGCTGCCTGGACGTGCCCTGGCGCGTGGTGCTCAACGAATGCATCGAGCTGGCGAAATCCTTTGGCGGCACCGATGGCCACAAGTACGTCAATGGCGTGCTGCACCAGCTGGCCTCGCAACTGCGCCCGGCCGAGGTGGCCACAGCGCCGGCGGCGCGCAAGTCCGCTTCATGAGGATCGCCCAGCGCGCCCAGCGCGTCGAGCCCTTCTACGTGATGGAGCTGGCCAAGGCCGCTGCCTCCATGGCCAACGGCGCCGGCGCGCAGGGCAGGCCGATGATCTACCTCAACATCGGCGAACCCGACTTCACCGCGCCGCCGCTGGTCACCGCGGCAGCGGAACACGCCATCCGCGGCGGCCGCAGCCAGTACACGCAGGCCACCGGCCTGCCCGCGCTGCGCGAGGCCATCAGCGGCTGGTACGCGTCGCGCTTCGGCCTGGCCATCGACCCGGCCCGCATCGTCGTCACCGCGGGTGCGTCGGCGGCCCTGCAACTGGCCTGCCTGGCGCTCATCGAAGCGGGTGACGAGGTGCTGATGCCCGACCCGAGCTACCCCTGCAACCGGCAGTTCGTACAGGCCGCCGAGGGCCGCGCGGTATTGGTGCCATCAGGGCCCGAACACCGCTTTCAGCTCAGCGCCGACCAGGTCGAGGCGTCCTGGCGCCCTGCCACGCGCGGCGTGCTGCTGGCTTCGCCGTCCAACCCCACGGGCACCAGCATCGCGCGGGACGAGCTCGAACGCATTGCGCGCTTCGTGCGCGCGC
>NZ_JAILWB010000006.1 GCF_025699295.1 Hydrogenophaga sp. | reverse complement strand
ACGTGGCTGTGACGCAGCTCGATCAGATGACGCAGCAGAACGCCGCGCTGGTCGAGGAGAGTGCGGCCGCCGCCGAAAGCCTCAAGGACCAGGCCCTGCGCCTCGATCAGGTCATCCGGATCTTCCGCGTGGGCCCGCAGCCCGCATCCGCCGCCTGAGGTCGTCCAAAGGCCGCCGCCGTCACCGATTCAAGAACCAGATACACATCAACAGAGAGACCGACATGCAAAACATGATGCGCCAGTTTTCCATCCGTACCCGCATGCTGGGCGCCATTGGCGTCGTGCTGATGCTGCTGACCCTGGTGGGCGGCGCCGGCTGGTGGGGCATCGAGCGCCTGCAGGCCTTGAACGAGACATTTGTCGAAGGCCCGTTCGAGGAGACGCTGACGCTGTCGCGCCTGCAGATGTCGCTGCGCGACATGGGTGGCGCCGAGAAGGACATGGTCATTGCCTACGAAAAGCCCGAGCAGGTGCTCAAGGCGAAGGCCGCCTGGCTCGCCGCGCGCGATGAGGCGCAGCGCCAGCTCGACCTGATGCTTGCCGGCGGCGAAGACCAGGACAACGCGCTGGTGCCGAGGATGAAGGAGCAGCTCGCGCAGTACGTGAGCGCGGTGGAGCCGGTGACCCGCCAGCTCGAAACCAGCGGCTACGACTCGGCCACCGTGGCCAACCGCATGCTCAACCGCGCGCATGCAAGCTACGACGAGCTGCTGCAGAGCCTCAGGCAGATGGAAGAGGCGTTGATGGCCGAGGCATCCAGCGCACGTCAGGCGGGGCTGGACGCCAGCCGCCAGACACTGGTGCTGTTCGGCCTGGCCGTGGCCATCGCGGCGCTGGTGGTGGTGCCAACCACCCTCTCCAACATGACCAGCATCTGCAACCCGCTGGACGAAGCCCGGCTCCTGGCCAGCGCGATTGCGCAGGGCGACCTCACGCGTCCGGTGCATGCCGTGGGCCGCGACGAAACCGCCACGCTCATGCGCGCACTGGGTGACATGCAGAATTCGCTCTCGCGCATCGTGGGCGAGGTGCGCAACTCCACCGACAGCATCGGCACCGCCAGCCAGCAGATCGCCAGTGGCAACCAGGACCTGAGCGCGCGCACGGAACAGGCTGCGAGCAACCTGCAGGAGACGGCGGCCAGCATGGAGCAGCTCACCAGCACGGTGCGCCAGAGCGCCGACGCGGCGCGCCAGGCGAACCAGCTGGCCTCGAGCGCGGCGGAGATCGCGGTGCGTGGTGGACAGGTGGTGGGCCAGGTGGTCACGACCATGGACGAGATCAACCACAGCAGCAAGAAGATCAGCGACATCATCGGCGTGATCGACGGCATTGCGTTCCAGACCAACATCCTGGCGCTGAACGCGGCGGTGGAAGCCGCGCGCGCTGGCGAGCAGGGCCGAGGCTTTGCGGTGGTGGCTGGCGAGGTGCGCAACCTGGCGCAGCGATCGGCGCAGGCGGCCAAGGAGATCAAGGGCCTGATTGGCGCGAGCGTGGACAAGGTGGAGACGGGATCGCGCCTGGTGGCCGATGCGGGGCAGACGATGAGCGAGATCGTGGGCTCGGTGCAGCGCGTGAGCGACATCATTGGCGAGATCACGGCGGCTGCGGGCGAGCAGAGCGACGGCATCGGGCAGGTGAACGTGGCTGTGACGCAGCTCGATCAGATGACGCAGCAGAACGCCGCGCTGGTCGAAGAGAGTGCGGCCGCCGCCGAAAGCCTCAAGGACCAGGCCTCGCGCCTGGCCGAGGCGGTGGGCTTCTTCCGCGTGTCCCACGCCTAAGAGGATCTGCACGAGGAGGTGCATGCCCCGCCCCGCGGATGCTCCGGGGCGTCCGGCAGGCGCACAAATGCCTGTGCGTGCCTATACTCTTCTCCGGGTTTGAACCCCCCGGGGCATGGTCTGCCGGGGAGCTTCAGGCTCCCCACTCCCGGAGATCGATGCCATGAACGCCCGCCTGCCTTCCAGCCTGCTTGACGCCTCGGCCCTGCAGTCCCATGTCGACGCATCCTGGTCGACCACCATCGTGCCCGAGTTGCAGCGCTACATCGAGGTGCCGGCCAAGTCGCCCGCCTTCGACCCCGACTGGGCAACCCACGGCCTGCTCGACCGCGTGCTGCACAGCGCGGCCGACTGGGTGCGGGCGCAGAACGTCGAGGGCCTGCAGCTGGAAGTGGTGCGTTTGAACGACGCCCAGGGCACGCCACGCACGCCCGTACTGTTCTTCGAGCTGCCCGCCAGTGCCGGCCGGGACGGAACCCCCGCCCCCGCGTCGGGCCAGACCGTGCTGATGTACGGACACCTGGACAAACAGCCCGAGTTCACCGGCTGGCGCAACGACCTCGGCCCCTGGATCCCCCGGATCGAAGACGGCAAGCTGTACGGCCGTGGCGGCGCCGACGACGGCTACGCGGTCTACGCCAGCATCGCGGCCATCCAGGCACTCAAGGCACAGGGCGTGGCGCACCCGCGCATCGTCGGCCTGATCGAGACCTGCGAGGAAAGTGGCTCGGGCGACCTGCTGCCCTACGTGGACGCGCTGCGCGCGCGCCTGGGCGATGTGGGCCTGGTGATCTGCCTGGACAGTGGCGCCGGCAACTACGACCAGCTCTGGCTCACCACCAGCCTGCGCGGCATGGCCAGCGGCGTGCTCAAGGTCGAGATTCTCACCGAAGGCATCCACTCGGGCGACGCGTCCGGCCTGGTGCCATCGAGCTTTCGCATCATGCGCCAGGTGCTGGACCGGCTCGAGGACAGCGCCACCGGCCGCCTGCTGCCGGCGAGCTTTCACTGCGAGGTGCCCGCAGAGCGGGTCGCGCAGGCCCGGGCCACGGCCGCGATCCTGGGTGAAGAGATCTACAAGCGTTTCCCGTGGGCGCACCACGACTGCGGCGGCAGCACGCTGTTTGCCCTGCCCACCACCACCGACCCCGTCGAGGCACTGCTCAACCGCACCTGGCGGCCCACGCTCAGCGTCACCGGGGCCGAGGGCTTTCCCGCGCTGCGCGATGCCGGCAACGTGCTGCGTCCCTACACCGCGTTCAAGCTCAGCCTGCGCCTGCCGCCGCTGGTGGATGCACCCGCCGCCGTGCAGGAACTCAAGGCCCTGCTGGAAGACAACGCGCCCTACCAGGCCCGGGTGACCTTCGAAGGCGAAGGTGCGGCCAGCGGCTGGAACGCACCGGTCACCACGCCGTGGTTCGAACAGGCGCTGCAGGACGCCTCGCAGGCGCACTTCGGCGCCGGCTGCGGCACCATCGGCCAGGGCGGCACGATTCCCCTGATGAACATGCTCAGCAAAGGTTTCCCGACCGCGCAGATGATGGTCTGCGGCGTGCTCGGGCCCAGGAGCAATGCGCACGGCCCGAACGAATTCCTGCACCTGGACTACGCCAGGCGCCTGACCGCCACCGTGGCCCAGGTGATGGCCCGCATGCCCTGAGCGACCTGCCATGTCGTCCGACACCACCCAGGCCCCCTTCACGCTGCGCGATGGCCTGAACCTGGCGCTGTTCGACTGGCCACTGCCGATGCGCTGGCGCCCGCGCGCCGTGGTGCTCATCGTGCACGGCCTGGGCGAGCACGCCTGGCGCTACGACCACGTGGCGCAGCGGCTCAACGAATGGGGCTTCTGCGTGCGCGCCTACGACCAGCGCGGCCACGGTGAATCAGGGGGGGCGCGCGGCGTGCTGCCCGAGGAAGACACCCTGCTGGACGATCTGGCCGAGGTGCTGGAAGACACGCGCAGCCACATTGCCGAGCCCTGGGCCTGCCCGCTGATCCTCATGGGCCACAGCATGGGTGGCCTGATCGCGGCCACCTTCGTGCAGCGCAACATGGCGCCGGTCGATGGCCTGGTGCTGTCCTCGCCGGCGCTGGACGCCGGCATTGGTGCGTTGCAGAAGAAGCTGATCGACCTGCTCTACCGGTTCGCGCCCAATTTCGCGACGTCCAACCGCCTCGACGCGAGCCGGATTTCGCACAACCCCGCGGTTGTGGAGGCCTACCGCAAGGACCCGCTGGTGCATGACCGCATCAGCGCACGGCTGGCGCGGTTCATTGACAGCAACGGCCCGCGCGTGATTTCGGCGGCACCGCGCTGGCGCGTGCCCACGCTGCTCATGTACGCCGGGGCCGACAGCCTGGTGCAACCGGCGGGCAGCCGCGCCTTTGCCGCGGCGGCGCCTCGCGACAAGGTGCACAGCCACGCCTTCGAGGGGCTGTATCACGAGATCTTCAACGAGGCCGATCCGTCGGCCGTGTTCGGCACGCTCAAGGCCTGGCTGGAAGTGCAGGCGCCGGCCCCGGCTTAGCGCTTCATTCAGCGCCGGGGTTGCAGCAGCCCACCCAGCATGCCCATGAGGTCGGCCGCATTGCCACCTCCAGCCTGACCGCCACCCAGCAGGGCACCCAGACCGCCCATGCCACCCAGTTCGTTGTCGGTGGGCAATTGACCCTTGGGGCTCAACTGGTCGATCAGGCCAGGCAGCAGGTCGGCCAGCGTGCCCGACGCCTGCTCCCGGCTGCCGCCAAGCTGCGCGGCGATCGTGCCCATCAAATCCGGGCCGAGCGCGCTGCCGAGCTGATCGCCCGAGATCGGCTGGTTGGCGCCGGTGCCGATCCACGACTGCACCGCATCACCAAGACCGCCCGACTGGAGCCGGGCCAGCAGGCCTTGCAGGCCGCCCGAGCTGGCGAGCACGGAGCCCACCAGCGCGATCAGCATTTGCGGGTCCAGGCCACCGGGCAGGCCGGCGCCGGAGGCCGACGGTGCCTGCTGGCCCTGTGGCGAGCCCAGAGATGCGTTGGCAGCAGCGCCGATGAGTGAATCCAGCAGTCCCATGGTGTGTCCCTCTTGCGCTGGCCCGGAATGGGCATGCGGTTCAGGCCGGATTGTGGGCCTGGCGGCGCACCCCCGCAAGCCAGAGCAGAGCCAGTCCGGTGAGCGCCACCGGCACCAATGAGCCGATATTGAGCCACTGCCAGCCTTGCGTGGTGACCAGCGCGCCCGAGGCGAACGAGGTCAGCGCCATGGTGGCGAAGACGAAGAAGTTGATCGCCGCCTGGGCACGGTCCTTTTCCTCCGGCCGGTAGGCCTGCAGTGAGAGCGCGGTGCTGCCGGTGAACAGGAAATTCCAGCCCACACCGAGCAGGAACAGCGCGATCAGGAACTGGTGCAGGTCCACACCCGAGAGCGCCACCGCAATGCACACGATGTTGAGCACCACGCCCGTGCCCATGATGGTCAGCACACCGAAGCGTTTGATGAGGTGGCCGGTGATGAAACCCGGCGCGAACATGCCGATCACGTGCCACTCCAGCACCAGCGCCGCGTCCTCGAACGGAAAGCCGCAGACCTGCATGGCCAGCGGCGTGGCCGCCATCAGCAGATTCATCACGCCGTAGCCCAGCGCCGCGCCCGCGGTGGAGACGATGAAGACCGGCTGGCGCATGATCACGCCCAGCGGGCGGCCCCGGTCGGCGTGTGCCGCGCGCGGTGGCACCGGCGGGAAGCGCATGAAAACCATGACGAGCATGGACAGCAGCGCCACCACGGCCAGCGCCACGTAGGCGCCGGCGAAGGGCACGCCCATCCAGTCCTTGGTGCGCGTGGCCAGGTTGGGGCCGAGCACGGCGCCCACCAGCCCGCCCGCGAGCACCAGCGACACGGCCTTCTCGCGGAATGCCGGGGCGCTGAGCTCGGCCGCCGCGAAGCGGTAGAGCTGGCCGTTGGCGCTGTAGTAGCCCGCGATCACCGTGGCGGCCACCAGCAGCCAGAAGTTGCGGTCCATCACGGCCCACGCGCACAGCAGCGCCGAGCCCAGCGCCACCAGCAGGCCGATCTGGAACGAGGCCTGGCGCCCGAGCGCGCTCTGGGTGCGCGCCACCAGCGGTGTGGACAGCGCGCCGCCGACCACGTAGCCCATCACCGGCAGCGTGGCCATCCAGCCCGCGGGCGCCAGCGACAGGCCCACCAGGCCGTTGATCGCAATGAAGACCACGTTGTTGGTGAGAAACAGGCCTTGCGCGGCGGCCAGCAGCCAGAGGTTCTTGTTCATAAGTCGTCGTTTATACAAGGCCCGGGGCCAACGCGGGGCGGTGGGGCGGTCCTTTCCTGCGCGACACTTGCGCCATGACACTGCACATCGGCATCGTCGCCTGCTCGGCCGAAGGCGCCGCGCTCTGCTACCGCACGGTGTGCGCCGAGGGCGAGGCCGTGCTGGGCGCGCACGCCCACCCCGAGGTCTCGCTGCATTCGCTCTCGCTGGCCGACTACGTGGACTGCCTGAGTCGGGGTGACCTGCACGGCGTGGCGGAGTTGATGCTGAGGTCCGCCCACAAGCTTGCGGCCGCGGGGGCCGATTTCCTGATCTGCCCCGACAACACCATCCACCGGGCGTTCCACCTGGTCGAACCGCGCTCGCCGCTGCCCTGGCTGCACATCGGTGCCGTGGTGGCCGAAGCCGCGGCGGGGCGCGGTTTCCGGCGCCTGGGCATCACCGGCACGCGCTGGCTGGTGGACAGCGAGGTGTATCCCGCGCAGCTCGCGGTGCGGGGCCTGCAGGCGGTGCGCCCCGACCGGCCGGACCGCGACGTGATCGACCGCGTCATCATGGACGAGCTGGTGCGCGGGGTGTTCACCCCCGAGGGCGTGGCCCGTTTCCAGGCGGTCTTCGGGCGGCTGCGCGACGCCGGCTGTGACGCGGTCGTGATGGGCTGCACCGAAATCCCGCTGATCATGAACGACGCCAATTCGCCCCTGCCCACCCTGGACTCCACGCGCCTGCTGGCGCGCGCGGCGCTCGCGCGGGCTGTGAGCCCGGGGCAGGCTGGCGCAAGCCCGGGCTGAAGAGGAGAGCCGGCATGAAGAACACATTCAGGAACGGGGCCCGGGCGCTGCTGGCCCTTCTGGCCGCGGGCGCCCTGGGCGTCCCGATCAGGGGTGCCGCGCAGGTCGAAGGTCCGGGCCTGCAGCCGGGCGAACACCGCTTGGCCCTGCAGCACGGCGGGCTCACCCGCGAGTACCTGGTGCAGGTGCCGCCGCAATACCGCGCCGGGACAGCCTGGCCGCTCGTGCTGTCCTTTCACGGCGGGGGCGGCAACATGGAAATCCAGGCCAATGACCGCTACTACGGCCTGGTGTCGCATGCGCGGGAGGCCGGCTACGTGATCGTGTTTCCCAACGGCTTCAGCCGCCTGCGCTCGGGCAAGCTCGCGACCTGGAACGCGGGTCTGTGCTGCGGCCAGGCGCGCGAGCGCAACGTGGACGACGTGGGTTTCGTCCGCGCGGTGGTGGCCGACGTGCGGCGGCGCCTGGACATCGACCCCCGGCGCATCTACGCGCAGGGCATGAGCAATGGCGGCATGCTGTCGTACCGCCTGGCCTGCGAGATGGCCGACACCTTCGCCGCCATCGCGGCCGTGGCCGGCACCGACGGATCGCCGGCCTGCTCGCCATCGCGGCCGGTTCCGGTGCTGCACATCCATGCGCGCGACGACGACCGCGTGCTGTTCAACGGGGGGTCGGGCAGTGCCTCGGCAACTCACGCGGACTTCGTCTCGGTGCCCGAGACGGTGGCGAAGTGGTCGCGGCTCAACGGCTGCCTTGCGCAGCCGCGCCGCGTGCTGGAAGTGCCCGGGGCCTGGTGCGAGACCCGCGCGCCCTGCCGCGAGGGCAGCGAGGTCCAGCTCTGCGTGACCGAGACCGGTGGGCACGCATGGCCTGGTGGTCGCAAGGTGCTCGGTGGCCAGGCGGGCTCAGACGCCATCGCCGCCAACGACGTGATCTGGCGTTTCTTCAGCCGTCACCCACGGCCCGCGCCAGCGCGGTGAGCGCGGCGGTTTCGGCGCGCAGCACACGCGGCCCCAGCGTCACGGGCACGAAGCCGGCCGCGCGCGCGAGGGTGTCCTCCGCCGGGCTGAGGCCGCCTTCGGGACCGCTGAGGAACAGCAGCGGCGCATCGGCCCTGGCGGCGGCGAGCACCGCGCCCAGGGGCCGTGTGCCTTCTGCCAGTGAGAGCAGGCAGCGCTGCACGGGTTGCGCTGCGTCTCTGGCGGGCAATGTCTTGAGCCAGGTGGCCAGGTCGCCCACGGCGTGCACGAGGGGCACGCGGTTGCCACCGCACTGCTCGCAGGCCGCGACGGCCACCGACTGCCAGTGCGTCTGCTTCTTCGTGGCACGCTCGCCCGCCAGGCGCAGCACGCTGTGCGCGCTGTGCAGCGGTTGCAGGCTGGCCGCGCCCAGTTCGGCGGCTTTCTCCACCAGCCAGTCCATGCGCTCGTTGGCGGGCATGCCCAGGGCCAGGTGCACCGCACGCGCCGGCTCGCGCTCGACCGCGCGGTGCGCGCCGACGGTCACGTCCACCTCGCTGCGGCCCATGCGCGTGATGACCGCGTCCCACTCGCCGCCCTCGCCATTGAACAGGGTGAGGGGCTGCCCGGGCTGCAGGCGCAGCACCTGCACGTGGCGCGCGGTGGCGGCCGGCAGCGCGAGGGGCTGGCCTTCGCGCAGCGGGGCCGGGCAATGGAAGCGTGGCATGGGGCTCAGACGCGCCCGAAGGCGTAGCCCGATGCGGCCTGCAGGCCCTCGATCTCGTCGAGCATCTTCAGGAAAGGGCCGAGCGCGCGGTAGCGGTGCGCGGTGTGGCGGATGTAGCCGATGAAGCGCGGCGCATCGGCCAGGTACTTCGGCTTGCCGTCGCGCAGCGTGAGGCGGGCGAAGATGCCGGCGACCTTGAGGTGGCGCTGCAGGCCCATCCACTCGACGCCCCGGTAGAAGGCGCCGAAGTCGCTGTGCCAGTCCTCGAAGTCCATCAGACCGGCGGCGCGCGCCTTTTCCCAGTAACGGACGGTGATGTCAATGACGAAGTCTTCCTCCCAGCTCAGGAAGGCGTCGCGCATGAGGCTGGCCACGTCGTAGGTGATCGGGCCGTGCACTGCGTCCTGGAAATCGAGCACGCCGAGCTGCTGCGCCGGAGTATCGCCGGGTTGCAGCGGCAACATGAGGTTGCGCGGCATGAAGTCCCGGTGCACATACACCTGCGGGGCAGCGAGGTTGTGCGCCACGATGGTGTCGAAGGTTTTCTGCAGGGTCTGCGCCTGCGCATCGCTCAGCGTGAGAGCCTTGTGCTGCCCCAGGTACCAGTCGGGGAACAACTGCAGCTCGCGGCGCAGCAGCGCCTCGTTGTAGGGCGGCAGCGCGCCGGGTTTCGAGGCCAGCTGCCAGGCCAGCAGGGCGTCCAGCGCCTGCATGTAGCGCGCATGGTTGGCCTGCGGATTCGATGCGTCGATACCGTCGAGCAGGGTCTGGTGGCCCAGGTCGCTCAGCAGCATGAAGCCCTGTGGCTCGTCCCAGGCCAGCACCTCGGGCACCAGCAGGCCGGCCGCGCGCATGAGCCCGGCCACGTGCACGAAGGGCTGGCAGTTCTCGTGCGCGGGCGGCGCATCCATCACGATCAGGCTGCCGCCGATTTGCGTGTCCACGCGCAGGTAGCGGCGAAAGCTGGCATCGGCGGAGGCCGGGCGCAGCGTCTGCGGCAGCAGATCCAGGCGCGCGGCCAGGGGCGCCAACCATGCGTGAAAGGCAGCTTCGCGCAGGGGTTCGGCCCAGGCGACGGCGGGGTGGGGCAGGGTCATGCGGGTGGTTGGGTGGGCGGGGTGGCCGGGCGGTGCCCGGGACAGTCGGGCCGTGGATAATCGCCAGAGATTCTACAAACCCCCTGCAGGGCGGCGGCCGGCTCTCATGCCCGCTCATCGAGCCCATCCTGGCAAACCGGCCACCGAAGTCCATCCCCTTGAACCGTCGCAACGATCCGCCGTCCACCTACCGCATGCGCGGCGTGTTCGCTCCCGCGCTGTTCGCGGCACGGCCCGTGGCGCGCGCGGTGCATGGCCTGCTGGCCCTGATCGCACTGGGGGCGCTGGCCACGCCCGGTGGGGTGTATGCGCAGTCAGGTGATGGTGACGAGCGGCCCTCCCCCGCCGTCAACCTCAAGGCCAGTGACCTGCTGCAGGAGAAGCTGCCCGAAGAGGCCCTGGATCGGGCGCCGACCTTCGTCTCAGGTGAGCGCATCGAAGGCCAGACGGACGGCGTGACCACGATCGAAGGCGATGCCGAGCTGCGCCGGCACGACACCGTCATCCGCGCCGACCGGCTGGAATTCGACCAGCGCAGCCGCGAGGCCAGGGCGCAGGGCCATGTGCTGATCAACCGGGCCGGCGACCGCTTCGAGGGTCCGGAACTGCAACTCAACGTGGACACTTTCGAAGGCCATTTCGAGCAGCCGGAGTTCACGCTGCTCAACAACGAGGGCAAGGGCGATGCGAGCCGGATCGACTTTCTCGGCGAGGACAAGGCGGTGGCGCACGACGCACGCTACTCGACCTGCCCGCGCACGCCCGGCGCCGACTGGATGCCGGACTGGCTGGTGCGGGCCACGCGCATCGAGTTCGACAACGTTGCCGAAACCGGCGCGGCCACCGGCGGGGTGCTGGAATTCAAGGGTGTTCCGATCCTGGGCTGGCCCTATTTCACCTTTCCGCTGACCGACACGCGCAAGTCCGGCCTCTTGCCGCCGACGATCAACATCGACAACATCAACGGGCTCGAGCTCACGCTGCCCTACTACCTGAACATCGCACCCAACCTGGACGCGACGCTCTACCCCACGCTGATGAGCAAGCGCGGCGTGGACCTGGGCGCCGAGGTGCGGTATCTGCAGCCCACCTACGCCGGCCAGGTGCGTGGCGCCTTCATGCCTTCGGACCCCTTGCGCGACAGTGACCGCTGGGGTTATTCGTGGCAACACGACCAGAACCTGAGTGGCACGCGTCTGGCTCCGGGGGGTTCGACCGGCCTGCGAATCAATGTCAACCGCGTCAGTGACGACGACTACTGGCGCGACTTTCCGCGCGCCACGGCATCGCTGACCACCCGTCTGCTGGCCGGTGATGCGGTGCTGTCGTGGAACCGGGGGCCCTGGTCGGTGAGTGCCGGAGCCTACAGCTGGCAGACCCTTCAGGACGTCGATGCGCCCATCGTGCCGCCCTACGACCGTCTGCCATCGGTTGCGGTGCGCTACAGCCGTGGCGACGCACGCCTGGCGGGCCTGAACGACTGGAACTGGTCGCTCACGGGGGAATACACGCGCTTCGAGTCCGATCCACTGCTCACGAGGCAGACCAACGGTTCGCGTTCGCTGGCCATCGCCGATCTCAGCCGGCGCTGGGAGACGCCGGGCTGGTTCATCAAGCCGCGAGCGCAACTGCACGCCACCCAGTACCACTTCGACGACCCGCTGGCCAACGGCGCGCGCAGCGCCTCGCGCGTGCTGCCCACGGTCAGCCTGGACGGTGGCATGGTCTTCGAGCGCGACGCGCGCTACTTCGGACGCGGTTTCGTGCAGACGCTGGAGCCGCGCGCGTTCTTCACCTGGACGCCCTACCGCGACCAGAGCCTGCTGCCGAACTACGACTCCGCCGCCAACGACTTCAACTTCGCCACCATCTTCTCGGAGAACGTCTTTGGCGGCAACGACCGCATCTCCGACACGCGCGCCGTCACGGTGGGCGCCAGTTCTCGCCTGCTGGACCCGACGTCGGGCGCCGAGATCGTGCGCGTGGGCCTGGCGCAGCGCTACCTGATCCGCAACCAGAACGTCTTCCTGCCCAATGCCAGTGGCCTGCCCGGCGGGGATCCGGTGGAAGAACGCCTGAGCGACGTCCTGCTCGCCACGCGGGTGCAGTGGAGCCCAAGCTGGATGGTCGACACCAACTTCCAGTACAGCCCGGGCAGCCGCGAATCGGTGCGTACCACACTGGCCGCGCGCTATACCCCCAGCCGCTACCGCGTGCTGAGCGCTGCCTACCGTCTGCAGCGCGGCGTCAGCGAGCAGTACGAACTGGGCTGGCAGTGGCCGCTCAACGGTCTGTGGGAAACCCCCGCACGCACCAGCGTGCCCGGGCGCGGACTCGGCGCCGGGCAGTGGTACAGCGTGGGCCGCATCAACTACAGCGTGCCCGACAAGAAGGTGGTCGATCTGGTCGCGGGCTTTGAATACGATGCGGGTTGCTGGATCGGGCGCGTTGTGCTCGAACGCCTGCAGCGCAGTGCCTTGTCGGCCAACCAGCGTATCCTGTTCCAGCTGGAGTTCAGCGGCTTCTCCCGCCTCGGCTCCAATCCCTTGAAGACGCTCAAGGACAACGTGCCTCGCTACCAGTACCTGCGCGAAGAGATCAACCCGCCCAGCCGCTTCCAACAATATGACTGACCGCCTCACCGCCCCCCTGCACCTGTCCACCTGGCTGCTTTGCATGCCCTTGTTCTGGGCCTGCGCCGTGCAGGCGCAGGGCCTGCGCGCCACCGGCCAGCTCAGCCTGCCGCGCACCGCCACTGCGGCGCCGGCGCCCGCGCAGGCCACGGCGGATTACATCGTCGCCCTGGTCAATTCCGAGCCTGTGACCAACAACGAAGTGCGCCAGCGCCTGCTGCGCGTGGAGCAGCAGCTGGCCCAGCGCGGAGGGGCCATGCCCGCGCGCGATGTGCTCGCGCGCGAGGTGCTCGAGCAGATCATCAACGAGCGCGCGCAGCTGCAGCAGGCCACCGAACTCGGCATCACGGTGGACGAAGCTGCCGTGACGCAGGCCGAGCTGGCGATCGCCGCGCAGAATCAGCTCAGCCCTGAAGCCCTGCGCCAACGCATTGCTGCCGAGGGCATGGACATCAATCAGCTGCGCAACGAGCTGCGCAACCAGATCCTGCTGCAGCGCGTGCGCGAGCGCCAGGTCGATGCGCGGGTGCGGGTGACTGACGCCGACGTCGACGACTTCATCCGCGAGCAGCAGGGCAGCAACGACCTGGCCAGCCTGGAGCTCAATCTGGCGCACGTGCTGGTTGCGGTGCCCGAAGGTGCCAGTGAGCAGCGTGTCCAGGAGCTGCAGGCCCGCGCGCAGGGTGCGGCCGACCGGGCGCGCGCCGGCACGGACTTCGCCGCCCTGGCGCGCGAGCTCTCCGATGCACCCGAGGGTGCCAGCGGTGGTCAGTTCGGCATGCGGGCGGCCAATCGGTTGCCCACGCTGTTCGTGGACGCGACACGCTCGCTCAACGTCGGGGCCGTGGCCGGCCCCCTGCGCAGCCCGGCCGGGTTCCATGTGCTCAAGGTGATCGAGAAGCGCCAGGCCGGCCTGCCGGACGCTGTGATCACGCAGACCCGGACGCGCCACATCCTGCTGCGCACCACGGCCCAGCTCAGCGAAGCCGACGCAGTGGCGCGCCTGGCGGGCTACCGCCAGCAGGTAGCCAGTGGTCAGGCGACGTTCGAGGCGCTGGCGCGCGAGCACAGCCAGGACGGATCGGCCAGCCAGGGCGGCGATCTCGGCTGGGCCAACCCCGGCCAGTTCGTGCCCGAGTTCGAGGAGGCGATGAACAAGCTGCAGCCGGGCGAGATGTCCGCGCCGCTGGTGTCGCGATTTGGCGTGCACCTCATTCGCGTCGAAGAGCGCCGCCAGACCCAGCTGTCACGGCGCGAGCAGCGCGACATGGTGCGGGCCATGGTGCGCGAAGAGAAGGTGGAAGAAGCCCTGCGCATCTGGGCGCAGGACGTTCGCGGGCGGGCCTTCGTCGAATACCGCGAGGCACCGCAGCCTTGATGCCGTGCAGGGTCCGGGCAAGGACTGACGGCGCATGAAACACGTCGCCCGCAAGCGTTTTGGTCAGCACTTCCTGACCGACCAGGTCATCATCGACGCCATCGTGGACACCATCGCCCCCGCCGCCGGCGACGCGATGGTGGAGATTGGCCCGGGCCTGGCGGCTCTGACCCAGCCTCTCGTGGCGCGCCTGGGCGAGCTCACGGTGATCGAACTCGATCGCGATCTCGCGGCGCGCCTGCGTGGCCATGGCCAGCTTGTGGTGATCGAGTCCGACGTGCTCAAGGTGGATTTCACGGCGCTGGCCGCGCGCCCCGGCCTGGAGGGCAGGCCGCTGCGCGTGGTCGGCAACCTGCCTTACAACATTTCAACGCCCATCCTTTTCCACTTGCTGGACTACGTGGATGCGGTGCGGGACCAGCACTTCATGCTGCAGAAGGAGGTGATCGACCGCATGGTGGCGCGGCCGGCCACGGCCGACTATGGCCGCCTGAGCGTGATGCTGCAGTGGCGCTACGCGATGGAGAACGTGCTGTTCGTGCCGCCCGAGAGCTTCGACCCGCCACCGCGGGTGGACAGCGCCATCGTGCGCATGCTGCCATTGGCCGATCCGCCGGTGATCGACCGGGCGCGTTTTGGCGCGATGGTGCAGGTCGCTTTCAGCCAGCGCCGCAAGATCCTGCGCAACACGCTCGGGCGCTGGCTGGACGAGCAGGGCTACAGCGGTTCATTCGATCTTCAACGCCGGGCCGAGGAAGTGCCGGTGAGCGAATACGTCGCCCTGGCGCAAGCGACCCAGGCATGAATGAAAAAGCCCCGAAAGGTGTCGGGGCTCATCCAGTGGCACCGAGGAGCCGGCTCCGCCGGTCCTCTGGTGCCGCCCCCCGGAGGGGGGTGACGCGCCGCAGGCGCGGCGCGGGGGGCGTCAGGCGGCTGCCAGCCAGTAGCCCGCGTTGAACGGGCTGCTCATGCGCAGCGCCATCGGGCTCACGTCCAGGATCTTGTCCGTGGGCATGGGCTCGTCGCTCTGCACCTCGATCGGCTCCTCGCCCTTGGGCGCGCGCGCGACCGAGAACGAGTAGAAGCAGCGGAACGGGATCTTGCGATCCGACCAGTAGTCGGCGGCGTCGCGGAAGATGTCGAGCAACTGCTCGCGTGCTTCCTTGTCGAACTTGGCGTGCGCGGGGATGTGCTCCAGCACCACGATGAAGCCGGTCTGCGGCCCCGACTTGTGGACCATGTCGGTCATGCAGTCGTAGAGCGCATCGAAGTTCTTGCCGAAGTGCGAGGGCAGGGTGTATTGGGCGGCGATCAACTCCAGCACGTCCTGCTTGCTCTGGGCCTTGGCCAGGTTGGCGTACAGGAAATGGTGCCCAAGGTGCTCGGCCGCGGCCTGCAGGTCTTTCACGCCATGGGCGCGAATCGACTGAACGATATTGGGGCGTACGTTACGAAGTGGCGTGTCCATCTCCGCGTCTCTTTCTAAGTAAGGTCTAAGTTGAAAATCTGCTCACACCACCCAAGGCTCACTGCAGGATCAGCCTGAAGCTGCTGTAGTGGTCTTCGGTGTAATAACACGCTTCAGGGGCCCGGGGCCGAAGCCCGCCGCACACGATCCGCCGGGCACCCCGGTGGCTCAGGCCCGGGGTGGGCACCGTGTATTCCCGGTAGTACCCCCGCTTTTCACCTGGCAACAGGCGTTCGCGATTGCCGAACACCGAACCGTCCTTCTCGTAGCGGAACGGTCCACCCTGTCGAATCCGGTCCATCACTTCCTGGCCTTGCAAGGGCAGACCCGAAACCACCACCGTCGCGGTGTTCGATCCGCCCGGCTTCGCATCGGGTGCGCGGGCCTGCACCGCAAGGGTGCCCAGCGTCGCCGCCAAGGCGACCGCAATGCCCCAAGTGGCCACGCGGTGCATGCTCCCCGAACGAACCCGGATCTGTTTCAGATCCATGAAATCCCTTGCTGCTGATGACGTCAACCCATGACCAATGGGGCACAAAGAGCACACAAAAGCATGCATTTTGCTGCGCCTCTGGGGGCGGGTTAACCCTGAAATCCAAGCGCGCTAGTGTGCCTGAGGTAGGGGGAAATTGCAAGCGCCTGCTGAAATATTCAGCAAAGTCCGGGTGCGCAAAATGTGTATAAAAGTTAGCGCTTGCTTTTTTGCAAAACGTCAGCGTGAAACGTTTGCATCGGCCACGGTCAAGGCGGTCATGTTGACGATGCGGCGCACCGTGGCGCTGGCGGTGAGGATGTGCACCGGCTTGTCCGCGCCCAGCAGCACCGGCCCGACGGCGATGTTGCCGCCGGCGGCGGTCTTGAGCAGGTTGTAGGCGATGTTGGCGGCGTCGATGTTGGGCAGCACCAGCAGGTTGGCCGGACCCTTGAGGGTCGAATTCGGCATCAGGCGCTGGCGCGCGTCGGCGTCCAGTGCCACATCGCCGTGCATCTCGCCGTCGACCTCCAGCCACGGCGCCTGTTCGCGCAACAGAGCCAGCGTGCGGCGCATTTTCACGGCGCTGGGCTCGTCGCTGGAGCCGAAGTTGGAGTGCGACAGCAGGGCGGCCTTGGGCTGCAGGCCAAAGCGCAGCATTTCCTCGGCCGCCATCACCGTGATTTCGCTCAGTTCCTCGGGGCTCGGGTCGTGGTTGACGTGGGTGTCGACCAGGAACACCTGGCGCCCCGGCAGCATCAGGCCGTTCATGCAGGCGTAGATGCGCACGTCCTGCGCGGTGCTGGGGCTGCCGCCCTCGCGCTTGCCGATCACCTGGTCGATGTACTTCAGGTGGTGCTGGGTCGTGCCCCAGGTGCCGCAGATGAGGCCGTCGACCTCGCCCTTGTGCAGCAGCATCGAGCCGATCAGCGTGAGCCGGCGGCGCATCTCGATCTTGGCCAGCTGCTGGGTCACACCCTTGCGTTCGGTCATGCGGTGGTAGGTCTGCCAGAAGTCGCGGTAGCGGTCGTCCTGCTCGACGTTGACCACGTCATAGTCGAGCTCCTCGCGCAGGCGCAGGCCGAACTTCTCGATGCGCTGCGCGATCACTGCGGGCCGCCCGATCAGGGTCGGGCGCGCCAGGCCCTCGTCGACCACGATCTGGCAGGCACGCAGCACGCGCTCTTCCTCGCCCTCGGCATAGGCCACGCGCTTGCGCGCCGCCGTCTTGGCCGCCGAGAAGATCGGCTTCATGATGGTGCCCGAGGCGAACACGAAGCTCTGCAGCCTCTCGCGGTAGGCCGCCATGTCGGGGATCGGGCGCAGGGCCACGCCGCTGTCTGCCGCGGCCTGCGCCACCGCCGGCGCGATCTTCATCATCAGGCGCGGGTCGAACGGCTTGGGAATGAGGTACTCGCGGCCAAAAGCCAGTTGCTCCCCAGCGTAGGCCGCGGCGACGACTTCGCTCTGCTCGGCCTGCGCCAGCTCGGCGATCGCGTGCACCGCGGCGATCTCCATCTCGTCGGTGATGGTGGTCGCGCCGCAGTCGAGCGCGCCGCGGAAGATGTAGGGGAAGCACAGGACGTTGTTGACCTGGTTCGGGTAGTCGGTGCGGCCGGTGGCCATGATCACGTCGCCGCGCACCGCGTGCGCATCCTCGGGCGCGATCTCCGGGTTCGGGTTGGCCAGCGCGAAGATCACCGGATTGGGGGCCATCGACGCCACCATTGCGGGCTTGAGCACGCCGCCGGCCGAGAGACCGAGGAACACGTCGGCGCCCTCCATCACCTCGGCCAGCTTGCGCTTGTCGGTCTTCTGCATGTACTGGCGCTTGTCGTCGTCCATGAGCTCCTCGCGGCCCTCGTAGACCACGCCGGCCAGGTCGGTGACGAACACGTTCTCGCGCTTGAGGCCGACCTTGAGCAGCAGGTTCAGGCAGGCCAGCGCCGCCGCGCCCGCGCCCGAGGTGACCAGCCTGACCTGGCCGATGTCCTTGCCCGCGACCTTCAGGCCATTGAGCATGGCTGCCGCCACGGTGATGGCCGTGCCGTGCTGGTCGTCATGGAAGACGGGGATCTTCATGCGCTTGCGCAGCTCGCGCTCCACGTAGAAGCAGTCCGGTGCCTTGATGTCTTCGAGGTTGATCGCGCCGAAGGTCGGCTCCAGGGCGGCGATCACCTCGACCAGCCGGGCCGGGTCCTTCTCGTCGATCTCGATGTCGAACACGTCGACGCCGGCGAACTTCTTGAACAGCACGCCCTTGCCTTCCATCACCGGCTTGGCCGCGAGCGGGCCGATGTCACCCAGGCCGAGCACGGCGGTGCCGTTGGTGATGACGCCGACCAGGTTGCCGCGCGCGGTGTACCTGAAGGCATTGACCGGATCGGCCACGATTTCTTCGCATGGGGCTGCCACGCCGGGCGAGTACGCCAGCGCCAGGTCGCGCTGGTTGGTGAGCTGCTTGGTGGCCGCGATGGCCACCTTGCCGGGGGTGGGGAATTCGTGGTACTCGAGCGCGGCGCGGCGCAGTTCGGCACGCTTGTTCTCGTGGCTGTTTTCCATGCTCATGCTCGTGTCTCCGGCGGGTGTTATCTTGCTATGCGGAAAGGAATTGCGCATTCTAAATCGCGAGGCGGGAAAACCCTAGTGCGTAGAAGCGCGTAAAGCGGTGCGGTGCCTGTGACTTTTTGAGATGGAATCGGCCCGTTTCAGGGGCACGAACGCCCATTCGCCGCAGTATGCGGCAGCGCGGCCGCGCTGGGCGAGCCAGGCAGGGAAAGTCAGGGGGGAATGGGCCTGCCGGGCGGGCGTCAGGCGGCCGCAGCCTGCGCCGGCAGCGTGGCCGGGTGCAGCTGCAGATGCACCACCGACTGGTGCGGCGTGCACTCCGACCACAGCGAGCGTGCGCAGGACTCGCACTGACCGCATTGCGTGGCCACGCCCAGCTCAAGCTGGATGTCGTCGAACGCCATGCCCGACCGCGCACAACGTGCGATGGTCTGGTCACTGACGCGGTGGCAAACGCAAACGATCATGGGGTGGCGGGCAGCGGGTGCTGGGTAGGGGAAGAGTTCGCAAATGATAATTGATCGTATTCAATAGTCCAAAAAAGGCCCCGCTCATGGCGGGGCTTTGTGGCAAACGGGGTACAGGCTGCCGTTCAGCTGGGCGAGCCCATCTGGCTCTGCAGGTAGTTCTGCAAGCCGACCTTGCCCAGCAGCTCGATCTGGGTTTCCAGGAAGTCGATGTGTTCCTCGGTGTCGTCCAGGATCCCCTGCAGCAGGTCGCGCGAGACATAGTCGCGCACCGACTCGCAGTGTGCGATGCCGTCCTTGATGGTCTTCTGCGCGCCGGTCTCCAGCGCCAGGTCGCTCTTGAGAATCTCCGGCACGTCCTCGCCGATGTGCAGCTTGCCCAGGTCCTGCAGGTTGGGCAGGCCGTCGAGCATGAAGATGCGGTCCATGAGCTTGTCGGCGTGCTTCATCTCGCCAATGGACTCTTCGTATTCCTTGCCGGCGAGCTTGTCCAGGCCCCAGTGCTTGAGCATGCGGTAGTGGACGAAGTACTGGTTGATGGCGGTCAGCTCGTTCTTGAGCTGGGCTTGCAGGTGGCTGATGGCCTTGGCGTCGCCTTTCATCGGGGCACTCCTTTCACATTTTTCGTTGACAGGCGCGCATTGTGCGCGTTGCGCGCTATCAATTCCGTCTTGAGAATCGGTACATCTTGCAAATAGGAATCATTCTCATATAATCGGCTTTTCGCCAGCCAGCATCCGGGCGCCCTGCCCGAGGTCGTGACGCCAGCCCGTTCTCCAACCCTTTGGACCAGGTGCTGCCTTGACCTCTTCGCGCTTCCCCATCCCTCCCGTTTTCCGTTCCTTCCCGCAGCTCAATCCGCTGTGTCTGGCCTGCCTGGCCCTGGTGGCGGGCACCGGCCATGCGCAGACCGCTGCGCCCACCAGCCAGGCCGCCACACCCACGATGCGCGAAGTCGTCATCAGTGGCGCGCGCAGTGAACGTGCGCTGGACGAGGTGCCTGCTGCCATCGACGTGCTCGATGGTGAAGACCTCGATCCAGCGCGCGTACAGGACATCCGCGACCTGGTGCGCGAACTGCCCAATGTGAGCGTGAAGCGGGCGCCCGTTCGCTTTGGCGGCGTGACTGGCAACGTGGGGCGCGATGGCAACGCCGGCTTCAACATCCGGGGCCTGGAGGGCAACCGTGTGCTGCTGACCATCGACGGCATCCGCGTGCCGCGAGAGCTCAGCAGTGGCGTGTTCGGTCCTGCCGCCTTCGGGCGCGACTATTACGACCTGGGGCTGATCTCGCGCGTGGAGATCCTGCGCGGAGCGAACTCGGCTCTGTACGGCTCCGATGGCCTGGCCGGCATGGTGGCCATGTTCACCACCGAGCCGAAGGACCTGCTCAAGCCCGGCCAGACGCTGGGCGGGCGCATCGGGTTGCGTTACGACAGCGAGGACGGCAGCCGCCGCATCGGCGCGACGCTCGCCGGCGTGGCCAGCGACACCTTGCAGTGGCTGGGCAGTGTGCAGATCGGCCGCAGCCGGGAGCTGGACAACCAGGGGCGCAACCTTGCGCTCAACAGCAACCGCACCGCGCCCAACCCGCAGAAGGACGAACAGACCTCGGTGATGGGCAAGCTGGTGTTCACCCCCGGTGGCGGCCAGCGCCACGTTTTCACCGCCGAACACGTCGACAAGCGCAGCGAGGTCGAGGCTTACAGCGGCCGGGCACCGGTGGTGGCGGCGCCGACCCATGTTGGCGATCTCGATGGGACCTCGGACATGGTGCGCAGCCGCGCGAGCTGGGACGGCCGCTTCCCCGTCACCTCACTCTGGGCCGACGAACTGCGCGCCATGGTGGGCTACCAGGCCTCGGAGTCGCAGGAGGTGACGCACGAATTCCGGCCGTTGCAGCCGGCCGCAACGCAGAACCGCGCGCGCGACGTGACCTACAACGAGCGCATCCTGCAGGCGGTGTTGCAGGCCGAGAAGCTGCGTCCGCTGGGCGGCAACTGGTCGCAGAAGCTGGTCTATGGCGTCGACGTCTCGCGTGCAAGCCTGGACAACCTGGTCACCGGCGTGAACGGCCCCTCGTACGAAACCTATCCGCTGCAGCGCTTTCCGGAAACCATCGAGACCACGTCGGCGCTGTTCGTGCAGAGCGAATTCGCCAGCGACCGCTGGAGCCTGATCCCCGCGCTGCGCTACGACCGCGTGGCGCTGGACGCGCGCAGCAGTCCGCTGTACCCGTTGCAGCCGGCCTCGCTGTCCAACGGCGCGCTCACGCCCAAGCTCGGCGCGATCTGGCGCGGCGGCGCGGACTGGAGTGTGTTCGGCAACCTGGCTGCGGGCTTCAAGTCGCCCAGCCCGCTGCAGCTGAACAACTATTTCCAGAATCCGTTCGGCAACTACGAAGCCATTCCCAACCCGAACCTGCGTCCGGAGAAGAGCCGCACGCTGGAGCTGGGCACACGCGGTGCATCGGGCGTGTTCGATTGGGAGGCCGTGGCCTTCACCGGTCGCTACAAGGACTTCATCGAAGACCTGGTGCCGGTGCAGACCGCGCCGATCATGCAGTTCCAGTCGGTCAACCGGCAGTCGGTCACCCTCAGCGGCTTCGAGCTCAAGGGCTCGGCCCGGGTGTCGGCCCGCACCACACTGCGCGCTGCCTACGGGCAGACCCGTGGCACGGACACGGCGCGCAAGCTGCCGCTGAACTCGGTCAATCCCGCGAAGCTGGTGCTGGGCATCGATCACCGCCTGGGCGACTGGAGCGTGGGCGCCTCGCTCACCCACAGCGCGAAGAAGTCCTCCAGCGACATCGACACCACCGGCGCGGCCAACCAGTTCGCCACGCCTTCGTACACCACGCTGGACCTGCGTGCGAACTGGCAGGTCAGCCGCTCCACCCGCCTGAGCGCCGCGATCCACAACCTGACCGACCGCAAGTACTGGGAGTGGACCAACGTGCGCGGCATCGCGGCGAATGACCCCGTGCTGGACGCCTACACCGCCCCGGGGCGCAGCCTGTCGGTGGCGCTGGTCACCGATTTCTAGCCACCTCACAGGAGCCACCATGCCTTCAGCCGATCACCACACGGAGACCGCCGACGAGGAGTACACGATGCCCGGCGTGGAGGCGCTGCTGGCCGGCACGCTGGCGCTCATGACCGGTTACGCGCAAAGCGCCCGCGATTGCCCGAACCGCCCACTGATGGCGCGCAAGCTGGTGTGCAACCTGTTCCACCTCTCGGTGCACCCGCAGCTCTCGCCGCCCATGCGGACCATGGTGGGCAATCTGCGAACGCGCTGGCAGATCGAGGTGGAGAACGCCGCCGACGCCGCGGCCGCCGAGGACGTCCGCGCCACAGCCCTGTGGCACCCCGTACCCACCAGTGTGCAGTGATGCACTGCCATCCACCCATGTCCACCCGCAGGAGAACACCATGAACGTCCACGACATCCGAAACGCTTTCCAGACCGCTCGCGCCAGTGGTCTGCGGGCCAGGGAAGCCGCCGAAGCCATCGGCCTGAGCGAGGGCGCCGCCGTTGCCGCCCATGTCGGCGCGCACGAAGCACCGTTGCAGGCCACGGTGCTGCGGCCCGACTGGCTTGCCTTGCTGCAGGCACTCGAGGCCTGCGGCCCGCTCATGGCGCTCACGCGCAACGAAACCACGGTGCACGAGAAGACCGGCGTCTACCAGAAGGTCTCGGCCAGCGGGCCGGTGGGACTGGCGCTGGGCGAGCAGATCGACCTGCGCCTGTTCTTCAGCCAGTGGCACGCGGGATTCGCGGTGGCGCAGGCGCTCAAGTCGCAGCCCGGCATGGCCCCGCCCAGCCTGCAGTTCTACGACCGGCATGGCGTGGCGGTGCACAAGATCTTCGTGCGCGAGCAGACCGACCTGGCCGCCTGGCAGCGCGTGATCGAAGGGCACAGCGACGACCGGCGCGAGATCGCGTTCGAGCCACGCGCCGAGGCCAGCGCACCCACGCCACAACCCCTGGTGGACGCGACGGCCTTCTCCGCCGCCTGGGGCGCGATGACCGACACCCACCAGTTCTTTCCCCTGCTCAAGCAGTTCGGTCTGGAGCGCCAGCAGGGTTTTCGCCTGGTCGAAGGGCGCTACACGCACCGCGTGGAAAAGGCCGCCGTGCGCGAACTGCTGATGGAAGCGGCCTTCGACGGCACGCCCATCATGGTGTTCGTGGGCAGCCCGGGCTGCATCCAGATCCACACCGGCCCGGTGCAACGCGTCGAGCCCATGGAGATGCAGGGCAAGACCTGGCTCAACGTGCTGGACTCCGGCTTCAACCTGCACCTGCGCGAAGACCTGATCCAGGACGTGTGGGTGGTGGAAAAGCCCACCGCCGACGGCACCGTGACCTCGGTCGAAGCCTTCGATGCACGCGGAGAACTCATGGCCATGTTCTTCGGCGCGCGCAAGCCCGGCCAGGTCGAACTGCTCGCCTGGCGCGACATCGTGGCGCATCTGCAGGCCGCGGCGCAGCCGCACGCACCGGTGGCTGCATGAGCCACCCATCCTGGACACAGCTCCAACACCCATGAAATCACCGTTGCAATCATTCCCAATCCTGGGCACCTCGCGCAGAAGCGCGCTGCAGCAACTCTCGGCGGTCGCACTGACCGGTTCGGTTGCGTCCACCGCTGGCTGGCCGTTGTGGTCGGTGGCGGCGGCGCCTTCGGCCCCGCGTCTCGTCACCGTCGGCGGCGGCATCACCGAGGTGGTGTACGCGCTGGGCGCGCAGGACCAGCTGGTGGGCACGGACACCACCAGCCTGTACCCGCCGGCGGCGCTGGCCACGCCCAAGGTCGGCTACATGCGCCAGCTTTCGGCCGAGGGCCTGCTGGCCTTGCGCCCCGACGCGGTGATCGCCGGCAGCGACGCCGGCCCGCCGGTGGTGATCGACCAGTTGCGCAGCGCCGGCGTGCGCGTGGAACTGGTGGCCGCCGACCACAGCTGGGACGAGGTGCGCCGCAAGGTGGCGGCCGTGGGCCGCGCCGCGGGGCGCGAGGCCGCCGCGCGCGAATTGCAGGCCAGGCTCGACACACGCTGGCAAGCCGCGACGGCGCGTGTGCAGACCACCAAGGGCCCGGGCCCGAAGATCCTGTTCGTGCTTTCGCACAGCGGCAGCCCCATGGTGTCGGGCGAAAACACCGCGGCCGATGCGCTGATCCGCTTCATCGGTGCGCGCAACGCGCTGGGCGGATTCCAGGGCTACCGCCCCATGACCGCCGAGGCCATGGCGCAGGCCGCGCCCGACGTGATCCTGACCACCACGCAAGGCATCGAGGCCATTGGCGGCGAGGCCGCGTTCTGGCGCCGCCCCGAACTGGCGCTCACCCCGGCCTACCAGCGCCGGGGCACGCCGGGCGCCCTGGTGCACCTGGACGCGCTGGAACTGCTGGGCTTCGGCCCGCGCCTGCCCGACGTGGTCGAGCGCCTGCACGAACAGCTGGTGCGCGCATGAACGCGGTCGTTTCCGGTACGGCGCGAGCCGGCGGGGGCTTGTGGATGCCGCGCCGCCTCTCGGGCCCGAGCCTGCTGGGGTGGCTTGGCGGGCTGTTGCTGCTCACCCTGCTGTGGGCCGCGGGCGAGGGTGCCTACAGCCTGCCCTTGCGCGATCTGCCCGCCGTGTTGATGGGCACCGGTGGCGCCACCTCGGGCGCCGAACTGGTGTTCTTCCACATCCGCCTGCCGCGCCTGGTGCTGGGGCTGGCCGCCGGGGCCGGGCTGGGTCTTGCCGGCGCGCTGATGCAGGGCCTGTTCCGCAACCCGCTGGCCGACCCGGGCCTGATCGGCGTGAGCAGCGGTGCGGCGCTCGCCGCCGGCGCGACCATCGTCATGGGCAGCCTCTGGTTTCCCGAGCTGCCACGTTCGCTCGGGAGCTGGACGCTGGTGTTCATGGCCTTTGGCGGCGGCCTCGCGGTCACGGTGCTGATCTACCTGCTCTCGCGCGGCGAAGGGGGCACGCGCGTGGGCCTGATGCTGCTGGCCGGCATCGCGGTCAACGCGCTGGCCGGCGCCGGCCTGGGCCTGCTGAGCTTCCTGGCCACCGACGAGCAACTGCGCAACCTGCAGTTCTGGCTGCTCGGCAGCCTGGGTGGCGCGCGCTGGAGCGCGGTCGCGCTGGTCGGCGGCATCACGCTGGTGGCAGGCGTGGTGGGCCTGCGGCTGGCGCGCCCACTGAACGCACTCGCGCTGGGCGAGGCGCAGGCGGTGCTGCTGGGCGTGCCGGTCGAGCGCGTGAAGCAGGTCGCCATCGTGGTCACGGCGCTCGCCGTGGGCGCGGTCACGGCCACCACCGGCATCATCGGTTTCATCGGTCTGGTCGCGCCGCACATGGTGCGGCTGGTGGCCGGGCCGGACCACCGCTGGGTGCTGCCGGGCTCGGCCCTGCTGGGCGCCGTGCTGGTGCTGGCGGCCGACGCGGTGGCGCGCACCGCCCTGCAACCCGCCGAGCTGCCACTGGGCGTGTTGACCGCCATGGTGGGCGTGCCCTTTTTCCTGCTCCTGCTGCGCAGCGCGCACGGGAGGCGGCTGTGAACGCGCGGCTGCTCGACGCCGACTGGCGCAGCGCCTGCGGCGCGCTGTCGGGGGGCGAACGCCCGCTGTGGCTCGACGACGACGATGAAGACAACCCGCCCGACGCACCCGCCCTGCCCCATGGGCAGGGCCTGTGCGCGCGCGGTGTGGGCGTGCGCGCGGGCATCAGCACCTTGCTGCAGGCGGTGGATCTGCAGCTCGCGCCGGGCGAGGTGGGCGCCATCCTCGGGCCCAACGGCGCGGGCAAGTCCACCCTGCTCTCGGTGCTCGCCGGTCTGCGCGCGCCCGATACCGGTCACATGGCGCTCAACGGCCAGGCGGTGACGCCCGCGACCGTGCACCAGCTCGCGCGCCACCGCGCCGTGCTGCCGCAGGAGACGGCGGTGGCCTTCGACTTCCGCGTGCAGGACGTGGTGCAACTCGGGCGCTACCCGCACCACCTGCAACCCGCGCGCGACGAGGCCGCGATCGTGCAGGCGGCCATGGCCGCCACCGGTGTGGCCGCCATGGCCGATCGCAGCCTGGCCAGCCTGAGCGGTGGCGAGCGTGCGCGCGTGCAGCTCGCGCGCGTGATGGCGCAGATCTGGGAGCCCGGTGCCGACGGCGCGCCGCGCTGGCTGCTGCTGGACGAACCCACCGCCGCGCTCGACCTGCGCCACCAGCACGAGACCCTGGGCACGGTGCAGCGCTGGGCGCGCGGGCAGGGCGTGGGCGTGCTCGCGGTGCTGCACGACCCCAACCTCGCGCTGCGCTACGCCGACCGCGTGTGGGTGCTCGACGGCGGCGTGCTGCAGGCCAGCGGCCACCCGGCGCGTGTGCTGCGGCCCGCGCTGGTGCAGCGCGTGTGGCAGGTGCGGGCCAGTACCGTGCGCGCGGCCGACGGTGTGCCGCAGCTGCTCATCGCGGCCGACGTGCCGCCCCATCCGCCAGGAAAGGAAAAGACATGACTCTGGCCCCAGCGGCGGCGCTGATGGTGCGGCACGACAAGCTGGCCGCGCGCGAAATTGCCATCGAGCATGGCGCGCTCACGCGCCAGCTGGCCAGCCTGCAGCGCCGAGTGGGCGAGCAGCTGCGCGCCCACGTGCTGCAGGTGGCGCTGCTCGAGGAAGAGGTGCTGTTCCTGCGTGCGCAACTCGTCCTCGCGCGCACCTGCATGCTCTGGGGCCTTGGCGCGGCCGCCAGCGTGCTGCCAGTGCCACGCCGTGCACGCAAGGCAGTGACCGCGCCCGTGGACACCATGGCCGAGGCCAGCAGCGTGATCTGCCAGACCGGCTGCGTGGGCCACGCCCACCCCTGGCTTCAGGTCGGCGGCCAGTGCCGCAGGACGGGCCAGGCTTGCGGGTTGTACGCCGACAGCGAGGGCAGCAGGAATCCGGACTGATCGCGCCCGCCGCTTCAGGCCTTCGACCCGGCGAGACCGATGGGGCTGGCCGCGTGCGTCGCTCAGCCGCGCATCAGCGCTTCGATCTCGTCGGCCCGCACCGGCACACCGCGCGAGATCAGCTCGCAGCCGCTCGCGGTGACGATGGCGTCGTCCTCGATGCGGATGCCGATGTTCCAGAATGCCTCGGGCACGCCCTCGGCGGGACGCACGTAGAGACCGGGCTCGATGGTCAGCACCATACCCGGTCGCAGGATGCGGCTGGGGCGGTCCTTGATGGTCTCGCCGCTGAGCGGGTCGCGGCGCTCGCTCACCGTGCCGAGCTCGGACGGCTCGACGTAGCTGCCGCAGTCGTGCACGTCCATGCCCAGCCAGTGACCGGTGCGGTGCATGTAGAACGGGAAGTAGCTGCGGTTGGCGATCACGTCCTGCGCGGTGCCGACCCGGTTCGCATCCAGCAGGCCGACGTCAAGCAGGCCTTGCGCGAGCACCGCCACGGTGGCCTCGTGCGGGTCGGTGAAGCGCGCGCCGGCCTTCGTGGCGGCCACGGCCGCGTCCTGGCTGGCCAGCACCAGGTCGTAGAGCGTGCGCTGCGGCCCGGTGAACCTGCCATTGGCGGGAAAGGTGCGCGTGATGTCGCTGGCATAGCCGTCGAGCTCGCAGCCGGCATCGATCAGCACCAGTTCGCCGTTGCGGATCGGTGCTGCGTCGGCCCGGTAGTGCAGCACGCAGGCATTGGCACCGGCGGCGACGATGCTGCCGTAGGCCGGGTACTGCGAGCCGTGTTCGCGGAAGCTGTGCAGCAGCTCGGCGTCCAGGTGGTACTCGCGCACGTCCTGGCCGGCGCGCAGCATGGCCGCGCTGCGCCGCATGGCGCGGATGTGGGCCTGCGCGCTGATCTGCGCGGCGCGGCGCATGGTGGCCTGTTCGTGCGCGTCCTTCACCAGCCGCAGCTCGTCGAGGATGCCGCACAGGTCGCGCTGCGACTCGGGGCAGAGCGCGCCGTAGCGCACCCGCGCGCGCACCTTCTGCAGCCAGCCGTCCACCCGGCCTTCGAGCCCGGCGTGGATGGCGAACGGGTACCAGACGGTCTGGCGGTTCTCCAGCAAGCGGGGCAGGTGCTGATCGAGCTCGCCGACCGCGAAGGCCTGGCTCACGCCCAGGTGACCTGGCGCGGCCTCGGGGCCGAGGCGGATGCCGTCCCAGATCTCGCGTTCCAGGTCCTTGGGCTGGCAGAACAGCGTGGTCTCGCCCTCGGCGGTGATCACCAGCCAGGCGTTGGGCTCGGTGAACCCGGTGAGGTAGTAGAAGTAGCTGTCGTGCCGGTAGATGAAGTCGGTGTCGCGGTTGCGCGGCCGCTCCAGCGCGGTCGGCACGATGGCGATGCCGCCGGGGCCCAGTTGAGAGGCCACGCGGGCGCGGCGGTCGGCGTACAGGGTGGTGTGGGGGGTGGCGTCCATGCGCGCCATTGTCTGACTTTTGCCGAGGTGCCGTGGTGTTTGACCAGAGCACCCGCGGAACCGGCTTTGCCGGGCCGCCAGGTGCGCCCCCTCGGGGGGTGACGCCGCAGGCGGCGCGGGGGGATCCTGTTACTCCAGTTCCCGCAGCCGCTCGGGTGTTCCCACATCAACCCAGGTGCCGGTGTAAAGCTCCGCCCCCACCAGGCCCGCATCCATCGCGCGGCGCAGCAGCGGCGCCAGGGGCTCGGCTGTGCCCTGCGGGTTGCCCGGCAGGATCTCGCACCAGGGCGGCTCGAACAGCTCGCGCCGGTACAGGCCGATGGTGCTGTAGGTGTAACGCGTCGCGGCCTGGTTCAGCGCCAGGCCCTCGGGGCTCAGGCCGAAATCGCCGCGCGGGTTGTGCGGCGGGTTGGGCACCAGCCAGATGTGCGCGAGTTGGCCACTGTCCTGGAAGCGCGCCACGCTGGCGGCCGTGAAGGGAAAGCCGGGCACGTACACGTCGCCCGCGAGCACCCAGAACACGTCGCCCAGCATGGGCAGCGCGCGCGCGATGCCACCCGCGGTCTCCAGCGCGTAGCCGAAGTCCTGGCCCTCGCGCGAGACCGCCACCTCGGTGCCGGGGTGCGAGGCCTGCCAGCGCTCGCAGAAGGCGTCGATCTGCTCACCCAGCCAGGCGGTGTTGACCACGCAGCGGACGAATCCGCCATCGTGCAGGGCCTGCATGGGCCACTGCATGAGCGGCCCGCCCTGCACCCGCAACAGCGGCTTGGGTGTGACGTCGGTCAGGGGGCGCATGCGCATGCCACGTCCGGCGGCGAGGATCATGGCCGGGATCGGGGTGGCGGACGGGTCGACGGCGGGACGGGGCATGGTGGTGGACGGAGCGTGTACCGGGCACACAGGGCCCTGCGCTGCAGGAATTATGAGCGCGGGCGCGCAGATCGGTGCACGGTCGGGCAGGAGGTCGGGCGGCCCGATAAAATCATGCGTTTTGCGCCGCCGCGCAGCATTTCCCCTCAATCCCCCCCAGCACCCTTCATGTCCGACGCCGCCAGCACCCCCACCCGCACCGCTTCCGCCGCTTCGGCCGTGACCGCCCAGACCCAGGCCAACGCCATCCGCGCGCTGGCCATGGACGCGGTGCAGGCCGCCAACTCGGGCCACCCCGGCGCGCCCATGGGCATGGCCGACATGGCGGTCGCCCTGTGGGGCCGGCACCTGCGCCACAACCCGGGCAACCCGCACTGGGCCAACCGCGACCGTTTCGTGCTCTCCAACGGCCACGGCTCGATGCTGATCTATGCGCTGCTGCACCTCACCGGCTACAAGCTGCCGATCGGTGAGCTGAAGAACTTCCGCCAGCTGCACAGCAAGACCGCCGGCCACCCCGAGGTGGGGGTCACCCCCGGCATCGAAACCACCACCGGCCCGCTGGGCCAGGGCATCACCAACGCCGTGGGCATGGCACTGGCCGAGAAGCTGCTCGCGTCCGAATTCAACCGCGACGGCCATGCCATCGTCGACCACCACACCTACGTGTTCCTGGGCGACGGCTGCCTGATGGAAGGCATCAGCCACGAGGCCGTGGCGCTGGCCGGCGCCTGGAAGCTCAACAAGCTGATCGCGCTGTACGACGACAACGGCATCTCGATCGATGGCCAGGTCACGCCCTGGTTCATCGACAACACCGCGCTGCGCTTCACCGCCTGCGGCTGGAACGTGATCGGCCCGATCGACGGCCACGACACCGACGCCGTGGACCGCGCCATCGCCGACGCGAAGAACAAGGCCGGCATGGGCACCTTCGGGCCGACGCTGATCATCTGCAAGACGCACATCGGCAAGGGCAGCCCCAACCGCGCCAACACCGCCAAGGCGCACGGCGAGCCCCTGGGCGCCGACGAAATCGCGCTCACGCGCGAGGCGCTGGGCTGGTCGCACAAGCCCTTCGAGATCCCGCAGGACGTGTACGCCGCCTGGGACGCCAAGGCCGCCGGCAAGGCCATGGAAGCCGCCTGGGACAGCCAGTTCGCCGCTTACAAAGCCGCCTTCCCCGAGCTCGCCAGGGAATTTACCCGCCGCATGAAGGGCGATCTGCCCAAGAACTTCGCGCAGGTCGCTGTCGACGCCGCCGTGGCGGCCCATACCAGGGCCGAGACCGTGGCCAGCCGCAAGGCCAGCCAGCTCGCGCTGGAGACCTTCACCGCCGCGCTGCCCGAGCTGCTCGGTGGCAGCGCCGACCTCACCGGCTCCAACCTCACCAACACCAAGTCCACGCCCAGCCTGCGCTTCACCATGTCGGGCGATGTGGTGAAGAACGAGCAGGGCCAGGGCGGGCGCCACATCAACTATGGCGTGCGTGAATTCGGCATGGCCGCGGTCATGAACGGCGTGGCGCTGCACGGCGGCTTCATTCCCTACGGCGGTACCTTCCTCACCTTCAGCGACTACAGTCGCAACGCCATCCGCATGGCCGCGCTGATGAAGCAGCGCGTGATCCACGTGTTCACGCACGACTCCATCGGCCTGGGCGAAGACGGCCCCACGCACCAGTCCATCGAGCACGCGGCCAGCCTGCGCCTGATCCCCAACCTGGACGTCTGGCGCCCCGCCGACACGGCCGAGACCGCCGTGGCCTGGGCGGTGGCGCTGGAAAACGCCAGCCGCCCCACCGCGCTGCTGCTGAGCCGCCAGAACCTGCCTTATGCGCCCAAGAGCGACCTGGGCAGCATCAGCCAGGGCGCCTACGTGCTGGCCGAGCCGGCCGAAGTGGGCCTGAAGAAGAAGGCGCAGGCGGTGATCATTGCCACCGGCTCCGAGGTGCAGCTCGCCCTCAAGGCGCAGGAGCTGCTGGCGAAGGAACACAAGGTCGCCGTGCGCGTGGTCTCCATGCCCAGCACCACCACCTTCGACCGCCAGAGCGCCGCGTACAAGGCCTCGGTGCTGCCGGCGGGCCTGCCGCGTGTCGCCGTTGAAATGGGCGCCACCGACGGCTGGTGGAAGTACGGCGTGGCCGCGGTCGTCGGCATCGACACCTACGGCGAATCGGCGCCCGCGCCGGTGCTGTTCAAGCACTTCGGCTTCACCCCTGAAAACGTGGCGGACACGGTGCGCGCCGTGCTCGCGAAGTGAGTTTGTGAACCCTTTTTGAAACCTTCCAGGAGAGACGAGACATGACGATCAAGATCGGCATCAACGGCTTCGGCCGCATCGGCCGCAACGTGCTGCGCAGCGCCATCCAGAACTTCGCCGACATCGAAGTCGTGGCCATCAACGACCTGCTCGAGCCCGACTACCTGGCCTACATGCTGCAGTACGACAGCGTGCACGGCCGCTTCAAGGGCACGGTCGCGGTCGAGGGCAGCACGCTGATCGTCAACGGCAAGAAGATCCGCCTGACGCAGGAGCGCGATCCCTCGAACCTGAAGTGGAACGAGGTCGGCGCCGACGTGGTCATCGAATCCACCGGCCTGTTCCTGGACAAGGTCACCGCCCAGAAGCACCTGGACGCCGGCGCGAAGAAGGTCATCCTGTCGGCTCCCTCCAAGGACGACACCCCCATGTTCGTCTTCGGCGTGAACGACAAGACCTACAAGGGCGAGGCCATCATCTCCAACGCCTCGTGCACCACCAACTGCCTGGCGCCCATCGCCAAGGTGCTCAACGACAAGTGGGGCATCAAGCGCGGCCTGATGACCACGGTGCACGCCGCCACCGCCACGCAGAAGACCGTGGACGGCCCGAGCAACAAGGACTGGCGCGGCGGCCGCGGCATCCTGGAGAACATCATCCCCAGCAGCACCGGCGCGGCCAAGGCCGTGGGCGTGGTGATCCCCGAGCTCAACAAGAAGCTCACCGGCATGAGCTTCCGCGTGCCGACCTCCGACGTCTCGGTGGTCGACCTGACGGTGGAACTCAACAAGGATGCCACCTACGAAGAGATCTGCGCCGAGATGAAGGCCCAGAGCGAGGGCGCGCTCAAGGGCGTGCTGGGCTACACGACCGACAAGGTCGTGGCCACCGACTTCCGCGGCGACACCCGCACCTCCATCTTCGACGCCGACGCCGGCATCGCACTGGACAAGACCTTCATCAAGGTGGTGAGCTGGTACGACAACGAGTGGGGCTACTCGAACAAGTGCCTGGAAATGGTTCGCGTCGTCGCCAAGTAAGCGCAAGCTCACTTCAACAACAGAAAGCGCCTTCGGGCGCTTTTTTGTTGTCCGGCGCACGCATGCGACACCGCCTGCTTGACACTAGACCGACCGGTCTATAGATTGCGCCCATGTCCGAACCCAAGCCCTCCGATCAGCCACCCGGCACCCGCGAACGCCTCATTGCCGCCATGGTCGACGCCCTGCGCCGCCGCGGCCTGCACGGCATCGGGCTGACCGAACTGCTGGCCCAGGCCGGCGCGCCCAAGGGCGTGCTGTACCACCACTTTCCCGGCGGCAAGACCGAGCTGGCGGTGGCGGCCATCGACGACGTCGTCGCGCGCATGCTGGGCTGGCTCGACGGACTGCTGGCCAGAAACACCGATCCGGTCGAGGCGGCGCGGCAGTGGATGCAGGGCGCCACCCTGCGCCTGAGCAGCACCGGCTTTCATGCAGGTTGCCCGCTGGCCACGGTGGCGCTGGAGAGCACGCCCGAGGACCACGCCCTGCGCGAAGCCCTGGCGCGCGCCTTCGCCACGCTGCGCGAGCGCATTGCGCTGGCGCTGGAAGCCGCCGGCGAACCGCCTGAGTCCGCGCGGGGCGTGGCGGCGCTGATCGTCGCCACCTACGAAGGCGGCCTGCTGCAAGCCCGCGTGGCGCAAAGCACCGAACCCATCCAGCAGGCGACGCACACCTTGCTGACCTTGCTCGCCGCGCGTGCCGCGCGCTGAACGGAGACCTGTACATGACCGCCACCAACGACCTCCCGGCAGATGTGCGCATCGAACGCCTCTCGCTGACCGCCGCCGACGGCTATCCCCTCGCCGCGATGCGCTACCGTGGCTCCGCGCCGGCGCGCGCGCACCTCGTGGTCGGCGGCGCCACGGCCGTGCCGCAGGGCTTCTACAAGCGCTTCGCCGAACACGCCGCGCGGCGCGGCTTCGACGTGCTCACGCTGGACTACCGCGGCATCGGGGCGTCGGCGCCGTCAACCCTCAAGGGTTTTCGCATGAACTACCTGGACTGGGGCCGGCTCGACCTGGCGGCAGCCGTCGAGGCCATGCGCCAGGAGGGCATGCCGCTGTACCTCGTCGGGCATTCGTACGGCGGCCACGCCCTGGGGTTGCTGCCGCGCCAGGAGGGCATCAATGGTGCCTGGACCTTCGCCACCGGTGCGGGATGGCATGGCTGGATGCCACCGCTGGAGCGCCTGCGCGTGCTCTTCATGTGGCGCGTGCTGGGCCCGGTGTGGACCCGCATGGCCGGATACCTGCCCTGGAGCCGGCTCGGCATGGGCGAAGACCTGCCGCTGGACGTGTACCGACAGTGGCGCGAGTGGTGCCGGTTTCCACGCTACTTTTTCGACGACCCGCGCATGAAGTCCGTCACCGAGCGATTCGACGATGTGCGCTTTCCCATCGTGGCGGTCAATGCGCTGGACGACGCCTGGGCGCCACCGGCCTCGCGCGATGCCTTCATGGCAGGCTACCGCAACGCGGCGGTGCGCGCCGTCACCATCGATCCGCGCCTGGCGGGCCTCGGCCCGATCGGCCACATGGGCTACTTCAGGGCGCGCGCCCAGCCCCTGTGGAACGAGGCGCTGGACTGGTTCGAATCCCGACCTGCCGCCACGGCCAGCGCAGGCCTCTGAGCGCCGGTGTTGCAAAGTTGTGCGGAATTGCCGAAACCTGCGTGACTGCGGGCAATAAGAAAGACTGACATGTCAAAATGTCTCGTTACTTCTTTAACCTTTACTCGCCAGGGTCCTTCGGCCCATGCATCAGAACGCAATGCGCCGCTGGATTTCAGGAATACTCATGTGCGCGGCCGCGCTGGCAGGCGCGGTAGCTTTCGCGGCAGACCTCCCTCAGGCACAGCCGACGCTCCATCAGGGGGAAGCCGGTGACTTGATGTCGCGGGGCTACCACCTCGTGAGCGAGCTGAAGGTCGCCAGCGACGGCGGTGGCCGGGATGCCGATCCCGGTGATCCCGCTGACAGGATCGACGGCGGCAGTCTGGCCCGCCGCTACACCTACGAACTGGGCGTGACGACCCATACCGAGCTCTACGAAGAGTTCGGCACGTCGAATCAGAAAATCATGCAGGAGAAGGGCGCGCTCATCGGTGTGAAAGGCTCTGTGACCCGCCGCCTGGGTCGAGACAACAAGCTGGTCGTCGCTGGCGAAATCGCCATGGGCTACTCGGATTACACGGGCAGCTACATCGGCGGCAATTACGGCGACCTCAGGTTCAACGGACAGAGCCGATTCCTTCTCGATGTGTCGGTTGCTTACGGGCAGTCGATTCCCCAATGGAGCGACGTCGCGTTCTCTGTCGGCCTGGGCTATCGCCGCCTGACGGACAACCTCCAGGAGGCGGGTCCGGCCGGCTACCAGCGCGTCAACGACCGCATCTACCTTGCCTTGGGTGTGGAGAAGCCTTTTCACAGTGGCAACTGGACCATCTCCCCTGGCCTCAACTACCGTTCGGCTCTCTGGGGCAATCAGTACTCGGCCATCTCGGGTGGCCTGGACAAGAGGCAGAAAGATGCGTCCGGCATCGAGCTGTATGTCAACTTCGCGCACAAGCCTTCGCGCATCACGGTGACACCGTTTCTGCGCACCTGGAGCGCGGAAGACTCCAAGGTAAACGGCGGCTTCTACGAGCCCCGAAACGACACCCGCGAAGTGGGTGTGGCGCTGACCTACCGCTTCTAGGGCCTGTTCCAGGGGGCCTTGGCCTGGGTTGCTGGCGAGCGAGCAACTGTCGGGATCGGGGCGGCCCCTGCGTGTTCTCGCTCGCCCAGCAACCCGATTTCGGCCGGACGTGTGAAACGACGGTGCGGATCATCGCCGCCCCGAGGCCTGCCGGAACAGGGAACACACCCGTGGCTCAAACGCAGCGGCGCAGTGTCTTGCCCGCCATCGCCTCGTCCAGCCCGTCCACCGCGGCACGCTGAGCCTCGGTGATGGCCGGCAGGCGCAAGGTGTACGACACCGACTCCGCGCGCTCCTGCGCCACCTTGGCTGTGCGCACGCCATCCTGCTCGACCTGCCGCAGGGCCTGCTGCGCTGCGCTCTCGCTGGAATAGGTGCCCAGGGCCAGGCCCGGTGCCAGGCCGGGTGCGGTGATCTCGCGGAAGCTCACGCCCAGTGCGCGCAATTCGGCCTTCTTGCGCTCGACCTGCTCGGTGTTGTCGTAGCGCCCCATGTAGACAATCCACCGTCCGCCACTGCGGGTCTCCGTGAACTGCCACTGGCTGGCCGGCAGCCCGAGCAGGGCCAGTTCGGCTCGCAGCAGCTCAAGCTGGGACTCCGTGAACGCGCCTGCCAGCCAGCAAGCCCGGGGGCCGCTGTCTGCGACAGCCGGGCTGGTGGTGGGGGTAGGTGTCGAGGGTGGCGTTGCGGGCCGGGGCGGTGCCACAGGTGTGTCCATCACGGCAGGTGGGCTGTCAACCGAAGGGGTTGGCACCGCCTCGGGTGGGGCTGCGGGCTCAGGTGTGGCCACAGGCGCTGCGGCCGGCGCAGATGCAGCAACCGCGGGCTCGGCATCTGGTGTCGACGCGCCCTTGGGACCATTGAGCAGGCGCACCACCTCGGGCTGGACCTGTTGCGCCAGCCGTTGGGGTTCGGACTGCTCCACCGGGGCCAGCCCCAGGCCGTCGAGCTGGCCCTGGGTCCAGGCGAAATAGCCCACATTGGCCAGCACCAGCAGGAGGACGGCCCACCTCAGCATGGGCGTACGCTCACTTCCGCGCTGGTCACGGCCTGCATGCCTTGCGCGGTGAGCACCTGCAGGGCACCGCTGTCGTCCACGCCGCAGGCCGTGCCGCGGGTGCCGTCGGACAGCTGCACGGTGTGCCCCTGCAGCGCATCGAGGCGGGCAAACCGCTGCGCAAACGCAGGAAAGCCTTGCGTGGCGAAGGCCAGCACGTCCTGCACCAGGGGGGCGGCCACGCGCTCCAGCACCTCGCCCGGGGTGATGCCCACCAGCACCTCTGCCAGACCGGCGGGGGCCATGGCGGTCACCCCGGCACCGTCGGGCAGCAGCGCGGCCACGACCGATGCTTCCGGGCGCGCGACGTTGATGCCCACGCCGATCACCACCATGCGCTGGCCTGCCGGCGCTTCGCCGGTGCTCGCGGTCTCCACCAGGATGCCGCCGATCTTGCGCTGGTGCAGCCAGAGGTCATTGGGCCATTTGAGGCGGATGTCGGGATGCAGGCTGCTCGCCAGGCTCACGCCCACCGCCAGCGACAGCCCAGCCCAATTGACAGGTGCCAGGGGCAGCGCGAGGGAGAACGTGAGCGACTGGTCTGGCCGGCTGTGCCAGCCCTTGCCCAGGCGGCCGCGTCCCGCAGTCTGGTCTTCGGCTGCGAGCAGCACGGGTTCCATGAGTCCGCTGCGCGCACGGCGCATGAGTTCGCTGCTGGTGGAATCGATACTGGGCAGCACCTCCACGGTGAAACCCGGCAGCGTGGGCACCACGGCCTGCCACACGGCCTCCGCGTGCGAGAGCAGGTCAGACATGGCCGGGAACGATCCACCTTGGGGGGAAGCGATCCGCACAGCGGTGAAGCGTGGGGGACATTTAGTCAGCCGAGTCTGGAGGCGCGTCCAGCCTTTTTGGGTGCGAGCAGGGTACCTCGACACTTCTTGGCGCCACACCAGCAGGGGTACTCGGCCTTGAGCTTGGGCGTGTAGGGTTCGTCGATCACCAGGCCGTAGTCGTAGAACAGCTCTTCGCCAGCCTTGATGTTGCGCCGCGCGCGGATGAACACGCGACCGTCTTCCACATCCGCCTCGCAGTTGGGCTTGCAGCTGTGGTTGATCCAGCGCGCCGAATTGCCGCCCACCTTGGCGTCGATCACATGGTCTTCATCGATGTGGAAGTAGAACGTGTGGTTGGGATCGCTCGGGTCATGCGGGTGGCGCCGCAGCGCCTCTTCCCAGGTGATGATCTCGCCCACGTACTCCACCAGGGTCTCACCCTCGGCCAGGTCGACGACCGCATACACGCCCTTGCCGTGCACGCCGGAGCGCCGGGTCTGGATGCGGCGGCCAGAGGGCACTGGGGCCGGGGCCTTGATGGCCTTGGCGCCTTTGGGGCGCGGCTTCTTGCGGGGGCTTTCAGCGAAACCTCGGGTTTTCGTCACGGCCGATTTATTTGGTAAGGTTGTTTCATGCAGGTGCGCGCGGGTGCGCGCGTGCCCATGTGCGCGTGTGCACGCGCGTGAAAGCAGATTGTAGAGATGAAAACATCAGGGTCCGTCCAAACCGAAGGTTCTTCCAAAACGCTGGTCATCGCCGAGAAGCCTTCGGTCGCCCAGGACATCGTGCGCGCGCTCACCCCGGCGGCGGGCAAGTTCGAGAAACACGACGACCACTTCGAGAACGACCAGTACGTGGTCACCTCCGCCGTGGGCCACCTGGTGGAGATCGCCGCGCCCGAGCAGTTCGACGTGAAGCGCGGCAAGTGGAGCTTTGCCCATCTGCCGGTGCTGCCGCCCTATTTCGAACTCCGGCCGATCGACAAGACCAAGTCGCGCCTGGGCGCGGTGGTCAGGCTGGTCAAGCGCAAGGACGTGGGCCGCCTCATCAATGCCTGCGACGCGGGCCGCGAGGGCGAGCTGATCTTCCGGCTGATCGAGCAGTACGCCGGTGGCCTGAAGAATGGCAGCTACCAGCCCCTGGGCAAGCCGGTGCAGCGCCTGTGGCTGCAGTCCATGACGCCGGCGGCCATCCGCGAGGGTTTCGAGAACCTGCGCAGCAACGAGCAGATGCAGGGGCTGGCCGACGCCGCGCGCAGCCGCTCCGAAGCGGACTGGATGGTCGGCATCAACGGCACGCGCGCCATGACGGCCTTCAACTCGCGCGACGGCGGCTTCTTCCTCACCACCGTGGGCCGGGTGCAGACGCCCACGCTGTCCATCGTGGTCGAGCGCGAGGAAAAGATCCGGGCGCACAGGAGCCGCGACTACTGGGAAATCCATGCCTCCTTCCTGGCCGAGGCTGGTGAATACCCGGGCAAGTGGTTCGACCCCAACTTCAGAAAGCCCACCGGCGAGGACGCCGACGCCGACCTGCGCGCCGACCGCATCTGGAACCAGCGTGAGGCGCTGGCGATTGCCGAGGCCGTGCGCGGCAAGGCCGCCAGCGTGAAGGAAGAGAGCAAGCCCACCACGCAGGCCAGCGGCCTGCTGTACGACCTGACCAGTCTGCAGCGCGAGGCCAACGGCCGCTTCGGCTTCTCGGCCAAGACCACGCTGCAGCTGGCGCAAAGCCTGTACGAGCGGCACAAGGCCCTGACCTACCCGCGTACCGATTCGCGCGCCCTGCCCGAGGACTACCTGCCCACGGTGAAGCAGACCTTCGAGATGCTGGCCGGCAGCGGCATGAAGCACCTCGCCCCGCATGCGAAGACCGCGCTCGACGGCAATTACATCCGCCCGAGCAAGCGCGTCTTCGACAACAGCAAGGTGAGCGACCACTTTGCCATCATTCCCACGCTGCAGGCGCCGCACGGCCTGAGCGATGCCGAGCAGAAGCTCTATGACCTGGTGGTGCGCCGCTTCCTCGCGGTGTTCTTCCCCAGCGCCGAATTCATGGTGACCACGCGCATCAGCTCCGTGCTCAACCACCACTTCAAGACCGAGGGCAAGGTACTGGTCAGGCCGGGCTGGATGGCGGTCTACGGCAAGGAAGCCGCCGAGGACGTGGTCGATGCCAAGGAAGGCGACAAGGGCCAGAACCTGGTACCGGTGCGTGAGGGCGAAACCGTGCGCACCGAGTCTGTGGAGCCCAAGGGCCTGAAGACCAAGCCGCCCGCGCGCTATTCGGAAGCCACGCTGCTCGGCGCCATGGAGGGCGCGGGCAAACTGGTGGACGACGACGAGCTGCGAGAGGCGATGCAGGAAAAGGGCCTGGGCACCCCTGCGACGCGCGCGGCCATCATCGAAGGCCTGCTGACCGAGAAGTACATGTTCCGCGAAGGCCGCGAGATCATTCCCACGGCCAAGGCGTTCCAGCTCATGACGCTGCTGCGTGGCCTGGGGGTGGAGGAGCTCTCCAAGGCCGAACTCACCGGCGAGTGGGAATACAAGCTCGCCGAGATGGAGCACGGCCGGCTCAGTCGCGCCGCCTTCATGGGCGAGATCGCGGCCATGACCGAGCGCATGGTGAAGAAGGCCAAGGAATACGACCGCGACACCATTCCGGGCAACTACGCCACGCTGTCCACGCCCTGCCCGAATTGCGGCGGTGTGGTGAAAGAAAATTACCGCCGCTACGGCTGCACGGGTGCCGACGGCAACAGCGAGGGCTGCGGCTTTTCGTTCGGCAAGTCGCCTGCCGGGCGCACCTTCGAACCCGAGGAGGCTGAACAGTTGCTGCGCGACAAGAAGATCGGTCCGCTCGAAGGCTTCCGCTCCAAGGCGGGCTGGCCCTTCGTGGCCGAGATCGTGATCAAGTTCAACGAAGAAGAGAAGAACTGGAAGCTGGAGTTCGACTTCGGCGACGACAAGAAGGGCGAAGAGACGGGCGAACTGGTTGACTTCTCGGGCAGTGAGCCACTGGGCCGTTGCCCCAAGTGCGGTGGCGCGGTGCACGAGCACGGCAGCAACTATGTCTGCGAAAAGGCTGTGCCGACGCTGGCCCAGCCCACGCCCAGCTGCGACTTCAAGAGCGGCAAGATCATCCTGCAGCAGCCGGTGGCGCGCGAGCAGATGAGCAAGCTGCTCGAAACCGGCAAGACCGACCTGCTCGACAAATTCGTCTCGATGCGCACACGCCGCGCCTTCAAGGCCTTCCTGGCCTGGGACAAGGAGGCAGGCAAGGTGAACTTCGAGTTCGCACCGTCCAAGTTCCCGCCGCGCAAGACGACGGCAGGCGCGCCGGCCAGTGCCGCGCCGGCGAAGAAGGCCGCGCCCGCGAAGAAGGCGCCGGCAAAGAAAGCCGCGGCCACCAAGTCGGCCGGGACACCCAGGGCACCGCGCAAGACCACCGCAGCCAGTGGCAAGCAACCCAGCGCCGCGCTGGCCGCGGTGATTGGCGAAGGTGCCGTCTCGCGTCCCGAGGTGGTGAAGAAGCTGTGGGACTACATCAAGGCCAACGGCCTGCAGGACGCGGCCGACAAGCGGCGCGTGAACGCCGACGCCAAACTGCGGCCGGTGTTCGGCAAGGACCAGGTGACGATGTTCGAGATCGCGGGCATCGTCGGGCAGCATCTCAGCTGATTGTTTTCAAGAGGATTTTTCTCATGGGCCTGAAACTTCATTTCGCACCCGGTGCCTGCTCGTTCGTGCCGCACGCGATGCTCGAACTCGCGGGCGTCGACTTCGAGCCTTCGATGGTGAAGCTGCACAAGGGCGAGCAGCGCAGCCCGGAATACCTGGCACTCAATCCACGCGGCCAGGTGCCGGTGCTGGAGGACGATGGCCAGGTGATCACGCAGATCGTGGCCATCCTGCTGCATCTCGACGCCAGGCTGCCACAGGCCGGCATCCTGCCTGCCTCGGGACTGGCGCGCACGCGCGCGCTGCAGACTCTGGCCTGGATGAACAACACGGTGCACCCCACGTTCACCCACGTGTTCATGCCCGAGAAATTCACCGACGACGAAGCCGCCAAGGCGGCCATCCGCGCCTTCGCCGCGACGACCTACCGCGGTCTGCTGGGCGAGATCGAGGCGCTGGCCGCCCAGGCCTCGCCCTGGATGATGGGGGAGAAGCCCGGCGCGCTGGATGCCTATGCGCTCACGCTGCTGCGCTGGGGCGGTTATGCCGGCATCGACCCCGCCGGGTTCCCGGCCACCTGGGGGCTGGTGCAGCGGTTTGCCGCGCTGCCGGCGGTGGCGCGCGCCATCGAGCGCGAGCGCCTGCAGCTCAACGTGTACCAGCCCAAGGCCTGAGCGCTCACTCCTGCGAGCGCGGCGGGTTCTTGGGCGTGAACCTCACCACGGCGCGCAGGCCGCGCTCGGTGTGTGCGTCTTCCATGAACACCGTGGCGCCATGCTGCTGGGCAATCTCCTGCACGATGGCCAGACCCAGACCGGAGCCGTCGACGTTGGTGCCCAGTGCCCGGTAAAACGGCTGCAGCACGAAGGCGCGTTCGTTCTCGGGGATGCCCGGGCCGTTGTCCTCGACCTGCAGGACCTGCACGCCGCTGAACGGGTCGAGCAGCACGCGCGCCGTCACCACACCGCCGCGGCCGGTGTAGTTGATCGCGTTGTCCACCAGGTTGCGCACCATTTCCTGCATCAGGATGGGATTGCCCTCGATCAGACAGTCCTCGGGCACCTCGTCCCGGCCTTCAAAGCCGAGGTCGATGCCGTGCTCCATCGCGCGCGGCACGGATTCCTGCACCACCCCGCGCACCAGCCGGGCGAGATCGATGCGCGCGCTGGGCAGCGTGCGACCGGTGGTTTCCGCGCGCGCCAGCGCCAGCAACTGGTTCACGGTGTGCGTGGCGCGCGCGCTGGAGCGCGCGATCTGTTGCAACGAGCCGCGGATCTCCACCGGGTCGGTTTCGCGCTGCGCGAGCTCGGCCTGCATGCGCAAGCCGGCCAGGGGCGTCTTGAGCTGGTGCGCCGCGTCGGCCAGAAAGCGCCGCTGCGTGGTGAGTGAGGCTTTCAGCCGCGTGAGCAGGTCGTTGATCGAGGACACCAGCGGCGCCACTTCCTGCGGGATGGCAGACTCCTCGATCGGGCTCAGGTCGTCGGGCTTGCGCGCGCGGATGCGCTGCTCCAGTTCGTTGAGCGGGCGGATGCCGCGCACCAGCGCGAGCCACACCAGCAACACGGCCAGCGGCAGGATGACGAACTGCGGCACCATCACGCCCTTGATGATTTCGGCGGCCAGCGTCGAGCGCTTGCCGCGCGTCTCGGCCACCTGCATCAGCACCAGGCGCTCGGGGTCGTTGCGCTCCAGCCAGATGTAGGCCACGCGCACTTCGTCGCCGCGCACCATGTCGTCGCGCATCTGCACGAGGCCCGGCGTGGGTTCCATGTCGTCGCCTGGACGGGGAAAGTCCGCATCGCCGCTGATCACCGTGCCGCGCGAGTCGAGCACCTGGTAGTAGACGAGATCGCTGTCGTCGGCGCGCAGCAGGTCGCGCGCCTGGGCGTTCAGGTTGAAGCTCACATGCCCTTCGTGCGCCTGTACGAACTGGGTGAGCGCCTGCAGATTGAATTCGAGCGCGCGATCGAATGGCTTGCTCGCGATGCCCTGCGCAACGAACCAGGTCAGCGCCAGCGACAGCGGCCACAACAGCAGCAGCGGTGTGAGCATCCAGTCCAGGATCTCGCCGAACAGGCTGCGCTGCTCGCGCTGGAACAGCCCGAACGACATCGGCCCGGCCCGGCCCTCAAGGAGGGCCGGGCCGTCGCCTGGCGCGCCGTCCTCAACCGGTGATTTTTTCAAGACAGTAGCCCAGGCCGCGCACGGTGGCGATGCGGATCGGGCCTTTTTCGATCTTCTTGCGCAGGCGGTGGATGTAGACCTCGATGGCATTGTTGCTCACCTCTTCGCCCCATTCGCACAGCCGCTCGACCAACTGGTCCTTGCTCACCAGGCGCCCGGCGCGTTGCAGCAGCACCTCCAGCAGGCCGAGCTCGCGCGCCGAGAGCTCGACCATCTTGCCGTCGATGGTCGCCACGCGGCCGGCCTGGTCGTATTCCAGCGGGCCATGGCGGATGGTGTTGGTGGTGCCGCCCATGCCGCGGCGCGTCAGGGCGCGCACGCGTGCTTCGAGCTCCTGCAGCGAGAACGGCTTGGCCATGTAATCGTCGGCACCGTAATCCAGTCCCTTGACGCGTTCCTCCACACTGTCGGCCGCGGTGAGGATGAGCACCGGCAGCGTCGAGCCACGCGAGCGCAGGCGCTTGAGCACCTCCAGGCCGTGCAGCCGGGGCAGGCCCAGATCGAGGATGAGCAGGTCGAACTCGTTGTTGGTCAGCAAGGCGGCGTCGGCCTCGTTGCCGCTGGTGACGTGGTCCACCGCAGCGCCGGCCGCTCGCAGGCTGCGCAGCAGGCCGTCGGCCAGTACATGGTCGTCTTCGGCTATCAGGATGCGCATGGAATGTCTCCTCGGGGCTGGCTGGGCAGCTTCTGGTCTTGCAGATGGAGCCACGCGCCGGGTGCGGCGTCGCTCGAAACCATTTTAGGTCGCACTCCGGGCGCTGGCTGCTTCCGATCCATAGGCTTCCAGCCCGAGCGCCACCACGGTGGCCACCGCATCGCCCACCTGGGCGCGGAACTCGGCTTCGGCCTGCGCCACGGCCTGGCGGAACGCCTCCAGCCACAGCAGCCCGGTGTCGGTGAAGGCGATGCGCCGCGCGCGCGCATCGCGCGGATCGGGCTCGCGCCGCACCAGACCCCAGGCTTCGCACTGCGTCACCAGATCGCCCATGGCCTGCTTGCTCATGCCGGCATGTTGCGCCAGCTCGGTCAGGCGCGAGCCCTGCAGGCTCAGGTGGCGGGTGATGTGGATGTGCGCCGCGCCGACCTGCGCGCGCGCCGCCAGGTGCGACAGCGCCAGCGGCACGTTGGCGTCGTGCGCCATCAGATGCAGCACGCGCTCGTCGAAGCGCCGCAGCGCCTGGCCCATCAGGCGGCCCAGGTGGCCACCACGCCAGCGGTCGTCGGGTGGCCGCCCGGGGGCGGTTGCGATGGAGCTGTCGGGCATGGTCAGATAGTAAGGCAAACTGACCAAATAATTGCCATATGGTTTTCAACTCGCCTGTAAACTGCTGTTCAAGCATCCAGCCTGTACGCAATCACACAGGCCATGCGAACCCTCACAACCGCTCAGGAGCCCTCCATGGACGCAGCCGTCAAGAACAATCCCCTCAACAGCGAAAAAGCCAAGGCCCTGCAGGCCGCGCTGGCCCAGATCGAAAAGCAGTTCGGCAAGGGCACCATCATGCGGCTGGGCGAAGGCGAGGTGATCGAGGACATTCAGGTCGTCTCCACCGGCTCCCTGGGGCTGGACATCGCCCTGGGCGTCGGTGGCCTGCCGCGCGGCCGGGTGGTCGAAATCTACGGTCCGGAATCCTCGGGCAAGACCACGCTCACGCTGCAAGTCATCGCCGAGATGCAGAAGCTCGGTGGCCAGTGCGCCTTCGTTGATGCCGAACACGCGCTGGACATCCAGTACGCGCAGAAGCTCGGCGTGAACCTGCAGGACCTGCTGATTTCCCAGCCCGACACCGGCGAGCAGGCGCTGGAGATCGTTGACAGCCTGGTGCGCTCCGGCGCGGTGGACCTGATCGTGGTCGACTCGGTGGCCGCGCTCACACCCAAGGCCGAACTCGAGGGCGAGATGGGCGATTCGCTGCCCGGCCTGCAGGCCCGCCTGATGAGCCAGGCGCTGCGCAAGCTCACCGCCCACATCAAGAAGACCAACTGCATGGTGATCTTCATCAACCAGATCCGCATGAAGATCGGCGTCATGTTCGGCAGCCCCGAGACCACCACGGGCGGCAACGCGCTCAAGTTCTACGCTTCCGTGCGCCTGGACATCCGCCGCACCGGCACGATCAAGAAGGGCGAAGAGGCGATCGGCAACGAGACCAAGGTCAAGGTGGTGAAGAACAAGGTCTCGCCGCCCTTCAAGACCGCCGAGTTCGACATCCTGTTCGGCGAAGGCATCAGCCGCGAGGGCGAGATCCTGGACCTGGGCGTGGTGCACCGCGTGGTGGAGAAGTCGGGTGCCTGGTACGCCTACAACGGCGAGAAGATCGGCCAGGGCCGCGACAACTCGCGCGAATTCCTGCGCGAGAACACCGACCTGCGCATCGAGATCGAGAACAAGGTGCGCACCGAGCTGGGTGTGCCGTTGCTGCCGGTGGACGAAGCCCCGGCCCCGGCCAAGGGCGGCAAATCCGCCAAGGACAAGGCCGCTGACAAGGCGGCCAGGGCCGAAAGTGCCCCGGCTGGTGTGCCCGTGACCGAGTAAGGACCACCCGCCCGTGCCGCGCGCACGGGTGCCGTTGCATGGGCTTTGACCAGATCTCTCTCAAGGGCCGCGCCCTGCGCCTGCTGGCCGGGCGCGAACATTCGCGCGCCGAACTGCAGCGCAAGCTGAGCCCGCACGAGACCGAGCCGGGCGAACTGGCCCGGGCGCTGGACGAGCTGCAGGCCAAGGGCTTCATCAACGAGCAGCGCGTACTGGAATCCGTGCTGCACCGGCGTGCCACGCGACTGGGCGCGGCGCGCGTGCGCCAGGAACTTCAGGCCAAGGGGCTGGACCCGCAGGCGGTGGCCGATGCAGTGGCCGGCCTGCAGGAGACCGAGGAGGTGCGGGCGCGCGAGGTCTGGCGCAAGAAGTTCGGCGAACCCCCGCAGGACGCCGCCGAGCACGGCAGGCAGGTGCGTTTCCTGCTCACGCGCGGCTTCAGCGCTGCCGCCGTGCGGCGCGTCGTTCGCGGCCGAGCGGGCGACGAAGACGAGACCTGAGCGCGGCTTCAGCCGGTGGACGTGGCCGACGCGCCGGCCAGCGTTCGGGGCGTGCGCAACATGCGCCAGGCCAGCCAGGCGCTGACGACCATGATGCCCGTGCCCAGCAGCGCTGCGGCCTGCAGGCCGTCGACGAAGGCTGCTCGCGCGGTCTGGCGCAGGGCCTCGGCCAGCGGAGCGGGCAGGCTCTGGGCCGCCTCCAGCGCGCCACCCAGCGTGGAGGTGCTGGCCAGGGCCTCGGCCGACAGGTCGGCCGGTATCCGGCCCGCCATGCCATGCCGGTACAACCCCGTGGCCAGGCTGCCGAAGACGGCAATGCCCAGCGCGCCCGATAGCTCCGAGCTGGTCTCGGACAGCGCGGAGGCGGCGCCCGCGCGCTCGGGCGGCGCCGAACTGATGACGATGTCGTTGCCGAGCGCGAACACCGGCGCCATGCCCAGGCCCATGAACACCATGCCGCCGATCAGCCAGGCCAGTCCGTGCACGTTGTCCACCAGCACCATGCCGGCAAAGCCGGCGGCTGCCACCACGAGTCCGATCACGATGGTCCGGGGCGCGTCGAGGCGCTGCGCAATGGCAGGCGTGAACATGGAACCCACGACGAACGACAGCGCCCAGGGCACCGTGCACAGACCGGCAATCAATGGCGACAGGCCCAGCACCAGTTGCAGATGCTGCGAGACAAAGATGTAGACGCCAAACATGGCGAACGAGGTCAGTGCATAGGTGCAGATGGCCGCGGCGAAACGGGGCTGGCCGAACAGCTTGAGATCCAGCAGTGGGTAGGCGATGCGGCGCTGGCGCCGCACGAACGACACGCCGGCGAACAGACCCAGGGCGGCAGCGGCCCAGGTCGCTGCGCCCGCATGGCCCTCGGCCACCTGCTTGAGCGCGAACACGCCCCCCAGCACCGCGGCCATCGACAGCGCCACGCTGCCCAGGTCCAGCCGGCCGGCCTTCGGGTCGCGGTACTCGGGCAGCAGGAACGGGCCGACCGCCAGCAACAGCAGCATCACGGGCACCGCAGCCCAGAAGATCGCGGGCCAGGCGAAATACTGCAGGATCACACCGCCCACCAGCGGGCCGATGGCGCCGCCCACGGAATAGCTCGAAATCCAGATGCCGATGGCGATGCGGCGCTCGCGCTCGTTGCGGAACATGTTGGAGATCAGCGAGAGTGTGGACGGCGCGAGTGTGGCGCCCGCGATGCCGAGCAGCGCGCGGGTGGCAATGAGGGCCTGCGCGGTGGTGGACATCGCTGCCGCGACCGAGGCTGCGGCAAAGGCGGCCGCACCGATCAGCAGCAGCCGGCGGCGGCCCAGCTTGTCGCCCAGCGTGCCCATGGTGATCAGGAAGCCGGCCACCATGAAGCCGTAGATGTCGATGATCCAGAGCAGCTGCGCGGCCGAGGGCTTGAGGTCGGCGCTGATCGCCGGCAGGGCCAGATTCAGCACGGTGAGGTCCATGGCATAGACCAGACAGGGCAGCGCGATCACCGCCAGCGCTATCCATTCGCGGCGCGTGGCGCGCGCCGGGGCTGCGTCGTTCGGCATGGGGTCAACGGACATGGGGGCTCCTCAAGGTTCGGCGGTGGACCGCGCCGATACCTGTGTCGGCGCCATTCAGGTGTACGACGAACGGGCGCGCCGGGTTTCGACAACCCGGCGGGGCATCACAGCCCGAGCATCAGCCTGAGGTTCTGCACCGCCGCACCGCTGGCGCCCTTGCCCAGGTTGTCCAGCCGTGCCACCACCACCGCCTGCCGCGCCTCTTCATTGCCGAATACGCGGATTTCCAGCCGGTTGGTGTCGTTGAGGGCGAGTGCGTCGAGCTTGCCGTTCCCGGTCGCCGGTTCGACCCCCACCCATTCGCTGCCCGCGTAGTGCTTCGCATAGATTTCGTGCAGACCCGCCAACGTGGCCTGCCCGGGCAGGGTATCCAGGTGCAGGGGCAACTGCACCAGCATGCCCTGCGCGAAGTTGCCCACCGCAGGCACGAAGACCGGCCGGCGCGTGAGCCCGGTGTAGGCCAGGATCTCCGGAATGTGCTTGTGCTTGAGCCCCAGCGCATACAGTTCGAAGGCAGGGGCCTCGCCTTTCTCGTAGGCTTCGATCATGGTGCGCCCGCCCCCTGTGTAGCCACTCACCGCAGGCAGGCAGACCGGATGGTCCGCCGGCAGCGCACCGGCATCGATCAAGGGGCGCAACAGGGCGATGGCGCCACTGGCGTAACAGCCCGGATTCGCGACGCGGCTGGCCTTTGCCACCGCCTCGCGTTGGCCGGGGGCGAGCTCGGGGAAACCGAACACCCAGCCCGGTGCCGTGCGGTGGGCGGTCGATGCGTCAATGACCTTGGGCTGTCTGCCAGGCAGGGCATCGATCATGGCGACCGATTCGCGCGCCGCATCGTCGTGCAGGCAGAGGACGACCAGATCGACCTGCGCCATCAGCTCGCGCTTGGCCGCCGGATCCTTGCGCCGCTCGGGCGCGATGCTCACCAGTTCGATCTGCGGCATGCCCTGCAGGCGCTCGCGGATCTGCAGCCCGGTGGTGCCTGCTTCGCCATCGATGAAAACCTTTGCCATGGCTGCCCTGCCTTGTCAGTTGGGATACGGGGTACACCATCCGGCGCGGGGGATGCGCGCTTTTGGTGCGTTGCACCATGATACAGTCCTCGGTTGCTGTTTTCAGTGTCCTCCTTGCGGCCACCCCGGTTCGGCCGTCACTCTTTTACCCGTTCCTGAGAGAGACCTCATGAAGATCCATGAATACCAAGGCAAGGAAATCTTGCGCCAGTTTGGTGTGCCCGTGCCGCGTGGCATTGCGGCATTTACGGTGCAGGAGGCGGTCGAAGCCGCTCAGAAGCTGGGCGGCCCGGTGTGGGTGGTCAAGGCCCAGATCCATGCCGGCGGACGTGGCAAGGGTGGCGGCGTGAAGGTGGCGAAGTCGGTCGACGACGTCAAGCGCCTGGCCGGTGAAATCCTGGGCATGCAGCTCAAGACGCACCAGACCGGCCCCGAAGGCCAGAAGGTCCGCCGCCTCTACATCGAGGACGGTGCCGACATCCAGAAAGAGTACTACGTCTCGGTCGTGACCGACCGCGCCACGCAGAAGGTGGCCTTCATCGCCTCCAGCGAAGGCGGCATGGACATCGAGGAAGTGGCGCACGCCACCCCAGAGAAGATCATCAAGGTGTTCGTGGATCCGCTGGCCGGCCTGACCGACGCGCAGGCGAAGGAAATCGCCGACGGCATCGGCATGCCGGCGAACTCCACCGCGCAGGCCTGCGACATCTTCCAGAAGCTCTACAAGTGCTACATGGACACGGATGCATCGCTGGTCGAGATCAACCCGCTCAACCGCGACAGCAAGGGCAACGTGATCGCGCTGGACGCCAAGTTCAACTTCGACTCGAACGCGCTGTTCCGTCACCCCGAAATCGTGGCCTACCGCGATCTGGACGAAGAAGACCCGGCCGAGATCGAGGCTTCCAAGTTCGACCTGGCCTACATCAGCCTGGATGGCAACATCGGCTGCCTGGTCAACGGCGCCGGCCTGGCCATGGCGACCATGGACACCATCAAGCTGTTCGGCGCCGAGCCGGCCAACTTCCTCGACGTGGGCGGCGGCGCCACCCCCGAGAAGGTGACCGAGGCGTTCAAGATCATGCTCAAGAACGACAAGGTCAAGGCGATCCTGGTCAACATCTTCGGCGGCATCATGAAGTGCGACACCATCGCCACGGGTGTGATCACCGCCTGCAAGGCGACCAACCTCAATGTGCCGCTGGTCGTGCGCATGAAGGGCACCAACGAGGAACTGGGCAAGAAGATGCTGGCCGAATCGGGCCTGCCCATCATCAGCGCCGACACCATGGCCGAAGCCGCCCAAAAAGTGGTCGCCGCCGTCAACGCCTAAGCCCAGGAAAGCGAGAAACGCCATGTCGATCTACATCAACAAAGACACCAAGGTCATCACCCAGGGCATCACCGGCAAGACCGGTCAGTTCCACACCGAGAAGTGCCAGGAATACGCCAACGGCAAGAACTGCTTCGTCGCCGGCGTGAACCCGAAGAAGGCCGGTGAATCGATCTTCAACATCCCGATCTACGCCTCGGTGAAGGAAGCCGCGTCGCAGACCGGCGCCACCGTGTCGGTGATCTATGTGCCGCCCGCGGGCGCTGCCGCCGCCATCTGGGAGGCCGTCGAGGCCGACCTCGATCTGGCGATCTGCATTACCGAAGGCATTCCAGTCAAGGACATGCTGGAAGTGCGCAACCGCATGAAGGCCAAGGAAGCGGCCGGCGGCAAGAAGACCTTGCTGCTGGGCCCGAACTGCCCGGGCCTGATCACTCCCGACGAGATCAAGATCGGCATCATGCCGGGCCACATCCACAAGAAGGGCCGCATCGGCGTCGTGTCCCGCTCGGGCACGCTGACTTATGAGGCCGTGGCGCAGCTGACCGAAATCGGCCTGGGCCAGTCCAGCGCCGTCGGCATCGGGGGTGACCCCATCAACGGCCTGAAGCACATCGACGTGATGAAGGCCTTCAACGACGACCCCGACACCGACGCCGTGATCATGATCGGCGAGATCGGCGGACCCGACGAAGCCGAGGCCGCGATGTGGTGCAAGGCAAACATGAAGAAGCCCATCGTCGGCTTCATCGCGGGCGTGACCGCGCCCGCAGGCAAGCGCATGGGCCACGCCGGCGCGCTGATTTCTGGCGGCGCGGACACCGCAGACGCCAAGCTGGCCATCATGGAAGAGTGCGGCTTCAAGGTCACGCGCAATCCGTCGGAAATGGCCAAACTGCTCAAAGCGCTGCTCTGATTCGGTCCGCACCGGTGTGAAAAGGGCAACGCTTGCGTTGCCTTTTTTCATGTGTGCGCCGTTTGTGCGGCACCAAATCCACAAACACGCTTGCCCTGATGCGAGGCCCTGAAACAAAATGCTACATTTTGGGTGCGGGCGTATGTCGCCGCACCGACGGTGCGCTTGTCTCTGACCTTCGGGCAGTTCGCGGCGACCAGCAGGCGAACCGACCCGGAGAATGTGCGACGTGTCCACCCACAAGACGAACCCCCGCAAGGGCCCCGGCCGGATCTGGCGATCCGATGCCTTCATGGGCCTGCTGGTGGTGCTCGCCGTGTTTGCCCTGCACGCCTGGACCGATCTGTTCGCGGGGCTGGAGCGCCGCTTCTACGACATGGCGAGCGCCGCCAGCAACCGCCAGCCCAGCGACCGCATCGCCATCATCGCCATCGACGACCAGAGTATTGCCAACATTGGTCGCTGGCCCTGGCCCCGCGAGGTTCACGCCGAGTTGATCGACCAGCTTGGCGCGGCCAGGGCCAAGACCGTGGCACACACCGCGTTTTTCTTCGAACCGCAGACCGATCGCGGGCTGACCCAGCTGCGCGAATTGCGCGCCATGCTGGATGGTTCGGCACCGGGCGCGGCGCCGCTGCCTGACCTGGGCGAGATGTCGCGCCAGCGTCTGCAGGACTTTATCGGCGAGGCCGAACAGAGACTGGACTCCGATGCGCGCCTCGTGGCCAGCATGGCGCGTGCCGGCAACGTGATCGTTCCCTCGGTGTTTGACCTGGGCCAACCCGTGGGGCGCCCCGACCAGCCGCTGCCGGCCTTTGCCCAGCGCAGCGCGGTGGCCAATGACAGCGGTTTTGGCGTTCCCGCGCTGCGTACGCAGCAACCCCTGGCCGCTGTGGGCGAGGCGGCACGTGCCGTGGGACACCTCAACCAGTTTCCCGATACCGATGGCTCGGTGCGTCAGGAGCCGCTGCTCGTGCAGTTCGATGGCTTCGCCGTGCCGTCCATGGGCCTGACAACCGCTGCCCACAGCCTGAACCTGACCCGGGACGACATCCGCCCGCTGCCGGGCCAGGGCGTGCTGCTGGGCCGCACCCTGATTCCCACCGATGCTGCGGCGCGCACGCTGCCGCAGTTTTATGCCAACCGCGATGGGCGCCCGGCCTTCCCGGTCGATTCCTTTTACGACGTGATCTCGGGCCGCATTCCCGCGAGCAAGTACGCCGACAAGATCGTCATCGTTGGCGCCACCGCCGCCGGCGTGGGCACGCTGTTCACCACGCCGGTGTCCGCAGCGATGTCGCCCGCCACGATCCTGGCGCACATCACGTCGAGCATCCTCAGTGGGCATTTCATTGCCCAGCCCGCCTGGAGCGGCCTGGCTGTGCTGGCCGTGCTGTTGCTGGTGGCGGTCTATGTGGTGCTGGTGCTGCCGCGCCTGTCGGCCGCGGCGGCGGCGGTGTTGACGGCCGGACTGTTCATCGCGCTGCTGGGCGCCGAGTACCAGTTGCTGGCGGCGGCCGCGATCTGGCTGCCACTGGTGTTCCCGGTCGCCCTGTTGCTCATCGGGCACCTGGCGCTCACCACCCGCCGCTTCCTGGCGACGGAGGCAGGCAAGCTGAAGTCGGACGAAGAGTCGGCCGAGACCAACCGCATGATGGGCCTTGCACTCCAGGGCCAGGGCCAGCTCGACATGGCCTTCGATCGACTGCGCCGGGTGCCGCACAGCGAGGCATTGATGGACAACCTCAAGCACCTGGCGCTGGATTTCGAGCGCAAGCGCCAGTTCAACAAGGCCGAGGCGGTGTACGAGCACATGGCGCGGTTCGACCGTACAGATGCCGACCTGCAGGCGCGCCTCCAGCGCGCCAGGAACCTGTCGGAAACCGTGGTGCTGGGCGGCGGGTCCTCCCACCCAGGGGGCACGCTGCTGCTCACCGGCGGTGGCGTCGAGAAGCCCATGCTGGGGCGCTACCAGGTCGAGAAGGAACTGGGCAAGGGCGCGATGGGCGTGGTCTATCTCGGTCGCGACCCCAAGATCGGGCGCACCGTGGCCATCAAGACGCTGGCGCTCAGCGCTGAATTCGAAGGCGCCGAACTGGCGGACGCCCGCGAGCGCTTTTTTCGCGAGGCCGAAACCGCCGGGCGCCTGCAGCATCCGCACATCGTCACGATCTTCGATGCCGGCGAGGAGCACGACCTGGCTTACATCGCCATGGAATTCCTGCCCGGACAGGATCTGGTGGAGCACACCCGCGCGGGGCAACTGCTGCCGGTGGCCACCGTGCTGTCCATCGGCGAACGCGTGGCGCTGGCGTTGGACCACGCCCACCGGCAGCAGGTGGTGCACCGCGACATCAAGCCGGCCAATGTGATGTACGACCCCGCCACGGACAGTGTCAAGGTCACCGACTTCGGCATTGCCCGCATCACCGGGTCCAGCAAGACCAAGACCGGCATGGTGCTGGGCACCCCCAGCTTCATGTCGCCCGAGCAACTGGCTGGACAGCGTGTGGACGGCCGCTCGGACCTCTATTCGCTGGGCGTGAGCCTGTTCCAGTTGCTCACCGGCGTGCTGCCGCTGCGGGGCGATTCGCTGGCCGCGCTGATGTACCAGATTGCCAACGTGCCGGCGCCCGACGTGCACACGCTGCGTCCGGAACTGCCCCGGGAACTGGTCGATATACTGGGCAAATCCCTCACCAAATCGCCCGCACAGAGGTACCAGACCGGGGAAGAACTGGCGGCCGATCTGCGCAAAGTCCTTGCCGTGCTGGAGGCGTCCGCTGCCCCCGACGGGGCCGCCGGGCCTGCCGGGCGCGGCGATGAAAACGCATTGCTTGCCACTGTTGTCACGCCAGCCCCGGCTACGCGCGCCGTGCTCGAAAGCAGCAGCCCCGATATCCGCTTATAAATCGAACAATATGATTTTTGAGTATTTCTGCTTAACGGACCCGGGCCTGGTGAGGGACAACAACGAGGACTCCGTGGCCCTCGATCCCGACAACCAGGTGGCTGTGCTCGCCGATGGCATGGGCGGCTACAACGCGGGCGAAGTCGCCAGCGCGATGGCCACCACATTCATCAAGACGGAGCTGGGGCGCTGGATGTCCGAAGGCGGCCACGAAGCCAGTGCGCGCGAGCTCAAGCGGGCGATGGAAATCTGCATCGACAACGCCAACCGCTCCATCTTCAATGCCGCCAACTCCAATGCGCAGTACGCCGGCATGGGGACCACCCTGGTGATGGGCGTGTTCCACGGCGCGCGCGCCATGATCGGCCACGTGGGCGACTCGCGCTGCTACCGCCTGCGCACCGGCAGCTTCATGCAGATCACGCGCGACCACTCCCTGCTGCAGGAGCAGATCGACGCCGGGCTCATTTCCCTCGAACAGGCGCAGTACGCCACCCACAAGAACCTGGTCACCCGCGCGCTGGGTGTGGAAGACACCGTGTTGCTCGAAGTCAACGAGCACCGGGTCGAGGACGAGGACCTGTACCTGTTCTGCTCGGATGGCCTGAGCGACATGATGAGCGACGAGCGCATCGCCGCCATTCTGGTCACCGCCGGCACGCTCGAAGAAAAGGCCCATGCCCTGGTCGACGCCGCCAACGACGCTGGCGGACGCGACAATATTTCGGTGATACTGGCGTATGCTCGTTCCAAGCCTGTGCGCAAGGGTCTGCTGTCGCGGATGCTTGGCAAGGGTTAGCGGCGTGTTTGCGGAAATCCAGAATTCAACTTACAGGTTCCAGAGGAGTCGGCCATGCCGAAAATGATCGTTTCCATCGACGGTGTCGTCATCAAGGAAGTGCAGCTCACCAAAGACCGCACCACGCTCGGCCGCCGTCCTTATAACGACATCGTCATCGACAACCTGGCGGTCAGCGGTGAACACGCTGTGATGCAGATGTCCGGCATGGACGTCTTTCTGGAAGACCTCAACAGCACCAACGGCACCTACGTCAACGGCAAGGCGATCAAGAAGCAGCAGTTGCAGAATGGCGACAGCGTCGAGATCGGCAAGTACAAGATCAAGTTCGTGCACGAAGGTGCCACGGACAGCTACGAAAAGACCACCGTCATCAATGCCGGCGCCGTGGTGGATGCAGGCGACTCCCAGGGCGCTTCGCTGGGCAGCGCCGCCATCAAGGTCATGTCCGGCACGGCAGCCGGGCGCGAGGTTCCCCTGGTCAAAGTGGTCACCACCATCGGCAAGCCCGGCGTGGCCGTGGCCGCCATCACCCGCCGTCCCCATGGTTACGTCGTGGCCCTCGTCGAAGGCACGCTCAAGCCCACCATCAACGGCAACGCCATCGGCACCGACGCGGTGAACCTGCACCACGGTGATCTGCTGGAGCTCGCCGGTACCCAGATGCAGTTTGTTCAGCACTGACCGGACTGCTGCCTTGCGGCGCTCGCCCTGGCGAGCGCCCGGTTGCAAAAATGCCAAAAAAGTCCTATCCGGGACTCCGGTGAACAGGTAGCCTTCGGCAGGCGATCGTCGAGCAGTCCCCGGGACGGCACACGCGATCACATTCCAAGTCTTCATGCGCTGGCAGTGCCGGCCATGCCATGCCAAAGCTGCCGATGCGGGTCCGTGTTCTGGGGTGTTCTGGGGCCATCTCCCAAGGTTGCCGCACCACTTCATTCTTGCTGGACGACAACGTCCTTATCGACGCCGGCACCGGCGTGGGCGACCTGACCCTGGCCGAGATGGCGGGCGTCGACCACGTGCTGCTCACACACTCCCACCTCGACCACGTGGCCGCGCTGCCCCTGATGCTGGATGCCGTGGCCGCGCGCCGCATGGCGGCGGGCGCCGCACCGCTGCAGGTACACGCCCTGCCCGGCACCATCGAGGCATTGCGCAGCCACATCTTCAACAACCTGATCTGGCCCGACTTCTCCGCCATACCGAGTGCGGAGACGCCCCTCATGCGCTTTGTGCCCATCGCCGTGGGCGAGGTGCTGCACGTGGGGGGCAAGGCCATCGAGGTGCTGCCAGCCGTGCACACCGTGCCCGCGGTCGGGTTCGCCGCCGCGAGCGCGTCCGGCCACTGGGTATTCAGTGGCGACACAGGGCGCAACCCCGCGTTCTGGAAACGCATCAACCAGTTGCCCGTGGCCTTGCTGGTGATCGAGACCGCGTTCAGCAACCGCGAACACGAACTTGCCCAGCGCAGCCTGCACTTGGCGCCGGGCACCCTGGCCCAGGAACTCGAGCAGATTGACCCTGGGAGCCGCTATCCGATCTACATCACCCACACCAAACCGGCGGAAACGGGCCTGATCATGGAAGAGATCCGCGACTTCGACGAAGCGCCCCGCCGGGCGGAAAGCGTGCGCCACGACATTCGCTGGCTCAGCGCCGGACAGACCTTCGAACTCTGACAAATCCTGTCCGACCGGGCGGAGGTGACAAAAAATGTCGGTCATATCCCGGCGCACTGGTCACCAAATGTCACTGTGAGGGGCTTAAGCGTGAAATAGGCTGCAGAAAACAGGCCATTTCAGGTTGGCACGGCGTCTGCTGATAAGGAAGCGTCCGTAACCCAACCCCCTGTCTCCAAGGAGTCTCCCCATGAAGCTCAAGCATTCCCTGCAAAAAGGTTTCACCCTCATCGAACTGATGATCGTGGTGGCCATCATCGGTATTCTGGCTGCGGTTGCGCTGCCGGCTTATCAGGACTACACCAAGCGCGCCAAGATGTCGGAAGTGATTCTGGCGGCTTCGGCTTGCCGTACGAGCGTCACCGAGGTTTACCAGACCAGCTTGACCGCCTCCTTGCCTGCTGCTGGAGCATGGGGCTGCGAAGCTTCGGTGAGCACGTCTCAGTACGTTCAAGAAATCGCCACCAATGCCGCAGGCGCCGTGCAAGCAACGTCGCAAAACATCGGCTCTGGCGCAAACGGCACCATCATTCTCCGACCTACTCTCAATCCCGCTGGCGACGCAGTTACCGGCTGGCTTTGCGGTCCTGGATCGGTTGACGCCAAGTTCCTCCCGGGTTCTTGCCGCGATACGACAGTCGCTGCCACGGCTGGTCCCTTTGTCGCAACCACGCCTTAAGTGTCAAATCTGGATTCTTGCTTGACGCAAATCCCGCATGAAAAGAAAAACGCCCCATTGGGGCGTTTTTCTTTGCTTGATTTGGTGCCGATTACGGTGTCGGCGCTCTTTCTGGCAGGCTGGCTAACTACAAGCCATATATCGCCCTGGGTCAGCTGGCATGCGGAGGTACCATTCTTCTTTGCCGTGTTGCTGGCCGCGTGGGTTGCGGTTGCCAAAGCAATCTTTATTGCACCCAACTCCCGAATTGCATTTCCTATATCAGTCTGGCCCTTTTTGTTCCTGTTCTTGGTAGGGTTGCTGCAATGGGCAGCAGGGAGCATTGTCTTTTTTGGCGACTTGTTTGTCTTTGGCTTGTACTTGTCGTTGTGTGTGATCTCAATCTCTTTGGGATATGGATTGATGCAGCCGTCTTTGCCGGATGTATCTGCCCGGGCAGGCTTGCCCTACAGCGTTCTGTTGGCACTCACCTTGATTGTTGGGGGTGTCGCATCGGTAGCAGTGGCGTTGGCCCAAGTGCTGGAAGTCTGGAAAACCGCTTCATGGATACTGCCTATTCCAGGTGTTCGGCGCCCAGGGGCAAATCTTGGTCAACCTAATCATTTGAGCACTTTGATCGTCATGGCGTTGGCGAGCGCCATTTTCCTGCATGGATCAAGATGGTTGGGCAATAGAGTTCTCCTGCTCTTGATGGTATTCCTGACTGCCGGGCTGGCTGTCACGGAGTCGCGAACAGGGGCTTTGAGCTTCATTGCACTAATAGGTTGGTGGTGCTGGAAACAACCCCAGATAACCCCGAAAGCGTCACGCCTGTGGGTCGCACCGATTGTTGCACTGTTTGCTGCGATGTTTTTGCTTTGGCCTGCCGCGCTCGCAATGGTTCGCGTATCTTCTGGCGCGTTGGGTGTGCGCTTGGGCGACGCCATCAAAGAAGGCCGGATGGATGTGTGGCCTCAGTTGATCGCTGCGGCGTTGGAAAAACCATGGTGGGGTTGGGGAATTCATCAAACTGCCGAAGCTCACAATGCAGTAGCGCACCTGTACCAGAAAAGCCTCCCCTTTACCTATAGTCACAATATTGTGATCGATTTGATCCTGTGGGTCGGACTTCCAATCACATGCCTTTTGATGTTTGTGGCAGGGGTTTGGGCTCTGCGCAGGATGGTCGTAGTTCAATCACCTCTATCATGGTTTGGTTTTGCGGTCCTACTGCCGCTTGCAGTGCATTCGATGCTGGAATTTCCGTTTTCCTATTCATATTTGCTAGTGCCAGCAATGCTGGGAGTAGGCGCAATGGAAAGAGCGCTCGACCAGGGAAAAAAATTTCAACTAGGCCTTAAACCTGCATCTGTAACTTTGCTAATTGCCACTACTTTTTCTGCATGGTCGGTATGGGAGTATGTGCAGGTTGAGAAAGACTTCCAAGTGGCTCGTTTCGAGCTCCTTCGAATTGGTCAAGTGCCCGAAGAGCATAGGCCGCCGAAGATTCGTTTGCTTACACAGCTTGATACCCTGACAGCTGCGGCGCGAATTGAACCTGGGCCGGATTTATCTTTGAACGAGATGTTGACCCTCAAGAGAGCTGCGCTAGGCTATCCATGGTCGGGCACACAGTATCGATATGCGCTGGCTCTTGCCCTCAAAGGGGAGGCGGCCGAGGCTGAGCGGCAACTTCAAGTGATCCAAGTCCTGCATGGCGAGAAAATATCTCTAAAGTTCCGCGCCGAAATTGAAAAAAAGCTGAAGATTTCAGTTATCCATTAAATTGACTTCGATTGCTCCCACAATGGGGAGCACGATTGCGCGGTTCTACGCCCTTTGGAGTGCACCTTGCGATGCCCAGCTGAGCTCGGATGCCTGCCATCGTTATGCCAAGGATTTGGCCCTCAACGGAGAGACAACCAAAGGATTCGGGCCAATGCGCATCCTTCGCACTCAGCACAGCGACGAGCTGCACGAAGAGCTGAAAGGCCAGTTGGAGGCTGAGGTCGTGGCCTAATGGTGGAATCAATGTCTTCATCCAAACTGACGCGGCGCTAGCCGTCTTGCGAGACTCGCGTCGATGCAGCATGATTTTTCGCTCGCTTTCTTACATTTCAGCTTGTTTGAAGACAGGAGAAAAAATTGATGGCAACGAGCTGGCGTTGGCGCATGAAGGCGGCAGGGGCCCACATGGCCTTGAGTGCGGTGGTGATCGGGTTCATCGCGCTGGGGATGTTCCATGTCTGGTACCCGGAACCCTTCCGGTCACTGTCCGGTGGGCTGAACCTCTTTTTCCTTGTTGCGCTCGTGGACCTGGTGTTGGGGCCCGGAGCGACACTGGTGGTATCAAGCCCTGGTAAGCCGAAGCGCGAATGGCGCACTGACGTCGGGTTGATTGTTTTGATTCAGTTGGCCGCTCTGGCCTACGGCGTCTGGACGGTGTACCAAGCGCGTCCTGTCTTTCTGGCATTCGAAATCGATCGCTTTCGAGCGGTCCACGCCGTTGAGGTTCCGCTTGAACTGCTGGACCGCGCTCCGCCGGGCGCTAGGGTTCTGTCGCTCCTCGGGCCGGGCATGGTGGCCGTGCGCCCCTTCGTTGACGCGAAAGAGGAGGCTGATGCCACCATGGCCGCCTTGGGTGGCGTGCATCTGGGGGCACGCCCCGACCTCTGGATGGCCTACGAGGACTCGGTACCAAAGGTGCTGGCAGTGGCTAGACCGGTGCGGGAACTGTTGGACCGAAGGTCGGATGCCCGGGAGGCCTGGGTTCGATCCCCCGCGCTGGAAAGCTTGAACGCCGATGAGGTCCTGTACCTGCCCCTGGTTGGAAGGACTTCTTTCTGGACCATCCTGCTTGACCGCCACAACGCTCAACCGGTGGGCTATCTGCCGGTCGATCCGTACGATCCTTGAGGCTCACCCCGTCACAAACTCCCCGCTCTTCCCCCCCCGCTTCTCCCTCAATCGCACCCCCCCCATCACCATCCCCCGGTCCACCGCCTTGCACATGTCGTAGATCGTGAGCAGGGCCACCGACACTGCTGACAGGGCTTCCATTTCCACGCCGGTCTGGCCGGTGCATTCGGCTGTCGCGCGGCACAGCACGCTGTGGGTGTCGGGCTCGATGTCGAACTCCACCGCCACGCGTGTCAGCGCTATCGGGTGGCACAGGGGGATGAGGTCGCTGGTTTTCTTGGCGGCCTGGATGCCGGCGATGCGGGCGATGCCGAGCACGTCGCCCTTCTTGGCGGTGCCCACCTGGATCAGTGCCAGCGTGGCCGGCAACATGGTGATGCGCCCCTCGGCGACCGCCACCCGGTGGGTGCTGGCCTTGGCGGCCACGTCCACCATGTGCGCCTGGCCCCGGGCGTCGAAATGGGTCAGTGGGGAAGAAGGGTTTGTATCGGTCATGGGGACTTGTTTCGGCGGTTTTACAGAACCGGTGGGGCTTGGCGGCATCATACGGGGATGCGTTCACTTCCCTTGACGTCCCTGCTGGTGGTGTCCCTGCTGTTGCCGACCGCGCCCCCATCGTTTGCCCAGTCCGGCTCACCGTCCGCCCTGCCCAGCCTGGGGGACGGCCAGGACATGTCGATTGCGGCCGAGCGGCGGCTGGGCGACCGCATCGCGCGCGACATCTACCGTGATCCGGATTACCTGGACGACCCGGTGCTGGGCGACTACCTGCAGGCCCTGTGGCAGCCCTTGCTCGGCGCGGCGCGCGACCGGGGTGACGTGCCGCCCGAGCTGGCCGAGCGCCTGGCCTGGGAGCTCGTGGTCTCGCGCGACAAGCGGGTCAATGCCTTTGCCTTGCCGGGCGGCTACCTGGGCGTGAACCTGGGCCTGGTGGCGATCACCGAGCGGCCGGAGGAACTGGCCTCGGTGATGTCGCACGAACTCAGCCATGTCTCGCAGCGCCACATCGCACGCATGATGACGCAGCAGGACCGCATGGCGCCCTGGTTGATGGGCGCGATGATCCTGGGCGCGCTGGCGGCGGGCGCCAATTCCCAGGTGGGCGGCGCGGCCATCGTGGGCAGTTCGGCAGTGGCGGCCCAGTCGCAGTTGAACTTCTCACGCGACATGGAGCGCGAGGCCGATCGTGTGGGCTTCGGGGTGCTCACGGGCGCCGGCTTCGACGGCCACGGCTTCGTGAGCATGTTCGACAAGATGCAGCAAGCATCGCGCTACGACGACGGTTCCTTCCCGTACCTGCGCAGCCACCCGCTGACGGGCGACCGCATCGCGGACATGCGCGCGCGTTTGCCGCAGGGTCCGGTGGGGGCGCCGGGCGCGCCAGCGGCGGGATCTCGGAGCATGGCTGTGGCGGGCGGCGCGGGCCCGGCGACGGGCTCTGGAGGTCTGCGCCTGGACCTGCCAGGCATGGGCGGAGGTGGAGATGCCACGGCCGGTCTGGCCATGCCGTCGCGCGCCATCCATGGACTGATGGCTGCCCGTGCCCGCGTGCTGGCCGAGAACAGTCCCGACCGCCAGCGCGCCTGGCTGACCAGCGGGAAGTCGGCGGATGCCAAGGCGGGCGACCGCTATGCGGCGGCGCTGTCGGCGCTCAGGCTGGGTCAGCGCGACCTGGCGCTGGAACTGGCCCAGCGCCTGCGTGGCGCGGTGGCCCCGGAGGCCCGTCCGACGGTCGATGCCTTGCTGCTGGAGGTGCTGCTGGCACCGGGGACGCCCCTGAGCGCGTCTCAGTCGGCCAGCCTGGCAGAGTTGCGCGAACAGATGCTGGCGGGCACCTCGCGCGCGAGCGCCCTTTTGGGCGCGCAGGCCGCGCTGGCCACCGGCCAGCCGCAACGCGCCGTCTCGCGGTTGCAGGCCTGGGTGGCGCTGCAGCCGCGCGATGCCGTGGCCTGGCAAATCCTTTCGCGTGCCTACACCTTGCAGGGGCATGCGCTGCGAGCGATCCGCGCCGAGGCCGAATCGCGCGCCGCCCACCTGGACTTCGCGGGCGCTGTCGAGCGCTTCAAGGTGGCACAGGCGCTGCCCGTCGCCCAGCGCAGCGCCGATGCGATGGAGCTGGCCATTGTGGACAGTCGCCGGCGCGAGGTGGAGGCGCGGTTGCGCGAATCGGTACTCGAAGAGGAAAGCCGGCGCTGAGACGCCGTGGTGCCTGAGTCAGCGGGAAAGTACCGAGCGCAGGGCTGAGTTGACCACCAGCATCAGCACCGAGTAGATCAGCGAGCCCAGCAGGGCGGCCAGGAAGCCGTTGACGTGGAAGCCGTCGAGCACGCTGGCGGCGGCCCAGAACAGCAGCGCGTTGATGACGAACAGGAACAGACCCAGCGTGACGATGGTGACCGGCAGTGTGAGCAGCACCAGCACAGGGCGCAGCACTGCGTTGAAGAGGCCGATGACCGCCGCCGCAATCAGTGCTGAGGTGAAGCTCTGCACCTGCACGCCGGGGTAGATGTAGGCGACCACCAGAAGTGCGCAGGCGGCCAGCAGCCAGGTCAGGATGAGTTTCATGGCGGGCAGCATACACCGCCATGAAAAAGGGCGGCGCCCTTGCGGACGCCGCCCCCGATAGGCCGGAAGGGAAAAGGCCCGATCAGGCCTCGTGCGCCACCGGCGGGCGGCGCGATGCAATCCACTTGCCCAGGGCCAGCACCAGCAGCGCGCCGGCAACGTGGGCCGTCCAGTACAGCGTGTCGGAGATGACGGCGATGCCTTTTTCGTCCACCGTGCCGAGCTTGGGCATCCAGAGCCACTTGTCGGGGTTGACGAAGGCCGGGTCGGTGACCAGCATGCCGCCCGCGATCCAGCCCAGCAGCATGCCGCCCAGGGTGATGATCATGGGGAAGCGCGCCATCAGCTTGATGACCATGGTGCTGCCCCAGACGATGATGGGAATGGAGATCAGCAGGCCCAGCACCACCAGCAGGAAGGAGTGCTCGCCCGCGTTCTGCGCCGCGCCGGCGATGGCGATGACGTTGTCCACGCTCATCACCAGGTCGGCAACGATGATGGTCTTGATGGCAGCGAGCAGCTTGTCGCTGCCCTGAATGTCGCCATGCGCTTCGTCATCGGGGGCCAGCAGTTTCACGCCGATCCACACCAGCAGCAGCGCGCCCACCAGCTTGATGAACGGAACCAGCAACAGCGTCATGGCGAACGCGATCAGGATGACGCGCAGGACGATTGCGCCGGCCGTGCCCCAGATGATGCCCTTGGTGCGCTGAGCCGGCGGCAGCTTGCGACAGGCCAGCGCGATCACGACCGCGTTGTCACCACCCAGCAGGATGTCGATGATGATGATCTGTCCCAGGGCCACCCAGAACGCAGGCGATGTCAGGAAATCCATAAATTCCTCGTTGTGTATTGTCCAAAAGGGCAAGACGCGAGGCATGCTCGATTGCGTCCGCCCGACCTTCTCGTGATCGACCCCCTGTGGCGACCGGAAGGCGCTGTCTGTCTGCCCGCGGCGGCGCGCCTGCGCTGGCGAAGGGAACGGACATGCCTTGATCGGCCCCTGGAAGGCCCATCAAAGGTCTGGCTCGACCCGGCGATGGATGGCCGGGCCCGGGCTGCCGGAAGCGGTGGCTTCGTACTGACGACAGACCGAATGTCCGGCGCGCGCGGGTGTGGGGCCTGCCTGCACCGGAGCGGAGAGCTACTCCCCTTCGAGACCCGCGATTGTACCGGCGCCCACCTCTGGCGGCCGGCGTCGCCGGTACGCAGTTACCACAAGGCCGGGGCAGATTCTGACGCTGGCGCGTCTCGGTCCATGGCCGGACTGGCTATCATGCACACCCCATGGCCGGCATCCACATCACCGATATCGAAGCCGCGATCAATTATTGGCGTGAGCGCTCACCCTCGCCAGATGGTGTGTCGCTATGCAAGGAAACGCGTGCGCTGGCCGAGGTGTATGCGCTGATGGTGTGGCACCACGAAACCGAGGCCGACGAGGTCACCCTGCCGGCTGCGGCACGGGCCGCCTGGATGCGCTGGTACGAGTCCACGCCCGACACCCCGTGCATCGCCATCTGCTCGACCAGCCAGGGTGACGAAGTCTGCAAGGGCTGTGGACGCACGTTCGACGAGGTGCAGCGCTGGACCGAGATGACCCCGGGTGAGAAGCGAGCGAGCTGGCGGCGCATCACCATCGAGGGCGATGCCTGGCGCTTCAACCGTTATGCCGAGCGCGCGCTCGAAGACAGCCCGGCCGGCGGAAAGTGAATCGGGCTCACACCCGCCGTGCCAGCTCCGTGGCCTTGCCCACGTAGCTGCCTGGCGTCATCGCCAGCAGGCGGTCCTTCTCGGGCTGGGGGATCTCCAGGCTGCGGATCAGTGCGTGCAGCGCCTCGGCGGTCACGGTCTTGCCGCGTGTGACTTCCTTGAGCTTCTCGTACGCGCCCGAGACGCCATAGCGGCGCATCACCGTCTGGATCGGCTCGGCCAGTACTTCCCACGACGCGTCCAGATCGGCGGCGATGGCCTCTTCGTTCAGCTCGAGCTTGCCCAGACCGACGCCCAGCGAGTGGTAGGCCAGCACGGCATAACCCAGGGCCACGCCCATGTTGCGCAGCACGGTGGAGTCCGTCAGGTCGCGTTGCCAGCGGCTGATGGGCAGCTTCTCTGAGAGGTGGCGCAGCAGCGCGTTGGCCAGCCCGAGGTTGCCTTCGGCGTTCTCGAAGTCGATCGGGTTGACCTTGTGCGGCATGGTCGACGAGCCGATCTCCCCGGCCTTGAGGCGCTGCTTGAAATAGCCCAGGCTCACATAACCCCAGATGTCGCGCGAGAGGTCGATCAGGATGGTGTTGGCGCGCGCGACCGCATCGAACAGCTCGGCCATGTAGTCGTGCGGCTCGATCTGGATGCTGTAGGGCTGGAACGTCAGGCCCAGGCCGAGCGGTTCGGGCTGTTCGATCACGTTGCGGCTGAAGGCCTCCCAGTCGAAATCGGGCCAGGCGCTCAGGTGAGCGTTGTAGTTGCCCACCGCGCCGTTCATCTTGCCCATGAGCTTCACCGCCGCAATCTTCTCGCGCGCGGCGCCCAGGCGCACCACCACGTTGGCGATCTCCTTGCCCACGGTGGTCGGGCTGGCGGTCTGGCCGTGTGTGCGACTGAGCATGGGCACGGTGGCGTAGGCGTGGGCCATTTCGCGCAGTGTGGTGATGACGGCATCCAGCGCGGGCAGCAGCACCGCATCGCGTCCGCCCTTGAGCTGCAGCGCGTGGCTGGTGTTGTTGATGTCTTCACTGGTGCAGGCGAAGTGCACGAACTCGGCCGATCTCTCCAGTTCCGGCCGCGCTTCGAAACGCGACTTGATCCAGTACTCGACGGCCTTCACATCGTGGTTGGTGACCTTTTCGATGTCCTTGATGGCCTGGCCGTCGGCTTCGCTGAAATTCTTCACCAGGCCCATCAGATAGGTGCGCGCACCGGGCGAGAGTGGTTTGAATTCGGCAAGACCGGCATCGGACAGGGCGATGAACCAGGCGATCTCGACCTGCACGCGGCGGTGCATGTAGCCCTGCTCGCTCATGAAGGGTCGCAGGCCGGCCAGGCGGGCGGCGTAGCGGCCATCGAGCGGAGACAGGGCCGAGATGGTGCTGGGTGCGGAGGACAAGGGGAGAGAGGAAGCAGCGGGAGAAGAGGAGGTCGGGCGCATCCCGCGATTGTAGGAGGCCCTCCAGTGGCCACGGTCCGCCGCTGGGCGCCTTGGCCGATGCCCGGGGGCATCCTCTTGCGGGCTGGCTAGAATCGTGTTCCCCTTCAACCGCCCAGAACTCCCCATGAAACTCATTGGCGCCATCACCAGCCCCTACGTGCGAAAAGTGCGCGTCGTCATGGCCGAGAAAAAGCTGGACTACCAGCTCGTTCTGGAAGATGTGTGGTCCGCCGACACCCAGATCATGACCTCCAACCCGCTGGGCAAGGTGCCCTGCCTGGTGATGGATGGCGCCGAGGCCATGTTCGATTCGCGCGTGATCGTGGAGTACCTCGACACGCTCTCGCCCGTGGGCAAGCTGATCCCGACCTCGGGCCGCGAGCGTGCCGAGGTCAAGACCTGGGAGGCCCTGGCCGACGGGGTGCTCGATGCCGCGATCCTCGCGCGCCTGGAGTCCACCTGGCCGGGCCGCACCGACCCGGAGCGCTGCAAGGCCTGGATCGACCGCCAGTTGCTCAAGGTCGACGCCAGCCTCAAGTCCATGAGCCAGGGCCTGGGTGAAAAGCCCTTCTGCTCGGGCATCCACTTCAGCCTGTCCGACGTGGCCGTGGGTTGCGCGCTGGGCTACCTGGACTTCCGCTTCCCGGTGATCGACTGGCGCACGCAGTACCCCAATCTGGCGCGTCTGGCCGAGAAGCTCAACCAGCGCCAGAGCTTCATCGACACCCAGCCGGTCTGATCGCGCCAGGAGGAATGGCGTCAGCGGTTCGCGCGCCGCTTCAACCAGCGCATCAGCCGGCCCACCAGCGGCAGCTTTTCGTACAGCTCCTCGGCCGCGTCCCAGTAGTCGCGGTGGTCGCTGACGCGGCCATCCTCGGCCAGCTGCAGGTGCGATCCGCCGTGCACCACCTGTTCGATGGCGCTGTCGAAGCGCTGGAAGCGGAAGTGGAACTCCCACACCAGGAAACACTGTGCGCCGTCAGTGATGCGGTGGGTCACCACGAAGCGCGGCTCGTGCAGGCTGTTGAACATGTGCTCGAAGACGCGCGTGATCGCCGGAATGCCCCACACCTCGTTGAACGGGTCCTTGAAGCGCGCATCCACGGTGTAGAAGTCGCCCAACTGGGCGAGCGACTGCGGCGAGAGCGATTCGAACCAGTGGCAGAGGCGGTCGACGGCGGGGCGGTGGTCCGGGGCGTGCATGGCCTGGTTATAGCCCGGTGAAGCGGCGCACGGCCGGAAAGTAGGCGCGGTAGGGCAGCACGCGCAGCAACTTCATCCAGCGGGTGAACCGCTTGGGGTAGTGGATGTCGAACGCTCCGCGCGCCCAGCCCTCGATCATCGCGACGGCTGCTTGCGGCGGCGTGATCAGCGCGGGCATGGCGAAGTCGTTGCGCGCAGTCAGCGGCGTCTGTACGAAGCCCGGGTGCACCACGCTCACACCCAGACCCAGCGGATGCAGGTCGAGGTACAGGGTTTCGCACAGGTTGGTGAGCGCCGCCTTGGTCGGCCCGTAGGCCAGGCTCTTGGGCAGCCCGCGAAAGCCGGCCACGCTGCTGATGAGGCCGATGTGGCCTCGCCCGCGCGCGGTCATCGAGGGCAGCACGGCGTGCAGCACCCGCAGGGCCCCGGTGTAGTTGATGTCGAGGTGGCGTTGCAGCTCGTCCAGATCCATGTCGGTGGCGCGCATCTCGCTGTAGTGGCCCGCGCAGTAGATGACGGCATCGAGGGGTCCCTGCGCCAGGATCTCGCGTGCGGCGCGTGCCACGGCCTCCGGGTCGGTCACGTCCAGGGGCCATGCCTGAGCAACCACGCCATGGCGCGGCGGATGGGTGGCAACGAAGGCGTGCAGCGCTTCGGCCTTGCGCGCCGACACCAGCACCTGCGCGCCGCGCGCATGAAGGGCCGACGCCGTGGCTTCGCCGATGCCGCTGGAGGCGCCGACCAGCCAGACCCGCAGGCCGCGCCAGTCGGTGATCGGCGGGTTCATCGGTCGCAGCAACGAGAAGCCGCGAGCCGACGTTTGCGGTGTTGCGGTCGGTGCGTCGGCGAAGGCCCGTGGCGTGGGATTCATGGCGTGCGCTTCACGAACGACAGCGTGACCTCGCCCAGCCGCACGCCGAACTTGCTCATCTCGGCCTTGTTGAGCATCACGCGCTCATCCATCAGGTACATCCAGTCGTCGAACTGCACGTCCCAGGTCCTGCCATCGACGGGAAGTCGCAACGTGTAGCCCCAGCGGAAGGCGTTGCCCTGCTGCTCACCGCGAGCCTCGCCCACGACATCGTCGGCTGTGCCGCTGAAGCGGCCGTTGCCCAGGTGCTTCATGCGCCAGACGCGCCTTCCTGTGGTGCCATCGCTGTAGCTGAAGGCTTCGTCGAGCACGCCGTCGTCGCCGTTCCAGCTGCAAAGCATCACCACGGTGAAGCGTTTCACGACCGAGCCCGAACGGTCGGTGAACACGCCGTACGCGTCCAGCGTGCCGTTGAAATAGCTGCGCAGGTCGAGTACGGGTTTTTCGGTCGCGTACTGCGAGACCCGGGGGCCGGCACAACCGGCCAGCGATGCGGCCGTGGCGATGCCGGCGGTGAGAAGAAGGCGTCTTCGCATGGGAACTCTTTCAGTGGGTGGGCGACAGCAGGGCCGCGCGCTGCGCCGGGCGGATGACCAGCGTCTGCAGCGCCGCGGCTGCGAGCAACTTGAGCACGCACGGCAGCAGGCAGTAGGCGATGGTGAGTGTCTGCAGCGCAGCCGGGTCACGTGCGCCGGGCACGTAGCCGAACAGCGCCAGCAGCGGCAGCGCCAGGCCGGCGGCCAGTGCCAGGTTGAGCTTGGTGGCAAAGTTCCACCAGCCGAAGTACGCCCCCTCGCGCTGGCCGCGCGCGCCCAGTTGCCCGACCAGCCCGGCGAGCATCGCGCCAGGCAGGCTCAGGTCCGTGCCCAGGGCGATTCCCGAGAGCGCGCACACCACGAGAAAAGGCCACACATCGCCTGTACCCAGCGTGGCGGCCCAGATGAACACCGCCACCGACAGGCCCATGCCCGCCAGCCAGGTGCGGGCCAACCCCAACCGGGGTACCAGCCGCACCCACAGCGGCATGGACAGTGCGGCACAGAGGAAATAGGTGGCGAGGAACGCGGGTTCGATCGCCGGGGCCGCCTGCAAGCGGTCCTGCACGAAGAACAGCACCAGCGTGGCCGGCACGGCGCTGGCGGTGCCGTTGAGCACGAACACCGCCAGCAGGCGCAGGAAGGCCGGCTGGCGCAGCGGCGACGAGTGCCAGCCATCGGCCGCACCTTGGGGCCGATGTGCGGCAGGGCGCGCGCTGCGGCCCCAGGCCCACCATCCGATGGAGAGCAGTGCTGCGAACGCCCAGACCGTGGCACCCAGGCCCAGCGTGCCGGGCAACACCGCGGCGATCAACACGCCCAGCAGCGCGAGGCCTTCGCGCCACGCCACCACGCGGCTGCGCTGCACCTCGTTGCCCCCCAGCCGCGCGCCCCAGGACTGGTGCGCCACCGAGACCACGCTGAACGCGGTGTAGCTGATGGCCAGCAGCAGGCCCATCCAGGTGAGCAGCGTCGCAACGCCAGCCTCGCGCATCGCGGCTGGCGGAAACAACAGGCCCCACAGGCCCAGCGCAAGCACCACCGCCGCGGTGCCGGTGGCGGTCATGACCGCTCGAACCGATCGCGCGAACAGGCGGTCGCACCAGCGCCCGATCCAGGGGTCGAGCACCGCGTCCACCAGACGCGCCGCGAGCAGCACCGCGCCGAGCAGCGCCAGCGGCGCACCGAAGGCCCGCGCATAGTGGTTGGGCAGGATCACGTACAGCGGCAGCGCGACGAAGGCCAGCGGCAAACCAAGCAGGCCGTAGCGCAGACCCTCGCGCCAGGCGCCGGGGCCGAGAAAGCGCGCCGCCGGTTCGGGCGTGTCGGTGGGGGCGGTGTTCACGGCGTTCGCGGCGGGCCGCCCGGGGCTTGCAGCATGGCCTCGCGCAGGCGCGGCTGCGAGGTTTTCGGCGAGAGCCAGATGCCGAAGAACTGGCGCGAGAAGGCTGCGTCGGCCACTTCGCCGAGCAACCGGCCATTGAGGTAGAAGTGCGCACCGCTGCCCGGCACGTGCACGCCGGTGATGCGGTCGCCGCGCTGCACGTCCGGGAACAGCGCGCCCATGGCCGCGCGCCAGCGCCGCGCCTGCGCGGGTTCGATGGGCGCCAGATCCCTCATTTCATCGATCGAGCGTTCGGCAATGTCCGCGCCCTTGAGCTCGCGCAGGTAGCTCAGTTCCAGGCCAAAGCGCTGGTCTTCATAGCGCTGCGCGTCAAAACCGGGCGCCACGAACAGGCGGGCGTCGTAGACGTCGAAACCCCAGTAGCGCAGGCGCGCCGTGCCCAGCGGTTGCTGGCCCTGCAAGGCCGCGCCCAGCGTGGGTTCGGGCGTACTGGCCTGCGCGCTCACGCCGGGCAAAACCGCAGCGGCGCATGTCAGCAACAGGGCAAGAAGATGCGTGCGATGCATGGCGCAGGCTCAGGCTGGCTTGCGCAGCGTGTACTGCACCACGTCCACGCTGCCCTGTTCGAAGGCCGCCTCGCAGTAGGCGAGGTAGAACTCCCAGATGCGCAGGAAGCGCGCGTCGAATCCGAGTTGCAGAACGCGGTCCTTCTGCTGCAGAAAACGCTCGCGCCAGATCGCCAGCGTGCGCGCGTAGTCGTGGCCGAAAGCGAATTCGTCCACCACCTCCAGCCCGGCCTGCGCGGCCTGCGCGCGGAACTCGCGCGGGCAAGGCAGGCAGCCGCCCGGGAAGATGTACTGCTGGATGAAATCCGTGCCCTTGATGTAGCGTTCGAAGTGGGCGTCGTCGATGACGATGCTCTGGACGCAGGCGCGACCGCCGGGCTTGAGCAGGCGCGAGACGGTCTGGAAGTAGGTCGGCCAGTATTCGCGACCCACGGCCTCGACCATCTCGATCGAACAGATGGCGTCGAACGGTGCGTCCTGGATGTCGCGGTAGTCCTGCAGGCGCAGGTCGGCGCGGTCCTGGCGGTCAATGCGGCGCATGCGCTGTTGCGCGAAGTCCAGCTGCTCGGTCGACAGTGTCACGCCGACCACGCTGGCATCGAATTCGGTGGTTGCCTTCTCCGCCAGCGCACCCCAGCCGCAACCGATCTCCAGCACGCGGTCGCCGGGGCGCACGCCGGCCATCTCCAGCGCGCGGCGCACCTTGGCGTGCTGGGCCGACACCATGGGCTGCTCGGTGTGCTCGAACCAGGCCGACGAGTAGTTCATGGTCTCGTCCAGCCAGAGGCCGTAGAAGGCGTTGCCCAGGTCGTAGTGCGCGTGAATGTTCTTGCGGCTGTTGGCCCGGGAGTTGCGGTTGAGCAGGTGCCGCACGCGGTAGGCCAGGCGACCCAGCCACGAGCCATACACCATGTCCTCCACCTCGCGGCGGTTGGCCACCAGCAGCGAGAGCAGGGCCGGCAGGTTGGGCGTGCTCCAGTCGCCGGCGATGTAGCTTTCCGCGAAACCGATGTCGCCCGATTTCAGCGTCGCGCCGCAGACGTTCCAGTTGTGCAGCTTCATGCTGGCGTGCGGGCCTTCGGCCCGACCCAGGCGCTGCACCGAGCCATCGGGCAGTTGCAGCGTGAGGCTGCCGTGCACCAGGCGCTGCAGCAGCTGCAATGCGGTGCGGGCGGCCGCAGGCGCGTTGCGCGGCAGGTGAAAGCCGGCAGGGCCGTGGGGAGCGGTGGTGCTGTTCATGGCAGGCTGGAATGGGTGGTGGCGGGCGAGACAGGGGCGGATACGAATTCGTCCGGTGCGGGCGGCTGGCGGAAGAAGGGTGCTTGCTTGAGCCACAGACGCAGGGCTTGCCAGTGGATGCGCGCGATCACACCGAAGGTCATGGCCGGGTGGGCCCACAGGGCGCGGCGCAAGGTATGGGCATTCAAGAGCAGCAGCTCACCGCTGACGCTGGTGTTGAGCAGGGCCTGCTCGCCCTGCGCGCCATCGAAGTAGTCGATGCGCGCAACCGTGCGCGGGCTGGGGCCGCCGGTGCGCATGAAGACAAAGCGGTAGTGGCCGCGAACCGGGCAGAACGGCGAGACGTGGAACACCTTGTCGGCTTCGCAGGGCTGGCCGTAGCGCGGCGCGTCCAGCAGGTAGCAGTGGCGTTCGCCAAATGTGTTGTTGACCTCGGCGAGCACCGCGCGCAGCGAACCGTCTGCGCGATGGCAGTACCAGAAACTCACCGGCTTGAAGGCATAGCCCAGCACGCGCGGGTAGGTGTGCAGCCAGACCTCACCCGTCGCGTCGTGAATACCATGCTGTTGCAGCACATCGTCGAGCCAGTCCAGGCTGTCGGCACGACCGTCGCCATGGTCGGCGTCGTGAAAGCTCAGCGCGGCGCGGCGGTTGCGCGCCAGCGCGCCCGGTCCATGCGTGCGCAGGCTGCGCATGGGCAGCATGAGGAAACAGGTGGGATAGGCGAAGGCATTGCGCCGGGGGCGGTGACGCGTGTGGCGCACCTGGCCGAAGCCGAGCAGCGCCCGTTGCACGGCGGAGGCCGTCACGCGAACACCCCCGGCAACGCCGCGCGCAAGGCCTCGCCCTTGGCGGGTACGGGTGTCAGGCGCAGCGCGTCGATCAGCGCACGCGCGGCCTGCAGGCCCGACTTGAGCCCGTCTTCGTGAAAGCCGTACCCGGTCCACGCGCCGGCGAACCAGGTGTGGCGCTGGCCCTGCAGGGTAGGCAGGCGCCCCTGTGCGCGAATGGCCTCCATGTCGAATACCGGGTGCTCGTAGGCGTATTCGCCCACCACTTGCGTGGGCACGATCTCCCGCTGGGGATTGAGCGAGACCAGCACCGGTTGCTGCACCGGCAGCGGTTGCAGGCGGTTGATCAGATAGTGCAGGCAGACGCTGGTCGACTCCGCGTCGGCGCTGGCCGCGCGCTCGTAGTTCCAGGCCGCCCAGGCGCGCGGATTCCCGGGCAATACCGAGGCGTCGGTGTGCAGCACGGCGCGATTGGGCTGGTAGCGGATGGCCCCCAGCACCTCGTGCTCGTCGGCCGTCGCCTCGGCGCCGAGCAGGCGCAGGGACTGGTCGCTGTGGCAGGCCATCACGATGGCGTCGAAGCGCTCGACATGGTCTCGCGTGACCACGCGCACACCGTGCTCGTCGCGCAGCACCTGCAGCACCGGCGTCGCCAGGCGCTTGTCGGCCACCTGCGCGACGATTTTCTGCACGTACTGGCGCGCCCCTGCGGCCACCGTGTACCACTGCGGCCGGTTCGCGACCTGGATCAGGCCGTGGTTGTGGCAGAAGCGCACCATGGTCGCGACCGGGAAGGCCAGCATCTGATCGGTCGGGCAGCTCCAGATGCATCCCATCATGGGCAGGAAGTACCAGTCGCGGAACGCGTCAGAGAAGCCGTGCGCGCGCAGGAAGTCTCCCAGCGGCTGCAGCAGCGGGCTGTCAGGTCGCAGATCCTCACCCCGTTCGGCCAGTCGGGTGGTGATGCGGTTGAAGCGAACGATGTCGGCCAGCATGCGCAGGAAGCGCGGGTTGGCCAGGTTGCGGCGCTGAGCAAACACGCTGGCGAGGTCGCTGCCACTCCACTCGAGGTCACCACCGCCCGGGCCGGCACCTGGAACCTGCACTGAAAACGACATGTCCGACTTCGCGATCGGCACCTCCAGCGCGTCGAACAGCGCCAGCAGGTTGGGGTAGGTGCGCTCGTTGAGCACGAGGAAACCCGTGTCGACGCCGAAAGTTCTCGGCACGCCATGCGCGTCGGGCAGGGTCATGTCGACCGTGTGGGTGTGGCCACCGAAGTACCCGCCTGCCTCGAACAGGGTGATGTCGGCCAGCCCCTGCAGCGTGTGGGCCGCGGCCAGCCCTGAAATGCCGGAGCCGATGATGGCCACGCGCGCAGGGCGCATGGGCCGTGCGGATGGCTGGAGGAAATGGGAAGGCAGGTCCGTGCGCATGGGCGGACCTCAGGACTGGCGGGCCGCGCACCGTCGGGTGCGGCGACCAGCCAGGCCAATACAAAAGACTGCGAAGCGCCCCCAGACGAACAAGGGAGGGAGGGAGGAGGAGGAGAAGCGCCTCGGGATTGCAGCCGGATCACGGGGATCCGGAAGGCTTCGCAGTGCAAAACGGAAACTGGCGGTCGGTGCGGCCGCCCACCTGCTGGTTACGAGGCCATGCGGCCGCGAAAAGTTCCGGCGCGTCGCTGCTAGGCATTTGAAGGGGTGGAGGAGAGGCGAGCGCATGGATGGCTGGTTGATTACTGATTGGTCTCATTGTGACTGAACAGTCACAATTTGGTCGATATAAACTTGACTATGACCACTCAAGTCAAATGGTTTTTGGTCTGCCTGCGGGTCCGGTATTTGCCCGCGCACCCTCCGACACCGCTCAAAAAGCCTTACGCGGGCCCGGGCCTGGCGGATTCAATCCCGCCCTCGCGTCGCGGCGTTGCAGCGTGTTGGACACCCCTGCCGCATAGAATGTCCGCGTTACGAAGGACCACCATGCTCTACCCCGAACTCTTCAAGCAACTCGAATCCGTGCGCTGGGACATGGACAAGGACATTCCCTGGGACTCGTTCGACGCGTCGGCCCTGACCGAAGAGCAGGCGCAGACCATCAAGATGAACGCGATCACCGAGTGGGCGGCGTTGCCGGCCACCGAGATGTTCCTGCGCGACAACCGCGATGACTCCGATTTCTCCGCCTTCATGTCGATCTGGTTCTTCGAGGAGCAGAAGCATTCCCTGGTGCTGATGGAATACCTGCGCCGCTTCCGCCCCGAACTCGTGCCCACCGAGCAGGAACTGCACGACATCCGCTTCGAATTCGACCCGGCTCCGCCGCTGGAGACGCTCATGCTCCATTTCTGCGGCGAGATTCGGCTGAACCACTGGTACCGGCGCGCCAGCGAATGGCACACCGAGCCGGTGATCAAGAAGATCTACGCCACGCTCAGCCAGGACGAAGCCCGCCACGGCGGCGCCTACCTGCGCTACATGAAGCGCGCCATCGGCAAGTTCGGTGACGAGGCGCGCTCGGCGTTCGCCAAGGTCGGCGTGCTCATGGCCAGCGCGCGGCGCACCGCCCAGGCCTTGCACCCGACCAACCTGCATGTGAACAAGGACCTGTTCCCCAAGGACACGATCCAGAGCCGCCTGCCCAATCCCGAGTGGCTTGAGCACTGGCTGGACAAGCAGATCAACTTCGATGCGGTATGGGAAACGCGCGTGGTCGAGCGCATCCTGCACAACATGAGCCTGCTCATGGAGCAGAGCTTCAAGAGCGTGCAGGAACTCAACCGGTTCCGGAAGTCGCTCGCGGTGGCCGTGCCCTCGGCGGCCTGAAACGCCAGGCCGCGGCCAGGCCCAGCAGCAGGCCCCACAGCACGCCCGTGAGGTGGGCCGCCTGGACCACCAGCATGCTGTGGCTGGCGTCCCAGACCATGGGCCGCAGCCAGCCCCCCTCCAGCACCACCTTGGTCAGCGCGCCCAGCGCCAGCAGCCCGCCCCAGAAGCGCGCGCCGCGGATCGGAATGCGGTCCAGCGCGATCTGCACCGCCAGCACCATGGTGCCGGCGTGCAGCAGGCCCGACAGGCCCACCGCAGAGCCGATCTGTGGCCACAGCAGCAGCGATATCTGGTTCAGTGGCCAGGCCAGCAACCAGGCCGTGGTGCATCGCAGGTCGGGGCGCACCATCCAGCCAAACGCCACCAGGGCGCCCAGTGCCAGCTGGTTGCCCACGAGGTGCTGCGTGTTCAGGTGCACCCAGGCACTGGTCCACAAAGTCCAGGGACGTGCCGGCCAATCGGCCGCGTTCCAGGTCAGAGCCTGCGCCGCCCCGTCGCCCCACCACCACAGCAGCATGCTCGCCGCGCCATGCACGCAGCACAGCAGCAGCCAGCTGTAGGTGGCGGCGGTGCCTGCGGCGCCTCGGCTCATGCGGTCGAGGCCGTCGCGTGCCCCAGCACATGCTGCCAGAGTGCGAGCACCGCCCGCGCCGAGTCGGCGACCAGCGCGGCGTCGATCTGGGTGGGCGACTCGTCCAGCCGTGCGCGGTGCTGGATCTGGCGCAGCTCGCGGTAGGCCTTCGCCGCCGCCTCGCCCATGCCGGGTGCGAGCAGGCCGGCGGTCTCGGCACGACGCAGCAGGTTGATGTTGCCTGTGTTGGCGCGCAGTTCCGGGTGGGTGCGCGAATGCAGCAGCACCAGGTACTGCACGGCAAATTCCACATCCACCATGCCGCCCGGGCTGTGCTTGACGTCGAAGGCCGTGCCGCGCACAGGGTGTGCCGCGCGCACCTTGCCTCGCATGGTGACGATCTCGGCCGCGAGCGAGTCGGCGTCGCGGGGCGCGGTGATGACGGCGTCGCGCACGGCGTCGAAACGGCCGGCCAGGGAGATGCCTCCCAGCACGAAGCGCGCGCGCGTCATGGCCTGGTGCTCCCAGGTCCACGCAGTATTGCTGCCGCGCTGCTGCTGGTAGTTGGTGTAGGCGGTGAAGCTGGTGACCAGCAGACCCGAGTTGCCGTTGGGCCGCAGCGCGGTGTCGATCTCGAACAGGTCACCTTCGCCAGTTTTCACCGTCAGCCAGTTGATCATCTTGCGCACGAAGGCGGCATAAACCTCCGGCGCATTCTCGTGTTCGTCCTCGTAGACGAAGACGATGTCGAGATCGCTGCCGTAGCCCAGTTCCTTGCCACCCAGCTTGCCGTAGCCAATGATGGCGAAGCAGGGTTCGTCGCGGTGGCGGTTCTTCAGCCGCGCCCAGCACCAGCGCGCGGTGGTGCGCAGCACCGAGTCGGCCAGCGCCGAGAGGTCGTCGGCTACCTGTTCGACCGTGAGCACCTTCTCCACGTCGCGCGCGAGCGTGCGGAACACCTCGGCATGGTGCGCGCGGCGCAGCAGGTTGAGCAGCGTCTCCTCGTCGTCCTCGCCGGTGGATTGCAGCGCGGCGCGGCGTGCTTCGAGCTCGGCCTCGAACTGCGCGGCGTCGAAACGGTCGGTGAGCAGTTGCTGGCTGGCGAGTTCGTCGATCACGCCAGGGTGCTGGAGCAGGTAGCGCGCGGGCCACCGGGCCGCGCCCAGCAGGCGCAGCAGGCGCTCGTGCACCGAAGGCCGCTCCTGCAGCAGCGCCAGATAACTTTCCCGGCGCAGCAGCTTCTCCAGCCAGTCGGCCATGCGCAGCGCCGCTTCCTCGCTGACCCGGCCGGTGTCGAGCCAGGCGCCGGTGCGCTGCACCAGCCGCACCAGCCGCAAGCGCGTGTCCTCGCGCAGGGCCAGCACGCGCGGGTCCTCGCACCATTGAGCGACCTTGGCGGCGAAGGCCGCGGGCAGTTGCTCCAGCGCGCCCTGCAGGTCGTCGACCGCGTTGCGCCCGTTGGCGCCCGCGCTCTTGCCATTGCAGCCCTTCTTGCCATTGCAGCCGCCGTTGGTGGGCCCGCCGAGCAGGGTGTCGAACTCCTGCGCCACCAGTTCGCGGTGCATGTCCAGCGTGTGCAGGAAGGCGCACACGTCGGGCAGGCCCAGCGTGGCCGCCAGCCAGGCCAGATCGTCGTCCTGCGTGGGCATGACGTGGGTCTGCTGGTCGTCGAGGTACTGGATGCGGTGCTCCACCCGGCGCAGGAATTCGTAGGCCTGCGCCAGCGCGGTGGCGGTGGCCTGGGGCATCAGTCCGGCCTTGCACAGGCGCTGCAGCGCATCCAGCGTGGGCCGCGTGCGCAACTCGGGGAACTGGCCACCGCGCACCACCTGCAGCAGCTGCACGGTGAATTCGATCTCGCGGATGCCGCCGCGCGAGAGCTTCACATCGTTCGAGCGGCCGGGGTTGCCGGCCGCTCGCTTGGCCGCGTGGTCGCGGATCTGCCTGTGCAGCGTGCGCAGCGCCTCGAACACGCCGTAGTCGAGGTAGCGCCTGAACACGAAGGGCAGCACGGTGCCGCGCAGCGCGCCGGCGCTGCGGTCCTTCACGCAGGCGGCGGGGGCGATCACGCGGCTCTTGAGCCAGGCAAAGCGTTCCCACTCACGGCCCTGCACGAGGAAATACTCCTCCAGCGCGCCCAGGGAAACGGCGCTCGGGCCGGAGTTGCCATTGGGCCGCAGGGCGAGGTCGACCCGGAACACGTTGCCGTGCTCGGTGGTCTCGCCCACGGTGCCGTAGATGTGCTTGACGGCCTTGCCGAAGTACTCGTGGTTGCTGATGCGGTTGCGTCCCTGCGCATTGCCCGCGGTGTCACCGTCCTGGTCGTAGACGTAGATCAGGTCGATGTCACTCGATACGTTGAGCTCGCGCGCGCCCAGCTTGCCCATGCCGATGACCCAGAGCTGCGCGCGCTGCATCTGGCCCTTGCTGTCCAGGCGTTGAGGTGCGCCATGCAGTTCGTCCAGGTCGGCGAAGGCCAGCGCGCAGGCCACGTCCAGCGCCAGTTCGGCCAGCTCGGTCACGGCGCGTGTGACCACCGCCAGCGGCACGCCCTGCTCGCAGTCCAGCACGACCAGGCGTTCGAGCACCAGCTGGCGCAGCACGCGCAGCGCGGCGGGCATCGCCAGGCCACGCTCGCGCAGCCGGTCCAGGCCAGCCTGCATGCTGGCAAGCACGGGTTCACCGGGGGGCAGGCACGCCAACTCGGCCTGGTAGCGGCGGCGCACACGTTGCACGAAGCGCGAACGATCGGCCTGGCGGTCGGCCTCACCCAGTGGCGGGCACGGGTTCACATTTGATGACAAGACGGAATCTTCCGCTGCGGAACCTGTGGAATGGGTGGCCGTCATAATTTGCAGTGGACATGAATCAAAGCCCGGCTCCCATCGCCCCCGCCTGGCGAACCCTCAAGCCTCTTGCGGTGGCAGCCCGACTTTGCTTGTGGCTCGTGTTCCTGGCCTGGGGCCTGTTCGTGCTGAGCTGGGCCGCGCTCAATGCGTGGATTGTGCCCCGAATCGGCGATTGGCGCCCCGAGCTGGAACAGTGGGCGAGCAAGACGGTCGGGGCGCCGGTGCGGGTGGGCGAGATCCGCGCCGACAACACCGCCGGCGGTGACCGCATCCTGCCGACCCTCATGCCCACGCTGGAGCTGCGCGACGTGCAGCTCTTCGATGCGCAGGGCCGGGTCGCCCTGCACCTGCCGCTGGTGCGCACCGCTGTCTCTGTGCGCTCCCTCTGGCAAGGCAGCCTGGAGCAGGTGGTGATCGAGCGTCCAGTGCTGGATGTTCGGCGCACCGCGCAGGGTCGCATCGAGGTGGCGGGCATCGATCTGACGGGGCGGGGCGAGGTGCGTGAGACGGGCGCGGACTGGTTCTTCTCCGTGGGCGAGTTCGCCATCCAGCGCGGCACGGTGCGCTGGACCGACGACCTGCGCGATCAGCCCACGCTGGCGCTGGGCGATCTGGACTTCGTGGCGCGCAACACCGCGCTGACGCACCAGTTCCGGCTCGACGCCACGCCGCCGCCCGAGTGGGGCGAGCGCCTGAGCCTGGTCGGTCGCCTGCGCGAACCGCTGATCGACCTGGGGCGCCGCGCGCCCGGCGAGCCTCTCTGGCAGCGCTGGGGTGGTGAACTTCACGCGAGCTTCTCGCACGTGGACGTGGCGCGCCTGCGTGCCTACGTCGATCTCTCGCCCTGGGGCTTGGACGTGCGCGCGGGCCAGGGCGCCCTGCGCGCCTGGGCCGACGTGGCCAACGGCGAACTGACCGGCGTCACCGCCGACCTGGCGCTGCGGGACGTGGACACGCAGCTCGGCCCGCAGTTGCCGGCGCTGGTGGTCGACGAGCTGCAGGGCCGGGTGGCCGCGCAGTGGTCGGACGAAGGGTACAGCCTGTCCACCGACGACCTGCGCTTTCGCACCCGCGACGGGGTGGACTGGCCGGGAGGACAACTGAGCCTGCAGCACACCACCGGGCGCGGCGGGCGGCGCGCGAGCACCGCCCTGAGCGCACAGCGTCTGGAGCTGGGCGCGCTCGCTGCACTGGCCAGTCACCTGCCGCTGCCCGATGAGGCGCACCGCCGGCTGGTGCAGCTGCAGCCCCAGGGACGTGTGGAGGGCCTCTCGGCGCGCTGGCAGAGTGGCCTGGACGTGTACGAGGCGCGAGGGCGTGTCAGCGGTCTGGCACTGGCCGGGGAGCACAGCGGCCGCATGTCGGAGTCGGGGCGCTTTCCCCTGCCCGGGAGGCCCGGCATCCGGGGTGCCGAGGTCGACTTCGACCTCAACCGCGACGGTGGCCGTGCGCGCATCGAGATCACCGACGGTTCGATTGAACTGCCCGACGTGTTCGAGGAGTCGAGTGTGCCTTTGCAGCACCTGCAGGCCGAAGCATCCTGGCGCGTGCGGGGCGGGCGCATCGAGGCGCAACTGGACAACCTGCGTCTGGCCAACGCCGATGCCGAGGGCACGGCGCAGGTGCGCTGGCACACCAGCGACGTCCCGCCCGGTTCCACGGCGTCGCGCTTTCCCGGCGTGCTCGACCTCACCGCCACCCTCACCCGCGCCGACGCCACGCGGGTGCACCGCTATCTGCCGCTGACCATCAACGCCGAGGCGCGGCGTTATGTGCGCGAGGCGGTGCGCGGTGGCCATTCCAGCCAGGTCAGCTTCCGCGTGCAGGGACCGGTCGACCACGTGCCGTTCGACAAGCCCGGCGAGCAGGGCGAATTCCGCATCGCTGCGTCGCTGCAACAGGTGGACTTCGATTACCTGCCGGCATTCCTGCAGGACCCGGGCGATGTGAGCTGGCCCGGGCTGCGTGGCGTGAGCGGCGAGCTCGTGCTCGACCGCAGTTCGCTCATGCTCAGCCGCCTCGAAGGCGGCGTGGCCAGCGCGCCCGGCGTGCGCCTGGGCCAGGGGGTGGTGGAGGTGGAGGATCTTGGGCGCGAAGCCGTCCTGGTGGTGGACGCGCGCGCGCAGGGCCCGGCCAGCGAGGTGCTGGGCTTCGTGCAGCGCTCGCCGCTCAACACGATGACCGGCGAGGCGCTGGCGCGCGCACGCATCGGAGGCAACGCCGAACTCGCGTTCGGGATGCAGATGCCACTGGCCGATGTCCGCTCGACGCGTCTTGGCGGCAGCGTGAAACTCCCGGGCAATGACCTGCAGATCAGTCCCGACACACCGCTGCTCGGTCGCGCCAGCGGCACGCTGGACTTCAGCGAGAGCGGCTTTTCGGTGCGCGCCGCGCAGGCCCGGGTGTTCGGCGGTGAGCTGCGCTTCGAAGGCGGTTTGCGGCCCGATGGGCAAGGTGTGTCGAGGCTGCAGTTCCGTGGCCAGGGGGTAGCCAGCGCCGAAGCCCTGCGCGACGCGGGGCTGGGCTTTGCCTCGCGCCTGTTCCGCAACGCCAGCGGCAGTGCGGCCTACACCGCCCAGCTGGGTTTTCGCGGCGGCCAGCCCGAGCTGCAGGTGGCCAGCAACCTGCAGGGCATGGCGCTGAGCCTGCCCACGCCGCTGAACAAGCTGGCCGAGGCCAGCCTGCCGCTGCGGTTCGAGAACACGGTGCTCAGCGTCGCCGGCGGGCGCGCGCGCACCGACCGGCTTGCGGTTCACCTCGGCTCCGCGCTCGCGCCCGTGATGTCCATGCAGTACGAGCGCGAACTCTCCGCGGCCGAGCCGCGCGTGCTGCGTGGTGCCATTGCCGTGGGGCTGGATGCGGGCGACACCGCGCCGCTGCCCGCCGAGGGTGTGGTGGCCAATGTGCAGCTGGGCGAGGTGGATGTCGATGCCTGGAAGCGGGTCTTCCTGACCACCACCGGCCAGGACGTGCGCACCAGCGCGACCGCCATGGCCACGCCGCTGCCGCGCGTCGGGCCAGCGGCCAGTGACCTCGGCGGCAGCCTGGCCTACCTGCCCACTGCGGTGGCACTGCGCGCGGAACGGCTCGACATCGCCGGGCGCAGCTTCCATCGCGTGGTGCTGGGGGGATCGCGCGAAGGTGCGCGGTGGCGCGCCAACGTCGATGCCGACGAACTCAACGGTTACCTGGAGGTGCGGCAGGAGGGGGCCGGCAGCGTGTACGCGCGGCTGGCGCGTTTGCGGCTGGAACCCTCGGCGGCGTCGGACGTGGAGCAGTTGTTACAGCAGCCGACCAGCGTGCCCGCGCTGGACATCGCAGTGGACGACCTGGTGCTGGCGGGGCGCCACCTCGGGCGCGTCGAGGTGGAGGCGGTCAACCGGGCCGGTCCGCTGCGTGGCAGCGAGTGGCGTCTGACCCGGCTGCGGCTGGGCGTGCCCGAGGCGCGTCTGAGCGCCACCGGCAACTGGGCCCCGCTGGGCGGGCAGACCGGTGACAGCTCGGCCCCGCAGCGCCGCACCGCGCTGAACTTCCGTCTCGACGTCGACGACTCGGGGCAATTGCTCAAGCGCTTCGGGCGCGACGGGCTGGTGCGCGGCGGCAAGGGCCGCCTGGAAGGCAGTATCGGCTGGGTCGGCTCACCCCTGGCGATCGATTACGGCACGCTTTCCGGCCAGCTCCGCGCCGACTTCGAACGCGGCCAGTTCCTCAAGGCCGATCCCGGCGCCGCGCGCCTGCTCGGCGTGCTCAGCCTGCAGGCCCTGCCGCGGCGTCTGGTGCTCGATTTCCGTGACGTCTTCTCCGAAGGCTTCGCGTTCGACTTCGTGCGTGGCGACGCGCGCCTGGAGCAGGGCGTTCTGTTCACCAACAACCTGCAGATGAAAGGTGTGAACGCGGCGGTGCTCATGGAAGGCAGCGCCGACATCGCGCGCGAGCGGCAGGACCTGCAGGTGGTGGTGGTGCCCGAAATCGGCACCGGCACAGCTTCGCTGATCGCCACCGCCATCAATCCCGCCGTCGGGCTGGGCAGCTTTCTGGCCCAGTTCCTGCTGCGCCAGCCGCTGCAGTCGGCGGCCACGCAGCAGTTTCGCGTGACCGGCAGCTGGGCCGATCCGCAGGTGGAGAAGATGGAGCGCCCGGCGCCACCGGCCGCGGCGGCCGCGCGCGACCCGGCAACCGGCGCGCTGCAGTAAGCTGTCAGGCTGGTCACGGCGGTTCGGGCAGACGCGCGCCGCCATCCCGATCGAAAGGACCCTGTCCCATGAGCAACCCCCTCGTTTCCCTTTTTCGTTCCCGGGAGTCCGGATGAAAGTCGCTTCCATCCAGATGGTCTCGGGCATCAGCCTGGACGCCAACCTCAGCGAAGCCCTGCGGCTGCTGCGCCTGGCCGCCGCTGCCGGTGCCGAACTCGCGGTGCTGCCCGAGTACTTCTGCTTCATGGGCACCCGCGACGAGGACAAGCTGGTGCTGGCCGAGACGCCCGGCCTGGGCAAGGTGCAGGACTTCCTGTCGGATGCCGCGCGCGACCTCAAGCTGTGGCTGGTGGGCGGCACGCTGCCCATGGCCACCGAGGACCCCAGCCACGCCGCGAATGCCTCCATGGTCTACAACCCGCGCGGAGAAAGTATCAGCCGCTACGACAAGATCCACCTGTTCCGCTACGACAACGGCCGCGAGCATTACGACGAGGCAGCCGTGCTGATGGCGGGTGAGACACCCACCGTGTTCGAGTGCCGCGACCGCGGCGGCCAGGAATGGCGCGTGGGCCAGAGCGTGTGCTACGACCTGCGCTTTGGCGAGCTCTACCGCATGCTCGCGGCCGACATCCTGCTCGTGCCCGCGGCCTTTACGCACACCACGGGCCAGGCCCACTGGGAGGTGCTGCTGCGCGCGCGCGCGATCGAGAACCAGGCCTTCGTCATTGCCAGCGCGCAGGGCGGCAAGCACGAGAACGGGCGCCGCACCTGGGGCCACAGCATGGTCATCGACCCCTGGGGCGAGGTGATGGCCCTGCAGGCCACGGGCCCGGGCGTGGTGCTGGCCGACCTGGACATCGAGCGCCTTCGCAGCGTGCGCGAGCAACTGCCCTCTCTGCAGCACCGCCGTCTCTGAATGCTCCCGCACCCGCGCAGCCCCTGGCGCCAGCGCCTGCGCTCGCGCCGCTGGCGCCTCTGGGCGGCGCTGATCCTGCTGGTGGTGTCGCTGCTGGCGGTGCTGGTGTTCCTCGCGGCGGAGTACGAGGAGGCGCGCGATCAGGCCGCCCTGGAGCAGGACGCGGCCACCATCTCCGGCGACATCCGCAGCAACCTGCTGCGCAATGTGCAGACGCTGCAGACGCTCTACAGCGTGACGCCGACGGTGGATAGCTGGAGCGCCCCGGCGGCCGACCTGCTGGCCCTGCACCGCGAGCTGGTGCGGCTGGAGTGGCGCGACACCGGCAGGCGCCTGCTCGCCCACCGCGACAGCCTCTACATTCCCGACCTGTTCAGCTACCTGGATCGCGCCCAGGCGCTGCCCGAGGTGAACCTGGCCTGCGACAACGCGGTGCGCCAGTCGGGGCCGGCCTACTCCAGCAGCTATTTCTGGCCGCTGCGCGATGGCAAGGGCATCGAGATGATGGAGATGTGCCTGCCGGTGACGCGCGCGGGAACCCCGGCCGGTTTCCTGGTGGCCACCTACTCCCTGCCCGGCATGCTCGCCGAGCTGACCAACAAGGACATCCTGCGCGGCCGTGGCCTGGCATTCAACGAGGCCGACGGCACCCGCCTGGCGCTGCACAGCACGGTGGCCGGCACGCGCCGCACACTCTCGGCCCGCGCCGTGCTCGACCTGCCAGGCCACACGCTGCTGCTGCAGTTGCAGAGCCCGCGCCTGGTACGCGGCCTGTTCCCCAATGTGCTCACCGCGGTGGTGGGTGCGCTCTCGCTGGCGCTGCTCTCGGTGCTGCTGCTGCTCGGGCGCGACATCCGCCGCCGCCAGCGCGCCGAGCTCGACGTGGCCGAGGCGCTGGCCTTTCGCAAGGCGATGGAGGACTCGCTGGTGACCGGCCTGCGCGCGCGCGACATGCAGGGCCGCATCACCTACGTGAACCCCGCCTTCTGCGAGATGGTGGGCCTGAGCGCCGAGCAACTCGTGGGCAGCGGCCTGCCCGCGCCGTGGTGGCCGCCCGAGCTGGTCGATGAATACCAGCAGCGGCAGATGGTGCGCCTGGCCGGACAGATCCTGCCGCGAGAGGGTTACGAGTCGGTGTTCCAGCGTCCCGATGGCACGCGCTTTCCCGTGCTCATCATCGAGGCGCCGCTGATCGACGCGCAGGGGCAGCAGACCGGCTTCATGAGCGCGATCCTGGATCTGACCGAGCAGCGCCGCGTCGAAGAACTCAACCGCGCCTCGCAGGAGCGCCTGCAGGCGACGGCGCGCCTGGCCACGGTAGGCGAGATGGCCTCGCTGCTGAGCCACGAACTCAATCAGCCGCTGGCCGCGATCGCGAGCTATGCCAGTGGCACCCTCAATCTGCTGGAGGCGCCCCAGGGCGCCGAGCTGGCGGTCGCGCCGGTGCAGGCCGATCTGGTGCAGGCCATGCGGCGCATTGGCGAGCAGGCCGATCGCGCCGGGCGTGTCATCAAGAGCGTGGCCGACTTCGTGCGTCGGCGCGAGCAGGCACGCGAGGTGGTCACGCCCCAGAGCCTGATCGACGCCATCCAGCCGCTGCTGGGCCTGCAGGTCAAGAAGCAGGGCATCCGGCTGCAGATCCACATTGCACCCGATTGCCCACCGGTGCTGTGCGACCGCACCATGGTCGAGCAGGTGCTGCTGAACCTGGCTCGCAACGGCGTGCAGGCCATGCCACCGGGCGATCCGTCCACCCACTCGGGGCTGCGCCTGCTGCGCCTGGAGGTGGGCCAGCTGCGCCTGCATTCGGGGCAAACGCCGGGCGGGCAGGCGCAAAAGACATGGGTGTCCTTCGCCGTCACCGACCATGGCACGGGTTTGAGCCCCGAGGTCGCGGACAAACTGTTCACGCCCTTCTTCACCACCCGGGCCGAAGGCATGGGCCTGGGTCTGAGCCTGTGCCGCACCGTGATCGAGCAGCATGGTGGCGCCCTCACGCACGAACCCGCGCAGCCGCGTGGCACCGTGTTCCGGTTCACCTTGCCCGGCGCGGCATGACCGCTTCCCTCGCGGCGCGGCGGGGGGTGCCCCTTATCATCCGCGCATGACGCAGCACCCGGATGCCAAGATCTACCTGGTCGACGACGACGCCGGCGTGCGCGAGGCGCTGGCCTGGCTGTTGCGCACGCGGCGGCTGCTGAGCGAAGGCTACGACAGCGCCGAGGCCTTCGAAGGCGAGGCGACGATCTGGACCGAAATGCCGGCGGCGCCCTGCTGTGTGCTGCTGGATGTGCGCATGCCCGGCATGAGCGGCCTCTCGCTGTTCGAGCGGCTGCTCGCCCTGCCCTGGCAGGCCGCGGTGCCGGTGATCTTCCTCTCCGGCCATGCCGATGTGCCCACGGCGGTGGACGCCGTCAAGCGCGGCGCCTTCGATTTCTGCGAGAAGCCGTTTTCCGACAACGCACTGGTCGATCGCGTCGAGCAGGCGCTGGACCGTTCGGCCCAGGTGATCGCGCAGCAGCGCGCGCAACGCGAACTGCGGCAACGCCTGGACAGCCTGACCGATCGCGAGCGCGATGTCATGGACCTCGTGATCGCCGGCCTGCCCAACAAGCTGGTGGCCGACCAGCTGCACATCAGCGTGCGCACGGTGGAGGTGCACCGCTCGCGCGTGTTCGACAAGATGGGCGTGAAGTCGGCTGTCGAATTGGCCAATGTGCTGCGCCCGCAATGACGGGCGAGCGCCTCAGTCGCGCTTCGGGGGCGCGGAGCCGTCGCGCTCTTTCTCGCGCTGCACCTCGTCGGGCAACTCGCCCTTCTTGCGACCGGAAAACATGGTCCACCACACGATGAACACCAGCAATACCAGCGCACCGAGCGCCTCGAGCAGTAACAGGGTCATGGAACGAACAGGGGTTTTCGCAGTGGATGGTCGGGGGTGGGGCCAGGTGGCGTGGCGCCGGCTGGCGGGTGCCTTGATTGTAGGAAGCCTGGTGTCCTGCACCTCCGTGCGCGTTCCGCCGCCCGCGACGCCGGTGCCCGATGCGCCGCCGCCCGTGGTGACCGCGCCCGACGACACGGTGCTGCCCGCGCCGTTGCAGCGCGGCAAGAGCCGGTGGGTGCCGGTGCGCTGGAGCGAACTGCCCGGCTGGGGACAGGACAGCCTGCACGAGGTGTGGAACGCCTGGGTGCGCGGCTGCGAAAAACCGGTGCCTGGTCACGCCGCGCTGTGCGCCGAGGTGCGCCAGCTCTCCATCGGCACACCGGCCGAGCAGCAGGCCTGGGTGGAACGCCGTTTCCTGCCCTACCGCGTGAGCGAGGCCGACGGCAGCCTGCCCGCCGGGCTGCTCACGGGCTACTACGAGCCGATCATGGCCGCCAGCCGCGTGCCCACAGCCACCTACCGCGTGCCGCTGTACGCGCCGCCGGCGGGTTTGCGCCCCGGGCAGGTCTGGTACAGCCGCCAGGAGATCGACACCCTGCCCGCGGCTCAGGCAGCGCTGCAGGGTCGTGCCGTGGCCTGGCTGGCCGACCCGATCGACGCGCTGATCCTGCAGATCCAGGGATCGGGCCGGCTCAACTTCGTGGAAGCCGATGGCCGCACGCGCCAGGTGCGCGTGGCGTTTGCCGCGCACAATGGTCAGCCTTACCAGAGCGTGGGGCGCTGGCTGCTCGACCAGCGCGCCATCACCGAGGCCTCGTGGGCCGCGATCAAGGCCTGGGCAGCACAGAACCCGCAGCGCCTCAACGAGATGCTGTGGAGCAACCCGCGCACCGTGTTCTTCCGCGAAGAGGCCCTGACCGAACTCGATGCGCGCTTTGGCCCGCGTGGCGCGCAGGGCGTGCCGCTCACGCCCGGCCGCTCGATCGCGGTCGACCCGCAGAGCATTCCGTACGGCACGCCGGTCTGGCTGGCCACGCAAGGGGCCACGCTGAACCTGCAGCGGCTGGTGATGGCGCAGGACACCGGTGGCGCCATCGTGGGCGCGGTGCGCGCCGACCTGTTCACCGGCTGGGGCGGCTGGACGGACGAGGCCTACGTCACCGCCGCGGCGCTCAAGCAGCCGTTGCAGATGTGGGTGCTGGTGCCCCGGTAGGCGCGGATCAGAGCGCGGTGATGTCGGTCCGCACAGGCCAGCGCAGCTCACTGTTGGCGGTCTTTTGCGTGGCGTCGAACTCGTGCTGCAGCAGCAGCGTGTACCGTCCCGGGCGTGGCGTGCACAGTCGATAGCCATCGCTCACCGGGTTGAGGGTGATGCCACCGGACTGCGGCGACCGCAGGCGCCAGTTTTCCACTTCCGGTGCGCTCATGCGCAGGGTGACGCAGAAGCCGCGCTTCATGTTGGATACCACCACCAACCGCTGCTCGGCGCTCCAGTCGCCACTGGCTTCTGCGTCCATGCGCACGGGGTGGCTGTTTTCCAGTACCTGCATGACGGGCGGGATGATGATGCGCAGTTCCAGCGTCGCGCTGGCCTTTCCCGCGCTGGTCAGCACGCTTTCACCGATGCTGGTCGATGGAGCCAGCACCAGGACGCCGGCGGCCAAAGCGGGGAAAAGGGGGTGTTTTGCGGCGCTCATGTCCCACTATCGGCCCCTCCCCCCCGAACTTGAATCCCCGTTTCGTGTAGGCCACCGGAGGCGGTGAACCCCGAAAAGGCCTCAGGTCACTCGCTGCGCTGCACCGGAATGGTGAGGCTGACGCCTTCTCGCAGGCGCACGTCCACCCGTGCCTGGCCCTCGTCCACCACGTTCCAGGGCAGCGGCAGGGTGTCGCTGCGCACGCTCACCGTGCGAGGGCCCTGGGCGACGAACGGGAACTCGAAGCGGCCCTGGTTGTCGGTGCGCACCGCGTAGCGGTTGTCCAGATACACGGTGACATTGGGCACGCCGGTTTCGCTGGCTTCCTGGGTGCCGCTGCGGTTGGCGTCGAAATACACCGTACCCTCGATGCGGCCGCCCCCGTCGGCCGCCTTGCCGCCAAGCGGCACGTTGCGGCTGCCGGCTTCGAATTCGTAGCGCAGCACGGCGTAGAACGAGCGGTCTGAATCCGCGATCGTCTGCGGCACCGGGGCCAGGGGGTCGAGCGTGCGGCTCACGCGGCTGCGCCCGGTGGAGCGGTAGTAGTTGCCTTCCAGGCTCCAGCGCGGGTTCATGCGCCACTGGGCGCCCAGGTTCAGGCTGTGGCGCGTCCGTCCGGTGTTGCTGCGCTCGGTGATGAGGTTGCCGCGCATGCTGGCTTTGCCGCTCAGCGGTGCGGCCAGGCTCATGGCCGCGCTCCACGTGGTTTCAGCTGTCTGGAACTCGGTGGCGGTGTACGCGGTGGCGCCCAGGCTGGTGGAGAGCGCCCAGCCCTGTGGCACCTCCCATTCCTGGTCCCAGGTCAACCCGCGCGAGTCGGCCTGGCTGTCGTCGCCGGTGAATTCCAGGCGCAGGCCGCTGGAACCCCAGCCGTTGCGGAAGCGCCAGTCGCCATAGGTGCTCCAGGCGTTGCCATTGAACTGGCGCACCGCCGTGCCCACGCCCAGCGAGTGGTCGCGGTTGAGTCGCCAGCGCGCCGATCCTGTCGCGAAGAAACCGCTGTCGCTGCGGCCGACGATGGAATCGAGCCAGTCGACCGAGCCTTCCGCCGACCATTGGCGCGTGCGCCAGCTCGAGCGCAGGTAGGCGCCGACGACGTTGTTCGCCAGCGGCAACTGCGCCCAGCTCAGGTCGGGCTCCAGGCGGTACGCGCCTGCCCCGTGCTTGCGTGGACCATCGTCCCACTCGCCGTCGATCCAGAAACCGTTTCGGCTACCGCTCAGTTGGCTGGCCCGGGTGCTCACCACCTGACCCTGGATGCGGTGTTGCGCGCCATCGTGCCTCAAGGCCAGCAGGGTCGAATTCACATCGACGATGCCACCGGGCTGCTGGGGCGTGTCGAAGACCGACACGCCGCGCGCGTCCTCGTGTCGCGCTGCCAGTGTCCAGCCCTCGGAGGACAGCGGGTCGGCTTCTGCTGCGTTGATCCGCCACTGCCCTCCCAATGTGGTGCGCCGCCCCGGCAAGCCCCGAAAGCCGCTTGCCGGCAGAAACTCCAGTTGCCCGGGTTCGCCAGCGGAGGCCTGCAACTGGATACCCTGCCCCGGGTTTTCCCACTCGGTGCTCACGCCCTGCAGGAGGGCCGAGGGAACGTACACGCGGGAAGGCAGGCGCGAGATGGCGGGGGCGGGCGTGTTGATCACGCCAAGCTCGTTGCTGGTCAACCAGCCACCCTCCAGCGGCATGGCGCGCTGGCGCAGCGTGATGCTGCCGCTGCTGCCGCGTGGCGCGTAGGTGCCATCGATCGAGAGCGTGCCGTGGTTGGGCGTTTCGAGCAGACCGTAGATGCCGTAGCCGATGCGGGTGGCGTGCCGCTGGTCGAACGGTTCGGTGCCCAGACGGGTTTCCAGGCGCAGGAAACGCGGCAGGCCCTCGCGGTCGTAGACATAGGCTTCGCCGTCGATGGCGGCCTGCGGTGGCAGGTTCTCGATCACCCGGTCCACGTAGGCGGGTGCAGGCTCGCTGGTGCCGGATGGTGTGGAGGTGCCCTGCGCCGCGACCCCCGGCAGCTGGATCAGGAAGCCCAGGAAGGCCAGCAGGCAGCGGGATGAGCGTGTCACCCCGCCCCTCATGGGGTGAAGCTGGCGTCCAGCGGCAGGCGGTTCTTGCCCCACTCAAGGGTGCCCTTGATGGTGAGCGGGAAGCGGATCTCGGGCGTGGGTTTGCCGTCTTCGATCACTGGCGTGATCGCAACGCCGCGGGTCTCGCCAGACAGGATCGGCAGGTCGGCGGGCGCCATCTCGAACCGCGCGCCGGAGGCATCGGTGCCATTGACGAAACCGTCGAGCCGCCCATGGGCGTTGCCACGGTTGCGCACCTCGATCATGGCGGTGGGCTTGCCGTCGACCATGGTGACCTTGGTGGCCGCGATTTCCAATAGAGGCGCCGCGTCTCCGATGGCGACATATACGACGACACCGATGCGCCCCCCCACCGGCAGGTCCAGGCTGCCCTGTGCCCTGGCGACATCCAGGCCTTCGATCATGAGGGCAAAGCGACACTCGCGCGCCGTCGTGCCAGGGGGTGGGGTGATTTCAAACCGGTAGCGGTAGCGCGAGCCGGGTTCGATCACCAACTCGCGCTTTTCGATGGCCACCCAGGGCCGGCAGCTGTCTGCGGCCAGATCGGTGCTGAAGGTGACGGAGTTGTCGGGGTTGAGCGTCCAGTCGCTCGTGTAGATGCGGAAGCGACCCGGTTGCTGCCCCACGTGCTGGATCTCCAGCACCTGGCGCAGCGCCTGACCGGGTGTGGCCTGCACCTCGAAGCGCGGCGGCGTGATGTAGGCCGCGAAGCCCTGGGCCTGCGACATGACAGGCAGACAGGTCAGGATACCGGAGCATGCCCAGCCCAGCCAGGCATGCGACGCGCGGAACAAGGATCTCGAGGACGCAATGGGCATGACGGATTCAGTCGACGTCGAGTTCGAAATGGAAGTTCAGGCGCCTGCTGCTGGATGTCCAGTCGGCGTTCGAGCGCAGCCGCACGTGGATCTGGTCTTCCAGGGTGGCCGCGGGGATGGTACCCGCGAAGACGAGGGTGCGTTCTCCCGACACCAGGCGTCCGGCCTGCAGGCGCCCCTGGGTCGTCCACACGGCTTCGATGTCGGAGGCCTGGTCACGGGGCAGCACCATGTAGATGCGCCCACTGCGACCCATCCAGTCGCGGGTGTCGATGCGGATGTTGACGCGCACCCAGGCCTCCATGCCTCCCGCGAAAGCCTGGCCCGATTTCAAAGGCAGCCACTGCATCTGCACGTTGGGCGGCACGGTGTGGCTCAGCGAGTCGTCCAGCCGGTGCGGGTTGGCCCCGGCCGTGGCGGTCATCAACATGCACGCCATTACCGTGAGAAAGGGTTTGAACCGCATCATGGGCTTGCAAGGGTGTAGGTGACCTGGCCGGTGTAGGTGCCCGCGCCTCGAACGGCGCTGTTGGCGTAGTTGAACGTGTGGCAGTTTTCGATGTAGGTATTTCCCGGCACGGTGGCCAGCGTCTGGGTGCCTCCGTTGAAAGCGCCCGCTGGGATCACGTTCGGAACACCACTGCCAGGTGCGGAGACGGTCCAGCTGATCTGGGTGATCGGGATGGTGTCGCCCGTGACCAGGTTGGTGAGCGTGGCGGGGGATGCAACCGTCAGCGTGGCATTGGCCGCGCCACCGTTGCGGCGATAGCCCGCGCCGATCATGACCTGGCTGGCAGGCGTCGGGCAGGTGTTGTTGCCGTCGCCATACAGGCTGATGTTCTGGGTGCTGTCGCTGGTCATGGCCAGGGGGGTGCCGCTGATCAGTTGGGCGACCGTGGGTGCCACCTGCACCGTGTTGACGATGCCGCTGCGGCCCGTGGAGCCATTGAGCGTGCCCTGTGAGCCGCTCAGGGCGCCGTTGCCAACATGGAGGAACAGTCGACGTGAACCGGAGTTGACGGTCAGCGACCAGGCATGTGCGGCCGCCATTTCCGCCACGCACAGCAGCGCCAGGCAGGCACCGACGAGGTGTCGGGGTGTGCTGGAGCAAGGAGCGCGCTTCATGGCGTCATTCTGGCCAAAGGTGTGCTGACGGTTTCAGGCAGGCCTGGCGCTGGCGCCAAAAGCAAACGGAGGGTCGCGATCTGCGGCCCCTCCGTCGTCGCGGCCAGGGTCACCATCTGGCCTGCCTGCATTCACTGGTGAGTCAGGGAGCCACGGCGGTATAGGTCACCTGCGTCTGGTAGGTGCCGGCGCCCACGGGCGCGGTGGCGCCCTGGTGGTTGTAGCTGAACGTCCAGTCGCTGGTGCGGTTGATGATCCGGCCCGACGTGGGGGTCACCGTGGCCGCCGCCGCGCCGAAGGTCGGGTGGGCCAAGGTACCGGCGGATGCGACGGCAATGCGCGACAGGGGGATGGATTCGGTGCCATCGGTCAGCGCTGCGCCCGCCGACGAGAAGTTCACGTTGCCGATGTTGGACAGCAGTTGCACCTCGACCACACCACCCGAGGTGGCCGCGACGTTGCCGTCGACGCTGGCCTGCGGATCGGTCAGGACGAAGTCCACCAGATCCACCGTGGCGGTGTTGGAGAGGATGGCGCCGGTACCGACCTTCAGCGCGATGAAGCCCGGAATCACGACCTGCAGGTTCAGGCGGGCGGTGGCGGTGCCGGAGCCGCTGACGAGTTGCGATTCGGCCGAGGCCAGCAACGGGGTGGCCAGAGCCAGGGCCAGGGTGGACTTGAGCAGCAGAGCATTTTTCACGGCGTTTCCTTCAAAAGTGGGTGCAAAAATGTGGTCTGTGCACTTTTCGGTACGCGGCCCACGGGTGGTTGGTGGCGCGATGTTACGGAAAGTCACTGGATCGAGCAAGATTGCCGTGGGAAAAACTTCACACATTTCAAGCACTTACGGCGACTTTGTTAGTCAACGGTTAAAAACGGAAGACGAACGGCGGAAAAAGTACTCAAGTTCGAGGCCTTTTTGCCGTGGTGGTACTTCCGGTTAACAGATGAGACAGCGGCAGCGCACTGCCGGACTTGACTTCACCCAGGGAGAAGCTGGTGTGCAGGTCCTTCACGTTGGGCAGATTGAGCAGCACCTCCCGGGCGAACTGGCTGAAATGGTTCAGGTCGCGGCTGACCACCTGGAGTTCGAAGGTGCCCGAGCCGCTGATGTAGTGGCAGGACACCACCTCTGGGATGCCACGGATCGCGTTTTCCAGGCTGCGCGTGACTTCACCGCTGTTGCGGTCGGCGTCCAGGCGCACGAAAGCGAGCACGCCCAGGCCGATCTTCTCCCGGTCGATCTCGGCCCGGTAGCCGCGAATGAAGCCCGACTCCTCCAGGGCTCGCACGCGCCGCCAGCAGGGCGCTGCCGACAGACCCACGCGCTGCGCCAGTTCGGCGTTGGTCAGGCGTCCATCGTTTTGCAGTTCTTGCAGGATGGCGATGTCAAACTTGTCGAGTGTTTCCATGGTTGCTGTATTTGAGAACGAATCTTTCTCGATCATCAATAAATCGGGCATGGAACGCAAACACCTATCGCGCAGCGGGGCATACACTGTGCGCCACACTGAGGGCGTGCGCCTATCCGGCAAAGGCCCTGTTCACGACCCGCCCACGAAGCGGGCCCCACCTTTCCCCACGGAGACAAGCCGATGAACGCCCCCCTGCCCGACCACATCCGCCGCGCGCTGGAAACGGTCACCCTCGACGACAAATACGCGCTCGATCAGGGTCGTGCCTTCATGAGCGGTGTGCAGGCGCTGGTGAAGCTGCCCATGCTGCAACGTCAGCGCGACGCACTGGTGGGCAAGAACACGGCCGGCTTCGTCAGTGGCTACCGCGGCTCGCCGCTGGGGGGGTACGACCAGGCGCTGCAGAAGGCGGCGCCCTATCTGAAGGCGCAGAACATCGTCTTCCAGCCCGGCGTGAACGAGGAGCTGGCCGCGACCGCGCTCTGGGGCACGCAGCAACTGGGCTTTGCACCGCCCGGTACCAACAAATTCGATGGTGTGTTCGGCATCTGGTACGGCAAGGGCCCCGGCGTCGACCGTTGTTCGGATGTGTTCAAGCACGCCAACATGGCCGGCACCACACCCTGGGGGGGCGTGATCGCGGTCGCTGGCGACGACCATGTCGCGAAGAGCTCGACCGCCGCGCACCAGAGTGACCACATCTTCAAGGCCTGCGGCCTGCCCGTGTTCTTCCCGACCTCGGTGCAGGACATCCTCGACCTGGGGTTGCATGCCTTTGCCATGAGCCGCTTCAGCGGTGTGTGGGCCGGCATGAAGACGATCCAGGAAATCGTGGAATCCAGCGCCACGGCCGTCATCGATCCCGATCGTGTGCGCATCGTGATCCCCGAGTTCGAGATGCCGCCCGGTGGCGTGCACATCCGCTGGCCCGACCACGCGCTGGACCAGGAAGCGCGCCTGTTCGACTACAAGTGGTACGCCGCACTGGCCTATATCCGCGCGAACCGCCTCAACCACAACGTGATCGCCGGGCCGAACGACCGCCTCGGCCTGATTGCCAGCGGCAAGGCTTACAACGACACCCGCCAGGCCTTGCTCGACCTGGGACTGGACGACGCCACCTGCCAGCGCATCGGCCTGCGCCTGCACAAGGTGGCGGTGGTCTGGCCACTGGAAGCGCAGACCACGCGCGAGTTCGCCACCGGCTTGCGTGAAATTCTGGTGGTGGAGGAGAAGCGCCAGGTCATCGAGTACCAGCTGAAGGAAGAGCTCTACAACTGGCGGCCCGATGTGCGGCCCAATGTGCTGGGCAAGTTCGACGAAGGCGAGGGCGACTTCACCGGTGGCGAGTGGAGCGTGCCCAACCCGAGCACGCACACACTGCTGCGTGCCAATGCCGACCTCTCGCCCGCCCTCATCGCGCGCGCGATTGCCAGGCGTTTGAAGAAGATGGGCCAGGTGCCTGAGGACGTGATGGCGCGCATCGACGCGCAACTCGCGATCCTCACCGCGCAGGAGCAGTCCATGCAGACCCTGCTCACGCAGGGCGTGGCCGGTGCCGAGCGCCAGCCCTGGTTCTGCTCGGGCTGCCCGCATAACACCAGCACCAAGGTGCCCGAGGGCTCGCGCGCCATGGCCGGCATCGGCTGCCACTTCATGAGCATCTGGATGGACCGCGCCACCGTGGGCTTCACCCAGATGGGTGGCGAGGGCGTGCCATGGGTCGGCCAGCAGCCGTTCAGCCACGACCAGCACATGTTCGCCAACCTGGGCGACGGCACCTACTTCCACAGCGGGCTGCTGGCGGTGCGCCAGTCCATCGCGGCCGGAGTGAACATCACCTACAAGATCCTCTACAACGACGCCGTCGCCATGACCGGTGGCCAGCAGGTGGGTGAGCGGCCCGAGGGCCACAGCGTGGTGCAGATCGCGCAGAGCATGCGCGCCGAGGGCGCGGTGAAGATCACCATCGTCACCGACGAGCCGGAGAAGTACGGCAGCGTGAAGGGCCTGCCCGAGGGCATCGCGATCCTGCACCGCGACACGCTGGATGCCGTGCAGCGCGAATTCCGTGAGATCAAGGGCACGACGGTCATCATCTACGACCAGACCTGCGCCACCGAGAAGCGCCGCCGCCGCAAGCGCGGCACCCTGGTCGACCCGGCCAAGCGCGTGGTCATCAACGAACTGGTGTGCGAGGGCTGCGGCGACTGCGGCGTGCAGTCCAACTGCCTCTCGGTCGAGCCGCTGGAGACCGAGTTCGGCCGCAAGCGCACCATCAACCAGAGCACCTGCAACAAGGACTACTCCTGCCTGAAGGGCTTCTGTCCGAGCTTCGTCACCGTCGAAGGCGGTCAGCTGCGCAAGAAGGACAAGGGTGGCGCAAAGATCGAATGGACCGGCGGCACGCTGCCCCATCCCGCCCTGCCTGCGCTGGGCGCGGAAGCCTGGGGCGTGATCGTCGCTGGCGTGGGTGGCACCGGCGTCATCACCATCGGCCAGCTGCTGGGCGTGGCCGCTCACCTGGAAGGCAAGGGCATCGTCACGCAGGACGCGGCGGGTCTGGCGCAGAAGGGTGGCGCAACCTGGAGCCATGTGCTGATCGGTGCGCGGCAGGACGACATCCGCACCACGCGCGTCTCGGCCGCGTCGGCCGACCTGGTCCTGGGTTGCGATCCGATCGTCAGCGCCAACAAGGAGACCTGGCAGCGCCTGCGCGCGGGGCGCACGCACGTGGCGCTCAACGTGAACGCCACGCCGACGGCGGCCTTCGTGAAGAACCCCGACTGGCAGAACCCGGCGCAGGCCTGCGTGGACGCGCTGGTGCACAGCCTGGGCGCCGACGCCGTGGGTACCTTCGACGCAGAGACCGCCGCCACGCGCCTGATGGGCGACAGCCTGTACACCAACCCCATGATGCTGGGCTACGCCTGGCAGAAGGGCTGGCTGCCGCTGGAGCTGGAATCGCTGATGCGCGCGATCGAGCTCAACGCGGTGCAGATCGACAAGAACAAGGCCGCCTTCGAATGGGGTCGCCGCGCCGCGCACGACCCGCAGGCGGTGGCCGCCCTCTGGCAGAAGGCCGGCAGCGGCGAGCAGGTGATCCAGTTCAGGAAGCGCGACTCGCTCGACGAGCTGATCGCGCGCCGGGTCGAGTTCCTCACTGGCTACCAGAACGCCGCCTACGCCGCGCAGTACCGCAGCGTTGTGGAGCGCGTGCGCGCGGCTGAGGCTCCGCTGGGCAAGAGCGCGCTGACCGAAGCGGTGGTGCGTTACCTGTTCAAGCTCATGGCCTACAAGGACGAGTACGAAGTGGCGCGCCTGCACAGCGACCCGGCCTTCCATGCGCGGCTGGCGAACCAGTTCGAGGGCGATTACAAGCTCAGGCTGCATCTGGCGCCGCCACTGATCGCCAGGAAGAACGAGCGTGGCGAGCTGGTCAAGCAACCCTTCGGCCCCGCCATGTTCACGGTCTTCAAGGTGCTGGCGCGCCTCAAGGGGCTGCGCGGCACGGCGCTGGACGTCTTTGGCCGCACCGAGGAGCGACGCACCGAGCGGGCCTTGATCGTTGAGTACCGCGCCGACATCGAGGCGCTGCTGACCGGGCTGAACGCCGACAACCACGCACTGGCGGTGGACATTGCCTGCGTACCCGAACAGATCAAGGGCTTCGGCCACGTCAAGGCGCGCCACCTGGCCGCGGCCAGGACGCGCCGCGACAACCTGCTGCAGCAGTGGCGCCAGCCCGCGCAGGCAAGCGACCTGGCCCGGGCTGCCTGAACGGGCCGGACCCCCCGGCATACAATCCCTGGTTGAGTCCGGAGTGCCCGGCGGCGCCCTGCGCGTCCCGGGCCTTCGGCATTGTCGTGACCCTTGAACCTGTTGGAGACCCCCGTGTTCATTTCCTCCGCTTACGCCCAGGCCGCCTCCGGCGGCGACACCCAATCCACCATCCTGGGCCTGCTGCCGCTGGTGCTGATGTTCGTGGTGCTGTACTTCGTGATGATCCGCCCCCAGCTCAAACGCCAGAAGGAGCACAAGGCCATGGTCGAGGCGCTGGCCAAGGGCGACGAAATCGTCACCGCGGGCGGCTTGCTCGGCAAGGTGTCGAAGATCGGCGAGATCTATGTGGGCGTGGAACTTGCCGATGGCATGGAAGTCCAGATGCAGCGCACCGCCGTCGTGCAGGTGCTGCCCAAAGGCACGCTCAAATAAGGCCTATCCCCGCCCGGGTCAGCGGGCGCCGGACCCGCTCCCCCTCGAGGGGGCGGCGTTGACGGGCCGGCGGAACCGGACCCGTGACGCCCTGGACCCATTCCCCCTCAAGGCATTGCCATGAACCGATACCCGCTGTGGAAGTACGCGATCATTCTGGTCGCCTTGCTGATCAGTGCCCTCTATGCCCTGCCCAACCTGTTCGGCGAATCGCCCGCAGTGCAGGTGTCGGCGGCCCGCTCCACGGTGCGCATCGACAGCGGCACAGTCACGCAGGTCGAACAGGTGCTGGCGGCGCAGGGCATCAACGCCGCGCTGATCCAGCTCGATGCCACCTCGGTGAAGGCCCGCTTCGAGAACACCGATCAACAGCTCAAGGCGCGTGATGCCCTGGAGAAGGCGCTCAATCCCGAGGCCGACGCCGCCGGGTACGTGGTCGCGCTCAACCTGTTGCCACGAACGCCGGCGTGGCTCGCGGCGCTGGGCGCCTCACCCATGTACCTGGGCCTGGACCTGCGCGGCGGCGTGCACTTCATGCTGCAGGTGGACATGGCTGCGGCCCTGCAACGCCGTGCCGACGTGCTCACCGCCGATCTGCGCACCCTGCTGCGCGAGAAGGGCGTGCGTCACAGCGGTATCAGCCGCAACGGCCAGAGCATCGAGCTGCGTGCCACCGATGCCCAGACCCTGCAGGCGGCGAGCGACTTGATTGGCGAGCAGTTCCCGGATCTGGAAGTCAGCGAAGCCACGGATCGGCTGGTGGCGACCTTCGCCCCCGAGGCCGCGCGCCGGGTGCAGGAGCAGGCGCTCAAACAGAACATCACCACGCTGCACAACCGCATCAACGAGCTCGGCGTGGCCGAACCCGTGATCCAGCAGCAAGGCGCCGACCGCATCGTCGTGCAGTTGCCTGGCGTGCAGGACACGGCCAAAGCCAAGGACATCCTGGGCCGCACGGCCACGCTGGAAGTCCGCATGGTGGACGAGAGCGTGGAGGCCCAGGCCGCCGCGCGCGGCACCGGTCCAGTCCCCTTCGGGGCCGAGCGCTACCCGGAACCCAATGGCCAGGCGGTCATCGTCAAGCGCGAGGTCCTGCTCACGGGCGAAAACCTGACCGATGCCCAGGCCGGCTTCGACAACCAGACCCAGGAAGCAGCGGTGCACCTCACGCTCGATGCCAAGGGCGCGCGCATTTTCCGCGACGTCACGCGCGAGAACGTCGGCAAGCGCATGGCCATCATCCTGTTCGAGAAGGGACGGGGCGAAGTGGTCACGGCGCCGGTGATCCGTGGCGAGATCGGCGGCGGGCGCGTGCAGATTTCGGGCGCCATGACCACGGTCGAAGCGAACGATACCGCCCTGCTGCTGCGCGCGGGTTCGCTGGCCGCGCCGATGGAAATCATCGAAGAACGCACCATCGGCCCCAGCCTGGGCGCGGAGAACATCGCCAAGGGCTTCAACAGCGTGGTCTGGGGTTTTGTTGCCATCGTGGTGTTCATGTGCGCCTACTACATGCTGTTCGGCATGTTCTCCAGCATCGCGCTGGGCTTCAACCTGCTGCTGCTGGTCTCGCTGCTGTCCATGCTGCAGGCGACGCTGACCCTGCCGGGCATCGCGGCCATGGCGCTGGCGCTGGGCATGGCGATCGACTCCAACGTGCTGATCAATGAGCGGGTGCGCGAGGAGCTGCGCCGGGGCTCCTCGCCGCAGGTCGCCATCAACACCGGCTACGACCACGCCTGGGGCACCATCCTGGACTCCAACGTCACCTCGCTGATCGCCGGCCTGGCGCTGCTGATCTTCGGCACCGGCCCGGTTCGCGGGTTCGCGGTGGTGCACTGCCTGGGTATCGTCACCAGCATGTTCTCGTCCGTGTTCTTCTCGCGCGGCCTGGTGAACTTCTGGTACGGCCGCAAGAAGAAGCTCAAGACAGTGGCCATCGGCACCGTCTGGCGCGCGGATGGGCAGACTCCTGCCGTCAAAGCCGACTGAACCAGGATCACCATCATGGAATTCTTCCGCATCCGCCGCGACATCCCGTTCATGAAGAACGCGCTGTTGCTCAACGCGATCTCCTTCCTCACCTTCCTGGCGGCCGTGTTCTTCCTGACCACGCGCGGCCTGCACCTCTCGGTGGAGTTCACCGGTGGCACCGTCATGGAAGTGGCCTACGAACAACCCGCCGATCTGGAATCGGTGCGCAAGGTCATCGATTCCCTGGGGTATGCCGACGTGCCGGTGCAGAACTTCGGCACCTCGCGCGACGTGCTGCTGCGTCTGCCGGCGCAGGCGGGCCAGTCGTCCGGTCAGCAGAGCGAGGCCGTGCTCGCGGCCCTGAAAGCCCAGGACCCGACGGTGACTTTGCGCCGCACCGAGTTTGTCGGCCCTCAGGTCGGGCAGGAACTGGTTTCCAGCGGCCTCAAGGCACTTGCGCTGGTGATCGTGGGCATCATGATCTACCTGGCGTTCCGCTTCGAGTGGAAGTACGCGGTGTCGGCCATCATCGCCAACCTGCACGATGTGGTCATCATCCTGGGTTTCTTCGCCTTCTTCCAGTGGGAGTTCTCGCTGGCCGTGCTGGCGGCGGTACTGGCCGTGCTGGGCTACTCGGTCAACGAGTCGGTGGTGATCTTCGACCGCATCCGCGAGACATTCCGTCGCCAGCGCAAGATGAGCACGCAGCAGGTCATCGACCATGCCATCACCTCGACCATCAGCCGCACCATCATCACCCACGGCTCGACCCAGGCGATGGTGCTGTCCATGCTCATCTTCGGCGGCCCCACGCTTTTCTACTTCGCCCTGGCCCTGACCATCGGCATCTGCTTCGGCATCTACTCGTCGGTGTTCGTCGGCGCGGCGGTGGCGATGTGGCTGGGCATCAAGCGCGAGGACCTGGTCAAGGCCGCCAGGACGGACGGCGACCCGGACGACCCGAATGCCGGGGCTGTCGTATAAGCGCGAACCGGGGCGCCAGGATGGCGGTGTTCGGGGCGTTGGCCACCAGGCATTGACGCCAACCGTGTCATACTGCACGCATTGTGTCGCCGCCCGATCAGCACGTTTCCTCCCTGGCCAAACAGGCACGTGAACTCTTCGTGGTTCACGTGGGCCGCGCACTTCCCGAACTGGTCAAGGCCTGCGACACGCGCCTGACGTCCATCCTCGACCAGGCAGGCCCCGCGCGCGAGATGCAGTTGCGACGCGATGCCTGGACCGGGTTCCAGAAAAATCAGACCACCTGGCTCAACCAGACCCGCAAGTCGCTGCAGCGCACGCTGCTGCCGCGCTTCTCCAACTCAGGGAGCCCGACCAGCGTGTCGGGGCAACTCGAACTGGTGGCCGAGGGCGCCATCGACGACCAGATACTGGCCTCGCGCCTGGCCATGCAGGTGCTCGACAAGTCGTCCACCGAACTCAATGAACTGCGCCTGCGCATCCAGCATCTCGAAGGCCGGCAGGAGTTGCCGCGGGGTGACGTGCTGTTGCCCGACGTGACCGCGCGCATCCTGGTTGACCAGTGGCTTGACGCGCACATGACGCGCGAAGCCTGGGCGCTGGTGCAGGATGCCCTGTCGCCCATCCTGGCCAGCAAGCTGCACGAGGCCTACAAGGCCGCCAACGAGTTTCTCGTGGCCAGCGGCGTCATGAAGGAAATCGATCTGCAGGCGCTGGTCAGACGGGTGCCCGGCAGCCGCAGCGATGCGCCGCCGGTGCCACGGCGCGATGCCTCGGCGGCAGGCGCCCGTGCGGCTGCGGCCGGTTCCCATCAGTCGGCGGGAGGCCCGTCTTCGGGCATGGGGGGTGCCTCCGGCGCGGCGTCAGGCCAGGGTGCGAGCCCCGGCGCGGGATCGGGCGGCGCGGCTCGACGTGGCCCGCATTCGTCCGGCATGGGTGTGCACGACGAGACCCGGCTCATGACCGGCACCTCTCCGCTGGCGCGCGCCCGCATGCGTGCCCAGGGCGTGGTTGGCCGGCTCAAGCGCATGCTGGTTGATCGGGTCGGCGGTGACTTCGAGGCCACCCAGTTGCTGCCCCCTTCACCGCGCCTGCAGCAGGCGATCCAGCAGCAGATTGCGTCACCCAGCGTGGGTGCGGGCCTCTATGTGTCCGGCGCGTCGGGAACTGGCGCGGTGTATGTCGATGCCGGGCATGTGGAACGTGCGGCCACATCGCTTCGCCAGCGCACGGCCGAACTCAAGCAAGCCGCCAGCACACCGACCGAGAAGGCCACGATCGAGGTGGTGGCGCTGATGTTCCAGAGCATCCTGGCCGAGGAACGCATTCCGCCCAGCGTGCGGGTCTGGTTTGCGCGCCTGCAGATTCCGGTGCTGCGCGTCGCGCTGGCCGAGCCCGAATTCTTCAGCGCCCTGCAACACCCGGCGCGTCGCCTGATCGACCGCATGGGCTCCTGCGTCATGGGTTTCGAATCCAACGTGGGCTCGGCGGCCCTGGAGGCCGAGATCAAGCGTGTGGTACAGGTGATCGAGCAGTACCCCGAGACCGGCCGGCGGGTGTTCCAGCTGGTGTTCGACGAGTTCCAGAAGTTCCTCTCGACCTACCTCAGCGAGCAGAGCAGCGCCAGTCGCTTTGTGAGCGTGGCACAGCAGGTCGAGCAGAAGGAGACCCTGTCGGTGCAGTACACCATCGAGTTGCGCAAGCTGCTCGATGACGTGCCGGTGCGCGATGAGGTGCGCGATTTCCTGTTCAAGGTCTGGGTTGACGTGCTCGCGGTGGCCAGCGTGAAGCATGGCCTGAGGCACGAGGAAACCACCGCGCTCAAGCAGGTGGCGTCCGACCTGCTGTGGGCCGCCAGCGCCAAGCCCAACCGCAACGACCGCGCGCGCGTCATCCAGCAACTGCCTGGATTGCTGCAACGCCTGCGCCAGGGCATGAGCTTGCTCGGTTTTCCGACCACGCTGCAGGATCAGCACATCAAGTCGGTCAGCGACACGCTGGCCGACGCCTTCATGTCGCGCACCGAGGCGATTTCGCAGGAAAGCCTGGACAACCTGTCCGAGCGGCTGGCCAATCTGGAGGACTACCTGCCGGAAAACGGCGTGGGCGACCTCGACCTGGACACCGAAAGCATCGAGATGATCACCGGGGTCGATGCGAGCAACATCGAGGTCATCAACCAGGGCGGCAGCCAACCCAACGAGGCCATGCGTTCCTGGGCGGTGGAGCTGCAGATCGGCTCGTGGTTCGGGCTGGACCACAACGGCAAGCTCAACAGCGTGCAGCTGGCCTGGCGCAGCGAGCGCGGGCAGCTCTACCTGTTCGTGACGAATGGCGGCCGCTGCTTCCTGATCCAGGCCACGCGCGTGGCCGCCTACCTGCAGGCGGGCTTGCTGGTGCCGAGCGAGGAAGAGGCGCTCACCGTGCGCGCCACGCGCGACGCCATGGCCAAGCTCGAGGCCAACCCCGAGCGCTTGCTGAACTGAGGCCCCCGGCTCGCTGCGACAGGGCGGTCAGCCCTGGCCCAGCCGCTGCAGCAGGCCCCCAGGAAGCCGGGCCACGTCGCCCTGTAATTCCAGCTCCAGCAGGCGGGCCTGCAGATGCGCAGTGTCCATTCCCGTACGTGCCTGCAATGCGTCCAGGCTCACCGGGTCGTAGCCCATGGCTTGCAAAAGAGCGTCTTCATCGCGCGTGGCGGTGTCATCATCCTCCGCCGTGGCATTGCCGAGTGCCTCCGGATCTGTGAATCGCAGGTCCTCCAGGATGTCCTGAGCCGACTCCACCAGCTTGGCACCCTGGCGGATCAGTGCGTGGCAGCCTCGCGCCTGCGGTGCATGGATGGAGCCCGGGATGGCGAACACGTCGCGCCCTTGCTCCGCGGCCAGTCGCGCGGTGATCAGCGAGCCCGATTTCACGGCCGCTTCCACCACCAGTGTGCCCTGCGAGAGCCCCGCGATGATGCGGTTGCGCTGCGGAAAGTTGGCCGCCAGAGCCGGTGTGCCGAGTGGGTACTCGCTGACGATGGCGCCATGCTGGGCGATCCGGTGCGCCAGGGCAAGGTGGCGCTTGGGGTAAACGCGGTCCAGACCTGTGCCGACGACGGCCACGGTGGGGGCGCCACCGAGGAGCGCTCCATCGTGGGCTGCACCGTCTACGCCAAGTGCCAGGCCCGAGACCACGCAAACGCCGGCCTGGCCCAGCGCCTGGGCAAACTGGCGCGCGTTGGCCTCGCCCTGGGGTGTGGGGTTGCGGCTGCCGACGATGGCGAGTCGGCGAGGGTGATGCAGGGCCTGCACGCTGCCGAGTACATACAGCATCAGCGGCGGGTCGGCCATCTGCAGCAACTCGGACGGGTAGAGCGGATCGCCCAGGGTCAGGACATGGTGGTCGGCACCGGCGTCCAGCCAGGCCAGCAGCCGATCGATCTGGGTGTCGAGGTCTTCAGGCCGGGCATCCAGCGCATTCGCCGCGCGGGCACCCACCACGGTTTGCCAGGCGGCGAGCGGCTGGGCGAAGATGGCCTCGGGAAGCCCGAATGCCGCCAGCAGTTTCCGGGCGGATTCGAGGCCCACGCCGGGCGAGAGCAGCAGCCGCATCCAGGCGGCCAGCTCGGGCCGGAGCATGGCGTTGGCGCGACTCAGGGATTGACGAAGCGGTCGCCGACCTTCACGCCGTCGGTGATCTGCAGCACCAGCGCGTAGGACACCTTGTCGAAGGTGCGGAACACCATCATCAGGCCGTTGCGTTCGCCTGGCAGACGCAACTGAGGCCGGGCCTGATCGGTGGTGTCGGTCACCAGGCTGCTCTCGCGCTGAAGGGCGAGCACATGGCCGCGTTCGATGCCGTGTTCGCGACCCCGGTTGATCGTGACGACCTGGTTCTGCGCCGCGTAGCGCACGGCATTGCCATAGACCGAGACGATCTGGCCGCTTTGCGCCGACTCGGGCGCGCGCGGCACGTAATTGCTCAGTTCACGCTCGGGTTCGGGCAGCAGGCGGTCGCCGATGCGCATCTCTTCCTTGGCCGACACGATGTCGATCTTGGCCGGCACCAGTTCGGTGGCGCTCTTGTCGTCCGCGCCCGGGCGCCTGGTCTCACCGTCGACGAGCTGCGCCTTGCCCACGTACTGCGCTTCGTAGCCCAGGATCTCGCCGGTGGTGGGGTCCCTCAGCGGCGTGGCATTGCGGAACACGCGGTAGTCGATCGACTTGCCGTCCACCACCGTCAGTGGTTCGCCCTGCGCGCTGTCGCTGTACAGAGCGCGGGCGTAGGCACGGTCGCCGCGTGTGAGCAGGACGCGGTTCTCCTGGGTGGCCACGATGCGCGGTGCACGCGCGAAGGTGGCCTCGTCCACGATCATGGGCTCGGTCAGGAACGACTCGATGGCCTGGAGCGACACCGGCGGAATTGCCGAATCGCCCAGACTTTCGTAGCGGGTGCGGGGCGTCACGCGCACGGTGGCAGGGTCGCCATCGCCGCCAGGCCGGGTGCTGAGCATGGCGCGGTCGCCCGACCTGATGAGGTACAGGATCTGGCCGGGGTAGATGCGGTGCGGGTTCTGGATGTCCTGGCGGTTCATGCCCCAGAGTTCGGGCCAGCGCCACGGTGTCTTGAGGAAGACACCGGAGATCGCCCACAGCGTGTCGCCGCGCTTGATGGTGTAGCTGTCGGGCGCATTCGGCGCCAGCTCGGACAGGGGCACGCCGGCCTGCGCCACCTGGTCGGCAATGGCGCGCTGGCCGGCGGTGATGGGGTAGTTCTGGGCCGCGGCGCCGTTGGCGACCAGGGTGGCCAGCACGGCAGTGGCACAGGCCAGCGGACGCAGCTTGCGCAGGGGTTGGAATGGGTTGGCGGACTGGCTGGATTTCAATGGCATGAGGTGGCCCCTGGGCGGCAACCGCCGGTGTCCAGACTGCCGTTCCGGAGAACCTACAGCCGGTCGCCGACGGCGCTCGTGTCTTGACAAGTCGCTTTTGATTTTGCGCCCAAGCCTTTGATTAGGCAATGTTTATGGCGGGAGGGTCACACGCGTCGTCGCAAAAGTCGCGAAAATAGCGACATCGCCATCCGCCTGTCACCGGCACGCTGCCAGCCGTCGCCCGGGTACAGTCGGAGCCCTGTCCTGATCGGACCCGAAACCACCGCCGACTTTCATGAATCCGCCTTCGCTACTGCCCATCCTGCGCTACCCCGATCCGCGCCTGCACACCGTGGCCAGGCCCGTGCAGGCGGTGGACGAGCGCATCCGCGCGCTGATCGAGCGCATGTTCGCCACCATGTACGACGCCAACGGCATCGGCCTGGCCGCCACGCAGGTGGACGTGCACGAGCGCCTGATCGTCATCGACGTCAGCGAGACGCGCGACGAACCGCTGGTGCTGATCAACCCCGAGATCGAATGGTCCAGCCCGGAAAAGCGCAAGGGCGAGGAAGGCTGCCTCTCGGTGCCCGGCATCTACGACGGCGTGGAACGCTCCATCGCGGTGCGCGTGCGCGCGCTCGACGCCCAGGGCGCGGAGCGCGTGATCGACGCCCAGGGCATGCTGGCCGTGTGCATCCAGCACGAAATGGACCATTTGCTCGGCAAGGTGTTTGTCGAGTACCTCTCGCCGCTCAAGCAGGGGCGCATCAAGTCCAAGCTGGTGAAAGCCCAGCGCGAGGCCCTGCGCGCATGACGTTCTTCGACGAAACCCGACCCGTCGGACATTGAGGCCTGCATCCGCGTGGTCGACAGTCATCAGCGGCCCGTTGCAACCACTTTGCCATTCATGAAGATCGTTTTCGCCGGCACGCCGGACTTTGCGCGTGTCGCGCTCGAGCGCCTGCTGGCCGCCGGCTTCCAGGTGCTGCTGGTGCTGACTCAGCCCGACCGACCCGCCGGCCGCGGCATGAAGCTGCAGGCCTCGCCCGTGAAGCAGCTCGCGCTGGAGCGGCAGATCGCGCTCGCGCAGCCACGCAGCCTGCGCCTGGATGGCAAGCACCCGCAGGACGCGGCCGCCGCGCGCGCGGCCATCGAAGCCGTGCAGGCTGATGCCATGGTCGTCGCCGCGTACGGTCTCATCCTGCCGCAATGGGTGCTCGACACCCCCCGCCTGGGCTGCCTCAACATCCACGCCTCCTTGCTGCCGCGCTGGCGCGGCGCGGCACCGATCCACCGCGCGATCGAAGCCGGGGATGCCGAAACGGGCGTGACCATCATGCAGATGGATGCCGGCCTGGACACGGGTGCCATGCTGTTGAGGGAGCGGCTCGCGATCCGGGGCGACGACACCACCGGCAGCCTGCACGACCGCCTCGCCGTGCTCGGCGGGCGGCTGATCGTGGAGGCGCTGGAGATCACGGCCTGCGGCGGCCTGCGCCCCGAGTCGCAGCCGGAGGACGGCGTGACCTACGCGCACAAGATCGAGAAGGCCGAGGCCGCGCTGGACTGGACGGCCTCGGCCTGTGCGCTGGCGCGGCGCGTGCGCGCCTTCAACCCCTTCCCCGGCGCGGTCACCACATTGGGCGGTGAAGCCATCAAGATCTGGGCCGCGCACGCCGACCGCACCACCACCCGCGCCGCGCCCGGCGAGGTGCTGGCGGCAGGCGCCGAGGGCATCCATGTCGCCACCGGTGAGGGTGCGCTGGTGCTCACCGAGCTGCAGCGCGCGGGGGGCAAGCGCCTGACGGCGGCGGACTTCCTGCACGGCTTTGCGCTCTCGCCCGGGCAGGTGCTGGATGCGGCTGCACCATCGAAGGCGCAGCACTGATGTTCCACCGGCGTGTCTACCGCGAGCGCCCTCAGTACTGGGAAGGCGTGCGCGACCAGTTCTCCGTGGCCATGGGAATCGGCGCCTGGGGCCTGATGACGGGCGTGGCCATGGTGCAGTCGGGCCTCTCCGCGCTGGAGGCCGTGCTGATGACGCTGATCGTCTATGCCGGCAGCGCCCAGCTCGCCGCCGTGCCGATGATCGCGGCGGGCGCGCCGCTGTGGGTGATCCTGGCGGCTGCCTTCTGCGTCAACCTGCGCTTCGTGGTGTTCTCGGCGCACCTGCGGCCCTACCTCATGCACCTGCCGCGCTGGGAGCGCCTGCTCAAGGGCTACATCACCGGCGACCTGAGCTATGTGTTCTTCGCGCGCCGCTACCCGCACCCGGGCGCCACCCCCGAGGAGCTCCTGCAGCAGCAGGCCTACCTCATGGGCAACTGCGCCGTGAACTACGTCGCCTGGATGGGCGCGAGCCTGGTGGGCATCGCGCTGGCCAATGCGATCCCGGTGGCCTGGGGCCTGGGCTTCGCCGGCATCCTGGCGCTGCTGGGAGTGCTGTGTTCGCTGGCCTCGTCGAAGCTGCGCGTCGTCTCGGCCGGCATCGCCGGCGCGGCGGCGGTGGCGGCCTGGGCGCTGCCGCTCAAACTGAACATCCTGGTGGCGATCGCGAGTGCGGTGGCCATGTGCCTGGTGCTGGAGAAGCTACGGCCCGCCGGCCCCGGGGAGGGTGCGCACCGTGCTTGATCTCGACCTCTGGACCCTGCTGACCATCGTGCTGCTGGGCTGCATCACGGTGATCACGCGCGGCTTCTTCTTCATCTCCAGCAAACCCTGGAGCCTGCCGCACTGGGCACAGCGTGGCCAGCAGTACGCGCCGATCGCCGCGCTCTCGGCGGTGGTGATACCCGAGATCGTGATGAGCCAGGGCGCGCTCATCACGACCTGGCAGGATGCGCGGCTGTTCGCCGCCGCCGCCGGCATGGCCTGGTTCTTCTGGAAGCGCGGTGTGCTCGGCACCATCGTCTGCGGCATGGCGGTCTACCTGCCGCTGCGGCTGGGCCTGGGCTGGTAGCGCGGCCCGCCGGTGGGCCGGACTCAGTGGTGCCAGCCTTCCTGGTAGGCCCATTGGGCAAAACGTGCGTGCGCCTGCGCTTTCGCGATCAGTGCCGGGTCGCCGCCCTGGCGCTCGTGTAGGCGGCCGTCTTCATAACGCATCAACCGGGCCGCCGTGTCGGCTTGCAGCACGGCAACGTCCGATCCCTCCATGTAGGCCTGGGTCCGGTCGAACTGCATGATCGCGCGGCCCGGGCGGGCGCGCTGCGCCGGGTCGCTCAGGTCGCGACCGATCAAGGGATGCTCGCCGCTCAGACCCATCAGCGAGATCAGCGTGGGCGCCAGGTCGATCTGGCTGGCCACGGTGGTGATGCGCTCCGGGGTCTTCACCGCGCCACCGAGGATGAGGCCCGGGATGTGGAAGCGCTCGATCGGGATCACCGACGGTCCGTAGACGCGCGAGTTGTGGTCGGCCACGACGAGAAACAGCGTGTTGTCCCAGTAAGCGGACTGCCGGGCCTGGTCGAAGAAGCGGCCGAGTGCGTGGTCGGCGTATTTCACGGCGTTGTTCACGGTACTGCGGGGCTGTTCGTACAGCTCGATGGGGGCGTCGGGAAACTCGAACGGCGCGTGGTTGGACGAGGTGAACACCAGGCCGAAGAAAGCTTTGTCCGCCGGTTGCTGGCTGAAGTGCCGGTGCGCGATGTCCAGGAGATCGCCGTCCGACGCGCCCCAGGTGCCGATGAAGGCGCCAGCGGGCATGTCTTTCTGCTCCACCACGCGGTCGAAACCATTGCCCATGAAGAAGCTGCGCATGTTGTCGAAATGGGACTCGCCGCCGTAGAAGAACGTGGACTCGTAGCCCTGTTGCCTGAGGAAATTCGCCAGCGTGAAGAAATCGCGCTGCGATTTCGCCAGCTTCACCGTGCTCACCGCCGATGTGGGTGGAAAACCCGCCACCACCGCTTCGATGCCGCGCACCGAGCGCGTGCCGGTGGCGTAGAGGTTCTCGAACCACAGGCCCTGCCCGGCCAGCCGGTCCAGGTTGGGCGTGAGGGGAAGACCGCCCAGGCGGCCCACGAACTCCGCGCCCAGGCTCTCCTCGAGCACGATCACGAGGTTTAGGGGCCGCGTTCGCGGGTACAGGCTGATCTGCCGGTGCCGCGTGGGCGAGGCCGGGTCGTCCACGAAGTCGCTGGCGGGCAGTCCGGTCTCGCGGCGCACGGTATCGATCACCTGCGCGCGCGGCAACTCGGCGTACACCACGCCGGCCTCGCTCTTGCGCGACTGGTAGATCGCGTAGGCCACCGTGTAGAGCGAATTCAGTGGCAGCTCATTGACCAGGTGGTCGCTGGTCACCGCCACGCTGGCCGGGTTGGCCGCGCGGTGCCCGAGCGCGCCGCGCGCGCTCAGCGCCAGCGCGGCGAACAACAGCGCCGACAGCGGCAGCGCCACCCAGATGCGGATCGGTGTGGGCGCCTGCGCCGGACGGCTCAGCCGGGCGTAGGCCCACGCAAGTGCCGGCAGCAACAGCGCGGTGGCGATCAGGTGCGGCCAGTGGTCCTTCAGCAGTGTGCCGCCGACCTCCCTGGCATAGCCCAGGTATTCGACGAACAGGTAGTTGGGCCGGCTGTCGTACTGCGCCACGAAGGCCGGTGTGGCCAGTTCCATGAAGGCCACCAGCAGCAGGGCCAGACCGCCGTACCAGCGCAGGAACACCCACCACCCGCGCTGGCTGCGCCGGTGCAGGGCCATCCATGGCGTGATCGCGGCCGGCAGCACCCAGATCATGCCGGTGAGCACCGCGTCGAAGCGCAGACCCTGCTGCCACACATGGGTCCAGGCCTGAGCCTCGGTGATGCGATCGGCCTGCCACCACGCCAGCCCGAGTCGCGACAGCCACAACATTGCGAGCGTGCCGGCGATGGGCACGGCAAGGGGACGCAGCACCGCCAGTGTCTGGGCGACGGGCGAGGGGCGCGAAGGCGTGTTGCCCGGGCGTGCGGCGCGTGGTTGCACAGCAAGCCACGGCAGGGCGAGCCGCCAGCCGGCGAGCGACACGCTGGCACAGATCAGCAGTGTCCAGAGGGTATGGCTGGGAAAGTGGGCACCACGCAGCGTCTGCACCACACCTGCGAGCGCGCCGGTCAGCAGCACGGCAGCGAGCCAGCGCAGCCCCACCACGCGCCGCCGCGTGGCGCCATCAGGTGGAAGCAGCCAGGGCAGGGACGTGGCCAGAAAGGCGAAACCGCTGGACGCATGGCCCCCCGGAAAGCAGCGCCCCGGGCCACCGTCCGCCACACCCCAGGCCCAGTGCGACACCGTGCGGGCGCTGCCGCCAAAGGTCCGCAGATCCCAGGGGCAACTGGTGAGGCTGGCGTTCTTGATCAGGTTCACCACCAGCAGCGACAACGCGACCAGGCCCACCACCAGCCAGCGCTCGCGGCGGGGAATCGACGCGTCGGGCCAGAGCGCCCAGATGCACAGCCAGGCAAAGGCCGCGGTCATGGCCTGGCGCATGCCGTCGTGCAGTACGTGCTCGAGCAGCCAGATGTCGCGCAGCGCGAAGCCATGCGGGTTGCCGATGGTCTGCATCACTGGCAGGTCCAGGCCGCTCAGGTCCCAGAGCAGGGTGACAAGCAGGAGGCCGAACAGCCAGAAGACGGGCAGGGAGGTGCGGCGGGTCGGAGCCGCCAGGCGCAGGGTCGGTGCGTGCATGGGCCCGCAATGTGCAGACCCTGGGTTAAATGCGCCTTAAGGCGGGGATAAGGCGTGAAACCATAATGGGCGGGTTCAATTCAGCGGACCCCATTTCCTCGACATGCGCGCTCTCGTGGTGGAAGACGATCCCGGCATTGCCAGCGGCCTGCAGGCTTCGTTGCGCCAGGCGGGCTATGCGGTGGACCTGTGCGCCACGCTGGATGCGGCGTGGCTCGCACTTGCGGTCGAACCCTTCGACGTGATGCTGCTCGATCTCGGGCTGCCCGACGGCGAAGGCCTGGACCTGCTGGCACGGCTGCGGCGTCAGCCTGCGCAGGCCGCAGGCAGGAAAAACCTGCCGCACAGCGACATGCCTGTGCTGATCATGACCGCGCGCGACGGTGTGAGCGACCGCATCAGCGGCCTGGACAGCGGCGCCGACGACTACATCGTCAAGCCCTTCGACGCCAACGAGCTGCTGGCCCGGCTGCGGGCCATGCTGCGCCGCGCGGGCGGGCGCAGCAGCCCGGTGATCGAGCACGGCGACCTGGTGGTGAACCCAGCTGCCCACACTGTGCTGCGCGCGGGCGAAGCGGTGGCGCTGGGCGGCAAGGAATTCGCGCTGCTGCTCACGCTGCTGCAGGCGCGCCCGCAGGTGCTCTCCAAGTCGCGGCTGGAATCGGCGCTGTACGGCTTCGGCGAGGCGCTGGAGAGCAACGCGATCGAGGTGCACATCCACCACCTGCGCCGCAAGCTCGGCGACTCGCTGATCAAGACCGTGCGCGGCGTGGGGTACTTCGTGCCGACGCAAGAGCCGGTTCGCCGATGAACACCGACGCCCCGGCCATGGCAGGGTCCCCGCGTCTGTTGCGACGCTACTTGCTGGGCTGGGCGCTGGGCGTGCTGCTGGTGATCTGGCTGTTGGTGATCGCGCTGGCCTGGTTCACGGCATTTCATGAAGCCCGCAAGTTTTCGGACGGGCAGATGGTGGCCGTGGCCAAGCTGTGGCTCACGGCCGCACCATCCGCCACCGCGAGCGGGCCACTGCAGGCACTGCCCGATCTGTCGCACGAATTCCTGCAGGACGTGGCAGTGGTGGCCTGGGATGGCGAGCGCCTTGTCACCGACACGCACGGGCTGGTGCCGGGGTTGAACACGGCCGCGCTGCCGGCGCAGGGTTTCGCGACGGTGGAGATCGGCGCTGCCGGACGCGCGCCTGTGTGGCGGGCCTTCGCCGCGCAGACCGGACAAGGGGCGCAGCATCGCCGCGTGGTGGTGTTCACCGACATGCGCCAGCGCCACGAACTGGGCAAAGACATCGCCGAGCATGTGGCGCAGCCCGCGTTGCTGGTGCTGCCGCTGGTGGCCATTCTGTTGTGGTGGGCGATCCGCCGCGGCCTGCGCCCGCTCGACCGGCTTTCGCACGAAGTGGCCGCGCTGGACGGCTTTGCCGGGCAGCGGCTGGATACACAGCACCGTTTCCGCGAATTCACCAGCACGGTCACGGCCATCAATGCGCTGGTGGACACCTTGCAGACCCGCGCGCAGCGTGAGCGCGAGTTCGCATCCGATGTGGCGCACGAGTTGCGCACGCCGCTGGCGGCCATGGCACTGCAGGCCAGGGCGGCACAACACGACCCGTCACCCGTGCGTCTGGCGCAGCTGGAGCAGGAGTCCCTGCGCGCGGGCCGCATCCTGCACCAGCTGCTGGATCTCGCGCGTGCACAGCGCAGCGGCGCAGCAGGCCTGGCCGCGCCAACGCAGGGACAGGTCGCACTGGGCGAACTCGCCGAGCGCCTGATCGCAGCGCACGCGCCCGGGGCCGATGCCAGCGGGCACGAGCTCTCGCTGCAGCAACCCGACAGGGCGGTGGTCGTGCCGGCGCAGCCCATGCTGCTTGAACTGGCCTTGCGCAATCTCATCGAAAACGCGCTTCGCCACACCCCCTCCGGTACGCAGGTGGTGATCGATGTCTGGCAGACGGCGGACGAGCGCGGCGTCTCGGTCAGCGACGATGGACGCCGGCCCCAGGTCGGGGTGCCGCGCGCAGCCGAGTCGGAAGGTCTGGGGCTCGGGCTGCGCCTGGTCGAACGCATTGCCGACCAACTGGGCGCGCGCCTCGTGGCCGATCACGGCGAAGCGCCCATGACCACGCGCTTCTCGCTGCGCTGGCGCGGCGCATAAGGCTCGCTTAACGCCGTCTGGGCACAGTCCGCGTGCCGGTGCGTGCCGGCCCTCGGACGCTGTTCATGCCTGTTTCGTTTTCGCCCCCGTTCTTTCGCGTTCCCCGTGTCGCCCATCCGCCGCGCAACGCCTGTGCCCGACCGGCCACACGACCCGTGCTGGCCGTGTGGGGCATGGCCCTGTGGCTGGCCAGCGTGGGCAACCTCGCGTTGTGGCAGCGCATCGACGCGCTGGGCGGATCGCTCGCCCAACGCGCCGCGCTGATCGGTGGGCTGGGCGTGGTGCTGCTGGGTGTCACCGCGGCTTTGCTGTCGCTGGCGGCGTGGCCGCGCCTGTTCCGGCCGGTGGCCAGCGCCCTGCTGCTGATCAGCGCGCTCAACATGCACTTCATGCGCCAGTACGGCGTGGTGATCGATTCCACCATGCTGGCCAATGTGCTGCACACCGACGCGAACGAGGTGCGCGACCTGCTGTCCTGGTCGCTGCCGGGCACGGTGCTGGTGGTCGCGGGCCCGCCGCTGTGGGCGCTGTGGCGCCGACCCCTGGCCCCGCGGCGCTGGCACGCACAGGCCGGCCGCAATGCGATGGGTGTCCTGGCGGGGCTGTCGCTGGTGGTGCTGGCCGCGCTGCTGAGCTACCAGGGGCTGGCTTCGCTGATGCGCAACCACAAGGATCTGCGCTACATGGCCAACCCGCTCAACACCGTGTACGCCGGTGTGCGGCTGGCCGTCGATCAGCTGCCGCGCCAGGTGACCGCGCTGCGCGCGCTGGGCGAAGACGCCGCCCTGGGTGCGAGCTACGCGCGTCAGGTGCGTCCACAGTTGCTCGTGCTGGTGATCGGCGAGACCGCGCGCGCGCAGAATTTCGGACTCGACGGCTATGCGCGCCAGACCACACCCGCGCTCGCGCGCTGGCAGGCGCGCGGCGAGCTGGTGAACTTCAGCGAGGTGCGCTCCTGCGGCGCCAACACCCAGGTGTCCGTGCCCTGCTTGTTCTCGCCGCTCACGCGGCAACAGGGTGGCGACAGGACGCCCGAGGTCGAAAACCTGCTCGATGTGCTGCAGCGCGCTGGCCTGGCCGTGCTTTGGATCGACAACCAGTCCGGCTGCAAGGGCGTGTGCGACCGTGTGCCGCATGTCCGCGCGGCAGACCCCCCGGTGCCCGGCCTGTGCGACGGCACCGAGTGCCTGGACGAGGCGATGCTCGACGGGCTGGACCAGCGCCTTGCCGCGCTGGACCCGCAGCGGCGCGCGCGTGGCACCGTGGTGGTGATGCACCAGATAGGCAGCCACGGGCCGGCGTATTCGCGCCGCGCCCCGGCAGACCACAAGCCCTTCCAGCCCGAGTGCCGCAGCGTCACCCTGTCCGACTGCCCGCACGACCAGCTGGTCAACGCCTACGACAACTCCATCGCCTACACCGACCATTTCCTGGACCGGACCCTGACGTGGCTGCAGGCCCGCGCGGCCGGCGGTGTCGAGGACACGGGCCTGATCTACGTCTCCGACCACGGCGAATCGCTCGGCGAGAACGGCCTGTACCTGCACGGCGTGCCTTATGCCATCGCGCCGGATCAGCAGACGCACGTGCCCATGGTGGCCTGGTTCTCGCCGGGTCTGCGGCAGCGCACCGGCTTGTCGGCCGGCTGTCTGCGTGAGCACGCGTCCGACCCGATCACGCACGACCACTTCTTTCACTCCGTGCTGGGCCTGCTGGACGTGCGCACCCGCGCGTACGCACCCACGCTGGACGCTCTGATGCCATGCAGTGCCGCGGCGCTGGCCCAGGCGCCGGGTGCGCGGCCGGCCGCGATGCCCCGGGCGATGTAAGCGGGAGGCTGTGGTCTCTGTTTCCTACAATGCGGGCTTCCGTCAGACGACCACGCGCTCCCGCGCCCGCCCAACATGTCCTTCATCCGTTTTTCCGATCTGTGTGCCCGTGGCCAGGCCAAGGGCCAGCGCGTCTTCATCCGCGCCGACCTCAACGTGCCGCAGGACGACGCCGGGCGCATCACCGAAGACACGCGCATCCGCGCCAGCATCCCCGCCATCCAGATGGCGCTGGACGCCGGTGCGGCCGTGATGGTCACCAGCCACCTGGGCCGGCCCACCGAAGGCGCCTTCAAGCCCGAGGACTCGCTCGCGCCGGTGGCCGCGCGGCTGGGCGAACTCATGGACCGGCCGGTGCGCCTGGTCTCGAACTGGATCGATGGCGACTTCTCCGTCGCCCCCGGTGAGGTCGTGCTGCTGGAGAACTGCCGCCTCAACGTCGGCGAGAAGAAGAACAGCCCCGAACTCGCGAAGAAGCTCGGCAGCCTGTGCGACATCTTCGTGCACGACGCCTTCGGCACCGCGCACCGCGCCGAAGGCACGACCTACGGCATCGCCGAGACCGCGCCCATCGCCAGCGCTGGCCCGCTGCTGGCCGCCGAGATGGATGCGATTGCCAAGGCCCTGGCTGCGCCCAAGCGCCCGCTGGTGGCCATCGTGGCCGGCAGCAAGGTCAGCACCAAGCTCACCATCCTGAAAAGCCTGGCCGGCAACGTGGACCAGCTCATCGTCGGTGGCGGCATCGCCAACACCTTCATGCTGGCCGCCGGCCTGAAGATCGGCAAGAGCCTGGCCGAGGCCGACCTGCTGGGCGAGGCGAAGGCGGTGATCGAGGCGATGAAGGCGCGCGGCGCCGAGGTGCCGATCCCCACCGACGTGGTGACCGCCAAGGCCTTCAGCGCCGACGCGCCGGCCTCGGTGAAGAAGGCCACCGAGGTGGCCGAGGACGACCTGATCCTGGACATCGGGCCCGAGACCGCCGCGAAGCTGGCCGCGCAGCTGATGCAGGCCGGCACCATCGTGTGGAACGGCCCGGTCGGCGTGTTCGAGTTCGCGGCCTTCGAGGGTGGCACCAAGGCCATCGCGCAGGCGATCGCAAAGAGCAGCGCCTTCAGCATCGCCGGCGGTGGCGACACGCTGGCGGCGATCGCCAAGTACGGCATCGAGAAGGACGTGGGCTACATCTCCACGGGCGGTGGCGCCTTCCTGGAGGTGCTCGAAGGCAAGACGCTGCCGGCGTTCGAGGTGCTCGCGCGCCGGGCGGCAGGCTGATTCAGAGCGATCCGCCGCCGGGCCGCCCCAAGGCGGATCAGCCGCCTCGGGGGGCAGCGACCCGCGCAGCGGTGGAGCGTGGGGGCATCATTTCTGTCTGGTCGGGATGCGCGCCACGACCACGGCACCGATCAGGGCCGCAACCAGCAGCGCCGCCAGCACCACGGGCTGGTGGCGCAAGCCCCAGGCCGACAGGCCGACCATCAGCACCATGCTCGCCAGCGCCACCGTCTTGGTGCGCCGGGTCAGGCTGCGGTGGGTTTCCCAGTCACGGATCATCGGCCCCATCCAGCGGTGGTTGAGCAGCCAGCCGTGCAGGCGTGGCGAGGCCTTGGCATAGCAGGCCGCGGCCAGCAGCACGAAGGGCGTGGTGGGCAGGCCCGGCAGCACCACGCCGATGAGGCCCAGCGCCAGCGAGACGCTGCCGGCCAGCCACAGCAGCCCGCGCACCACGCGCGAGCGGTGCAGCTCGGCGCTCGTGGGTGGCGGTATGCGCGCCGGCCTCACGGCGCCCACCAGCCCAGCGGGTGCCGCGCCAGGGCCACCGAGGCCATGAAGGCCACGCAGGCCAGCGCTGCGAGCAGGAACAGCGCGCGAGCGCGCGCGGTGCGTGCGCGCTTGAGCGCCATGGTGCCCAGGGCGATGTAGACCAGCAGCAGCACGAGCTTGGCGCCCAGCCAGGTCTGGTGGATCGGGTTGAGCTGCAGCAGCCACCACAGGCTGGCGCCGGCGAGCAGCAACGCGCTGTCGATCACCACGCTCAGGCGGCGCCACTTTGGCCGCATGGGCCAGGCGTGGCGCCACAGCACGCCGATGCCCCGCAGCGCGAACAGGCCCACGCTGCCCACGACCAGGCTCACATGGGTCTTGAGGAGCAGCGGGTAAGCCCAGGCGATGTCCGGAACGGGCATGGGTGGTGGCGGGTGTGGCTTTCAGGGGTGACGCCACAAGCATAGTCGCTCCCGCCGCGGGAGCCGCCTCAGCAGCAGGCCGCGCGCGCGGGTTCGAACCGCGGGAACAGCAGGTTGTTTTCCAGGTGGATGTGGGCGATGAGATCGTCGCGGAATTGCGCGATGCCCGCGTACAGCGCGCGCCAGGTGTTGCAGGCGCCCTGTGGCGGCGTGGTGTCATGCGCCAGGGCCAGCAGGCGTTCGAGCTGCGCGCCGTGGCTGGTGTGCTCGGCCCGCATCACGCCGATCGGCATCTCGGCCCTGCCGCGCCCACCGGCCCGCAGCAGGGGGAACAGCACCTGTTCTTCCTTGTCCATATGGTCGAGCAGTTCGCTTTCCATGGTCTCGAGGTGGTCCGCCAGTCCCGCGGGCACCTCGGCGTGATCCCGGTGCACCGCCTCCACCCGGCGCGCCATGCGGATCAGCTCGGGCAGCTGTTCGCGGTGTACCGCGTGGTAACGCGCGAGCAGGTGGTCGATCATGTCGTGCGGCGTCTGCGGCGCGACCGGTGCATCGGATCGGTCCAGCCGGTCCAGTTCAGCCAGCACCGCGTCCAGCGCCAGGCCCTTGTTGTCGCAGGCCTGTTGCAGGGCGATCTGGCCACCGCAGCAGAAATCAAGCTTGAGGCGGCGGAAGACGGCGGTTGCGCCTGGTAGGTCGACGGCGATCTGTCCGATCGGTTGCGTGGCGCGGGCCAGGGTGTCGGGACGGTCGGTGATCTGGTTCATGGCATGGTTCCTTTAAACATTCATATGAGATGAACATATTAGCGCATAAAATGCACCCGACATGAATATTTCCAGCGACCAGACGGCCATCGGTCATGAGGAGGATGCGACATGCGGCTGACCCAATGGACCGACTACAGCCTGCGCGTGCTGATGTACTGCGCCGCCAGCGCGCAGCGCGAGCAGCCCGCCACCATCGGCGAGATCGCCGAGGCCCACGGCATCTCGCGCAGCCACCTCACCAAGATCGTGATGACCCTCTCCGGCCTGGGCTTGCTGGAGACCACGCGCGGGCGTGGTGGTGGCCTGCGCCTGCTCAAGCCGGCGCAAGCCATCGTGCTGGGCGAGGTGGTCCGCCAGACCGAGAGCGACTTCACCCTGGTGGAGTGCTTTGACGCGGCGCACAACACCTGCCGCCTGGACGGCCACTGCCGCCTCAAGGGCGCCTTGAGCCTGGCCATGGAACGCTACCTGGAGGTGCTCGACGGCCTGACGCTGGCCGACCTGGTCGCGCCCGTGGAAGCCGCTCCCGGCGAGCGGACGGTGCATCGCCTGCGGCTGGTGCCCGGCCTGCCGGGGCCGCCCGTGGGGCCGATCCGACGGCCACGGGTATCGGCGCGCGGCAAAAGCCGATAGCCTCGCGCCATGCAGTCCACCGCCTCGCTCTCGACCAAGCTCGTGCGCATCGGCGCGGGCCTGCTCATCGTGGCCCTGGCCTCCATCGGCCTGACGCTGTGGGTCACCTGGCAGCTCGAAGGCGGCGCGGCGGCCGTCAACGAGGCCGGGCGCATGCGCATGCAGACCTGGCGCCTCACCAGCGCCGTGCAGGCGCAGCGCCCGATGGCCGAGGTGGCGGCGCTGGTGGGGCAGTTCGACCAGAGCCTGGGCCTGCTGCGCAGCGGCGACGCCAGCCGCCCGTTGTTCGTGCCCCGGGACGAGGCGGTCAGCCGCGAGTTCGCCAACGTGGAGGCGCTCTGGCAGAGCCAGCGCGTGATCTGGTTGCAGGAAGGCGCGCCACCGTCGCAGGAGGCCCTGGGCGCGGCCGACCGTTTCGTGAACGCCATCGACCGCCTTGTGCTGGCGATCGAGAAGCAGCTCTCGGCCTTCACCGCCATCCTCAACCTGTTCCAGTTCCTCATGATGGCCCTGGCCATCGGTGGCGCGGTGGTGATGCTCTACACCGGCTACATGTACGTCATCAACCCCCTGGCCACGCTGCGCCAGAGCCTGCGACGGCTGGAGTCGGGCGACTTCAAGGCGCGCGTGGAAGTCGAGACGCACGACGAATTCGGCCAGGTGGCCGCGGGCTTCAACCGCATGGCGTCCACCCTGCAGTCCATGTACGCCGGGCTGGAGTCCCAGGTCGAGACCAAGACGCGCCACATCGAGGCGCAGCGCGCGCGGCTGGAGACGCTCTACGAAGTCAGCGCCTTCCTGGTCGACGCCGGCAGCATCGAGGAGCTTTCGCGCGGCTTCGCGCAACGCGTGCGCGCGGTGGTCAAGGCCGACGCGGTGGCGATCCGCTGGAGCGACGAGGCCAACCAGCGCTACCTCATGCTGGCCTCCGACTGTTTCCCGCAGGACATGGTGGAGGAAGAGCGCAGCCTGCTGGCGGGTGCCTGCGCCTGCGGCAACCTGCAACCCGATGCCCGCACGCGCGTCATCCCCATCCACAGCCACGAGGCAGCCGGCGTGCGGCATTGCGCGCGCGCGGGCTACGAGACGCTGGTGAGCGTCCCCGTGCGCCTGCAGCACCGGCTCATCGGCGAGATCGACCTGTTCTACCGTTCGCCCACCAGCCTGGGCGTGGGCGAGATCGAGCTGCTCGATGCCCTCGCCAGCCACCTGGCCAACGCACTGGAGAGCCTGCGCGCGGCGGCGCTGGAGCGCGAGGCCGCGGTGGGCGAGGAGCGGGCCCTGATCGCGCGCGAGCTGCACGACTCCATCGCGCAGTCGCTGGCCTTCCTCAAGATCCAGGTGCAACTGCTGCGCACCGCCGTGCAGAAGGAGCAGGCGGCGCAGGTCCGGCTCACGCTCGACGAGCTCGACGAGGGGCTGCGCGAGAGCATCAACGACGTGCGCGAACTGCTGGTGCATTTCCGCACCCGCACCAATACCGACGACATCGAACGCGCGCTGCAGGAGACCCTGCAGAAGTTCCAGCACCAGACCGGCCTGGCCTCGCGCCTGCACGTCGAAGGCCACGGCCTGCCGCTGCCGGCCGACGTGCAGGTGCAGGTGCTGCACGTGCTGCAGGAATCGCTCTCCAACGTGCGCAAGCACGCTGGAGCGAGCCAGATCCAGCTCGACGTGATCAAGGGGCCGCAGTGGTGCTTTCGTGTGCGCGACGACGGCGCGGGCTTCGATGCAGGGGACCTGCCGGACCAGTCCCACGTGGGCCTGAAAATCATGCGCGAGCGCGCCACGCTGATCGGCGCAAGCGTGGAGGTGAGCTCCGAGCCCGGCCGGGGCACCACCGTCACGCTCACATTGCCCCCCCACCCCGTGGCCGCACCCGCGCCACCCGTCCTTGCCGCGACCGCATGACCACCACCCCACCCACCCAGTTGCTCGTGGTCGACGACCACTCCCTGTTCCGGCGCGGCCTGACGGCGCTGTTGTCGCAGGACGAACGCCTGCAGGTGAGCGGCGAGGCCGGCGACGTGGGCGAGGCGCTGCGCTGCGTGGCGCGGCAACGCCCGGACGTGATCCTGCTGGACAACCATCTGCCGGGCGTGCTCGGGGTGGACGCCATCCCCGCGCTGCGGGAGGCCGCGCCGGGCACGCGCATCCTCATGCTCACCGTGAGCGAGAACGAGGCCGACCTGGTGGCCGCGCTCAAGGCTGGCGCTGACGGCTACCTGCTCAAGACCGTGGAGTCGGACCAGCTGTGCGAAGCCATCATGAAGGTGCTGGCGGGCGAATCGGTGGTGAGTCCCGAGATGACCACCAAGCTTGTGGCGGCCTTGCGCGCACAGCCACCCGATCGACCGGCGCAGGAGGAGGTTCCCGTCGCGGCTCGGAGTGCAGCCGAGGCCGAACTCGCCCTGCTCTCCGCGCGCGAGCGCGAGATCCTCGATCTCATCGCGCGCGGCGACAGCAACAAGCACATCGCGCGCAAGCTCGACATCGCGGAGACCACGGTCAAGATCCACGTGCAGCACATCCTGCGCAAGCTCCACATCACCTCGCGCGTGCAGGCGGCGGTGTTCGCCGCCCGCCACGCCCCATTGCCCACCTGAAACGCCATGGCCCTGCACCACCTCGAATCGGGCGAAATCGCCACCCTCGCGAACCAGGGCGGTGACGCGCTCAGCATGCAGTCCGTTGCCCTGTTCAAGTCGGAGCAGCTGGAAGTCATTCGCCTCCGATTGCCGCTGGGCAAGGCCATGCCGATGCACCAGGTCCCGGGCGAGATCACGGTGCAATGCCTCGAAGGCGTGATCGACTTCGAGACGCCCGAGGGCGTGCGACGGTTGCAGGCCGGGCAACTGCTCTTCCTGCGCGGCGGCGTGCCGCATGGCCTGCGCGCTGTGGAAGACGCCAGCGTGCTGGTCACGATCGTTCTGGCGCCTTGATCCAGATCAAGTGACGGCCACAAACCGGCGGCCGTAGTTCTTCCGGACGCGCCGCGTCCTTGCGCCATCGTTCTTCCGCCGCGACCGGCCAGCCAGCCGGTGGATAGGCAGCCGCGCCCGCAGCGCCGACAGTCATGCCATGTCCCGCGTGGAGAACACAACATGGCCCCTGAACTGAACCAAGACAAGAAGGCGTGGTCGGTGCTGATCGTCAGCACGCTGGCCTTCACCGTGTGTTTCATGGTCTGGATGATGTTCGGCGTCATCGGCATCCCGATCAAGAAGGCGCTGGACCTCAATTCCACCCAGTTCGGCCTGCTGATGGCCACGCCGGTGCTCACCGGCTCCCTGGTGCGCGTGCCGCTGGGCATCTGGACCGATCGCTACGGTGGCCGAATCGTGATGGCCATCCTCATGGCCATCACCGTGCCGGCGATCTGGCTCATGAGCTACGCCACCGCCTATTGGCACTTCCTCACCATCGGCCTGTTCGTGGGCCTGGCCGGCGGATCGTTCTCGGTCGGCACGCCCTATGTGGCGCGCTGGTTCCCCCGGCACCGCCAGGGCATGGCCATGGGCGTGTACGGCGCGGGCAACTCGGGCGCGGCGGTCAACAAGTTCGTCGCGCCGGTGCTGCTGGTGGCCTTCGGCTGGACCATGGTGCCGCGGGTGTACGCGGCCATCATGCTGGGCACGGTGGTGCTGTTCTGGCTGTTCAGCCACAGCGATCCCTCGCATCGGGTGCCGAGCAATGTGTCCTTCGTGGACCAGCTCAAGGCGCTCAAGGACCCCAAGGTGCTCAAGTACTGCCAGTATTACAGCATCGTCTTCGGGGGCTATGTGGCGCTCTCGCTGTGGATGGTGCAGTACTACGTGGGCGAGTTCGGGCTGGACATCCGCGTGGCCGCGCTGCTGGCGGCCTGCTTCTCGCTGCCCGGTGGCGTGCTGCGCGCGGTGGGCGGCGTGATGTCGGACAAGTTCGGCGCGCACAAGGTCACCTGGTGGGTGATGTGGGTGAGCTGGATCTGCCTGTTCCTGCTGTCGTACCCGCAGACCGACTTCACCGTGCTCACCGTCAACGGCCCGCGCACCTTCCACATCGGCCTCAACGTCTACGTCTTCACCGCGCTGATGTTCGTCCTCGGCATTGCATGGGCGTTCGGCAAGGCCAGCGTCTTCAAGTACATCAGCGACGACTACCCGAAGAACATCGGTGCCATCAGCGGCATCGTCGGCCTGGCCGGTGGCCTGGGCGGTTTCGTGCTGCCCATCCTGTTCGGCGTGTTGATGGACCTCACCGGCATCCGCTCCAGCGCCTTCATGCTGATGTACGGCGTGGTCTGGGTCTCGCTCATCTGGATGTACTGGACCGAGGTGCGCCAGACCGAGGTCATGGGCGCCAACGCCAAACCGTTCTCGCTGCAGAACTGAACCCTCTTCTTCCTGAAAGCCCGATCCATGATCACCCCCAACCGCAGTGGCGCCGACATCGTGGACTGGCGCCCCGAAGACCAGAAGTTCTGGGAAAGCACTGGCAAGAAGATCGCCTACCGCAACCTCTGGATCTCGGTACCCGCGCTGCTCTGCGGCTTCGCGGTCTGGGGCATGTGGGGCATCATCACGGTGCAGATGCTCAACCTGGGCTTCCCGTTCGCACCGGCCGAGCTTTTCACGTTGACCGCGATCGCAGGCATATCGGGCGCGACCATGCGCATCCCGGCGTCCTTCCTGGTGCGCCTGGCCGGTGGCCGCAACACCATCTTCCTGACCACCACCATGCTGCTGGCGCCGGCCATCGGCACCGGCGTCGCGCTGCAGCACCCCGAGTGGCCGCTGTGGGTGTTCCAGCTGCTCGCGCTCTGGTCGGGCGTGGGCGGTGGCAACTTCGCCTCGTCCATGTCCAACATCAGCACCTTCTTCCCGAAGCGGCTGCAGGGCACGGCGCTGGGCCTCAACGCCGGCCTGGGCAACTTCGGTGTGACCACGATGCAGATCGTGATCCCGCTCGTGATGACGGTGGGCATCTTCGGCGCTTTCGGCGGCGAGCCCATGACGCTGGTGAAGGACAGCGGCTGGATCTTCGGCAAGATCGCCGCCGGCACACCCACGTACATCCAGAACGCCGGCTTCGCCTGGGTGCTCTCGCTGATTCCCCTGGGCGCGCTGTGCTGGTTCGGCATGAACAACCTCAAGACCGTCTCGCCCGACGCCGGTCACCCCATGGCGGCGTTTGCCAAGGTCACCTACCTCTACACGCTGGCCTTCGTGCCCGCGATCTTCATCCTTTACCTCTATTTGCCGGCGCCTACCGGCCTGGGCATCCTCAACATGTGGATCGCGATCCCGCTGGACATCGCGCTGGCGCTGGCCGTGATGCGCCTGGCCGCCTTCGGCCCGATGAAGGAGGGCGTTGCCCGGCAGTTCGCGATTTTCCGCAACAGGCACACCTGGTCGCTCACCGCGCTCTACATCGTCACCTTCGGTTCGTTCATCGGCTTCTCCATGGTGCTGCCGCTGGCCATCACGGTGATCTTCGGCTTCCAGCACGTGGCCGACGCGGCCGGTGTGATGCAGCACACGCTGAAAAACCCCAACGCACCCTCGGCCCTCACCTACGCCTGGATCGGGCCTTTCGTCGGCGCGGCGGTGCGGCCGCTGGGGGGCTGGATATCCGACAAGGTCGGTGGTTCCATCGTCACCCAGGTCATCTCGGCGGTGATGGTGCTGGCCTCGGGCGCGGTGGGCTACGTGATGATGCAGGCCTACGGCTCGGCCACGCCCGAGCAGTACTTTCCCGCTTTCCTGGGCCTGTTCATCGTGCTGTTCGTGGCCAGCGGCATCGGCAACGGCTCCACCTTCCGCACCATCGGCGTCATCTTCGACAGCCAGCAGGCCGGCCCGGTGCTGGGCTGGACCTCGGCCGTCGCCGCCTACGGTGCCTTCGTCGCGCCGGTGGTCATCGGCGCGCAGATCAAGGCCGGCACACCGCAATACGCCATGTACGGCTTCGCGATTTTCTATGCCGTCTGCCTGGTGCTGAACTGGTGGTTCTACCTCCGTGCCGGCGCTGAGATCAGGAACCCATGAAGACATTTCGCTCCACGGTTGCTTCGGGACTCAGGACGGCGTGGCGCTCCGCTTCGTCCGTGTCCCCCGCTGCCATCGGCCCCCACAAAAGCAGGCATGCCAAGGCAGCCCAACAACAAACAACCATGACCCCAACAACACCCCCCAACCGGAGCCACCCATGAGCCACTTTCTGGACCGATTGACCCACTTCTCTCTGCCCAGGGAAACCTTTTCGGGCAACCACGGCCAGACCACCGGCGAAGACCGCACCTGGGAAGACGCCTACCGCGACCGCTGGGCGCACGACAAGATCGTGCGCAGCACCCACGGCGTGAACTGCACCGGCTCGTGCTCGTGGAAGATCTACGTCAAGGGCGGCATCGTCACCTGGGAAACCCAGCAGACCGACTACCCGCGCACGCGCTGGGACATGCCCAACCACGAGCCGCGCGGTTGCGCGCGTGGCGCCTCCTACAGCTGGTATCTCTACAGCGCCAACCGCGTGAAATACCCCATGGTGCGCGGCCGCCTGCTCGAGCGCTGGCGCGCCGCGTTGAACGTGGCGAAGACCCCGGTCGACGCCTGGGCCTCCATCGTCGAGAACCCCGAGGCGCGCCGCGACTACCAGCAGGTGCGCGGCATGGGCGGCTTCGTGCGCAGCACCTGGGACGAGGTCAACCAGCTGATCGCCGCGGCCAACGTCTACACCATCAAACAGCACGGGCCCGACCGCATCATCGGCTTCAGCCCGATCCCGGCCATGAGCATGGTCAGCTACGCCGCTGGCTCGCGTTACCTTTCGCTCATCGGTGGCGTATGCATGAGCTTCTACGACTGGTACTGCGACCTGCCGCCGGCCAGTCCGCAGATCTGGGGCGAGCAGACCGACGTGCCCGAGTCGGCCGACTGGTACAACAGCTCGTACATCATCGCCTGGGGCTCCAACGTGCCGCAGACGCGCACGCCCGACGCGCACTTCTTCACCGAGGTGCGCTACAAGGGTGCCAAGACAGTGGCCGTCACGCCCGACTACTCCGAGGTCGCCAAGCTCTCCGACCTCTGGCTGCACCCCAAGCAGGGCACCGACGCCGCGCTCGCCATGGCCATGGGCCATGTGGTGCTGAAGAACTTCTATTTCCCCGATGGCGGAAAGCCCAGAAGCAGCTACTTCGACGACTACGCGCGCCGCTACACCGACCTGCCGTTGCTGGTGATGCTGAAAGAGCATGTGCTCGCCGACGGCACGAAGACCCTGGTGCCCGACCGCTACCTGCGCGCCAGCGACTTCAACGGCCAGCTCGGCCAGAAGAACAACCCCGAGTGGAAGACCGTGGCCTTCGACACCGGCGGACGGGCCGTGCTGCCCAACGGATCCATCGGCTTTCGCTGGGGCGAGGCCGGACGCGCCGACGAAGGCAAGTGGAACCTGGAGGCCAGGGAGGCCCGCAGCGACACCGAGGTCAGGCTCAAGCTCTCGGTAATCGAGGACGGGGAGCAGGACCACCAGGTGGTGGACGTGGCCTTCCCGTACTTCGGTGGCAACGCCGCGCCGCACTTCACCGCCAATGCGCAGAACGGCGCCATCAACCACGCCCGCGTGCCGGCCGTGCGCCTGCGCCTGGGCAAGGCCGGCGAGGAACGCCACGCCCTGGTGGCCACCGTGTTCGACCTGCAGGTCGCGCAGTACGGGATCGACCGCGGGTTGGGCAGTGGCGCGAAGGACTTCGACGACAACGCCGCCTACACGCCCGCCTGGCAGGAGAGCATCACCGGCGTGCCGCGCGACCAGGTCATCACCGTGGCGCAGCAGTTCGCCGACAACGCCGACAAGACGCACGGCAAGTCCATGGTGATCATCGGTGCCGCCATGAATCACTGGTACCACGCCGACATGAACTACCGTGGTGTGATCAACCTGCTGATGATGTGCGGCTGCATCGGCCAGAGCGGTGGCGGCTGGGCGCACTACGTGGGCCAGGAAAAACTGCGCCCGCAAACGGGCTGGACCGCGCTGGCCTTCGCGCTCGACTGGATCCGCCCACCGCGCCAGATGAACAGCACCAGCTTCTTCTACGCCCATACCGACCAGTGGCGCTACGAAAAGCTCGGCATGGAAGAGATCGTGAGCCCGCTGGCCGACAAGGCCGCGTTCGGCGGCAGCATGATCGACTTCAACGTGCGCGCCGAGCGCATGGGCTGGCTGCCCAGCGCGCCGCAGCTCAAGACCAACCCGCTGCAGGTGGTGCAGGACGCCACTGCGGCCGGCCTGGACACGAAAGACTACGTGGTGCGCGCGCTCAAGGACGGCACGCTGGCCATGAGCTGCGAGGACCCCGACGCGCCGCAGAACTGGCCGCGCAACATGTTCGTGTGGCGCAGCAACCTGCTGGGCTCCAGCGGCAAGGGCCACGAGTACTTCTGCAAGCACCTGCTGGGCACCGAGAACGGCGTGCAGGGCAAGGACCTGGGCTCGGACTCCGTTCGCCCTGAGCCTGTCGAAGGGCATGCGCGAGAAGGGGCTTCGACAAGCTCAGCCCGATCGGGGGTGTTTCCCGAAGAGGTGGTCTGGCACGAGCACGCGCCGCAGGGCAAGCTCGATCTGCTGGTCACGCTCGACTTCCGCATGAGCACCACCTGCCTGTACTCGGACATCGTGCTGCCCACCGCGAGCTGGTACGAGAAGAACGACCTCAACACCAGCGACATGCACCCCTTCATCCACCCGCTGTCGGCGGCGGTGGACCCGGTGTGGCAGAGCCGCAGCGACTGGGAGATCTACAAGGGATTCGCCCAGGCCTTCAGTGAGGTCTGCGTGGGCCACCTGGGGGTGGAGAAGGAGGTGGTGCTCACGCCCATCATGCACGACACGCCGGGGGAACTCGCGCAGCCTTTCGACGTGAAGGAGTGGCGCAAAGGCCACTGCGAACTCATCCCGGGAAAGACCGCGCCGCAGATCACCGTGGTCGAGCGCGACTACCCCAATGTGTTCAAGCGCTTCACCGCGCTGGGCCCGCTGATGGACAGGATCGGCAACGGCGGCAAGGGCATCGCGTGGAAGACCGGCACCGAGGTCGAGCAGCTCGGCCAGCTCAACGGCACCACGCAGGACGAAGGCGTGAGCAAGGGCATGCCGAAGATCGTGAGCGACATCGACGCCTGCGAGGTGATCCTGCAGCTCGCGCCCGAGACCAACGGCCACGTGGCGGTGAAGGCCTGGCAGGCGCTGGGCAAGCAGACCGGGCGCGACCACACCCACCTGGCCTTGTACCGCGAGGACGAGAAGATCCGCTTCCGCGACATCCAGGCGCAGCCGCGCAAGATCATCAGCAGCCCGACCTGGAGCGGCATCGAGAGCGAGACGGTGAGCTACAACGCCGGCTACACCAACGTGCACGAACTGATTCCGTGGCGCACCCTCACCGGGCGCCAGCAGTTCTACCAGGACCACCCCTGGATGATCGCCTTCGGTGAAGGCCTGGGCAGCTACCGACCGCCGGTGGACCTGAAGACCACCGAGGGCATCCACAACATCAAGCCCAACGGCCACAAAGAGATCCAGCTGAACTTCATCACGCCGCACCAGAAGTGGGGCATCCACTCGACGTACAGCGACAACCTGATGATGCTCACGCTTAACCGCGGCGGCACCGTGGTCTGGCTCAGCGAAGACGACGCGAAAAGCGCGGGCATCCAGGACAACGACTGGGTCGAGCTGTTCAACATCAACGGCGCGGTGGCCGCGCGCGCGGTGGTCAGCCAGCGCGTCAACCCGGGCATGGTGATGATGTACCACTCACAGGAAAAGATCATCAACACCCCGGGCTCGGAGATCACCGGCGTGCGCGGCGGCATCCACAACTCGGTCACGCGCATCGTGCTCAAGCCGACCCACATGATCGGCGGCTACGCGCAGCTCAGCTACGGCTTCAACTACTACGGAACCATCGGCACCAACCGCGACGAGTTTGTCGTGGTGCGCAAGATGGACAAGGTGGACTGGCTCGACACACCGGCCGACGACCACCTCATTCGAGCCTATCAATCCCAGGGAGAAAACCCATGAAGATCCGCGCGCAAATCGGCATGGTGCTCAACCTGGACAAGTGCATCGGCTGCCACACCTGTTCCGTCACCTGCAAGAACGTCTGGACCAGCCGGCCCGGCGTGGAATACGCCTGGTTCAACAACGTCGAGACCAAGCCCGGCATCGGCTACCCCAAGGAATGGGAGAACCAGGAGAAGTGGCACGGCGGCTGGACCCGCAAGGCCGATGGCAGCATCGTGCCCCGGCAGGGCGGCAAGTGGCAGCTGCTGATGAAGATCTTCGCCAACCCGCACCTGCCGGAGATCGACGACTACTACGAGCCCTTCACCTTCGACTACGACCACCTGCAGTCGGCCCCGGAGATGAAGCACGCGCCCACCGCGCGCCCGCGCAGCCTCATCACCGGCCAGCGCATGGAGAAGATCGAGTGGGGCCCGAACTGGGAGGAGATCCTGGGCGGCGAGTTTTCCAAGCGCAGCAAGGACGCCAACTTCGACGGCTTCGAGGCCGCGCAGAAGGCCATGGTGGGGGAGTTCGAGAACACCTTCATGATGTACCTGCCTCGCCTGTGCGAGCACTGCCTCAACCCTGCCTGCGTGGCGAGTTGCCCCTCGGGATCGATCTACAAGCGCGAGGAAGACGGCATCGTGCTGATCGACCAGGACAAGTGCCGCGGCTGGCGCATGTGCGTGAGCGGCTGCCCGTACAAGAAGATCTACTACAACTGGAAAAGCGGCAAGGCCGAGAAGTGCATCTTCTGCTACCCGCGCATCGAGGCCGGCCAGCCCACGGTGTGCAGCGAAACCTGCGTGGGCCGCATCCGCTACCTGGGCGTGCTGCTGTACGACGCCGACCGCATCCAGGAGGCCGCCAGCGTGCCCAACGAGATCGACCTCTACAAGGCGCAGATCGACCTCTTCCTGGATCCGCACGACCCGGCGGTGATCGCACAGGCGCGCGCCGACGGCATCCCCGACAACTGGCTGGAGGCCGCGCGCCACAGCCCGGTCTACAAGATGGCGGTGGACTGGAAGGTGGCGCTGCCGCTGCACCCCGAGTACCGCACGCTGCCCATGGTCTGGTACGTGCCGCCGCTCTCGCCCATCACCGCCGCGGCCAATGCCGGGCAGGTGGGCAGCAACGGCGAGATCCCGGACGTGAGCCAGCTGCGCATCCCGGTGAAGTACCTCGCCAACCTGCTGACCGCGGGCGACACGATCCCCGTGGTGCGCGCGCTCGAACGCATGCTGGCCATGCGCAGCTACCAGCGCGCCAAGCACGTGGACGGCGTGGTCAACCAGGACGTGCTTGACCAGGTGAGCCTGAGCGTGCGCGAGGTCGAGGACATGTACCGCACCATGGCGATCGCCAACTACGAGGACCGCTTCGTGATTCCCACCACCCACCGCGAGTACGCCGAGAACACCTTCAACATCAAGGGTGGCTGCGGCTTCAGCTTCGGCAACGGCTGCTCGGAAGGACAAACGGAAACGAGTCTGTTCGGCAGCGAGAAGAAGCGCACCATCCCGATCAAGGCGGGGGTCTGACATGGCGTTCTTCTCATCCGCTCAAAAGCCCGCCGTGCACACGCTGCGTGTGCTCGCCCACCTGCTGCGCTACCCCACCACCGCGTTGCGCGAGCACGCCGCCGAACTGCGCGACGCGCTGCGCGCCGAGGCCGCCTTGGCGCCCGCACGCCTGGTCGAGCTCGATGCGCTGCTGGTGCATCTGAGCCAGCAGCCGGCGCTGGACGTCGAAGCCGACTACGTCGAGCTGTTCGACCGCGGGCGCAGCACCGCGCTGCACCTGTTCGAGCACGTGCTCGGCGATTCGCGCGACCGGGGTCCGGCCATGATCGACCTGATCCAGACCTACGAGAAGGCGGGCCTCTGCCTCGATGCGGCCGAGCTGCCCGACCACCTCAGCGTGCTGCTGGAGTTCGCCTCCACCCAGCCCGCCCCCGTGGCGCGTGAATTCCTGGCCGAGAGCGCGCACATCGTGCGCGCCATCTTCAGCGCGCTGCTCAAGCGCCAGAGTCCGTATGCCAGCGCACTGGCCGCGGTGCTCGAGCTCGCGGGCGAGAAGGCCGAGCCCGTGCCGGTGGCCGCCGACCCCGGCATCGACGAGAGCTGGGCCGAGCCCGAGGTGTTCGGCGGCTGTTCCACCGACGGCCAGGCCAAACCCGGTCAGCCACAACCGATCCGCATCCTGAAGGCGGCCCCCGGCCGCCACCCTACCCCTTCACCAGGAGCGCAGGCATGACCTCTCTGCACCACTTCCTCTTCGGCGTCTATCCCTACATCTGCCTGGCCGTGTTCCTCATGGGCAGCCTGGCCCGCTTCGACCGCGACCAGTACACCTGGAAAAGCGATTCCTCGCAGCTGCTGCGCCGGGGCCAGCTGCGCTGGGGCAGCAACCTGTTCCACATCGGCATCCTGTTCCTGTTCTTCGGCCATTTCGTGGGCCTGCTCACGCCGCACTTCTTCTACGAAGGCTTCATGGATGCCGCGGTCAAGCAGCGCCTGGCCATCTATGCGGGCGGCACCGCCGGCGTGATCTGCTTCGTGGGCCTGTCCTTGCTGCTGCACCGGCGCATCTTCGACCCGCGCATCCGCCTGACCAGCCACCGCACCGACCTCGCCATCCTCGTCATCCTGTGGGTGCAGCTGGTGCTGGGCCTGATCACCCTGCCGTATTCGTATGCGCACGCCGACGGCAGCGCCATGCTGGTGCTGGCCGAGTGGGCGCAGCGCATCGTCACCTTCCGCCCCGACGCGGCCGCACTGGTCGACATGGACTGGCCCTACAAGGTGCACCTGGTGCTGGGCATGACGATCTTCCTGCTGTTCCCGTTTTCGCGCCTGGTCCATGTGTGGAGCGGCTTCGCCAGCGTGGCCTACCTGGTGCGGCCCTACCAGGTCGTGCGCAGCCGCCGCCTGGGTGTGCCGCAAAGCCCGAACAAGCCCCGCTGATACCAGTCACCCAGAAGGGAGTCCGCCATGAATCACGACCTTTCCGCCTCTGCTTCCACCGGTTGCGGCAGCAGCGCCTGCGCCTGCAAAGGCACAGAGGCCGCTGCGGCCCCGGCCGCGATCGCCAGCGTCAACGGCATCGCCCTGCACGAAGCTGGCGAGATGCTGGACGCGCAGACCTTGCGCGAACGCGCCTGTGCCGAGCTGCTGCGCCAGCAGGCGGTGCGCGCCGGCCTGCTGCCGCGCTTCACCGGCCTGAGCGCGCCCGAGCCCGATGCCGACACGCGCGCGGCCATCGAGGCCTTGCTCGAAGCCGAGGTGCACTCGCCCGAGCCGGGCGCGGAGGAATGCCGGCGCCACTACGAGGCCCACAAGCCGCGCTTCGTGGTCGGCCAGGCGCTGCATGTGCGGCACATCCTGTTCGCGGTCACGCCGGGCGTGCCGGTGAACGCGCTGGCCCAGCGCGCCGAGGCCGCGCTGCTGGAACTCTCGCGCCAGGGCGTGCCGGCCGATCGTTTCGCGCAGCTCGCGGCCGAACTCTCCAACTGCCCGTCGAGCGCCCAGGGCGGCGACCTCGGCTGGATCACGCCGCAAGACTGCGCGCCCGAGCTGGCCAGGGCCCTGTTCCTGCAGAACGACGCCATCCAGGCTGTGGGCCTGCACCCGCGCCTGGTGCACAGCCGCTTCGGCCTGCACATCGTCGAGGTGCTGGAGCGCCAGGAAGGCCGCCTGCCCGATTTCGCCGAACTGCAGGCACAGATCGGTGCGCGGCTGGCCCTGCAGTCGCAGGCCACGGCGCTGCGCCAGTACCTGCAGCTGCTGGTGGGCCAGGCACAACTGGAGGGTGTGGAGCTGGAGGGGGCCGACACGCCTCTCGTTCAATGAGCGGACCGGCCGCCGACGCAGCAGCAGCGGACGAGCTGCTGTTGCGCCTGCGGCATTTCCGCTCCGACTACTTCCCGCGCCACCAGCAGCGCTTCCAGGACCTGGTGGCCGAGGGCCAGCACCCCAAGACGCTGTTCATCGGCTGTTCCGACTCGCGCCTCGTGCCCTACCTGCTCACCGGCGCCGGCCCGGGCGAACTCTTCATCGTGCGCAACGTCGGTGCACTGGTGCCGCCTCATGACCGGTCGCACGGGCTCCACGGAACGATGGCAGCGATCGAGTTCGCCGTGCTCAGCCTGCAGGTGGAGCGCATCGTGGTCTGTGGCCACAGCCACTGCGGCGCGATCCGCGCCGCCTACGACGGCGCACCCGCAGAGGCGGTGGCGCTCACGGCCTGGCTCAAGCTGGTGGACGAAGCCCTGTTGCCGGTGCAGGCGTGTGCGGAATCCCTGCGCCGCACCGAACAGCGCGCGGTGGTGCTGCAGCTCGAGCGCCTGATGGGTTACCCCATGGTGCGCCGCCAGGTCGAGGCCGGCGCGCTCACCCTGCACGGCTGGCACTACGTGATCGAGGACGGGGAAGTGCATGTGTTTGATGCACAGCAAGGCGATTTCATCGCGGCCTCGTTAGCCTCCAACAGCGGCACCGGGCCGTACCAACCTTATGTGGAGCACGATGGACAAATCATCAGCGACTGACGACGCGGTGGCACGGGCGGCCGAACTGCGGGCCCTGGCGAGCCAGGGCGGCCTGCGCACCTGGCGGCTGCGCGGCCGCGAGCTGCTGCCGGTGGTGCAGGGCGGCATGGGCGTGGGGGTATCGGCGGCCTCGCTGGCGGGCACGGTGGCCGGCCTGGGCGGCGTGGGCACGGTCTCCTCGGTCGACCTGCGCCGCCTGCACCCGGACCTCATGGCGCGCACCGGCCACCTGGACAAGGAAGCCGACGCGCGGGAGCGCATCGACGCGGCCAACCTGATCGCGCTGGACCGCGAGATCCGGGGCGCGAAGGCGATCGCGCACGGGCGTGGCCTGGTCGCCGTCAACGTGATGAAGGCGCTCAGTGCCTACGAGATGTACGTGCGCCAGGCGCTGCAAAGCGGCGCCGACGCGGTGGTGGTGGGCGCCGGCCTGCCGCTGGACCTGCCCGAGCTCGCGCGCGACCACCCGGACGCCGCGCTCATCCCCATCCTGTCGGACGCGCGTGGCGTGCAACTGCTGGTGCGCAAGTGGGAGAAGAAGGGTCGCCTGCCCGATGCCATCGTGATCGAGCACCCGCGGCTGGCCGGTGGCCATCTCGGGGCGGCGAAGGTGGACGACCTGCGGGACACCCGCTTCGACTTCGAGGTCGTGATCCCGCAGGTGCTCGAATTCTTCCGGGCCGCCGGCATCGAGCGCGAGATCCCGCTGATCGCCGCCGGCGGCATCGGCAGCCGCGACGACATCCTGCGCCTGCAGGGCCTGGGCGCCAGCGCCGTGCAACTGGGCACGGCATTTGCCGTCACCCTGGAGTGCGACGCCGATGCCGGGTTCAAGCGCGTGCTGGCCGAGGCCGGACCTGAAGACCTGGTGGAGTTCGTCAGCGTGGCCGGCCTGCCCGCGCGGGCCGTGCGCACGCCCTGGCTGGACAAATACCTGCGCCTGGAGCCGCGACTGAAGGCGGTTGCGCATGTGAAGAAAAAGTGCAACATGGCGTTTGACTGCCTGGCCCATTGCGGCCTGCGCGACGGCAAGGGCGAGATGGGCCAGTTCTGCATCGACCAGCAACTCGGCCATGCGCTCGACGGTGACGCGCAGAAGGGCCTGTTCTTCCGGGGTGCGGGTGTGCTGCCCTTTGGCCAGCAGATCCGCCCGGTGCAGGACCTCATGATGTGGCTTCTGGGCGGCGTGCGGCCCGCCCTGGCCGTCTGAAGGAATCCTCGAACATGAAACGCGACGCGATCAAGAACGCCAGCACCGCCATCGGCCAGCAACCCATCACGCTGGACGTGCTGCAGGAGAAGTACCTCAAGGAAGGCGAGACCGGCGCGCCCGACATCTACCGCCGAGTGGCGCGCGTCCTGGCCTCGGTGGAGCCCGAGGCCGACCGCGCCCGGTGGGAGCAGCGCTTCTTCGACAACCTGCAGGCCGGCGCCATCGGGGCCGGCCGCATCATGAGCGCGGCCGGCACGGCGATACAGGCCACGCTGATCAACTGTTTCGTGCAGCCCGTGGGCGACTGCATCCAGGGCGTGGACGACGGCGGCTACCCCGGCATCTACGAAGCCCTGCGCGAAGCCGCCGAGACCATGCGCCGGGGCGGCGGCGTGGGCTACGACTTCTCGCGCATCCGCCCGCGCGGCGCGCAGGTGAAGGCCACCGCCTCGCTGGCCTCGGGTCCGTGCAGCTACATCAACGTGTTCGACCAGTCCTGCGCCACGGTGGAGAGCGCGGGCGCGCGCCGCGGCGCGCAGATGGGCGTGCTGCGCATCGACCACCCGGACGTGCTCGAGTTCATCACCGCCAAGCGCACGCCCGGGCGCTGGAACAACTTCAACGTCTCGGTGGGCGTGAGCGACGCCTTCATGCGGGCCCTGGCCGACGACCAGCCCTGGGAGCTGGTGCACCGCGCGCGCCCCGGCGCCGCGCTGCTGGCCCAGGGCGCGCACCAGCGGGCCGACGGCCTGTGGGTCTACCGCAGTCTGCCGGCGCGCGAGCTGTGGGACACGGTGATGCGCTCCACCTACGACTTCGCCGAACCCGGCATCCTGTTCCTCGACCCCATCCAGCAGGACAACAACCTGCGCTACTGCGAGACCATCGAGGCGACGAATCCGTGTGTGACGGCCGACACCTGGGTTCTGACCGAGCATGGTCCCCGCACCGTGAGCGAACTCGTCGGACAGCCGTTCCACGCCGTCGTTGATGGCCGCAGCCATGCGGTGCGAAGCAAAGGGTTTTTTGCCACCGGACACAAGCCCGTGTGGCGCCTGACGACTCGCGAAGGCCAAACTCTGCGCCTGACCGCAGACCATAGGGTGCGGCGTGTGGCCCGGAAAACCCGATACAGCATGGAGCTGGACTGGACCGAGGCGAACCGTCTCAAGCCGGGTGACGAGATCGTGCTGAACAATCACCGGGCATTGCGAGGGTGGGGCGGTGCAGGAACCCGCGACGAAGGCTATCTGCTGGGATTGCTCATCGGCGACGGCACGCTCAAGGCCGACAAGGCTGTGTTGTCGGTCTGGGCGCCCGAGTTGCGCGTCGTGGGCCGGGAGACTGTGGCGTTCGCCGCGACGGGTGCCGCAGGCATCGTGGAAGCGGCGGAGGCGGCAGCGGCCAGCCTCGCGCACCGTGCCGACTTTCGGGGATTTCAGCGTCCACTGGCTGGGCGGGGCGAGACCCGCCTGTCCAGCGCGCCGCTGCGCGATCTTGCTTTTTCACTGGGCATGGCGCCCGGGGCGAAGGGCATCACGCCCGCGATGGAACAACGTTCTTCCGACTTTGCCGAAGGTTTGCTGGGAGGACTGTTCGATGCTGACGGCAGCGTGCAGGGTGCGCAGGAAAAAGGGGTGAGTGTGCGTCTTTCGCAGAGCGACGACGCACTGCTCCAGGCGGCGCAGCGCATGTTGCTGCGCCTGGGCATTGTCTCGACGGTGTATCGGGAACGGCGGCCCGCCGGCTTGCGCAACCTGCCCAACGGTCGCGGCGGCGAGGCCGACTACCCGACGCAGGCCCAGCACGAACTGGTGATCAGTGGCGACAACCTGCAAGTGTTCGCCGAGCGCATCGGCTTCAGGGACTCCGACAAGGCGGCTCGTCTGGATCAGGTACTCAGCGACTATCGGCGCACGCCCAACCGTGAGCGTTTCGTGGCCACTGTCGATCGCTTGCAGCCCGATGGCGAAGAGACCGTGTACGACGTGACGGTGGACGACGTGCATGCCTTCGACGCCAACGGACTCGTGGTGCACAACTGTGGCGAGCAGCCATTGCCGCCCTACGGCTGCTGCGACCTCGGGCCGGTGATCCTGCCGCGTTTCGTGCGCCACCCCTTCGGCTTCGGTGGCCTGCCCAGCTTCGACTTCGAGGCCTTCGAACAGGTGGTGGCGCTGCAGGTGCGCGCGCTGGACAACGTGCTGGACCTGACCTTCTGGCCGCTGCCGCAGCAGCGCGAGGAGGCCATGGCCAAGCGCCGCATCGGCGTGGGCTTCACCGGCATGGGCAATGCGCTGGCCATGCTGTGCGTGCGCTACGACCGCGCCGAGGGCCGCGCCCTGGCGGCGCGGATCGCCGAGCGCATGCGCGACGCGGCCTACGCGGCCTCGGTGGCGCTGGCGCAGGAGAAGGGCGCGTTCCCGAAGTTCGACGCCGAGGGCTACCTGGCCGAAGGCACTTTCGCCAGCCGCCTGCCCGAGGCGCTGCGCATCGCGATCCGCGCGCACGGTATCCGCAACAGCCACCTGCTGTCGATCGCGCCCACCGGCACTGTCAGCCTGGCGTTTGCCGACAACGCCTCCAACGGCATCGAGCCACCGTTCTCCTGGATGTACCGGCGCAAGAAGCGCGAGGCCGACGGCAGCACCACCGACTACGCGGTGGAAGACCACGCCTGGCGGCTCTACCGCGAGCTTGGCGGCGACATGGCGCAGTTGCCCGAGTACTTCGTGAGCGCGCTGTCCATGCCGGCCGCCGACCACCTGGCCATGATGGAGGCGGTGCAGCCCTTCGTGGACACGGCGATCTCCAAGACGGTGAACGTGCCGGCCGACTACCCCTACGACGACTTCAAGGACCTGTACCGTCAGGCCTGGCGCGCGCAGCTCAAGGGCCTGGCGACCTACCGGCCCAACGCCGTCCTGGGCTCGGTGCTCGACACCGGTCCCACGCCCGAGACGACCGCGAGCGTGGCCACCGTGGACCCGATGCGCACGGTGATCGAGAGCCGCCCGCCCGGCGCGCTGCCGGCGGTGGCCGACAAGATCGAGTACTGGACGCAGGAGGGCCACCAGACCCTGTACCTGCTGGTGTCCTTTTTGCCGGTGCCCACGGCGGATGGATCGGGCACGGTCGAACGCGCGATCGAGTTCTTCATGCCGGTGGGGCAGAGCGGCGAGTCGCAGCAGTGGGTGTCGTCCAGCATGCGGTTGCTCTCGCTGGCCGCGCGCGGTGGTTTCCTGGAGCGCGCCCTGCGCGACATGCGCAAGGTGGTGTGGGACCGGGGGCCGGTGCGCATGGGCACGCACCAGAAGGCCGACGGCACGCACGTGCCGATGTGGCACGACTCGGTGGTGGCCGCCATCGCCTACGCGGTGCAGACCCTGATCGCGCAGCGTGCCGGTGTCACGCCCACAACCCTGCCCGCGCCACCCGTGGCGGTGGCGCTCACGCCGGGCGTGATGCCGGGCAAGAAGTGCGGCGAGTGCGGCGCGCACGCGGTGATCCGCAAGGACGGCTGCGACTACTGCACGCAGTGCGGCCACCTCGGGGTCTGCGGATGAACACGGCGCTGCACGCCCGACCACCGCGCGCCGACGACCTGGGTGAGACGGGGGGCCATGCCGTCGAACGCGAATGCGCGCGCATGGCCGCCGACCTGATCCACGCGCGCCAGACCGTGCTGCCCAAACGCCTGCTGGCGCCCGGGCCCGACGCCGACCAGCTGCAGGTCTTGCTGGGCGCGGCCGCCGCCGCGCCCGATCACGGGCAGCTGCTGCCCTGGCGCTTCGTCATCGTGCCCCGCAGCGAACGCGGCTCGCTGGCCGAGGTGTTCGCCCAGGCCCTGCGCGAGCGCGATGCCGGTGCCACGCCCGTGCAACTGGACCAGGCGCGAGAGAAGGCGCACCGCGCGCCCTTGCTGCTGCTGGTGGTGGTCGATGGCCAGCGCGGCGACCCGGCGGTGGACCTGTCCGAGCGCATCCTCTCGGCCGGGTGCGCGGTGCAGAACATGCTGCTCATGGCCACCGCCATGGGATACGGCTCGGCGCTCACCAGCGGCAAGGCGCTCGGCTCCACCGCCCTGCGCCAGCGCTTCGGTCTGCATGCGGGCGAACAGGCCCTGTGCTTCCTGAGTGTGGGCACGGTGGCAGCGCGCCGGCCCGCGCGCGCGCGCCCGGCCGTGGCCGACTACTGCCGCACGCTGGGCCCCGCGCCCGACAACGCCCCATGAACCTGGAGACCCCGTGAACATACAGACCTTCGATGACCTGCTGAGCGCCGCGCGCAGCCAGCCGCTGCCGCAGCGCCTGCTGTTCGTGTTTGCCGGTGTGGAACTGCCCGACGACGCCACGCCAGCCCAGCGGCTCGGATTCGAACGCGGCGAAGGCGGCGCACTGGTGCCGCGGATGTGTGTGGACAAGGGGCTGGACGAACTCGCCTCGTTCGACCAGCTGGTGCGCGAGGCCGAGGCCTTCGGTCAACCCTGGGGCATGGTGTTCGCCGCCGCGCTTGCGGGCGCACCCGGCCGCCCGCCCGGCAGAGTCGAGGCCGAGCAGCCGCTGCAGGACATGGTCGAGGCGATCCGCCAGGGCCAGCTGCACGCCTTCATCCCGTTCGATCCGCAAGGCCAGGCCGTGGCCCTGGGCTGAGATGGCCAGCTCGATCCCGCTGTCATCCATCGGCCTGCCCGGGCACCGAGCGCCCGCCGCCGGTTTCGAGGCGCCGTTCGAGATGCTGGAGGCCTGCCACGAACGCGTTGAACGCATGCTGGGTCTGCTGGCCAGACTGCAGCAACACGTGCTGGTGCGCGGCTGGGACGAGAGCGTGGCCAGCGCGGCGCGCGACGTGATGCGTTACTTCGATGTGGCCGCGCCGCTGCACCACGAAGACGAGGAGCGCCACGTGTTTGCACCCCTGCTGGCAGGAGGCGACGCCGTGATGCGCAAGGTGGTGCTGAGGCTGCAGCAGGACCACCGCGACATGGATGCGGCCTGGGTGGCGGCGCGCAAGGTGCTGGCGTCCGTGGCGCAGGCGCCACCGTCCGGATGGGCGCACTTCAGCCCGTTGGAAACCGCCGCGCTCACCGACTTCACGCGCCTTTACGACCGCCACCTGCACGAGGAGGACGGTCTGGTGTACCCGGCGGCGCGGACCTGCCTGACACCCGAGGCGCTGCAGGCCATGAGCGCCGACATGATGCGGCGGCGGGGGCTGGAGCCCGGCTGAGGACGTTCAGGCCTCAGGACCCACCGTCAGTTCGACGCCGCCAACACCTTCCACCGAGCCGGCGATGCGGTCACCCGGCTGCACCGCGCCCACGCCTTCGGGTGTGCCGGTGTAGATCAGGTCGCCGGGTTGCAGGTGGTAGAAAAGCGAGAGGTCGGCAATGATTTCGCGGATGTTCCAGATCAGCTTGTCCACGTCGGATTGCTGCTTCACCGCGCCGTTGACCGAGAGTTGGATCGCGCCGTGCTCGATCACCACGCCCGGCATGGGCACGATCTCGCTGCACACGGACGAGTGCTCCACGTCCTTGCCCAGGTCCCAGGGCCGGCCCTTGTCGCGCGCCACCAGTTGCAGGTCGCGCCGCGTCATGTCCAGGCCGGCGGCGTAGCCGTAAATGATCTCGTGTGCGTCGTCGGCCTTCACGCGGAAACCCGGCTTGCCGATCGCCAGCACGAGTTCCATCTCGAAGTGGTAGTTGGCGGTCTCGCTCGGGTAGGGCGTGGTCGCGCCCGAGAGCGTGAGCGTCTGCGGTGCCTTGGTGAAGTAGAACGGCCGCTCGACCGATTTGTCCACCGGCTTGCCCATTTCCACCGCGTGCGCGTGGTAGTTGCGGCCGACGAAGAACAGGCGGTTGACGGGGAAGTGCTCGGTCTTGCCGCGCACGGGCAGGGACGCGACGGGAGGTGGGGGGAAGAGGTAGGTGGTCATCGGGTGGTGGCCGCTCAGGGCATGGAGGGTTGGTTGTCGGGGCGCACTTCGTACACGCCGAGCTTGCGGTGCAGCGGCGATTCGTCGGCGATGAAGAGGAAGGCCGGCGCGGCGGCCGAGGCATTGGTGAGCGTGGTGGCGGTGTAGCCCGGAATGCAGCAGGTATCCGCTTCCACCAGGTCGAAGCCTTGCGCTGCAGTGGCCACGCGCGCCGCGCCTTCGATCACGTGGTAGACCACGGCGGGTGAACGCGCGGGCAGCTGCAGCGTCTGGCCCGGGCGCAGCATCAGCGCGTGAAAGCCCAGGATGTTCTCCACGTCTTCGCCGGTCTCGGGGTTGACATAGGTCACCTGCACCGCGTCCACGTCGGGTCGGTCGGCTGCGAGCGACTCCAGCGCGGCCTTCGCGTCGGCCCAGGGGTAGCGCAGCATCGGGTAGCGGCGGCCGCTGCGGCCGAAGACCGGTGTGGGCACCACGCCGCCGCGCGCATAGGCGCGCTCGCCCTGGCCGGGCTTCACGGCCTGGCGCGCGCCGTTGAGGTGGTAGCTCACTTCCAGGTAGTAGGCCAGCGGCAGGTCCAGCACGTCGAGCCAGATCACCGGCTCGCTGCCGTCGTGGCCGTGTTCGTGCCACAGGCCGGTGGGCGTGAGGATCAGGTCGCCACGGCTCATGGGGCATTTCTCGCCGTCCACCGTGGTCCAGGCGCCCTCGCCTTCGACCACCATGCGCACCGCGTTGGGTGTGTGGCGGTGGCTGGGCGCCCACTCGCCGGGCAGCAGCAGCTGCATGCCGAGGTACATGGCGGCGCTGGCCTGCATCTTCTCCAGCGTGTGGCCCGGGTTGGCCAGCACCAGCACGCGGCGCTCGGCCTTCTCGATGGGCGTGAGCTCACCCGCCTTGAGCAGCAGCGGCTTGATGGTCTTGTAGGGCCAGTGCGTGGCCTGCGTCTGGCGCGTGGGGATGGTGGGGGGCAGCACGCCGCGCAGGCTGGGCCACAGCGGCACCAGGTTGAGCGCGCGCAAATCGGCCACGTAGTCGGCGGGCAGGTCTTCGAGTCGTCCGAGGTCGTTCATGGTGTCTCCGGGGTGGGGCTTCGATGGCTTTTTCGCAGACCTCTGATCCCGTTCGCCCTGAGCCTGCCGAAGGGCTCGCGAGGACTTCGACAGGCTCAGTCCGAACGGGAAAAGCTGCAGGTGTCAGTGGGGAGAGGCGAGGCAGTTCTGCACGTTCCAGCCGTACAGCCACTCCATGGCATCGTAAAAACGCTCAGGTGTGCGGCCCTTCCAGAGGTCGTTGCGCACCAGGCGCTCGACGCCGCTGGCGTGGTAGATGCGACCCATCTCGCGCGAACTGAGCACGATGCGCGCCGTGCGCGCCACGCGCGAGCGCTGGTAGAGGTCGAAAGCCTGCTCGAAATGGTTGTTGTGGACACGCAAGGCTTCGCCCAGTGTCACAGCGTCCTCGATCGCCATGCATGCGCCCTGCGCCATGTACTGCGTGGTCGGGTGGGCGGCGTCGCCCAGCAGCGTGACGCGGCCAAAGCTCCACTGGCCGATCGGCTCGCGGTCGGCCGTGGCCCAGCGCTTCCAGCTCTTTGGCAGGTCGATGAGCTGGCGCGCCCTGGGGCAGATGCCCTGGAAGTAGCTCTGCACTTCTGCCTTGCTGCCTTCGGTCACGCCCCACTGCTCGGGCTCGCGGCTGTGGAAGGTCACGACCACGTTGTACTGCTCACCGCCGCGCAGCGGGTAGTGCACCAGATGGCAGTTGGGGCCGACCCAGATGCTGGCCGCGTTCCAGCGCAGTTCCTCGGGGAAGTCGGCCTTGTCGACCACCGCGCGGTAAACCACGTGCCCGGTCACGCGCGCCTCATCGCCCACGAACTGCTGGCGCACCACCGACTTCACCCCGTCGGCGCCGACCAGGGCCAGTCCGCGGTGGGTGTTGCCGTGCTGGTCGTGCACCGTCACACCCTGCGCGTCCTGATCGATGCGCTCGACGCGCGTGGAGGTGAGGAATTCGATCTGGCCGCTGGCCTGCACGCCATCGAGCAAGGCGCCGTGCGCGTCGGCGCGGTGGATCACCGCATACGGGTTGCCGAAACGCTGGCGGAAGGCCTCGCCGGTGGGGATCTTGCCCACCTGGTACTCGTCGAGCGCGTCGTGCATGACCATGAAGTCGGTGTAGACCGCCTTGCCGCGCGCCTGCTCGCCCACGCCCAGTGCGTCGAAGGCGTGAAAGGCGTTCGGCCCCAGCTGCATGCCGGCGCCGATCTCGCCCACTTCGGGCGCCTGCTCCAGCACCTTGACGCGAAAGCCCTGCCGCACCAGGGCCAGGGCCGCCGCCAGGCCGCCGATGCCGCCACCGGCGACGAGCACGGGGTGTTCCAGGGATTCCGGGTTCATGCCTGTCTCCTGCAATTGTGCCGCATACTGATGATATGTGTACTTATTGTAGGCGCGGTGCTAGCATGCCGGCAAGCCCCGTCCGTCACCCGGACGCTTCCGCCCCTTCCCGTTCTCCGCCATGAAACACCGCGCGCCGCAGGCCATCGACATCGACCACCTGCCGGGTCACAACATCCGGCGCCTGCACCAGATCTCGGTGGGCATCTTCCTGCAGGAAATGGGTGAGCTGGGCCTGACGCCGGTGCAGTACGGCGTGCTGCAGACCGTGGCCAACAATCCCGGCATCGACCAGCGCACGCTGGCGCGCACGGTGGCGCTGGACGCGTCCACCACCGGCGGCGTGGTCGACCGCATGGAGTCGCGTGGCTGGGTCGAGCGCCGCACCGCGCCCGAGGACCGGCGCGCGCGCCAGCTCACGCTGACCACCGCCGGCCAGGCCGTGCTGGCCGCGGCCGTGCCGGCCATGCTGCAGGCACAGGACCACATCCTGGCGCCGCTGACCGAACGCCAGCGCGCCGAATTCATGAAGCTGCTGCGCCTGCTGGTGCACACCAACAACGAGCACAGCCGCGCGCCCAGCGACGCGCTGAGGTGAAGCCGGTGCGGGTGCTCAGCCCTGCATGTGCTCGACGACCGCGGCGGTGACGGCCGCCTCGCGCAACAGCCGGGTGTGCCCCAGCCCGCTGGTTTCGATCAGCCGCGCACCGGGGATCGCGTCGCGGTAGGCCTCGGCGTCGGCGAAGCGGTTGATGCGGTCCTCGCGGTCGTGCACGATCAGCGTGGGGCTGGCCACGCGCGGGCCGACCGCGGCCGGCTCGAACTGGCGCATGAGGATGCCTTCGCGGGCCTCCACCCGCTGCTGCAGGCCGGCACGCGTGCGCTCGCTCAGCCCAAAGACCTTGGCGAACAGGCGCGTGTACTCGTAGGGGGAGGCCGGCGGCGCCAGCAGCGCGATGCGCGCCACCGGCAGGCCGCGCGCGGCGGCGTAGGCCAGGGCGTTGGCCGCCAGCGAGTGCGCCACCACCCCGCGCACCTCATGCCCCTGCTGCTGCAGGCGCGCGGTCAGGTACTCGATGGCGCGGGCGAACTGCGGCAGGTTGCTGGTGCGGCCCTGGCTACGGCCATGGGCGGGCAGGTCCACCAGCAGGGGGCGCAGGCCGCGCTGTGCCAGGGCGTCGGCCAGCGGCAGCATCTGCGCCGCATGGCCGCCCCAGCCGTGCAGCAGCACCACCACCGGCCCGTGCGGTCCGGGCGGGGGCTGGTACAGCGTGAGGCTGGCGTCCTCGAAGGCCCAGGCCATGACCCGCCAGGTGCCTAGCGCGGGCTGGCGCCGATAGAGCCATTTGGGTGGCAGCGGCGTGCCGAACAGGCGCAGCGCGCCGCGCACGGCCAGCGCGGGCCAGACCCGTTCGGACAGGCCCAGTGCCCAGCGCAACCAGCGCGTGCCGGGGTTGGCGTCGTAGTAGGCCGATGCGGTTTGTTGGGGCGAGGTGCTCATGGGGTGCTCCTGTGGCAAAGGGGTGAATCCAAAAAATTCGCACAACCGTGCGAAACAAGGGGAAAAAAAGGAACTCAGATCTGGTAGGTACCCACCAGCCGCGCCCAGGTAGCCTGGGCGCGCTCGGTGGCCCTCGGGTCGCGCAGGAAGCGAACGTCGTGTACCAGCCCGATCGACAGGCTGCAAATCTCGCCCACCAGCTGTTCGGCGTCCGTGTCCGGCCGGAGGTGACCGGCCTCGACCGCCTGCAGCACGGTGCGCCGCAGCGCCGCGCGCCAGCGCGTCACCTCGCCCAGCAGCAGGTCGCGCAGCTCGCCCTCGCGGTCGTCCAGTTCGAAGGCTCCCGAGGTGTACAGGCAGCCGGTGTGCGCTTCGACGTCACGCAGGCGGATGAACCAGCGCCGCACGATCTCGCTCAACCGGGGCAGGCCCTTGGGGGACTGCATGGCAGGCACGAACACGTCGGCCAGGAAGCGGTGGCCGAACTCCTCGATCACCGCCTTCTGCAAGGCCTCGCGCGAGCCGACGCGCGAGAACACGCCGCTCTTGGACAGGCCGATCCGGTCGGCCACCGCCTGCAGGGTGATGGCCTCCAGCCCGTCGGACGCGGCCAGATCCAGCGCGGCGCCGACGATGGCGGCGCGCGTCATTTCACTTTTCTGGGTCCGGGCGTCCATGCGGCGGATTTTGGCACACTTGTGCGAAATTGCAAGCCGACCTGGAAACAGCCCCACCTAGGCGGTCAGAGAGGCGCTCGCTATGATCCGACCGTCCTGCGCTCTCCCCTTCGCCGTGTCCCCAGTGGAACCCAACGCACCTTCCCTGCTGTCGCCCGAACACCTGGCCATGATGGAGGGCGGGGCATCGGTCATCGTGAGCAGCTGCGACGCGGAGCTGGTCCCCAGCGTCATGCGCGCCGTGGGCAGCCAGGTGAGCGCGCAGGGTCGCCTGGTCACGGTGTACCTGTGCCGCAGCCAGTCGGACCAGCTGCTGCGCGACGTGGCCCGCAGCGGACGGCTGGCGGCGGTGTTCAGCCAGCCCAGCAGCCACCGCACGGTGCAGCTCAAGACCCGTGGCGCGCGCCTGCGCGAGGCGCGCGAGGACGACGCGCCGGTGCTGCAGCACTACCTCAAGGGCATGGAGCGCGAGCTCACGCTCATCGGCTTCGGACCGGTGTATGCGCGCGCCATGCTGGCCCACAACCTCGACGACGTGGTGGCGATCGAGTTCGAGCCCGATCAGGCCTTCGACCAGACCCCCGGCCCCAAGGCCGGTCGCGCCATCGAGGGCGGGACATGACCGGCGCGGACCTGGAAGAGGTGCGCCCCTGCCTGGAAGGCGCGATTCCGGCCATGATGGCCACCGCCGCGCCGGACGGCACGCCCAACGTGGCCTATCTCTCGCAGGTCCATTACGTGGATGCGCGTCACGTGGCGCTGTCGTTCCAGTTCTTCAACAAGACGCGCCAGAACCTGCTGGCCCACCCGCGTTCGACGCTGCTGGTGCTCAACCCGCTGAACGCGGTGTTCTACCGCCTGCACCTGCGCTACCTGCGCACCGAGACGCAGGGGCCGGTGTTCGAGAGCATGAAGGCGCAGCTGGCGGGGATCGCCTCGCACACCGGCATGGCCGATGTGTTTCGCCTGCTCGGCTCCGACATCCACGAGGTGCTCCAGGTCGAACGCCTGCCGCAGGTGCCCCTGGCCGAGGCACTGCCGCCGCCGCGGGAGCGGCCCCATCCGCTGGGCGTGCTGCGCCGCGCCAGCACCCGCCTGTCGGCGGCGCGCAGCCTGGGCGAGCTGCTGGAGGCGGCGCTGGATACGCTGGAAACCGAGCTCGCCATGCGCCACGCCATGGTGCTGATCCTGGACACCGCAACGCAGGGCCTGTACACCATCGCCAGCCGCGGCTATGCCACCTCGGGCGTGGGCTCGGAGATCGCGCTGGGTGACGGCGTGATCGGGGTGGCCGCGCGCGAGCGCACGCCGGTGCGCATCATGCACATGGCCAGCGCCTATCTTTACAGCCGTGCCATGCGCGACAGCCTGGTGGACGAGGGCAGCGGCCCGCCCGGCACCGACATTCCCTACCCCGGACTGGCCGAGCCGCACAGCCAGCTGGCCGTGCCCCTGCTCTCTGCCGATCGCGTCCTCGGCGTGCTGTTCGTCGAAGGTCACCTGGACATGCAGTTCAGCTACGAAGACGAGGACCTGCTGGTGGCGCTGGGCGGCCAGCTCGGCGCGGCGATCGACCTGATGCACGAGGCCGAGGCGCCCTGCGACGAAGCCCAGCCCGCGCAAGGCGCGGCAGCGCAGGCGCCCGTGCCTGGCGGGCCGCCGCTGCACGTGCGCCACTATCGCAGCAACGACAGCGTGTTCGTCAACCACACCTACCTGATCAAGGGCGTGGCCGGCGCCATCCTCTGGAAACTGCTGCAGGACAGGCAGCGCCATGGCCGCAGCGAGTTCACCAACCGCGAGCTGCGGCTGGACGCCTCGCTGCGCCTGCCCGACGTGGCCGACAACCTCGAGGCCCGCCTGTGGCTGCTGCACCGCCGGCTGGCCGAGCAGTGCCCGCAACTGCGCATCCAGAAGACCGGGCGCGGCTGTTTCCGTTTCGACGTCTTCGGCCCGGTCGAGCTGGAAGAGGTGGCGGCTTAGGCGCTCATCAGGGCGGGAACGACCGGCACGCCCAGGCCGCGGGCCAGCTTGGCCCAGTCGCCCGTGGGCAGCAGCCCACGCAGCGCGTCCAGCATGCCCTCGAACACCGGCGCCGGTGCACCGGCGCGCATGCCCTTCAGGGTTTCCAGCCGCTCGGGTGCGTTGAGCTGGGGCAGCATCCAGCGCATCACCAGCATCATCTCGGCCGGCGGCACGGTGGCCAGCAGGGCGTCGTGGATGGCGATGAGTTCTGCGTCGCTATAAGCCGACCACAGCGCCGGGTTGTGCACTGTTTCCTCGGCGTGCATGTGCTGCAGGTTCTCCGCGAGGAACAGGCCCAGGCCCAGGTAGAGCGCGTGCAGCGCCGAGCCGCGCTGCGCGCCGTCGGCGTCAGCCAGCGCCCGGGCCACGCCGCGCAGGTGGGCGATGTGGTGGCGGTGGCCCTCATGCTCCTGCGCCACGGGGCCGGCCACGCCCGGGCAGCGCGCCTCCAGGGCGGGATGCACGAAACCGTTCTCGTGTTCGACGTGGCCAGCGCAGAGGTCCATCAGCTCCACCACCTGCGCGGCGGTGGCAGCCACCTCCAGGTCGTCGAACGGGTCGGTGCGGCCAACCCGCATGAGAGTGTCGGCCATGAAGGCGCGCAGGGCCTTGTGGATGCCGGCGTACAGGTTGAAGCGGCCTTCGCCGGTGCGGGTGGTGGCGACGACGTGCGCCATCTCGATTGCGTGGTGTTGCATGTGGGTTCCTTGTGCGGGCCGGGCCCGGATCGTCTCGTGTTGACCGGGGCGCCCCATGCGCCACGTGTCATGGGAAGGCAGTCTAGGAACCGGTGGCGCGCCGCGCTGCTAAATAGCGCTTAAAGGAACCCTAAAAAAACCTTAAGCGAACCGAGTCGATGGCGTTCAGTCGACGCCGCGCACCTTGCCGCGCAATTGCTTCACCGTCGAGCGCGTGGCCTTGCCTTCGAGCCGGCGTTGCATGGAGCCGTAGGTCGGCCGGGTGGCCTTGCGCGCCTTGGGCACGGTGGCCACGCTGTCCACCAGCGCCTGCAGGCGCTGCAGTGCCTCGGCCTTGTTCTGCTCCAGGCTGCGGCTGGTCTGCGCCTTGATGACCACCACGCCTTCGGTGGTGATGCGCTGGTCGCTCAGCGCGAGCAGGCGTGCCCTGACTGCCTCGGGCAGCGAGGACGCGTGGATGGCAAAGCGCAGGTGCACCGCGTTGGAGACCTTGTTCACGTTCTGCCCGCCAGCGCCCTGGGCGCGGATGGCGGTGAACTCGACCTCGGCGGGATCGATGGTGATCGTCGGCATCGGCGCAGTGTGCCATGGGGTGCGCGTGCGCCAGCGGCGGCCCCGCGCCATGCGGGGCCATGGCCCCGCTGGGATAATCGCGCCATGGCAAGCAAACAGCGCGTGGTGGTGGGACTGAGCGGAGGCGTGGACTCCGCGGTGAGTGCGCACCTGCTCAAGCAGCAGGGGCACGAGGTCATCGGCATCTTCATGAAGAACTGGGAAGACGATGACGACGACGAGTACTGCTCGACGCGGCAGGACTTCCTGGACGCCGCCAGCGTGGCGGACGTGCTGGGCATCGAGATCGAGCACGTGAACTTCGCGGCCGAGTACAAGGACCGCGTGTTCGCCGAATTCCTGCGCGAGTACCAGGCGGGGCGCACACCCAACCCGGACATCCTGTGCAATGCCGAGATCAAGTTCAAGGCCTTCCTCGACCACGCCATGCGCCTGGGCGCGGAGAAGATCGCCACCGGCCACTACGCCCGCGTGCGCGAACGCCACGGGGCGTTCGAACTGCTCAAGGGCCTGGACCCGCTGAAGGACCAGAGCTACTTCCTGCACCGCCTGAACCAGGCGCAGCTGTCGAAGACGCTGTTCCCCGTGGGCGAGCTGCCCAAGACCGAGGTGCGCCGCATCGCCGCCGAGATCCGCCTGCCCAACGCGAAGAAGAAGGACAGCACCGGCATCTGCTTCATCGGCGAGCGGCCGTTCCGCGATTTCCTCAACCGCTACATCGCGAAAGAGGCGGGCCCGATCAGGGACGCAAAAGGCCGCGTGCTCGGCCAGCATGTGGGCCTGAGCTTCTACACGCTGGGCCAGCGCCAGGGTCTCGGGATTGGTGGCGTGCGCGAGAAGGGCGCGCAAAAGGGCGGCAATGATCACGCGCCCTGGTTCGTTGCACGCAAGGACGTGCAGACCAACACGCTCTGGGTGGTGCAGGGGCACGACCACCCCTGGCTGCTCACACCGCGCCTGCGTGCGCAGGACGCGAGCTGGGTGTCGGGCCACGCGCCCGCCGATGGCGAGCTGGCCGCCAAGACGCGCTACCGCCAGGCCGACGCGACCTGCCGGTTCGAGGCCGATGGCGGCGCCGGCTTCGCGCTTGCGTTCACCGAATCGCAGTGGGCCGTGACGCCCGGGCAGAGCGCGGTGATCTACGACGGTGAGGTGTGTCTGGGGGGCGGCGTGATCACCAGCGATGCGGCCTCGATCGCGGCTGAGCAGACCGAGCGTTCGAGATCCGTCGTCGCCTGACCCGTGCCGCCCGCCGCGGCTCAGTGCCCGGAATCGCCGGGCGAGCCCAGGCGCGCATGTATGCGCCGCGTGGTGCGCCACACGGCCCACAGCACCAGGGGAATCAGCGCACCCACGGCCACCTCGGGCTGCAGCGGCAGGCCGGCGGCTTTGGCACCCTTGGCCACATAGAGCAGCAGGCTGACCACGTAGTACGAGATGGCGGCGATCGACAGGCCTTCCACCGTGGTCTGCAGATGCAGCTGCATGGCCTGGCCGCGCGTGAGTTTCTCCAGCAACTGCTGGTTCTGCGCCTCTGTGACGATGTCCACCCGCGTGCGCAGCAGCGCGCTGGCGCGCGAGATGCGTTCGGACAGGGAGGCCAGGCGTTGCGCGCTCGCCGCGACCGTGGCCATGGCCGGTGACAGGCGCCGCTGCATGAATTCGCCAATGGTCTGTGTGCCGGGAATGGGCATCTCGCGCAGCTCGGCGATGCGCTGCGCCACCAGCGTGTCGTACGCGCGCGTGGCCGCGAAGCGGTAGGTGTTCTCCGCGATGGCGCGTTCGACCCGTGCGGCCAGCGAGACCAGCTGGTCCAGCAGTTCCTGCTCGGAGGTGGACTTGCCCTCCAGCCGCGCGGTGATGCCGGCGAGTTGGGCTTCGGCTTGCGCCAGCATGGACCCCAGCGCCTTGGCCACTGGCAGGCCACGCAGCGCCATCAACCGGTAGGTTTCGAGTTCAAGCAGGCGCTGCGAGATGCGTCCGGCCCTCGAGTCGCTGGTGCCGGTGGGTGCGATCACCAGCATGCGCTCGAAACCCGAGGGATGCAGGCGGAAGTCGGTGACCGCCCAGGAATGGCCGCCGCCCAGCTGGGAGGCGAGCACGGCACGCCCGCCGAACCAGTGCTGGGCAGGGGCCATGAGAGCGGCCTGGGCGTCGGCGCTGGCACCCGGCAGATCGGCCTGCAGCATCACCAGCTTGATCGCCGCTACCGTGCGCCCGGGGATGTCGGCCAGCCACCCGGGCGGGGCGACGATCGCGTCCAGCAGCGCCGGGTCGCTGGCACCCAGACCGGCACCCGCCGGCAGGGGTTGCACGATGGAATAGCGGGTGAACTCCGTGTGGCGTTCCCACTTGAGCGTGTGTTCGTCGAAACGCAGGCGCAGGAAGTTGCCGCGCAGTTGTTCGGGCAAAAGCCCCTGCTGGCCGGGCAGGCGGCGCAGATGTTCGCATTCCTGCTCGCGGCTGACACCCTCGTTGAGCACGGCCACGAACACGATCAGTGCGGGCAGGCGGATGCGCGCCGAGGGCCGGGCGTGCACCTCGTTGTGCAACTCCGTGCGCAGCGCGTCGTCGGGCGGCAGCAGGCGGATCGCCGCAGGGCTGCGGGCAACACCCGGCGGTGGGTCGGCTGGTGCGGTGGTGGCGTTCATGGAAATGGGCGGGCTCAGGCTGCAACTGTATGCCATGGCCACCAAAGTGCATGAGGCCCCGACGGCGGGAGCGGCCACGCAGTGGCCGCAAGTTCGCTACCGTTGCGCCGGGGATGCTGGTGCGCCGGCGCGCCCGTGGCCTGGCGGCAGTGGGTCCTGCACCGCATGGCGGGCGGCGCGCAGCGGGTGCGCGAGCAGCTCGCGGTGCTTCGCGAGTGCCGCGCGGACCATCCGCCGGGCGTAGCGGGGACCGACCGGTTTGCCCAGGAAGCGATAGATCTGGCCCTCGTTGATCAGTCTGCGGATCGCGTGGCTGTCGCGTTCGGCGCTGAGCACCATGGGAACGATCTCGGGCTGGCTGCGCTTGACCGCGCGGATCAGGTCGAGGGTGGGCGCCGGGCCGACGTGGGTTTCCAGCAGCAGCACGGCCACTCGATGGTGCGTGAGCAAGTCGGCCGCCTCGGCCATGTCCCTGGCCCAGCACATCACCATGTCTTCGCCCAGTGCCTTGCGCAGTTGCTGCTCGGAGAGGGGGTCGGGGTCGAGCAACAGAACAATTTCGTCTCCGGTGACCTGGATGTCGCTGCCCTTTTTCGTCCTGAACACCCCGGCCGAACCGTCCAGGGGCAGGTGCCGAGCCACCAGCGCGGCATAGGCGATGGTGTCCAGCAGCACCTGGTTGTCCCAGGGCTTCTGGATGAAGCGGAACACCTCGCTGGCGTTGACCGAGTCCATGACGTCGGTGAAGTCCGAGAAGCCGGTGAGCAACAGGCGCATGGTGTTGGGCGACTCGATCCGGGCCTGCTGCAGGAATTCGGTGCCGGGCATTCCGGGCATGCGATGGTCGCTGATGACGACTTCAAACGGCAGCCCGCGCAGGCGCGCAAGACCTTCCTGCGGATCGGTTGTGGTGGACACCGTGAACTGGCTCCGGAGCAACCACTGCAGCGCGCGCAGCACGTTGGGATCGTCGTCCACGCAGAGCACATGGGGCTTGGTGACGCCGACGTTCACGCTGTCCCCCTTGCAGACAGGGGCAGGAAGACCCGGAAGCGCGTGCCCACGCCTTCCTGGGTGTCCACCTCGATCCTGCCACCGTGCTGGTCCACGACATCCTTGGTGATGGCCAGCCCAAGGCCTGTGCCTTCGTCCGCGGGCTTGGTGGTGAAGTAGGCGTCGAAGATATGAGGCAGTATGCGGTCTGGAATGCCGCAGCCGGTGTCCACGACCTCGACACACACCTCGCCCTGCTCGACGCTGGTGGCCACGGTGACGGTGCCGGCGCCTCGAATGGCCTGAGCGGCATTGATGATCAGATTCAGGAACGCCTGGTTGAGCTGCGACACGTTGCAGTCGATCAGCGGCACGTCCTGGAACGCCTCGGCCACGCGGACCTTGGTGGACACCACCGAGCGGGCGACGCACACCACGGCGGAGAGCGTGCGATTGAGATCAACCTGGGTGGTTCTGGTGCGGTCCACGCGTGTGAAGGCGCGCAGGTTGTCGACCAGTTCGTGCATCTGGTCCATGCCCATCAGCACATCACCCAGCATCTCCTGTGCCGTGCGCAATTCGTCGGGAATCTGGCCCAGCGACGAACCGATGCCGAGCCCGTCCAGATCATGCGGCTGCGTTGCGTCCGGGTCTCCCGCAACCTCCTTCTCGAGCATGCGGGCGCTGCTTTCGATGGCGGGCACCATGTTGTCAAGCGCCTGGATGGTCATGAACACGTTGCTTTTCGAGAACGCCAGCGGCGTGTTGAGTTGGTGGGCCACGCCTGCCACCATGCGCCCCAGCGAGGTCATCTTCTCGGTCTGGGCCATGCGCTGCTTGGTCGCGTCGCTCTCCTGCGCCTGTTTTTCGATCAACCTCTGTGCCCGCCGAACGATGGCCAGCAGCACCAGATACAACATGGCCAGCAGCGTCGCGAGCACCACGAGCTGGGTGCGCGCGCCCTGGTCGACCTGCTCGCGGATGTCCAGCGCCTTCCGCGCGGCGCGTTCCTGGCGGTTGTCGGCGGTGTGCCGCAAGGCCAGGGACGTGGCCTGAATCTGTCGCAGGAACGGCGTGATGTCCGTCTCGACCTTGATGACGCCCACGGGGCTGTCGGAACCCGGTGCCTTGAGCGGCAGGTAGCTGGCAATCAGATCGCGGCTTTCCACCCCGCCCTGCGAGGCGCTGGGTCTCTCGCCGTGCGTCAGCGTGCTGATCACCCTGCCGTCGCGTGCGGCGCCGAGCCAGCCCGGGCTGGTGGATCTGTCGTCTCCGATCCGGGCATGTTCCGAGGAATAGACCGTGACGCCCTGGAGGTCGTACACCGCGATCCTGAAGACCGAAGTGCCCCGCATGGCAGCGCGTACCTTCGCGTCCAGCGAGGCAAAGCGCGGCATCGCACGGATCAGGTCCCCCTGGGCTGCGAAGCACGCCCTGGCACCTTCGCCCGGAGGCGGCATGGTTGCGCCGCCCGCGCTGTCTCGCAGGAAGCGGCAATGGTTGAAATCAACGCCCCGGACCTGTTCCATGAACGGGGCGAAATCGCTGTTCCAGAGTGCGTTGGAGAACATCCGCGCCAGGTTGGTCTGACCATGCTCCTGGCTGTCCAGCAGGTTCTGGCGAGCGGTCAATTCCACGCGGGCAATCAGCTCATCCTGCATTTCCTGCGCCAATTGAATTTCTTTCTGCTGGATGTGGTGGAAGAAACCGGATTGGCGAATCTGGAAATAAATCAGTGTGATTGCAACCAGTGCAAATGCAATGAGACTTGCAATGGTGAAATGGTGGGTCAAGCTGAAGCGGGGGGGCATATTGAGATCTTCTTGTTCATGGTTGTCGGCGCGATTTCCGACATATTCTTGAGAAAAACCATGAAATTCAATGAACTACGGACGCGGGGCGGGATGTTAGTTTTGCTGGAAAGCAGAGCACATACCACATGGGCAGTATTTTTCCGCCGCATTCCTTCAGCGAATGCTGGCAGCCGCAGGCAGCAAATGAAGTTGTGCGGAATTTCTCTGTCCGGGGTGCAATCAGGCATTGCACGTCAGGGGGGCATTGAAAATACTGCAGTGGTGGTATGGCGCGGACCACACGTTTTGAACAAAGCCGCGTTTCGCGGTGGCTGGCTTGGTCGCGATTCAGCCCGAGGTCTTGTGGAACCCGCAGCCGGGGCCGCCGTCGCCGCCAGGAATTGGAGTGCCGTGCACCATGCGCACACAGGTGTCCCCGACGGCGTCATTGAACTGGCCGGCCACCCTGGCGGCCTCGTGCCGGGTCGCGGTCCGTGCTTCCTGTTGCGCGCGCCTCTGGTCAGGGGTGCGCCTCGTGGCGCGTCGCCGTCGGCGGACGCCTGACACCCAGGCTCGGTCCTCAGCGAGGCGAGGGATCGGCGGTGACCGATGGGTCGGTGAACACCATCGACAGCGGGTGGCGCTGGCCCGCCAGATGGTCTTCCATGCAGCGCAGCACCAACGGGCTGCGATGGCGCGCGGCGCTCGCGCGGACCTCGTCAGGCGTCATCCAGAGCGTGCGCACGATGCCGGTGTCCAGCGCGCGCCCGGCCACCGCTTCGCCCAGTTCGCCGCAGTAGGCAAAGCGCAGGTAGGTGATGTCTTCATCAGGTGCGCCGTGGCGGCCCTCGCGCTGGAAGCGCGAGAGGTAGACGCCCACCAGGGCCGTGGGGGTGAAGCGGTGCGTGGTTTCTTCCAGTGTCTCGCGCGCCACGCCATCCAGCAGACTCTCGCCCGGGTCCAGGTGGCCCGCCGGGTTGTTCAGGCGCAGGCCCTCTGCAGTGTGCTCTTCCACCAGCAGGTATCGGCCATCACACTCGATCACGGCGGCCACGGTGACGCTCGGTTTCCATCGGGGTTCCATGGCGCGCATTATGGTGCTGCCCCATGGGCCGCCCAATGGCTTTCAGGTAAGCTCGCCCGAAGTTTCATCCAACCCGCGAGTGAGGAGACCTTCATGCAGATAGGCGTACCCGCTGAAACCACAGTGGGCGAAACCCGCGTGGCCGTGACGCCGGAGACGGCGAAGAAGTACGTGGCCCAGGGACACACGGTGCGTGTTCAGTCGGGTGCAGGCGTGGCTGCCAGTGCCACCGACGCGGCCTACAGCGCCGTGGGCGCAGAGATCACCGATGCGGCCGGCGCGCTGGGCTGCGAGCTGGTGCTCAAGGTGCGTACACCGTTCGATAACGAACTCGCGCAGATGAAGTCGGGTGCGACCGTCGTGGGAATGCTCAACCCCTTCGACGCCGCTGGCCTGCAGCGCATGGCCAGCGCCGGGCTCACGGCCTTCGCGCTGGAAGCCGCGCCGCGCACCACGCGCGCGCAGAGCATGGACGTCTTGTCCTCTCAGGCCAACATCGCTGGCTACAAGGCCGTGATGCTGGCCGCCCACCACTACCAGCGCTTCTTCCCCATGCTCATGACGGCAGCGGGCACGGTCAAGGCCGCGCGCGTGGTCATCCTCGGCGTGGGCGTTGCCGGCCTGCAGGCCATCGCCACCGCCAAGCGCCTGGGCGCGGTGATCGAGGCCTCCGACGTGCGCCCGAGCGTGAAGGAACAGATCGAGTCGCTGGGCGGCAAGTTCATCGACGTGCCCTACGAGACGGCCGAGGAGAAGGAGGCGGCCGAGGGCGTGGGTGGCTACGCGCGACCCATGCCGCCGAGCTGGCTGGAGCGCCAGAAGGCCGAGGTTGCCAAGCGCGTGGCGCTGGCCGACGTCGTCATCTCCACCGCGCTCATCCCCGGGCGTGCCGCGCCGGTGCTGATCACCGAGGACATGGTCCGGTCCATGAAGCCGGGCAGCGTGATCGTGGACATCGCCGCGGGCAAGGGAGCCGATGGCGTGGGCGGCAACTGCCCGCTGACCGAGGCCGACAAGACCGTCGTCAAGCACGGCGTGACCCTGGTGGGCGAGACCAATCTGGCCGCCATGGTGGGCGCCGACGCCTCGGCGCTGTACGCGCGCAACGTGCTCGATTTCCTCAAGCTCATCGTCAACAAGGACGGCGCGCTGCACGTGGACATGGAAGACGACATCGTGGCCGCCTGCCTGATGACGCAGAACGGCGAGGTCAAGCGCACATGAGCCGCGTGATGCTGCGCGCGAAGCTGCACCGCGCCACCGTGACCGAGGCCGACCTGCACTACGAAGGCTCCTGCGGCATCGACGAGGACCTGCTCGATGCCGCCGACATGCGCGAGTACGAGAAGATCGAGCTCTACAACGTCAACAACGGCGAGCGCTTCTCCACCTACATCATCAAGGCCGCGCGCGGCTCGGGCGCCATCTCGCTCAACGGCGCCGCCGCGCGCAAGGCGCATGTGGGTGACCTGCTGATCATCTGCACCTACGCGCCGGTGGACGACGCGGCCGTGGACGGCTGGAAGCCGCGCGTCGTGCTGCTCGGTGATGGCAACCGCATCAACGAGATCAAGAAAACCTGAACCGAGGAGATCCCATGGAAGCCGTATCCCCCACCGTGCTCAACCTCATCATCTTCGTGCTGGCCATTTACGTGGGCTACCACGTGGTGTGGAACGTCACGCCGGCGCTGCACACACCGCTGATGGCCGTGACCAACGCGATCTCGGCCATCGTCATCGTCGGCGCCATGCTGGCCGCGGCACTCACCGAGACCAACCTGGGCAAGGCCATGGGTGTGCTGGCGGTGGCGCTGGCGGCGGTCAACGTCTTCGGCGGCTTCCTGGTCACGCGGCGCATGCTGGAGATGTTCAAGAAGAAAGAGCGCAAGGCGCCCGCCGCTGAAGGGGCTGCCCAATGAGCATGAACCTCGTCACGCTGCTGTACCTCGTTGCCAGCGTCTGCTTCATCCAGGCCTTGAAGGGCCTGTCCCACCCCACCACATCCATCCGCGGCAACCTCTTCGGCATGAGCGGCATGGCGATTGCCATCCTCACCACCGCCGCGCTCATCGTCGAACTCGCCGGCGGCAAGGCCGAGGGCATGGTGTGGGTGCTCGGCGGCCTGCTGGTGGGCGGCACCATCGGCGCCATCATGGCCAAGCGGGTCGAGATGACCAAGATGCCCGAGCTGGTGGCCTTCATGCACAGCATGATCGGACTGGCTGCGGTCTGCATCGCGGTGGCCGTGGTGGCCGAACCCTGGGCTTTCGGCATCGTGGCCCAGGGCGATCCCATTCCGGGCGGCAACCGCATCGAGCTCGCGCTGGGCGCCTTCATCGGCGCGGTCACCTTCAGTGGCTCGGTGATCGCCTTCGGCAAGCTCTCGGGCAAGTACAAGTTCCGCCTGTTCCAGGGCGCGCCGGTGCAGTTCGCGGGCCAGCACAAGCTCAACCTGCTGCTGGGCCTGGCCACGGTCTTCTTCATCTTCGGCTTCTGGCATTCGCAGAGCTGGATCGACATCGTGCTCGTGATCGCGCTGGGCTTCATCCTGGGCGTGCTGATCATCATCCCCATCGGCGGCGCGGACATGCCGGTGGTGGTGTCCATGCTCAACAGCTACTCGGGCTGGGCTGCGGCCGGCATCGGCTTCAGCCTGAACAACTCGATGCTGATCATCGCCGGTTCGCTGGTGGGCTCGTCGGGTGCGATCCTCTCCTACATCATGTGCAAGGCGATGAACCGCTCGTTCTTCAACGTGATCCTGGGTGGCTTCGGCGGCGAGGCCGGTGCGGCGGCGGCAGGCGGCGCGGTGCAGCGCAACGTCAAGAGCGGCAGCGCCGACGACGCGGCTTTCGTGCTGGGCAATGCCGAGACGGTGGTGATCGTGCCAGGTTACGGCCTGGCCGTGGCGCGCGCGCAGCACGCGGTGAAGGAACTGGCCCACAAGCTCACCGAAAAAGGCATCACGGTGAAGTACGCGATCCACCCTGTGGCCGGGCGCATGCCGGGCCACATGAACGTGCTGCTGGCCGAGGCCGAGGTGCCGTACGACCAGGTGTTCGAGATGGAGGACATCAACGGCGAATTCGGCCAGGCCGACGTGGCCATCATCCTTGGCGCCAACGATGTGGTGAACCCGGCAGCCTTGCAGAAGGGCAGCACGATCTACGGCATGCCCATCCTGGAGGCCTACAAGGCCAAGACGGTGATCGTGAACAAGCGCTCCATGGCCGCGGGCTATGCCGGCCTGGACAACGAGCTGTTCTACATGGACAAGACCATGATGGTCTTTGGCGATGCCAAGAAGGTCGTCGAGGACATGACCAAGGCGATCGAGTAGCCCGAAAGCCTCACAACCCATGTCAGTTCGCATGCTTGGTGAGACTGGCGCGGCGTCCTGGCGGGCGTTTTTGGGGTAGTCTGTCAGACCCGCGTAAGGGAAAAACACGAGGCCCCGCGCCTCGCTTCCCACGGACAATGCGCGGCTGCCGTATTCACAAGAACGAGGAGATTCCGAATGACCGAACCGACGGCCAACCGTCCCTGGCTGAGTGCCTACCCTGCCGGGGTACCGGCCGATATCGACGTGGCGCAGTACCCTTCGCTGGTGCACCTGATGGAGGAGAGTTTCCAGAAGCATGCAGGCCGCACCGCCTACAGCTTCATGGGCAAGGACGTCAGCTTCGCTCAGACCGACAGCCTTTCGCAGGCGTTCGCTGCCTATCTGCAGGGCCTGGGACTGGTCAAGGGCGACCGTGTCGCGATCATGATGCCCAATGTGCCGCAGTACCCGGTGGCGGTGGCCGGGATCCTGCGCGCCGGTTTCGTGGTGGTCAACGTCAACCCGCTGTACACGCCGCGCGAACTGGAGCACCAGCTCAAGGACTCGGGCGCCAAGGCCATCGTCATCATCGAGAACTTCGCCCACACGCTGGAGCAGTGCATCGCCAACACGCCGACAAAGCATGTCGTGCTCGCAGCCATGGGTGATCGGCTGGGCCTGCTCAAGGGCGCGCTGGTGAACTACGTGGTGCGCAGCGTCAAGAAGATGGTGCCGGCCTTCAACCTGCCGCAGGCCGTGCGCTTCAACGACGCGATCGCCAAGGGCACGCGCGGCACGCTCAAGCGCCCGGACATCAAGCCCGACGACATGGCCGTGCTGCAATACACCGGTGGCACCACGGGCGTGAGCAAGGGCGCCGTGCTGCAACACCGCAATGTGATCGCGAACCTGCTGCAGTCCGAAGCCTGGAACGACCCGGTGATGAAGCAGGTGCCCGCAGGTGAGCAGCCCACCAGCGTGTGCGCACTGCCGCTGTATCACATCTTTGCGTTCACCGTGAACATGATGCTGGCGATGCGCACCGGCGGCAAGACCATCCTGATCCCCAATCCGCGCGATCTGCCCGCGGTGCTCAAGGAGCTGAGCAAGCACACCTTCCACAGCTTCCCGGCCGTCAACACGCTGTTCAACGGCCTGGCCAATCACCCTGACTTCAACACCGTCAACTGGAGCAACCTCAAGGTCTCGGTGGGTGGCGGCATGGCGGTGCAGAGCGCGGTGGCCAGGCTCTGGCTGGAGAAGACGGGCTGCCCGATCTGCGAAGGCTATGGCCTGAGCGAGACCAGTCCCTCGGCCAGCTGCAACCCGACCACCAGCGCCGAATACAGCGGCACCATCGGGGTGCCCCTGCCCAACACGTATATGAAGTGCCTGGACGATGACGGCAACGAAGTGCCCGTAGGCGAGCCTGGCGAGATCGCGATCAAGGGCCCGCAGGTCATGGCCGGTTACTGGCAGCGTCCTGACGAAACGGCCAAGGTCATGACGGCTGACGGCTTCTTCAAGAGTGGCGACGTGGGCGTGATGGACGAACGTGGCTACTTCAGGATCGTGGACCGCAAGAAGGACATGGTGCTGGTCAGCGGTTTCAACGTCTATCCGAACGAGGTGGAGGACGTGGTGGCCCAGCTCGCAGGTGTGCTGGAGTGCGCCGTCGTCGGCGTGCCCGACGACAAGTCGGGCGAGGCCGTCAAGCTGGTGATCGTGAAGAAGGACGAGAGTCTGACAGAGGCCCAGGTGCGCGACTACTGCAAGGCCCACCTCACGGGCTACAAGCAGCCCAAGGTGGTGGAGTTCCGCACCGAACTGCCCAAGACGCCGGTCGGCAAGATCCTGCGGCGCGAGCTGAGGGACAAGAAGTAGGTCGTCGCTGCGCGACAATGAAAGGCGGCCTCGGCCGCCTTTTTTGTTGCATTGCCGAAGGAGCCCCTTGTGACCACCACCGCCATCGTCAGCGCCCTGCACGAGGAATTGGCCGCCGTGCTCGAGCTCATGCCGGACGAGCGGCAGCAGGTCGTCGGTGGGCGCAGCTTCTGGCGCGGACACCTGCATGGGCATGACGTGGTCGCTGTGCTCTCGGGCATCGGCAAGGTTGCCGCGGCCACCACAGCCACGTCCTTGATCGAACGGTTCGGCGTGCAGAGCATCGTGTTCACTGGCGTGGCCGGTGGTCTGGGGGATGGCGTCAACGTTGGTGATGTGGTCGTGGCGCAGCGCTTCCTGCAGCACGACATGGACGCCTCGCCGATCTTTCCGCGCCATGAGGTGCCCGGCTACGGGCGCGCCACATTCGAGGCCGACGCCGTGCAGACCGCGCGACTGGCGAGCGCGAGCGCGCTCGTGCTGAGTGCGTTGCCCTCGCAACTCGGTGCCGATGTGTTGACAACGTTTGGTCTGCAGGCGCCTCGCTGCCACCAGGGGCTGTTGATCAGTGGCGACCGTTTTGTCGCGACCACCGCCGAGAGCCAGGCGCTGCGCGACGTGCTGCCCGATGCGCTCGCGGTGGAGATGGAGGGTGCGGCCTTCGCACAGGTGTGCCACGATTACGGCGTACCGCTCGCCGTGGTGCGCACCATCTCCGATCGCGCCGACGATGCCGCGCACGTGGACTTTCCACGCTTCCTGCGCGAGGTCGCGAGACGCTACAGCAGTGCGATCATCGAAACGCTGCTGAGAAAGAAGTGATGCCATCCAGGATGCCGCGGTGCCGGCTTTGCCGGGCCGCAGGCATTGCCCCCTTGAGGGGGTGACGGGCGAAGCCCGGCGCGGGAGGGCTTATCTCAACCACCCGCGTTTGCGGAAGTACAGCATCGGCAGCGCGGCAGAGAGCACCATCAGCAGTAGCGCCAGCGGATAGCCGTACTGCCATTGCAGTTCGGGCATGAAGGCGAAGTTCATGCCGTAGCTGCTGGCCACCAGCGTCGGGGGCAGCAGCGAGACGCTGGCCACCGAGAAGATCTTGATGATCTTGTTCTGGTTGATGTTGATGAAACCGACGGTCGCGTCCATCAGGAAGTTGATCTTGTCGAACAGGAAGGCGGTGTGTCCGTCAAGCGAGTCCAGGTCGCGCAGGATCTGGCGTGCGTCCTCGAACTGCTCGGCGCTGAGCAGGCGGCTGCGCATCATGAAACTGACCGCGCGTCGCGTGTCCATCACATTGCGACGGATGCGGCCCGACATGTCCTCGTGCCGCGCGATCGCTGACAGCGCCTCGCTCAGCAGGTTGTCCGAGGCGTTGCTGTTGAGCACCTTCTGGCTCACCGTCTCGATCTCGTCGTAGATGTCCTCCAGTGTGTCGGCACAGTACTCGGCGTCGGCGTCGAACAGCATCAGCAGCACGTCCTTGGCGTCCTCGATCAGTCCCGGCATGCGGCGCGCGCGCATGCGCAGCAGGCGAAACACCGGCACGTCCTCGTCGTGGATGGAGAACAGCACGCCCTGGCTCTTGAGCGTGTCGTTGTGCTCATTGAGTATGAAGGCCACGCGCACCGCGCGCGGATCTTCGTCGTCGTCGATCAGGAAGTCGCTGCGCACATGCAGCTCGCCGTTGTCTTCCTCGAAGAAGCGGGCCGACTCCTCGATGTCCTCGTCCATCGCGTCGGCCGGGATCGAGAGCTCGAAGTGCTCCTTGACCCAGCGGCGCTCTTCGGGGGTGGGGTCTTCCAGGTCGACCCAGATCGGCTTGAAGCGTGCCAGCTCTTCGAGCGACTCGATCTCTTCCTGGAACAGGCGGCCATTGGCCAGGGTGAATACGTTGAGCATGCGGCGCTCCCGGCGAAAACTGCAGTCTGAAAGGCCGGGCTGCCATGGCGGGCCCGGGGGGCGGAGCGGGGTGCTTCCAGCCGGCTTGCCGCCCGCTTGCCCGGCCAGCCGCGCCCGGCATGGCGATCAGAAAGCGGTCAGGGGAGCGGCTGAAAGCACGCAACTGGGGGGCGTGCTTTCCATGGTGATCTCCGAAGACTTGTTCAACCGGGGGATTATGGCACTGCCACTGCAGCTGGATGTTCTGGCGCAAGGGGCGCCATGAAGCGCATCAACTCGTCCTTTCGGCGCCAGGCGTCATGTTCGCCGAGCTCGATCAGCGCGTGCACGAAGCCCGGTTCGAACAGCAGGTAGCTGGCCAGCGCGGCCGCACTGCCGGCGGCGCCGCGCGCGGTGTCGAGCGCGCCCAGCCCCGCCAGCGTGTTGCGGGTGGGCGCGGGCAGTTCGCGGATGTGCTTGTGCGCGAGCTCGTCGAGCGAAAAGCTCGGCTGGATGGCCAGCACGTCGACCGGGCGGTAGGGCAGCACGCCGGCCAGGGCGGGAGGCAGCCGCAGCAGGGTCTGGCTCACCCGCTGCGCCTGTTCCACATCGGCCTGCAGGGTGTCGTGGAACACGCTGGCCATGGCATGACCAGCGATCGTGCCCGCCGTGGGGTCGCCTTGAGCCTTCGCGCCCATGCCCGAGCGCTGTGGCTGGGCCACACCGATCACCAGCACCCGGCGCGCACCGAAGTGGATGGCGGGCGACAGCGGCGAGAGCTGGCGCATCGAACCGTCGCCAAAGTACTCCTTGTGCCCGTCCACCCACAGGGGCACAGAGGGGAACAGGAAGGGGATGGCGCTGGACGCCATCAGGTGCTCGATGGTGATGGGCTGGAACTCCGAGCGCCGGCCCGGCCGGTGCCAGGGCTGCGCCGTGTCGTCCGCCGCCGTCTGGCAGAAGGTCCAGTGTTCACCCGAGGTGTAGCTGGAGGCCGTGACGCCCAGCGCACGGATCGCACCCAGTGCCAGACCCATCTCCAGGCCTTGCAGGTCGATGGCGCGGTGCAGTGTGTCCACCAGCGGCAGGGTATCGAGCAGCGCGCGGTGGCGCTTGACCTGGCGCGCCAGCGTCCAGCCTGCCACCAGGCGGTTGGCGCGCACCCACCCGGGCGCCTCGATGCGGTACACCTGTTCCGAGCGCAGGCTGCTCCAGAACTGCGCGAGCTGCGGGAGTGCCGAGAGGCCCTGGCGCGCCAGGCTGGCGAGATAGGCTGCGTTGAGCGCGCCTGCCGAGGTGCCGAACAGCCACAGAAACGGGAAGGCCGTGGCACCCGCTGGCTGCATGGCGGCCAAGGCCTTGAGCACGCCGGCCTGGTAGGCGGTTCGCGCGCCGCCGCCCATCAGCACCAGCGCACAGGCATCCTGCTGCGCGGCTTCCGGGTGGGGCAGCAAGGTGTTGTGGGTGATCAGGGTGTCGAGCGACATGGGTCTTCCGGATTCGCAACGATGGCTTCACAGTGTGCCGGCAGGGCGGGCCCGTGGGTTGTCCACCGGAACAGGCGGGCGTTTTGGCCGATCGGCCTGCGACACATCGGCGCGGCGGTCAGCGCTGGCCCGTGATGAACAGCTGCAGGACCGATGGCTCCAGTGGCTTGTGCATCATCGTCGCCCCCGCCGCCCGCACCGCAGCCATCACATCGGCCGTGGTGTCTCCGGTGACGATGGCCAACGGCAGGTCGGGCCGTACGCAGGCGCGCAATTGCTCGGCCACCGCGAGGCCGCTCTCGTTGCGGGCGAGGTGGAAGTCCACCAGCGCAGCGTCCAGGGTGTTCTTGTGTGAGGCGGCCAGTTGCACGGCTTGCGCGAGGTCGGCCGCGAGCAGCGGGATGTGCCCCCAGCTGCGCAGCAGGAAGGACATGGCCGTCAGGATGTCCTCGTCCTCATCGACGACCAGCACCGTGAGCGCACGGGGCTGCGCCGGCGGCGGCATGAGGGCCGGCTGGGAAGCGTCGGTGGCGGTGGCTTCGCCCTGCTGCGTCGGGCGCTTGTCGGGCGGCGCTGCGCGCGCCAGGCGCACGGCGAACATCGATCCCCGCCCGAGTTCGGAGCGCCAGCGCAACTCGGCGCCCAGCAGTTCGGCCGATCGGTTCACGATCGACATGCCCAAGCCGAAGCCGCGTGACTGGCGGGCGTCTGCCCGGCTGTTCCTGCCCTGGAAGAACTCCTCCGTGATGCGCGCGGATTCGTCGGGCGCGATGCCGATGCCGGTGTCCCACACCTGAATCTCCACGCAGTCACCACGAGCGCGCGCCGCTACCAGCAGGCCACCGCGGTTCGTGTAGCGTGCGGCGTTGCCCATGAGGTTGCTCAGGATGGTGCGCAGCACCGCCGGATCGCTGCGCACCCACAGCCCGCTGTCGCGCACCCGCAGTCTCAGGCCTTTGGCTTCGCACGGCTCGGCCACTTCGTCTGACAGTGAAGCCAGCAGGGGCGCGAGTGGCATGTCCTGCGCGTGCACCTGCACCGCGCCCGCGTCCAGCCTGGACAGGTCCAGCAGACGGCTCAGCAGTTCCCCCATGGCGTCCAGCGCCGACTGCATCCGGTCGGCGACCACGGTCAGCGCGCCGGTGGACACGCGGTTCTCCTGAGCCATGCGTTTGAGGGCCGGCACAAATAGCCCTATTGCGTGGATCGGCTGGCGCAGGTCGTGGCTGGCGGCGGCCAGAAAGCCTGTCTTGGCCCGGTTGGCCGCCTCCGCCCTTTCCTTTTCGGCCATGACCTGTTCGATCAGCGCCTCGTTCTCGAAGCGCAGCCGCAGTGCGTCTGCGATCGCCCCCGCAATGCGGCGCGCAAACAACTCGGCCATGAGCAGGAAGAGCAGGCTGAGCACACCGAGCGTCACCAGAGGCGATCCGCCCGCCAGGAAGCACCGCAGCGCAAACGGCAGCACGCAGGGCAGGCCGAACGCCAGATGGGCCGGGAAGTACGGCCCGAGCGACTGGGTGGCACTCGACAGGATGCCCATCAGCACGATGGCCACGACCGCCAGCGAAAACGGCGCATCGGGTGTGAAGAACCACCAGGCCAGCGAGCCCCAGACCACGCCCGCCAGCCCCGACGCCGCCACGAACCGCCTTGCCCACGGGGGCGTCTGCTGCACGCCGGGCGCAGCGCGCACATAGTGGCGCGCGAGTTGCCAGCGACCGGCGCACAGGAGCGTCATGGCCGCCAGCCAGGCCCCGACCAGATGCGCCGGGTGGTCGTTCAGGAGCAGCAGACCAGCGGTACCCGCCGCCAGCAGGAGTGTGCCGACGATCAGCGCCGGCACGTTGCGGGCCAGCAGCCGGACCTGTTCGTGAAGCAGGCGCGAAGACAGCGAAGGGTCCGGATGCATCGCCGTAGCTTAACCACGCTGTGACAAACTGCCCAGTGCCGCGCCCGTCCGTCCGGGCGGTTGAATGACAAGGTTTGCTTTTCACGTCTTGTTGCGCTGCGCAGGCTTGCGCCAGTGGACGTTCGTGGGCATAGTGGGCTCAAGACATCCCCGTGGCCGTCGGGAGGTCTTGCCCCAGGCGGCTTGTGTCAACCCGGAGCAAACAGGAGGTTCATGTATGAACTTGACGATCAGCGGTCATCACCTCGAGGTCACGCCCGCCTTGCGTGGCTACGTCACCACCAAGCTGGAGCGCATTTCCCGGCATTTCGACCAGGTGGTCGACATCAAGGTGCTGTTGACGGTGGACAACCTCAAGGAAAAGGACCTGCGACAGAAGGCCGAATGTAATGTCCACGTCAAAGGTCGCGACCTGTTCGCCGAAAGCGTGCATGCCGACCTGTATGCCGCCGTGGACGAACTCGCCGACAAGCTGGACCGTCAGGTGCTGCGCTACAAGGACAAGACGCAAGACCATCATCACGGCACGGTCAAACGCCTGATGTGACGAATGCCGCTACCCTTGTCCAAAGGGAGCGTGATAAATGTTGCATTGCAACAAGCCGCTCGATATGTCAAGCGGCTTTTTTGTGCCCGCAGTCTAGCCAAGGGATGCCAACTCGGCATAATTTGCGGTCCGAAAGGGCCCCCATGAACCGACTCTCCGCCATATTGCCCGCCGCGCAGGTGCTCGTCAGTGTCGACGCCTCCAGCAAGAAACGCGCGTTCGAAGAAGCGGGCCTGCTCTTCGAGACCTTGCACGGACTCAACCGTGCACTCATCACCGACAGCCTGTTCGCCCGCGAACGCCTGGGCTCCACCGGCCTTGGCCATGGCGTGGCCATCCCTCACGGCCGCATCAAGGGCCTCAAGCAGCCGCTGGCCGCCGTGTTCCAGCTCGCCAGCCCGATCGGTTTCGATGCGCCCGACGAACAGCCCGTGCAACTCATGATCTTCCTGCTGGTGCCCGAGGCGGCCACGCAGAAGCATCTGGAAATCCTGTCGGAAATCGCCGAACTGCTCAGCGACAGTGCCTTGCGCGAGCAGATGAAGGCGTCCGGTGACGCCGCCGCCCTGCACCTGCTCATCACCTCCTGGCAATCGGCCCACGCGGCGGCATAGCGTTGAACCCCCAGGCTCTACCGTTTCATGGGTCGCTGTCCGTCGGAGGGGCTGACCAGCCTTGGAGCGGCCCGGCGGCCGGTCGCCCGCTTTGAAACCCACCGTGGTCAGTGCCGATGTCCTGTTCGAGGACCATCGGGACGCCCTGAAATGGCAATGGATCGCGGGCCTCGGGGCTTCCGAGCGCCGTTTTGACGAAGTCGCGATACGGGCCGCACGCTCGGGTGCCGACCTCGTCGGTTACCTGAACTACATCCACCCTTACCGCGTGCAGGTGTTCGGCGAGCGCGAAGTCGCCTACCTCACCAGCCCGAACGAAGACGACAACCGCCGCCGCGTGGCTCGCATCGTCACGCTGGAGCCACCGGTGCTGGTGGTGGCCGACGGCCAGACCGCACCCGATGCGCTCACGGCCATGTGCGAGCGCGCGCAGATTCCGATGTTCGCCACGCAGGAGTCGGCGGCTTTCGTCATCGACGTGCTGCGCGCCTATCTCTCGCGCCATTTCGCGGACCGTGCCTCCATGCATGGCGTGTTCATGGACATCCTGGGCATGGGCGTGCTCATCACCGGCGAGTCCGGCCTGGGCAAGAGCGAACTGGGGCTGGAGCTGATTTCACGCGGGCACGGCCTGGTGGCCGACGACGCGGTCGACCTCTACCGCATCAACCAGACCAGCATCGAGGGCCGTTGCCCCGAGCTGCTGCAGAACCTGCTGGAAGTGCGTGGCATCGGCCTGCTCGACATCAAGGCCATCTTTGGCGAAACCGCGGTGCGCCGCAAGATGCGGCTCTCGCTCATCGTGCATCTGGTGCGCCGCGAGACCATGGAGCGCGACTACGAGCGCATGCCGCATGAGCCGCTGTACCAGGACGTGCTCGGCGTTCCGGTGCGCAAGGCGGTGATCCAGGTGGTGGCGGGGCGCAACATCGCCGTGCTGGTGGAGGCCGCCGTGCGCAACACCATTCTCCAGCTGCGCGGCATCGACACCTATCAGGAATTCGTCTCGCGCCACCGCGCGGCCATGGCACGCGGTGAGTAAAGAAGCGCACCCCCGCGTTGCCTTCGGCGTCAACCCCCGTCAGGGGACAACACACGCGGCCTGACGGATCCGCTTCCGCGATGTTTCCGGATGCGATCGCAGTGCGTGCTTATGACACGCGGTGTGTGTGGCCGTGGCCGTGACCCTGGCCCCTGTGCGGGCAGTCGGTCTTGCTGCAGTTTGCGTAGAGCGAGAGCGCGTGTTCCTGCAGCACGAAGCCGCGGCTCTTGGCCACCATCTGCTGACGTTTCTCGATCTCGGCATCAAAAAACTCTTCGACCCGGCCGCAGTCCAGGCACACCAGGTGGTCATGGTGCTGGCCTTCGTTGAGCTCGAACACCGACTTGCCTGACTCGAAGTTGCTGCGCGTGAGCAGGCCGGCCTGCTCGAATTGCATCAGCACCCGGTAGACCGTGGCCAGGCCGATGTCGGAGCGCTCCTCAAGCAGCACGCGGAACACGTCCTCGGCCGTCATGTGGCGCTGCTTGGCGCTCTGGAACACCTCCAGAATCTTCAGCCGGGGCAAGGTGGCCTTGAGTCCGGTGCTCTTGAGTTCTTCGATGTTGGTCATGGCGGCAGGTGCGAGAGGTTGGAGCTGCGCGGGCCGGGACACGCTGGGCCGCGAACCCCCGGGGCTACAATGATCGGATCATATCGTCAGCGGTCGCCGCGGTGGGCGTTTCTCCCTGTGTCTCGCGCGGCGTTTCGCATTCCTGGTCCGTCACATGCACCACCTCACCCCCCGCCGCGTCCATTCCCAGCCGCCCAGCCTGAGCACGGTGCGTGTCCTGTGCGCGCTGGTGGTCGCGATGGCCCTGCCGGCCTGCTCCAGCGTGGCGAACATGGTCACGCCGTACAAGATCGACATCGTGCAGGGCAACGTGGTCACCCGCGAGCAGTTTCAGGCGCTCAAGGCCGGCATGGTGCGCGCGGAGGTGCGCGACGTGCTCGGTTCGCCCCTGCTGAGCAGCGTGTTCCACGCCGACCGCTGGGACTACGTCTTCACCTTCAGGCGCCAGGGCCTGGCACCTCAGCAGCGCAAGGTGGCGCTGTTCTTCAAGGGCGACGTGCTGGAGCGGTTCGAAGCCGACGAGCTGCCCAGCGAGGCCGAATTCGTGGCGTCGCTGGACACGCGCCGCACGTTCGGCAAGGTGCCGCCGCTGGAGGCCACAGAGGCCCAGCTCAAGGCGTTCCAGGAAAAGAATGCCGGCGCGCCCACGGCGCCGACGCCGCCCTCGCCCGTGCCCGGCACGAACTACCCGCCGCTGGAGAGAACGCGTTGAGCACCGCAGCAGATGCGGCGCTGCGCGTGTGCGTGGCCGGTGCCAGCGGTCGCATGGGTCAGATGCTGGTGGAGGCCGTGCTCGCCAGCGGCGACTGCACGCTCTCGGGCGCACTCGATGTGGCGGGGAGCCCATCCATCGGGCAGGATGCGGCCGGTTTCGCCGGCCAGACCAGCGGCGTGTCCATCACCACCGACCTGGCCACCGGCCTGGCGGGCAGCCAGTTCCTGATCGACTTCACCCGGCCCGAGGGCACGATGGCGCATCTGCGCGCTTGCGAAAAGCTTGGTGTGGCCGTGGTCATCGGCACCACCGGTTTCTCGGATGCCCAGAAGGCCGAGATCGCGCAGATCGCGCGGCAGATTCCCATCGTCATGGCGCCCAACATGAGCGTGGGCGTCAACGTCACACTCAAGCTGCTCGAGATGGCCGCCACAGCCATGGCCACTGGCTACGACATCGAGATCATCGAAGCCCATCACCGCCACAAGGTGGATGCGCCCAGCGGCACCGCGCTCAAGATGGGCGAGGTGATCGCCGGCGCGCTGGGCCGCGACCTGAAGGACTGTGCGGTCTACGCGCGCGAAGGCGTGACCGGCGAGCGCGACCCGTCCTCCATCGGTTTCGCCACCATCCGCGGCGGCGACATCGTGGGCGACCACACGGTGCTGTTCGCCGGAACCGGCGAACGCATCGAAATCACCCACAAGTCCAGCAGCCGCGCCACCTACGCGCAGGGCAGCCTGCGCGCGGTGCGTTTCCTCGCCGGCAAACCCGCTGGTCTGTACGACATGTTCGACGTGCTCGGCTTGCGCTGAGCACGCGGCCCCGGCTCGAGCGCCATGGACGCCAGCGCCACGACGGGCATCCTGCAGACCTTCGCCCAGGCCGATGCGCTGGGCCGCGCTGTCGCCCTGCTGCTGCTGGCCATGTCGGTCGCGAGCTGGGTCGTGATCGTCTGGAAGGCCTGGCTGCTGCGCCGTGCCCGCACCGACCTGCACCTGAGCACCGCCGCGTTCTGGCAGGCCGCCGATCTGGACGACGCCCAGCGCCGCCTGCACGGCTTCGATCCGCATCGGCTCGTATTGCCGCTGCTGCAGGCCGCGCGCAGCCTGGATGGCGCCGCGCCGCACACCCTGGCCGCCGCCGGCGACCGCGCGCAGCAGCTCACGCGGGTGCTGCGCGACGCCCTGCACCGTGTGCTGCACCGCCTTCAGTATGGCCAGGTGCTGCTGGCCACGGTCGGGTCCACCGCGCCCTTCGTCGGTCTTCTCGGCACCGTCTGGGGCATCTACCACGCGCTCACCGGCATCGGCCTGGACGGTGCGTTCCGCATCGAGCAGGTTTCCGGCCCCGTGGGCGAGGCGCTGGTGATGACCGCCGCCGGCCTGGCGGTGGCGATCCCCGCCGTGCTGGCCTACAACGTGCTGGGCCGGCAGATCTCGCGCATCGAGGCCGATCTCGAAGGCTTCGCGCGCGACCTGCGCGAGCTGCTCGCGCACAAGGTATGAGTTTCGGCCGTCTCGAGCGCTCCGCGGTCGACAGGCCCATGAGCGAGATCAACGTCACGCCGCTGGTGGACGTGATGCTGGTGCTGCTGGTGATCTTCATCATCGCCGCGCCCTTCATGGCCAGCCGGCTGGCGCTGGAGCTGCCGCAGGCCGGGGCGGAAGCGGTGGCTCCGGCGTCGCCCGAGGCCGTCGTGTCGATCGAGGTGAATGCGCAGGGCCAGGTGCACTGGGACGGCCAGCCCGTGGACCTGGACGTGCTGCGCCAGCACCTGGAACGTGCCGCAAGGAACAACCCGGCCACCGAAGTGCAGCTGCGCGCCGACACCTCCGTGCCCTATGGCCGCGTGGTGCAGCTCATCGGCCTGGTGCAGGCCATCGGGCTCTCGCGCATCGGTTTCGTGGCCGAGACCGCGCCAGCGGCGGTTCGCTGAATGTGGGGCGCGGGCCTGTGGATCGGGCCAAGGCCTAAAATCCCGCATCTCCCCGCGCCAGAGCGCGCAGCCCTCTTTCCACCCCGTCCCCGGCAAGGCCCGGACCCTGGTTCATGCAAGACAAATACGCCCACAAGGAAGTCGAGCGCGCCGCGCACGCCCACTGGAACGCCGCCGACGCCTACCGGGTGACCGAAGACGCGGGCAAGAAGAAGTTCTACGCCTGCTCGATGCTGCCCTACCCCAGCGGCAAGCTGCACATGGGCCACGTGCGCAACTACACCATCAACGACATGCTCGCGCGCTACCTGCGCATGAACGGCCACAACGTGCTGATGCCCATGGGCTGGGACGCCTTCGGCCTGCCGGCCGAGAACGCGGCGATCAAGAACGGTGTGCCGCCGGCGAAGTGGACCTACGAGAACATCGCCTACATGAAGCAGCAGATGCAGGCCATGGGCCTGGCCATCGACTGGTCGCGCGAAGTGGCCACCTGTGACCCGAGCTATTACAAGTGGAACCAGTGGCTGTTCCTCAAGATGCTGGAAAAAGGCATCGCCTACCGCAAGACGCAGGTCGTGAACTGGGACCCGGTGGACCAGACCGTGCTGGCCAACGAGCAGGTGATCGACGGCAAGGGCTGGCGCACCGGCGCCGTGGTCGAGAAGCGCGAGATACCAGGCTATTACCTCAACATCACGGCCTACGCCGACGAGCTGCTCGACCACGTGCAGATCGGCAACCCCAGGGCCACGCTCAACGGTTGGCCCGACAAGGTGCGGCTGATGCAGGAGAACTGGATCGGCAAGAGCGAAGGCGTGCGCTTCGCGTTCCCGCACTCCATCAAAGGCGAAGACGGTGCGCTGATCGGTGACGGCAAGATGTACGTGTTCACCACGCGCGCCGACACCATCATGGGCGTGACCTTCTGCGCCGTCGCGCCGGAGCACCCGCTGGCTACCCACGCGGCCGAGGGCAACAAGGCATTGGCCGCTTTCATCGAGGAATGCAAGACCGGCGGCACGACCGAGGCCGAGCTGGCCACGCAGGAGAAGAAGGGCATGGCCACGGGCCTGACCGTGACGCACCCGCTGACCGGCGAGTCGGTGGCCGTCTGGGTTGGCAACTACGTGTTGATGGGCTATGGCGACGGCGCCGTGATGGGTGTGCCGGCGCACGACGAGCGCGATTTCGCGTTCGCGAAGAAGTACGGCCTGAATATCCAGCCGGTGGTGGCGGTCGAAGGCGAGACCTTCAGCCTGGATGCCTGGGCCGACTGGTACGGCGACAAGCAGCACGGCGTGTGCGTGAATTCCGGCGTGCTCGACGGACTGGCCTACAAGGTCGCGGTGGGCAAGGTTGCCGCGCTGCTCGCTGAAAAAGGCCTGGGCGAGAAGAAGACCACCTTCCGCCTGCGCGACTGGGGCGTGAGCCGCCAGCGCTACTGGGGCACACCCATCCCCATCATTCATTGCGAAGAACACGGCGCGGTGCCAGTGCCCGAAAAGGACCTGCCGGTGGTGCTGCCGCAGGACTGCATTCCCGACGGCTCGGGCAACCCGCTGCACAAGCACGAAGGCTTTCACGCCGGCGTGGTCTGTCCGGTCTGCGGCAAGCCCGCGCGGCGCGAGACCGACACCATGGACACCTTCGTGGACTCGTCGTGGTACTTCATGCGCTACTGCGACCCGAGCAACTCGGAAAAGATGGTCGCCGAAGGCGCGGACTACTGGATGCCGATGGACCAGTACATCGGCGGCATCGAACACGCGATCCTGCACCTGCTCTACGCGCGCTTCTGGACCAAGGTCATGCGCGACCTCGGTCTGGTCAAGGTCGACGAGCCCTTCACCCACCTGCTCACGCAGGGCATGGTGCTCAACCACATCTACAGCCGGCGCACCGCCAAGGGTGGCAAGGACTACTTCTGGCCGCACGATGTCGAGCACGTGCTCGACGAAGCCGGCAAGGTCGTGGGCGCGAAGCTGAAGAACCCGGCCACCAGCGGCGACGGCCTGCTGCCCGTGGGTACGCCGATCGACTACGAGGGCGTGGGCACGATGTCCAAGTCCAAGAACAACGGCGTCGACCCGCAGGACCTCATTGAAAAGTACGGCGCCGACACCGCGCGCCTGTACACCATGTTCACCGCGCCGCCCGAGGCCACGCTGGAGTGGAACGATGCGGCCGTGGAGGGCAGCTACCGTTTCCTGCGCCGTGTGTGGGCGTTCGGGGTGAAGCTCTCGACCCTTGGTGGCCTGGGTGCGCTCGCTGCCGGTGTGTCCGGCCAGTCGCTGTCCAAGGCCGCAAAAGCGCTGCGCCTGGAGATCCACACCGTGCTCAAACAGGTGGACTACGACTACCAGCGCATGCAGTACAACACCGTGGTCTCGGGGGCGATGAAGATGCTCAACGCACTGGAGGACTTCAAGCCCGATGGCTCCGCCGCCGACAACGCCGCGCTGGCCGAGGGTTTCGGCATCCTGCTGCGCGCGATCTACCCGGCCACGCCGCACATTGCGCACACGCTCTGGACCGAACTGGGTTACGCGGGCGAACTGCTCGACGCACCCTGGCCCGAGGCCGACGAGGGCGCGCTCAAGCGCGACGAACTCGAACTCGTGCTGCAGATCAACGGCAAACTGCGCGGCAGCGTCACCGTGGCCGCCAGCGCCGACAAGGCCGCGATCGAAGCGGCGGCGCTGGCCAGCGAGGCCTTCATCAAGCAGGCGGCGGGCGCAGCGCCGAAGAAGGTGGTGGTCGTGCCCGGCCGCCTGGTCAACATCGTCGTCTGAGGAATCCCCCGCATGAGACCCCTGCAGCCCACATCCCTGGCGCGGCGCCGTGCGCTGCAACACCTGATGGCGGGCACGGCGGTGCTGGGTGTGTCGGGCTGCGGCTTCGCGCTGCGCCAGGCGCCCACGTTCGCTTTCGAGTCGGTGCGCATCGCCGGCAGCGAGAACACGCCGGTGGCCAGCGCGCTGGGCTCGGCGCTGCGGGTCAACGGCCTGCAGGTGGTGACTTCGGCCACGCCGACACCGCCGGAAGGCGCCGCACCTGCGCAGGTGGTGCTGACCGTGATCACCGACCAGCGCGAGCGCCTTGCCGTCGGCCAGACCGCAGCCGGCCAGGTGCGTGAACTGCAACTGCGCACACGCTTCACTTTCCGGCTGCGCACGCCGAACGAAAAGGAACTGATCGGCGACACCGAGCTGCTGCTCGAACGCGACCTGAGCTTCAGCGAGACGGCGGTGCTCTCCAAGGACGCCGAAGAAGCGCTGCTTTACCGCGACATGGCCTCCGACGTGGTGCAGCAGGTGGTGCGCCGGCTGGCGGCGGTGAAGTCGCTCTGACAGGCAGGCGCCTGATGCAGATCGCAGCACCCCAACTTGCCGCCCAGCTGCAGCGCGGCCTCAGGAGCCTGTACACGCTGCACGGGGACGAGCCGTTGCTGGTGCAGGAAGCGGCCGACGCGATCCGCGCCGCGGCGCGCGAACAGGGCTACACCGAGCGCACGGTGCACACCGTGGCCGGCGCCCATTTCGACTGGGGCGAGGTGCTCGCCAGCGGCGGCTCGATGAGCCTGTTCGCTGACCGGCAGCTCATCGAAATCCGCATCCCCTCGGGCAAGCCGGGCAAGGACGGCTCGCAGGCCTTGCAGCAGATCGCCCAGGCCGCGCAGGACAACGACAGCACGCTCACGCTGGTGCTGCTGCCGCGCCTGGACATGGCAACGCAGAAGGGCGCCTGGTTCGCGGCGCTGGAGAACTTCGGCGCCACCATCAAGCTCGACCCGGTGGATCGCAAGGCCCTGCCGCAGTGGATCGCGCAGCGCCTGCAGCAGCAGGGCCAGCGCGTGGTCTCAGGCGAGGAAGGCCAGCGCACGCTGCAGTTCTTCGCCGACCGCGTCGAGGGCAACCTGCTCGCCGCGCACCAGGAAATCCAGAAGCTCGCGTTGCTGCACCCGGCGGGCGAGCTGTCCTTCGAGCAGGTGGAAGCCGCCGTGCTCAACGTGGCGCGCTACGACGCCTTCAAGCTCGCAGAGGCGGTGCTGGGCGGCCAGGTGCAGCGCGTGCAGCGCATGCTCGACGGCCTGCAGGCCGAGGGCGAGGCCCCGGTGCTGGTGCACTGGGCGCTGTCGGAAGACATCCGCACGCTGCACCGCATCCGCACCGCGATGGACGCGGGCCGCCCGCTGCCCATGGCTTTGCGCGAGAACCGGGTGTGGGGCGTGAAGGAAAAGCTCATGGAGCGCGCGCTGCCACTGCTGAACCTGGCCACTCTCTCGCGCTGGCTCGACGACGCGCACACGGTGGACGGTATCGTCAAGGGTCTGAAGGTGCCTTCGTGGCCGGCCGATCCCTGGCAGGCGCTGCAGCAGATGGCGATGAAGGTGTCTCTGGCCTGCTCGGTGAGGTAGGGAAGCACCCCCGCGCCCAAAAAACTCAGGCAGCCGCGCGAGACCGCAAAGCCGCTTCCCGGTAGTCGCTCGGCGACTGCCCCGTGTGCTCGCGGAACACGCGGCTGAAGTGCGCGCCGTTGTTGAAGCCCCAGGAGAACGCGATCTCGGTGATCGTGCGGTGCGCGCGCGCCGGGTGGGCCAGTTCGCGCATGCAGGCCTGGATGCGCTGGCGCTGGATGTAGTGGGCCGGCGTGTCGTCCTCGGCGCTGAAGGCGTTGTGCAGGTGGCGCTTGCTGCAGTTGAGCGCCTGCGCGATGTGGTCGAGCGTGAGCGAAGGGTCGCGCAGGTGCTGGCCGATGTGCTCGCGGATGCGGTCGCGAAACGCCTCCAGCTGGGTGGTGCTGTTCTCACGCCCCGCGAGCTCCTGCAAGGACAGGCGCACCAGCTCCACGATGAGTTCGCCCGCGCCGCGCGCGGCCGCTTCGCTCATGCCGGGCAGCTCCTGGTAGGTGGTGCGCATGGTCTCCAGCGCCACGCGCGCGATGCCGCTGACACCGCCCACGTGCCGCGCCATCAGCGGCTCCAGCTTGATGCCGCGCTCGGTGAGCTGCTCCTTGGGCAGCATCACGATCAGGTGCTCGACCCGCTCGGGGTTGGCGATCTCGTAGCTGCCGGTGGTGTCGTAGATCGCCCAGCCGCCGGGGCGCACCCACGCTTGGCGGTCGTGCTGCTGCACGCCCGCACTGCCCTGCCAGGGCGCGACGATCTTCAGGTAGGCGCGCTCGCTGCCACGCGCCAGCTTCGGGCTGCGCAGCACGCGGTGGCGGTTGGCCTCCAGCTTGGTCAGTACCACCTCGCCCGCGTGCGAGGCGTGCATGTGGCCGTCGAACACCGTGTCGCCATACAGGTCGGATTCCAGGCCGCCGAAATGCGTCCACACCCAGTCGCGCCAGATCGCCGCGCGCTCGCCGGGCGCGACGATGTCGGTGCTCATTTCGGACGTGGATGGCATGACGGGGCTCCGGGGCTGGCAGATGGGGAGAAATTATCGGCCGGGGTGTCCGGGCCCGCGCGGCGCAAGGTCAAGGGTTAACCCGTACCGGTATGCACGTTCCGGCAAGCAGTCCGTGCGTCTTCAGCATAGCGGTGCGGGCCGCTTCTGCCTACGATGGGCACCCGGTCAACCACAACTCCAGGAGACACAGCCATGGCCCATCATCCCAATCGACGTCTGGTCATTCAAAGCGCCGCCGCCACGGTGGGCGCCCTGTCGTTCGCGCCGCAGCTGCTCGCGCAGGCAGCGCCCGTGCGCATCGGCTATTCGATGTCGCGCACCGGCCCGTGGACGGGTGGCGCGCAGGTCAGCCAGGAGCCCAACTACCTGTTGTGGGCCGAGCAGCAGAACGCCGCCGGCGGCCTGGACGTGAAGGGCGTCAAGCGCCCGATCGAGCTCATCAGCAGCGACGACCGCAGCGACACCGAGACCGTGGTGCGCACCTACGAAAAGCTCATGGGCAGCGACAAGGTCGACCTGGTACTGCCGCCCTGGGGCAGCAACGCCAACTTCGCCGTCGCGCCGCTGGCCAACCGTTTCCAGTACCCCTTTCTCGCACCGACCGCATTGAGCAAGCGCCTGGTGGAGATGAAGCTGCCCTACTTCTTCCTGCTGCTGCAGCAGCCTGCGCCCATGACCAACGCGCTGGTCGACATGTTCAAGGCCAACGGCGTGAAGACCGTGGCGCTGATCTACGTGGACGACCTGTTCGGCCTGGAGAACTTCGCCGCCTTCAAGGTCGCGCTGCAGGGCAGCGGCATCACCCTGGTGGAGGACAAGAGCTACCCCGGTGGCGTGAAGGACCTCTCGCCCGTGCTGCGTTCCATGAAGGACAAGAACCCCGATGCCTTCGTCGGCTTCACCTACCCGCCCGACACCATCCTGGCCAGCCGCCAGGCCAAGGAAATCGGCTTCAACCCGAAGTTCTTCTACGCCTCGGTGGGCACGGCCTTCCAGCTGTACCGCAACGTCATGACCCCCGCCGGCGCCGAGGGCGTGCTGGGCATGGGCTCGTGGAACAGCAAGACCAGCCCGGGCGCCAAGGCCTACTTCGACGCCCACACGAAGAAGTTCGCCGGCAAGGAACCGGACCGCTGGGCCAGCGGCGCCTGCTGGGCAGGCTTGGAGATCCTCACCAACGCCGTCAAGGCGCAGGGGCTGGACCGCAAGGCGATCCGCGACTACGTGGCAGGTACCACGCACAAGACCATCATTGGCGACATCAAGTTCAACGGCAGCGAGAACGTGGGCACGCCGGGCACCGTGAGCCAGTGGCAGAACGGCGAGTTCGAAGTGGTGTGGCCGAAGAACGTGGCGACGGCGCCGTTGAACCCGAACAAACCCGCCTGGAAGTGACACGCCGTTTGTCCTGAGCCTGTCCGTCGACAAGCTCAGGATGATCGGAAATTCCCTTGCATTCCAGCCGTTCGGGCTGAGCTTGTCGAAGCCTTGCTGGCCCCGTGGCTGGTGAAACCTTCGACAAGCTCAGGGCGAACGGAGGTTTGTTTCCGGCCCACTGAACTCTCATGTCTTTCTCCGCCTGGCTCGAACTCCTCGCCTCCGGTCTCATCACCGGGGGCATCTACGCGCTCGTCGCGCTCGGGCTGAACCTGCAGTACGGGCTGATGCGCATCCTCAACATCGCGCACGGCGAGTTCCTCATGGTCGGCGCCTACCTGACCTGGATGGCGCAGACCTCGCTCGGCCTGAACCCGCTGTTCATGGTGCCGGTGTCCTTCGGCATGCTGTTCGCACTGGGCTGGGTCGTGCACCGGCTGTGTTTTCGCCGTCTTACTGCCACCTCACCCAACCTGGACGTGTTCGAGGCGCGCGGGCTCATGGTGGCCTTCGGCCTCATGTTCCTGGTGCAGAACTTCGCCTCCTGGATGTGGGGCGGCGACCTGCGCGGCTACGACTTCCTGACCGAACCGGTGCAGATCCCGCTGCCCGATGGCAACGCCCAGTTCGCCGGCAACAAGCTGCTGGTGTTCGGCCTGGCGCTGCTGTTCTCGGGCGCGCTCATCGTGCTGCTGCGCACCACGCTGCTGGGCAAGGGCGTGCGCGCGTTGATGCAGTCGCCCACCGGCGCGCAGCTCATGGGCATCAACACCCGGCGGCTGCACCCGCTCATGTTCGGCATCGGCCTGGGGCTCTCTGGTGTGGCGGGTTGCCTGATCTCGATGGCCTATACCATCAGCCCGTCCATGGGTGAGCCGTACACCATCACCGCGCTCATCGTCATCACGCTCGGTGGCTTCGGCAGCATGGGCGGCGCGCTCGCCGGCGGCCTGCTGCTGGGCGTGATCGAAGCCCTGGGCATGCACTTCACCAACCCCTCGCTCAAGGCCTTGTTGAGCTACGTGGTCTTCATCAGCGTGCTGCTGCTGCGGCCCGAGGGACTCTTCTCCCGAAAGAGCCGCAAGGCATGACTTCAAGACAGTTCCTCATCCGCGACCTGCTCGTGCTCTTCGGCCTGACCGGCTGGGCTCTGGCCCTGCCCGGCTTCGCCAGCGAGTTCGCCGTCTCCATGGCGCTGACCTGCCTGATGTACATCGCGCTCTCGTCGAGCTGGGCGCTGTTCTGCGGCACCACGCGCTACCTCTCGCTGGCCACCTCGGCCTTCTTCGGCATCGGTGCCTACACCAGCGCCGTGCTGCTCGAACAGGTGTCGTGGCCGCAGGCCATCGCGCTGGGAGCGCTCATCGCCGCCGGCGTGGCGGTGCTCATGGGCGCGGCCGTGCTGCACCTGCGTGGCACCTACTTCGCGGTGCTCACCTTCGGCATGACCGAGCTGATCCGCCACGCCATCAGCTACTTCGAGAAGACCGTCACCGGCACCGTGGGCCGCGTGCTCATGGTCGTGCCCGAGCGCGACACGATCTACTTCACCGTGCTGGCGCTGGCGGTGATCACGGTGGCGCTGTCCATTGCCATCCGTCGCACGCGCTTCGGCCTGGCCATGCTCGGCATCGGCGCGGACGAGCAGCGCGCGCAGACCCTGGGCGTGAACACGCGCTGGGTCAAGACGGCGGGCTTTGCGCTCACGGCGGCGGTGGCCGGCGCGGTGGGCGCGGCCATGTCGGTGCGCTGGACCTACATCGACCCGCACACCGTCTTCAACCCCTTCATCGGCTTCCAGACCGTGCTGATCGCGCTCATCGGCGGCGCGGCCACGCTGTGGGGCCCGCTGATCGCGGCCATCGTCTTCAGTGTGCTGGCCGAGACGCTGCGCCTTCAGGTGCCGCAGATCTACATGATGTCGCTCGGCCTGCTGCTGATCCTCTCGGTGCTGTACCTGCCGGGTGGCCTGGCCTCGCTGCGCGCCGAGACCTTCCGGGGCTGGCGCGATGGCGCCAGGGCCTGGTGGACGGAGACGAAGGACGACCTGAGTGGCGAGACGAAGCGCCGCAAGCAGCGCGAGAAAGATCTGCGGGAGCGTCGCGATGTGTTTTGAGAAACACCCCCGCCACGCTCCGCGCGACCCCCTCAAGGGGGCGGCGCCTACGGCCCGGCAAAGCCGGTTCCGTGGCACCTCTGGGCTCGGTGGCCGCGCGCGTGGCATTGCGCGCGTCGGGGAGCACACATGACCGATAGGGAGAAACCTTTGCTCGACGCCCGCGAGGTCACCGTGCGCTTCGGCGGCCTCACGGCGGTCGACGCGGTCAGCGCGCGCTTCATGCCCGGTGAACTGGTCGGCATCATCGGCCCCAATGGTGCGGGCAAGACGACCTTCTTCAACGCCATCTCGGGCGTCACCAAGCCCACCAGCGGCGCGCTCTCGGTGCGCGGGCGCGAGCTGGGCGGCAAGGGCCCGCACCGCTTTGCCGCGCACGGGCTTGCGCGCACCTTCCAGACCCCGCGCGTCTTCGGCGACATGGCGGTGCGCGACAACATCGCCTTCGGCCTGAAGTTCGCCGGCCGCCGCCCGCGCAAGTACATCCTGTGGGGCGAAGAGGCTTCGGTGCCCTGGGTGCTGCGCACGCCCGAGAGCATCCTCGCGCTCATCGGCCTGTCGGCGCAGGCCGATCTGCCGGCCGCGGCCATCACGCCTTCGCAGCAGCGCCTGCTGGAGATCGGCATGGCGCTGGCCACGCGCCCGCGCATGCTGCTGCTCGACGAAGTGGCCGCCGGCCTGACCGAGAACGAGGTGGAGGAGATGGCGCGCCTGATCCGCCGCCTGCGCGACGAGCTCGACCTCACCGTGGTGTGGATCGAACACGCCGTGACCACGCTGCTGCGCCACGTCGAGCGCGTGATCGTGCTGCACCAGGGTCGCAAGATCGCCGACGGCACGCCGCGCGAGGTGGTGCGCAACGCCGAGGTGATCGAGGCCTACCTGGGTGACGAGATGAACGATGAGAACGCGGAGGCCACCGCATGATGTGGTACCGCCCCAACCCCTTCGAGCTCGGCGGCGGCGCGCGCGCGCGCCTCAAGGTCAGCGGCCTGTCCGCGGGCTACGGCGCCTTCCTGGTGTTGCGCGACATCGCGCTCGACATCCCGCCCGGCCTGACCGTGGTGCTCGGCCCCAACGGCGCGGGCAAGACCACGCTGCTCAAGGCGCTCAACGGCCTCATCCCGCGCAGCGGCACCGTGCTGCTCGACGGACAGGAACTCGCCGAGAAGACGCACGAGATCGTGCAGGCCGGCGTGGCCCTGGTGCCCGAGGGCCGGCAGCTGTTCCCGCAGCTCACCGTCGCGGAGAACCTCGAGCTCGGCGGCTGGCTGGTGCCCAAGGCGTTGCGTGCCGAGCGGCTGGCCCAGGCCTTCGTGGATTTTCCCAAGCTCAAGGAGCGCGCCACGCAGCTGGCTGGCACCATGAGCGGCGGCGAACAGCAGATGGTGGCGGTGGCGCGCGCCATGATGTGCGCGCCGCGCCTGCTCATGCTCGACGAACCCTCGCTCGGCCTGGCGCCGAAGATGGTGGACGAACTGCTCACCATCGTGCGCCGCATTGCCGACGCAGGCACCACCGTGCTCATGGTCGAGCAGAACGTGAAGAAGGCGCTGGCCGTGGCCGACCGGGGCTACGTCATGGAGCGCGGCACGCTCGTGGCCAGCGGGCCGGCCCCGCTGCTCGCGCGCTCCAGCGTCATCCGCGAGGCCTACCTCGGCGCCGACAAGGACCCCGCCACCGGCACCACCAGCGCAGCCGACGCCGTGCAGCGCCGCAAGGCCGTGGCCACGACCGCCTGAACACCCACACACACAAGGAGAAACCACCATGTCCGACCTGTCCATGCTCATCAACGGCCTGAAAGTCACGGCTGAGAAGGGCGCCACCTTCGAACGCCGCAACCCGCTCGACGGCAGCGTGGCCACGCGCGCGCCCGCCGCAAGCCCGGCAGACGCGGTGATGGCGGTGGAATCCGCCGCCGAAGCCTTCAAGACCTGGAGCGAAACCGGCCCCAACGAACGCCGCGCGCTGTTGCTCAAAGCCGCCGACGCGCTCGAAGCCAAGCTGCCGAAGTTCGTCGAGGCCGTGGCGGCAGAGACCGGCGCCACCGGCATGTGGGCTGGCTTCAACACCATGCTCGCCGCCAGCATGATCCGCGAGGCCGCCTCGCTCACCACCCAGGTGGCGGGCGAGGTGATCCCGTCGGACGTGCCCGGCTCGCTCGCCATGGGCGTGCGCCAGCCCGCCGGCGTGGTGCTCGGCATCGCGCCGTGGAACGCACCCATCATCCTGGGCGTGCGCGCCATCTGCGTGCCGCTGGCCTGCGGCAACACGGTCATCTTCAAGGGCAGCGAGAACTGCCCGCGCACCCACCAGCTCATCGCCGAGGCCTTCCAGGACGCGGGCTTCCCGCCCGGCGTGGTGAACTACATCACCAACGCCCCGGCCGACGCCGGCGCCGTGGTGGAGGCCATGGTCGCGCACCCGGCCGTGCGGCGCGTGAACTTTACCGGCTCCACCAAGGTCGGCAAGATCATCGCCATGACCTGCGCGAAGTACTTGAAGCCGGTGGTGCTCGAACTCGGCGGCAAGGCACCCATGGTGATCCTGGACGACGCCAACATCGAAGACGCCGTCAACGGCGCGGCCTTCGGCGCCTTCGCCAACAGCGGCCAGATCTGCATGAGCACCGAACGCATCATCGTGGACCAGAAGATCGCCGACGAGTTCGTGAAGAAGTTCAGTGACAAGGCGAAGAACCTGCCCCTGGGTGACCCGCGCAAGCCCGAGCCCGTGGTGCTCGGCTCCGTCATCGGCCAGGGCACGGTGGACCACTGCAATGCCCTCATCGACGACGCGCTGGCCAAGGGCGCCAAGCTGCTGTGCGGCGGCAAGGCCGACAGCACGCTCATGCCCGCCACCGTGCTCGACCACGTCACGCCGGCCATGCGCATCTATCACGAAGAAACCTTCGGCCCGGTGAAATGCGTGGTGCGCGTCAAGGGCGTGGAGGAAGCCATTGCCTGCGCCAACGACAACGAATACGGCCTGAGCGCCGCCGTCTTCGGCGGCGACATCGCGCGCGCCTTCAACGTGGCGCGCAAGATCGATTCCGGCATCTGCCATGTGAACGGCCCCACCGTGCACGATGAAGCACAGATGCCCTTCGGCGGCGTCAAGGGCTCGGGCATCGGCCGCTTCGGCGGCAAGGCCGGCATCGCCGAGTTCACCGAACTGCGCTGGATCACGCTGCAGACCACGCCGCGGCACTACCCGTTCTGATTTCCGGAGGGTGAAGAGGGGAAGAAGAGCGGGGGCCCTGGAGGCGGTGCTTCCAGGGCGGCCGGCAGCCGCCCCATCTGACATACTTTGCGCGGTGACCGAGCCGCCGATGCCTGAACGTCTATTCATTCGACTGCCAGACGATCCGTCATGCGCCTCCGAGACCACGGTCCCGGCGAGCACGCTGACGGAGTTCGCAGTGCCGGCCTTCCTGCGATCGGCGGTGGCCCATGTCATGGCCTACGAGGAGCGGTTCACGCCCGGTCGTGAGACCGTCGAGCGCGTGCTGCCCGACGGAGCGTCTCGTCTCCTCATTGTTCTGCACGGGGGCGCGGCATCCATCCATGTCGCAGGGGCACGGGCCGATCCCGTCTTGCTCACGATGAGTGGCCACATGCACGGGTTATCGATCACGCTCAACCCCGGGGCAACACTGGGACTGTTCGGTGTTCCGGCCAACGAGTTGACGGCGCTCTCCGTGCAATGGGACGACATCGTCCCCAAGGCGCATCGCGACGTACCCGACCAACTGGCGGCGGCAGCCGACGACGTCACGCGCGTTCGGCACGTCCTTCAGTCGCTGCAGGCATTGCAGCGCCCCTCGGACCCCTCTCGCCACCTGATGGAGCACGCGGCAAGACGCCTTGGCGCCAGGATGGGCGGCATCTCCGTGCGGGAACTTGCTGGCGAACTGGACCTCAGCGAACGGCGCGTGCAGCAGCTGTTCGCCTCGCACATCGGTCTGGCGCCCAGCGTCTGGCGCCGCCTGCAACGACTTCACGGAACGCTTCGCTTGTTGCGAACGGCCGAGACGCCCCAATGGGCTGAGATTGCGCTGTGCGCCGGGTACTACGACCAGTCACACCTGATCAACGAGTTTCGCGCCTTGTGCGGCCTGACGCCGCAACAGCTCGTTCAGCGCGTCGTTTCGGATTCTTCCAATACAACGAGCGGCAACATCACCTAAGGTCAAGGGCTACCAGAATCCACGTCCACAGCACACCATGAAGAGCCTCTCCAATTGCATCGCCGTTGTAACGGGCGCCAGCCGTGGCGCTGGCCGTGGATGCGCGACAGAACTGGGCGCAGCCGGCGCCACCGTGTACGTGACCGGACGCAGCCGGCGCGAACAGCCTGCGCCGGGTTATGAACAGATCAAATCGTTGTCGCACCTGGACCGGGTGCCGGGCAGCATCGATGAGACGGCCGAAGAAGTGACGCGCGCGGGTGGACGGGGCATTGCCGTCGCCTGCGACCATACGGATGAAGGGCAGGTCAAGGCGCTCTTCGAGCGCGTCCAGCGCGAACAGGGACGCCTGGATCTCCTCGTCAACAACGCCTGGGGCGGACACGAGTCCTTCGATGGCGTGTTTCAGGCGCCGTTCTGGGAACGCCCGATGGTGCATTGGGATGCGATGTTCGATCGCGGCGTTCGCAATCACCTGCTCGCCAGCAGGCTGGCCGCGCCGATGCTGGTGCGCCAGGGCCGGGGATTGATCGTGACCACGACGTTCTGGGACCGCGACCGCTACATGCAGGGCAACCTGTTTTACGACCTCGCCAAGGCCGCGATGACGCGGCTGGCCTTCGGCATGGCGCAGGAGTTGAGGCCCCATGGGGTGGCCTCGGTGGCCCTGTCCCCGGGCTGGATGCGCACCGAGTTCGTCCTGGCGGGCCACCAGACCGACGAGGCACACTGGCGCGAACGGCCGGCGCTGAGCCGGACGGAGTCGCCCCGCTACATCGGACGTGCGGTCGTGGCTCTGGCCAGCGATCCCCAGGTGCTGGAGCGCAGCGGTCAGGTGGTCCGCGTGGGCGATCTGGCGCGGATTTACGGTTTTACCGACATCGATGGCCGCGTGGTTCCGCCCTTCGAACTGGAGGCGCCGTGAGCGCCGTCGTCTGCGCACGCGAACCAGACCTGCCGTTGGAGGAGTTCCGGCGCGTGCTGATCGAGTCGGGGCTGGGGACGACGCGGCCGATCGACGACTTGCCGCGATTGCGACAGATGCTGGCCGGTGCGGGGCTCATCATGTCGGCTCGTGCGCCAGACGGGCGCTTGCTGGGTGTGGCGCGCTGCCTGAGCGACGGGGCATGGGTGGCCTATCTGGCCGAACTGGCGGTGTCCAGAAGCGCGCAGGGCCGGGGCGTGGGCCAGCAGCTCCTGCAGGCTGTGCGTGCCGACCTCGGCCCAAGCGTGACGCTGGTGCTGGCGTCCATGCCGGACGCGGTGGCCTTCTACGAGAAGGTGGGCATGCCGCGGATGGCCGATGTCTTCTTCTACTCTCGCCAACGATGAACGATACGCAGAAAGACGGGCTCGCCCCGCGCAGCATGGGCACTGTCGTCACGCTCCGCTTGATGACCGAGGCGGACCTGGGGATGCTCCACGAGTGGCTCAATCGGCCACACATCGTCGAATGGTGGGGCGGAGAGGAAGCACGACCGAGTCTTGAGGAAGTCCGGCAACACTACCGCCCGAGCGCGCTCGCCGCCGAAGGAGTCACCCCGTACATCGCGATGATCGGCACAGAACCGATCGGCTACGCGCAGTCCTACATCGCCATGGGCAGCGGGGATGGTTGGTGGGAAGAAGAGACCGATCCCGGTGTGCGAGGCATTGACCAATCGCTCGCAAACGCCGTGGACTTGAACAAAGGGCTCGGGACTGCGCTTGTGCGGGCGCTGGTCAGCCGTCTGTTCTCCGACCCCGCCGTCACCAAGGTGCAGACAGACCCGTCGCCGGACAATCCCCGCGCGATACGTTGCTACGAGAAGGCGGGTTTTGTGCAGAAGGGCACCATCACGACACCGGATGGCCCCGCCGTGTACATGGTTCAGACCCGTGAGGCCTACGAGCTGGCACGCAGGCGTTGAGGCCGCCGCCACGGCGCGCATCAGCCTTATTCACCGCTGCTGTGCCATGCGCGTCGGCGCGAACATGCTGCGCCCCAGCCAGCGCCAGAGCCGCTGGCCGTTGCGCCCGGCGCCCTGCACCTTCAGGTCGCCCGACTGCATCTCCCGCTCCGGGGCGCTGTCACCCGTCCAGATTTCGGTGAGCGCGCGCACCGTCGAGTCCACCAGCACGCTGACGTCGTGACCCGGGTCGTCGCGGCAGAGGTCGGCCACGTGGTGTTCCACCACCAGCCACCATTGCCGCTCGGCCGCCGGCGCATCGCTGAAGCGGAAATGCACGACGGTGCGCTCGCCATCGGGGAATTCGTCCAGGCGCGCGAAGCGGCGGATGTCCCACATCAGGAAGCCCGCGTCGAGCTGCTCGCGCCGCAGCCGGCTGCCGATCCAGCGCGCACCCCAGTGGCCGATGCCGACGACGATGGGTCGCAGCTCTTCGCCCGCGGGCGTCAGGTGGTACTCCCAGCTTTTCTCGACGCGCCGCCGCTCGACGACGCCGATCTCTTCGAGCTTGCGCAGGCGTTGCGTCAGCAGCGTGGCCGACATGCGCGGCACGCCGCGGTGGATGTCGTTGAAGCGGTGGCTGCCGCAGAGCAGTTCGCGCACCACCAGCGGCGTCCACAGCTCGCCCAACACCTCGGCGCCCCGGGCGACGGTACAGAACTGCATGTAGTCGATCATGCGGGCCAGTCTATCGGCGTGCTGCCGGTCTGCCTACTCCAGATTCTGGACTTGAGGGCGCTCGGCATCGCGCCTACCTTGAAGACCGACCGTGCATGTCGCACCGGTCTTTTTCAAGGAGCACTGCCATGACCGAAGCCCTCATTGCCGCCCCCGCTGCCCCGGCGGTTTTCGACGCCGAGAAGTTCCGCCAGACCACGCGCGCGCAGTGGGAGAACGCCGCCGAAGCCTGGAACCGATGGGGCCCCTTGCTGGCCCGCTGGCTCGGCCCCGCAACCGAAACCATGCTGGACATGGCCGCTGTTGGCCCCGGCTCGCGCGTGCTCGACATCGCGGCTGGCGCGGGCGAACAGACCCTCGTCGCCGCGCGCCGCGTGGGTGCGACGGGTCACGTGCTGGCCACCGACATCTCGCCGACGATCCTTCGCCATGCGAGGCAAGCGGCCGAGCAGGCCGGGCTGGCGAACGTGGACACCCGGGAACTCGATGGCGAGCGCCACGACCAGTTGCCTGAGTCTTCCTTCGACGCCGCAGTGTCGCGCGTCGGCCTGATCTACTTTCCCGACCAGCAGCGTGCCCTCGCCGGCATCCGCCATGCGCTGAAGCCGGGCGGGCGTTTCGCCGCGGTGGTGTATTCCACCGCGGATCGCAACGCCTTCTTCGCCGTGCCGGTCGGCATCATCCGGCGCCGCGCGCAGTTGCCGCCGCCCCTGCCTGGGCAACCCGGGCCGTTCTCGCTGGGGGCTGAAGGCGTGCTGGCGAAGACGCTGGAGCAGGCAGGCTTCCGGAACGTGGAGGTGCGCAGGGTCGATTCCCCCGTGCGTCTTCCCACGGCTGCCGAGTGCGTGCGCTTCGAGCGCGAGTCCTTCGGTGCCCTGCACCAGATGATGGCCAGCTTGAGTGACGAAGAGCGCACCGACACGTGGAGGGAAATAGAGGCAGCCTTGCTCCGCTTCGAAACCCCGTCGGAGGGTTTCGTGGGCCCGTGCGAGATGCTGGTGGGGGCGGGCACGCGCTGATCATCCGAGCTGCATCGCGCTACAGGCGACGCCGCGGCGCCATGTGTTCGGGTTTCCGGTGGGCGAGGAGGGGGAGGAGAGCGAAGGCTCTGGAGGCGGTGCTTCCAGGGCTTTTGTTTGGGTTTGTCTGTGGCCGGGCTGGAGGGCATCTATCCAGTGACCGCAGATACCGGTATCGTTTTGATTTCGGAGTTCGAATTTGTCCTCAGCCATCAAGATCTTCCAGGGCCGCTTCGGCAGGGTTGCGCTGCTCGACATGGACGCACCGCTGGTCGGGCACGCCCATCACCATTGCCACATCCTCATCAAGGCCGGTGGTTCCGACAGCGCGTTCAGCGTGCGGGGTGAGCGTGCGCCGCTCACGGACGACACCGCGGTGCTGGTCAACGCCTGGGAACATCACGCCTATGAGCACGAGGCGCCTCCCGGTGCGCGCACGCTGATCCTGGCGCTCTACATCGAACCCGGATGGCTGGCGGAGTTGCAGCGCTCGCTGGCACTGTCGGGCCATCCGCGTTTCTTTCCCGAGCCCTGCGTGCGACTCACAGAAGCCACCCGCAAAATGGTCGAGGAATTCGTGCTCGAACTCTGGTGGGACGACGAGGTATCCCCGGGCCGCCTCGAAGACCTGCTTTTCAACCTCATCATTGCGGTGGTCGAGAGCTATTCGGGCTGGCGTGACCTGGCCAGCCTGCTGCGCAGCAAGCCTCCGGTTGCAATGGATCCACGCATCCGCCAGGCCATCGCGCTCATGCGCAAGGACGTTGCCCGTGAGCTCGACGTCGACGGGCTGGCCGCTGCCACGGGTCTGTCGCGCGCGCACTTCTTCACGCTGTTCCAGCGCGACACCCGCGTAACGCCGCTGGTCTATGCCAATGTGCTGCGCTTCGAGGATGCGGTGCAGCGGCTCACCCACAGCCAGGAATCGGTGGGCGATGTCTCGCACGAACTCGGCTTCTCCGCGCCCAGCCACTTCTCGCGCTTCTTCCGCGCGCACCTGGGCATCACCCCCAGCGACTACCGCCGCAAGGTCAACCTGTTCGAGCCTCCGGCCGGTCCGGGCTCGGACGTGATCTGAGCACGGCCGCAAAGTCACCAGACTTTTTGGATAGTCGCCAGATCGGACGGTCATTCGTCCGACGCTGGCGATAACGCGCGCACCTCCTGCGCTTCGACACTGGCGCTGCACGAGAACAGCAGCCGCCACGTCGGCACAGGAGACAAGATTGCACGCAGATCCCAATCTGGTGGGTGCCGCCCGGCAGGCATGGGTCGGCCAGCGCATGGAGCGGCTGGAAGACGATGCCCTGCTGAACGGCCGCGGCGCCTACGCCGATGACCTGGGCACACGCCCCGGCACGCTGCACGCGGCGGTACTGCGTTCTCCACACCCGCACGCCCGCCTGCTCGGTGTCCACACGCAAGCGGCCCTGGCACTGCCCGGCGTGCGCGCGGTGCTCACCGGCGCCGACGTGCAGGCCTGGGCCCAGCCCTTCGTGGTGGGCGTCAAGCAGCCCATGCAGCATTGGGCGCTGGCCGTGGACCGTGTGCGCCACGTGGGCGAACCGGTGGCGGTGGTGGTGGCCGAAGACCGCTACATCGCCGAGGACGCGCTCGATCTGCTGCGTGCCGACTACGAGCCGCTGCCGGTGGTGATGGACATCGAACGCGCGCTGCAGGACGGTGCCCCGCCGCTGCACGAGGCGGTGGGCAGCAACGTGGTGTCGGACCGCGCGTTCCGCTACGGCGACCCCGAATCGGCCTTCACCCAACCCGGCGTGCGCACCGTGCGCACCACCGTGCACTACCCGCGCAACAGCTGCCCACCCATGGAATGCGGGGTGGTGATCGCCGAACACCTGCCCGGCGACGAGGGCTACGACGTGCTCTCCAATTTCATGGGCCCGTTCTCGCTGCACGCCGTGATGGCCATGGCCTTGAAGGTACCCGGCAACAAGCTGCGCCACCGCGTGCCACGCGATTCGGGCGGCAGCTTCGGGGTCAAACAGGCGGTGTTCCCCTATGTGGTGCTGATGTGCCTCGCATCGCGCAAGGCCGGTGCGCCCGTGAAGTGGGTCGAGGACCGCCTGGAGCACCTGAGCGCCGCCACCTCGGCCACCGCGCGGCTGACCACCATCGAAGCCGCCGTCACCCCCGAGGGCCGCGTGCTGGCCTTGCGCTACGACCAGGCCGACGAGGTGGGCGCCTACCTGCGCGCCCCCGAACCCGCCACCTTCTACCGCATGCACGGCGCGCTCACCGGCGCCTACGCCATCGAGCACCTGGCGGTGCGCAACCGCGTGGTGGTGACCAACAAGACCCCCACCGGGCTGGTGCGTGGCTTCGGCGGTCCGCAGGTGTACTACGCGCTGGAGCGCTTGATGGACCGCATCGCGGTCGAGCTGGCCATCGACCCGGTGCAACTGCGCATGCGCAACTACGTGCCGGCCGACGCCTTCCCCTACACCGCCGCCGCCGGCGCGGTGCTCGACTCCGGCGACTACGCGCGCTTGACCCACATGGCCATGGCCGAAGCACAAGCCATGCAACTCACCGAGCGCCAGCGCACGGCGCGTGCCGCGGGCCGGCTCTACGGCATCGGCGTGGCCGCCATCGTCGAGCCTTCGGTGTCGAACATGGGCTATATCAGCACCGTGCTCACGGCCGAACAGCGCGCCAAGGCCGGCCCCAAGAACGGCGCCATTGCCAGCGCCACCGTCGCCATCGACCTGCTGGGCGGCGTCAACGTGACCATCGCCTCCGCCCCGGCCGGCCAGGGCCACATGACGGTGTGTGCCCAGGTGGTGGCGGACGTGCTGGGCCTGCACCCCGCGCAGGTGGTGGTCAACGTGGAGTTCGACACCGCCAAGGACGCCTGGAGCGTGGCCGCGGGCAACTACAGCAGCCGCTTCGCCGGTGCCGTGGCGGGCACGGTGCACTTGGCCGCCCAGCGCCTGCGCGACAAGCTGGCGCGCATCGCCGCCGCGGCCTGGGGCTGCGACAGCGCCGACATCGGGTTCGAGGAGGGCCAGGTGTTCAACCGGCTGCAGCCCGCCCAGACCCAGCCGTTCACGCGACTGGCCGCCAGTCCGCACTGGGCGCCTGCGCTGCTGCCCGCGGGCGAGACGCCGGGGCTGCGCGAGACCGCCTTCTGGACACCCGAGACCCTGCGCGCGCCCGATCCGCAGGACCGCGTCAACACCTCGGCCGCCTACGGCTTCGTGTTCGACGTCTGCGGCCTGGAGATCGACCCCGACACCGGTGCGGTTCGTGTGGACCGCTACATCACGGCCCACGACGCCGGCCGACTGCTCAACCCGGCGCTGGCCGACGGCCAGATCCGGGGCGCTTTTGCGCAGGGCCTGGGCGCGGCCCTGCTGGAGGAGTTCCGCTACGGCGCCGACGGCAGCTTCCAGAGCGGCACGCTGGCCGACTACCTGATGCCCACCACCTGCGAGACACCCGACCCGGTGATCGTGCACCTGGAAACCCCCAGCCCCTTCACGCCCCTGGGTGCCAAGGGCCTGGGCGAAGGCAACAACATGAGCACACCGCCCTGCATCGCCAACGCCTTCGCGGACGCGCTGCGCCCGCTGCGCGACGTGGCCGACATCCGCCTGCCGCTCACGCCCGATCGTGTGCTCGCCCACCTGCAGACGGCCGACCCCGCGCCCCGCCACCCGGTGGCGCCCGCACCCGCGGCGGCTCCGGCCGGCGACGGCCTGTCGCTCGCCGCGCAAGGCACGGTGGAGATCGCCGCACCGCCCGAGCGCGTCTTCGCCGTGCTGCTGGACCCCGCGGCGCTGGCCCGCGTCATCCCGGGTTGCCACGCGCTCCAGGCCGATGGCGAGAACCGCTACCGCGCCGACGTGACGGTGGGCATCGGCCTGATCAAGGCGCGCTACGAAGCGCGCATCACGCTCTCCGACATCGAGGCGCCGCATCGGCTGCGGCTGGCCGGCAGCGGCAGCTCCAGCCTGGGCACGGGCGCGGGCGATGGCCTGGTGCGCCTGGAAGCCACGGCCGCAGGCACCCGCCTGCACTACGACTACCGCGCCCAGGTGGGCGGCAAGGTGGCCATGGTGGGCAGCCGCATGCTGGAGGGCGCGGCGCGCGTGATCGTGGCGCAGCTCTTCGAATCGCTGGGGCGCCAGGCCGCAGGCAGCGATGCCGCGCCCGCGGCCTGGTGGCGCCGCCTGCTGCAGCGCCTGGGGGTCAAGGCATGAAGCCCGCCGCGTTCGACTACGTGCGCGCCGACAGCGCCGCCGCCGCCGCCGAGCTGCTGCAGCGCCATGGCGAAAGCGCACGCATCCTGGCCGGTGGTCAGTCCTTGATGGCCGTGCTCAACATGCGGCTCGCCCAGCCCGCGCTGTTGATCGACATCTCGCGCAGCGCCGAACTGGCGTCCATCACGGTGGAGCCCCGTGCACTGCGCGTGGGCGCGGCCGTCACGCAGGCGCAGTTGCAGGCACACCCCGACGTGCCGCCGCTGCTGGCCTTGACCATGCCGCACATCTCGCACGTCCAGATCCGCAACCGTGGCACGGTGTGTGGCTCCATCGCGCACGCCGATCCGTCGGCCGAGCTGCCGCTGTGCCTGGTGGCCCTGAAAGGCACGGTGCACCTGCGCAGCACACGCGGCAACCGCCAGGTGGCCGCCAGCGACTTCTTCACCGGCCTGTTGAGCACCGCGCGCCGCGCCGACGAGCTCATCGAAGCCGTGAGCTTTGCGCGCCCCGCCGCCGGCCAGTCCTTCGGTTTCGCGGAGCACTCACGCCGCCACGGCGACTTCGCGCTGTGCGCGGTGGCCGTGATCGCCCATGCACAAGGCCTGCGCGTGGCGGTGGGCGGCCTGGGCGACCGGCCACACGCCGCCGAACTGCCGCCGCTGGCGGGCGATGCACTCGACGACGCCCTGAACGAACTCGCGTGGTCGCTCGACGTGCGCGACGACCCCCACACCAGCGCGGCCACCCGCCGCCACCTGCTGCGCCGTCTCGCGCGCCAAGCCATTGAGCAAGCAAGGAGACAAACATGAACCCCCCCGTTCTCGAACGCGAGGCCTTGCACACGGTGCGCCTCAACCTCAATGGCCGCGAACGCACCGGCCAGGCCCGACCCCGCCTGCTGCTCAGCGATTTCCTGCGCCACGAACTCGGCGCCACCGGCACCCATGTGGGTTGCGAGCACGGTGTCTGCGGCGCCTGCACGGTGCGCATCGACGGCGTGGCCGCCCGCGCCTGCCTGACGCTGGCGGTCCAGGTGGACGGTCGGCACGTCGACACAGTGGAGAACCCTGCCGGCAACGACGCCGTCCTGGACGCGCTCAAGGCCGCCTTCAAGCGCCACCACGCGCTGCAGTGCGGCTTCTGCACCTCGGGCATCCTGATGTCCAGCGCCGACTGGCTGCAACGCCAGCGCGCCAGCGGCCACCAGCCCGACGAGGCCGAGGTGCGCGACATGCTCAGCGGCCACCTGTGCCGTTGCACCGGCTACACACCGATCGTCAACGCCGTGATGGAGGTGAGCCGTGCTTGATCTTGGACGCACCTTTCTGCAAAGCGTGGACCGCGCCGGCGGCACCACCGCCCTGGTGGACGGCGCACTGCGACTGACCTGGTCCGAGTGGGCCCGCGTCGTCGGTGGTGTGCAGCGCGGGCTGGCGGCACTGGGTCTGCGTCCGGGCGATCACGTGCTCGCCGTGCTGCAGAACCGGCACGAGGCCGCCACGCTGCACTGGGCCTGCCAGTTTGCGGGCCTGGTGATGACGCCACTGAACTGGCGCGCCAAACCGGAAGAACTCGATTACGCCCTGTGCGATTCGGGCGCGCGGCTGCTGGTGTACGAAGCGGCGTCGCAGGAGGCGGTTGCACAGTCGGTGCTGGCACGGACGGCGATGCGCGTGGTGGTGGGTGACGTGGACAGCGACGACCCGCGCTTCGGACAAGTCTTTGCCGATCCCGCGGATCCGACGCCGCTGGCGCGGGCCGATGACCTCTCGCTCATGCTCTACACCTCGGGCACCACCGGGGCACCCAAGGGCGTGCCGCGCCGCCAGCGCGCCGAGCGCGTGGCCGCATTGGCTCACGTGGCACAGAACCGCTATGGCTACGGGGAACGCACGCTGGGCGTCATGCCGCTGTACCACACCATGGGCGTGCGATCGCTGCTCACCATGGCGCTGGTAGACGGCCGCTTCGTCTGCATGCCGCGCTTCGACGCGGCGGCCGCGCTGCGCGCGATCGAGGCCGAGCGCGTGAGCCACCTCTACCTGGTCCCCACGCTCTACCACGACCTGCTCTCGCACCCCGAGTTCAAGCGCACCGACACGCAATCCGTGCGCAAGCTCGGTTTCGCCGGCGCGCCCATGCACGACGCGCTGTTGTTGCGCTTGCAGCAGGCCTTCCAGCCGGAACTGTTCGTGAATCATTACGGCAGCAGCGAGATCTACACCTTCTCGATCAACCAGAACGCCGTGGGCAAGCCCGGCTCGGCCGGCCGTGCCGGCATTAACACCCGCCTGCGGGTGATCAAGCTCGATGCGAAGAACCCCGAGGACGTCGCAGCACCGAATGAGGAAGGCCAGATCGTGGCAGACCTGCTCAGCGACGAGGCGTTCGAGGGATACCACAAGCGCCCAGAGGCGAATGCGCGCAGCCTGCGCGATGGCTGGTATTTCACCGGCGACACCGGCTACGTGGACGCTGAAGGTGATCTGTTCGTCACAGGCCGTGTGGACGACATGATCATCAGCGGCGGCGAGAACATCTCGCCGGTCGACATCGAGTCCGTGCTGTCGCTGCACCCCGCGGTGGACGAAGTGGCGGTGGCCGGACTCCAGGACGAGCGCTGGGGCCAGCGTGTGGTGGCCTTCGTGAAGGCGCGCGACAACGTGGCGCCCGAATCGCTGGACGCGCATTGCCGCGCCTCCGATCTCGTGAACTTCAAGCGACCGCGCGAATACGTGTTCGTGCGCGAGATCCCCAAGTCCCCCGTGGGCAAGGTCCTGCGACGCAAGCTGGTGGCCGGCGAGTTCGACGCCGCCCTTCCCCCGCTGCCCGCCGTGCCCCCTGCCTGAACCACTTTCCTTCGTTCCTCCCCTCCTCGAAAGGACACCATGCAACTCAACGACTTGAAACACCCCGCGCTCACCCTGAGCGCCGCATTCGACGGCTACCGCGTCGAGATCGACCCGGCGCGACAGCGCGCCGACATCGTGCTCTGCCGGCCGCCGTTCAACGTCATCTCGATGACCCAGCGCGAGCAACTGCGCATCACCTTCGAGGCGCTCGACGCCAACGACGACGTGCGCGTGATCGTGCTGCGCGCCGAAGGCGAGCACTTCTCCAGCGGCGGCAACATCAAGGGCTTCCTGGAGGCCTCGCCCGAGCATGTGAGCAAGCTGGCCTGGAACGTGGCCGCCCCCGCGCGCTGCAGCAAACCGGTGATCGCCGCCGCGCGCGGTTATTGCTTCGGTGTCGGCTTCGAAATCTCGCTGGCCTGCGATTTCCGCCTGGTCACGCCAACCACGCTGTACGCGCTCCCGGAACAGAAGCTCGGGCAGATCCCCGGTTCGGGCGGCTCGGCGCGGCTCCAGAAGATGGTCGGCATCACGCGCACCAAGGACATCGTGATGCGCAGCCGCCGCATCGCCGGCCCGCAGGCCCGCGACTGGGGCGTGGCCACCGAGTGCGTGCCCGACGCCGAGCTCGAAGCCACCACCGACGCACTGGTCGACGAACTGCGCGGCTTCTCGCCGCTGGCCCAGCGCACCGCCAAAAAGCTGCTCAACGACACCGAGGACTCGCCGCTGTCGATCGCCATCGAACTGGAAGGGCACTGCTACTCGCGCCTGCGCAGCTCGAACGACTTCCGCGAAGGCGTGGAGGCCTTCCACGACAAGCGCCGCCCCCGTTTCAACGGCACCTGATTTCCCCGCCACCACCACCCCACTTGAGGAGACAGACATGAACACCACCATTCGCACCGCATCGCTTCCCCTGGCCTTCGCCTTGGCCGGCCTGGCCGGCAACGCCCTGGCGCAGGCGCAACCCATCCGCATCGGCGTCGTCACGCCGCTGTCGGGCACCTACGCCGGCATCGGCCAGCAGGTGAAGTGGGGCCTGGACCTGGCCGCGCGCCAGATCAACGCCATCGGCGGCGTGGCCGGCCGCCCGCTGGAGCTGGTGTACGAAGACGAAGAGGCCAACCCCGCCGTGGCTGTGCAGAAGGCGGAGAAGCTGTTCCAGGTGAACAAGGTCGACTTCCTGACCGGCACCGTCAACAGCGGATCCACGCTGGCCGTGGGCCAGCTTGCCGAGCGCAACAACCGGCTGATCGCGACCACCGTGTCGTTCGCCGACTCGATCACCGGCGACAAGTGCTCGCCCAACGTGTTCCGCGTCAACGCGCGCGCCGGCATGCAGTCGGCCGCCTTGGCCGACTGGCTTGCCGGCACCAAGCCGAACGCCAACGTGTTCTACCTCGGCCCGGACTACGAGATGGGGCGCAGCACCGTGGCGGCCTTCAAATCGGCCGCCGAGGCCAAGGGCTCGAAGTCGGTAGGCGAGGTGTTCGCGCCGCTGGACAACAAGGACTACTCGCCCTTCTTCGGCCAGATGCGCTCGGCCCGCCCGGCGGTGATCTACACGTCCGTGGCGGGCAACGACACCGTGCGCCTGTTCTCGCAGATGGCCGAATTCGGCATCAGCCGCAACGTGCAGGTGGTAGGCGCCTCGGGCACCGTGACCTCGCAGAACCTGCCCGCCATCGGCAAGACGGCCGACGGCTTCGTGACCGGCGTGGGCTATGCCACCAGCATCGACTCGCCCGAGAACCGCAAGTTCGTGGCCGACTTCGAGGCCGCCAACAAGTCGGCACCCGACCTGTACGGCGCCGACAGCTACGGCGTGCTGTTCTTCTACAAGGCCGCGGTCGAGAAGGCCGGCAGCACCGACACCGACAAGGTGCGCACCGCCATGCGCGGCCTGCAGTGGAACACGCCGCAGGGCACCAAGACCATGCGCGCCGGCGACCACCAGGCCATGCAGGACATGTACGCCATGCGCGTGAACGGCGGCAAGTTCGAGGTGGTGGGCCAGGTCAAGGCCGACGCCGCGATCGGCGCCGACGTCTGCAGCCGCTTCTGATCCACGCCCGGAGCACAACACCATGAGCAACGCCCTGGAGTGGCTGCAGTTCGTGCTGGCACCGCAGATGATCAACGGCCTATCCATCGGCGTGGCCGTGGTGTTGATGGCCCTGGGTCTGACGATCATCTTCGGCTTGCTGGATGTCATCAACATGGCCCATGGCGAGTTCTACGCCATCGGTGCCTACCTGGCCGTGGCCCTGCTGGGCCTGGGCCTGTCGTTCTGGTGGGCGCTGGTCCTGACGCCGCTGCTGATGGCGGTGCTGGGCTACGCCACCGAGCGCGGCCTGATCCAGCGCGTGTTCCACAGCAAGGACCGCCACACGCTGACCCTGCTGCTCACCTTCGGCGTGGCGGTGGTGCTGGAAGACGCGCTCAAGATCGTCTTCGGCGCCAACCCCTTGCGCCTGGAGGCGCCCATCAGCGGTGCCACCGAGATGGTGGGCCTGTTCTTTCCCAACTACCGGCTGTTCGTGATGTTGTTCGGAGGGGTTCTGATCGCCGCGGTATGGCTGCTGGTGTTCCGGACCTCGGTGGGCGCCGTGGTGCGCGCCGCCGCCTACGACCGCCACATGAGCGCGTCGCTGGGCGTACCGGTGCACCGCGTCTATGCGGCCACCTTCGCCTTCGGCGTGGCCTTGGCGGGCATCGCGGGCGTGCTGCTCGCGCCGATCTACTCGGTGTTTCCCACCATGGGGCGCGACTTCGTGCTCATCGCCTTCAGCGTGGTGATCATCGGCGGCATGGGCTCCATCAAGGGCGCGGTGCTGGCAGGCCTGCTGCTCACGCAGGTGCAGTCCATCTCCAGCCTGTACATCTCGCCCGTGTGGAGCGATCCGCTGCTGTTCGGGATCATGGTGCTGGTGCTGATGTGGCGCCCACAGGGCCTGTTCGGAAAACTCGGGAGCGCCTGACATGAGCACACCGGCATCTTCCTCCACGCTGGCGCCACGCCGCAACGCGCTGGGCCATTCGACTCCGGCGGCGACCCGCCGCTCCGCCACGTCCTGGCTGGCCATCCTGTTCTTCGCCGGCGCTTTGCTGTTCGGTGCCACCGCGCTGGCCCTGGGCGACGTGTTCTACCTGCGCCTGGCCACCGAAGCCCTGATCTTCGGCGGCCTGGCGCTGTCGGTGGACCTGCTGCTGGGCCGGGTCGGGCTGCTGCCCTTGGGGCAGGCCCTGTTCTTCGGCCTGGGCGCCTACGTGTCGGCGCTGGTGCTCAAGCACTGGAGCGACTCCTTCTGGCTGGCAATGGCCAGCGCGCTGGCGTTCAGCATGGTGGCCGGGCTGATCGGCGGCCTGATCGCCATCCGTTCCAAAGGCGTCTATTTCGCGCTCATCAGCTTCGGCCTGGCGCAGGTGCTGTCCAAGGTGATCTACAACACGCGCGAACTCGGCGCATCCGACGGCATCATCGGCGTGCCCGCCGCTGCCGTGGCGCCGGGCCTGAACTCGGGCACGCCCGAAGGCTTCTTCCTCGTGGTGCTGGCCATCATCGGCGCGGTCTACCTGGGGCTGCGCTACCTGATGGACACCCCCGTGGGCCGCCAGCTCGACGCCATCCGGACCAACGAGCACCGCGTGGCCTTCCTGGGTGTCGACCCGTGGCGCTACAAGCTCGCCGCCTTCGTGGCAGCGGCCTGCATCGCCGGCACCAGTGGCGCGCTCTACCCCATGCTGCGCGGTTTCGTCTCGCCCGAGCTGATGTTCTTCCAAGTGTCCGGCAACGCGATCATCAACGTCATCGTCGGTGGCACGGGAACACTGATCGGGCCGCTCTATGGCTCGGCCATCCTCACCGGCCTGCGCTCCGTGGTGGGTTCCTTCACCGCGCACCACCACATCGTCATCGGCGTGATGTTCGTGATCGTCGTGATAGTGATGCCACGCGGCCTGATCGGCTACGCAGCACCGGCATTGCAACGCTGGCTGGACGCCCGCCGCACACGCAAGGAAACCCGCCCATGAGCGCCATTCTTTCCGTGCAGGGGCTGAGCGTTCAGTTCGGCGCCCTCAAGGCCGTGCACGATGTGAGCTTCGAGGCCCAACCAGGTCGCATCACGGCAGTCATCGGGCCCAACGGGGCGGGCAAGAGCAGCCTGTTTAACCTCATCAGCGGCGCCATCCGGCCCACGGCCGGCGCCGTGCGCTTCGAAGGCGAGGACGTGACGGGCCAGGCACCACACCAGCTGCTGGCCAGCGGTCTGTCGCGCTCGTTCCAGATCACCAACTTGTTCTTCGATCTGACGGTTCGCGAGAACCTGCGCCTGGCCGCGCAGTTCCTGGAACGCGGCCGGGGCCTGTTCCGGCCACTGGCCCACAGCACCACCGCCGGGCAGCGCGTCGACGAGCTGCTGGACCAGTTCGACCTGCGCGCCAAGGCCGATGAACTGGCCGGCTACCTGTCGCACGGCGAGCAGCGGCGCCTGGAGATCGCGGTGTCGCTCGCCTCGCGACCGCGCATGCTGCTGCTCGATGAACCCACCCAGGGCATGAGCCACACCGACACACGCGAGACCGAGACGCTGATCCGCGGCCTGTCGCGCGACCACGGGTTGTCCATCCTGCTGGTGGAACACGACGTCGAACTGGTGATGCAACTGTCGGACCACGTGGTCGTGATGCACCAGGGCCAGAAGCTGGCCGAAGGCACACCGGCCGAGGTGCGTGCCAATCCGGCGGTGCAGGCCGCCTACTTCGGGGAGATTCACTGATGCTCGAACTCAAAGGCGTTCACGCCCACTACGGACTGAGCCACGTTCTGCAAGGCATCGACCTGCGCGTGGGCAAAGGCGAAGTCATCGGCCTGTTCGGCCGCAATGGTGTGGGCAAGACCACGGTGATCAAGACCATCGCGGGCTGGGTATCCCCCTCGCGCGGACAGGTGCTGTTCGACGGCGAGCGCCTCGATGGCGTCAGTGCCGACCAGATCTGCCGCCGTGGCATCGGGCTGGTGCCCGAGGACCGGCGCATCTTTCCCGGTTTGACGGTCGAAGAGAACCTGCGCCTGGGTCAGATGCAGTGCCCCTCGCGCAGCCGTGACGAATCCCGTCGTCGTCTGGACGAGATTTACCAGCGTTTCCCCCGGCTGGCCGAACGGCGGCGTCAGATGGGCACAACTCTCTCAGGCGGCGAACAGCAGATGCTGGCCATCGCTCGTGTGCTGGCTGGCACGCCGCGTTTGCTGCTGATCGACGAGCCCACGGAGGGCCTCGCGCCGATGATCGTTGACGAGATCTTTGAACTGATCGGCAAGTTGTCCCGCGAAGGAACGCCCATCGTCCTCGTTGAGCAGAATGTGCATCGCGCGATAAAGCTGACCACACGGCACTACCTGATCGAACGCGGTCAGGTGGTCGCCGAAGGCAACTCCTGCGATCCAGGCGACCGTCAGGCGCTGCTGGGGCGCATCAGCGTGTAGGTGCCGAGCGATCAGGAAAACGCCATGAGAGCGAGCGGTGCGCTCAACGCGCCGACAGGAACTCGCCCACTTCCAGCAACACCAGCTCGTTGTCGTCGGCCTTGTTGGGATCGCGGCTGCTGGAGAAAGGCAGGTTGTTGTCGTTGCCCACCACGATGTGCCGCGCGTCCACCATGTCCACGTTCTCGATCGTGAAGAAGGGGAAGGTCAGCACGCCGTTGTTCAGCGGCTTGCGGGCCAGCTGGTTCGGATCGGCGATGTTCATGAGGTCGATGTAGCCGATCTTGCGCACGGGGCCGCCCACGTTGGCTTCGCTCAGTTCCACCTTGTAGACGCGCTTGAACTTCGCCAGGTCGTGGAAGCAGTCGGCGCGTTTCGTGGCTTCGGGGCAGGCCTTGTCGGCCGTGCCTTCGCCGTTGTCGCGCTCGATGATCAGGCCCTCGGTCGGGCTGATCATGTTGAAGTCGCCGATGGCGTGGTGGTTGGCTTCCAGCACGTACTTCCAGTGGCGGCCGGTCCACTGCTCCGTCTTCACGTCGAACTCCAGCACGCGCAGGTATTGCTTGCCGTCCAGGGCTTCGGCGCCCTTGGTCGCCTCGTCGTGGAGCGCGCCTTCGAGCAACGCATAGAGCTTGCTGCCGTCTTTCGATGCGGCCATGCCCTCATAGCCCTTGGAGCGGCGGACCTGGAACTTCACTTCGCCGCCCGGTGCGCCGGGCGTGGTGACGGCAGGGTGGTCGGGTGAGCGCACGGTCTTGCCGTCCACCTGTGTCTCGAACACGGCCTGCACCTTGCCGTTCATGTCGGCCTGGATGAGGTAGGGGCCGAACTCCTCGCCGATCCAGATCGATCCGCCGGCGAACTGAAAGCTTTCCAGGTCAAAGTCGGCGCCCGTCAGGTAGCGCTGCTTCGTGCCTTCGTGCACCACGCGGAACAGCACCTTCTTGTCGGGGTCGTGCAGAAAAACGGTCTTCAGGCGCGTGAACTGGCCGCTCTTGAAGTCGACCTTGTAGTGGTTGAGGTAGAGCGCGAAGTCGGGCGAGTTGGCCTTGGCGCCGGCGCCGTTGTCGGTGAGGATCCAGAACGTGCCGTCGGGCATTTTCTTGATGCCCGAGTGGCCCTGAACGGGCTGGCCCTTGAAGGGCAGCGACACACCGGTGGGGCGGCCAGCCGAAAGGCCTTCGACACTGCCGATCTTCTCGACCAGCTTGCCGGTGGTGAACTTGCCGCTGACCCGCAGGTCGGCCGGCGCGTTCTTGGGCGCGGGAATGACGGTCATCGCGGGCAGCAGGGCGTGGCCCGCCAGGGTGGCCGGGTAGGCGGTCTGGGCCTGGACGGCAAAGCCCACGCTGGCGGCGGCCAGGGCGAGCAGGGCAGAGGTGTGCAACTTCATGAGGGTGCTTTCGTAGGTGTCAGAGGACGTGCGCCATGCTCGGTCAGTGGGCGGCACGGGCCTGCTGCCCAGCTTGTCCGCTGGCCATGACGGCAACGCGACACCTTCATGACGGTGTGTTGACGCCCTGATGGGCCGCGCCTTTCTCTGCAGGGAGCAAGGAACGTGCTGCTGAATCGCATGAGGCGCTTCGCGCCCCATGAAGGAAGAACGGCCGAGACCTGTTGACCGATGATTCAATATTCACCAAAATAGGTGAATGAAGAATGCGTTGACCACCAGCCGACTCGACAACCTGTTCGTTGCCCTGGCCGACGAGACCCGCCGCGCCATCCTGGCGCGGCTGTCCTCGGGCGAAGCCCGTGTGACCGAGGTGGCCGCGCCGTTCGACATCTCGCTCAACTCCGTGTCCAAGCACATCCGCATCCTGGAGCGTTCCGGCCTCATCACGCGCCGCCGCTCGGGGCGCGAACATTTGCTGCGTCTCGAACCGCGACCGCTGGCAGAGGCGTCGGACTGGCTTCAGTCGCGCCAGCGCGCCTGGACGGGCCGCCTGCAGCGCTTGCAGGCGCTGCTGGACGAGGAGGATGCAGTTTCACCCCCGCAAAGCAAAGGAGTTCGTCGACCATGAAGACCGAAGACCATCTCGCAGTCACTGTCCGTCACCGGTTCCGCCAACCGGCCGAGCGGGTGTTCGATGCCTGGCTCGATGTGCGCCTGGCGAGCCGCTTCCTGTTCTCGACGGACACCGGCGAGATGGTCCGCTGCGACATCGACCCACGCGTAGGCGGGCAGTTCGTTCTGACCGACAGGCGTCCTGACGGCGACGTGGAGCACACCGGGGAGTACCTCGCCATCGAACGGCCGCGGCGGCTGGTGTTCACCTTCGGGATTCCAGCCGCATCGCCCACCTTCGACATCGTGACCATCGAAATCACCCCGGAGAGCGATGGCGGCTGCACGCTGCACCTCACGGCTGAGATGCAGCCCGAGTGGAAGGACTACGCCGACCGTGCACGCCAGGGTTGGGCGCAGATCCTGGCCAGCCTGGAGGCCGCGCTGGAAGGGACCGGCGCCTGAGGGCGCCAGCGGGCTGCGATGAGCTCGGCGCGCGATGGCCCGCGCCGCTGGCGACCTGCTACCGTGTGGCCATTCGAATTTCTCCGGAAGACCGCCATGCGCCGTTTCGCCCTTTCCATCACCTCCCTTCTTCTGGCGTTCGTGGCCATCGCGGCCACACCCGCTGCCCACGCCGAAGAAATTGGCGAAGTCAGTACCGTGTTCAAGTTCATCGGCCCCAACCACAAGATCGTCGTCGAGGCGTTCGACGACCCGGGGGTGAGTGGCGTCACCTGCTTCGTCTCGCGCGCGAAGACGGGTGGCATCTCCGGGGCGTTTGGTCTGGCCGAGGACAAGTCGGAGGCGTCCATCGCCTGCCGTCAGGTGGGGCCGATCGCCATTGCCAAACCGATCAAGGCGCAGGAAGAAATCTTCAGCGAGCGCATCAGCCTGGTCTTCAAGCGGCTGCGCATCGTGCGCATGGTCGATGCGAAACGGCACACGCTGGTCTACCTCACCTACTCGGACCGCGTGATCGAAGGCTCGCCGCAGAACTCGTTGACGGCGGTGGCGGTGGACCGCGCCACCGCCATTCCCTTGCGCTGAAGGCTCAGACGCCTTCGGGTGGCCACGAGAAGGGAAAGCGCACCACCTTCCCGCTTTGCAGCTTGACCATGGCCGCTGCAAAAAGTGGATGTGCGAGCCAGTTCTCCAGCCAGGTTTTCAGCGCCGGCAAGGGCAGTTGCGCGAACCAGACCGGCTCCACCGCCGCGAACTGGCGCACGAAGGGGAAGAGGGCGATGTCCGTCGCGCACGGATTGGGGCCGCCCAGCTGGGCTGCGTGCTGCAGCTGCGCGTCGAGCGGCTTCAGCAGCGTCTCGACGGCGGCATCACGTTGCAGCGCCCTGTCACCGGCATCGCCGAAACGTTCGGGGTATTTGTACCGGTCCAGGTGGCGCTTGAAGGGGCCGTCGCACGCCGCAAGCAGGTCGAGGTGGGTGGCGCTTTGCGCGCGGGCCCACCAGCCCTCGGGGTCGTGCGCGGCGAACGCCCAGCGCATGATGTCCAGGCTCTGCTCCAGCACGCTGCCGTCGGGCAGGCGAAGCACGGGCACCGTGCCCTTGGGGGACAGCGCCAGCATGGCAGCGGGCTTGTCGCGCAACACGATCTCGTGCACATCGAACGCGATGCCCGCCACCAGCAGCGCCATGCGCGCGCGCATGGCGTAGGGGCAGCGCCGGTAGCTGTAGAGCAGGGGGGCGGTGGATGGCGTCATGGCACCTGATTACATCGCAATGTCCGCGCTTCGCCTGCGCGTTCTGCCTGTACCCTTGACCCCATGACAACCGACACACACGAACCCATTCACGAAGACCGCCTCTGGAGCGACGGCCACTGGACGGCCCGCGTCATCAAGAACGAAGACGACGACGGCTGGGCGGTGGCCATGTACCTCGATGGTGGCGCCGAGCCGGCCCTGGTCGGGCCCTGGACCATGGGCCGCGACAAGAAGAACCCCAAGCCGCTGGACACGGCCGCGTTCAACACCCTGGTGAAAACCGCCAGGGAGGTCATCCGCCGTTCCGAGCAGCAGCGGCATGCCGAACTGAACAAGAACGTGAGCGTGAACGTGGAAGGACGCCGCATCCGGGTCGCGCTGGCCATCGTGCCCGACGAAGAAGGTGCCACCGCGACACTGAGCGCGTGGGACGAGCTCGACGCCGAACTGGCCCGCGTGCCCGTGCCACCCACCTTCCGGTTGAATGTGGACAGCGCGCGGGCCTGGATCGCGGCCGGTTTCGAGAAGCCGCGCTGATCGGGGACAGCGGCGCAGGCGCTGTCTAGGCTGTCAGCGACAGCATGTGCCCCAGGCGCGGGTCGCCGCGCCCGCCCAGCACCAGTGCGTGGGCCGCCTGCACCGCTTCGGGCCCCCGGTGGGTCTGCACCACCAGCCAGGGCGCCGCCGGCTGGTTCACCTGGCCCATGAACGCATGCCAGGCGCGCGCCATCCGTTCGTTGAAGCCGGCCGCGCCCCAGTCGCCGTGGCGCTTCTTCGCCTGCGCCGGCGCAAAGAACAGCACCGGGCGCGGCCCGGGCAGGTCGCGCCCGCCGGCCAGGCGGTCCACGTGGGTGCCGCCGATGGAGCAGCTGTAGGCCAGCTTGCCCAACCGGCCATGGATGGCCTTGCGCAGGTCGCCGTTGCCCGCGAAGTCCACGTAGACGCAGGGTGTGTCGGTCGCCAGCGTGCCGAGCTGCTCGTAGGTGAGCACGCGGCTGTACACGCCCAGGCTTTCGCAAAACGCCACGTTGGCGGCCGATGTCAGGCCGACCACCTCCACCTCGGGTCGCTGGGCCAGTTGCGCCGCCGTGGCATACGCCGTCTTGCTGCTGGCCGACGAAAGCAGCATCACGCCGCGCTGGCCGCTCTCGCAGGTGCCGAAGAAGGTGTTGTCGGCCAGGAAATCGTCGATCAGCCAGGCGGTGAGGAACAGCGGCCGCAGCAGCGCCAGCTGCGGTTCGTGGGCGGCATCGTGCAGCGGGTCGACCGCGCAGCGCAGGTACTGGTTGTAGACCGGGTGCAGCGCGGCGCGGTGCGGCGCGCCGTCGAAGAAGCCTTCGGGCGACACGCGCACCGGCTGCAGCACCACCTCGGAGGCCATCGGCCAGTAGCCATACAGGCGCTCGCCCTCGGCCACCCCGGCGCAGCGCGACTCCCGCACCACGCCAAAGCCCCACACCGGGATGAGGCCCCAGGTGGCGTCACCGTCCGCCGACGCCACCGGAAAAAACTGCCAGTAGTTCATCGCGTCGCCGAACGCCGCGTAGGTGATGTTGTTGGACGTGTACGCGAAGTGCTCGATGCGCACCCGCACCTGGCCGTCTGAGAGCGGCACGTCGGGCAGCAACACGGTGCGCGCGGTGTCGAGGCTGTCCTTGCGGACCTGGAACTGGGCGGTGGTCATGGGGCGTCTCGCGGTGATGGCAGGCGGACACGATGGTGCACCGGCCGGGCGCGCGGGCGTGTCGCGCGCGTGCCGCCAGCGGCGGTTCGGGTAACTACGCATGAATGCCCATCCATGGATAGGCAATGCCTATTCGGAGGATGCCGACAATCAAATGGCCGATGGGTGCGCACCGACCTAAGCTGTCGGTTTCCCAATGCATTGAAGGCCGTCACAGCCACCAAATCCGTCACGATCCCGTGATAGAAGAGCAGTGGCCCGCCGCCCGATCGGCGCGGCGTCGCTGCGCATCCATCCCACCACTACAAAAGGAGAGAAGCCATGTCCACGACAGAAGCCAAGTGCCCCTACCACCACGCCGCCGGCGGCGGCACCAGTAACCGCGACTGGTGGCCGAAACAGCTGCGCGTGGACCTGCTGAACCAGCACTCGAACAAGTCCAACCCGCTGGGCGAGACTTTCAACTATGCCGAGGCATTCAAGAAGCTCGACTACAAGGCGCTCAAGGCCGACCTGGTCAAGCTCATGACCGACAGCCAGGACTGGTGGCCCGCCGACTTCGGCCACTACGGCCCGCAGATGATCCGCATGGCCTGGCACGCGGCCGGCACCTACCGCACCATCGACGGTCGTGGGGGTGGTGGGCGTGGCCAGCAACGCTTTGCGCCACTGAATTCCTGGCCAGACAACGTCAACATCGACAAGTCGCGCCGCCTGCTGTGGCCGATCAAGCAGAAATACGGCCAGCAGATTTCCTGGGCCGACCTCATGATCCTCGCCGGCAACGTGGCGCTGGAGTCCATGGGTTTTCGCACTTTCGGTTTCGCCGGCGGCCGCGAAGACGTTTGGGAACCCGACCTGGACGTGAACTGGGGCCCCGAGATGAAGTGGTTGGACGTCGATGCCACGCAGCGCATTGGTGACAAGCGCGAACTCGGCGGGCCGTTCGGCGCGTCCCACATGGGCCTGATCTACGTCAACCCCGAAGGCCCCAACGCCAGCGGCGACTACATGCTCGCGGCCAAGGACATCCGCCAGACTTTCTACCGCATGGCCATGAACGACGAGGAGATCGTCGCGCTGATCGCCGGTGGCCACACCTTCGGCAAGGCCCACGGTGCCGCGCCCGAGTCGCACAAGGGCCCCGAGCCCGAGGCCGCGGCCATCGAGGCGCAAGGCCTGGGCTGGAACAGCGACTATGGGCAAGGCCACGGCAAGGACACCGTCTCCAGCGGCATCGAGGTCACCTGGACGAAGACGCCGGCGCTGTGGAGCAACAACTTCTTCGAGAACCTGTTCAAGTACGAATGGGAACTGGAGAAGAGCCCCGCCGGCGCCAAGCAATGGGTGGCCAAGGACGCCGAGGAAATCATTCCCGACGCGCACGTCAAGGGCAAGTTCCACAAGCCCAAGATGCTCACCACCGACCTGACGATGCGCTTCGACCCCGAGTTCGGCAAGATCTCCAAACGCTTCCATGACGACCCGCAGGCCTTCGCCGACGCCTTCGCCCGCGCCTGGTACAAGCTGACCCACCGCGACATGGGCCCCAAGGCGCGCTACCTGGGCCCCGAGGTGCCGAAGGAAGACCTGATCTGGCAGGACCCGCTGCCCGCCGCCACGCACAAGCCGTCCGCGGCCGACATCGCCGACCTCAAGGGCAAGATCGCTGCGGCCGGCCTGTCGGTTGGCGAGCTGGTGTCCGTGGCCTGGGCCTCGGCCTCCACCTTCCGCGGCAGCGACAAGCGCGGTGGCGCCAACGGCGCGCGCATCCGGCTCGCGCCGCAGAAGGGCTGGGCCATCAACAAGCCCGTGCTCAAGACCCTGGCGAAGCTGGAGGAGATCCAGAAGGCCAGCGGCAAGGCCTCGCTGGCCGACGTGATCGTGCTGGCCGGTGTGGTGGGTGTCGAGCAGGCCGCCAAGGCCGCCGGTGTGGTGGTCGAAGTGCCGTTCGCGCCGGGCCGTGTGGACGCCGCGCAGGACCAGACCGATGTGGATGCCTTTGACGTGCTCGAGCCCGTGATCGACGGCTTCCGCAACTACGGACGTGGCAAGGACGTCGCGCCGACCGAAACCATGCTGATCGACAAGGCCCAGTTGCTGACCCTGACCGCACCCGAGATGACCGCGCTGGTGGGCGGCATGCGTGTGCTCGGCACCAACGCCGACGGCAGCCAGCACGGCGTGTTCACCGACAAGGTCGGCGCGCTGAGCAACGACTTCTTCGTCAGGCTGCTCGACATGGGCACCGAGTGGAAACCGGTGGACGCCAGCGCCGAGGTGTTCGAGGGCAAGGACCGCAAGAGCGGCAAGCTGAAGTACACCGCCACCCGCAACGACCTCGTTTTCGGCTCCAACTCGGTGCTGCGCGCCTACGCCGAGGTGTACGCCAGCGCGGGCGGCAAGGAGAAGCTCGCGAAGGACTTCGTCGCCGCCTGGACCAAGGTGATGAACGCCGACCGCTTCGATCTGGCGTGAGCGCCTGACGGGCACGACAAAGGCCACCTGCGGGTGGCCTTTGTTATTTGCACGGCGGCCGTCGTTTGACCCCTGCAGCTTCCCAAACGCCGCCCCTCTGCGAAAATCTCCGCCATGAACGCCACCAACACCACCGAACTCATGAACACCCTGGGGCTGCAGGCCAAGGCGGCCTCGGCGCTCATGGCCAGGGCCAGCGCGGCCACCAAGCTCGCGGCGCTGCGCGGGCTGGCCGCGCTGCTGCGCGAGAACGTGCAGGCCCTGCAGGTGGAGAACGCGAAAGACCTGGAGCGCGCGCGCGCCAACGGCCTGAGCGATCCCATGGTGGACCGGCTCAAGCTGAGCCCCAAGGTCATCGAGATCTGCGCCCAGGGCTGCGAGCAGCTCGCGGCCATGCCCGACATCATTGGCGACATCTCGGGCATGAAGCAGATGCCCAGCGGCATCCGCGTGGGCCAGATGCGCGTGCCCATCGGCGTGTTCGGCATGGTCTACGAGAGCCGGCCCAACGTGACCATCGAGGCCGCGTCGCTGTCCATCAAGAGCGGCAACGCCGCCATCCTGCGCGGCGGTTCCGAGGCCATCGAGTCGAACCGCGCGCTGGCCGCCCTGGTGCAGCGCGCGTTGACGGACGCCGGCCTGCCGGCCGATGCGGTGCAGCTCGTGCCCACCACCGACCGCGCCGCCGTCGGCCAGCTCATCACCATGCCGCAGTACGTGGACGTGATCATCCCGCGCGGCGGCAAGGGCCTGATCGAGCGCATCAGCGCCGAGGCCAGGGTGCCCGTCATCAAACACCTGGACGGCAACTGCCACACCTATGTGGACGACCCCTGCGACATCGCGCTGGCGGTGAAGGTGACCGACAACGCCAAGACCCAGAAGTACAGCCCCTGCAACGCCACCGAAAGCCTGCTCGTGGCGCGCGGCGTGGCGGCGGAGTTCCTGCCGAAGATCGGCGCGATCTTTGCGGCCAAAGGGGTGGAGATGCGTGTCTGCGCCGAAAGCCGCGCCATCCTGGCGGCGGTGCCGGGCGCGAACCTGAAGGACGCCACCGAGGCCGACTGGTCCGAGGAATACCTCGCGCCGGTCATCAGCATCAAGCTCGTGGCGGGCGTGGACGAAGCCATTGCCCACATCAACCACTACAGCAGCCACCACACCGACGCCATCCTCACCACGAACCACGTGCACGCCCAGCGCTTCCTGCGCGAGGTGGATTCGGCCAGTGTGATGGTGAATGCGAGCACCCGCTTCGCCGACGGTTTCGAGTTCGGCCTGGGCGCCGAAATCGGCATCAGCACCGACAAGTTCCATGCCCGCGGCCCGGTCGGGGTCGAAGGGCTGACCTCGCTCAAGTACGTGGTGCTGGGCGAGGGCGAAGTGCGGGGCTGAGTCCCGGGGCGGCGCGCGGCGGGAGGAAGGAAGCACTGCCGTGTCGACCGTCCAGCTCGATCACCTGTTCGTGCCGTCCCATGACCGGATCGAGGCGGCCCGCCTGCTCGCGCGCCTGCTGGATGTGCCTTGGGCCGAACAGGGTGTCATCGGGCCGTTCTCGCCGGTCTACGTCAACGACGGGCTCACGCTGGCTTTCGATCAATGGAGCGGGCCGTTGCCACGCCTGCATTTCGCCTTTCGCGTGGCGCCGGAGGTGTTCGACGCCGTGCTCGGGCGCATCCAGGACGCGGGTCTGGCCTACCGCAGCCTGCCGCATGGTCCTGACGATCACCAGATCAACCCCGCGTTCGGCGGTCGCCTGATCTACTGGAGCGAGCCCGACAACCATGTCTGGGAGTTGCTCACCGTGAGCTACGAACGACAGGGCGGACCGCCGCCGCCCGGGACAGGCCATGGCGCCTGACGACGCCCGTTTTCCGGCCGAAGGCGGCTGCGACTGCCGCGCGGTGCGCTACCGCATGGAGAGCGCGCCGCTGTTCGTGCACTGCTGCCACTGCCGCTGGTGCCAGCGCGAATCGGGCGCGGCGTTTGCCCTCAACGCCATGATCGAGACCGACCGCGTGACCGTGCTCGGCGAGCCGCCGGAGCCGGTGCACACGCCCTCGGCCAGTGGCCAGGGCCAGACCATCATGCGCTGCCCGGACTGCAGGGTGGCGCTCTGGAGCCATTACGCGGGCTCCGGCCCGGCGGTCGCTTTCGTGCGGGTCGGTACGCTGGACAACCCGGACCTGCTGCCGCCGGATATCCACATCTTCACGGCGTCGAAACAGCCCTGGGTGATCTTGCCCGAGGGCGCGGCGGCGGTGCCCGAATACTACGAGCGTGAGGCGCACTGGCCCGCGGACAGCCTGGCGCGCCGGCAGGCGCTGCTGCCGGCCATCGAAGCCTGGCAGGCCGCCCGCGACGCCCGACAGACCTGAGGAGCCCGCCGCCATGTGCCGCAGCATCAAGACCCTGTTCAACTTCGACCCGCCCGCCACCGAGCTGGAGATCCGCGACGCCTCGCTGCAGTTCGTGCGCAAGCTCAGCGGCTTCAGCGTGCCGTCACAGGCCAACGAGGCCGCGTTCGAGCGCGCGGTGGAGCAGGTGGCCGCTTCGGCGCGCGAGCTCATCACGTCCTTGCGCACCACGGCCGCGCCGAAGAACCGCGAGGTGGAGGCGGCGAAGGCGAGGGAGCGGGCGGCGGCACGCTTCGGACAGACCGGCTGAGGCAGCCGCCCAGGTGGGGCTCGCCGGCCTTGAATTGCCGTCACGCGCCCCCATTACACTGGGTGACTCCCCGCCGCTCATACCCCTCCCCCCTATGGTTCCGCACCTCGTCACCGCCCTGACCGGCCCCATCAACGAGCTCGAGCAGCGCATCCTCGAGTCCACCCCGGTGATCGAACGCTGGTTCCGGCTGGAGTGGATGGAGCACACGCCACCGTTCTACACCTCGGTGGACGTGCGCAACGCCGGCTTCAAGCTCGCGCCGGTGGACACCAACCTCTACCCCGGCGGCTGGAACCACCTCACGCCCGAGATGCTGCCGCTGGCGGTGCAGGCGGCGATGGCCGCCATCGAAAAGATCTGCCCCGAGGCGAAGAACCTGCTGCTGGTGCCCGAGAGCACGACCGACACCTTCTACCTGAGCAACCTCGCGCAGCTGCAGCGCATCTTCTACATGGCCGGGCTCAACGTGCGCCTGGGCTCGCTCTCCAACGACATCAAGGCGCCCAAAACCATCGAGCTGCCGGGTGGCGACAAGGTGGTGCTGGAGCCGCTGATCCGCAGCAAACGCCGCCTGGGCCTGAAGAACTTCGACCCCTGCACCATCCTGCTCAACAACGACCTGAGCGCGGGTGTGCCCGGCATCCTGGAAGACCTGCACGAGCAGTACCTGCTGCCGCCGCTGCACGGCGGCTGGGGCACGCGGCGCAAGAGCCACCACTTCAAGGCCTATGAGGAAGTGTCCAAGCGCTTCGGCAAGCTGCTGGGCATGGACCACTGGCTCATCAACCCGATGTTCAGCCAGTGCGGCCAGGTCAGCTTTGACGACGACGCGGGGCTGGAGTGCGTGCGCAGCAATGCCGATGCCCTGCTGGGCAAGATCCGGCGCAAGTACAAGGAATACGGCATCAACGAAAAGCCGTTCGTGGTGGTCAAGGCCGACAACGGCACCGGCGGCATGGGCATCCTGACCGTGCGCGACGCGAAGGACATCGACAAGCTCTCGCCCGCCACGAAAGAGCGCATGGCCGTGTCGCAGGCCGGGCAGGCGGTGCACGAGGTCATCATCCAGGAAGGCGTGCTGACCAACGAGCGCATCAACAGCGCGGTGGCCGAACCGGTGGTCTACATGATGGACCGCTACGTGGTGGGCGGCTTTTACCGTGTGCACGCCACGCGGGGCGTGGACGAGAACCTCAACGCGCCCGGCTCCAGCTACGTGCCGCTGGCCTTCGAGCAGAGCGCGCAGCTGCCGCAGCCTGGCGTGAAGCCCGGCGCCAGTGTGCCCAACCGCTTCTACATGTATGGCGTGATCGGCCGTCTGGCCATGCTCGCGGCAAGCTACGAACTCGAGGCCACGGACCCGAACGCCGAAGTCTACGAATGAGTTGCTGCGCTGCAACATTCCTGGCAAAGGCAGGGGTTTAGAGAGCGGGTTCGCTGACAGGGCGCCGCAGCCGGGAGCAGAATTGCAGTCCCCCGACAACGCAAACCCGGGTCCACGGACCCGGGTCGTTTTGTGTCAGCTACCAAATCGCCACTGGCGGCGCTCACCCTGGGCGCCATTGGCGTGGTCTACGGCGACATCGGCACCAGTGTGCTGTACGCCGTCAAGGAGGTCTTCGGATCCGGCCACGTTCCCTTCACCCACGCGAACGTCTACGGCATCCTGTCCATCCTGTTCTGGACGCTGACCGTCATCGTCTCGCTCAAGTACGTGGTGCTGGTGCTGCGCGCCGACAACAACGGCGAAGGCGGCCTGATCGCCATGCTCGCGCTGGCCTCCACGGCCGTGAAGGACCAGCCGGCGCTGCGCCGCACGCTGCTGGCCATCGGCATCTTCGGCACCGCGCTGTTCTATGGCGACGGTGTGATCACGCCGGCCATTTCCGTGCTCTCGGCGGTCGAAGGCCTGGAGGTGATCTCGCCGCACTTCCGGCACTACGTGGTGCCGATCACGCTGCTGGTGCTGTTCGCGCTGTTCGCGGTGCAAAAGCGCGGCACCAGCGGCATCGGCCGCTTCTTCGGCCCGATCACGCTCACCTGGTTCCTGGCGATCGCTGCGCTGGGTGTGGCGCAGATCGTGGACCACCCGGAGATCCTGGGCGCGCTCAGCCCCCTGCACGCGCTGCGCTTCATGTGGCAGTTTCCGGGTACCACCTTCATCATCCTGGGGGCGGTGGTGCTGTGCGTCACCGGCGCCGAGGCGCTCTACGCCGACCTGGGCCACTTCGGCAAGCGGCCGATCCGCCTGGCCTGGTTCGCGGTCGTGATGCCGTGCCTCACGCTGAACTACTTCGGCCAGGGCGCGCTGCTGCTGGCGCGGCCCGAGGCGGTGAAGAACCCGTTCTTCAACATGGCACCCGAATGGATGCTGCTGCCGCTGGTGGCGCTGGCCACGATGGCCACGGTGATCGCCTCGCAGGCGCTCATCACCGGCGCCTTCAGCGTGACCAAGCAGGCCATCCAGCTCGGCTACCTGCCGCGCCTGAAGATCCAGCACACCAGCGTGCGGCATGCCGGTCAGGTCTACATGCCGTTCGTGAACTGGAGCCTGTTCACCGCCATCGTGCTCGCGGTGGTGATGTTCAAGTCCTCCAGCAACCTGGCCGCGGCCTACGGCATCGCGGTCACGCTGGACATGCTCATCACCACCGTGCTCACCTTCTTCGTGATCCGCTACAGCTGGAAGTACCCGCTGTGGGTGTGCGTCGCCGCCACCGGCTTCTTTTTCCTGGTCGACCTCGCCTTCTTCAGCTCCAACCTGCTCAAGCTGTTTGCCGGTGGCTGGTTCCCGCTGGTCATCGGCGGCGCGGTGTTCACACTCATGATGACCTGGAAGCGGGGGCGGGAACTGATGGCCGAGAAGCAGCACACCGAATCGATCGAGCTCGGCAGCTTCCTGGACGCGCTGTTCGTCGCGCCACCGGGTCGGGTCGATGGCACGGCGGTGTTCCTTACGGCCGACACCGGCACCGTGCCCAACGCCATGCTGCACAACCTCAAGCACAACAAGGTGCTGCACGCGCAGAACCTGTTCGTCACCGTGCGTGCCCACGAGGTGCCGTGGGTCGGGCTGGACCGGCGGCTGCAGATCGAGCCGCTGGGGCACGACTGCTGGCAGGTGGTGGTGAACTACGGCTTCAAGAACGACCTGGACCTGCCCGAGGCGCTGGGCCCCCTGCGCGGGCGCGGCTGCGACGTGAGCCCGATGACGACCAGCTATTTCCTCTCGCGCGACGTCGTCGTTCCCACCATCAGCAGCGGCATGGCGCCCTGGCGCGAGAAGCTGTTCGCCCAGATGCACCACAACGCCAGCGCGGCCGCGGAGTTCCTCAACCTGCCGAGCAACGCGGTGATCGAGCTGGGCTCGAAGGTCGAAATTTAGGCCCCCACGCTCCGCCGCTGCGCGGGTCGCTGCCCCCCGAGGGGGCTGATTCCGCTTGGGGCGGCCCGGCGCGGAATCGTTGTGCCCCCACGCTGCGCCTCCGTAGGCAGTGAGGGGAGATTCCAGTGCCTTCACAATCGCGCGATGTCTTTTTTCCGTGATGTGAACCTCTCGGCCGCCACGGCCGGCTTCGTCGCCGTGCTGGTGGGCTTCACCAGCTCGGTGGCCATCGTCTTCCAGGCCGCGCAGGCCTTTGGCGCCACGCCGGCGCAGATCACGTCGTGGATGTGGGCGCTCGGCCTGGGCATGGGCCTGTGTTCGGCCATTCCCTCGCTGGTGCTGCGCCAGCCGGTCATGATTGCCTGGAGCACGCCGGGTGCCGCGGTGCTGGCCACGGCCGGTCTGGCGGGCGGCTTCACCATGGCCGATGCCGTGGGCGCCTTCCTGATCAGTGCGGCGCTCATCGTGCTGGCGGGCGCCACCGGCTGGTTCGAGCGGGTGATGAACCGCATACCGATGGCGATCGCCGCCGCGCTGCTGGCCGGCGTGCTCGCGCGCTTCGGGCTGCAGGCCTTTGCCGCCGCGCAGACGGCACTGCCGCTGGTGCTGCTGATGCTGCTCGCCTACCTGCTGGGCCGGCGCCTGCTGCCGCGCTACGCGGTGCCGTTCACGCTGCTGGTGGCGATCATCTACGTGGTCGTGCGCGGCCAGTTCAACGGTGCCGCGGTGACGTTCGAACTCGCCATGCCGGTGTTCACCGCCCCGGCCTTCAGCATCGCCGCGTTCACCAGCCTGGCGCTGCCACTGTTCGTGGTCACCATGGCCTCGCAGAACCTGCCCGGTGTGGCGGCAATCCGTGCGGCGGGCTACACCGACATGCCGATTTCCCGGATCATCACGCTCAGCGGCGTGGCCACGCTGCTTCTCGCGCCTTTCGGCGCGTTCGCACTCAACCTCAGCGCCATCACCGCCGCCATCTGCATGGGCCCCGAGGCACACGCCGACCCGCGCAAGCGCTACACCGCAGCCGTGGTGTGTGGCGGCATCTACGTGCTGATCGGCCTGTTCGGCGCGGCCATCACCGGCCTGCTCATCGCCTTTCCGAAGGAACTCGTGCTGGCGATCGCCGGCATCGCGCTGCTCGGCAGCATCGGTGGCGGCCTGCACGCCGCGCTGCGCGACGAGACGCACCGCGAGGCCGCGCTCATCACCTTTCTCGTCACGCTCAGCGGCGTGGTCATTGGCGGCATCGGCTCGGCCTTCTGGGGCGTGGTCGCCGGCGCCGCCGCGCTCTTTGTGCAACAGTACGCCCTCAGCCCCAAGAAATGAATCGCCAGATGAACATCCTCGTCGTCGCCGACCCGCTCGAAGTCTTCAAGATCTACAAGGACACCACCTTCGCCATGATGCGCGAGCTGCAGCGGCGCGGTCACACGCTGGCGGCCTGCGAGCCGCAGCACCTGCAGTGGCAGAGCGGCCAGCCCGTGACGGCGCAACTGCGCCACGTCACGCTCACCGGCGACGCGGAGACCTGGTTCACCGTCACGCGCGAAGGCCGCGAACCGCTGCATGGCTTCGATGCGGTGCTCATGCGCAAGGACCCGCCTTTCGACAGCGAGTTCTTCTACGCTACGCATCTGCTGGAGCAGGCCGAGCGCGAGGGCGCGCGTGTGTTCAACAGCCCGCGCGCGCTGCGCGACCACCCGGAAAAACTTGCGTTGATGGAGTTCGCGAAGTTCGCGCCGCCCACGCTGGTCACGCGCCAGGCGGAGGCAGTGCGCGCCTTCCACGCCGAACACAAGGACATCATCCTCAAGCCGCTCGACGGCATGGGCGGCAAGGGCATCTTCCGTGTCGGTCCCGATGGCATGAACCTGGGTTCCATCACCGAAACGCTCAACCAGGGCGGTGCCACCAGCGTGATGGTGCAGCGCTACCTGCCCGAGATCGTGCAGGGTGACAAGCGCCTGCTGCTCATCGGTGGCAAGGTCGCGCCCTTCGTGCTGGCGCGCATCCCGCAGGGCAGCGAGGTGCGCGGCAACCTGGCCGCCGGCGGCAAGGGCGTGGCCCAGCCGCTGAGCGACGCGGACCGCCAGGTGGCTGAAGCCATCGCGCCCACGCTGGCCGCGCGCGGCCTGCTGCTGGTGGGGCTGGACATGATCGGCGACAAGGTGACCGAGATCAACGTCACCAGCCCGACCTGCTTCCAGGAGATCCAGCAGCAGGCCGGCTTCGACGTGGCGGCGATGTTCGTCGACGCCCTGGAAGCGGCCATGCCATGAGCGCGGACGAGGCCGCAGCGCCGGGCCCGCCGGCACAGCCCAGGAATCCGCTGCACGGCCTCACGCTGGAGGCCATCCTCACCGCGCTGGTGGAGCACTACGGCTGGGACGGCCTGGGCAAGCGCATTCCCGTGCGCTGCTTCAACCTCGACCCGAGCATTGGCTCCAGCCTGCGCTTCCTGCGCAAGACACCGTGGGCGCGTGAGAAGGTCGAGGGGCTGTATCTCTTCATGCTGCGCGAGGAACGCCGCGCGGGACGAGGTTGAGCGGCTGCCCGCGAGTCAGTGCACGCTGCTCTTCGAGAACACGTTGAGCACTACCACCCCGGCGATGATCAGGCCCATGCCGATCAGGCCGGCCAGGTCGATGTGCTGGCCATAGACCAGGTAGGCCACCAGTGTGATGAGCACGATGCCCAGGCCCGACCAGATGGCGTAGGCCACGCCCACCGGGATGCTTTTGAGCACCAGCGAGAGGCAGTAGAACGCCACGCCATAGCCCACCACCACGATCAGTGAAGGCATGAGGCGCGTGAAGTTTTCGCTCGCCTTCAGGGCGGTGGTGCCGATCACTTCGGCCACGATGGCCAGTCCGAGCATCATCCAGGCATTCAATCGGTGGTCTCCCTTGCGCATGAGGTTTGTCGGGCAACAGGGACTCTGCCACAGGTGGGCACGGTCGTTCGCAAGGTGGGGCTTGTCCACGCCATCGGGTGAGCGCATCATCGCAACCCACTTCGTCCTGTCTGCCCTTGGGGGTTCAACATGAGCGCTTCTCCCCGGCTCACCATCCGCGGTCTGCACGTGCGCGCGGTGCAGGTGCCGATGCGCTTGCCGCTGCAAACCAGCAGCGGCACCATCCGCACGGCACCCCTGGCGCTGATCGACCTTCACACCGAAGAAGGAGTGACCGGGCGCACCTACCTGTTCTGCTACACCCCGCTCGTCCTCAAGCCCGTGTGCGAGCTTCTGGGCAACCTCGATGCCGTGCTTCGCGGCCTGGTCCTGGCGCCGCTGGACATCAACCGCCTGCTGCACGCCCGGTTCCGGCTGCTGGGCACGACGGGCGTGGTGGGCATGGCGCTGGCCGGCATCGACATGGCGGCGTGGGACGCGCTGGCACGGTGCGCGGGGCTGCCGCTGGCGCGCCTCCTGGGCGCCGCTCCCGTGGCGGTTCAGGCCTACAACAGCTGCGGCCTCGGGCTGATCGGTGCGCAGGCCGCCCCCGCCGAGGCCGAGTCGCTGGTCGCCGCGGGCTTCAAGGCGATCAAGGTGCGCCTGGGCTACCCGGACCTGGCCACGGACCTCGCGGTCGTCAGGGCCGTCAGGGCCGCCATCGGCGACGGGGTGCATCTCATGTCGGACTACAACCAGGCGTTGCCCGTGCCCGAGGCCGAGCGTCGCGTGCGGGCGCTGGCCGACGAGGGCCTGTACTGGATCGAGGAGCCCTGCCTGGCGCACGACTACGCGGGGCATGCCCGGGTTCGGGCCGCGTCCCGGTGTCCGATACAGATCGGCGAGAACTGGTGGGGCCCGGGCGAGATGGCCGCCAGCCTCGGTGCCGGCGCGTCGGACTTCGGCATGCCCGATGCGATGAAGATCGGCGGCGTCAGCGGCTGGCTGCAGGCCGCGGCGCTCGCGGAATCCGCGGGCATGCCGATCTCCACCCACCTGTTCCCGGAGGTCAGCGTGCACCTGATGGCTGCCACGCCCACGCGGCACTGGCTCGAGTTTGTCGACTGGGCCTCGCCGGTCCTGGCCCGGCCCATGGTGGCGCGCGACGGCATGGCCGCCGTTGCGGACGAGCCCGGCACCGGCATCGACTGGGACGAAGCCGCCGTCAGCCGCTGTCTCGCGCCCTGACCGCCCGGCGGGGTGTCCGTGCGGCGGCTTGTGTTCGCCAGCGCACAGTGGTCTCATGGGGTCCGCTCTATTCTTGATGTCTTCGTTTAGCGAGGCGATGCCATGTCCACCGATTTCACGCCCTGGTTCACTGTTGATGCCAATGGCACCCCGGCCCGCGAGGGCGTTTATGAAACGACCGGCCTGGGCATTCCTGGCGTGAGTCACAGCGTGCTCCAGCACGGCTTTCGCTACTGGGGTGGCGCACGCGCGTGGGGCGACCTGGGCTCCACGCCCGACGCCGCCCTCTCGGTCAAGGACCACAACCCGGTGTTTCCGTTCACCGTTCGCCACTGGCGAGGCAGGACCTTGCCCCCCACCTGAGCGCGGCAAGGTCGCCGGCGTCCTACAGCGCTTCGGCGCGATGGCCTACACGCCGGCCGGCCCGGGCGACCCTACGATGGGTGCATGCGCACACAAGGAGCACCGTCATGAACACCATCATCTATGTCGTCGGCCTGATCGTCGTGGTGGGCTTCGTCCTGAGCTTCTTCGGCCTGGGTTGACGCCGGAGCGTTTCAGAGTTTCTCCGTCTCGCCCACCTTGGGTTGCCACTTCATCAGCCGCTTCTCGATGCGGCCGACCGCCGCGTCCAGCGCCAGCGCGAACGCGGTCAGCACCACGATGCCGGCCATCACGGTGTTGATGTCGAAGCTGCCCTCGGCCTGCAGGATGAGGTAGCCCACGCCCTGGCTGGAGCCCAGGTACTCGCCCACCACCGCGCCGACGAAAGCCAGGCCGACGGAGGTGTGCAGCGAGCTGAACACCCAGCTGGTCGCGCTGGGCAGGTAGACGTGGCGCAACAACTGACGCTGGCTCGCGCCCAGCATGCGGGCGTTGGCCAGGACGACCGGGCTGACTTCCTTCACGCCCTGGTAGACGTTGAAGAACACGATGAAGAACACCAGCGTCACGCCCAGCGCCACCTTGCTCGCGATGCCCAGCCCGAACCAGACAGCGAAGATCGGCGCCAGGATGATGCGCGGCATCGAGTTCATGGCCTTGATGTAGGGCTCCAGGATGGCCGAGGCCATGGGCGAGAGCGCGAGCCACAGCCCACCGCCCAGGCCTCCGATGGCGCCGATGGCAAAGGCCAGCACGGTCTCGGTCAGCGTCACGCCCAGGTGCCTGTAGATGTCGGCGTCGGTGACGAACCAGGTCCAGATGCGTTCGGCCACGCGCACCGGCTCGCCGAAGAAGAAGGCGGCCTGGCGGTCGTTGTCAAACATGAAGGGCGGTATCAGCCCCGGCGTGGTCATGGCGTACCAGAACACGATGAGCGCGACCAGCAGGCCCAGTTGCCACAGGCGCAGCGTCTTCGGCTGCGGTTTGATGAGGTTCCACATGGCCGTCACGCGACTTTCTTCAACTGCTGTTCATAGCCCTTGAGCACTTCCTCGCGCATCACCGCCCAGATGGCGGCGTGCAGCTCGACGAAGCGGGCCGTGGTCTTGATCTCGGCCACGTCGCGCGGGCGCGGGATGTCGATGGCGAACTCGCCGATCGGGTGGCTGGCCGGCCCCGCGCTGAGCACCACCACGCGGTCGCTCATGGCAATGGCTTCGTCCAGGTCGTGCGTGATGAACAGCACCGCCTTCTTCTTCGCCGCCCAGAGGTCGAGCACCTCGTTCTCCATCAGCTGGCGGGTCTGGATGTCGAGCGCTGAGAAGGGCTCGTCCATCAGGATGATGTCGGGGTCGAGGACCAGGGTCTGCGCCAGGCTGGCGCGCTTGCGCATGCCGCCGCTCATCTGGTGCGGGTAGCGGTCGCCAAAACCGCCCAGGCCCACGCGGCGCAGCCAGTCCTCGGCCTGCGCGCGCGCCTCGCCTTCGGGCGCGCCACGGAACGACAGGCCTGCCATCACGTTGCCCAGCGCGGTGCGCCAGGGCATCAGGCTTTCGGTCTGGAACATGTAGCCCGCGCGCGTGTTGATGCCTTGCAGTGCCTCGCCGAACACCTTGACTGTTCCGGTGCTGGGCGCGAGCAGGCCGGCCGCGACGTTGAGCAGCGTGCTCTTGCCGCAGCCGGTGGGCCCCACCACGCTGACGAACTCGCCCGCGCCCACGGTCAGCGTCACATCGCGCACGGCGGTGTAGCGCTGGCCGGGGTCGTCCTTGCTGATGAAGGTGCAGGACACGCCCTGCAGGTCGATCGCAGGACTCGTCACGTCAACCTTTCGGGTATTTTGCGTTGGCCTTCTGGACGTAGGCGTTGGTGTAGACCGCGTTCAGGTCGAGCTTGGCCGCGGCGATCTTGTCGTCCACGCTGGCCAGCGCGCGCAAGGCGGTGTCCGCGCCCTTGGCCGGGAACATGCCGTCCCGCGAGAGTGCGCCCTTGGCGGCCATGAAAGCGTCGATGTAGACCGCGCGGTCGCCCAGCAGGTAACTCTCTGGCACGGCGCTGATGATGTCGCTCGGCCCGGCCGCCTGGATCCACTTGTTCGCGCGCACGATGGCGTTGGCCATGGCCTGCGCGGTGTTGGGGTTCTTGTCCAGAAAGGGCTGGGGCGCGTACAGGCAGCCGGCCGGCATCGGGCCGCCGAACACCTTCTCGGCCTCGGAGACGATGCGCGTGTCGGTGACGATCTTCAGGTCGCCCGAGCGCGCCAGCAGGGTGATGACGGGGTCCAGGTTGCTGATGGCGTCGATCTGGCCCGAACGCATCGCGGCCACGGCGCCGTTGCCCGCGCCCACGCCGACGATGCTCACATCACTCGGCTTGAGGCCGGCCTTGGCCAGCACGAAGTTCACCATCACGTTGGTCGAACTGCCGGGGGCGGTCACGCCGATCTTCTTGCCCTTGAGGTCGGCCACGGTCTTGAAGTTCGCCATGGTCTTGGGGTTGACGCCCAGCACGATCTGCGGCGCCAGGCCCTGCAGCGCGAAGGCGCGCATGGGCTGGCCCTTGAACTGCATGTTGATGGTGTGCTCGAACGCGCCCGAGACCACGTCGGCGCTGCCCCCGACCACGGCGGCCAGCGCGCGCGAGCCGCCCGCGAAGTCGACGATGGTGAGGTCCAGGCCCTCGTCCTTGAAGTAACCCAGCTGCTCGGCAATGGTCAGCGGCAGGTAGTACAGCAGGTTCTTGCCGCCCACGGCGATGGTGGCCTTGGGCTTCTCCAGGTTCTGCGCGAACGCGAAGCCAGGCAGCGTGGCAGCGGCCAGGCCGCCAGCGATGAGGTGTCGTCTCTGCATGTCAAAGTCTCCTTCGTTGGTTTTCGATGGGGGCGTCGGCCCCGGGGGAAGCCCGATGATAGTAACCCCCCGGGGTACCAAGGGAACGCCCAGGGGGTTTCCCGTCACGGCAGGGGCAGGCCGTCCACGAACACCTTGAGCTCGTCGGGCTCGAAGGCGGTCCACAGCTCGTTGCTGGTCAGCGGTGTGGTCACCACCACGGCGGCGCGGTCGCCCGGGTGGTTGAGTTCGGCGAAGTTCACCGTCCAGTCCTGGTCCATCAGCGTGGCCTGGGCAAACGGGTGCTGGCGCACCAGCCAGTGCAGCTTGGTGCTGCAGTGCGCCCACAGCGCCTCGCCATTCGAGAGCAGGAAGTTGAAGCTGCCGAAACGGCGCACCTGCGGCACCAGCTCGCGCAGCGTGAGGGTGAGCTCGTCCACGTCGGGCAGGCTGGCGTGCGACTTCGCGAGTTCCTGCATCAGCCAGCAGAAGGCGCGCTCGCTGTCGGTGGTGCCCACGGGGCGGAACAGGCTGTGCAGTGGCGGGTCGTAGTCCTTCAGGTCGCCGTTGTGCGCGAACACCCACTGCCGGCCCCAGAGCTGGCGCACGAAGGGATGGGCGTTCTCCAGCGCGACCTCGCCAATGGTGGCCTTGCGCACATGGGCAATGATGTTGCGGCTCTTGAGCGGGTAGCCCTGCAGGAACTCGGCCATCGGCGAATCGGCCGCGCTCTGGTGGTCGACGAACAGGCGCAGCCCCTTGCCCTCGAAGAAGGCAATGCCCCAGCCGTCGGCATGGTGGTCGGTGCGGCCGCCGCGCTGGCAGAAGCCGGTGAAGCTGAACGACGCGTCGGTGGGCGTGGCGCAGTTGAGGCCGAGCAGTTGGCACATGGCGGCTATTTTGAACCCGATGCCGGCGGCGCATCCCGCAGTTTCAGCGCAGCGGTCAGCGCCAGCGCACAGATGGCCGCGAGCATGAGGAAGGTTTCCTCGAACGCCGCCACGCGCGCGGGCACGTTGGCGCTGGCGGCGGTGAGGCTGGCGCCGTGCGCGGCCAGGCGCCATTCGAGCACGATGCCGCACAGGCTCACGCCGGCCGCGCCGCCGAGCATGCGCAGGAAGTTGATGACGCTGGCGCCCTGCGGAATGTGGGTACGCTCCAGGCCGCGCATGGCGCCGATGTTGAGCGAGGGCAGGATGAAGCCCAGGCCGACGCGGCCCAGGATCGCCCAGATCACCAGCAGCGGGATGACCTGCGCCGGGCGACCCGGGTCGATGGTGACCATCAGCGCGAACGATGCGCTCAGCAACACCAGGCCGATGCTCACCAGCCGGTGTGTGGGCTGGTGGTCGGCCAGGCGGCCCACGCCGGCGATCACCACCGCCAGCACCAGGCCCGAGGGCAGCAGGATGGTGCCCACGTGGGAGGCCGACAGGCCCAGGCCGCTCTGCATGTAGACCGGCAGCAGGTAGGTGGAGCCGAACAGCGCAATGCCGTAGATGAAGGCGACGATGCTGCCCATGCCGAAGCGCCGGTCCTTGAACAGCATGAGGTTCATCAGCGGGTCCACGCCCTGGGCCGGGTGCGCCCGGCGCGCGCTGAGCGTGCGCCGCTGCAGCACGACGAACAGCACCAGGATGAGGGCCGCGCCGCCCAGCAGGGTCGCCGCGGCAAGTGCGGTACCGCCGTGCAACTCGACCAGGCCGTTGAGCAGGCACAGCGTGCCCGCGGCCGCCAGCAGCAGGCCACGCCAGTCCAGGCCCGCGCCCTGCGGGTTGGCGGCCTCGCCGCCCGGTGAGGTGGTGGGCACGAAGCGGCGCGCCAGCCAGAGCGAGGCGACGCAGAACGGCACCACCATGAAGAAGATCGAGCGCCAGCCGAAGCCGTCGACCAGCAGGCCGCCAATGCTGGGCCCCAGTGCCGGCGCGAGCACCACGCCCATGCCGAAGATGCCGCTGGCGCGCCCCTGTTCGTGCGGCAGGAAGGCGCGCAGGATGATGATGGCCGGAATGGGTTGCACCACGCCGGCGGCCAGGCCCTCGGCCACGCGCGCGGCCAGCACCAGCGGGAAGTCGTTGGCGAAGCCGCCGGCCACACCACCGGCCAGCAGCAGCCACATGCAGCCTTCGTAGGTGCGCCGGTAGCCATAACGCGCCAGCAGCCAGGGCGTGGTCAGCATGGACACCGTCATGGCCGCCATGAAACCCGAGGTGACCCACTGCGCACGCTCCTGGCCCAGTGTGAAGTGGTGGCTCATGTCCGGAATCGCCACGTTGATGACGGTCGAGGACATGATGGCCGCCATGGTGCCCACCATCACCGAGAGCAGCAGCAGCCAGCGGTAGCGCTCGCCGTAGCGTTCGCGCAGGGCAGGCAGTGAGGAGTCGCTGGGGGCTGGTGGCATGGGCGGGCGCGGCGGGTGGCGCGGTCAAGCTTAGCGGGTTTGCGCTGCGCCGGCCGGGGTCGATGCGCCATGGGGCTCGGGTATATTGGCCCGGGTCCGCCCCGTCCCGTCCTTTTGCGCCGCCTGTTCCCATGCCCCCTGTCCCGCACGCCTCACTGATCGTTCGCGGCCTGCTGCTGCTGATCGTGGCGGCTGGCGTCTATTTCTTCCGGGGGTTCCTGGTGCCGGTGCTGGCCGCGCTCATCATCGGCTTCGCGAGCTGGCCACTGTTCCGCCGCACCGTGCGCGCCTGCGGAGGCAGCACCACGCTGGCGGCCAGCCTGGCGCTGGTGGTGGTGATCGTGGTGCTGATCGTGCCCCTGACCATCGCGCTGCACTACGCGCTCAAGGAGGCGAGCGCCTTCGTGGACTGGCTGCTCGAAGTCAACCGCCACGGCGCGCCGCCACCGGCCTGGATCGTTGCCCTGCCCTGGGTGGGCGAGACGCTGGCCACCTACTGGCGCGAGCACCTGGGCGAACCCCATGCGCTGGGCGACTGGGTGCAGATCCTCAGCGGGCAGCACATCGGCAACATCTACCGCTGGGTGCTCAGCGCCACGGGCGATGTGGCCCACCTGGCGCTCACGCTGCTGTTCATGCTGATCACGCTGTTCTTCGTCTACAAGGATGGCGCTCGCATCGCGGGCCAGCTCGACACCGTCGGCGAGCGCCTGCTGCCGCTGCAGTGGCAGCGCTTCTCGCGCGTGGTGCCGGCCACCGTCAGCGCCACCGTCACCGGCCTGGGCCTCATTGCCGTGGGCGAGGGCGTGGTGCTGGGCGTGGCCTACTGGATCGCGGGCGTGCCCTCGCCCGTGCTGCTGGGCGTGGCCACCGGTTTCATGGCGCTGATCCCCGGGGGTGCGCCGCTGTCGTTCACCCTGGTCTCGCTCTACCTCGTGGGCTCGGGCCACTTCTGGGCCGGCCTGGGCCTGTTCGCCTGGGGTTCCATCGAACTCTTCATCGTCGACAAGACCCTGCGTCCGCGCCTGGTGGGCGGGCCGGTGAAGCTGCCCTTTCTGCCGACCTTCTTCGGTCTGGTGGGCGGCGTGACCACCATGGGCATCGTCGGCCTGTTCGTCGGCCCGGTGCTCATGGCGCTGCTGGTGGCGATCTGGCGCGAGTGGGTGCACAGCATGAGCGTGGCGCCCGCGCCGCCCGCCAGGGACGACGACCCGAATACCTAGGACCTGGCCGCAGCCACGCAGGCCGCGCAGATGCAGGCCTGCCCGCGCGCCGCGTCGGGAATGCGCTTGAACAAATCCGGGTCGAAGGTGGTGCCCACGCACCAGCACGGCGGCTGCACCTCGCCCGTGGCGCGCTGAATCTCCATCGCGCAGCGGTTGTCGCCGCCGCACAGGGGGCATCGGGTGGCGTCCGGCAGGGCGTTGGCAGGGGCGTTCATGGGGGCAGTGTAGTCACCGATGTGATGGGTGCACAGGGTCGCGCCAGCCTACGATGGCACGCATGACTGACGCAACCCCCACCCTCGCTGAAGGCCGCATCCGCACCGAGGTGCGCGGCCACCTGCTGCTGATCGGCATCGACCGGCCCACCAAGCGCAACGGCTTCACGCCCGCCATGCTGCAGGCGCTGGCCGCGGCCTACACCCGGCTCGACGACGACCCCGCGCTTCGCGTGGGCGTGCTGCATGCCCTGGGCGACCACTTCACCGCCGGGCTCGACCTGCCCAGCTTCGCGCCGCTGATGCAGCGCGGCGAGCGCGCCATCGCTCAAGGGCTGGTGGACCCGACCGACCTGGGCCGCCCCGGCTACCGGCGGCGCACCAAGCCCATGGTGGTGGCCGTCAAGGGCATCACCTACACGCTGGGCATTGAACTGATGCTGGCGGCCGACATCGTGGTTGCGGCCGACGACTGCCGCTTCTCGCAGCTGGAGGTGCAGCGCGGCATCATGGCCACGGGCGGCGCCACACTGCGCATGGCCGAACGCGCCGGCCTGGGCAACGCGCTGCTGCACCTGCTGGCGGCCGACGTCTTCGACAGCGCCGAGGCCCTGCGCCTGCATTTCGTGCAGCGCGTGGTGCCCGCTGGCGGCGAACTCGACGAAGCCCTGCGCATCGCCGAAGCCATTGCGCAGCAGGCGCCGCTGGCGGTGGTGGCCACGCGGCTCAACGCGCGCAAGGCGGTGGAAGAGGGGCCCATGGCCGCCGCCGACGAATTCGAGGCCACGCAACGGCGACTGGCCAACAGCGCGGACGCGCGCGAGGGCGTGCTGTCGTTCCAGGAGAAGCGCGCGGCGCGGTTCACCGGGCGCTGAGCGCCGGTGGTCGCGTGCGGCGGCGGCCCACACGGCTCAGGCGCTGTTCCACTGCTTGGTGGAACAGCGCACCCGCCAGGTTGCACGCCAGCCAGGCCAGCAGCACACCCACGGTCTGCGTGACCGGATCGGCGTTGCCGTAGCGCGTGAACAGCGCGTTGACCACCAGCGCGACGGGGAAGTTGAGCAGGAACACCGCGTAGGAGATGCGGCCGAGGTAGGCCACCGCGCGGTGGCGTGGCCAGGTGTGGAGCCAGCCCTGGCGCTGCGCGCAGGCCAGCAGCAGGGCGACGCCCAGCGCCAGCGCGATGCGTTCGCGGAAATCAAGGACCAGCGCGAGCAGCGCCAGGGCCACCAGCGCGGCCATGATCCAGCGGCCACCGCCGCACCAGACCGCGTCGCTGCGCGTGGCGCCGTGGGTCAGCACGCCCAGGCCGTAGGCGCCGAAGAAGTACAGCGCCCAGCTGTCCCAGTGCGCGTCGCGGTTGAAGTGGAACAGCGAGGCCGCCACCACCAGCCCGACCAGTGCCGGCAGCCATGGCCCCGGCGGCGCACGCCGCGCCAGCCAGAGCAGGCCGAGCAGCAGGGCGTAGAGCTGGAAGTCGATTGCCACGTACCAGACGCCGGCCGAGAGCGAATCCACGTCCAGCAGCGTGTGCAGCAGCAGCGCGTGGGCAATGAACTGCCACAGGCCGGGCGGCGCGGGCAACGAGTCGTGCGGCGCCATCCACAGCCGCGCGGCTTCGGTGCACACCATGGCCACGAGCAGCGCGGCGATGAAGGGCAGTGCGACGCGCACATAACGCTGCCGCAGCAGGACGGCAGGCGAGCCAGCGCGCGGCACACCGTCGGGCGCGAGGCTGCGCGCGGCCAGGAACCCGGCGACCACCAGGAACACCTGAACCGCCATGCGCGCGTCCTGGCTGAACCAGGCCACGAGGCCCGGTGCGAGCTGGTGTGTCCAGTCGGACATGGGTCCGTAGAAAGCCAGGTGGTGCAGCACGATCAGCTGCGAGCCGACCGCCTTGAGCAGGTCGATGAAGGGCAGGCGCTCGCCCGCGCTCGCAGGCGCGTTCACACGGCCGCCACGCAGCCATCGCTGCGCGGATCGGCCGCGCCTTCGATCACGCCGCTGGCATGGCGCACCAGCGCGCCGGCGTGGCCCATGGTGTCGCTGAAGGTCTCGGGCAGCAGCTCAACCACGTGGCCCGCGTCCTTCAACGCGGCCACCAGCGCCGGGTCAAAGCGGTTCTCCAGCTTGAGGCTGGTGCTCACGTCGCCCCAGGTGCGGCCCAGCAGCCAGCGCGGCGCGCTCACCGCCTGCTGCAGCGGCTGGCCGAAGCGTGCGTAGCGCGTGAACACCGCCGCCTGCGTCTGCGGCTGGCCCTCGCCGCCCATGGTGCCGTAGGGCATGACGCGGCCGTCGTCGAACACCGCCAGCGAGGGATTGAGCGTGTGGAAGGGTTTGCGCCCCGGCTCCAGGCTGTTGAGCGCCTTTGGCTCAAGCGAGAAGCTGGTGCCGCGGTTCTGCCAGCAGATGCCGGTGTCCTGCAGCACCGTGCCCGAGCCGAATTCCCAGTACACGCTCTGGATGAAGCTGACCGCGCGGCCCTGTGCGTCGATCGCGCCCATCCAGATCGTGTCGCCGGGCGCGGCCGGGTCGGGCCAGGGCAGGGCGCGCTGCATGTCAATGTCGCGGGCCAGCGCGTCCAGCGCCTCGGGCGCCAGAAAGCCCTGCGGATCGGCGGGCAGGCGGCAGGGGTCGGTCACCACGCGCTCGCGCACGCGGAAGGCGCGCTTGGTCGCTTCCACCAGGCCATGCAGGTGCGCAAAACCCTCGCCCTCGGTGACGCCCAGGCGCTCGAACAGGCCGATGATCATCAGCGCGGCCAGGCCCTGCGTGGGCGGCGGCAGGTTGTAAACGGTGCTGTCGGCCAGGCGCACCGCCAGCGGCGCGACGCGCTGCGCCGCATAGGCCGCCAGGTCGCTGGTGCGCAGCGGGCTGCCCAGGCGCTCCAGCTCGGCGCCGATGCGTTGCGCGAGTTCGCCGCGGTAGAAGTCGTCCAGCCCGCGCTCGGCCAGCGTGGCCAGGGTGCGGCCCAGCGCCGGCTGCTTGAGCACGTGGCCGGGCAAGGGCGGCTGGCCGTTGACCAGGTAGGTGGGCGCGAAGCCGGGCGCGTCTTTCAGGCCGGCCAGCTTGTCGCGCGTGAGCGCGGCCTGGCTGGTGGTGACGGCGATGCCGTCGCGCGCATGGCGGATGCCGTCGGCCAGCAGGCGCGACAGCGGCAGCGGCGTGCCCCAGGGCGCTGCGACCTCCAGCGCCTTGGCCCAGCCTCCGATGGTGCCGGCCACGGTGAGGGCGGCGGTGGGGCCGCGCGAAGGGATGGCGTCCATGCCTGCATAAAAGTCGCGCGTGGCCAGGGCGGCGGCCGGGCCGCAGGCGTCGATCGCCACCACCGGCTGGCCCGGTTCGTGGATCAGCCAGAAGCCGTCGCCACCGATGGCGTTCATGTGCGGGTAGACCACCGCGATCGCGGCGGCCGCGGCCACCATGGCCTCGACCGCGTTGCCGCCGTCGCGCAGCACGTCGCGCCCGGCCTGCGCGGCCAGGTGGTGGGGCGCGACCTGCATGCCGCCCAGGGCCTTGAGGGTGTGGATCATCTTGCTTGTCTCGTCTTCAGGTGAACAGTCCGTAGAACATGCGCAGCGCGGTGAGGGCCAGGAAGGCCGCGAACACCTGGCGCAGTCGCTTCGCATCGATGCGGTGCGCGAGTGTCGCACCCCAGCCGGTGGTCGCCATTGTCGCGGGCACGATCAGGGCCATGCCCAGCAGGTTCACGTAGCCCAGGCTGAACGGCGGGCGCAGCGGCATGCCCAGGCCGTTGAACAGGAATGCGAGCGCGCCCGGGAAACTGATCACCATGCCCAGCATGGCGCCCGTGCCCACGGCGGTGTGCATGGGCACGCGCAACGCGTTGAGGATCGGCACCGACAACGTACCACCACCAATGCCCATGAGGGTGGAGACGCCGCCGATGCCGCTGCCGATGAAGGCCGTGCCCACGGTGCCGGGCAGGCCGTCGCGCAGCGCAAAGCCGTCGCGCTTGAAGGCCATGTTGAGCGCCACCGCCAGCGCCACCGTGGCGAACACCGCGGTGAGCGCCGCGCCGCTGAGGTAACGGCTGGCCACCGAGCCGATCACCACGCCCACGATCACCGCCGGCATGAGGCGCCGGATGAGCGCCATGTCCAGGCTGCCGCGTTTGCGGTGCGCGCGGCTGGACAGGATGGAGGTTGGGATGATGGTGGCCAGCGAGGTGCCCACGGTCACGTGCATGCGCACGCTCTCGTCGATGCCCAGCAGGGTGAACAGGTGGTAGAGCACCGGCACGATGACGATGCCGCCGCCCACGCCGAGCAGGCCGGCGAGCACGCCCGCGACCAGGCCGGTGGCGAGCAGGGCCAGCGCCAGCCCCAGCAGCCACGCGGCGCTGTGTTGGTGGAAGAGTTCCATGGGGTCTACCAGCCAATGGCCCTGGGCAGCCAGAGCGCGATCTGCGGGAAGAGGAACAACAGCAGCAGCGCCAGGAACTGCAGGCCGATGAAGGGCAGCACGCCTTGGTAGATGTCCTTGATGTTCACCTCCGGCGGCGCCACACCCTTGAGGTAGAACAGCGCCCAGCCGAACGGCGGCGTGAGAAAGCTCGACTGCAGGTTCAGCGTGATCAGCATCGCCAGCCAGACCGGGTCCACGCCCAGCTTGATCAGAATGGGCAGGAACAGCGGCACAGCGATGTAGCTGATCTCGATCCACTCGATGAAGAAGCCGAGCACGAAGATGATCAGCAGCATGAACCAGATGGCGGTGTTGGTGCCGCCCGGCAGTGCGTCGAACATCGAGACGATCAGGTCTTCGCCATGCAGGCCGCGAAACGAGAGCGCGAACACCTGCGCCGTCATGAGGATGAACATCATGATGGCGGTGATCTTGCTGGTGTCCAGCGCGGTCTCGCGCAGTGTCTTCCAGCTCAGGCGGCCCGACAGCGCGGTGATCAGCACCGCGCCGACTGCGCCCATGGAGGCCGCCTCGGTGGGCGCGGCGACGCCGCCGACGATGGAGCCCAGCACCGCCACCACCAGCATCACCGGCGGCACCAGCACCTTGAAGAAGCGCACCCACAGCTGGCGGCGCGAGACCGCGTCGCGCTCGGCCACCGGGATCGGCGGCATGCTCGCCGGGCGCAGCCAGCCCATCACCACCAGGTAGACGATGTACACCGCCGCCAGCAGCATGCCCGGGCCCACCGCGGCGGCGAACAACGTGCCCACCGAGAGTTGCATGATGTCCGAGAGCAGGATCAGGATCAGGCTGGGCGGGATGATCTGGCCCAGCGTGCCCGAAGCGCAGATCACGCCGCAGGCCACGCTCTTGTCGTAGCCGCGCCGGATCAGCGTGGGCAGGGTCAGCAGGCCCAGGGTGATGATGGTCGCGCCGACGATGCCGGTGGTCGCGCCCATGAGCACGCCGAACAGCACGATGCCGATGGCCATGCCGCCGCGCAACCCACCCGCGAGGTGGCCCATCACGTCGAGCAGGTCGTCCGCCAGGCGCGATTTCTCCAGCATCACGCCCATGAAGACGAACAGCGGAATCGCCATCCACTGGTAGCCGCTGACGATGCCGTAGAAGCGCGCGGGCAGCAGGTTGAACAGGCTGGTGCCGAAGCCCAGCCAGCCGAATACGAAGCCTGTGACGGCCAGGCTGATCGCCACAGGGATGCCGATCATCAGCATCGCGAAGAAGCCGACCAGCATGAAGACGGCGTAGGTCGACATCTCAAACACGGCCGGTCTCCCGGGTGCTGTCCAGTGGCGTGTCGAGCAGGCGCACCAGTTGCGCGAGCTGCTGCAGCACCAGCAGGCCGTAGCCCAGTGGAATCAGCGCCTTGACCAGCCAGCGCAGCGGTATGCCGCCCGGGTCCGGCGAGCCTTCGCTGATGGAACGCGACTGCTCCACGTAGCCCAGCGACAGCCAGATGAACAACAGGCTCACCGTGATCAGCAGCAGCGCACCGATCACGTCCACCGCCCGCTTGAGCGCTGGCGAGTAGCGCGCGTAGAACAGGTCCACGCGCACGTTGTCGCCGCGCTGCAGCGCGTGGCTCATGCCCAGCAGGATGAGGGCGGCCAGCAGGTGCCATTCCAGTTCCTGCGCCCACACCGAGCCGAAGCTGAAGGCGTAGCGCAGAACCACGTTGGTGGCGACCAGGCCGATCATGACCAGCGCGATCCACGCGGTGAGCGCGCCGATGCGGTCAACGAAACCCTCGATGTGCGCGGCCAGCGGCCGCAGAGCCTTGAGCATGGTGCCGGTCTCCGTCGCGTCAGCCGCGCACCCTGGTGTGGTAGGCCTCTTCGCTGATCTCGCTCCAGCGGTCGTACTTGGCCTTGAACCCGAAGTAGGAGTCGTGCACCTTCTTCGCCAGCGGGTCCTTGGCCACAAGCTCGGCCAGCACCTTGTCGGTCTCGGTGCGCAAGGCCTTGATGACGTCGTCGGGCAGCGGGCGCGCGATCACGCCCTGGTTCTTCACCAGGTCGTCCATGGCCTCGGAGTTGGCCTTCTGGCACCAGGCTTCGCTGATCACGTTGCACGCGGCCGAGGCGTTGCTCACGACGGCCTGCAGGTCCTTCGGCAGCTTGTCCCAGGCGGCCTTGTTGATCAGCAGCTCCGACACGGTGGACGACTCGTGCCAGCCGGTGGTGTAGTAGTACTTCGCGGCTTTCTGCAGGCCCAGGCGGCGGTCCTGGAAGGGGCCGACGAACTCGGCCGCGTCAATCACGCCGCGCTCCAGCGCAGGGAAGATCTCGCCGCCCGGCAGCACCTTCACGTCCACGCCCAGGCTGGCGTACACCTTGCCCGCCAGGCCGGGAATGCGCATCTTCAGGCCCTTGAGGTCGGCCGCGGTCTTGATCTCCTTCTTGAACCAGCCCGTCATCTGCACGCCGGTGTTGCCGCAGGGCATGGCCACCATGCCGAAGGGCGCGTAGACCTCGTTCCACAGCTCGATGCCGCCGCCGTCGTACAGCCAGCCGTTCATGCCCTGGAAGTTCATGCCGAAGGGCACGGCGGTGAAGTACTGCGCGGCGGCTGTCTTGCCGGTCCAGAAGTAGGCGTTGGCGTGGTTCATCTCCACCGTGCCGGCGCGCACCGCGTCGAAACCCTCGAACGCGGGGATCAGTTCACCGGCGCCGAACACCGAGATGTTCAGGCGGCCGTCCGACATCTCCTTGATGCGCCTGGCCAGGTCGGTGGCGCTGCCCGGGCCGTCCATGTAGAAGGGCGAACCCTTGCCGTAGGCGCTGGTCATCTTCCAGTTGAACGTGCCCTTGCTCTGGGCGCTGGCGACGATGGGGGCGCCGAGCACGCTGGTGGCGAGGGCGGCGCGAGAGAGGAACTGGCGGCGGACGAGGGACATGGCGGCACTCCTGGGTGTAGGGGTTGAAACGAAAAAGCTGCCGTTTGTAAGGCGGCGGAACCTCTCTTTCGCAATCCCCATGCCACCCCGGGGAGCGCGTCAAGTCCTTGATTTGCCTGGGTTTCGGCGTGCCGGCGGTGGTTTTCATCCGTCTTGGTGCACGCGGGCGGGCGCTGTGCGTGGCCACGCTGGTGTCGAATGTTTTTCGATCCGCGCGTGGCGTGCCGTTTGTCAAGCGATCGCAGCCCGCTAGCCCCGCATGGAAGCCCCGCGGCCCCCATGGCCGGCGGGCGGCGCACAAACGGTCATGGCGCACGCCGCCGGTGCGCGCGCACCAATCCGGGCGGGTTCACAGACGCGCGCCGCCGCGCCGGTTCTTCACCCGCGTGAGCAGGGTCTTGCAGTCCACCGAGAGGATCTCGGGGCGGTTGAAGATGTGGCGCCGCACGAAGCCCTCGAAGGCCTCGGGGCTCTCGGTGAGCGCGTGCACGTGCAGGCTTTTGAGGTCGCTCATGATGTACAGGCTCACCACCTCCGCGCAGTCGGCCAGCTCCTGCGCGATGCGCTCGATGGCCGCGGGCGCGACCACGATGTCGAGGAAGGTCGAGTTCACCTGCCCCAGCTTCTCGGGGTTGATCACGGCGGCGAACAGCTCGATCACGCCGCTGGCCTGCAGCCCCTGCACGCGCGCCCGGGCATGCGCGCGCGAAATGCCGAGCTGGCGCGCGATGTCGGCGAACGAGGCGCGGCCATCTTTCACCAGGATGTTGAGCAAAGCCTTGTCGAGCTTGCTCAGGGCGATGTCGAGGTTGGGTTGGGGTGGGTTGCGTGTCATGCCGGGGCACGAAGCAACTGGCGCGCCAGCCCGTGCCGGCGCGGCGTCACCGTTCGTCGCGCCAGTGTGCCGGGGGGCGCTAACCCGACTGGCCCGTGCCGATGAATCGGCGTAGAAAGAAGGCATTGGGGAAACGGTATGAACGGTATATCACGTTTTTTCATGCAGGTCTTGCGCGGTGTGGCGCTCACCGTGTGGCTGGCTGGCGCGCCGGTGCTCGCACAGCAAGCCAGTTGCCTGCGCGACCCCGACCGCGCCCATGAGCTGCGCGTGCTCGACGAAATGCAGCTCATCGACATGATGGACGAGCACCCCGTGCTGGCCGCGCCGCCGCGCCTGCACCACATGCTGCGCAGCCTGGTGGCCGCCTCGCCACGCCTGCGTACCGGCCCGGCCATCCACCTGCTGGCCTTCGAGGACGACCGCGAACACAACGCCTACGCGGCCAACCACGGCCTGGTCATCCTCACCAGCGCGCTGTGGCGCGGTGCCACGCCGCTGAACGACGACGAGCTGGCGGCGGTCATCGCGCACGAGCTCGCGCACATCGAAAGCCACGACGCGCTGGTGGAAGCCTGCGGCCTGCTGCAGCGCCTGGGCCAGCCGCTGCTGGGCATAGATGAGGCGCGCGAGCAGATGGGTGTGCACATGTTCAACCCCCGCTCGCCACTGGCGCGCGAGGCGCGCGAGCTGCAGCACGCCCAGGAACACGCCGCCGACCTGCGCGGCATCGAACTGCTGCGCCAGGTGGGCCGCAACCCGGCCGCCATGGCCAGCGCACTGGCGAAGATCCATGGCGTGCAGGGCGGTGGTGGCGCAGGTGCCCAGCGCATGCTGGCCGGCACGCACCCGGACGTGCGCGAGCGGCTGGAGCGCGCGCGCGAGGCGGCGGCCAATACCGTGGCGCGCGGCGCCCCGCGGCGCTGAACGTCCGCTCCCTTTCCGACCGGCAGCCGGTCTGCGCATAGACTGGGGCCGATGACCTCCTCATCCTGGCCAGTGCCCGCGCTCCTTGTGCTTGTGCTCGTGTTGGCGCTGTCCACGTCCGGCTGCGCGGTCTGGCGCATCGGCAAGGCCGGAGAGCTCGCCCGACTCAGCGAGCCGCTGCAGCACACCCCGGCGGACGCGGCGCTGCGCCTGCTCATCGTGGGCGACAGCACCGCCGTGGGCACGGGTGCGAGCAGCCCGCGGACCAGCCTGGCCGGCCTGCTCGCGCAGGCCTATCCCCGGCTGCGCATCGACAACCGCGCGAAAGACGGCGCCACTTTCGCCGACGTGATCGGCCAGCTCGAGGGCGCCACCGCGCGCTACGACCTGGTGCTGGTGCAGGCCGGCGGCAACGACGTGATCCGGTTGCGCGGCCTGGACGCCGTGCGCGCCGACGTCGAGCGCGTGACCGCGCTCGCCCGCGCGCGCGCCACCGACCGCGTCATCCTCATGCCGGCCGGCAACGTCGGCAACGCGCCCTTCTTCTTCCCGCCCGTGTCCTGGTTCATGAGTTCGCGTGCGCGCTCGGTGCACGGCTACGTGCGCGAAGCCGCCGCGCGGCAGCAGGCGGTGTATGTGAACCTGTACAAGGACAAGGCGAACGACCCGTTCGCGCAACGGCCCAGGGAACTGAACGCCGCCGACGGCCTGCATCCGAGCGACGCCGGTTACCGCGTGTGGTTCGATGAACTGATGGCGCAGGCGCAGCTGGCACCGGTGCTGGCGGCAGCCAAGACGCGCTGACGCAGGGGTTTGTTCAGTCGGTCGACGGCGCAAAGTGCGCCACCAGCGCTTCGCCCCATTCCCATGGACCGGTGAGCGTCAGCGTCACGGTGGTCCAGTCGCCGTCATCGGCCAGCACCTGTTCGTCGGCGTCCCAGGCGCCACCCTCGTCGAGCGGCCCGCGCGGCCCCGGCGCGTGGGCCTCGGCCCAGTCCAGCACCGCTTGCACCTCGGCCCGCACCGCAGGCAACTGCGCCGCGCGCACGCTGGCCATGGCCTCCCAGGTGCCGGTGCCTTCGCCGTCGTCGCTGCTGTCGAAGATCAGGTAGTGGATGGTCATAAGTCCAGGGCCGCGCCCCGCGCCCTCAGCCACTCCTTGCGTTCGCGGTAGTCGGGCAGAACCTTGTCCACTTCGTTCCAGAAAGCTTCGCTGTGGTCACGCTGATGCAGGTGACACAGCTCGTGGACCACGATGTAGTCCAGCACGGTCAGAGGGGCCATCAGGCACCTCCAGTGAAAGTGCAGATCGCCACTCGGCTGACACGTTGCCCAGCGGAACCCGATGTCTTTCACCAGCACCGCACCCGGCGCAACGCCCACCCGAGGGGCCCAGTGCGCCACGCGGCGTTGCAGTCGATCCAGCCCTTTGGTGGCATAGAAGTGCTCAAACGCTTCCCGTGCCGCCGCCGCACCCCCACGTTCCACCAGCGAACGCAGCAATAGAAAACGCCCATCTTTCAGCTTGAGCGGCTCATCCTGCTCCGCGACGAGTTGCAGCTGGTAGCTGCTGCCCAGATAGAGGAAGGTCTCACCGTTCACCCACTCGCGCACCACGCCACTGGCGTTCAGATCGCGCCATTCGGCCAGGTTGCGGTAGATCCACATGCGCTTGCTGAGCACCGTGGCATCCACCTGCTCGGGAGCCATGTGGCGAGGAGGACGCACCGTGATCGCGCCATCACGCTCGATCACGATATCCGTGGTCTGCCGCTCTGCGCCCGGGAGTAGCCGGTACTGAATGTCCTTTACTTGCCGCACCTGCATTACGCGTCTCCACCCTGTGGAGCGCGCATCAATTCGTCGTGCCGGTTCTTGGCCAGCCGCATGATCTCCACCGCCACCCTTTCGCGGTTGGTTTTCAGCGCTTCAATGCCGGTCTTGGTGATCTCGGTCTTGATCAATCCGCGCAGGCGTTTCTGCTTGTCCGGGTTCTGCCAGAAATCGATGCTGCCGATGGTCTCCTGCAGCAGGTTCACCACCGCCTCCATCAGTGTCTTGAAACGCGGCTTGTCGGCGTCTGCCACAGTGCCGCCGGCAAAGCCCACCTGAGCAATGTGCTCATAAAACGTGGTCGCTTCGCGGCCCATGCCCTCTTCACCCTTCTGGCGCCCGGCCACGGCCTCGCCGCGCAATTCGGCCAGCTTTTCAGCCAGCAGATCCCACTGGTCCTGGTGCTGCTCGATCAGCGCGTCCACCTTGGCCGACAGGCTTTTGTAGAACGCCGGGTCCTCGTCGTGGTGCACCGTGCAGTGCTTGCGGATGGCATGCTCCATCTCACTGGCCTTGGCCTCGCTGTTGCTGCCCGAGTGCGCCGCCAGCTGGGCCATGAAGTCTTCGGCCAGCAGCTCCACCGGTTCCACCTTGGGGTTAATGCCCAGGCTGATCAGGTGCTCGTTGATGAGTGCCTTCACCTTCTCGCCCGCGTTGCCCAAGTCCAGGCTTTCGTCCTTGTAGCGTTGCTTGGCCACCTGCAGCACATAGCCCAGGCGCCGCGCAGGCACCCGGTAGGGCTGCGCTTCCGGGCGCGGCAGCACAATGTCCAGGCTCATCAAAAACTTCTTCAGGTACACCTCGAAGTCGGCCCGTTGCTTCTCGTCCTTCAGCGCCTTCACCGCTTCATGCACCACCGCCGCGTCGGCGTCCAGGGTGGGTAGCGAGCCGGTCCCGAAGGCCTTGAAGTGCTTCACGCCCAGCGCGTCGAAGTGCTGCAGCAGGCGCTGGTAGCGTTCTTCGAGCACCGGCAGTTCCGACGCGATGCTCTTCATCCCGTCCCGCAACTCCTGCAGTTCGTCGGCAGCGGCGTACAGGCTCAGGGCTTCGGTCAGGTGGTTGGCCAGGCCGATGTAGTCCACGATGTAACCGCGCTGCTTGCCCTTCTTCACCCGGTTGGTGCGGGCAATGGCCTGCAGCAGCGTGTGCTCGCGCAGCTTCTTGTCGATGTACATCACCTGCTCGATCGGCGCGTCAAACCCCGTCAGCAGCATGTCGCACACGATCAGGAAGGCAATGCCCGTGTTCGCCTTGTCGGGGTCTGTCTGATCAAAGCCGCGGCAGAAGTTGTCCACCGCGTTCATCTGTGCCGCCTGCTTGCGCGCCTGGGTGATGAAGGCCGCCTCGTTCGTGCCGTCCGACGAAATCACCACCGCCGTCTTCAGGAAAGCCAGCCGGTCGATCAGCGCCGCATCGGGCCTGGCCTTGGCTCGCTCCTGCGCTAGCCGCTCGGCCAGCGCCGCATCGATGCCCGCCTGGTAGCGGATGCACGCCAGTTTCGAGTGGCACACCACCTGCGCCTTGAAGCCGTTGGGCAGGATGTTGTCGACGTAGTGCCGCACGATGTCGCGCGCAATCGCGTCGATGCGGTTCTTCGCCTCCAGGATGTCGCCCGTCGCGCCGTACTTTTTCCTGATCGCCAGCAGCTCCGCTTCGCTGCGCTCGCGAAACAGGTCCTCGAACGCGGTGTCGAAGGCGTGCTTTTCGTTCAGCGCCGTGTCCGCCGTCTTGCCTTCGTAGAGGATCTGCAGCGTCGCGCCGTCGTTCACGGAATCCATGATCCGGTACACGTCGATCAACTCGCCAAAACGTTTGTGCGTCTTTTTCTCGCCATGGCGCTCGGTGATGAGTGGCGTGCCGGTGAAGGCGATGCGCGTGGCGTTGGGGAAGGCCTCGAACAGGTTGTCGCCCAGGTCCGAGCTTTGCGTGCGGTGCGCCTCGTCGATCATCAGCACGATGCGGCTGGACGTGTTCACCACGCCAAAGGTCTTGCCCGCCGGCATCGCGAGGTAGGTTCCCAGCGCCTCGGCCACCGTGTTGCTCAGGGTCTGCTTGTGCTCCTGGAACTTGTGGACCATCACCATGTTGATGTCCGAGCGGTCGCTGGCGAGGTGGTGGCGCAAGTCCAGGCGGTTCTCGATCACGTTCACCTTGCCGCCGATCAGCGTGGCCGTGTCGGCCAGCTGGTCTTCCAGATCGGTGCGGTCGTTCACCAGCACGATTTTGAAGTCGCTCAGGTCGCGGCTGGCACGCAGCATGCGGGCCAGAAACACCATGGTCAGCGACTTGCCCGAGCCCTGCGTGTGCCACACCACGCCGCTGCGCTCCAGCGCGGTCTGGCCGCAGCGCAGCCGCTCCACCACCTTGCCCGCCGCGCGGAACTGCTGGTAGCGGCACACCACCTTCACGCGCGGGCCGCCGTCCGTGTCCATGCACACCGAACTCGTTCGCAGAATCTGCAGCAGGTTGCCCTGGGTCAGCATGCCCGCCACCAGCTGCTGCTGCGCGTTCAGGCCGACCAGCGCCGCATCGTCCTCGGGGTACAGCGTCTTCCAGCCGTAGAAGTGTTCTTCTTCCGAGGTGATCGTGCCGTAGTCCGCCTGCGTCCCGCTGCTGCGTACCACCAGCAGGTTGCTGTGGAACAGGCGCGGCTCGCCTTCCTTCAACCCGGCGGCTTCCGTCGCCGCGCGACGGCGCATGTAGCGTTGCAGTTGCACAAAGGCTTCCTGCATCGGGTTGGCGCAGGTCTCCGAGCCCTTCTTGCATTCCACCACCACCAGCGGAATGCCGTTCACGAACAGCACGATGTCCGGGACGATGCACTGCTTCACGCAGCCCGGCGTGTCCACGCGGAACTGGTTGATCGCGTGAAAGCGGTTGTTCTCCGGTGTGTGGAAGTCGATCAGCCGCACCACCGGGTCGGCCTCGCCGGTCAGCTCGTTGCGGTCGGCCTGCGCCTTGAACAGCAGCGCCTGTACCGCCTCGTTGGCTTCCAGCAGCGTGCGGTTGGGGTGGCGCGTGAGCTGGGTGCGCAGCTCGTCGAGCTGCCGGTCGGTCAGCCAGGGCTGGCCGTCTGCCGTGGTGTTGATGGCGCGCACCGCGTCGTCAAACACCCCCGGCAGCAGCGTCTGGCGAAAGTCCTGGCGCAGGCTGGGCGCGGCGTCCTGCGGCACGCCCGCGCCCTGGTCGATCACCGTCCAACCCTGGGCGGCCAGCTGGTCCAGGAAGGGGCGTTCGACTTCGGTGTATTCGCTCATGCCAAAGGCGCGACACCGGACTCACTGTGTGGCGATCTCGCCCGAGGATGCGCTGGAACTCGGACGATCGGCAGTTCGCCACATGCGCTGATGGCCACTGCCTGATAGCCAACGTCAACCCGAACAACTGCGCCATTTTTTGAGCCCAGACCAGTGGCCACTTTCCCAAGCGCGGTTTTGATATCGGAGAGGTCAAAGTTCCAAAATCGCGTGCTCTCGGCGCAATCAGGGTGCTTGATGGTGGTGAGCATCAAGTAGTTGCGCTCGATGTGGGCAACGGCTTCTGCGAGTACTGACGTCCCGTCCCCTCGGAACGACTTGTCGTGGCCGAGGTTGACCGCTGCACCCTCAGGCCGCCAACGCACGTCGATCTGCAACTCGCTCACGTCAATCAACGTGCGATGCAGCAGGTTGCGTCAGGCGTTCAAGCGCAATGCCAATCGAGCGGTCGTCGAACAGCTTGGCCTTGCGCGCCGCGCCGCCTTCGTGAGGCCATTGAACCACGCCCTCTCGAACAGATTCCACTGTGGGTGCGACACCTTCCTTCGTGAGAAGCCAGTCAACCGTGGCTAACAGCTCCATGCCGAAGGGCGACTCGAAACCATCGATCAGCCTCGCGGTGTCTTCCAGCGCCGCCGTGTAAGCCTTGCCCTCGCTGCGCAGGTACGCCTGCACGTGGTCCTTGCGTTCATCGGCAAACCAGATCACATCGAACGGATCCGCGTCGGCGATTCGCTTCTCGCTGCGCAAGTAGCTCCCGTCCAGCCCGTCCAGCAGCTTGGTCAGGTTGTGCGCATAGGGGCCGAACTTGTTGGCCTCGAACTGCAACTTCAGAGGGTTGTCCCCCGGAACCTGGCGCTCGATGGAGCGCTGGAGAAACCAGGCCAGCTTCTGAATCTCCAGCAGGCTGCACTCCATGCCCAGCACCCAGTAGCGGCGCACCAGCTCGGCCACCAGTGCGCGGGCCGGCGTGAGCTTCTCCACACCGCTCCGCTTGGCTACGTTCTGGTAGGTCGAGGTGGGCTCGAAAACCGTGATCTCGATATCCAGATCGCCCAGTGCCGCCTCGATTTGCTCCCGCACCAACGACCAGTCCAGGCCACCGTTGCCAGCACCCAGCGGTGGAATCGCGACCGAGCGGACGCCTTCGTTCAGCAGGAAGCGCCGCAGATCCTGCAAACCGGCCGTCACCCACTCAAGGCGCGAGGGGTGGCGCCAGTTTTGTTTGGTCGGGAAGTTGATCACCCAGCGCGGGCCGTCCAATTCACGCGGTTCGGTCACAAACATCTGGCCGATGTGCACCTCGCCCCCTTTGCAGGCCTGTGCGTACTGCTGGAAATTGTCGTCGAAGCGCTCCTTGAACATGAGCGCAATGCCCTTGCCCATGACGCCCACGGTGTTCACCGTGTTCACCAAGGCCTCGGCCTTGGATTCGAGCAAATTGCCAGTTGTGAAATGGATCATCAGAAGTACCACCCTGAGCGTTCAACCACCTGCAGGTGCAAACCCCGAGCTGCCAGCGCCTGTTCAGCTTCCATTTTCGCACCCCCTGGGTAACAGACGATCCCTGACAAACCCTCTATGGGGCAATGCTGGTGCACCAGCGCCTCGGCCTGGTAGCGGCTGACCTTGTTCGGGTCGTTGATTGGGTCGCGCTTGAAGTCGCGTGCCTGAAGCAGTTTCCAGTCAACGGCCCCGATTTCAGCCAGATCGCTATAGAACTGGGCCAGGCTGTTGTTGGCGTGACTGTCGGTGAACAAGAACCGAAGGCCCAGCGCCTGAATGCGGAGCAGGCTGGAAACCAGGATCAGGATGTCCCGCTTGGGATGCTGCTTTACCCCGTTCCAGCCGGTGTTGACGTTGTGCATCATCACTGAGAAGGGTGTGAAGTAGAACGGCACGTAGTCATTGAGCACCCCGCCAGGAGGAGCGTTGACCGGGTGGTGCGCGCGTTTGTCGATCAATTCCGCGTTGCCGATGCTCACCCACTGCGGGGCTTTCATAGCCCCGTTGCCACAGTGCAGCCCATGGTCCAGTACCCAGGGCAGATTGGCCCGGTGAATGATCCGGAAGATGAGCGCCCTCTCTGGGTTCAGTAACGTGGAATAGTCGTCAGGCATGCACGGGCTCCGGTTCATCGACGGGCACAAGGACGCGGCCGGTGAGCAGGTCTTGCATGAGGCCGAGTTTCTGCACGCGGAATTTTTCCAATCTTGCTCGTTCGACTGCCAGCGTATGGGTGACAGCTTCCAGCTTCTCGCGGATCCTGCTTTGCTCGTCCAGATCGGGCAGTGCGACCAACAGTTCGCGCATTTCTCCGACGTTGAAATGTTGCTGCGCCATCCCGCCTTGCTGTCTGAGGACTTGCTCTTTGCCAAACGATGAGTTGATCCAGTCACAGAGGTAGTCGGAGCGGACCTTTTCGCCAGGTGTCGAGATAAGGATGTCGATGCAGTTCGCTCCTTCGAACTCTTGCGGCACAACGGCACTCGTTCCCGGATAACCGGTACGCACTGAAACAATGTCGCCTGCCTTGAGCTGGCTTTTTGCCAACTGCCGGTTGGCGCTGGCAGAGATGTAGACGAAGTTGCTCGGGTCAATGCCTTCCTCCCGAACGTTGGCCGACCTCAGAGCCGGAACGCCTTCTTCAACGTAGTACTGAGTGGGCTGGATCACGATGCCGACACAGATACGAGTGCAAAGATCAGCGCAGCGGTGCAATGACCAATCTCTGGGAATCCACCCCATCGCCGTTTCCTGATACAGCTCTGGCGCCTCGCTGCGGGGTGGGCGGAGTTGGCCGTTGGGCAGTACGCCGCGGGTGAACAGGTCGTGCATCAGGCCGGCCTTGATCTGCTGGTGCTTGGCGATCAGGGCTTCGGTTTTTTCGATGGCGGTGTCGATGGTTTGAAGAACGCGGGCGATGGTTCTCTGAACAGCCAGCGGCGGAACGGGAATATGAAAAGTGGCGAGCGCCCGGTTCGGGAGCCCGTATCGGGTGGAGCCAGTCGCACGTTGACCGAAATACTGTGCAACTCGCGAGGTACTCAACTGTTTGCAGAGATAGACCGGATCAACCAGCTCCAGTCTGGTCTTCAGCAACGCAAGGTGGTAGCCACAGACGAGATCGTCAACTTGATCCATGACCACAGCGGGGATGCCAATGTCGTCAGGCGTTTCGGAGTCCTTTGTGAGGACCAAATCGCCCGCAGCTACAGAGAACCGGGCAATTTCCGATGCGCTCGCGGTTGCCTCCATGAACTCAATGTCTGACCGGATGTAGTCGTTCGAGTAGGCGTCCATGTAGTTGCACAGACGTACGGGCTTTTCCCCTGCAGCCGACTTTTTGTCGACGTTGCTGATCCGGATGTCAGCCAGTTCACTGAGCGCGCGCGTCGGCCACTCACACATAGCCCAACTCCCCCAAAAACCGCTGCAGCTCCGCTGCCGCTGCATCGCGTTCGGCCTCGATCTGTCGCGCCGTCACCGCGTACTTGCGCCACAGGTTTTCAATCGCGGCCACGCAGGCGCGCTGGTCGGCGCGCAGGTACTGCTGGTAGCTCTCCAGCAGCACCTTGCCCAGGCGTTCCACGATGATCACGCGGGCCTCGTCGGCGCCGATCTTCGCGCGGGCCTGGGCCACCAGCGCGTCGCGGTTCTGCGAGGTGCTCTTGATGAGCGCTTTGGTGGCCTTGGCCTCGTCTTCCAGCGCCTTGTGGCGCGCCAGCTGCGCCTCGATGCGGTCCACCTCGTGCTGCAGTTGCACCGCGTCGCCCAGGGCCGGGTCGCGTTTGGCGAGCTTGAGCTGGCCCTTGGCTTCCTTCAGGCTGGTCTTGAGGGCTTTCACCTCGTCGGCGGGCAGCACGCCGGTGTCGTCCGTGTCTTCAAAGTCTTCTTCGCTCGCGGCGGCGAACAGGGCCTGCAGTTCGGCCAGGCGGGCGTGTTGCTGTTCCAGCTCGGCCAGCACCTGCGGGAACTGGCTTTGCAGAATGTCCTGGTCCGGGATCAGCTCGGCGCCCCAGCCGCTGGCGGCGATGGACTTGAAGTCGGCCGCGAGCTGTTGCATGTAGTTCGCGAACGCACCGCGCACCTGAAAGCGGTTGAGCAGGGTCTGTTGTGCGTCCGGGCCGGTAAAGGTCCGTTCGATGCTGGCCAGCAGCGTGGCGCGCAGAGCGTAGACATTGTTCGCCTTGGCCGCCTGGTTGGCGGGGTCGGGCGCCAGGGCTTCGACCAGCGGCAGGTGTTGCTGCCACCAGGCTTGCAGGGCGGCCATGAAGGCCTGTTGGCGGGCCTGCACACCGGGGTGTTGTTTGACGAGTTCGGCGATGGCGCGTTGCTCGGCCAGGGCGGGGCTGAAGTCGGCGTAGGTTTGTGCGAGCCCTTCGACAGGCTCAGGGCGAACGGCATCGTTGGGTGGGCGCAGGGCAAAGCAGCTTTCGCGCAGGCCGTCGTAGTTGCGCCAGAAGTGGGCCAGGGCATCGATTTCGGCCACGGGCACGCCGCCGTGCAGGTGGGCGCGCACGTCGTGTGGCTCGGGCGGCGGGGCGTTGTCCACGTAGCGGCGGATGTTGCAGTTGTAGTCCTCGGCCTTGATCTCGGCCACCGGCACGCGGCGGGCGTAGGCGGGAATGTCTTGCCCCGCGCGGTAGGCGTGCACGATCTTGTCGATGTCTTCGGGGCGCAGGTGGTTCTGGGCCTTGCCTTCGCGGTATTCGCGGTCGGCGTTGATGAAGAGCACATGCTGCCGTTGCGCGGCGCCAGCCTTGTTGAGCACCAGGATGCAGGCCGGGATGCCGGTGCCGTAGAACAGGTTGCTGGGCAGGCCAATGACGGCTTCGAGCTGGCCGTGGTCGATGAAGTGCTTGCGGGCTTCGCGTTCTTCACCACCGCGGAACAAAACCCCGTGCGGCATCACGGTGGCCAGCCGCCCGTCGGCCTTGAGCACGGCCAGCATGTGCTGCACGAACATCAGGTCGGCCTTCTTGCCTTTCTCGGGCATCCACACCGGGAAGCGGCCGGGAAAGACCATGTCCTTCTTGATGTAGTTCTGACTGAATGGAGGATTCGCGAGCACGCGGTCGAAGCGCTTGAGCTCGTTCTGCTCGGTCTTGTGCTGGGGCTCGCGCAGGGTGTCCTGCTGGCGGATGTCGGCGTGCGAGATGCCGTGCAGCAGCATGTTCATCTTGCAGATGGACCAGGTGGTGCCCATCTTTTCCTGGCCGTTGAGCGAGAGCTCGGCGGGGTTGCCCCCGCATTCACGCAGGTAGTCGCGCGCCTGGATGAGCATGCCGCCCGAGCCCACCGTGGGGTCGTACACGCTCATGCCTTCCTGCGGGTCGCAGATTTCCACGCAGATGCGCACCACCTCGGCCGGGGTGTAAAACTCGCCCGCCTTCTTGCCGGCGGAGTCGGCGAAGTACTTGATGAGCCACTCGTAGGCAGCGCCCAGCAGGTCGGGGAATTCAAAGTCTTCGTCGCGCAGCGGAATCTTGTCGAAGTTCTGGATGAAGTCGACCAGGGTGTCGTCGTCCAGTGTGGTCTGGCCGATCTTGCGGTTGAAGTTGATGGTGCCCTTGAGCACGTCCTGCAGGGCGTCGGCGTTCTCGTCTTCCAGGGCTTCCAGCGCCTTGTTGAGCATCGAACCCACGTTTTCCTTGACGTGCTTCAGCGCCGGGTGGTGCGTGGCCTGCAGTACGCCGTGTTTGTCCGCGGTGTACTCGGTCCAAGGCGTGTTCCATCGGGCGCGCTGGGGCACGAAGAAGTATTTGCCGGAGTACTGGTCCGGGTCTTCGAGCAACTGGACGATGTCGGCCTCGGGCAGCTGGGCGGTCTCTGCCTCTTTGCGGATCTGTGCCTGGCGTTGGTCAAACAGGTCGCTGGCGCGCTTGAGGAACAGGATGCCGAAGATGTATTCCTTGTACTCGCTCGCGTCCATGTTGCCGCGCAGCGCGTCGCAGGCGGTCATCAACAGGCTTTCGAGGCGGGCGAGCGTGAGTTTGGCTTGGGGCATGCGGACTTTGTGGGAGCAGGAAAACGCCGGCCTGGGGCGGGCCGGCGTGTGGGGTGCATGTTACCCAACGGCGCCATGAAAAACGGCGCCCGAAGGCGCCGTTTTGAGTGAATGCCGGGTCAGCCCGCAGCCTTCACCTTCAACCGCCACGCATGCAGCAGCGGCTCGGTGTACCCGCTCGGCTGTTCCTTGCCCTTGAACACCAGGTCCAGCGCGGCCAGGTAGGCCTTGCTGGTCTTGAAGTTGCCAGCCATCTTCTGGTACAGCGGGTCGCCGGCGTTCTGGCCGTCCACCACGGCGGCCATGCGCTCGAAGGTCTTGGTGACTTGCGCCTCGGTCACGATGCCGTGGTGCAGCCAGTTGGCGATGTGCTGGCTGGAAATGCGCAGCGTGGCGCGGTCTTCCATCAGGCCGACGTTGTGGATGTCGGGCACCTTGGAGCAGCCCACGCCCTGGTCCACCCAGCGCACCACGTAGCCCAGGATGCCCTGCACGTTGTTGTCCAGCTCCTGCTGCTTCTCGGCGGCGCTCCAGTTCGGGTTGCTGCTCACGGGAATGGTCAGCAGGCCGGTGAGCAGGTTGTCGCGCTCGGCGGTGGCGTCGATCTTCTCCAGCGACTTCTGCACGTCCGACACCAGCACCTGGTGGTAGTGCAGCGCGTGCAGCGTGGCGCCGGTGGGGCTGGGCACCCAGGCGGTGTTGGCGCCGGCCTTGGGGTGGCCGATCTTCTGCTCCAGCATGGCCTTCATCAGGTCGGGCATGGCCCACATGCCCTTGCCGATCTGCGCCTTGCCGCGCAGCCCGCAGGCCAGGCCCACGATCACGTTGTTCTTCTCATAGCTCTGGATCCAGGCGCTGGCCTTCATGTCGCCCTTGCGCACCATGGGGCCGGCCAGCATGGCGGTGTGCATCTCGTCGCCGGTGCGGTCCAGGAAGCCGGTGTTGATGAAGGCCACGCGGCTGGCGGCCGCGGCAATGCAGGCCTTGAGGTTGACGGAGGTGCGGCGCTCCTCGTCCATGATGCCAAGCTTCACCGTGCTTTCGGGCAGGCCCAACACCTGTTCCACGCGGCCGAACAGCTCGGCGGCAAACGCCACTTCGCGCGGGCCGTGCATCTTGGGCTTGACGATGTAGACCGAGCCCTTGCGCGAGTTGCGGATCGCGTCCTTCTTCGTGCGCTTGAGGTCGTGCAAGGCAATGGCGGTGGTCACCATCGCGTCCATGATGCCTTCGGGAATCTCCTTGAGTTCCGTGGAACCGGGCGCGCCCCAGAGGATGGCCGGGTTGGTCATCAGGTGGCCCACGTTGCGCAGGAACATGAGCGAGCGCCCATGCAGCCGCACCGCGTTCTTCTTGCCGTTGGGCGCGGTGTATTCGCGGTCGGCGTTGAGGCCGCGCGTGAAGGTCTTGCCGCCCTTGGTGACGGACTCCGTCAGCGTGCCCTGCAGGATGCCGAGCCAGTTGCGGTAGGCCAGCACCTTGTCTTCCGCGTCCACCGCGGCGATCGAGTCTTCCAGGTCCAGGATGGTGGAGAGCGCGGCTTCCACCACGAGGTCGCTCACGCCGGCCGCGTCGCCTTTGCCGATGGGCGTGCCGCGGTCGATCTGGATCTCCAGGTGCAGGCCGTTGTGCGCGAGCAGCACGGCGCTGGGGGCCTTGGCATCGCCCTGGTAACCCACGAACTGCGACTTGTCGGCCAGCTTGCTCGTGCCGCCCTCGGCCAGGCCCACCACCAGCTCGCCGTCCTTGTTGACCTTGTAGCCGGTCGAGCCGACGTGCGAGCCCTTCTTCAGCGGGGCGCAACGGTCCAGCACGTGGCGCGCGTATTCAATGACCTTGGCACCGCGCCTGGGGTTGTAGCCGCCCTTGGGGCCGGTCTTGCCGCAGCCCTTGTCTTCGGCAATCACGTCCGTGCCGTAGAGCGCGTCGTACAGCGAGCCCCAGCGCGCGTTCGCCGCGTTGAGCGCGTAGCGCGCGTTCAGGATCGGCACCACCAGCTGCGGGCCGGCCTGCACGGCCAGCTCGTCGTCCACGTTCTTCGTGGTCGCCTTCACTTTCTTGGGCTCGGGCACCAGGTAGCCAATGGTTTCCAGGAACTTGCGGTAGCCCACCATGTCGCGGATCGGGCCGGGGTTGGCGCTGTGCCAGGTGTCCAGCTCGGTCTGCAGGCGGTCACGCTCGCCCAGCAGGGCCGCGTTCTTCGGCGCGAGGTCCGCCACGATGGCGTCAAAACCTTTCCAGAACGCCGCTTCGTTCACGCCGGTGCCGGGCAGCACCTGCTGGTTGATGAAGTCGTACAGCTCGGTGGCCACCTTCAGGCCGTGGATCGTGGTGCGTTGTGTCATGGAAAGCTCCAGTAGAGAGAAGAAAACAGGTGTGGGCGTGGCAGGTGGGCGTTCACAGCATCTCCAGCACGTCGCGCAGGTTCGTGCCGATGCGGTGCGGCTGCGTGCCCAGCTCCTCGAACGGCAGGTTCAGCCGGTTCACCCACAGCGTGCGGTAGCCGTACCAGGTCGCGGCCAGTGCGTCCCAGGCGTTGCTGCTGACAAAAGCGATCTGCGCGCACGCCAGGCCGGTGGCCTGCTCGCCCAGGGCATAGGCCTCGGGGGCGGTCTTGTACTTGCGGATGCCGTCCACGCTGATCACGTGGTCCAGCAGGCCTTCCAGCCCGGCGCTGCGCACCGAGATGCCCAGCATCTCCGGGTCGCCGTTGGAGAGGATGCCGGTGACGATGCCGCGCTCGCGCAGCGCCTGCAGCACCTCGCGGTTCTCGGGAAAGGCCGACAGGTGCCGGTACTGGTTCATCAAGCGGCCCGCGCGCTCCTCGAACGCCGGCCACCCGTCACCACGCGCCTCGGGCGCAATCGCCTTGATGGCATAGGCCAGCGCGTTCTGCGTCAGCGTCCAGAACGGCCGGTAGTGCGCGCCGTGGTTGCTGGTGGTCACCAGCCGGGTGTATTCGATCTGCTTGTCCCGCCACAGCGTGGCCAGCCGCGCCCCCTGCCCGGGAAAGAGCTGCTCGGCCAGCAGCCCGACGCTGTAGACGTCGAACAGCGTGCCATAGGCGTCAAACAGAACGGCGCGGAGTGGCTTGTGGTCCATGGGGGGACTGTATTCCACACTTGGGTGCGCATTGAATCTGTTTTTTGTGGGTTATTTGTGACTTGTTTACGGGTAATTTCAGTGGAGCAACTGACGAAAGCTTCTCCTGACCCTTTGCAAAAAAGTGATCTTGGGCAGGACGCTGTTAAATCGCCACAAATGCTCCTCATACTCATCGTGCTTTTGCGGCCTTCTAGCGACCGTCTTGCTGGCTTCACTCATGCAATGAAGCGCAATGTGTGTGACCAGTGCAAGCCCCAACACGCGTCGAGCTTTGCCGGCAAGTAGAGCCGTGGCGAGCACAGCAGCTTGCAGTGTCTGTTCTGCTGTAAGGTCGCTCCGCTTGGCGTAGCTTAGGTAGATCGGGTCCAAAATGTCCTGCGTATCCGCGAGTGAAAAGCGCAACTTTGGTGAACTGCCCTTTGGGTTGGCTCTATCGATATCGGGGTCTGGAGCCATTCCATAGCTAGCATGCTTGGTAACGAAGTGAGCAAGTTCGGGCAGGCGTTGGTTGACACCCTCGTTTAACACGATACTACCCCGTGGCGCATCGATTTCAGGGTTTACTTCCAATCGGAACAACAGTGTGCCGGCCATCCAGGCGGCACATGCTAGGCAGGACTCAGCAGGGATGCCGGTGGGATCCATGACGAAATGTTTGACCGCGATTTCAAAAAATCGGGCGCCCTCTTCGACTGCAATGGGTTGCGCTTGTATTGTTGATGTCATGAAATCGAACCTTGTCGTGCTTTGACGGAAGCGAGGTGCCGGAATATCGTCGATAACCTTCCTATTTGACGTGCGTAGGACGAATAGCTTTCCTTTCAAGGTTCCATGTCGAGGAATAACGACCAGTCTATTTTTGCCTTCTCCCCGGACACCAGCCACACAAAATACTTTGCTGCCATATGGGCGCTTTTAAAAACAGCAATGGGACTTCGTTGACCACGTTGTTCAGCATATATGTAGAACTTGCCGTCCGTGCATTCAATTCCATACGGCTCTATGGCGTTTGGAGAGTGATACATGCGGCCTTCTATTTCCCAGTCTGGCCAAGAGATGTCTTTCAGAGCTTCCGCTATCAGTCGGTAGACGCGTGCAATGCTGAGTCCAACTGCATTTGGGCGTTCACTAGGGTGCTCAAGCGGGCGGTTGAATTCGTCGGCGACATATTCGGGAACAAAAAATGGCTTTCATGCTCATGGGATCACCCTTTTCAGATAATTTGTTCCAACAAATTCATTGATCACCCTCTTCATTTCCGATTTGATTTGGGGTCGGTGCGGCTAATTGTGAAGGGCGCACGCGAGCCTGCAGTCATGTTGTGTTTATGTGGTTTATGCGTGCATCTCTTGCTCCGCAAGTGGCGCGCCGCTCTGCTAACGCAACATCTTCAAGAAAAGCGGCCAGTCTATTGATTTTTCTCCTTCTGAGACTAGCCATGCAAAGTATTTTTTGGCCATATGGCCATCCTTAAATATCGCAATAACGCTGCGATTCCCGCGCTGCTTTGAGTAAACATAAAATTTGTCATTTTTTTACCTAATCTCACCATCATTGATTTCACAGTCAGGACAACTTCCGAGACTGGCATTTTTGCACCAGTGAACGTTTCGTACTGAAGCCCCATTCCAGATTGACCAAAACAAGGCATTGATCGACTTTCTTCAACCTTGAATGGTCTGGCAATGATGCATTCGTCTCGAATTGCAAGGTCAGTTGTATCAGGCGATGCTCTTTGCTCTGCTGGCTGAGCCAAACGCTCTAAAGCATTGGGTAGGAGAGCAGCGTCCTGAACCATCATTCCATCGATATGTACTGCTTATCCCGGGCAACTGAAGATGAGACATCGCAGTTTCCCTGCTCACTGTTTCGTTGGGTGATACGCATCTATAGTCTGCTCATTGGTTTCCATGCCGCGGATCAGACACGCAGGCGCAGCGTGTGCTATGCCGATCAACGCCGAACTCGCTCCATAGAAGCTTTTAGTTTGTGTCGATATGAGGTCTGTCGCCGGTGATGCACTGGGGTTTGAGATGTTCCTTCGGCACTGGCAATATCTGCTTATTGTGTAGTGAATTGCAACCATGGCCCTGCCGTGGCCTGTGCTAATGACCTCGGCTTGAAGCAACTCGGCCACGCGTTCAAGGCAACTTGTCTGGAAATAGATCCCAATTGATCGAACGTTCTCCCTTTGATATCAACCAGACGAAATACTTTGCTGCAAGATGATCATCTTTGAAAATTGCGATCGCACTGCGTATCCCGCGCTCCTCCGAATAGATGTAGAGCTTGCCGTTCACGTCTTCGAAGCCAAAAGGCTCGTTTCCATTTTTGGAATGAAATCGTCGTCCTGCCACCTCCCATTCTGGCCATTCAATGTCGGCCAAGGCCTTCTTGACAAGAAAATAGACACGATCCAGTCCCGCTTGGTTAAGCGTACTCAATGGACGCTCGAAATCGTCGGCGACGTACTCCGCAACTTCAATGCTTCTAAATTTCATGGTGAGACCTCTTCTAGAAATTTATCTTCAAGGAGTTTTTGTATGGTTTTTTTCCACGCCTTTACTGGTTTCATACTGAATTCCCATCCCCTGTTGCCCGAACCATGGCATGACCCTGCTTTCTTCCACCTTGAAGGGCTTTAGCACGATGTACTCATCGCGGACAGCGAAATTCGTTGATTCGGGTATCCACCCTTCACCGAGCTGGCTCGAAGATGCCTGTGAAAGGCCCACCCGGCGACGCGACGCACCAGACCCCGCCGCTTGCGACATGCACGTACCACTTCTCGGTGAAGCTCGAAGCGCCAACATACGGAATCGTCACGGGAACTTCCTTCGCGGCGCCCGCCCCCACTTGTCCCTGCATCCATGCTACGAATCTTTCGAACTCATCGAGTGTCCGAAAATCTTCGATTGGGCCCCAAGGGCAAGCTTTCGTTTGACTATCCATGCTGGGTCAACCTTTGGAATGAATACTTGATTACCCCCTACCACCGCCCCACACCCACCTACCCCCATTTGGGGGGCGTCTTGCGATGGCCGGCGGGTCCTGGAAA
>NZ_JAILWB010000005.1 GCF_025699295.1 Hydrogenophaga sp. | reverse complement strand
CCTACTGCTGTTCTGCAGGCAAGCCGCTTGAGTGGTGTTGCTCCGCTGGCCGTCATGTTCGACGCCACGGCTTCTTCACTGGGCGCGAGCGGCACGTATGCGTTCCACGATCTGACCTACGAATTCAACTTCGGCAACAACAGCGGACAAACCTGGGGCATTTCGGGTGCTTCCAAGAACACCCAGAGCGGCGGACCGCTTGCGGCGCACGTGTTCGAGCTGCCTGGCACCTATTCCGTGCGTGTCCGCGTCAGTGCTCCCAATGGGCAGTACCACGAGTCAACGGTTTCGGTGACGGTGCAGGATGCTGCGGCGTTCTATGCGGGCACCCGGACGGTTTGTGTGTCCTCCTCGGCCAACTATGCAGGTTGCCCTTCGGGAGCTGCGCAGCAGACGACACTGCCCTCCAGCCTGGATGGCAAGCGGGTTCTCCTGCGAAGGGGCGAGAGCTTTGCCGCGATCTCGGTGCGCAACGAGGACGATGGCGTCCAGGTCGGCGCCTATGGCACGGGCGCGAAACCACGGATTCAGTCTGCGCAGATCGGCACGGGTCGCGGAGGGACGGGGGATTTCCCCGACGACATCACCGTGATGGATCTCGATATTGCCAACGGAATCGATCAGACGGCGTCGGCTTCCAAGGTGCTCATTCTGCGCAACGACCTCGATGATCCCGGCAGCACCGTGAACAACGGCATTGTCATTGGGAGCGCCATTGATTACTGGGCGCCTGCAGATCCCTACCGGACGGCGCCCGTGAGCGCGTTCTACAACCCGCACGAGATCTTCATCGTCGAGAACCGCGTGATCGGCAGCACCGAGGGCGATGACACGCCCCTGGCCAACCTGCAGGCGGTCGCCTCCCGCCTGGCCCTGCTGGGCAACGACTTCGGCCGCGCCAGTCAGCACACGGTGCGGCTCTACAGAGCCCACAAGTCGGTCATTGCGCACAACGCGCTGCGAGGCATGTCCTCGGATGGTCTTCGGCATTCTCTGAAGCTGCATTCGGGAGGGGTTGGCGCGTACAACGACAACTACGCCATCTCGGGAGCCAACTGGGCGTCCAGCCAGATCGTCATTGCGAACAACCTGATGGGTGATCCGGCTGACAACAACGCCTGGACGGTCGCGGTTCGCCCCCAGAACGATGGGCCGGACAGCAACGAAGGGATCGAAGACGTGATCGTCGAGAACAACCGCTTTGCCCGTGGCCCCCGGACCAACGCCGACGTGGTGCTCGTGGGCCGTCGTCTCACCACCCGCGGCAATGCCAGAACCGACGGGCAGAACCTGAGCATCGGCTACACCCACCAACCCACAAGCTATCCCTTGCTTCCGCAGGCTTGGAAAGGTCCCTACTTGATCCGTTGATGCCGCCGAAGCCGCCCAGGCCGGCGGGTTGGGCAAAGAGTCGGCCAGCCGGCCCTTCGCTGCTCCAGGGTGAACGACAATCCGTTCACCCACAGCTTCAGTCCACCCGCGACGCGCTGCCTGCGTGTCGTGGGCTTTTTCATGCCTGATTCTTCAAACAACATCTGGTCGTCCTGCGGCCACGACCGACTCACCCGCAACGCACGCGGCTGGCTGGTGCCTACCGACGGCTACTGGCGACTCTGGCTTGAGCGTCCCGAACTCGCGCTGGTCGAAGAATCCTGTGCGGCCGAGCAAGCCTTGCACGCGGCGCTGGTGGAAACGCCCACGCGCGTGGTGGCGCCGCATGAGCTGGAAGCTTTCGAGGACGCCGATGCGCGCGCCAACCACCGCCTGTTCCTGGACTTTCGCAACGCGGTGATCGCCGCAGGTTCGCTCGAAGCTGCCTACGCCGGCTTCTTCAAGGCCGGCGCCATCCAGATCCCGCCGTTGTTCCTCGACCTGGTGGTGCAGGCGCTGGTGTGCCGCTTGCTCGACGGTGAGACCGACGCCTGGCAGTGGCGTGCGGCCGAGATGCTGTTCCGCCGCCAGCGCGTGCGCGTGCAGGAGGGCCGCGTTCTCAGTGGCGACAGCGAGGTGCTGGACCTGCTCAACGAGACCGGTGGCATGGGCGCGGTGGGGCGCCTGCTGATGCAAAGCGGTGCGACCATTCCCGACGTGCAGATCGAAGTGCTGGGCGACGACAACGCCGAGCGCTATCTGCGCGGCCAGATCGGTGCCGGCCGGTTCAATTTCGTGCTCGACCTCACGCACGAAATCCAGAACGAACTGCCGCACGGGCTCACGCTCACCATGACCCGGGCGCAATCGGGCCTGAAGGCACTGGCCGCCGTGCTGGAGAAGTGGGTGCGGCACTTCCACGGTGTGGAGGTGAAGATCCAACCCGAGTCGCGCGTGGAAGATCCGTCGTGGCGCTGGCATCTGGGGCTGGACGTGGAGTCAACCGCGCTGCTCAACGATCTCTACCTGGGGCACGAGGTCGAGTCCGAGCGCCAGCAGCGCCTGATCAGCCTGTTCCGATTGAGCTTCGTTGATGCGCAGCACATGCGCGCCGACGTGCGCGGCAAGCCTGTCTACCTGGGCCTGGCCATGGGGCCCGAGGGCCTGCTCAAGCTCAAGCCGCAGAACCTGCTTCTCAATCTGCCGCTGGCGAACCCGATGTGAGCCTGGGCCGCGGCCCGGGGCTCACATGTTGCGGCGGTACTGCCCGCCCACCTCGAACAGCGCGTTGGTGATCTGTCCGAGCGAGCACACGCGCACCGCGTCCATCAGCACCTCGAACACATTGCCGTTCTGAATCACGGCCTGGCGCAGCCGCTCGAGCATGGCGGGCGATTCTGCGGCATGGCGGGTGTGGAAGTCGGCCAGGCGCTGCAACTGGTTCTGCTTTTCGTCGTCGGTCGAGCGCGCGAGTTCCAGCGTCTCGGGCGTCGGGTCGCCGTGCGGGTTGCGGAAGGTGTTCACGCCCACGATCGGGTATTCGCCCGTGTGCTTGAGCATCTCGTAGTGCATGGACTCGTCCTGGATCTTGCCGCGCTGGTAGCCGGTCTCCATCGCACCCAGCACGCCGCCGCGCTCGGCGATCTTCTCGAACTCCTGCAGCACCGCTTCTTCCACCAGCTCGGTGAGCTCGTCGATGATGAAGGCGCCCTGGTTCGGGTTCTCGTTCTTGGCCAGGCCCCATTCGCGGTTGATGATGAGCTGGATCGCCATCGCGCGGCGCACCGAGTCCTCGGTGGGCGTGGTGATGGCCTCGTCGAAGGCGTTGGTGTGCAGGCTGTTGCAGTTGTCGTAGATGGCAATGAGCGCCTGCAGCGTGGTGCGGATGTCATTGAACTGGATTTCCTGCGCGTGCAGCGATCGGCCGCTGGTCTGCACGTGGTACTTCAGCTTCTGGCTGCGTTCGTTGGCACCATAGCGGTCGCGCATCGCCACTGCCCAGATGCGGCGCGCTACGCGGCCCAGCACCGTGTATTCCGGGTCCATGCCGTTGCTGAAGAAGAACGACAGATTGGGCGCGAAGTCGTCGATGTGCATGCCGCGCGCCAGGTACGCCTCCACGAAGGTGAAGCCGTTGGAGAGCGTGAACGCGAGCTGGCTGATCGGGTTCGCGCCCGCCTCGGCGATGTGGTACCCGCTGATCGACACCGAGTAGAAGTTGCGCACGTCGTGGTGCACGAAGTACTCGGCAATGTCGCCCATCACCTTGAGCGAGAACTCGGTCGAGAAGATGCAGGTGTTCTGGCCCTGGTCTTCCTTCAGGATGTCGGCCTGCACCGTGCCGCGCACATTGGCCAGCACCCATTCGCGGATCTTGGCGGCCTCGGTGTCGGTGGGCTGGCGGCCGTTCTCGGCCTCGAATTTTTCCAGGTTCTGGTCGATCGCGGTGTTCATGAACATCGCCAGGATGCTGGGGGCCGGGCCGTTGATGGTCATGGACACCGAGGTGGCCGGGTGGCAGAGGTCGAAGCCGCCGTAGAGCACCTTCATGTCGTCCAGCGTGGCGATGGAGACGCCCGAGTTGCCGACCTTGCCGTAGATGTCCGGTCGCGGATCAGGGTCGTTGCCGTAGAGCGTGACCGAGTCGAAGGCGGTCGACAGACGCTTGGCAGGTGTGCCCTCGGAGAGCAGCTTGAAGCGCCGATTGGTGCGGAAGGCGTCCCCCTCGCCGGCGAACATGCGCGTGGGGTCTTCGCCTTCGCGTTTGAAGGCAAAGGTGCCGGCGGTGTAGGGGAAGCTGCCGGGCACGTTGTCGAGCATCAGCCACTTGAGGATTTCGCCGTGGTCTTCGTACTTCGGCAACGCGACCTTGCGGATGACGGTGCCCGAGAGGCTTTTGGTGGTGAGCGCGGTTCGGATTTCCCTGTCGCGGATCTTCACCACATATTCATCGCCCGCATAGGCCTTCTGCATGTCGGGCCACTGGGCGAGCAGTTTGCGCGCGCCTGGGTCCTGATCGAGTTCGCGCACCTGGGCCAGGTCGATCACTGCTTCGGCGGCGCGTGAACGCTCGGGCTTTTCCACGCGCAGCATCCGGGCGCTTTCGTTGAGCTGCTGGATCTCCCGTGCCAGCCGGGCCTGTTCGATGGCCTTGCGCTTGTAGCCGCGCACTGTGTCGCTGATCTCGGCCAGGTAGCGCGTGCGCGCCGGCGGCACGATCGGCGTCTGGTTGGTGCTGTGGCGCACATTCACGGTGGGCAGGCGTCCTTCCTGCAGCGGCAAGCCGAGTTCGCCCAGCTTCGTCTTGAGCGCCTGGTAGAGCGCGGTCACGCCGTCGTCGTTGAAGCGCGCGGCCATGGTGCCGAACACCGGCATCTGATCCGGTGGTGTGCTCCAGGCCTCCTGGTTGCGCTGCACCTGCTTGGCGACATCGCGCAGCGCATCGAGCGCGCCCTTGCGGTCGAACTTGTTGATGGCGACGAAGGCGGCGAAGTCGAGCATGTCGATCTTCTCCAGCTGGCTGGCTGCGCCGAACTCGGGCGTCATCACGTACATCGGCACGTCCACGTGCGGCACGATGGCGGCATCGCCCTGGCCGATGCCCGAGGTTTCGACCACGATGAGGTCGAAGCCGGCGCACTTGCAGGCCGCGATCACGTCGGGCAGGGCGGCGCTGATTTCGCTGCCGAAGTCGCGCGTGGCCAGCGAGCGCATGAACACGCGCTGGCCGTCCCGCCAGGGGGCGATCGCGTTCATGCGGATGCGGTCGCCCAGCAGCGCGCCACCGCTCTTGCGCCGCGACGGGTCGATGCTGATCACCGCCACGCGCAGTCGGTCGCCCTGGTCCAGGCGCAGTCGGCGGATGAGCTCGTCGGTGAGCGAGGACTTGCCCGCGCCACCCGTGCCCGTGATGCCGAGCACGGGCACCTTCTTCGTCTTTGCCTGTTCCCGCAAGGCGGTGACGATGGCCGCGTCGGCACCCGCTTCGCGGGTGGGGCTGTCGCCCCCGCTGCCGTTGTTGCCTTCGGCAGAAACCTTGCGGTTTTCCAGCACGGTGATCAGCTGCGCCAGCGCACGCCAGTTCATTTCGCCCTGGCCCTCGATGGCCGCCAGCGACTTGGGTGCGTAGGGGCTGAGGTCGCGGTCGCAGCGCATCACCATCTCGCCGATCATGCCGGCCAAGCCCATCTTCTGGCCGTCCTCGGGGCTGTAGATGCGCGTCACGCCGTAGTCCTGGAGTTCACGGATCTCGGCCGGCACGATCACGCCGCCGCCGCCGCCGAAGACCTGGATGTGCTCGCCGCCCCGGCTCTTAAGCAGGTCCACCATGTACTTGAAATACTCCACGTGGCCGCCCTGGTAGGAACTGATCGCGATGCCCTGCGCGTCTTCCTGCAGCGCGGCGGTGACGACTTCGTCCACCGAGCGGTTGTGCCCCAGGTGGATGACTTCGGCGCCCATGCCCTGCAGGATGCGCCGCATGATGTTGATGGCTGCGTCGTGCCCGTCGAACAGGCTGGCTGCTGTGACGAAGCGCACCTTGTGCGTGGGACGGTAGTTGGCCAGGGCCTGGAATTCGGCGGCGAGATTGCTCATGTGTGTCTCTCTGTCTCTGTCAGTCGGTCTTTGAAATGGCCGGGACTCAGTCGATGCGCAGGCCGGCGAGTTCGGGTTTTTCCGGTGGATACCGAAGGTCCAGGGCCTTGAGGGTGTCGCGCACGATGGTGGCGATCATCAGGTTGCGGTGTGTCTTGGAGTTGGCCGGCACGACGGTCCAGGGCGCCCAGGCGGTGCTGGTCGCGTTCAGCAGCGCTTCGTAGGCGCGCTGGTAGTCGGGCCATTGTTTGCGCACCTCGAGATCGCCCAGACTGAACTTCCAGTGTTTGGAGGGGTCGTCCACACGTTGCTGCAGGCGTTTGCGCTGCTCGTCGCGGCTGATGTGCAGCATGAACTTGAGGACGACCGTTCCGTTCTCCGAGAGCATGCGTTCGAAGTCGTTGATCTGCGCATAGCGTTGGAGCGTCTGGTCCTTCGAGATCCAGCCATTGACCACCGGCACCAGAACGTCCTCGTAGTGGCTTCGGTTGAACACCATGATCTCGCCGTCGCCGGGCATCTGCTGGTGGATGCGCCAGAGGAAATCGTGCTTGCGTTCGGTTTCAGTTGGGGCCCGCCAGCCCACCGTGTGCACGCCCAGCGGACTGGTGCGCGAGAACACGCCGCGCACCGTGCCGTCCTTGCCGGCGGTGTCGGTGCCCTGCAGCACCACCAGCAACTTGTAGCGGCCATCTGCATGGAACAGGTCCTGCAGGCCGTCGAGCTCGCCGGCGAGCGCTTCGGTGGCGGCCTTGTCGCTCGCCTTGTCGCCGGTCGACCAGGGTTTGGCGGCGGGGTCCAGTTCGGCCAGCGCCACCGGCTGGTCCGACGGCTGGGCCTGCCACTGCCGCCACAGGCTTCCCCGGGCGGCGCGCAGCGCGGCGCCGGGTTGCATCAGGCTGTCGATGGGGGAACGTTCGCTGGGCATGCGGAGCTCCGGAATGAGGGGGCAAGCCTCGTTGACGTTTACGTAAACGTCAATGTTAACGGTTTTCCTGCCGGTCGGGTCAATCCATCGGTATGCCAGGGGACATGGAAATGCCTTGAACTGCAGAACTCAGTCGCCCCGGCCATCCCGTTTGCTCAGGAAGTCATACGCAGGCATGGCCACGCCAGCAAGCAGGATGAACAAGAGGTCCCACTGTTTCAGCTTGAGGATGTACGGCAGGAAGAAGAGGCCGAGCAGGCACAGGGCGAGGAGCTGTATCGATCGCTGGAGGCTCATGGTGAAGTCCTTTGCAGGTGGGCGTTGCGGTTGTGTCAGGCCAGGCGCTCGGTCAGCCAGCGCGCCGTGCGCAGCAAGCGGGCGTCGTTGCGGGCGGCGCCTACCAGCTGCACACCGATGGGAAGGCCGCCCTCGTCGTGCAGCAGGGGCAGCGACAGGGCCGGCAGGCCGGCGAACGTCCAGAGCGTGCACATCACCGGATCGCCGGTGGAGGTCAGGCCGGCAGGCGCGGCACCGAGGGTGGCGGGGGTCACGATGGCGTCGAAGTGGTCGAAGAACTCGTCAAATCCGCGAGCGGCCTTGTCCATGCGCTCGCGCGCGGTGAGATAGTCGCTCGCCAGGATGGCGGCGCCGCGCTCGATCACGGCCTGGGTGGCGGCACTGGCCCGTCCACCGTGCGCGGCCAGCAGCGTGCGCAGGTGAACCGACATCTCCGCCTCCATGATGGTCTTGTGCCAGCCCAGCGCGTTCTGGATGGAGGCGGGCAATTCCACCTCCACCATGCAGTCCTTGAGTTCTTCGCGGAGCTCCTCGAAAGCCTCACAAGCTTGCGGATCCATCCGATCCCACTGGGGCGTGCGCACGAACATCAGCCGGGGCGGCATGGGCGGCGCTTCGCGACACACCTCGCCCAGGCGCATCGGGAACACCATGCGTCCGCCTGGCCCCTCGTGTCCGCCCACCAGCACCTGGGCCACCTCGGCCAGATCCTCCACGTTGCGCGCAAACACGCCGACCTGGTCCAGCGACGGCGAACAGGCGAGCACCCCGCCGTTGAAGATGAGGTCGCGTGAGGGCTTGAAGCCGAAGACGCCGCAGAACGCCGCCGGACGGATCACCGAGCCGTTGGTCTGCGTTCCGATCGCCACGGGCACCATGCCCGCGGCGACGGCGGCGGCCGAACCGCTGGACGAACCGCCGGGCGTGTGGTCCAGGGCGCGCGGATTGCGCGTGACGGTGGGCTCCATGTAGGCCAGCTCGGTGCAGCGCGTCTTGCCCCAGACGATGGCACCGGCCTCGCGCAGCTTGTGCACCAGCAGGGCGTCCTCACCCGGCGTGCGGCCGCGCGTGCCGGCGAATCCCAGCTCGGTCGGGTAGTCCATCGTGTCGATGTTGTCCTTGACGCCGACGGGCACGCCGTACAGGCCGGGTAACGGCATGCCCGTGTGTCTGAGCGAGTCGAGGCGCTCGACCTGCAGCGCGACGACCTCGCGCGAGTGACTGGCGAAGGCCTGCACCTGCGGCTCTACCGCTTCGGTGTATTGGCCCAGGGCGCCCAGATATTCGTGCAGCGACAGGCTGCCCGCGCGCAGTTGCGCGACCAGTTCGGCCGCGCCGATTTCATGGCAATGCTTGGAGGGATTCAAACTGCAATACCTTCACTTCTTGTTGTCTTCACCACCGCCACCCAGGAAAGCCGGATCCATCACGAAGCCCGCTTCTTCCGGCGTGATCTCGACCGGCACGATCGCCTGGTTGTACATCAGGTCGGGCAGCCAGTTGACGATGCGGGGCTCGAGATACACCAGCGCGATGGTGGCGATGACCATGCCGAGGAATGGAAAGCAGCCCTTGAAGATGGTCCATAGCTGGATGTGTGGCGGTGCGATGCCCTTGAGGTAGTAGGCCGACATCGCCATGGGTGGCGTGAGGAACGAGGTTTGCAGGTTGATGGCGATCAGGATGCCGAACAGCAGCGGGTCCACGCCGAAATGGTCCAGCAGCGGCAGGAAGATCGGGACGAAGATGATGATGATCTCGCTCCACTCCAGCGGCCATCCGAGCACGAAGATGATGAGCTGGGAGAGCAGCAGGAACTGCACCGTGCTCAGATCCAGTGAGAGCATGAAGTCCTTGATCACGCTCTCGCCGCCGAGGTACGAGAACACGCTGGAAAACGTCCAGGAACCGATGAACAGGTAGCACACCATGGCCGACGTCTTGGCCGTCAGGAACACGGCTTCGCGCAGGCGCTGCCAGCTGAAGGCCCGGTAGATCACGGCCAGCATGACCCCGCCCAGCGAACCCATGGCGGCGGCCTCGCTGGGCGTGGCCAGACCAAAGAGGATCGAGCCCAGCACCGTCAGGATCAGCGCCGCCAATGGCAGGAATGCCGTGACGAGCAGGTAGGCCGCCTTCAGGAATCCAATGGTCTCGACATTCGCCGGCTTGGGCGCGAGTTTCGGATTGATGACCACGCGCGCGATCACATAGCCGAGGTAGAGGGTCGCGAGCAGGATGCCGGGCACCATGGCGGCGGCATAGAGCTTGACCACCGAGACGCCGGCGGTGGCTGCGTAGACGATCAGCATGATCGACGGCGGGATCAGGATGCCGAGCGTGCCGCCCGCGGCGATCACGCCCGTGGCCAGGCGTTCGTCGTACCCGGCCTTGAGCATGGCCGGCAGTGCCAGCAGGCCCATGAGCGTGACCACGGCGCCCACGATACCGGTGGCGGTGGCAAACAGCGCGCAGGTGATCAGTGCAGCCACCGCCATTGAACCCGGAACATGGCGCAGGGACACCTGCAGGCTGAGGAACAGCCTGTCCAGGATGTTCGCGCGCTCGATGATGTAGCCCATGAACAGGAACAACGGGATCGAGATCAGCACGTCATTGTTCATGACGCTGAACGTGTTCTGGGTGAACAGGTAGAAGATGTTGTTGTCGAAGATGCTCTGGCCGGGCGTGTGGTACGCGTACATGCCGAACATGATGCCCATCGCCATGAGCGTGAAGGCGATGGGGAAGCCGAGAAAGATGAAGACGATGAACAGCGCCAGCATGCACAGCGCGATGACGGGGTCGCTCATGATGCCTGGCCCTCCTTGTTGCCGTATTGCTGCCGCAGACTCACCTCCAGTTCAACCACGTCAACACTGCGGGGCGGCCACTGCCCGGACCGTATGCAGATGATGCATCGGCAGACCTCCGCCAGGCCCTGAAGCACCAGAGTGATACCAGCGACGAAGATGATCAGCTTCAGGGGCCAGATCGGGACACCCACGGGGCTGTTGACGCTGACCTCGCCAATGCGCGCTGCGTCCATGCCGTAGAAGAAGCCGGAGAGAACCAGGGCCAGAACACCTGGGAAGTAAAAGATGAAGTAAAGCACCAGGTCCACCTTGGCCTGGGTCCTCGGGCTCCACTTCCGGTAGATGAAGTCGCCCCTGACATGGGCGCCCTTGGAAAGGGCGTAGGCCCCCGACATGAGGAACAGCGCGCCATACAGGATGTAGCTCATGTCGAACGCCCAGTCCGTGGGGTCGTTGAGCACATACCTGCGGAATACTTCGTAGCATGTCCCCGCCGTCAGGACAAGAACGGTCCAGCCGAAGGTCTGTCCGATGGCTTCGGACAGGGCGTCGATCACTTTGATGAATTTGAGCATGGTGCCCCGCGGATAAAAAAAAGGCCGCCGCCGGCAGTCGGCAGCGACCGATGGACACTGCGACCTCAGGCGGGCAGCTTGGTCTTGAACACGTGTTCGTAGGCGGTCCGGTAGTCCGCATCGTTGAAGAAGCTGTAGTAGGCGACGCGGCGCGCCCAGTCCTTCTGCGAGGCGAGCACCTTCTTGAAGAACGGGTCCTCTGCTTCCAGCCGGGCCACCACTTTGTCCCAGGCCTGGATCTGCGCCTGGAACACCGCCTTGGACGTGCGCGAGACCTTCACGCCGTCCTTGGTGATGAGCTTTTGCAGGTCCTTCGAATAGTTGTCCTGCGCGGACCAGGTGTTGGCCGAGGAGACGGCTTCCGTGGCGTACTGGATGATGGCCTTCAGATCGGCTGGCAGCGCGTTGTACTTGTCCCGGTTGAAGATGATTTCAAAGAACTCCATGGCCTGGTGATAGGAGCCCATGGCGTAGAACTTCGCCACGTCCTGCGCGCCGAAGCGGCTGTCCGACGTCGGGTTGTTGAACTCGAAGGCATCGATCACGCCACGCTCCATGGCCGGCACGATCTCGCCGCCCGGCAACTGCGTGACCTTCATGCCCAGTTCCTGCATCAGGTCGGCAGCCAGACCCACCGTGCGGTATTTGAATCCCTTGAGTTCGGCTGCCGTTCTCGGCGGGGCCTTCTTGAACCAGCCCAGCGGCTGGGTGGGCATGGGAAAGGCGAAGAACCCCTTGATGTTCAGACCCAGCGTCTTCAGCAGCTCTTCATAGAAGGCATAGCCGCCGCCGCGCATCATCCAGCCCAGGGTCTGCTCGGCGTTGGCGCCCGTGACGGGACCCGATCCGAACAGCGAGGCCACCTTGGACTTGCCGTACCAGTAGACCGCCACAGTGTGGCCAGCGTCGAGCACGCCCTTGCTCACGGCGTCGGTCACCTCGAAGGGCTTGACCACGGCACCGGCCGTCAGGTACTCGATGCGCAGGCGACCGCCTGCCATTTCGTTGACGCGCTTGACGAAGTCCTCCGCCATCTCGTTGAAGATGTCCTTGGCGCCCCAGGCGCCCTGCATCTTCATGACGATGGGCGATTGCGCCACCGCGATCATCGGCGCCGTCAGGGTGGCACCCGTTGCTCCAGCCACGGCAGCGCCGAGGAACTTCCGACGCGATGGCTTTTTCTCAACCAATGGTGATTGCATGCTCATGATGTCTCCGTTGTAGTTGATGGGTGCCTGCGGGGTCCCGGCAACGGGCCTGGAGGGCACCCTCAAGGTGTATCGCATGAAGGTCTGCAATGTGATCGGGTTAACCCGGCAGCACGCCGGCGATACCGATGGAAAACTGAATTCCAGTATCGGAAGGAGCCGGTGCGGCCCCCGTAATTGGTTCAATTGGTCTGCGGCGCAAGGTGCCCAGCGGCAGGCGCCCGCTAACATCGTCGCAACTGCTGGCGCACTGGCCTGCGGTGTCTGGAGTTCCCATGAAACCGATTCAGCTGTTTGATCCCGCTTCCAGTACCTACACCTATGTCCTGTTCGACCAGGGCAGCCGCGACGCCGTCATCATCGACCCGGTCGACGAGCAGATCGAGCGTGATCTCGATACCTTGCGGGAGTACGGCCTGAAGCTGGCCTGGACGATCGAAACCCACGCCCATGCCGACCACATCACGAGCGCGGGCCGCCTGGCCGAGCTGGCCGGCGCGAAGACCGCGGCGCCGGTGGGCTGCGGCATCGGCACGGCCGGCGTGCAGCTGCAGCACGGCGACACGTTGCGCTTCGGTGGCGAAACGATTCAGGCGCTGCACACCCCCGGCCATACAGCGGGCAGCATGAGCTTCGTCTGGCGCGACCACGTGTTCACGGGTGACACGCTGCTGATCAATGGCTGCGGTCGCACGGATTTCCAGTCGGGCAGCCCCGAAGCGCTGTACCGCAGCATCACCCAGGTGCTGTTCGCCTTGCCGGACGACACCACGATCTGGCCTGGCCACGACTACCAGGGTCGCAGCAGTTCAACCATCGGACAGGAGAAAACGGCCAACGCCCGCGTGGCCGGCAAGACCGAGGCCGAGTTCGTGGCCCTGATGGGTGCGCTGAACCTGCCCCGGCCACGGCGCATCGACGAGGCGGTGCCTGCCAACCAGAGTTCGGGCCTGCGACACGATGTGGACGGTGCCTTGCAGATGCAACCGCTACCTGCATCGGGTGCCCACCAGGGCAGCTATGCCGGCGACGTGTCGCCCGAGCTGGCCTGGAAGTGGGTGCAGACCGGGGAGGCGGTGCTGGTGGACGTGCGCACCGACGCGGAGCGGGAGTGGGTCGGCTTCGTTCCCGGGGCGGTGCCGGTGGCCTGGAAGCAATGGCCCGGCATGGCGATGAACCCGACTTTCGACCAGCAGGTTCGCGACGCCGCAGCCGGCAGAAAACTGGTGCTGCTGTGCCGCAGCGGCGTGCGATCCATTGCTGCGGCGAGGCGCGCGACCGAATTGGGGCTGGAGGCCTACAACATCCTGGAGGGCTTCGAGGGGGACCCGGATGCCGAAGCCCACCGGGGCCACAAAGGTGGCTGGCGGCACCGTGGGCTGCCCTGGCGCCAGAACTGACGCAGCGACGCGCAAGCGCAAGTTGCGCAGATGCAACGCCGCCTGTCGGCGAAAAGACAGCAAACTTGAGTAGAAAGCCTCACAACCCCTGTCAATCCTGACAGGGTTTGTGTGATTTTTCACGGATTTCTTTTTTCAATGGGGTTTTCCATCCGCACAGGAGAACTCCATGGAAACGCTGGAACGGCCCCAAGATGTCGTTTTCAAGAACCCGCCCCTCGCGGCGACGCTGGTCCAGCGCATCGACCGGGACTTCAAACCGCGATGGGATGGCACCTGGGGCGGCAAGTTTGTGCTTCATGGGTCGTCTCCGGGTCCCAACGCTGTGCGTCTCGATGGCAACGACTACCTCAGTGTCACCGGTCACCCCGACATCGTGGCCGCGCAGGTCGAGGCCCTGACGAAGGGCAGCGAGTTTGTGGTGCAGTCCGGCGTGTTCCTGTTGCAGCAGCACCCCACGCGCGCGCTGGAGATGGCACTGGCCGATTGGGTCGGCAAGGAAGACGCTTTCGTCTGCCAGTCGGGGTATTCGGCCAACGTGGGCCTGTTGCAGTCGATTGCCGACGCCCACACACCCGTGTATCTCGACACCCAGGCACATGCCTCCTTGTGGGAAGGGGCTCACGCGGCAAGGGCACCGGCCCACGCTTTCCGCCACAACGATCCGGTGCATCTGGACAAGATGATGACGAAGCACGGACCGGGCGTGGTGGTTGTGGACTCGGTCTACAGCACCACCGGATCGGTGTGCCCGCTGGAGGAGATTCTCGAAGTCGTGGAGAAACACGGCAGCATGATCCTGGTCGACGAGTCGCACTCGCTGGGCACCCATGGGCCAGGCGGTGCGGGCCTGTGCGCCGAACTGGGCCTCACGGAGCGCGTGCACTTCATCTCCGCGAGTCTGGCGAAGTCGCTCGCGGGGCGTGCCGGTTTCTTCACTGCGCCGGCCAGCATGCGCTACTACATCCTGAGTTCGAGCTTTCCCAACATCTTCAGTTCCTGCCTGCTGCCGCATGAGGTAGCCGGTCTCAAAGCCACGGTGGACGTGCTGCAGAAGGCCGACGCCGAGCGTGCCCGCCTCAAGGCCATCACCAGCCGGGTGCGCGACAGCCTGACCGGGCTGGGCTACACCATCCACCAGGGCACGGAGCAGATCATTGCGCTGGAGGCCGGTACCGAGCCGGAGACGATGCGCCTGCGCGATGAACTCGAAGCCCGGGGGGTGTTCGGGGCGATCTTCTGTGCGCCCGCGACCAGCAAGAACCGTGCGCTGGTGCGGCTGACGCTCAACGCGTCGCTGACCGAGGCCGAGCTGTCGCACCTGGAGGCGGTGGCGGCCGAGATCGCGCCCATCGTCAAACCCTGGGACTGGCCGGTGGCACGTCGCGCCCGCGCTCAGGCCGGTACCTTGTAATGCACGGTCGCCGCTCAGTCGTCGTGTACCGCGCGCGCGCCCTGGGCCTCCAGGAAGTGACGGTAGGCATAGATGGGCTGAGGCAGGTCGGCGGCCTGCAGGGTGAACACGGCGCCTGACAGCACGCCGTCATCGCCCACGGGGAAGGCGGGCGCGGTGCGCACCGCGCCACTCAGCCCCATCTGCTGATGCAGTTCGACGGCCGCGAGCCGTTGTCCGGCGCGCACCGAGCGCACCGCATCGAAGCCAAGGCCGGCCGAGCTCGCGAGTTCGGCCAGATCGGGCAGGCTGGATGTGGACTCCAGCTGCAACCAGTGGCAGTTGCCCAGCGCGTCCAGGCCCACCAGGCCAAAAGGCTCGCCCAGCACCACGTACTCGACCCAGTGCTGCTCGGTGTAGGCGCGCAGTGCCTTGGCCACAGAAGGAATCTGCAGCATCGATTGCTGCGCAGGTCGCAGTGCGGCGCGCCACAGGGTGTTGAGGCGCGGGTGCGGCGTTTGCGCCAGCTTGCGCAGCACGCCGAGCAGGTGGCGCGTGATGTCGGTTGTCTGCTTGGGCACGAACTGGTCGATCAGCCCGTTGTTGAAGGCCTGGATGGCGATCTGTTCGTCGGCCTGCCCGGTCAGCAGCACACGCGACCCTGGCCAGTCGAGCAAGGTGTTGAGCACCTTGAGCCCGTCGGTGCCCGGCATCGCGTAGTCCACCACGCAGGTCTGCGCAAGTTCATAGCGCGAGGCGTTGATGGCCCAGTACCGCAGCACCTGTGGCAGCAGCGGCTGCCCCTGGCGCCAGCGCTCGATCATCTGCAATTGGGCCATGGCGTCTGCTTCCCAGCGCGCGGGCTCGTTCTGCATGCGGGCGGCAAACCCCGAGGGGCGCGAGTAGAGCTCGACCTGCCAGTGGGCGGGGATCACCATGCCCAGCATTTCAAGGTAGTCGGTGTCGTCATCCAGGAACAGGACGCCGCCAGGGCGGTGGAAGAGGGAGATCGTCAAAGCCATGGTGTCGTCAGCCTGGTGTGGCCCGTGCGGTGGTCGCCTGGGGGGTGAGAGGCAGGTCGATCATGAAGACCGCGCCGAGGCCGGGCTGGGAGTGCACACTGAGGCGACCCTGGGCCGCTTCCACCACGTTCTTGCAGAACGTCAGGCCCAGGCCGTTGCCGGCACCGGTCTGGGTCGAAAAAAACGGCTCGAAGATGCGTTGCTGCTGCTCGTGCGAGATGCCGATGCCGTCGTCGGAGACCGCGATGCGGCCCTTGCCATGGTGTATGCCCACATCCACCCGCAGATCGCCGGGGCTGGGCGCGGTGCTTGCAGCGGCGAGCGCGTGCAGCGCGTTCTTGATCAGGTTGGTGAGCACCTGCGCGAACAACGGGCGCGATGCCGTGAAGCAGAAGTCGGTCTGGATGTGCACCTGCACGCAGTCGCGTTCCCGCGACGACCGGTAAGGGTATTGGCTCACCACTTCCTGCACCAGTTCGGCCGCCAGGATTTCGGACTGCTCGCGCGGCAGGCGCATGAGCTGCGCATTGGATATCTGCGTGTCGATCTGCCGGTTCATGCTGCGCACCAGGTTTTGCAGGCGCGTGGCCAGCTCGTCGAGCTTCTTGCGCTTGGACTCGGGCACGTCGTGCTGCACCAGGTTGCGCAGCACGTCGCCCATCAGGTTGACCGTGGCCAGGGGAGTGCGCAGCTCGTGTGCCATCACACCCATGGTGCTCAGCGTGTTGAGCAGGCGGGCGCGGCGCAGATTGGCGCTGGAGAAGCCCAGCATCAAGCCCATGAGCCACGCAAAGACAATCACCACCACATTGCCCATGGGTTCCTCGAACGCATGCATGTCGGCGCCATACAGCTCCGCGCTGCCCCAGCCGGCCAGGCCGCCGGTGATCAGCCCGATCGTGGCCAGGCGCCAGTCTGTGGCGTGGTAATAGATCAGGATCATGGCGGCGACACTGCCCAGCCAGACGGCATTTCCGCCGTTCATCCAGTACATCCAGGTGAAGAACCAGGGCAGTTGAATCCATGTGGCCAGGCTGAACAGCCGGCCGCTTTCCTTGGCCGAGGGGTCTCGTGAAATCCGGGGAAGCACATAAATCAATGCCAGGAAGGCCATGACCAGACGGGCCCACACGTTCTCGTAGGGCTGAGGGACCAGATATCCCCAGATGCCATAAATCAGCAGGTGACCGACAAAGGTGAAGGCACCGATCCACAACAACCGGTAGCGGGATGGGTGCAAAATAGGTTCCACGGGCGCGTGGACGACCTCGTCCAGCAACCATCGCCACAAGCGGGCCTTGGCGCTGCGCATCCACAACCGGTCCAAAGACAATATGCACTCCTTCGATCGCCCAATACCCCCTGCCCGTAACCCCCATCGTGAGACATCAGGCATTGTGTATGCAACAGGGTGTTGCAAACCATGACCCTGCCTGTCAACTTTGACAGTGTGGGCCTGGACGGCATTCTGGCTGACTGGGTGTGCGCGCTGCGCGATCAGGGTGTCGAGGCCGTGCTGGTACTCGGCCCCAACCCCACCGGTGGCAGGGACCAGCGCGAGGTGCTCGCGGTGCACCCGCCGCGGCTGCTCGGCCCTGCGGAGGCACTTGCCGAGAGCCGCGATTTTGGCGCGGGCTGGCGCGACAGCGACGCGCCGCTCGTGGCCTGGCAGGACATCTCGAAATCGTCGTTTGAACAGTCGAGCCGCTGGCGCCGCCTCTGGCTGGCGCACGGCTACCAGACGCTGGTGCGCGTGGCTTTCAGCCTGCCGGCGGGCCGTGCGTTCGAGTGCTTCATGTTCAGCCCGCGTGCGTTCGCTGACCGTTCCGAGGCCGCGGTGCTGGCCTGGTCGGCGTTCAACGTGTGGCCGATGCTGCGGCGCACGATTGCCGAGCAGCGCGTGGGGCTGAGCCCGCGTGAACTCGAAAGCCTCAACCTCGCGTTCGAGGGCCTCACCGCGCGCGAAACCGCGCTGCGCATGGACTGCTCCGAGCGCACGGTGAACTACCATCTCGCCAACGCCATGGGAAAGTTGCAAACAGACAACAAACTGGCAGCGGTTCAGCGTGCCTGCTGGATCGGCCTGATCTGAGACCGCGCATCGCAAGCATGCTGCGGTGCGACATGCCCCTTTCAATCGTCTGCCCATAATCCGCGCATGACCTTGCTGGCCCTGGACGTAGGGAATACCCGCCTGAAGTGGGCCTTGTACGACGCACCGCGCGTGGGGGCTTCCCTGCTGGCCAGTGGTGCGCAGTTTCTGGAGAACATCGAGTCCCTGGAGGACGGGGACTGGGCGCGGTTGCCACCGCCGCGCTGGGTTCTGGGTTGCGTCGTGGCGGGCGACGCCGTCAAGCGGCGGGTGGAAGAGCAGCTCGAACTCTGGGACGTGACGCCCCAATGGGTGGTTTCAAGCAATGCCGAGGCCGGTCTCGTCAATGGCTACGACCACCCGGCCCGCCTGGGTTCGGACCGCTGGGTGGCGATGATCGGTGCGCGTCAGCGCCTGCTCGCGCAGGGACCGAAGCGGCCCTGCGTGGTGGTGATGGTGGGCACGGCGGTCACCGTGGAAGCGATCGATGCCGAAGGCCGTTTTCTGGGCGGCATCATCCTGCCCGGGCACGGCATCATGCTGCGCGCGCTCGAGTCCGGCACGGCCGGTCTGCACGTTCCGACTGGCGAGGTCTGCGACTTTCCCACCAACACCAGCGACGCGCTCACCAGCGGCGGCACCTTTGCCATCGCCGGTGCGGTGCAGCGCATGGTGGAGAACCTGCGCCGGCACTGCGGCGAGGAGCCGGCGTGCTTCATGACCGGCGGCGCTGGCTGGAAGATGGCGCCCAGCATGTCGACCGACGTCGAGCTGGTGGACAGCCTGATCTTCGACGGCCTGCTCGAAGTGGCCGACCGCCGGCTGGCCACCGTGTGAGGCGGCTGAAGGGCGACCCGGCGCCGGGCTGCCCGAAGCCGGATCAGCCCCCTCGGGGGGCAGCAAGCCGAGCCGCGGTGGCGCGTGCGGGGTGTCCCGCTTCGCCCCAGGGCAGCATCAGCGTGAGCGTCAGAAGCTGTGCAAACTCCGGCTCGAACCGGTCGATGATGAGCTGCGGGTCGGGGCACAGTGTGGTGTCGGCGATCACGCCGAACTGCACGCCACCGCCGTAGCTCAGGATCGACACCCCCAGGCCGACCGTGCCGGTCTGCGGCACCCAGAACATGGTCTGCTCCAGCGTGGAGCCACAGACCTTGAGCTTGGTCGCCGGTCCCGGCACGTTTGTCATCACCGCCGTGGTCTTGCGGCCGAACAGGCCCAGCATGGCGTCCTGTGCCGGCTTGATCAGCAGCCCGGCCACCGACAGCAGTCCGAAGGCGAGCAGGGGTTGAAGGCTGCCCTTGAGTTCGTTCATGCGCGCGCGCACGGCGAACACGCGCTCGATCGGATTGGCCATGCCGATGGGCAGCACCAGCGGCACCAGGCCGAAGCGGTTGCCCAGCTTCCAGGCGTCTTCCATCGGCCGCAGGTTGATCGGCACCATGGCGCGGATCTCCTTGCCCTGCGTGTCGTCGCCCAGGCCTTGCAGATAGGCACCGATCGCACCCGCCACGCAGGCCAGCAGCACATCGTTGACCGAACAGTTCAGGGCCTTGCCGATGGCCTTGACCTCGTCCAGGGGAATGGGTTCGCACCAGGCCACGCGCTTGGTGCTGCCGGGTTGTCCCTTGAGGCGCGTGGGTGAGTCGTCGGGCATCAGCGCCAGGGCCGCGATGTCGCTGGCCAGCTGGCCACCCATGCGGGCGAGGTCCATCGCCTGGCCCAGGGTGTCGCTCAGGCCCTGTTGCGGCGCCGCCAGCATCGAGAGCGATCGGGCGGCACCCCCGCCCGCGGCCTCCAGCGCCCTGGCCGTGATGTCGCCGAACGGGCGGATCAGCGTGTCGGCCAGCCAGTCCTCTGGGCTGTCCAGGCTGGACAGGGGCTTGCGGCGCTGGCGTTGCGGCGGGGCTCCGCCACCATCCACCAGGCTCATCATCACGCTGATGAGGGCGATGCCGTCGGCGATGCAGTGGTGGATGCGTGCGACCAGGGCCGAGCCGCCGCCGTACTGCTCGATGAGTTCGAAGCGCCAGAGCGGGTGCGCGTGGTCCAGTGGCTGCATGGCGAGGTCACCCACCCGGGCCTGCAGTGCGGCCTGCTCGCTCTGGCCCTTGCGCCGGGCCAGCTTGTGCGTGACGACGTGACGTTCCAGCCGGAAATCGGGGTCGTCCGCCCAGTGCGCGCCGGCCGCATCTTCCCGGGCGGTTTGCTTGAAGCGGCGGTAGGGCAGCAGGCGTTCGCGCACGCGTTCGGTCAGCGCTGCATGGGTGATGCCCGGGCGCAGGATCCACACGCCGACGATCATCATCAGGTTCGACGGCGAGTCCATGCGCAGCCAGGCCGTGTCGACCTTGCTCATGCGCTCGCCTTCCAGGCCCAATGTGCTGGTCAGGGCCTGCCTGACCGACGTACCGGCGCGCGCGGCAACACGTTGAACCATGGATGCTCCTCGGGTGCGTGGACCGCTGCGGGATCACCCGGCACGGCGTTTCTCTGGGTTTGTGGCTCTATTGTGCGCAGTGGCCTGAACGTAAGATAGCGGGACCACCCTAAGCCCGGCCACCGTGAACCGGGCAATTCCATTCACATCAGGAGCATTCATGGCCGACCTCAAGTCCCGTTTCGACGCCGCCGTGGCGAATTCCAAGAACCTGAGCGAGCGCCCCGACAACGCCACGCTGCTGAAGATATACGCCCTGTACAAGCAGGCCACGGCAGGCGACAACGCCGAGAAGAAGCCGGGCTTTGGTGACATGGTGGGACGCGCCAAGTGGGACGCCTGGAACGGCCTGAAGGGCACGGGGCAGGATGACGCAATGCAGCAGTACGTCGATCTGATCGAAAGCTTGAGTTGACCCCCCGCGCCGCCTTCGGCGTCACCTCCCAAAGGGGACGCACCTGGCGGCCCGGCAAAGCCGATTCCGCGGGCGCTCTGCGCTCTGGATAAGTGCACAAGTAAATGCACAAGCCGGCTCAGCCGGCTTTCTTCTTTTTGGCCGTGGCTTTCGGAGCGGAGGCGGCCTTGGTCGCAGGCTTCTTTCCGGCCAGCAGCGTGTCCAGATTCTTCACGATCTCGCCCTCGATGCGGTCCTTGAAGGCGCCCAGCAGGAAGCCCAGGCGGGCGTCGAGTTCGAAACGTTCGGCCGACACCCTGAGCGTGCCGCTTACGCCCGAGCGTGTGAATTGCACCTCGTCGCAGGCGTCACCCTCCTCGTAGGTGCAGCTCATGTCGAAGTCGTTCTCCGCCTGTTCCGCCCAGCGCCAGGCCAGCTTGCGTGCGGCGGGCAGGCCCAGGGTGTGTTCGCGTTCGATGTGGATGTCTGCCATGGCGTGTCTCGTTTCGTGTCGTGCGGTGCCGCGGGATCAGGGTCGCGTGTGCGCGCCGCTGCTAGCCACCGCCGTGCCGTCGGGCACGAGGCGGCGAAGCCTGGCATGCCGTTCTTCCCGGGGCATCGCGGCCAGCGCGTGAACCGCATCATAGAACCGCGCGAAGTCGCGCCCCCCGCGCTCGAACAGGGCTTCAAACGCGGGCACCAGGCCGTCGTAGGCGGCCTGCGCGGCAAAGCTGGCGTTGTTGGCCTGGGTGACAAAGCGGTCGTAACCGGAGAAGCCATCCCATTCGTGCCGCAGATCCTGGTAGCGGTGCCGGAACTCGGCCATGGCGGCGGCCTTGCGCCGCGCCTTCTCGTCGGCATCGAGTGTGGTGTCCTGGTAGATCGCCTGCAACCGCTGGCGCACCGAGAGCGTCAGGGCGCGAAAGCTGCGCCGGCGCTGGTCGAACACTGCGTACTCGGCGCGCACGGCGTCGCTGGCTTGCGAGGCCATCCAGCGTGTACCGCCCAGGCGCTCGACCGTGGTGGCGAATGACTCGTTGAACTCGGTGTCGCCGCTGGCGTAGGCAACCTGGTGCGACAGTTCGTGGAAGATCAGGCGAGCGAGCTCCCCTTCCGGGTAGGCAATGAAGGTGTTGAGCAGCGGGTCGCCACCGGCCCAGTTCATCCAGCCCAGGGTGGAGTACGCGGGAACCGGGTAGACCGACACTTCCAGGTCGCCGGACAGGCTCTGCGCGAAGCGGCGCGCGTCGGCCTCATCAAAGTAGCCGCGGTAGCCGACGCAGCCCGCCACCGGAAAGCACCAGGTCTGCAGCGTGAGCGAGAGGGGGGGCGCGGCCACCACGTTGTAGACCGCGGCGCGGCGGTGGAGGTCCGCGTAGCGGTGGTAGCTGGCGTTGTCGGGCAGTGCCAGTTCGCTCACGGCGAAGGCGCGGATGCGTTGGGCGACGGCGAGCTTGTGCCTGAGTTGTTCGGGGGTGTGCGCGTCGGCCAGCCAGTCGTTCACCGGGCGCGCGGCCTGCATCAGCCGCAGGTGGCCGGTGACGGATTGCCAGTAGTACCCCACGCCAGTGGTGCCGGCGCAGCCCGCGACCAGCGCGGCAAGGATCGGCGCTGCAAGCGCGGCGCGACGCCGCATCCGCATCAGGAGGTCTCCACCAGGGCGGCCACTTCCACCAGGCAGTCGTAGAACACCGGGCCCCGCCCCATGTCGGTCAGCTGCTGGCTGGTGACCTGGTTGACGTTGGTGCCGAAGGGACCGAGCTTGCGCCACCAGATGCCCAGGCCGTTGACCACTCCAGGCCGCGCGCGCCGCGACACGCTGGCCTTGCAACGGTATTCACCGCGCTGGTTGAACACGCGCACCATCTGGCCACTGGTGATGCCGCGTGCCAGCGCGTCGTCGGCGTGGATCTCCAGCAGCGGCTCACCCTCGATGTCGCGCAGGCTGGTCACGTTGACGAAGCTGGAGTTGAGGAAGTTGCGCGCGGGTGGCGAGATCATGGCCAGCGGGAATGCCGTGGAACTGCCGATGGCTTCGAAGTTGGGCAGGTGATCGGGCAGACCGTCCAGACCCTGCGCGACCAGCCGCGCGCTGAAGAACTCGCAGCGGCCCGAGGCGGTGGGGAAGTTGCCCTCGGCAAAGGGGGCCTCGGGCACGGGCAGCGTGGCGTAGCCCTGCGCCAGCAGGGTCTCGAAATCCACCGCGCCGTCGAAGGCGGTGCGGCACAACGCGAGGTCGTCCTCGGCGAAGCACGGGTCGTCGAAACCCATGCGCGCGGCCAGTGCGCGGAAGATGTCGGTATTGGTCCGGGCCTGGCCCACGGGTGCAATCGCCGGGCGGTTGAGCAGCACGTCGGTGTGGCCGTAGCTGGCGTGGATGTCCCAGTGCTCCAGCTGCGTGGTGGCCGGCAGGATGTAGTCGGCGTGGTCGGCGGTGTCGGTCTGGAAGTGTTCCAGCACCACCGTGAACAGGTCGTCCCGCGCGAAGCCCTGCACCACCTTGCCCGATTCGGGCGCCACTGCCACGGGGTTGCTGTTGTAGACGATCACCGCCTCGACCTTCGGGCCGAACGTCGCCGAGGTCTCGCGCAGCAGGTCATCGCCTATGGTGCTCATGTTGAGGGTGCGCGGCGTGCGTCCGGCCAGCAGGTCGGGCCGCTGCAGCGCCGCGCGGCGCGCCGGGAAATAACCCGAGGTGGACAGGAGCAGGCCGCCAGCCGGATCGCGCCAGGCGCCCACCAGCGCGGGCAGGCAGGCGATGGCGCGCACTGCGTTGCCGCCGCCGCGCACGCGCTGCATGCCGTAGTTCAGGCGGATCGCCGCGGGCCGGGTCGTTCCGTAGTCGCGCGCCAGGGCCACGATCTGCTGCACCGGGATGCCACAGACCTCGGCCGCGCGCTCGGGTGGCCATTGCAGCGCGCGCTCGCGCAGCCCTTCCCAGCCCAGGGTATGGCGGTCGATGTAGTCCTGGTCCAGCCAGCCGTGCTCGATGAGCTGGTGCATCAGCGCGAACGCCAGCGCGGCGTCGGTGCCGGGGCGCAACGCAATGTGTTCGTGGCACTTGTCGGCCGTTTCGCTGCGACGCGGATCGATGCAGACCAGGCGCGCGCCGTCGCGCTTGGCCTGCTGCGCCAGGCGCCAGAAGTGCAGGTTGCTGCCGATCGAGTTGCTGCCCCAGATCAGGATCAGCTTCGACCGGGCGAAGTGCTCGACCTTCATGCCGACCTTGCCACCCAGCGTCTGCACCAGGCCCTCGCCACCGGCGGAGGCGCAGATGGTGCGGTCCAGCAGCGAGGCGCCGAGGCGATGGAAAAAGCGCGCCGCCATGGCCTCACCCTGTACCAGACCCATGGTGCCGGCATAGCTGTAGGGCAGGATGGCCTGTGGGTCGCGCGCGGCGACAGCCTTGAGGCGCGCCGCGATGTCGTCCAGCGCCTCGTCCCAGGTCACAGGCTCGAAGCAGCCGCTGCCCTTGGGCCCGCTGCGTTTGAGGGGGGTGAGCAGGCGCTCGGGGTGGTAACTGCGTTCGGCGTAGCGCGAGACCTTGGTGCACAGGGCGCCATCGGTGTGGCGGTGTTCGGGGTTGCCCGCGACGCGCACGGCCACGCCGTCTTCCACGGTGGTGACCAGGGCGCAGGTGTCCGGGCAGTCGTGCGGGCAGGCGCCGCGCACCTGCAGAACTTGCAAAGCGCTGACGGGGGCGGCGGGTTTCAGGGAATGCCCTGAGGTGGTGGTCATGCGGGGCACCTATCGTGGCGGGCCATTGTGTTCAAGGGGCAGGTTGTGGAGTTCATCCGTCGCAAGTCGTTCATGATATTCGCGTGCTTGGCCGCTGCATGCCTCGGTGCCGCGGCGCAGACCGGCGGGGTCGACAAGCCCCCTATCGTGCTGGGGCAGAGTGTGGCCCTGACCGGACCGAATGCGCCCATGGCCGCACCCTTCGCCCGCGGTGCCCGGCTGTACTTCGCGCGCCTCAACCTCGCCGGGGGCGTGGACGGACAGCGGGTCGAACTCGTGACGGTGGACGACGCCGGTGAACCCTCGCGCACGCTGGCCAACACCCAGCGCTTTCTGGACGAGGGCGTGCTCGCCCTGTTCGGTTACTACGGCTCGCCGCAGGTGATTGGTGCCTACCCGACCATCAAGGCGTCCGACGCCATCCTGTTCGGGCCGATGGCCTCGGCCGATGAGCTGCGCGGGCCGGTGTATGCCAACGTCTACAGCATGCGCCCGGGATTCTCGGAGGAGGCGGCTGCCGTGACGCGGCATGTGGACATGCTCGGCGCGCGCCGCCTGGTCATCCTGCACGGACCGGACAGCGAGTCGCTGTTCGCGCTCGATTCGGCGCAGCGGACCACCACCGCCATGGGGGCCAACCTGCTGGCCAGTCTGCCCCTGGAGCAGGTGGGAAGCGCTCTGGAGAAGAAGCCGCAGGCCGTGCTTGTGCTGGGCGACGCCACGTCGGCGGGGAAAGGCATTCGTGCTTTGCGTGCCCAGGGGTTTCGAGGCCCCATCTACGGTTTTTCCAACACCGGCGAAGGCCTGCTGGCGGAGCAACTGGGCGCGGCCGGCAGCGGCGTGGTGGTGGTGCGCGTGACGCCCAAGCCCGACCATGCCCGCACGGCCCTGGTGCGTGAACTGATGGCCGATGCCGCTGCCGCGCGGCTCAAGCCCGATGTCTATCTGCTGGAAGGCTATCTTGCCGCACGCGCCCTGACCGAGGCGCTGCGCGTGGCCGTGCGCAAGCCTCCGCTGAACGCAGCCGGCTTGCGCGAGGCCATCGAGGGGCTGAGCAACCTCGACGTTGGCGGCGTGCGGGTCCATTTCGACGGCGAACGCGTGGGCTCGCGCCGGGTCGACCTGAGCCTGATCGACGGCCAGGGGCGGGTTCGGGAATAAACCCCTTTCTCATATGCAGCAAATCGCATACGCTGCGAGGTATCTCAATGCCCTATCGGGGGGGAGTACCTTGAGCATGCGACGCAGAGAAATTCTTGGATGTGCGGGCCGTCTGGCCGGATTGCAGATGCTGGGGGGCGCGGCCTTGTCGGCGCGGGCCCAGTCTGTGGGGGTGAACGACAGCCGCATCGTGCTGGGCCAGTCGGCTCCGTTCAGTGGCGCTGCCGAACAGCTGGGCCTGCAGTTTCACCTGGGCGCGCAGCTGTACTTCGAGGCCCTGAACCAGAAGGGCGGCGTCAACGGCCGGCGCATCGAGCTCACGCGCATGGACGACGGTTACGAGCCCGAGCGTTGCGTGGCCAACACGCGCAAGCTCATCGCCGACGGCGTGTTTGCCCTGTTCGGCTACATCGGCACGCCCACCAGTGTGGTGGCTTTGCCACTGGCGACCGAGGCCAAAGTGCCGTTCTTCGCGCCTTTCACCGGTGCCGAGGCGCTGCGCGACCCGTTCAACCGCTACGCCATCCACGTGCGCGCGTCCTACTTCGACGAGACCGCGGCCATCGTGCGGCAGATCACCGGTACGGGCATCAAGAAGGTGTCGGTGTTCTATCAGAACGACGCCTATGGCAAGGCGGGCCTCGAAGGCGTGACGCGCGCGCTCAAGACGCTGGATCTGGCGCCCACCTCAACCGGGACGGTCGAGCGCAACACCGTGGACGTGGCCGCGTCGCTCGACGCCATCATGGCGCAGAAGCCCGAGGCCATCGTGCAGATCAGCGCTTACAAGTCATGCGCCGCCTTCATTCGCGAGGCGCGCAAACGCGGATTCATCGGCAACTTCTACAACGTGTCCTTCGTCGGCACGCAGGCCCTGCTTGACGAACTGGGCAAGGACGCCCGGGGCGTCGTGGTCAGCCAGGTGATGCCGTTTCCGTACACACCCGTCACCGGCATTTCCGGCGAATACCTGGCTGCGGTCCGGGCCAAGCAGGGCCGGGCGGCGAACTACTCGGGCATCGAGGGTTTCGTGGCGGCCAAGGTGTTCACCGAGGCGGTCAACCGGGCCGGGCGCAACCTCACGCGCGACACCTTCATCAGCGCGGTACAGAGCATGCGCAACCTGGACCTGGGTGGCTTCCCGGTCGATTTCGGACCGAACAAGCACACCGGTTCGAAGTTCGTGGAACTGACACTGCTGACCGAGGACGGCCGCATCCGGCGCTGAAGCGGTGCATGGCCCCTTGGTGGGTGGTGGTTGTCATCGCGGCGGCAGCCAGGGTGGAGCGGCTTCGATACCATGGGCGTTTTTTCAGATGGTGCATGCCGCCCCTTGCACCCACCCAGAGACCCCATGAAACTCATTGACTCCATCCTTACCCAGGCGGCAGGCATTGCCGCCGTGCGGCGCGACATCCACGCCCACCCCGAACTCTGCTTCGAAGAAGTGCGAACCGCCGACGTGGTGGCTGCCCGGCTCACCGAGTGGGGCATTCCCGTGCACCGGGGCTTGGGCACCACCGGCGTGGTAGGCATCGTGCATGGCCGCGACGGCGGTGCCAGCGGGCGCGCCATCGGCCTGCGCGCCGACATGGACGCGCTGCCCATGCAGGAGCACAACAGCTTCGCCCATGCAAGCCAGAACGCGGGCAAGATGCACGCCTGCGGCCACGACGGCCACACCGCCATGTTGCTCGCAGCCGCCCAGCACTTCGCAAAGCACCGCAACTTCGACGGCACGGTCTACCTGATCTTCCAGCCGGCGGAGGAGGGCGGTGGCGGCGCGCGCGAAATGATCAAGGACGGCCTGTTCGAGCAGTTCCCGGTGGAGGCTGTCTTCGGCATGCACAACTGGCCCGGCATGGCGGTGGGCACCTTCGCCGCCAGCACGGGTCCGGTGATGGCGTCGAGCAACGAGTTCCACATCGTCATCCGCGGCAAGGGCGCGCACGCTGCCCTGCCGCACAACGGCATCGACCCGGTGCCGGTGGCCTGCCAGATGGTGCAGGCTTTCCAGACCATCATCACGCGCAACAAGAAGCCGGTGGACGCGGGCGTGATCTCGGTCACCATGATCCATACCGGCGAGGCCACCAACGTCGTGCCCGACCGCTGCGAGATCCAGGGCACGGTGCGCACGTTCACGCTGGAGGTGCTCGACATGATCGAGCGGCGCATGCAGGAGATTGCCGAACACACCTGCGCGGCCTTCGGCGCCACTGTGGAGTTCAGGTTCCATCGCAACTACCCGCCTACCATCAACCACGCCGCCGAAACCGCGTTCGCCCGCGAGGTGATGGCCGAAATCGTGGGCGCAGACCACGTGGTGGAGCAGGAGCCCACGATGGGCGCGGAGGATTTCGCCTACATGCTGCAGGCACGCCCGGGCTGCTACGCCTTTATTGCCAACGGCGACGGCGCGCACCGCGAGATGGGCCATGGCGACGGCCCCTGCATGCTGCACAACCCGAGCTACGACTTCAACGACGACCTGATTCCCCTTGGGGCGACCTTCTGGGTGCGGCTGGCCGAGAAATGGCTGGGCCAGCCGCGCACCGGGGGTGCCGCTTGATCGCGCCGCAAGACGCTTTCTCTTCGTCCTACGCCCGCGCCCGGGTGCAGTTCCTCGAAGGGGCGGCTGCAGCGGGCATGGCGATCACCAGCCACAACCATCCACTGCCTGGCCGCGACGGAGAAACCCTGGCCATGGATGTGGCGCTTGACGGTGCACCCGATGCCGGGCGCCTGCTGATCGTCAGCAGCGCCTGCCATGGGGCCGAGGGCTACTGCGGCTCGGGCGTGCAGGTGTTTGCCACGCACGACGCGGAATGGCGCGAACACGCGCGCGCCGCAGGGGTGGCCGTGCTCTACATCCATGCGCTCAACCCGCACGGCTTCTCGTGGGTGCGCCGCGTGACCCACGAGAACGTGGACCTCAACCGCAACTTCCAGGACTTCGGCCAGCCCCTGCCGGTGAATGCGGCGTACGCGCAGCTGCACGATCTGCTGTTGCCGGCACAGTGGCCACCGGGGGCGGACAACGAAGCGGCCATCCAGGCATACATTGCGACGAACGGACTCCCGCGCTATCAGGCTGCCGTCTCGCAAGGCCAGCATGCCTTTGCCGACGGTCTGTTCTTCGGCGGCATGGCACCTACATGGAGCAACCAGACGCTGCGCACGGTGCTGCGGCAGCATGGCGGCCAGGCTCGCCACCTGGCGTGGATCGACCTGCACACCGGCCTGGGGCCCAGCGGTCTGGGCGAGCGCATCTTTGCCTGCCGCGACGATGCTGCCGCACTCAAGCGTGCGCGTGATTGGTGGGGCGGCAATGGCCAGACACCTGTGACCTCCATCTACGACGGCACCTCCACATCGGCCCTGCTCACTGGGCTGATGTGGTGCGCCGCGTACGAAGAATGCCCGCAGGCGCAGTACACCGGCATTGCCATGGAATACGGCACGGTGCCGATCACCGAAGTCATCGACGCCTTGCGCGGTGACCACTGGCAGCACCTCCACCCCGAGGCGCCGTCCGAACTGCGCGCTGCGATCAAGCAGCGCATGCTGGCGGCGTTCTACGTGGACACGGACGAATGGAAGGCGCAGATCGTCGCGCAGGCCCGGCAGGCGATGTTCCAGGCGGTGGACGGGCTGGGCGCGTCGTCCTGATTCAGCCTTCCAGCGCCACCCGTGCGGACGCCACGTACAGCCGCTCCATTGCGTCCAGTGGCTCGATCGACGCGGCACGGTCGAGAAGTCGGTTGGCCTCGGGCAAGGCGTCCGGTCCTTCGAGCATGAGCAGGCCATTGGCGAATTCCGTCAGGGTGACGATGGCGTCGGGATTGAGCGCCATGGCTTGCTGGTACAGGGCCAGCCCGGTGGCCTTGTTCGCGCCGTAGGTCATGCGCCCGACCATGCTGCCCACCTTGTCGATCACCTCGGCGTGAAAGGCCGCCAGAGCAAGATGGGCGTCCGCATGCTGTGGCTCGCGGGCGATGGTGGCTTCCAGCGCGGTGCGCACGCGCACGCCGAGGCCCTGCGTGAGCGCCTTGGCCACGCTGATGCCCTGGCTGTAGCGACCCAGGGCGTAGGCCTGCCAGTACCATCCGCCGGTGTTGTCGGGATGGCGGCGCTGCAGCGACTCGGCGCGTGCCGCGGCTTCGAGCAGCAGGTCCTGTCGGTTCTGCTCGCGTGGTTCGAGGTAGTTGGCGTAGATGCAGGTGGCCTTGTTCGCGACGTTCATGCCAGCGTCGCCGATCGCCAGGCCGGCCTCGGCGGCGCGCTGGAACTCGCCATTGTGGAAATGCACCCAGGCATGCTGCACAGCGGGTTCGTCGGACCAGGGCTCGGCGTCGCCCTGGTGCAGGCGGCTCCAGAGGCGCTGCAGGCGCTCGACGTCAAAGTGGTCGACCTGTCCGGTGGTGGGGGCGGGGGTCCATTCGGCCATGGTGTGTTCTCTCTCGCAAGAAGGGCTCAGGCGGCTGCACCGTAGGCGCCGGTGAGCGTCATCAGATGCTGCCGCTGCGAGGTTTCCAGATAGGGCGCGAGCAGGTTGAGCACGTGGCAGGCGCCACGCAGCAGCGCCTGCTGTGCGTTGTCGGGCTCGAGCGCGTGGCGCGGGTCGCGCACGTATTCAAAGCTCAGCCAGTAGGTCAGCACCACGACCATGCTGGTGGCGGTGGGCTCGGTCTCGCGGGCGTCGATCTGCACCGCACCGTGGCGGCTCATGCCGGCGAGCAGGTTGCGGATCGCGCGCGACTTGTTCTTCAACACGGTCTGGAACCGGGTTTCCAGCAGGCGGTTCTTCGACAGCAGGTCGTTCAGGTCGCGGTACAGGAAGCGGTATTCCCAGATGATCTCGAACAGCGAGTGAAGGAAGAACCAGGCGTCCTCCACGTTGCGCACGCTCTCGCTGGCGCCCAGCAGCTCGCCCAGCGCGCGCTCGTAGCGCTCGAACAGCGAGTTGATGAGCTCGTCCTTGGCCGGGTAGTGGTAGTAGAGGTTGCCCGGGCTGATGCCCAACTCGGCCGAGATCAGCGTGGTCGACACGTTGGGCTCGCCGAAGCGGTTGAACAGTTCGAGCGTGACCTCGAGGATGCGCTCGGCGGTACGGCGCGGGGCTTTCCTGGCCATGGTGGCGCTCGCTCAGCGGGCGGCTTGCGCCGGCGCGGCGCGGCCCTGTTCGAGGTGCCGCTGCAACTCGTCGAGCGTGGCGTGCAGCCGTGTGCCCACCGCGCTGTGGCTGCGCGGCCTCGGGGCCAGCAGCCGCCGCGCGGGGTCGCGCAGGGTCTGCAGGTCGAGCGCGATGCCATGGCGCGCGAGCTGCGGTGTGAGCCGGGCGGCGCGATCCAGAAGCAGGCGGCGCGTCTGCTGGTAGGCGTGTTCGGCGATTTCGCGGCGCTGGCGGTAGCTGAAGGTGTTGGCAAAAAACAGGGTCGCGTCGCGCTGGTCGGGCTCGATGAGAACGATGTCGGTGTCCGGGTAGGCGCGCTCGTAGTGCTTGAGGCCCAGCTCCAGGCGCGAGTGGATCATCGAGCGGAAGGTCTGGCTCATCACCGCTGGCAGGCCCCCTTCGACCAGCGCGGGGATGCGCCGGCCATCGTGCAGGCCGGGGTTGGTGTGAAACGGCACCAGCGGGTTCAGGCACAGCAGCAGGTCGGTGCCTTCATTGAGTGCCACGGTGGCGTGCAAGGTTTTCTTGAGGGCGCCATCCACATAGTGCTGGCCGCCGATCTCGACCGGCGGGAACAGGCCGGGCAGTGCCGCACTGGCCTGGATGGCGCGCGAGATCGGCACGTGGTCCCAGCCGGGACGGCCGAAGGGAGCGGCGTCGCCGGTGTCGAGCTGTGTCGCCACCAGGGTCAGGCGCGCGCGCAGTTCGCGAAAGTCGTTGCTGCGCCCGGGCTGGCTGAACAGGCGCTGAATCTGCAGGTGGATGTCCTCGTTGTCGAACACGCCAGTGGGAAGCGCCGCGCCCACGCGCTCGAAGGCGCTGGTGAAGCCCTTGCCCTGTGCGCCCCAGGCCCACAGCGCGCTGCCCAGCAGGCCGGGCAGGCGCCGCAGGCGCGTGCCGAACTCGCCCCAGGCCGGCTTGAGCAGCCATGCGGGATCAAAATCGTCTTCGCCCGAGCGGTCCTCGATGAAAGCTTCGCAGAGTTGGCGCGGACGAATGCCGTTGGCCAGGCCGGCCGCGATGAAGCCTCCGGCCGACACGCCCAGGTAGTGGTCGCAGTCGTTGAAGTCCAGGCCCGCAAGACCGTCGTCCAGCGCACACAGCGCGCCGATCTCGTAAATCGCGCCGAGCGGTCCGCCACCGGCCAGTGCCAGGGCAATGCGCGGACGGTGGGACTTCGTCGTGGCGTTGCGATGAAGGGCTTGGCGAGGCGTCGTCATGCGTTCGAGTGTAGACCGCGTGGGTGGGTAAAAGTGCTGCGTTGCAGCATCCGGTACAGGCGCAAAAAAGGGGCGTCGTGCGCCCCTCTTTTTTGCCTGGTGCCGAGGCTGGGCGTCGGCCGTCAGGCGGCCTTTGTGCGGCGCGTGGTCTTGCGTGCGGCAGCCTTCTTCGCCGGGGCGACCTTCTTGGGGGTGCTTGCCTTGCGGGCCGCGGCCTTGGCCGGTGCCTTGCCACCCAGGCGCTGCACCTGGGCGTTGAGCGCATCGATGCGCTCGATCAGTGCCTCCACATCGCGCGCCGAGGGCACACCCAGCTTGTTCAGCGCCTTGGCCACGCGCTCTTCAAAGATGTTCTCCAGCTTGTCCCACTGGCCCTGTGCCTTGGACGAGATGTCGGTGGCCATGCTGCTGACTCGGTTGGTGGCTTCGGAGATGCGCTCTTCGGCCACGGCCTGCGTCTTGCGCTGGATCGACATGCCTTCCTTCACGAGCGATTCAAAGGCCTTGCCTCCCTCTTCCTGCGCCTTGGAAAAGGCACCCAGGCCGGCCAGCCAGATCTGCTGAGCCGAATCCTTGATGGCACCCGACAGGGGGGAGTTGAAGCCTGCGGCGCTGGACTGCGCTGCGCTGCCGGCTTTCTGGATTTTCTTGACCATGCGGAACTCCTGGAGTGGTTTGAGGAAAAAGGCGTGACCAGCTGGGCAGCCACGGGTGCAACCACTGTACGGCCCGGGCGCCGCGCCTGTGTAGGGTCGCACGACTAAACGTGCCGCGCTGTGGGCCGCGCCTCACGCGGGTTTTTGCGGAATGCGGGTGCCACCGTCCTGGACAAGAATGCCTGACGCCCCCCCGCTGTTTCCCTTCTCTTCAACTCAATAACACCGCTTCAGGAGATCTCCATGCACTACTTCGTCACCGGTGCCACCGGTTTCATCGGCAAACGCCTGGTGGCCAGGCTGCTGCAGCGCAAAGGCGCGGTGGTGCACTTCCTGATTCGCAAGGAGAGCGAGGGCAAGGTGGCCGGGTTGCGCGAGTACTGGGGCGTGGGTGTGGCACGCGCGGTGCCGGTTTTCGGTGACCTCACGGCGAAGAAGCTCGGTGTGTCGGCGGACGACGTGAAAGCGCTCAAGGGGAAGATCGACCACTTCTTCCACCTCGCGGCGGTGTACGACCTGGAAGCCGACGAGGAAAGCCAGATCGCGGTGAACGTGGACGGCACGCGCAACACCGTGGAGTTCGCCCGGGCGATCGCCGCCGGCCACTTCCACCACGTGTCGTCAATCGCTGCCGCCGGCCTCTACGAGGGCGTCTTCCGCGAGGACATGTTCGAGGAGGCGGAAAACTACGACCATCCCTACTTCATGACCAAGCACGAGAGCGAGAAGATCGTGCGGCAGGAATGCAAGATCCCCTGGAGCGTGTACCGGCCCGCCGCCGTGGTGGGCGACTCGCGCACCGGCGAGATGGACAAGATCGACGGGCCCTACTACTTCTTCAAGCTGATCCAGCGCATGCGGCAGATCCTGCCGCCCTGGATGCCCAGCGTGGGGCTGGAGGGCGGGCGCATCAACATCGTGCCGGTGGATTTCGTGGTCGACGCGCTGGACCACATCAGCCACCAGAAGCGCGGCAGCGGTGCCTGTTTCCACCTGGTGGACCCCATGGGCTACCGCGTTGGCGACGTGCTCGACATCCTGAGCAAGGCCGCGCACGCGCCCAAGATGAACCTGTTCGTCAACGCCGCGCTGATGGGCTTCATCCCCAGGAGCGTGAAGAAGGGGTTGATGGCGCTGGCGCCGGTGCGCCGTGTCTACAAGGCCGTCATGCAGGACCTCGGCCTGCCCGAGGACATGATGACCTTCGTCAACTACCCGACGCGTTTCGACTGCCGCGAAACGCTCGCCGCGCTCAAGGGCAGCGGCATCGAATGCCCGAACCTCAAGGACTACGCCTGGCGCCTGTGGGACTACTGGGAGCGTTACCTCGACCCGGACCTGCACATTGACCGCAGTCTCAAGGGCACGGTGGCCGGCAAGGTGGTGCTGGTCACCGGTGGCAGCTCGGGCATCGGCCTGGCGGCGGCACACAAGTTCGCGGAGGCGGGCGCGGTCACCATCATCTGCGGCCGCGACCAGGACAAGCTCGACGAGGCCTGCAGGGAGGCGAAAGACAAGGGCTACCAGTTCATTGCCTACCCCGCCGACATCGCCGACATGGCCGATGCCGATCGCTTCGTGCAACTGCTGATCCAGAACCACGGCGGTGTCGACTTCCTGATCAACAACGCGGGGCGTTCGATCCGGCGCGCGATCGAAGGCAGCTACGACCGCTTCCACGACTTCGAGCGCACGATGCAGCTCAACTACTTCGGTTGCCTGCGCGTAACCATGGGGCTGCTGCCCGGCATGGTGGCGAAAAAGAAGGGTCACGTGGTCAACATCAGCTCCATCGGCGTGCTCACCAACGCCCCGCGCTTCAGCGCCTATGTGGCCAGCAAGGCGGCGCTGGACGCCTGGACACGCTGCGCCAGCAGCGAGTTCGCCGACCAGGGCATCAGCTTCACGACCATCAACATGCCGCTGGTGCGCACGCCCATGATCGCGCCGACCCAGATCTACAAGAACGTGCCCACGCTGGCACCCGAGGAAGCCGCGGACATGATCGCGCAGGCCTGCATCTTCAAGCCGGTGCGCATTGCCACGCGCCTGGGCATTACCGGGCAGGTGATGCACGCGATGGTGCCGCGCGTGGCGCAGATCGTGATGAACACCAGCTTCCGCATGTTCCCCGATTCGTCGGCGGCGAAGGGGGAGAAGGGCGCGAAGGCGCAGCTTTCGGCCGAGGCGGTGGCGATGCAGCAGATGATGCGCGGAATACATTTCTGACCCCCACCGCGCTGCGCGCGACCCCCTCAAGGGGCAACACCCGCGGCCCGTCCTGAGTCTGTCGAAGGGCGGCTCCGCGGTGTTTCTGGATCGAGGCCTGAGTGGCTGGCCATGCCATAGCCCTAGAATTTCGGTTTTGCCCGCCTTTGCAGGAAGTGCCGCATGACCACGCCCCCCGACCTCTCCACCCTCGCGCCGCGCGACAAGGCCGATGTCCTTGCGCAGGCGCTGCCGTACATCCGCAAGTACCACGGCAAGACCATGGTCATCAAGTACGGCGGCAATGCCATGACCGAGCCGGCCCTGCAGCAGGCCTTTGCCGAAGACGTGGTGCTGCTCAAGCTGGTCGGCATCAACCCGGTCGTGGTGCACGGTGGCGGGCCGCAGATCGAAACGCTGCTCAAGCGCCTGGGCAAGCAGGGCCAGTTCATCCAGGGCATGCGCGTGACCGACGCCGAGACCATGGAGGTGGTGGAATGGGTGCTGGCCGGCGAGGTGCAGCAGGACATCGTGGGCCTCATCAACCAGGCTGGCGGCAAGGCCGTGGGACTGACCGGGCGCGACGGCGCCATGATCCGCGCGCGCAAGCTGCGCATGGCCGACCAGCAGGACCCCACGCGCGAGCACGACGTGGGGCAGGTGGGTGACATCGAGAGCATCGACCCCAGCGTGGTCAAGGCCCTGCAGGACGACCAGTTCATCCCCGTCGTCAGCCCGATCGGCTTTGGCGAGCACAACGAGAGCTACAACATCAACGCCGACGTGGTGGCCGCCAAGCTGGCCACGGTGCTGCAGGCCGAAAAGCTGCTCATGCTCACCAACATCCGCGGTGTACTTGACAGCAACAGCGAGCTGCTGACCGAACTCACACCGCGCCAGATCGACGACCTGGTGGAAGACGGAACGATCTCCGGCGGCATGATCCCGAAGATCGCCGGCGCGCTCGACGCGGCCAAGAGCGGCGTCAACGCGGTGCACATCATCGACGGGCGCGTGCCGCACGCGCTGCTGCTCGAAGTGCTGGGCAACCAGCCTTTCGGCACCATGATCAAAAGCCACTGATCCATGCGTCTGCTACTGGTCGAAGACGACGTGATGGTCGCCAGCGGCATCAAGCTGGGGCTGTGCAACGCCGGCTACACGGTGGACTGGGTCGGCAGCGCCGAACGCGCTCTGCAGGCGCTGGAGAGCGACAGCTTCGACCTCGCCATCGTCGACATCGGCCTTCCCAGCATGGACGGGCTTTCGCTCACACGCCAGTTGCGCAACGGCGGGCTGGAGATGCCGGTGCTGATCCTGACAGCGCGCGATGCGCTGCACGACCGGGTGCAGGGGCTGGACATCGGCGCCGACGACTACATGATCAAGCCCTTCGAGCTGCCCGAGTTGCTGGCGCGCCTGCGTGCGCTGCTGCGGCGTTCGCAGGCCGCCACCTCGGCGGTGCTGGGCTTCGGCCCGCTCGAGATGGACACCGCGCACCGGCGCGTCACGCTGGCCGGACAACCCATGGAGCTGGGGCCGCGCGAATGGACGGTGCTCGAGTACCTGTTGATGCAGGTGCCCAAGCCGGCCGCCAAGGACAAGCTGCTGCAGGCGCTGACCGGCTGGGACAAGGAAATCACGCCCAACGCGATCGAGGTCTACGTCTCGCGCCTGCGCGCCAAGCTCGACCCGGCCGGCATCAGCCTGCGCGCGATCCGGGGTTTTGGCTACCGCCTCGAACTGGTGGCCGATCCGGGCGGTCATGCCACCCCAGCCTGAAGCCGCTGCGGCACGTGGACTGATCTGGGGCCTGCAGCGGCGGCTGCTGGTCATGCTGCTGTTCACCCTGGGCGTGATCGGCACCGTCAGCGTCTTCGTGCACTACCAGACCGCCGGAACCGCCGCTCTGCAGCAGGACCAGCGCCTGCTCAAGCTCGTGCCGCTGCTGGCCGACTCGATCGTCGTCACCAGCCTGGCGGACCGTGACCCTTCGGTCATCGATGAACCGCTGATCACCGACAGCGATCTGGTCGATGGCCCGGGCATGGCCATGCTGCTGGCTCCCCCGGTGGAGGAGTTCCTCTCGGAGCGGCGCGGGCTGGCCGCGTTCGGCGTGTTCGATGCGCAGGGCAGCCAGATCCTGGGTGAGCGCTGGTTGCCCACGATATTGCCCGCCACGCAGGATGCCGAATTCCTCAGCGTGGTCGAAGGCGGCTCCACCTACCGGGTGGTCGCCCAGCGCGTCAATTCGGAGATGGGCCAGCTCATCGTCATGCTCGCCGACGGCTCCGACGCGCGCCAGCACTGGTTCGGCAACGTGCTGCTGCGCGTGTTGCTGCCCAACCTGCTGCTGTTCGCGGTGGCCGCCGCCGTCGTGACCTGGGGCGTGGCACGCGCGCTGCGGCCGCTGATCGATCTGAAGGAGGCGGTGGAGAACCGCTCGCCGCGCGACCTGAGCGCCATCGACACCGGCAGCATCCCGGGAGAAGTGCGACCACTGGTGGATTCGCTCAACCGCCTGTTCCAGCTGGTCAACGCGCAAACCGAAGCGCAACGCCGCTTCGTCGCCGATGCCGCGCACCAGCTGCGCACACCACTGGCCGGCCTGCAGGCGCAGGTCGAGGCCTGGGCCCAGGCCGCGCGTGGCATGGGTGGGGACGATCTCATCGGCCTTCGCGCCGACCAGGTGCGGCGCCTGCGCGACGCCACGCGGCGCACCTCCCAGCTGGCCAACCAGTTGCTCGCGCTGTCGCGGGCCGACGCGGTCAGCGCCGACACGCAGCCGATGCAGCGCGTCGACCTGATGGAACTGTGCGAGAACATGCTCGCGCTGTACCTGGACGCGGCCGGGCACAAGCAGATCGACTTCGGCCTGGAGGCCCAGCCGGCGCAGACCCTGGGCCACGCCTGGCTGCTGCGCGAACTGCTGCTCAACCTCGTGGACAATGCCGTCAAGTACACGCCGGCGGGTGGGCGCATCACTGTGCGCTGCGGCCTCGAGCCGGTGAAGGAGGGCACGGCCGTGCGCGCCTGGATGGAGGTCGAGGACGACGGCCCCGGCATCGCCCCCGAAGAGCACGAGCGCGTGTTGCAGCGCTTCTACCGGGTGCCGGGAACGGCCGGCGAAGGCAATGGCCTGGGCCTGGCCATTGCCGACGAGATCGCGCGCGCCCACCGCATCCAGCTGCAGCTCGAAACCGGTGCACATGGGCGCGGGCTGCGCGTGCGTGTGGCCTTCGAGGCGGTCACTCACTGACCCGGCATGGCGCCAGTGCACTGGGCACATGCTGCAATCGTGCTGTGCGAGAATGCCCGCGTGAAAGTCCCCTGCCGGCCGCGCCACGCAGCCATGGCAGCCCACACCCCACGGACCGCTCGCCCATGACTTCCAACGTCCCTGAGTCTCCATCCCCGGCGGACGACGCCGCCTTCGAAGCCGCGCAAGCCATCGAGGCCGCGGCCCAGACCGATGGAATCACACGAAAGCGGCCCAAACCCGGCGAACGCCGCGTGCAGATCCTGCAGGCGCTGGCCACCATGCTGGAGCAACCGGGTGCCGAGCGCATCACGACTGCGGCACTGGCCGCGCGCCTCGAGGTCAGCGAAGCCGCTCTGTATCGGCACTTCGCCAGCAAGGCCCAGATGTTCGAAGGCCTGATCGAGTTCATCGAACAGTCGGTGTTCGGCCTGATCAACCAGCTTGGCGACCGAGAGCCCGATCCCAATGCGCGCTCGCGCAAGCTCGTCACCCTGCTGCTGCAATTCGGTGAGAAGAACCCCGGCATGGCGCGCGTCATGGTCGGCGACGCGCTGGTGTTCGAGAACGAGCGCCTGCAGCAGCGCATGAACCTGTTCTTCGACAAGATCGAGTCGGCATTGCGCCAGAACCTGCGCGAAACCTCGGTGCTGGCCGGCGCGGTCACGCCCACGGTCGATGCCCAGGCCGATGCCTCGGTCATTACCTCCTTCTGCGTCGGGCGCCTGCAGCGCTTCGCGCGCAGCGGCTTCAAGCGCTCCCCTGGCGAAAGCCTGGAACACAGCCTGAACCTGCTGTTGCCCGACGGTCGGCTCTGAGCACCCGTGTGGGCGTGATTTAGGGCGCAGCCCCTAAACAAAGCCCGCTCAATTCGCGACCAACCAACCCGGTGGGTGGGTTTTGCGGTAAAAATAGAACGACCGTTCGATTATTCGGACGATCGCTTTTTTTCGCCCACCATCCAGCAGGACCGACCGCATGAGCGTGATATCCACAGCCCGCCGCCCGCGCGCCACCGCCACGGACTACAAGCCTTTGCAGAAGGGCCAGCAGACCAAGGCTGCCATCGTCGACGCCGCGCTGGGCCTGGCCACGCAGATCGGCCTGGAAGGCTTGTCGATCGGCGCACTGGCCGAGGTGATGCAGATGAGCAAGTCGGGCGTGTTCGCCCATTTCGGTTCGCGCGAGGAATTGCAGATCTCGGTGATCCGCGAGTACCACACGCGTTTCGAGGACGAGGTGTTCTACCCCGCCATGAACGCGGAACGCGGCTTGCCACGCCTGCGCATGCTGTTCGCCAACTGGATGAAGCGCACCTCGGTCGAGATCGATTCCGGCTGCATCTACATCAGCGGTGCGGTCGAGTTCGATGACCGGCCCGGGCCGGTGCGTGACGCGCTGGCCAGCTCGGTCAACACCTGGCTCACGGCCATGCGCCGCGCGGTCGAGATCGCGATCGAGGAAGGCCACCTCGCGGCCGACACCGACGCGTCACAAATGGCGTTTGAAATCCACGCCCAGATCCTGGCGCTGCATTACGAGGCGCGCTTCCTGCGCAGCCCCGACTCGGTGCGCCGCGCGCTGCGCGCGTTCGACGGCATCGTGGAGCGCTACAGCCAGACGCCCGCCACCCGTGGCAGCCGCAAACCCCCGGCCCCCGCGCGCAAGCAGCCGGGCTGATTCCCTTTCATCTTTTCGAAAACCAGCACAGGAGTTCCCCATGCCCGTATACAACCCACCCCTGCGAGACATGCAGTTCGTGATGCACGAGGTGCTCAAGGTCACGGACGACTTCAAGGCCATCCCGCAGCACGCCGAGACCGACGCCGACACCATCAATGCCGTGCTGGAAGAGGCCGGCAAGTTCGCCTCGCAGGTGATCTTCCCGCTCAACATCAGCGGCGACACCGAGGGCTGCAAGCTCGACCAGAAGACGCACGAGGTCACCACACCCAAGGGTTTCAAGGAAGCCTACAAGACCTACGTGGACGGCGGCTGGGCCGCGCTCTCGTGCGACCCCGAGTTCGGCGGCCAGGGCTTGCCGCTGGTGGTGAACCAGTGCCTGTACGAGATGATGAACTCGGCCAACCAGGCCTGGACCATGTACCCCGGCCTCACGCACGGCGCCTACGCCGCGCTGCACACCTACGGCACCGACGAGCAGAAGAAGACCTACCTGCCGAAGATGACCAGTGGTGAGTGGACCGGCACCATGTGCCTGACCGAACCGCACTGCGGCACCGACCTGGGCCTCATGCGCACCAAAGCCGAACCCCTGCCGGACGGCACCTACAAGCTCACCGGCAACAAGATCTTCATCAGCGCCGGTGAACACGACATGGCCGAGAACATCGTCCACCTGGTGCTGGCCCGTCTTGCCGACGCGCCGCCCGGCATCAAGGGCGTGAGCCTGTTCATCGTGCCCAAGTTCCACGCAAAGGCCGATGGCTCGGTGGGCGAGCGCAATGGCATCTACTGCGGTGGCCTGGAGCACAAGATGGGCATCCATGGCAACGCCACCGCGCAGATCGTCATCGACGGCGCCATCGGCACGATGGTGGGCCAGCCCAACAAGGGCATGCAGGCCATGTTCGTGATGATGAACGCCGCCCGCCTGGGCGTGGGCAACCAGTCGCTGGGCCTCACCGAGGTGGCCTACCAGAATGCGCTGGCCTATGCCAAGGACCGTATCCAGATGCGCTCGCTCACCGGCCCCAAGGCCAAGGACAAGCCGGCCGATCCGATCATCGTGCACCCCGACGTGCGCAAGATGCTGCTCACCGCCAAGGCCTATGCCGAGGGCGGCCGCGCGCTGGCCATCTTCTGCTCGGTGCTGCTGGAGAAGGCGCACCACCACCCGGACGAGAAGGTGCGCAAGGACAGCGACGAGATGCTCTCGCTGCTCACGCCCATCACCAAGGCTTTCCTCACCGACAACGGCTACAACGCCGCCACGCAGTGCCAGCAGGTGTTCGGCGGCCACGGTTACATCAAGGAATGGGGCATGGAGCAGTACGTGCGCGACGCCCGCATCAACATGATCTACGAAGGCACCAACACCATCCAGGCGCTGGACCTGCTGGGCCGCAAGGTGCTGGGCAACAATGGCGCCACGCTGAAGAAGTTCGGCAAGCTCGTGGGCGCGCTGGTGGTGGAAGAAGGTGTCAACGAGAAGATGGCCGAGTTCATCAACCCGCTGGCGGTGCTGGGTGAGCAGATCACCAAGTTCACCACCGAAATCGGCTTCAAGGGCCTGCAGAACGCCGACGAGGTGGGCGCCGCCGCCGTGGACTACCTGCGCGTGGCCGGTCACCTGGTGTTCGGCTACTTCTGGGCCCGCATGGCGCAGGTGGCGTTGCGCGAGATCGCGGCCGGCAACACCGACCCGTTCTACACCGCCAAGCTGCAGACCGCGCGCTTCTACTTTGCCAAGCTGTTCCCCGAGACCGCCACGCTGATGCGCACCGCGCGCGCGGGCTCGAAGGTTCTCATGGACACCGACGAAGCACTGGCCTGACCCTGTCCTGCCCTGTCCTGACCGACCACCACCAGGAGACTTTCATGATCAAGACCGTTGTGAGCACCCTTGCCCTGTCGCTGGCTTCCCTCTCCGCGTTCGCGCAGATGTCGCCCGTGGGCCTGTGGAAGACCATCGACGACGACACGAAGAAGGAAAAGTCCCTGGTGCGCATCAAGGAAACCAACGGCGTCTACAGCGGCACCATCGAGAAACTGCTCGACCCCACCAGCAAGCAGGACGCCGTTTGCGACAAGTGCACCGACGAGCGCAAGGACAAACCCGTGCTGGGCATGACCATCCTGCGCAACCTCAGGCAGAGCGCCGACGACAAGACGGTGTACGACGGTGGCGACATCGTTGACCCGAACAACGGCAAGGTTTACCGGACGCGTCTCAAGCCTGTCGAAGACGGCAAGAAGCTGGAGATGCGCGGCTACATCGGCCCGTTCTACCGAACGCAAGTCTGGATACGGGTGGAATGACACCCCCGCCGCGCTTCGCGCGACCCCCTCAAGGGGGCGACACCTGCGGCCCGGCAAAGCCGGTTCCGCGGTATCTCTCGACAACTGCCTCTCACGCGTCGCATGGCGCGTAAAGGAACTCAAGCAATGAACCGATTTCAAGTGAAGAAAGTCGCCGTGCTCGGCGCGGGCGTGATGGGCGCGCAGATCGCTGCGCACCTGGTCAACGTCAAGGTGCCGGTGGTGTTGTTCGATCTGCCGGCCAAGGAAGGCCCGAAGAACGGCATCGTCACCCGCGCGGTGGAAGGCCTGAAGAAGCTCAAGCCCTCACCGCTGGGCGTGCTGGCCGATGCCGACCTGATCGGCCAGGCCAACTACGAAGAGCACATGGACCAGTTGAAGGACTGCGACCTGATCATCGAGGCCATCGCCGAGCGCATGGACTGGAAGCTTGATCTGTACAGCAAGATCGCGCCCTTCATTGCCGAACACGCCATCGTCGCGTCCAATACCTCGGGCCTGTCGATCACGAAGCTCAGCGAGGCATTGCCCGAGGCGATCAAGCCGCGCTTCTGCGGCATCCACTTCTTCAACCCGCCGCGCTACATGACGCTGGTGGAGTTGATTGCCACGCCCACCACCGAGCCGCAGATCCTCAACGACCTGGAGACCTTCGTCACCAGTGGCCTGGGCAAGGGCGTGGTGCGCGCCAAGGACACGCCCAACTTCGTCGCCAACCGCATCGGCATCGCCGGCATGCTGGCCACGATGAAGGAGGTGGAGAACTTCGGCTTGACCTACGACGTGGTGGACGACCTCACCGGCAAGCGCCTGGGCCGCGCCAGCAGCGGCACCTTCCGCACCGCCGACGTGGTGGGTCTGGACACCATGGCCCACGTGGTCAAGACGCTGCAGGACAACCTGAACGAGAAGACCGATCCGTTCTACGGCAGCTTCGGCACGCCGCCGGTGCTGGCCAAACTGCTGGAGCTCAAGAACCTGGGCCAGAAGACCAAGGCCGGTTTCTACAAGAAGGTCGGCCGCGACATCCTGCGCTTCGATTTGGACAGCGAGGACTACGTGCCCGCCGGGCAAAAGGCCGACGAAGTCTATGGCCGCATGCTCAAGCGCCCGGCGGCCGAGCGCCTGAAGCTGCTGCGCAACAGCGAAGGCCCGCAGGGCCAGTTCCTCTGGGCCATCCTGCGCAACAGCTTCCACTACGCCGCCGTGCACCTGGCCACCATCGCCGAAACCGCGCGCGATGTCGACCAGGCCATGCGCTGGGGCTTCGGCATGAAGCAGGGTCCGTTCGAGCTCTGGCAGGAAGCCGGCTGGCTCGAGGTGGCGAAGATGATCCAGGAGGACATCGATGCCGGCAAGGCACTGAGCAAGGCGCCGCTGCCCGAGTGGGTGTTCAAGGGGCCGGTGGCCGAGGCCGGTGGCGTGCACACCGCGCAGGGTTCGTGGAACCCCGGAAAGGGTGAATTCCAGGGGCGGCTTCAGTTGCCGGTCTACCAGCGCCAGCACTTCCCCGAGCTGCTGCTCGGCGAAGCCGGGCCGAAGTTCGAGACCGCGGGCAGCACGATCGAAGAGAACGAAGCCATCCGCATCTGGACGCTGGACGAGCAGGTGCTCATCGCCAGCATCAAGACCAAGATGCACGCCATCAGCCCGGAGGTCTGCGAAGGCCTGATGGCTGCCGTGGACCTGGCCGAGAAGGACTACCAGGGCCTGGTGATCTGGTCGGGTGACGAACCCTTCAGCGCCGGCGCCGACCTGCAGGCCATGCTGCCGGCCTTCATGGCCGTGGGCGTGAGCGCCATCGAGGACGCCGAGGGCTTCATGCAGCAGACCATGCTGCGCCTGCGCTACGCCAACGTGCCGGTGGTGTCTGCCGTGCGCGGCCTGGCGCTGGGCGGTGGTTGCGAACTGGCTGTCTACAGCGCACGCCGCGTGGTGCACATGGAAAGCTACATCGGTCTGGTGGAAGTCGGCGTGGGCCTGGTGCCCGGTGCCGGCGGCCTGACCTACATCGCGCGCCGCGCGGCCGAGAACGCCGAGACGTCCACCGGCAAGGACCTGCTGCCCTTCCTTACCGAGGGATTCACTGCCGCCGCCATGGCCAAGGTCGGCACGAGCGCGCTGGAGTCCCGCAAGCTCGGCTACGTGTTGCACTCCGACGTGATCGTGCCGCACAAGGACGAGCTGCTGTTCGTGGCCATCAACGAAGCGAAGGCCTTGTTTGTGGGCGGCTACCGCGCGCCGCACAAGCGCCTGTTCCCGGTGGCCGGGCGCGACGGCAAGGCCACCATTCTGGGCAGCCTGGTCAACATGCGCGACGGCGGCTTCATCAGCCAGCACGACTTCCACATCGCGTCCCTGATTGCCAACGTGGTCACCGGCGGCGATGTTGAACCAGGCACGCTGGTGAACGAAGACTATCTGATGACGCTGGAGCGCCAGGCCTTCTGCTCGCTGATCGTGCACCCGAAGACGCAAGAGCGGATTCTGGGGATGCTGAACACCGGCAAGCCGGTGCGGAACTGAGGTGATGTTTCTGGTGTGCGTGCCCCCATCCCAGACTTCCCCCAGAGGGGGAAGGGGTCAGACACGTGCTCCAGCGAGATATCTTGCTCCTTCCCCCTCTGGGGGAAGGTAGGGATGGGGGCTCTCCCCACAGCCAAACAACCATGCAGAACCAGGCCACCCCCAATGCCCAAGTCAACGCCCGCGCCCTGCGCGGGGCCATGACCGACTCCGAGCGCAAGCTGTGGTCGGGGCTTCGGGGCGAGCAACTGGGCTTCAAGTTCCGCCGCCAACACCCACTGGGCCACTACATCGCCGACTTCGCTTGCCTCGAACCGCAGCTCATCGTCGAGCTTGATGGCTCGCAGCATGCGGATCAACAAACGTACGACCTGGTCCGGGATGCATTTTTCAAGGCGCGGGGCTTTGTCGTGCTGCGCTTCCCGTCCAACGCACCGTTCCAGAACCTTGATGGCGTGCTGAGCGCCATTCTTCATCAACTCAACATGTTGGCGGGCGCTGCCCCCATCCCTGCCTTCCCCCAGAGGGGGAAGGAGCAAGACACCGCTGAAGGAGCGAACCCATGAGCAAACAAATCCAAGACGCCTACATCGTCGCCGCCACCCGCACCCCCATCGGCCGTTCGCACAAGGGCTCGTTCAAGCACCTGCGCCCGGACGACCTGCTGGCGCACGCCCTGCGCGCCGCCATGGCGCAAGTGCCTGACCTGGACCCGAAGGCTGTCGAAGACGTGATCTGCGGCTGCGCGATTCCCGAAGCGCAGCAGGGCCTGAACGTGGCGCGCATCGGTGCCATCCTGGCCGGCCTGCCCAACAGCGTGGGTGGCATCACGGTCAACCGCTTCTGCGCCTCGGGTCTCTCGGCGGTGCAGATGGCGGCCGACCGCATCCGCGTGGGCGAGGCGGACGTGATGATCGCCGCCGGCACCGAGAGCATGAGCATGGTGCCGATGATGGGCAACACGCCCAGCCTGTCGCCCAGCATCTTCAGCAACACCGACGACGTGGAGAGCTACGGCATCGCCTACGGCATGGGCCTGACGGCCGAGAAGGTGGCGCAGAAGTGGAAGGTCTCGCGCGAGGCGCAGGACGCGTTCGCGCTGCAGTCGCACCAGCGCGCCGTGCTGGCCATGAAGAACGGCGAGTTCAGCGACGAGATCACGCCGGTGGAGGTCACCGAGCGCAGCGTGGATCTGGAGAGCGCCGAGGTCAGCACCACCACCCGCACCGTGAGCCTGGACGAGGGCGCGCGGCCCGACACCTCCATCGAAGGCCTGGCGAAACTGCGCACCGTGTTCGCCGCGCGCGGCTCGGTCACGGCGGGCAACAGCTCGCAGACCAGCGACGGCGCGGGCGCGCTCATTCTGGTGAGTGAAGCCGCATTGAAGCGCTACAACCTCACGCCGCTGGCGCGTTTCGTCAGCTACGCTTCGCGCGGCGTGCCGCCGCACCTCATGGGCATCGGCCCGATCGAGGCGATTCCCGCCGCGCTGAAGGCGGCCGGCCTGACGCAGGACCAGATCGACTGGTTCGAACTCAACGAGGCCTTCGCCGCGCAGTCGCTCGCCGTCATCAACACCCTGGGTCTGGACCCGGCCAAGGTCAACCCCATGGGCGGCGCCATTGCACTCGGCCACCCGCTGGGCGCCACCGGCGCCATCCGCGCGGCCACCGTGGTGCACGCGCTCAAGCGCCACAACAGGAAGTACGGCATGGTCACCATGTGCGTGGGCATGGGCCAGGGGGCCGCGGGCATCTTCGAGCGAGTCTGACCGCCATGCACGTGTTCGACCAGGCCATTGCCCTCTCTGCGCGGGGTGAAGGGACCTACAGCGGCGCGACCTCACCCGCCTACGGCAACATGGTCGGTCCGTTCGGCGGCGTTACGGCTGCCACCGTGCTCAAGGCCGTGTTGCAGCACCCGGCGCTGCTGGGCGAGCCGGTGGCGCTCACGGTGAACTTCGCCGCCGCGCTGGCCGACGGTGCCTTCACCGTCCACGCGCGGCCGGTGCGCACCAACCGTTCCACGCAGCACTGGCTGATGGAGATCACCCAGCCCGGCCCCGATGGCACCGAATCCACCGTGCTCACCGCTACCGCCGTCACCGCCGCGCGGCGCGAGACCTGGGGCACCGACGATGCGCCCATGCCCGCCGTGCTCTCGCCCGAGGCGGTGGGCCGGCCCAACATGGCGGCGCTGGTGGAATGGGTCAGGCGCTACGACATCCGCATCGCGGAAGGTGCAATACCCACTGCGTGGGACGGCAGCGGCGACGCCAGCCGCAGCACCCTGTGGGTGCGCGACGAACCCGCGCGCATGCTCGACTTCTGCAACCTGACAGCGATGGCCGACGTGTTCTTCCCGCGCGTCTGGCTGCGCCGCGCCACGCGCGTGCCTGCGGGCACGGTGTCGATGACGGTGTACTTTCACGCCGGCTCGGTGCAGCTGGCGGGCACCGGCACCGGCACCGGCTGGCTGCTCGGTCAGGCTCAGGCTCAGGGGTTTCGCAACGGCTTCTTCGACCAGACCGCGCAGGTCTGGAATGAGGCCGGCGCGCTGCTGGCCACCACCCACCAGGTCGTCTATTACAAGGAGTGACGCCGTGCCTGGGCGGCGTCAGGGCCTGCCCAGGAACAGGTAGAGCCCGGTGTAGCCACGCGGCGCGCTCACGATGCTCAGGTACAGCGGCCCGATGCCGGTGTCCGCGCCCACGAACAGGCTGGAGCCAGCGCGCAAGTCGCCCAGCGAGATGTCGCGGCGCTCGGTCCATGCATTGCCTGCTTCCAGCGAGCCGCCCACGAACATCGCGCGCGCCACGCCCGGGCTCCAGGGCAGTCGGCGGTAGTAGGTCATGCGCCCGAACACCAGGTAGTTGCCCGCCACCTGGCCCACGCGGTAGCCCGAGAGCTGCTGGAAACCGCCGAGCGAATACTCGTCGATCGCGCCCAGGGGAATCTGGCTCGTCTTTGCCAGGCGCGCGCCGATGTTGAAGGTGTGCGGGCCCCATGACTTCACGGCGGTCGCCGTGCCCTCGAAGCTGGAGAAGCTGCTGCTCGGTGCGCCGTCAAAACTGCGCCGGCCGAACACCACCTCGCCCTGCGCGCGGTAGCCGTGGGAGGGAAAGTTCGCATAGTCCAGCTGGTCGGCGATCACCGCGCCGCGCAAGCCCACCTCGCGCCACTTCAGCGAGGTGGTGGCGCTGGCCGGGATGCTGGCCGCGAGCAGCTCCGGCCTCACGCGCCGCTGCGCGGCCACCAGGCCCACGCGCATGTCGCCCACATTGCCGAGCAGGCCCATGGGCCAGCCGATGTCCGCGCCCACGCGCAGGCTCTGCCGCTGCACCAGCGCCAGAGCCTCGCCTTCGGTGCCGAACAGCTCCACCTTGCGCAGGCTGGCGTCCACGTAGGCCGCAGCGAAGCGGTCGCTGCGCAAGGTCAGTGGCTGGTAGATCTCGGAGTAGAGGCCCACCGTCTCGCCCAGTTGCACGCGGTTGCGCCACTCGGCGCCGCTGTCGTTGAGCCAGTGCCGGTTGTGGCTGATGCGCAGGTTGAACGCGCCCTGGCCCTGGAAGTCGGTGCGCAGGTCCAGCCCCACGCGCAGGTAGTTCGGACCCCAGGTGTTCTCGCGCAGGTGCACGGTGAGGTCCTCGGCGCCGTCGTCGCGCCGCACCAGGCTGTAGTCCACGCGCTCGAAGTCGCCCAGGGCCGCGAGCCGCTGCAGGTCGTCCTCCAGCCTGGGTACGTCCAGCCGCTGGCCGGGTGTGGTGGACAGCGTGGTCGCCAGGCGATCGGCGCGTTGTTCGTTCACGCCTTCGAAGGTCACCGTCGCCACCGTGCCGATGCGCCCGGCATTGGCCAGCGCCTGGGCCTCGCGCGCGGCCACCCAGCGCTGGTAGCGCGGCGCGTCCACCGCGAAGCGCGCCAGTGCTTCGCCCACCGTCTTTGCGTAGTCGTGGCCGAGCTTCACCAGCTCGGGGGCCCGGCCGAAATCGGCCGAGGTGAGCTGGCCCAGCGGCGGCGCGAGCAGCAGGTCGTCCCGCGTCAGCGTGGCGATGCTGGCCTGCACGTTCTGCTCGGTCAGGATGTTGACCATCTGCGTGGTGATGCCCACCACGCTGCCCAGCGTCTCGCGCCCCGCCAGCGGCGTGCCGATGTTGACGGCGATCACCACGTCCGCGCCCATGCGGCGCGCCACGTCCACCGGCAGGTTGTTCACCAGCCCGCCGTCGCCCAGCACGCGCCCGTCCACCTCCAGCGGTGAGAACACCGCCGGCACCGACATGCTCGCGCGCAGCGCGGCCGCCAGGTCGCCGTGGTCGAGCACCACCGCCTGGCCGGTTTCCATGTCGGTGGCGACGGCGCGAAACGGCGTGGGCAGGCCGTCGAAGGTGGCCAGGTGGCGCGTGGACAGGGTGTAGCGCCGCAGCAGCATCTCCAGCGAGCGGGTGGACACCGCGCCCGTGGGCAGCACGAATTCGCCCTTGCGGAAACCCAGCATCAGCACCGGCGAGAGTTCGAAGTCCTCTTCCTTGCGGCGCTGCGAGAGCATCTGGCGCGGCTCGCGGCGGTCGAACAGGCCGCCCCAGTCCACCGCCAGGATCTCGCGCTCCAGGTCGTCCGCCGTCATGCCGCTGGCGTACAGCCCGCCAATGATCGCGCCCATGGACGTGCCCACGATCAGGTCCACCGGCACCTTCGCCGCCTCCAGCGCCTTGAGCACGCCCACGTGCGCGAAGCCGCGCGCGCCACCACCCGAGAGCACCAGGCCCACGCGGGGCCGCTCAGCGGGCAGGGCCGTGCTCGCTGCCGGCGGCGGGTTCTGGGGCTGGGCCCGGACCGATGTGCACACCAGCAGCGCGGCCAGGCCCGTGACGAACAAGGAAAAGGGTCGGAACAGCATGGCGGCAAGTGTAGGGGTGGGTGCGCGTGCAGGCATGCGCTGAAACACGCTGTCACGCACCCGTCAGCCACCGGGCGTGCCACCCAGAAAAGCACGCCCGTTCGTGGTAATTTGCGGCTTCCTTTTCCGCACCACCCGAGACACCCCCATGAGCGACATCCTCGTCCACACCGAAGCCGGCGTCTGCACCCTCACGTTCAACCGCCCGGACAAGAAGAACTCCATCACCGCCGCCATGTATGGCGCGCTGGCCGACGGCCTGCAGGCCGCGCAGGACGATGCCGCCGTGCGCTGCGTCGTCATCCAGGGCAACGAAACCATCTTCAGCGCCGGCAACGACATCGCCGACTTCCTGAACAACCCGCCCGCCGGCGCCGACTCGCCGGTGTTTCGTTTCCTGCGCGGCATCGCGCAATTCCCCAAGCCGCTGATCGCCGCCGTGTGCGGCCCGGCGGTGGGTGTGGGCACCACGATGTTGTTCCACTGCGACCTGGTCTACGCGGGTGACAACGCCGCCTTCTCCATGCCCTTCGTCAACCTCGGCCTGTGCCCCGAGGCCGCGTCCAGCCTGCTGGTGCCACAGATGCTGGGCCACCACCGCGCCGCCGAGGCACTGTTGCTGGGCGAACCCTTCATGGCCGAGGCCGCGCTCGAAGTCGGCCTGGTCAACCGCGTGCTGCCGCCGATGGAGGCCGCGGGCTACGCGCAGACGGTCGCGCGCAAGCTTGCCGCCAAGCCAATGAGCGCACTGGTCGAGACCAAGCGCCTCATGAAGAAGAACCAGACGCAGCAGGTGCTGGCCGTGATGGCCGAGGAGGGTGCGAGCTTCGGCCGCATGCTCGGCGAGCCGGCGGCGAAGGAGGCCTTCGGCGCCTTCATGGAACGCCGGAAGCCGGATTTTTCGAAGCTCTGACCTGCTGAAGCAGATATTCCGGGCGGCTAGGAAACCGGCTTGGTGCCTTTGACGGCCCAGGCCAGCGCCGCGTAGGAGCGGGGTCCATCGGCCTCGCCGTCCAGGTACGCCGCCCTCACCGCCGCCTCAAGGCGCAGGCGTTCGGCTGCCGTCAGCGTGCCCACGTACTCGGCGCCCGGGCCGTCCTTGCCGAGGTAAGGCGCCCAGTAGTCGGCGAACGATGGATAGTCCATCCGGATGCCGATCTGCGCTTCAGTCACCTCCGCGAAGCCGGCGCTGCGCCACGCTGCCGCCAGTTCGCCCGGGCGTGTCATGGGCCGGGAATAGTTCTTCGCGCGCCGTTCAGAGGCCTTCGGGTCCAGGGCTGCCGCGGTGTCGAAGAACAGGCGGTTGGCGACGAAGCCGCCGCGCGCGTCCCACACGGCTGCGGCGACCACCGCACCCGGCTTCGCCACCCGTTTCATTTCGGCGATGGCATCGAGCGCCCGCGGGACGAAGTGCAGCACCAGCAGTGACAGCACACGGTCGAAGCTGTTGTCGGGGTAGGGCAGTGCGCACGCGTCTGCGACCTGAAATTCCAGCCGGGGGTCGGATGTGTGGGCCTGTGCGTGGGCGATGTAGGCAGGCGAGAGGTCGATGCCACACACGGCAAGCGGCTCTGTGCGTGCCGCGACCGCCGCCGCCAGGTGCCCCGTGCCGCAGCCGACATCGAGGACGCGTTCATGGGCCGTGCCGCCGACAAAATCCAGGAAGGGATGCGCCAGCAGCTTGCTCCAGCGACCCATGTTGAGTTCGTATCCGTCGCCATCCGTGGCAAAAAAGGTGGAGGACACGTTCACGCTGCAGCTCCTTGGGCGCAACGAGCGCCACTCAGCGCCGCATCGTCGCCCAGGTGGCGTTCAAGTGCAAGCCATCACGCCCGCGCAGGCGTTCATCAATCACGCCTTCAAATGGGAAGCCAGCGCCACCAGAACGGCCGTCGAACGTCCCGGGCGCCCCGCTCGACGAGCAGTTGCGCGAGCGCCTCGCGGCCATGCCGGCGCGCGGCCTGCAAGGGGGTGAGGTCGTCGAAGTCCGACAGCAGGTTCGGGTCGGCGCCGTGGTCCAGCAGGCACCGCGCAACCTCGTCATGCCCGTGGATCAGGCTCGCCACCAGCGGCGTGCACAGGACCTCGGGATGCTGGTAGTTGGGGTTCACGCCCTCGCCGAGGTGGTGCCGCACCAGCGGCAGATCGCCCGTCAGGGCCGCCTGGTACAGATCCTTCCAGTCGCCTGCGGACATGGGCTTGCTCGTCGGGGTGGTGGTTGTTCGATCGGTGTGGCGCCACGCCGGGGGCAGGCGTGGCGGCGATTGTAGGGCGGCCCGCGCTGCGTGGACTGAATCCGCATGTCCCGGCAGACGGCGGCGCAGGAGCGATGTTCTTCTGCGGTCGGGCGGCAGCGGAGCAAGGCATCCAACGATGTCATTGCGCCTGACGCCTTGATGCCATCTTGCGTGGCGATCGCAATGGGGTCGTCTCGGGTGGCGACACCGTGTCGAAGAACGCCTTGACCATGCGCATGGTGCGCCGTTCGGCCAGACACACCACATGCGCATAAGTGAAGATGTCAGCGTCGCTGACACTCACCAGATGCAGGCCGGGGCCTGGCACGAATTCCACCGACGACACCGCAGCGATGCCGATGCCCTGCGAAACGGCCTCGCGAATCACCTCACGGCTGCTGATCTCCATCACCACCTCGGGTGCCACACCCGCCTTCTGCAGCGCCAGTTCCAGTGCCTTGCGCGTGGTGGATCCTTGCTCCCTCAGGATCATGCGCTCACCCTGCAGCTCGGCCAGGCGGATGCTGCGCCGCCGCGCGAAACGGTGCGATGAGGATGTGAAGATTCCCACCGGGTGGCGGTTGAAGGGAACCGACATGAAACGGTCGTCCTTTACCAGCTGCGCGAGTACGCCCACATCGGCCCTGTAGTCCAGCAGCCTGTCGAGCACGTCCTGCGAATTGCCGGTGCTCACACTGACCTTGATCTCTGGGTACCGCAGGCTGAAGTCGGCCAGCATCTGCGTCACGTGGTAGGGCCCGACGGCCGCCACCCGAAGGTGGCCGGTGCGCAGCTCGCCCGCATCGCGCAGCAGGCTCACCGCATCCGCCTCCAGACTGAATATCTGCTGTGCCAGCTGCATCAACTGCTCGCCCAGCAGCGTGAGCTGCACGCGCCGGCCACTGCGGTGAAACAGTTCGACCTTGTAGCTCTCTTCAAGGAAGCGCACCTGCGTGGTGATGGTGGGCTGGCTCACGTGCAGATGCTCGGCAGCCTTGGTGAAACTGCCCATGCGCGCCACCGCGTAGAACGATCTGAGCTGTGTGAGTCGCATAGAAAAAAAGAATGGAAGTCTGAAAATCTTTGAATTTGGTGAATTATGTCCGCGGTGGTTTACTGCGTCCAGAGCGGTGCAGGAGTCGATAGAACCACCGAACGCTCGTGGAAATTCATCGTTGTCACAGGCGTGTCATGACCGGCTGAAAAACCCCAAGCCGGGCAATCCGCCCTGTCAAGGATGGAGAAATTTCATGTCCTCACAACACACCGGAGACAAGCTCATGATGAACCGCAGAAAAGTGCTGATAGGGTCCGCCGCGGCCGTGGCCGGCACGCTGTCTTTTCCCGCACGATCCCAGCAGGTACTCACCGTCGGGCTGATCCCGTCGGAGGACTCCCGCGCCATGATCGCCAACAGCCAGAAGATGATGGACATGCTCTCCAGCGCGCTGGGCATGCCTGTGAAGCCGTTCGTGGCGGCCGACTACAACGGCGTCATCGAGGCCCTTCGCTCCAAGCGCCTGGACGTGGCCTACCTTGGTCCGTTCTCGTATGTGCTGGGCGCCACCATCGCTCCCATCGAGGCCTTCGCGGTGGCCGAGACCAAGAAGGCCGGGCGCACGTTCTATCACAGCCAGATCATTGCCCACAAGGACAGCGGCATCAAGACGGTGGCCGACCTCAAGGGCAGGAATTTCGCCTTCGTCGACCCCAGCTCCACCTCGGGCCATCTGTTCCCCAAGGCGGGTCTGATGAAAGCCGGCTTCGACGCCGACAAGGACTTCGGTCGCGTCATCTTCTCCGGCTCGCACGACTCCAGCGCGATCGCCGTGCAGAACAAGAAGATCGATGCAGCCGCCATTGCCGACCGCATCCTGGACGCCGCCATCAACAAGGGCCTGGCCAAGCGCGAGGACCTGGTCGAGGTGTGGAAGTCCGACCCCATCCCGGAGTCGCCCACGGTGTGGCGCACCGACCTGCCGGCCGACCTCAAGAAGCGCGTGCAGGCTGCGTTCCTGCAGGTGAAGGACATTCCCTGGTCGGACCAAGGACTGCTCAATGGCTTCCATCCCACCAACGACGCCGCGTACAACGTGATCCGCGACACGGCCAAGTTGCTCAATCTCGATCTGAGGAAGATGAAATGATCGAGATCCGCAACCTGACCAAGCGCTACGGCGACTTCGTCGCACTGCACGACGTGAGCCTGACTGTGGCCAAGGGGGAGTTCGTCGTCATCCTCGGTGCGTCGGGTGCGGGCAAGTCCACGCTGCTGCGCTGCATCAACCACCTGGCCGAACCCTCGGCCGGCGAGATCAGGCTGGATGGCGAACTCTCGCGCGGTGACCGCTCAGGCTTGCGGAAGGTGCGCCGCGACGTGGCCATGATCTTCCAGCATTACAACGTGGTGCCGCGCCTCTCGGTACTGAAGAACGTGCTCACCGGTCGGCTGGGCTCCATGCCTGCGCTGCTCTCGTGGTTCCAGCTTTTTCCGCGCGCCGACATCGAGGCCGCGCACGAATGCCTGCGCCGCGTGGAGCTGGAGCACAAGGCCGACGTGCGCACCGACACCCTCTCGGGCGGGCAGAAGCAGCGCGTGGGCATTGCCCGCGCGCTGGCCCAGCACCCGAAGGTGATCCTGGCCGACGAGCCCGTGGCCAGCCTGGACCCCAAGACCTCGCGCAAGGTGCTGCGTTACCTGCAGCAGGCCAGCCGCGATTCCGGCATCACCGTGATCTGCAACCTGCACCAGGTGGACTACGCCGTCGAATTCGGCCAAAGGATCATCGGCGTGGCGGCGGGCCGTGTGGTCTTCGAAGGCCGGCCTGACGAACTGACCGACGAGGTGCTGCAACGCATCTACCCCGGCGGACTCGATGCGCCCGTGCCGGCCACGCCCGAAGCGCCAGCGGCCTTCGCTGCTCCCGCGTCGTCGCCCGTCACGGCACATGCCGCCCCTCAACTCGCTCTGGAGCAATCATGATCGGCATCGGACGCTACAACCTTCTCGTGGGCAAGAGCGGCGGCAACGATGGCTGGTGGAAATACGCCGCCAGCGCCGTAGCGCTATTCGGCGTGGTCTGGTGGGCCGCTCTCGGCAGCCAGGTCAGCTTCAACGAACTCGCCAAAGGCGCGCCCTGGATAGGCGACTTCCTCTCGCGCATGTTCCCGCCAAACTGGGAGTTCGCGGGCAAGCTGGTGAAGCCCGCCATCGAAACCGTGCAGATTGCCATCTGGGGCACGCTGCTGGCCATCGTGCTGGCTGTGCCCATGTGTTTCCTGGCCGCGCGCAACATATCGCCCAACATCGCGGTGTTCCACTTCATGCGGCAGGTGCTCAACATCATGCGCGGCATCAACGAGATCATCCTTGCGTTGATCTTCGTGGCGGCGGTGGGGCTGGGTCCGTTCCCCGGTGTGCTCGCTCTCGCGCTGCACGGTGCCGGCATGCTGGGCAAGTTCTTCGCCGAGTCCATTGAAGACATCGACCAGGGCCCCATCGAGGCGCTGCGCTCCACCGGCGCCGGGCCGATCCAGATCATCATCTTCGGCGTGCTGCCGCAGGTGGTCACCGCGTGGATCGCCGTCATCCTCTACCGCTTCGAGACCAACCTGCGCCAGGCCACCGTGCTCGGCATGGTGGGAGCGGGCGGTATTGGCTTTGAACTGGTGGGCAGCATGAAGCTGTTCCAGTACCAGGACACGGCCACCTGCATTCTGGTGATCGTGGCCATGGTCATGACCGCCGACTACGTCTCCAGCAAGCTGCGCGCCTGGATCCAACAAGGAGCTCGTTGATATGGCACCGGACAATTTCAAGCTCAAGGTCAACGACCGCGAGTACAGCAAGCCCACCCAGCCGGTGGTGGTGGTGTGCGTCGATGGCTGCGAGCCCGATTACATCACCCAGGCCATCCAGGCCGGCGTGGCGCCCTTCATGCAGAAGATGCTGGCCAGAGGCACGTCGCTGGTGGGCGACTGCGTGGTGCCCAGCTTCACCAACCCGAACAACCTGTCCATCGTGACCGGTGCGCCGCCTTCGGTGCATGGCATCTGTGGCAACTACTTCCTCGACACGGCTATCGGCAAGGAAGTGATGATGAACGACCCGGCCTACCTGCGCGCCGAAACGCTGCTGGCGGCGTTCTCCCGGGCAGGGGCCCGCGTGGCGGTGGTCACCGCCAAGGACAAGCTGCGCACCCTGCTGGGCCACCAGCTCGAAGGCGGCATCTGTTTCTCGGCCGAGAAGGCCGACAAGGCGACGGTTGCCGACAGCGGCATTGACCAAGTGCTCGAACTCGTGGGCAAACCCGTGCCCTCGGTCTACAGCGCGGATCTGAGCGAGTTTGTGTTTGCGGCCGGGGTGAAGCTGCTGGAAACGCATCGACCGGATCTGATGTACCTCTCCACCACCGATTACGTGCAGCACAAGTGCGCGCCCGGTACGCAGGGTGCCAACGACTTCTACGCCATGATGGACGGCTACCTGGCGCAGCTCGATGCGCTGGGCGCGGTGATTGCGCTCACCGCCGACCATGGCATGAGCCCCAAGACCGACGCTGCCGGCCAGCCCCGCGTGGTGTACCTGCAGGAGGTGATGGACGCTACCGCAGGCGGCGACGGCAGCCGCGTGATCCTGCCCATCACAGACCCCTACGTGGTGCACCACGGCGCGCTGGGCTCGTTTGCCACGGTGTACCTGGCCAAGGGCGCGAACGCCCGCGCGGTGGCCCGCGCACTCATGACCCACGACGGCATCGAAGCCGTGCTCACACGGGGGGAGGCGGCCGAGCGCTTCGAGCTGCCCCCCGACCGCATTGGTGATCTTGTGGTGATCTCCGACCACCTCACGGTGCTGGGAACGCGTGCTTCGGAGCACGATCTGAGCGGCCTCACCGTGCCATTGCGCTCGCACGGCGGCCTGTCCGAGCAGAAGGTGCCGCTGCTGTTCAACCGCCAGCTGCAGGGTCTGATTCCGGGGCGCCGGTTGCGCAACTTCGACATCTTCGACCTGGCGCTCAACCACGCCGTGGTGACCACGACCGCCTAGAGGCCTTCCATGACCGCAAACTATTTCAACCCCGTGCACAGCGTGTACGGGCCAGGAGCCCTGTTGTCCCTGCCGACACTGCTGGCCGGCCGAAAAGCCGCGCTGGTGACCTTTCCCGAGGCGCGACAACTGGGCCTGCTGGCGCGCCTTGAGAGTGTGCTGGGTGCGCAACTGGCCTGCGTGATCGACCAGGTGCTGCCCAACCCCGACGTGGCCGAACTCGCGCACACCTACGAAACGTTCTGGCGCGACCACGCCGATGCGGAAGTCATCGTGGCCGTGGGCGGCGGCAGTGCCATCGACACCGCCAAGGCACTGATGGTCGGCACGGCCAGCGGCCGCTTCAACGAACTGGTCGAACTGCTGGCCACCGGCGCGCCCTTTACGCCGCACGCCACGAAGACGCTGATTGCCGTGCCCACCACCGCCGGCACCGGTAGCGAGGTGACGCCCTGGGCCACCATCTGGGACCGGGAGCGGCAGAAGAAGTATTCGCTGCATCTGCCGCAGACCTGGCCCAGCGTGGCGCTGATCGACCCGGAGCTCATGCTCTCGTTGCCCGCTTCGGTGACGTTGCAAAGCGGGCTGGACGCCCTCTCGCACGCGCTCGAATCGATCTGGAACGTCAACGCCAACCCGATGTCGGACACACTCGCCATCTCGGCTGTGCAGGACATCCTGGACGTGTTGCCGCGCCTGATGCGCGAGCTGGGCAGCGTGGAACTGCGCGGACGCATGGCGCTGGCCGCGCTCAAGGCCGGCATGGCCTTCTCCAACACCAAGACCGCGCTGGCGCATTCCATCTCCTATGAAATGACGCTGCGCTACGGCATTCCGCACGGCATTGCATGTTCGTTCTCGCTGCCCATGGTGCTGGAACGCGCCATCGGCCACCGCGCTGATCGCGACGCCGTGCTCACCCAGGCCCTGGGCCTGCCGCTGGCCGATGCGCCCGCGCGCCTGGAGCGCTTCATCGAAAGCCTGGGCGTGAAGACGCGATTTGCCGACTACGGCGTGAGCGACGAGGAGGCCGAACAGATGGTGCTGCACGCCCAGGGCGGCGCACGCGGCAAGAACTTCATTGGCACTGCCGTCGAGGAGATCCTGGCATGAACGCACGCACCCCCCTGCGCGACAGCGAACACTTTCGCGCCGAAGCGCTGCGCATCGGCGGCGAGCGCATCGCCCGAGACCGAAATCTCGACGTGATCAACCCCTACACCCGCGAGCGCGTGGGCACAGTGCCGCTGGCCACGCTGGATGACGTGCGCCGCGCCTACCGCATCGGCCACGACTACCAGGCCACGCTCACGCGCTACGAGCGTTCCAGCATCCTGCAGAAGGCATCCGTGTTGCTGCGCGCGCGCGCCGAAGAAGCGTCCACGCTCATCACGCTCGAATCGGGCCTGTGCAAGAAGGATTCGATGTACGAGATCGGCCGCGTGGCCGATGTGCTGGTGTTTGGCGCCAATGAGGCGCTGCGCGACGACGGGCAGGTGTTTTCCTGTGACCTCACGCCGCACGGAAAAAAGCGCAAGGTCATCACCATGCGCGAACCGTTGCAGGGTGTGATCACCGCCATCACTCCGTTCAACCACCCCATGAACCAGGTGGCGCACAAGGTGGTTCCAAGCATCGCTACCAACAACCGCATGGTGCTCAAGCCGTCGGAGAAGGTGCCCCTTTCGGCCTGCTTCCTGGCCGACATCCTGTACGAGGCCGGCTTGCCGCCCGAGATGTTCCAGGTGATCACGGGCGACCCGCGCGAGATTGCCGATGAAATGCTGACCAACGAAAACGTGGACCTGATCACCTTCACCGGCGGTGTGCCCATTGGCAAGTACATCGCGGCCAAGGCGGGCTACCGCCGCATCGTGCTCGAGCTCGGCGGCAACGACCCACTGATCGTGATGGAGGACGCCGACCTGGACAAAGCCTCTGACCTGGCGGTGCAGGGTTCCTACAAGAACTCCGGTCAGCGTTGCACGGCCGTGAAACGCATGCTGGTGCACGAAGCCGTGGCCGCCGACTTCACCGAGCTCGTGGTGGAGAAAACCCGTCTCTGGAAACACGGCAACCCGATGGACGCCAGCATGGACATGGGTACCGTGATCGACGCCCAGGCCGCCGCGCGTTTTGAAGAGCTGGTGAACGAAGCGGTGGGCCAGGGCGCCCGCGTGCTTACCGGCAACCAGCGTGACGGCGCACTCTACTCACCCACCGTGCTCGACCGCGTGCAACCCGGGATGACGCTTGTGCGCGAGGAGACTTTCGGCCCCGTGTCCCCGATCGTCACGTTCAAGGACATAGACGAAGCCATCGCCATCTCCAACGGAACGGCCTACGGCCTGTCGTCCGGCATCTGCACCAACCGCATGGACTACGCCACCCGTTTCGCGCACGAGTTGAAGGTGGGCACCGTGAACCTGTGGGAAGTGCCTGGCTACCGCATCGAACTCACGCCCTTCGGCGGCATCAAGGACTCTGGCCTGGGCTACAAGGAAGGTGTGCAGGAGGCCATGAAGTCGTTTTGCAACGGCAAGACGTTCACCCTCCCCTGGTAGCGGACGATCGGGCCAGCCGCTCGCTCGCTCGGCGGTCGGGCGCCGTCACGTCGCGCAGGCCTCCATCACGCCCAGTTGCATGGCCAGTTCCGCCACCAGCGCCTCGGCCTCGTCGGTCGTGCCCGCCACGCCATACACGTAGTTGTCCGGCCGCACCAGCGCTGCCACGCACTGGTGGCGCTGGAACCAGGCTTCGGCCACGCCGTCGGTCTCGCGTGCAGCGGGCGTGCCCAGTGCCACCGCGCGCAGCCAGGGCAGGGCCGCCGCGCCGGCCGGCGTGGCCTGGCCGGGGGCGAGCACCAGGCGCCAGCCGTTGCCGGCGATGGCGTCCATGCGCTGGCGCTGCGGGCCGTTGAGCAGCCAGGGTTGCGGGAACAGGCTGCCGCGCGCGGCATGGGTCTGCGGCGCCAGCAGCCCCTGCTCCAGCGCGGGCAGGATGTCCTGGCGCGGCGTGTCCTTCACCACGCCGCCGCAATCGGCGAGCATCCGGGCGTCGCGCTCGCGCGCTTTTGCCGGGTCGCGTTCGCAGATGACGGCACCCACGTGTTTGATGCGGCTGGTGAGTTCGCGCACATGGGCCTTGCGTTCGGTGCCGTAGCTGTCGAGCAGCGCCTCGGCGCGCGCGCCCGTGACGTCACCGCGCAGCACGGCCGCGAGCTTCCACGACAGGTTGGTCGCGTCGCGGATGCCCTGGCACATGCCCTGTCCGAGGAAGGGCGGTTGCATGTGGGCCGCGTCGCCGGCCAGGAACACGCGGCCCAGGCGCCAGTCGCGCGCCACCAGTGCGTGGAAGCGGTAGCTGGCCTGGCGCCAGAGTTCGCCGTCCTCGGGCGTGAGCCAGCGCGAGAGCAGGCGCCAGGTGGCCTCGGGCGTGGCGGCCGCCTTCGGGTCTTCGCCGGGCTTGAGCGAGATCTCCCAGCGGCGGTGGTTCTTCGGGCCGATCACCAGCGTGCAGGGGCGTTCGGGTTCGCAGTACTGCACGCTCACCTTGGGCAGCTTCGCCAGGCCCTGCTCGTTGACCAGCACGTCCACCACCAGCCAGGGTTCGTCGAAGTCCAGGTCCTCCAGCGGCATCTCCAGCTGGGTGCGCACCGTACTGGCACCACCGTCGCAGGCAATCGCCCAGGCCGCGCGCACCGTGTGTTGCCCGCTGCCGGTGCGCACGTCGAGCGCCACGCCCGACGCGTCCTGCGCGATGTGCGTCATCTCCACACCCAGTTCCACCACCACGTTGGGCATCTGCGCCACGCGTTCGCGCAGCGCGCGCTCCACGGCGGGCTGGGTGAACACCATGGACGGCGTGTGGCCCTGCGGGTAGGGCGGCGCCACCATGGTCATGCGCCGGATCAGCTGGCCATCGACACCGAAGTACTCCGATGGTGTGAACGGCTCGCAGAAGGGCGCGACCGCGTCGGCCACGCCGAGCTGCTGGAACACGCGCATGATCTCGTGGTCCAGCGAGATCGCGCGCGGTATCTGGTAGACCTCGGTCAGGCGCTCGCACACGTACACGCTCAGGCCCGCCTGGCCGAGCAGACCGGCGGCCACCACACCCGCCGGGCCGTAGCCGACGATGGCGACATCGAACACGCGCTCCATCGTCACACCCGCTCGTTCGCGATCGGGTTGACCAGCGTGCCGACGCCTTCGATCTCCACCTCGAAGCTGTCGCCGGACTTCATCCACACCGGCGGTGTGCGCGCCTGGCCCACGCCGGCGGGCGTGCCCATCACGATCACGTCGCCGGGTTCGAGCGTGAGCACGTCGGCCAGCAGCGCGATGGTTTCGGCCACGTTGAAGATCATGTCGCTGGTGTTGGCGTCCTGCATCACCTGGCCGTTGAGGCGGCCCTGGATCTTCAGGCCCACCGCGCCGGGTGGCAGTTCGTCGGCGCTCACCAGCACCGGGCCGAAGCCGCCCGTGCCGTCGAAGTTCTTGCCGATGGTCCATTGCGGCGTGCGCTTCTGGTAGTCGCGCACGCTCATGTCGTTGAAGCAGCTGTAGCCGAACACATAGGGCAGCGCGTCGGCCTGCTTCGTGTGGCGCGGCACGGTGCGGCCGATCACCACCGCCAGCTCGGCCTCGTAGTCGAACTTCGTGGACACCGAGGGCACCACGCCCGCGTCGCCATGCGCGATCAGCGAGGACGCGCCGCGGAAGAAGAACCACGGGTACTCGGGCTTGTCGCGCCCGCCCTCCTTGGCGTGGTCGAAGTAGTTCAGGCCCAGGCAGATGATCTTGCCGGGTTCGGGCACCAGCGGCGCGAGCTTCGCGCTGGCGATGGCCTGCCGCTTGCAGGGGCCGCTCAGCGCGGTGCTTGCGGCGGCCTGCAGGTCGATGCCCGCCCGCAAGGCCGCGCGCAGGTCGGCAGGCACCTGGGGCTGGGCGTCGTTCAGGTCGATCAGGTCGGTGCCGTCGACGACGGCCAGGCGGGGTGCGCCTTCGCGCAGGTAGGTGGTGAACTTCATGGCAGGTGGTCGTTGAGAAAGAAGAAACAGGGAATCAGGTCGAAGGCGCGAACAGCACGCGGCGCTGCGCCTCCTTCAGCGTGGGGCCGGGCGGGGGCGAGATGCCCCACTGGTCGACGCGCCCGGGCGGCCACTTCCAGTCGGCCGGGCCGCGCGGCTGGTAGCTCTCGTCGACCTGTTCGACCTCGGCGGTGTATTCGATGACGACACCGAACGGGTCGATGAAGTAGTTGAAAAGGTTGTTGCCCGGGCCGTGGCGCCCCGGGCCCCACTGGATCGGGTGGCCCGCGTCCTTCATGCGGCCGCCACCGCGCATCACCGATTCGCCGTCCGGCATCAGGAAGGCGATGTGGTTGAGCGCATCGTTGTCGGCCACGCCCACCGCGAGCGTGTGGTGGTCGCTGTTGCAGTTCATGAAGGCAATCGCCACCGTGCGGTCGGCCAGGGTGAAGCCCAGGGCTTCGGTGAGGAAGCGCTGCGTGTCGTCCACCGCGTGGCTGTTGAGCACCACATGGGTCAGGCGCACGGGCCGGTCCCGCCATTCGCCCATGTCGTCGGCGCGCGCGTCGCCGTGCACCACCTGGAACACGCGGCCGTGCGGGTCGCGCAGGGTCAGGCCCGTGCCGCCAGCGGGGTTCTTCGACAACGGGCCGATGGGCGAGACGATGCGGCCGCCCGCGCGCGGCACGGCCTCGGCCACCGCCTGCAGGGCCTCGGCGCTGCGCGCGCGCAGCGTGACCTGCCGCAGCTGCGGCACGGGCCCGCCGGCATAGAGGGCGAGCAGGTGGTGGTCGCTGCCGGTGCCGCGCAGGTAAAGGGCCTTGCCCTCGCTGCGGTGCGCCACGTCGAGGCGCCACACGGTGGTGTAGAAGGCCTCGGCCTGCGCCAGGTCGGGCACGTTCAGGGCCACGCTGCGCAGGCCTTCGATCCAGGGAGAGCTCATGGGGTGGTCACTTTCTGCCGGCCCAGGAAGCGCTCGGCGTTGTGTTGCACCAGCCGCGCGGTGACCGCATCGTCGAAGCCGGCGGCTTCGATGCGCTGCACCGGCGTGTGGTCGTGGAAATTGAACGGGTAGTCGGTGCCCACCATCAGCTGCGTGTCGCCGAAGCGGTCCACCAGGTGGCGCAACATGGGCTCGTCGAACACCAGGGTGTCGTAGAACAGGCGGCGCGCCTGTTCGGCAGGGGCTTGCAGCACGGCCTCGCGCAGCGCCGGAAACACGCCCCAGCCCTGCTGCAGGCGCGGCAGCAGTGAAGCCAGCGTGCCGCCGCCGTGGCTGAAGGCGATGCGCAGTGCCGGCCGGCACACCAGCAGGTTGGTGGTGATGACGGACGCGGCGGCCAGCCCCACGTCACCGGGGTAGCCCAGCACCTGCTGCAGCGGCGCCGGGCCCACCAGGCGCTCCATGCCGGCAGGCCGGATGGCGTGCACGAACACCGCCGCGCCCAGCGCCTCGCAGGCCTCGAAGAAGGGATCGAAGGCGGGCGCACCGATCGGCACGCCGTTGATGTTGCTGCCCACTTCCACGCCGGGAAAACCCAGTGTCTTCACCACGTACTCCAGCTCGCGCAGGGCCAGGTCCATGTCCTGCAGCGGTACCGCGCCCAGGCCGGCGAGCCGGCCCGCGCTGTCGGCGACCATGGCCGCGATCTGGTCGTTGAGGAAGCGCAGCAGCTGCTGCGCGTCGGCTGGCGCCATCCAGTACGACAGCAGCTCGGGCATGGGCGACATCACCTGCAGGCCTAGCCCCATGCCGGGCAGGTCCTCCAGGCGGCGGGCCACGTCCCAGCACTTGTCGACCACGGTGCGGTAGTTTTTGCCCGCGATCATCACGCTGCGGTGGCAGGGCTGCGCCGGCGCCATGGACGGCCAGTCCGCCGGCATGCTGCGGCCGATGTAGGCGGGGAAGTTCTCGGGCACGACGTGCGAATGCACGTCGACGCCGCAGGCGCAACGCATCACGGACGGCACGCTGGTTTACTCCGCGGTGATGCCCAAGGTCTTGATGACCCCGCGCCAGCGCTCACGCTCATCGCGCATGAAGGCGTCGAATTCGGCCACCGACATCTTCTGCTCGGCCAGCGAGCCCAGTTGCGCCAGGCGTTGCGACACCTCGGGCTGGCGCAGCACGGTCTCCAGGTCGCGGTTCACGCGCGCCACCACGTCGGCCGGCGTGCCCGCCGGTGCGAACACACCGTTCCAGCCGGTGTACTCGAAGCCAGGGAAGGTCTCGGCCAGCGCCGGCACGTTGGGTTTGTCGTGCTGGCGCTGCGCGGTGCTGATGGCGAGCGCGCGCAGCTGTCCGCTCTTGAGGAAGGCGCTGAGCGCGGCGTCAGGCAGGCACACCAGCTGCACGCGGCCAGCGATCACGTCCTGAATGGCTTCGGGTGCCTTGGTGTAGGGCACCAGGTTGAACTGCACACCCGCCATGCCGGCGACGCTGCCGGCCAGCATGCCGGAGAAGGTCTTGGGGCCTTCGGTGCCCATGGACACCGTGCCGGGTTTCGCCCTGGCCATCGCGAACACTTCGGCCAGGTCCTTGGCAGGGAAGTCGCTCGCGGCGGCGATCAGGAACGGGCTGCGGCCCACCAGGCGCACGGGAGCGAAGTCTTTCGCCGGGTCGTAGGGCAGGGACTTGAAGGTGAAGGCGTTGGTCACCATCGCGGCGGTGGTGGCGTAGTAGAAGGTGTAGCCGTCCGCTGGCGCGCGCGCCGCCGCCTGCGCGCCGATCACGTTCTGGCCGCCGGGCTTGTTCTCCACCACCACGCCCTGGTTCCACAGGCGGCCCAGCTGGTCGCCCACAAAGCGCGCCAGGATGTCGGGGCCGGCACCAGCCGGTTGCGAGAGGATGAAGCGCACCGGGCGCTGCGGCCAGGCGGGGGTTTGTGCCCGCAGCGTACCGGCGAAGGGGAGCAGCGCGGCGGCGCGGGCGAAGTCTCTGCGTTGCATGGATTTGTCTCCTGAAAGGGTGCGTCGCCGTGCGTGCGGCGCCGTCGGTGGCAATGAAGGCAGGGCGGATGCTAGGCAGGGCAACCCCATCTGTACAGACGATGACGTGGATTCATAGAATCCATGGCATGGATATCCGGAATGTCGACCTGAACCTGCTCGTGGTGTTCGATGCCCTCTCGCGCCAGCGCAGCGTGGGCCGCGCCGGCGAGATCCTGGGCCTGAGCCAGCCCGCCACCAGCGCCGCCCTGGCGCGCCTGCGCCTGATCTTCGACGACGCGCTGTTCGTGCGCGCCGGCACGCAGATGAAACCGACGCCGCGCGCGCTGGAGCTCGGTCCCGTGGTGCACCGCGTGGTGGAGACGATCAACCACGAGATCCTGCAGCAGGCCCGCTTCGACCCGGCGCGCGCCGAACGCAGCTTCACCCTCCTCACGCCCGACATCGGCGAGGTGGCGTTCCTGCCCGGTGTGTTGCGGCGGCTGCGGCACGAAGCACCACTGGTGCGCCTGCGCGCCATCGCCAAGCCGCGCGAGGCCGCCGCCGAGGCGCTGGCCTCGGGCGACGCCGACCTGGCGGTGGGCTTTTTCCCGGACCTGAAGAAGGCCGGCTTCTTTCAGCAAGGCCTGTTCAAGACCTCGTACGCCTGCATTGCCTGCGCGCGCGTGGGGCCAGGCCCGTCGCGCATGACGCAGAAGCAGTACCTGGCGGCGCGCCACGTGGTGGTGCTGCCCGACGGTCGCGAGCACATGCTCGACCGCTACCTCGACACCAAGGGCTGGCGGCGCCACGTGACGCTGGAACTCTCGCACTTCATGAGCCTGCTCGCCCTGCTGCCCGGCACCGATCTCGTGGCCACCGTGCCCGAAGACATCGCCACCGTGATGGAGCGGCACATCCCGATCCGGCGCATCGCGCTGCCGTTCAAGCCGCCGGTGATCGAGGTGCAGCAGTTCTGGCACCGGCGCATGCAGAACGACCCCGGGCACCGCTGGCTGCGCGGCCTGTTCCACGAGGTCAACCGGCGCGAAGCGAACGCCGGCATGCCGCTGTAGGTCCGGCGCGCGCGCCGCTTAGGGCCTGTTTTCAACCCCTTCGCACTGGGAAAAATAGTGTGAACAGGCCCTAGTCCAGGCTCAGGTTCAGCTGCTTCACCACCGGCGCCCAGCGCGCGGTGTCGGCCCGCACCTGGGCCTCGGCCGCCTGCCGCGTGCTGCCCACGCCGCGCAGGTCCAGCGCCTGCAGCCGGGTCCGCACATCCGGGGCCGCCATGATGGCGCCCGCCGCTTGCTCGAGCGCCGCCGCAATCGGTGCCGGCAGGTCCCGGGGCGCCTGTAGCACCAGCTTGAAGCTGATGTCGAGCTTCGGGTCGTCGAGGGCTTTGGCCAGCGTCGGCACGTCCGGCGCGAGCGCGGAGGGCTCGGCGGACGACACGGCCAGCGCGGTCAGCTTGCCGGCCGTCACGTGCGGCAGCACGGTCGGCGTCGCCAGGAAACCGCAGTCCACCTCGCCGGCCAGCACCGCGGTGGTGGCCGGGGCGGGGCCGCGGTAGGCGATGTGTTCCATGCGGGCGCCGGTGTTCTGCAGGAACATCTCGGCCGCCAGGTGGCCCGGCACGCCCGCACCGCCCGAGCCGTAGGTCATGCGGCCTGCCTTCGCGCGGGCGACCAGGTCGGCCGCGGTCTTCACGCCGGTTTTCGGGTGGCACACCAGCATCTGGGTGAAGCTGGCCAGCACCGAAATGTTCATCAGGTCCTTGCGCGCGTCGAAGCTGAGCTTGGGATAGACCAGCGGGTTTACCGTGACGACGGTGTCCGGGCTGACGCCCAGCGTGTGGCCGTCGGCTTCGGCAGCCGCCACCACGCCGGCGGCCAGGCTGGTGCCGGCGCCGGGACGGTTCTCCACGATCACGCTCTGGCCCAGGCGCTGCGACAAGCGGTCGGCGAAAAGCCGGGCCGTGATGTCCGACGGCGCGCCCGGGGGCGAACCGACCAGCAGGCGGATGGGCTTGCTCGGATACGCCGGGGCCTGTGCGTGCGCGGCGCTGGTGGCCAGCGCGACCAGCGCGAAGCCGGTCACGAGGGAGCGAAGGGGTTGTCTGGTCATGGTGGTCTCCTGGTGGGTGGTCAATGTCGTCGCCGCCCGTGCGCCGCGGGCGATCAGCTCCCGATGAAGTTCGGCGCGCGCTTCTCCAGCCGGGCGCGCATGCCTTCGTGTTTGTCTTGCGTGGCGAACAGGGTCTGGAAAGAGCGCCGCTCGAACCGCAGGCCGCTCTGCAGCCCGCTGCTCATCCCTTCCAGCACCGCCTCCTTGATCAGGCGCAGCGCCTGCACGGGCAGAGCCGCCAGCTCGCCGGCCAGCTGCAATGCGCGGGCCTCCACCTGCTCGTCGTCCACCACCTCGCTCGCCAGGCCCATCGCCAGGGCCGCGTCCGCGCTGAAGGGCTCGCCGCGCAGCAGGATGTGGAGCGCGGCGAACTTGCCCACCGCCTGCGTCAGGCGTTGCGTGGCGCCGCCCCCGGGCATGATCCCCAGCTTCACCTCGGGCTGGCCGAAGCGCGCGCCGCGCCCGGCGACGAGGATGTCGGCGTGCATCGCCAGCTCGCAGCCGCCGCCCAGTGCGTGGCCCCTGACGGCGGCAATCACCGGCTTGCGGCAAGCGCCGATGGCGTCCCAGAGCCGGTCCATCCGGCGCTCCATGATCTCCGTGGGCGTGGCGTCCACGTACTCCGTCAGGTCGGCCCCGGCGCAGAACGCGCGCTCGCCACCGGCGAGCACGATGGCGCGGACCTGCGCATCGGCATCGAGCCGGTGGAAGGCGTCGGCGAGCGCGTGGCGCAGGTCGAGGTTGAGCGCATTGAGCACGGTGGGCCGGTTCAGGCGCAGCAGGGCCACGCCATCGAAAGGCCTTTCCTCCAGCAGGATGCCGCTCATGCGGCGCCCCCGGTGAACGTGGGCGTGCGTCTTTCGAAGAAGGCGGCCACTGCCTCGGCGTGGTCGGCGGTGTGGTGGGCCAGGCCCTGCAACCGGCCGGCGGCGTTCAGCGCTTCGTCCAGCGTGCCGGTGCGCGCCTGCTGCAGCAGCTGCCGCGTCCAGCGCAGCACCTGTGGCGGGTTGGCCGCGATGCGCCCGGCCAGGCGCATGGCCTCGTCGAGCAGCGCCTCGGGCGCGACCACGCGCGAGACCAGGCCGAAACGCAGGGCCTCTTCGGCGTCGATGGTGTCGCCGGTGAGCGCCATCTCGGCCGCGCGCGCGTGGCCGATCACGCGCGGCAGCAGCCAGCAGCCACCGTCGCCGGGCACGATGCCGACCTTCACGAAGCTCTCGGCAAAGCGCGCGGTGCTGGAGGCGATGCGCAGGTCGCACATGCAGGCCAGGTCGTTTCCGGCGCCGATGGCCGGCCCGTTGACCGCCGCGATGATGGGCACCTGCAGCGCCTCGAAGGCGCGCGGAATGCGCTGGATACCGTCGCGGTAGCGTTCGGCAATTTCGGCGGGTGAGCCGGCGAACATGCCGGTGCGCTCGCGCATCTCGGCCACATTGCCGCCCGAGCAGAAAGCCGTGCCCGCGCCGGTGAGGATGGCCACGCGCACGCCCATGTCGGCGTTCAGTTCGGCGAAGGTCTGCTCGAACGCGGCGAACATGGCCTCGCCGCTCAAGGCGTTGCGGGTGTCTGGCCGGTTGAGCGTGAGCAGCGCGACGTGGCCGCGCCGCACGACAAGCAGGGGCGCGCTCATGGTGTGTCTCCCACGCGTTCGATCGCCAGGGCCACGCCCTGGCCGACGCCCACGCACATGGTCACCAGGCCGTAGCGCCCGCCGGTGCGCTGCAGCTGCCGCGCGGCGGTGAGCACCAGGCGCGCGCCGCTCATGCCCAGCGGGTGGCCGAAGGCGATGGCGCCGCCGTTCGGGTTCACATGCGGTGCATCGTCGGGCAGGCCCAGCGCGCGCATCACGGCCAGGCCCTGGGCTGCGAAGGCCTCGTTGAGTTCGATCACGTCGAAGTCGCTGATGCGCATGCCGGTCTGCGCCAGCAGCCTGTGCACGGCGGGCACGGGGCCGAAGCCCATCACGCGCGGCGCGATGCCGGCACTGGCGCAGCCGACGACACGGGCGATGGGCTGCAGGCCGTGGCGTTGCGCCGCCGCTTCGCTGGCCAGCAGCAAGGCGGCCGCGCCGTCGTTCACGCCCGAGGCATTGCCGGCGGTGACGCTGCCACCTTGGCGGAAGGCGGGTTTGAGCGCCGCCAGGCTCTGTGCCGTGGTGTCGGCGCGCGGATGTTCGTCTTCGGTGACCTGCGTCACCGCGCCCTTGCGGCCCGGCACCTCCACCGCAACGATCTCCTGCGCCAGCACACCCGAGCGCATCGCGGCCGCCGCGCGCTGCTGGCTGCGCAGCGCAAACGCGTCCTGGTCGGCGCGCGAGATGCCGTGTTCCTCGGCCACGTTCTCGGCCGTCTCGCCCATCGCGTCCACGCCGTGCAGCTGTTCCATGCGCGGGTTGACGAAGCGCCAGCCGATGGTGGAGTCGTGCACCTCGGCATGGCGCGAGAACGCCGCCGTGGGTTTGGGCATCACCAGCGGCGCGCGGCTCATGCTTTCCACGCCACCGGCGATGGCGACCTGCGCCTGCCCGGCATGCAGCGCGCGCGCCGCCTGCGCCACGGCTTCGAGGCCCGAGCCGCACAGCCGGTTGACCGTGACCGCCGGCACCTCCACCGGCAGGCCCGCGAGCAGCGCGCTCATGCGCGCGACGTTGCGGTTGTCCTCGCCGGCCTGGTTGACGCAGCCGAAGACCAGCTCGTCGACCAGGACCGGGTCGAACGAAGGGTGGCGCGCCATCAGCGCGCGAATGGGGATGGCGCCGAGGTCGTCGGTGCGGATGCTGGAGAGCGCGCCACCGTAGCGGCCGATCGGCGTGCGCACGCCGTCACAGATGAAGGCGTTCATGGTCACAGGCCCAGCACCCTCTCGGCATTGCCATGCATGATCTTCTCCATCACTTCCGGCTTGTAGCCCAGCTCGTCCCACTCGCGCAGGATGCGCTCGTAGGGCAGGCTGGGGTAGTCGCTGCCGAACATGATCTTGTCCTGCAGGCGGCCCCGGATGTCCACCTTCAGGTTGCCCGGGAAATGTTTGGGCGCCCAGCCCGACATCTCCCAGTACACGTTGCCCTTGTGCAGCGCCACGGCGGTGGTCTCGTCCACCCAGGGCCAGCCGGGGTGGGCCATGATGATCTTCAGGTTCGGGAAATCGGCCGCGAGCTGATCGATGTGCTCGGGGTGGGCGTGGCGCACCAGCGCACCGTTGCCGCCGGGCATGCCGGCGCCCATGCCGGTGGTGCCGACGTCGATCATCACCGCCGCGCCCATGGCGTTGATCTCCTCGAACAGCGGGTAGTAGCGACTGTCGCTTACGGCGAAGTGCTGCATGATCGGGTGGAAGTGAAAGCCGATGAAGCCGAGCTCCTTGATCGCCTTGCGGGCCTGGATCATCGCGATCTCGCCCTTGGCCGGTTCCACCGCGCCCCAGCACTGGATGACGCGCTGCGGATGCCGCTTCCACATGCCGTGCACGTACTCGTTGGTGCAGGGCGGTGCGGCCACGGTGGTCTCCAGGTCCAGGGCCACCAGGCAGGCTTCGACGCCGGCGCCGGTGAACTCGGCGATCACGTCTTCTTCACTCTTGCCCACCCAGTCGCGTTTCCAGTAGCGGGCCAGCTCGGCGGGGTAGGGGCCCTGGGATTCGATCCAGGTGGGCGTGCCGGGGTAGCAGTGCAGGTCGATGATGCGCATGGCGGTTTCTCTTGTGGTGTTCAGTGGGGGATGCGGCGGGCGGCTTCTTCTTCCGCGTGCTTGCGGGCGATCAGCTCGCCGAGCGCCTTCTTGGAGACCTTGCCGAAGGTGGAGACCGGGAAGTCCGGCAGCACCTCCAGCCGTTCGGGCAGCTTGAACTTGGCGATCTCCTTGGTGAGCAGGAAGCCGACGAGCTCCTTCAGGTGCAGCTCATGGCCGGGCTTGAGGATCACGAAGGCGCACATGCGCTCGCCCAGGTTGGCGTCGGGCATGGGCACGCAGGCGACGTTCTGCACCGCGGGGTGCATCAGGATCAGGTTCTCCACCTCCTCGGCGCTGATCTTTTCGCCACCGCGGTTGATCAGGTCCTTCTTGCGGCCCTCGACGATGTAGTTGCCTGATGCGTGCTTGCGCATCAGGTCGCCGGAGCGGTAGAAGCCATCGGGCGTGAACTGGCGCGCGTTGTACTCGGGCACGCCGAAGTAGCCGCGCAGCGTGTAGGGGCCGCGCACGGTGAATTCGCCCACCTCGCCATCGGGCACGACGCGGCCGTCGTCGTCGAGCAGCAGCACTTCGTCGTCGTCGCACACCGGGCGACCACAGGTTTCGAGCTTCACCTCTTCGGGGTCATCGGCGCGCACGAACATCAGCGTGCCTTCGGACATGCCGAAGTTCTCCTGCACGAACACGCCGGGGATCAGCGCACGCGTCTTCGCACGCACCTCGGGTTGCATGCGCTGCCCGCCGCTCTGGATCAGCCGCAGGCTGGAGAGGTCGTACTGCCCGGCGGCCTCGTCGTTGATCAGGCGGATCAGCAGCGCGGGCACCACCTTCAGGTGCGTGACCTTGTGCTTCTGGATCAGCGCGAACATGTCGGCCGGTCGGGTGTTCGCGTGCAGCACGACCTTGGCGCCCTTGAACAGGAAGCCCTGGATGCCGGGGCAGGCCAGCGGCAGGTTGTGCGCGATCGGCAACACCAGCAGCAGCACCGACTCGGCGTCGATCTCGCACATGTCGGCCGCCACCTTCGAGTTGTAGGCGTAGTCGTTGTTGGTGCGCGGAATCAGCTTGGGAATGCCGGTGGTGCCGCCCGAGAGCTGGAAGATGCACGGGTCGGTCGGGTCGATGGCGATCTCGGACAGGCGCGAGGCCGGCAGGGTGGCCGGCCTGTGGATCAGCTCGCGCAGCGAGACCTCGCCCGCGCCGGCCTCGCCCAGCACGATGCGGAACTTCAGCGACGGGTTCTCGGCCTGCACGCGGGTGATCACCGGCGCGAAGGCGAAGTCGCCCGCGGCGTCCGGGTAGACGCAGGTGGTCGCGCCCGAGAGGTTCACGAACTGGCTGATTTCGGCGTAGCGGTGCGTGACCAGCGCGGCGATCGGGATGCAGCCAATCTTCTGCAGCGCGAAGTACAGCACCACGAACTCGTGCACGTTGGGCAGCGTGGGCACGACGCGGTCCAGCGGCCGCAGGCCGAGTTCCAGCAGGTTCAGCGCCAGGTTGGTGGTGACGCGGTCGAGCTCGGCGTAGGTGTAGCTCAGGTCACCGTCGATCAGCGCCACCCGGTCGGCGTAGCGCTTGAACACGGCATCGAACTCCTGCGCCAGCGAGCGGTCCTGCCAGTAGCCCCTGGCGCGGTAGCGCGCGGCGTACTCGGGGGGGAAGGGAACGAATCCTTCAAGCATGGTGGATCTCCTCGGGTGTCGTCGTGATCAGGTCGAACTCGTGAAGCCGCCGTCGATGACGACCACTTCACCGGTGACGAAGCGCATGCCCTGGATCAGGTTGAGCATCACCTCGGCCACGTCGTCGGCGGTGACGCAGCGCTTGAGCGGCGTGGCCTTGGCGCGCGCACCCATGAGCGCGTCGTACTTGTCGCCCAGCATGCGTTCCATCCAGTCGCCCTCCATCCAGCCCGGCGCCACCGCGTTCACGCGGATGTCCGGGCCGAGGTTCCAGGCCAGCATCTTCGTGAGGCTCACCACCGCGGCCTTGCTCGCGGCGTAGGGTGGCGGCTGCGGGCCGGGGCGCAGGCCCACGATGCTCGCGGTGTTGACGATGCAGGGCTCGCCACCGCCTTCCTTGCTCTTGCGCAGCAACGGCACGGACGCGCGGCTGACCTGGAAGTTGCCGCGCACGTTGACCGCGAAGGTGCGGTCCCAGGCGGCCATGTCCAGGCTCTCCAGGTCCTTCACCTTCCAGGTGGCGGTGGTGCCGGCGTTGTTGACCAGCGCGTCCAGGTGGCCGAAGGCCTCGCCCACCATCGCGAGCATCTGGCGCACGGCAGCGTCGTCGCTCACATCGCACTGCAGCAGCATCGTCTGCGCGCCCAGCGCCTGGGCTTCTTCGGCCACCGCCTGCGCGGCTTTGGCGCTGGAAGCGTAGTTGATGGCCACGTCGTAGCCGGCTTTGGCGAGGGCCAGCACGGCGCTGCGGCCGATGCCGGTGCCGCCGCCGGTGACGAGGGCTTTCTTGCGTGGGGTCATGGTGGGGTGCTCCTGTCTCGGGTGTGAAGGGGTGTGTTCGCCCCGGGCACGGGCTGCACCGGTGCCATCGGGTCTTGAGGAAAAGGAAGGGGCTACTGCGGCTGCACGCCGAGTTCGTTCACCAGGCGCTTCATCGCGCCTTGCTGCTGCACGAAGAAGGCGCGGGCCGCAGCCACGCTGTCCTGGCGCGGGTACACACCCAGGTCGGCCATGCGGGTGGTGACCTCGGGCGAGGCGGTGATGCGGTTCACGTCGGCGTTGATGCGGTCGACGATGGCCGCTGGCGTGCCCGCGGGCACGATGATCTGGAACCAGCCGATGGCCTCGTAGCCGGGGTAGGTGTCCGCCACGGGGGCCACGTCTATGCCGGGCAGGCGCTGGGCCGAGGTCACGCCGATGGCATGCAGGCGGCCCGACTTCACATGCGGCAGCAGGCTGGGCACGCCGTCCACCGTGAGCAGCGCGTCGCCCGCGAGCACGGCGGCCACGGCCTCGGGCGGCGTGCGGTAGGGCACGGTGAACATGCCCATGCCGCCGGCCTTGCTGACCATCTCGCCGGCCAGGTGCGGCAGCGAATTGAGCTGCGGCGCGGCGAAGTTCACCTGGCCGGCATGGGCCTTGGCGTGCCGGGCCAGATCGGCCATGGACCGGATGCCGCTGGCCGTGGGCACCACCAGCATCAGCGGGCTGATGCCCACCGTCGCGACCGCGCTGAGGTCGGTGTCGGGGTTGAACTGCGGGTTCTTGAATACCAGCGGCGTGATGGTGCCCATGGCAGCGGGTACGAAGCCGATGGTGTAGCCGTCGGGCGCGGAACGCGCCAGCGTCGACATGCCGGGAATGCCGCCCGCGCCGGGGCGGTTGTCCACCACCACGCCCTGGCCCCAGGCGGCGGCGAGCTTCTCGCCGACGATGCGGGCGATCACGTCGGGCGCGGAGCCGGGGCCGACCGGCACGACCATGCGCACGGGCTTGTTCGGCCAGGCCTGGGCCAGGGCCTGGGTCGTGGCGCCGCCCAGCGTGAGCAGCAGCAGGGCCGCGTGCAGGATGTGGCGTCTGGAATGGGGGTTCATGTCGTGTCTCCGTCTGTTGGTCTGTGGTCCCCGTTGACGGGGTGAAGCGGACTCTAGGGAAACATGAAGATTCCAATAAGATGGCGTGATTCGAAAAGTGATTCGAAAAATGCATCCCCCTGGAGAGAGACCGGCGCATGAAGCTCGAACAGTTGCAGCACCTGATGGCCATCGTCGAACACGGCAGCCTGCGATCGGCCGCCAAGCGGCTGGACATGCCGCAGCCCGCGCTGACGCGCAGCGTGCGGGCGTTGGAGCGGGAACTGGGAGTGAGCCTGTTTGCGCGACAGACCACGGGCATGGTGCTGACCGCCGAAGGGGTGCGGTTTCACCGCCGCGCGTGCGTGATCTCCAGCGAGGCGCGGCGCGCGCGCGAGGAGGTGCAGCACCCCGGGCCCGACTACGAAGGCACGGTGTCGGTGGCGCTGTCCATCATGCCGCACCTGGGCATGCTGCCCGACGCCCTGCCGGTGTTCCGCAGCGCCTACCCCAGGGTGAAGCTCAACATCACCGAAAGCCTGATGCCCGCCGTGGAAGGCGCGCTGCGCGACGGCAGCCTGGACTTCTATCTCGGCGCCGCGCCCTCGCAGAAAACCGCACCGGGCCTGGCCATGCAGCACCTGTGCGACAACACGCGCGTGGTGGTCTGCCGCAAGGGCCATCCACTGGCGCGCGTGCGCAGCCTGAAGTCACTGGCCGGTGCCGAATGGGCCAGCACCACCATCGACCACAACGCCGAGCAAGACCTGGCGCGGCTGTTCGCCTCCCACGGCCAGGCCGCGCCGCGCGTGATGCTGAGCGCGCATTCGGCGCTCTCGGTGCAGGTGGCGCTGGTGCAGACCGACCTGCTGGCCATGCTGCCGCGGCAGTGGATGGACTTCGCGATGACGCGCGACCTGCTGGACGTCATTCCCGTGCGCGAACGGCTGCCGGCGCCGGCCATCGTGCTGGTGCGCCGGCCCGACCTGCCGCTGTCTCCTCCGTCCGAATTCTTCTGCGACGTCCTGATGCGTGGCCTGCCGAGGGGGTGAACACCCCCTGCGCCGCTGCTTCAGCCGTGGCTCAGCCCGGCCGCCTGCACGCCCGCGATGCAGATCAGCTCGTCCTCGTCACCCGTGCCGCCGCTGGCACCGACCGCGCCCAGCAGCTTGCCTTGCGCATCCTTGATCACCACCGCGCCGGTCTGCGGCAGGAACTTGCCGTCGGACGTGGCCGCGAGCGAGACGAAGAAGTTGGGGTTGCCCTTGGCGCGTTCACCCAGCGTGCGGCTGGACACGCCCATGCCGACCGCGCCCCAGGCCTTGGCGCGCGCGATGTCGAAGCGGAACATGCTCGCGCCGTCCTCGCTGGCGAAGGCCTTGAGGTGGCCCGCCGCGTCGAGCACGGCGATGCCCATGGGCTGGTAGCCCATGTCTTTCGATTTCGCGAGGGCGGCGGCGATGATGGTCTGGGCTTGGGCGAGGGTGAGGCTCATGGTCGGAATGTGGTTGAGGGGTGTTCCTCCCTCTCCCTCTGGGAGAGGGCAGGGGTGAGGGCTGCCGCCGGGGAGGGGAAGGATATCGCAGGGCACCGCCCTCACCCTGACCCTCTCCCGGAGGGAGAGGGGACAAGATGGCGCGTCAGTCTTCCGGCTTGAAGCCCGTGGTCTTGACCACGCGGGCCCAGAAGGCGTGGTTCTCGCGCACCATGGTGCCCAGGCCTTCGGGCGTGACGCGCAGGGCCTCCAGCCCGATCTTGGTGAACACCTCCTGCATGGCAGTCGAGTCGAGCGCCTCGTTGACGGCGGCGTTGATCGCGTTCACCTTCGCCGCGGGGATGCCCGCCGGGCCGTACCACGCCAGCCAGTCGACGAAGGCCACGTCCTTGTAGCCAAGTTCGGTCAGCGTGGGCGTCTCGGGCAGGGCCTTCCAGCGCGTGGGCGCGCACACGGCCAGCGCGCGCAGCGTGCCCGCGCGGATGTGCGGCAGTACCTCGCTCACCACGTTGAAGCTCACCGGGATCTGGCCGCCGCGCAGGTCGGTGAGCAGCGGCGCGCCGCCCTTGTACGGCACCGCCTGCATGTCCACACCCGACTGCTTGCCCAGCATGGCGCCCGCCAGGTGCAGCGACGAGCCCGTGGCCGGCACGCCGTAGTTGGCCTGCGCCGGGTTGGCCCTGGCCCATTTCAGGTAGTCGGCCACGGTGCGGATCTCGGCCGGCAGGCCCGGGCCGGCGGTGAACACCGCCGTGTACGAGCACAGGCCCGCGATCGGCACGAAGTCCGCCAGCGTGTCGTAGGGCAGCTTCCTGAACACGTGCGGGTGCAGCGTCATGACGGTGCTCGGGCAGCCATACAGGGTGTTGCCATCGGGCGCGGCGCGCTTGACGAATTCGGCCGCGATGCGCCCGCCCGCGCCGGGTTTGGCGTCGTAGATGAAGGGCTGCGGGTACTTGCCGCGCATCTGTTCGATCAGCGGGCGCGCCACCTGGTCGCCCAGGCCGCCACCGACCGGAAAGCCCGACCACAGCGTGACGTTGCCCGCGCTGGTTTGCGCAAACACCGGCAGGCCGGTGGTGGCCAGGCCGCCGAAAGCCGCGCCGGCGCGCAGCAGGGTTCTGCGTTGCATCATGGTGTCTTGTCTCCTTTGCCGTTGCCAAAAAAACCGGAATCGAAACTCAGGCCCCGCGCGTGAGCGAAGCGAAGCCGTACTTGTTCATGCTGACGAACTGGCCCACCGCCGGGTGCGGCACGAACCGCGTGCGACAGTCGAGCACGGCAGGCAGGCCGGAATCCAGGGCGCGCTGGATGGCGGCGGCCACCTCGCCCGGGCGCGTGACCACCTCGCCGTGGCAGCCGAAGCCGCGCGCGATGGCCGCGTAGTCGGTGTCCTCCAGCGCGGTGCCCATCTCGAAGTCCAGCCCGGCCCGCTGCCCCATGCGGATCACGCCCCAGGCGGCGTTGTTGTGGATCACGTTGATCACCGGCAGCCGGTAGCGGCGCGCGGTGTCGAGTTCGTTGAGCGTGAAGCCGAAGGCGCCGTCCCCCGTGAGGTTGAACACGGCCTTGCCGGGGAACTGCGATTGCAGCGCGATCGCCGCCGGCAGGCCGTAGCCCAGGTGCGCCATGCCGGGCTCGTGAAAGCGTGTGCGCACCTCGTGCACCGGCGTGAGGTCGTTGCTCCAGAACGTGGTGTGGCCGCCGTCGTAGACCGCCAGCGCATCGGCGGGCAGGGCATCGGCTACCGCCTTGGCCAGCGCGGCCGGGTGCATGGTCTCGTCGGTGTCCGCGATCATCAGCGCGAGCTTGTCCTCATGCGCCGCGCGCACCCCGCGCACCTCGGCCAGCCAGGCGGCGGGCGGCGGTGCTTCGTCACCCAGGGCCGCGAGCAGGTCGCGCAGCGCCTCGCCCGCGTCCGCCTGCATCGCCACGGCGTGCAGCGCGGGCTGGCCCAGCGCCGAGGGGTCGATGTTGATGTTGATGAGCGGGTGGTGGCGCCGCGCCAGCGCGCCGTGCTCGTCCCACATCCACGACGACCAGCGGCAGCCCACGCTGAGGACCACGTCGGCGCGCGCGAACGCGTGCTTCACCGATTCGCCCGCGATGATGCCGCCGTGGCCGATGAAGTGCGGGCTGTCCGAAGGCACCACGCCCAGCGCCATCTGCGTGGGCACCACCGGCGCGTTCAGGCGCTGCGCGAGCCGGCGCAGCGCGGGCGCGGCACCGGCGGCCACCACGCCACCACCGGCCACGATCAGCGGGCGCTTCGCGTCGCGCAGCAAGGCCACCGCCGCGTCCACCAGCGCCGCCGCCGGGCGCGGGCCCAGCGTGGCGCGGTAGCGCGCGGGGGCGATGTCGAATTCATCGGCCGCGAAGGCATGCACCTCGCCCAGCACGTCCTGCGGAATGTCCAGGTGCACCGGGCCGGGCCGCCCGCTCAACGCTTCGCGAAAGGCGCGGCGCGCCAGTTCGGGCATGCGGCGGCCGTCGTGCACCACCGCGTTCCATTTGGTCAGCGGCGCCGTCACCGCACGCGTGTCCAGGTCCATGAACACGCCCACATGCGGGTACGACGCGGCGCGGTGCTGGTTGGTGGTGATGGCCAGCAGCGGCAGGTGGTTGTTGAAGGCCACGCCCAGGCCCGAGGCCATGTTCAGGCCGCCCGGCCCGAGTTCGGCCACGGCCACCGCGATCCGGCCCGTGCCCGCGTGCACGGCAGCGGCCATCATCGGCCCGACCGCTTCGTGGCGCACACCGATGAAGCGGATGCGCGGCTCCTGGCTCAGCGCATGGAACAGCGGCGAGAGCTTGCCGCCGACGATGCCGAACACCGTGTCCACGCCCTCGGCCAGCAGCACCCGCACCAGCGCCTGCGCGCCGCTCAGTTGCAGCGGCGGTGCCGATGTGGCGGGTGCGTTGGCGGGCGGGTTGTGTGTCATGAGGGCAGGTGTCTCAAAGGGGTGGCGGATGGATGATGCGCGCCCCGCCCGATCGGCGCGATGGACGATTCGGCCCGGTCCTTGCACTTTTCCGGCATCGGGTGACAATCGCCGCCCCATGAACACATCGCCCCTGTTGCTGGTTCCTTTCCGGGAGGTCCGCCACGACCAGCCCGACGACTGCCTGCACTACGAGTCCGTGGCGGTGCGCGGTACCGAGATGGACTGGACGATTCCGGCGCACCGTCACGAGGGCCTGCACCAGTTCCAGTGGCTGGAGCAGGGCCATGTGCGCGGCAGCATCGACGGGCGCGAGTTCGAAGCGCAGGCGCCGGTGCTGCTGATGCTCGCGCCCGGCTCGGTGCACGGCTTCACCTACACGCCAGACACCATCGGCCACCAGGTCACCGTGCCCACCACCACCCTGCGGCAGTTGCTGGGCGGCTCGACCCTGGCCGACGCGGAGCTGGGCGCGTCCTGCGTGTTGCCCGACATCGAAGGCGAGGGCGAGGCCGAATGCAGAAACCTGTTCGCGCAGGTCGCGCGCGAGTTCCGCACGCAGAGCCCGGGCCGCGTGCACGCGCTGCTGGCCTGCGCCACGCTGCTGGCGGTGCAGTTCCTGCGCCGCCGGGGCGAGCACTTCACGCGCGAGCGCGCCCAGGGCGCACGCGACACCCTGCTGCGGCGCTACCTCGCGCTGGTGGAGCAGCACTACCGCGAGCACCGGCCGCTGTCCTTCTACGCCGAGGCGCTGGGCGTCACGCCCGACCACCTCAGCCGCACCTGCCGCCAGGCCACGAAGCAGTCGGCGCTGCAGGTGCTGCACGAACGCCTGTTGCTCGAAGCGCGCCGCCTGCTCGCGTATTCACCGATGCCGGTGACCGAGGTGGCGCAACAACTCGGCTACGACGACGCGGCCTACTTCAGCAAGTTCTTCAGCCGCAGCGTGGGCAACACGCCGTCGGAGTACCGGGCGCTGGTGGCGAGTGGGGTGCGGGGCGAGGGCGTGTCGCCCTGAAGGCGGCCGCGAGCCGCCCAGAGCCAGGTGGAGGTTGACCGCTACCAGCGGCCCGCCCGCCTGCCTGCCGAACTGCTGAGTTCAACGCCAGATTGCCAGGCGGCCATGGTGAAAGAGGCCAGGGCGCGGGTTCAGAGGTCACCCAGGCTGTTGACGTTGCCTCTCGGGTGGGAGGCGGGTCAAGACTGGGGGCGGACGTTCGTAGCTGAGGCCCTGAGGGACTTCGATGACGATCAGCTGTCGTTGGGACAGGCAGCAATCGAAGGGTGGCGGAGCCACCCAAGCCAGCCGCTACGTAGCAGGCGTCCCTGGGTGCGCTCTATGCGTCCGAAGGCTTTCGTATCGGATGAATCAAGTAGTCAGCACGGTCCAACGCAAAGTTGACCCACCGCCCGAGGATCCGAGCGTACTGGCGATACACTTCGCACTGCCTGACGTCGCGAAAGCTACCGGTCAAGATTTTCGGATGTCGAGCCTTAACGAGCCCGGTTCGCTTGCAACGACGAACACATCGCCCTCGTCATTCACCTCCGCGCCGGTGAAGCACTCTGCATAGCCCCCGGCCTCCCCGAGTACCAAACAAAGCACCCGCGGAGATCGCCCCCGTCCATGCTCTGCACGCGGCACGCGAATTTGGTATCGCTGCCCAACTGCTTTCCAATCGCCGACTACCAGATCCTTGATGTACGGTTTGCCGGTCCTGATGCGGTGAATGGCCAAGCCCAGGCTGAGGATCAGACCCAAGATCTTCAGTGCTTTGAACACCACGCTTCCAATGACCGTGTCGAGCAACGCGGCCACAGTAGCCAGCACGAGCGCAACGAGCAGCGCAAGGTCCTCACCGTCAATGTCAGACCACATCCGACCTCCATTAAGAATCGATCCGCAGAACTACCTTGCGACAAGGGCGCGCAACGCCCTGCTGCAAAGCAATTCGTCCGCAAGTCGGCGCAACATTCGGAAGTGCACGTCCTCTTCGGGGACTTTGACTTTTGAGCCGTCTGGGTTCTTTCGAACTCTCAACCAGAACCCCTCTTTCATCGCCAACAGCTTCGCATCTGGATCGTCTACGTGCGCGCCGCCGTCCTTGTTTGCGGCAGATAGAACGACATCCCGCCTGGTGTACGGCACCTTGTCTCGGAGAAAAACAGGCTGCAGCCACCATTCGCGGCCGGAAATCGTGGGCGAGTCGGGGGATACTGGGTTGTACCGAATCTCTTGCCCAAACGTCACATCCCGGAGCAGTTCTCCGTAGTCAAGCTCAATGCCAAGGTTGACCGGTAGAGTAGCCGCAGTGGTGATCACTTGCACCGCATCCTTCTGGCCCAACTTTTCGAGCAGCGAGACGCTGCCGCGACTATCGTGAAAAAGCACACGTATCGCTACTGCAACTCGCACCGCCTCCTCTATGTGCCCTTGATCATAGGAAGCGACCGAGTTCGCGAGGAAGCTCATTTGGCGCCGCAAATGGTCATGGAGATCTTGCTCAGTCATGCCGGCCGATCAAACAACTGATTGATCAAATCAGCACACTTTTCGATGTGCCCGAGGCAGTCTGGCGTGAGAGCCGTAGAGCCATGTGCCGAGAAATTTCGCAGCTTGGGCAATATCTCTGGCAATCGCTTGCTGTAGCTGTTCTCTGGATCTGGCGACTCCAAATGGCGAAACCCAGCATCCTTCAGGAGACTGGCCGCCAACGCCATCTGCAGAAGCGGCGCGAGCGTCTTTCCGTTGCTCGCGTTGAAGCGCAGCCGCAGTGCCAGTTCGATGACAGAGTAGGTCTTCATCTGCACCTCAGGCGCCATCGCGTAGTGGAAGTAGTGATACAGCGCCATGTTTCTCGCGACGTTGAACTGCCCAATCACAGGCACTGGGACTCCTTCGTGCAACTTGATCGCAGCCAAGGCAGCATGCATCTTCGGCAGCGAAGGGACGTAGCCCGTGATCTCACCAAGTTGCCGATGCGCAAGATCCATCTCTGTCACCTCGCGCAAACACTTGAACTGTTCCAACGAAATTCCCTTTCGCATGTACCAGCGAGTTGGGCAGTTGCCCGTTGCGTTGACACCGACCTAAGCTTACCGAACTTGCGATTTGTCAGAAGCTAGCTTGCTGGCGCCTTGACTTGAAGGACCGCTTCCTGGCCAGAAGGAGCAGTTCAAGCCTGGAAGCCCAGTATCCGAGAACGCTGCGAAGGCGAAGACCAGGCTCCGGAGGCAGTTGAAGACTGGTCTCGGACTTTCACCGCCGTCGCACGGCCGGCAGCTTCCAGCCCATATCCGACGCCCGATACCTTAAACAGTGCACCCACCATGCCGCCACACAAAGGCTAGGCAGCAGGTCAAGTGCACTGCACACGTCATGGCGATCCTTGGTACTGAGACGTATGCAAGTGTGTGCAGCAGATGACGGAATTTGCTGCGCGCCTAGACTAGCGTCGCTCACACCCCAAAAAGCTTGTCGTCCTGGGAAAGCTCCACGATCGTGTTCTCACCTAGAAACGTATCGCTGATTCCAGGTAGCTTGTCTCGGATTGCGGCGAGGATCAACTGTCCATCCATCGAGTTCGCAGTAGTTAGGAGCTGCCTCAGCTGATTGCCGTGAATGGACTCAATCCCATCATGACAAACGAATGTTGGGAAGCCGATACCGGCCTTGCTCAGGAACTTGATGTAGGAAATGTCGAACGCCGCAGTCTGGGACGCTTTCTTCCCTGCACCAACGTTAGCGCCGACCGCCGTCAGCGAGAACACGATGGTGCCGTTCTTGTCATCAAACGTCAGAAGGTACTCTTCCCCATAGAGTTCTTTGGATAGCGTGGTGAAGAACGTGTTGAAGACTGCGACTCGCTGAGTCAATTCGGACTTCCCATCCTCAATGATCTGCCTCGTTGTTTCCAGCCTTCCATCGATCTCTTCTTGATTAGCTCGAAGCGTCTGGATTCCGCTCAGGCTAGCTTCTAGGCCACCGATCTGCTTGAGCTTCTCATGCAGATCAGATCTCTTCTCCAGAGCCACCTCGAAAGCACGAGTCTGGCGGAGCGCTGAAATCAAGTCTCCCTCTTGTACCTGCAAGGATGCCAGGTCCTGCTGCCTCGCTGCCGCCTTTCCGTTCAGCTCGTCCAACTGCCGCTGAAGGAAGCGTTCTTTACGCCCGCGCAGGTTGGCGACGAAGGTCGCGAGTTCTTCCCAGTCGTGCTGTAGCTTGTCGTGGTACTTTCCTGCCTCGGTATAGATGGACTTGACCGCGACATAGTCGATATTGTCATAGTCGTGCCTGAGCGTGGCGATGGCCGAATTGAGCGACGCGATTTCGCCCTCGACGCGGCCTAGTTCTGCACCAACTGCCGCGGCACGCACGCGAATGTCAGAAACCAAGTTAGCCGCTGCGGAAATCTCTGGTACCTCCCCGCGCAGCACCATGACGGATTGGGCCTGGTCCACCTCGCGCCGCAGGTGGAGCAGTAACTGCTCGATCTCACCTTCTTTGCGGGCACGCGTTGCAGCCATAAGGTCGCGCACGATCTCCTTGCGCTTGGCTGCCAGCGCAGCCCGTTCTTCCAGCACTTCGACATTGAAGAAGCCGAATAGGTACAGGTGCACGGCCTCATAGTCCACACTACTTCCGAAATCGCCAAGGAACTTCAGAGTCTTACTCATCTGGTCGGACGAGGACCTGACAAACTTTGGCGCGAGCTGGCGCAGACTCGGCTTCTTCGCTGGCGTACCAAAAAGGATGTTCTTAACTTGATCGCGGTACGCCCCGATGGAGTCGTAGGTGACGTCGTCTATGTAGAAGAGTCCAGCCTGCTTCCTTTGACCTGCGCGCTTGAACGAACGTCGAAGCGAGTGAGTGCCACGCACCGGATCGGAAACCTTAAGCTCGATGTACACCGACAGCGTGCCGTGAAGGAACTCATAGACGTCCTGGTTGTTCCCTTTAAATTCAGCGTCTTGCCAGATCTGGTCACCGTCCGAGCCAAGACAGTAGTCGATAAGTCTCAACACCGTCGTCTTACCAACGTTGTTGCCGCTCTCAGTTCCAGACGCAGTGGGCTTGTCGAGGATGAGATTCAAACCGCCCTTGAAGGGAATGTTGCGAAGGACATCATTGCCACGCGAGATCGTAAGAGAGACTAGCTGCATTTCTGAAGCGCCCCGGTCTCGTCAAGTTGAACTGCGTCAATGAGGTACAGCCACGCTGCCGCTGTAACGGCCTGGGTCGGCGAGATTGGACGCTTCGTTAGGAGGCTCATTTGGTCTTGGAGGCTTGGCAGGTCCAGCTTGCTGTCGGGAGCTTGTGAAAGTGCTTGGAGCGCCATGGCGCCGAGGTAGTAGCCGCAGTTCCACGGACTTTGTTCAAGTGGCAGCAGCATCGGCAGGCCTTTCGAGTACTTCGCATTCGATGACAGCGTCGGCAACGATCAAGCTGATCGCCAGGTCGGCTGTCTCCTGCATGACGGAAGCAGCTAGTGCTGCACCCTGGAAGTCGGCCGTAAGAGCGGCGACCACTTCCTTTACGAGCTTTACCGCATTCCTCCGGGCAAAATCGCTCGCTCGGGTATGGTGCACCCCATTCAGATCGCACAATCGGTGCAACGCGTCCTTATACGCTACAGCTGTGCGGCGCCGGACCATGCGGCGGGCGTCGTCGTTGCGCTGCTCGATTCCACGGTAGGTTGATTCAAGAACTCCGATGTGCCTGAGATAGTCGGTGATTATGGGATGCGCCGGTGGGAAGTCGTTGTAGGCCAGCTTCACGTCGATTTCTGGTGGTAATGATCGCCTTGGCGCGTCGCCGTAACTCGACCAGTCCTCGGAAAACTTGGCAACGACGCTTGAAAGATAGGAAGGCAACTGGCGGGCAACTTGCTGCTGCACCGCAAGCGTTAGGTGCGTCGCGTTGACGTTGAGGATTGAGCCGTTGTTGTCGCCAGCAACCGCTACGCTGCCCCAGTCTGCTGAGGCAGACGTTGAAGACGGGGCCACGATGCCCAGCTTAGTGGCAATCTGGCTGGGCGAAGGAATCAATGACCACTTGTCGCTGGGACTGCCTTGATCGTTGCTCATGTGGCCGCGAGGTGCAATGCGTGCCAGATTGTCACGCCGATACCGATCAATTCAACAATGATCGCCACCCATGTTAGCCAGTGCGTTCCGTGCGTCGCCGGCGAGGGCGCGCCCAGTGTCACATTGGTGATCGAACCCTTGTTGTTGCCGCCTACGGCGACGGAACTGCCGCTTGCTTCAACTCGAACACTTCTCGATCCAGTGCGGCGGCCTACCAAGAAAAGCACCACGCCCAGCACCATCAACGCTAGTCCCAAATACAGTTCCATGTGTCTGTCCTCCCCTGTACCAATTCTTGATCACGATCCCCGGAAAACTGCCTGCAACTTGCGCATGCGCCTCACTTTCCACTGGCCAGTGGCCGCAGTAATCCGCGATTGTCTCCTAAGCGCTACCGGATCCAAAGCCATATTCCGAAGAACGTGACGCGCCCCACACTCTGCAGAGAAGCCACTCGCAAGCAGCGACCCGAAGGCCGGGCTGGTCCCCTCGAATATGGGGGACGTTGCTTGCAGTCCCAGCTGCGAACACGACGGCCCAGTGGTTGGAGTTCTGTGCGCCTTTGACAACGAGCTGACGATGGCTCTTCTTGCCCAGGCAGTCAGTCCAATTCCTCGAATTGGCTAGTCAGTGCCTTCCGTCGGCTGCCAAGGTGCGGCTTATCCAGCCCTCCCATACCCTGAATCTATTTTATTGATGCGCTGACCAGTAGGCTGCAGCATCAAATCAGGTGTTCGCAAAACGCGGCTTTGTACGCAGAGGCGCTCCGCGTTTTCGCATAAACGAGTAGGTTCGCGTCAGCTGCAGCTACCAGACAGAAATCGGCCAGAAGTTGCCGGTCACCTTGCCGGCCCGTCCGACGGCTTCAGACGGAACCGCTGATCCTATCTCGTCAGAGAGTGCAAGGGTGCTACCGCGAAGCGTATGACGGCGAAGAGGCAACAATTAGATTACGCTGCCGACTCTCCTGAGCACTGGCCTCGTGCTTTCGGCGATCTCAGCGCCCGCTAAACGGCAAACAAGAGAGGAAGAATGCATGACAACAGCGGTGGAACGCCTTCGGCGAATAGTTCACATGGAGGTCGCCCAAGCTCAGAAAATTGCAGATCGCAGCCATAGGCAAGGTGACCTCAATCGGTGCTTCGTAGTTGTCGGCGCAAGCCTAGAGACTTTTCTAGCCAGACACCTGGTTGTGCCAGACGCCGGCGGCAAGTTAAAAAACCTGATCGACGCCGCAGGTCAGTACGGGTTAGGAGCTGACGCCGTCGCAGTGCTGCATGACTTTCGACAGAACTGGTACAACGCCGCCAAGCACAAAGCGCAGTTCGCCCCCTCCACATACGATGCGCTTACGCTCTTGAAAAGAGTGCTCTCCGCAATAGACGAATTTTCCGGCTCATCAATTCCTGATATCCATACAAAGTTGGCTTCGGGAGCGCGACGGCTCTTCTGGATTGGCTTTTGGGACCACTACATTGGTGGAGACACCGAAGTCCAGATTGCGCTGCCTTCTTATAGCGGCGCCTTCAGCCGGAATGTCGACACAATCTACATCGGTATGTCAGCCTGGGACAACGTGAAGGTCGCGTTACCCGCCGTGGGGATCGTCCACGACGGGAAGATCGCGATGCCCTCAGAAATTTATCAAAACTGGAGTGAAGAGGATGGCTTTTTGTGCGCGTTGGTTTTTGAGGGCGACTACCAGGCGCTAATCAAGATGCTCGCAAAGCACGAGCGTCAGGAGAAGCTGATTCCAGACCTGCTGCGAGAGAATCAAACACGCTCGATGGTTGCAGCGTGCATGTTCGCGGCCGTCGTCGCGTGTCAGTCCGGCAGGTGCCGGGGCGACGCGGCAAGCGTTCGGAGCGCGATCAGACAGACCGCGCAAGATGAGTTCGCTGCTCCGCAGCACTCTAAGGTCGCTGCCATCATCCTCGACAGCATCACAGAGCTGATTTGTTCACAACCGCGTGAAACTAGGGGTCTATTGAGTGGTCCCGAATGGATAAACGATCAGGAGTACCAGGATGAGTTGTCGGCGGGAGCAGTTCATGACAAGGCAAGACACATAGCGATCACGGACGATCATCGACTCATCATTCGATCTTAGACCGCCCACCTGTCCTCTGATGCCCCGAGCTACGAGTCTTCTGACCGCATGTTCTGTAGTGCCTGTCTTTGAGCGAACACTTGGTTCAGACTGGTTGCTGCCCGCTGAGCCAATGTCCCCAACGTTCGATCTGTGCGGCGTTGCAGACATTCAGGAGGCGATGAGGGAAGCTGCTGCCAGATGTCACAAAACCAAACTTTAGACGCTGCTTCGTCTCCGTTGTGGCCCTCACACCACCGCCCTTACACGTTCGGCCAGTCCTCAACTGTCACGCCTCCCAGGCGGACGTTTCCTAGCTGAAGCGCCGGGTCAAGTTGAGACTGGAGAGCAGAACAAACCCTACGCAATGGCTCTTCTGTGTACCGGTCGTAAAACTGCTGGTTGTAAGGCCCAATTCCATGTTCAGCACTAAAGCTGCCGCAGAACTTCACAACGACCGCGTCGTACAAGGCTACTCGCAGCGACTCAATCGCCGTCGACTTTGTGTCCAGGGGAACTGACATATTCAGGTGCACACCGCCATCGCCAATGTGTCCAAAATCGCAAAGCACCGCATCCGGAACGAACTCCTCGATTAGGCGCTTCGCTTCGTCGCGAAATGACGCGAAGGAGGAGCGCGGAACGGCGATGTCAAAGGCCACCATCGGGCCCTGCGACTGAACTGCTTCGCTGATTGCGTGCCGAATGCGCCAGAGCTGAGCAGGCTTGTCGACGATGGCGTCCAGAATGCCACCCTGCTCCATGCGATTTTCAAGCCATGTCATCAGCATGCTTTCAAGGTCCAAACCCGTGCCAGTAGCTACCGCACTCGAAACCTCGAGAAGTACAGCGTAAGGGGCAGGCTCTGCAAAGACGCTCTGGCCTTGATGGTGAGCGACAGCTTTCAGGGCACCGTCGGACATGCCCTCAAATGCGCTGACGAACTCGCCCATGCTCTGTTCGAGCGCGCAGGCAAGTTCTACTGCGACCTGTGCAGACTCAACCGCAACCAATGCAGTTGCACTCTGCCGCTGAACCGGGTGGAGCTTGACCGTTGCTCTACCGACAATCCCGAAAGCGCCAAAACTGCCGCAAAGTAGTTGCGTCCAATCAAGACCTGTGTTGTTCTTGCGAAGGCCCTTGTCTGAACCAACCAGTTGCCCAGCAGGATTTACCAGGACTGCCCGCAGTGCAAGGAGGTTCTCCCTGACGCCCCCATATCGAATCAGACGTGCGCCACCTGTGTTGGTGGCTACCATACCGCCGATGGTAGGGTCTGCACCGAGGTCGATGGGGAACGTAAGTCCGTGCTCTAGTGCTTGCCGATTCAGGTCGGAGAGACGGAATCCTACGGCTACGGTGGCTGTACGATTGATCGGATCAATGTGCAGAACATCGCGCAACCGTTGTGTGGATAGGATCCACTGTGTTCCATCCACAGTAGGCGAGGCAGCACCGACAAGCCCAGTGGCAGCGCCTTGAGTGACCACACGTTCACCAGCAGTAATCAGTTCGTTGACGACCCAAGCCAGATCTTCGAGCGTAGCCGGTCGAACCACTGCACACGCTCGGCCCGAACCGTGACGAGCCGATGATTCGTAGGGTTCAATTTCGTTTGAGTCAACGACCAGACCTCGAATGCCCAATCTGCTTGCTATCCGCGCGACCAAGTCCTGGTCGAGCCCAGTCTGCCCCATCATGCGCTCCAAGCCGGGCATTCCGTCTTCAGCCTTCTTTCGCAAGCCGCCAGTGACGCAGACTGAGTGGCTTCATACAAGGAAATCTCGTCAATAACTGTCGCACCCAGCGCGCTCTCGAAGTCTCTCTGGTGACCTGCGGACTCGTATCCACTGCGCACCTCGCCTCCCAAGTTCGAGCGAAAGATTCCGGCAGCACTCACGGGCAGGAAGTCTTCATAAGTGATGGGGGTGAGAGTCAGCCACCCACCCGCGACCAGGCTCTGAGAACTCGCGCCTGTCGGAGGCATTTCTTCCGAAACCCGGGCTTGGGCAACCTCAAAACGGAAGAAGGCCAGACCGCGCTCGAAGAGTTCCTTTGCATCATCGGGAAACTCGGAAAACGCAATATCGAGTGCAGATGAAGACGGTCGCGAACCTGCAGTGGTGGAGCGGGCTTTGGCCAACAGATCGTCGTACAAGGCCCTGCCACTTCGGGTAAGTGCACACCCGCGCTGCTCAACTTCTCCAAACCGCGCAGTGTGCGTACCGTCCCCGCTCTGACCAAGAAACCGAATCGGCTCCTCAAGGGCAAGGAAGCTTGTCTGGCGCAGAAGGATTGGAAACTCCCGTCGTGGCGGACCTTCAATGACCTCTTTGGCCGAGAGCCCGGCGTTCGACATCCCCTCCTGAACGAGGTCAATGTCCAGCGTTCGAGGTGTCAGGTGATTGATGTGAGGTCCCTTGAAGCAGACGATGTCAGCCACAAGTGCGTGCGCTGCACGAAGACGGCGAAACGTCTCCAGGTCAACGGTGGCTTCCTGGTGCCATTTGAAGGTCTGAAGCAGCTCACTCACGAACTCGCGAGCGTCCTCACCGCCCAGACCTCCTTGCTTTTCACCTTGTTCGAGCAGTGCCAGGCAACGTGCCGTAAAAATTTTGCGGCGAGACAGGATTTCTTGTGCACGCTCGCGAAGATCGACATCAGAAATCAATTCCAGCCGCAGTAGCGAAGTGAACACTCGGAAAGGATTGTGGTCGAGAGACGCGTCATTTACGGGACGAAATGCTGTGGCGTGAACTGGTACTCCTGCCACCGACAGGTCGTAGTAACCCACGGGCATCATGCCCATCAACGCAAACAGCCGTCGTATCGTCGAGAGCTCTTCAGCCGTACCAACCCGAATAGCGCCGTGGCGCTCAACCTCCAACCGGTCCAGCTGCCCACCCCGGCGCAAGCTCCGGGCAAGCTGTGAATTCCTCGCCAGCTCGGCATCGTTGACCTGATTTACCAGGTCGCACAAGGTGCCGTACTGGGGAACTTCCGTCCGATAAAGGTCCGACATGGCTCGCGAAAAAAGCGTGCGAATGTCGTTCGGGTTCATGTGACTCATGATTCTTCCAGGACCTCAATCGATTTCAATTTTTGCGTTGGCCGCGATTTTCTGGAACTTGGCCATGTCGTTCTTGATTCGCTCGTTCACCACGGTGGGGGTCATGAACTCAGGAACGAAGCCCGCATCGAACATGGTCTCCTTGACCCCTGGAGCCTCCACCGCTTTGCGCATGGCGGCCGACAGTGCGTCCATCACGTTCTTGGGCGTGCCAGCCGGCGCAAACACGCCCTGCCACCAGGTGATATCGAAGCCCGTAAGGCCGAGTTCGTCCAAGGTCTTGATTTGGGGAAACCGAGGGTCCCGCTTGAGTCCGGTCGTGGCAATGGCTTTGACTCTTCCGGAGTCCAGGTAGGGCTTGGCTTCACTGATGTGAATGCAGTCCGCGAACCCGGCGACGACGTCGGTGGTTGCCGGAGCGTTTCCCTTGTAGGGAACGTGGGAGACCTGTATTCCAGTCATGCTGCTGAGGAGCTCACTGCTGAAGTGGTTTCCGCTACCCGGGCCTGCCGTCGCAATGTTGAGCTTGCCTGGATTTTTTTTCGCATACTCGACCATGCCCTTGACGTCATCGAACGGCGCTTTCGGGTTGCAGACAACAATTGTTGAGTACCAGAAGGCACCGCCCACCGGGGAGAAATTCTTGAGAGGGTCGTAGTTCAAGGTTTTCACAACTGCGGGCAGCAGTGCCTGGCCAATCGAGTTTCCGTAAAGAAGGGTGTAGCCATCAGCTGACGCTCGCGACACCTCACTCGGCCCAAGACGTCCACCAGCGCCCCCTTTGTTTTCGACAACGACTGGTTGCCCCAGGGACTCCCCCATGTACTTAGCGATGATTCGGGCGCCTATGTCCGTGCTACCGCCTGCCGCAGCGGGCACGATGAGTTTGATGGGACGCGACGGGTACTTGTCCTGCGCAAAAGCGGTGAACGAAAGGGGTGCGACCGCGCAGGCGATTGCACAGGCAACCAAGATTCGACGATTCATGTTTGTCTCCTATAGATGGGATGCTTGAGAAGCAGCTTGTTCAAAAACTTGATATGGGTGTTTAGACGCCTGCTCGTTCTTCCGCGTCGAACGTCATGCGAATGTTGGAGTACTTTTCGATAATTTCGTCGCCGAAACGCTTCTTGAAGTCCTCGCCGATGTCGCGGGAGAACGAGACGGTATCGCTCATGCGGTCTGGGCCCTGAATGATCACCAGCAACCGCGCTGGACGTCCGGTCGTATTGGCGAAAGTGCGCATCACCTTGCTCGGCATCGCAATCAGGTCGTCGGGCTTGACCTTGACCACGCTTTCGTTGTCGAAGCCCGTGAACATGTCGAAGGTGCCGTCCAGAACGTAGAAGGACTCTTGGGTGTCGGAATGGGCATGGGGTGGAGGGCCATCGGTACCTGCCTTGCATTCGGCAATGGAAATGTAGAGGCCTTGGTTACCGTACATCGGTGCCGTGCGTGAGCGGCCAACGTGGCCCTCAGGAACGATGAGCGGGAAGACGTTGCCGGCCGACAGCGCCTCCGTTGCCTCGGGAGGAAGACCGCTGGTTCGGTTGAGGTCCTTCTTGTACGGAACGAGAGTCTCAAAACGAGTCACGCGCCCTTCAACCAACGCTGCCTCAGCCTTGTCGCCCGCTTGGTCGTCAAAGCGGATGCCCAGGTCACGGGCGACAGTCGCTTCAACTTGTGATGACAACGATGCGTCGAAGATGGCGTCATAGCTGCCACCTGGTGAGACGCTGAGCACATTGACCGTGCGAGACACCTCGGCACCTGTGTTGACAATCTGCATGCGCACGTTGGCCGGCACTGACACCATGTCGAATCGGCCCAGGGCAATCTTGTTCTCCAGGTTCTGTCCGTAGCGGACTTCAACCCGGCCATCGGCGCAAAACACGCATTCAATCGCATCCGGGTTGCGCCACGGATTGGTTTGGGTGTCCTTGGACAAGTCAAGTTTGCCGGTGCAAGCTGTGGGCGGGCAGGTCAGTGCCGCGAGCGAGAAGCGGCCAGTAGCCTCGGCGCTGGCCATCAGGGGAATCAGGCGGCCGCCGTATAGGCGCTTCACCTCCTCTTGATGCTTTGAGGCGGGGGCCTCCGGACTCACACGGTACCCGGGGGAGGGCACGAGCTGACGGTTCATCTGCTCCAGGGAGAGTGCGCCCGGGCGGGCTATGGAAGGGCTCATGGTCATGGGTGGTCTCCGTTGATATGCTGCTCTATTGGATTTCCTTTTGACGGATAGCACCATGGCCTGGCTTCGATGACGCCATGTCTTGCAATCAATCACGCACAAGGGACAATGGACCTATGACCGGACTCCACCGCCTCACGTTTCAGCAGTTGCAGTACTTGCAGGCTCTCGTAGAAGAGCGTCACGTAACCAGGGCAGCGGAACGGATGAACATCGGACAGCCTGCGATGTCGGCGGCGCTAGCGCGCATGCGTGATGTGTTTCGTGATGTCTTGCTCGTCAAGACGAGCACGGGGATGGAGCCCACACCACGTGCTCTTGAACTTGTAGGCCGGATTCGAGAGATGACAGACCTTCTTGAGGGTCGTGGCTTTGCCGATGAACAGTTCGACCCATCCGAATCACAGTTGAAGTGGAAGGTGATGGCTTCAGATGGCATTGCTCGAGTCGTCCTACCCGAGCTTATGGCTATCGCCCACAAAGAAGCGCCAAAGATGCGCTTCACAGTGCATCCAGGTGACCCTCGACGCCTTTCTGAGTACTTGCGCGATGGTGAGTTTGACCTCGCCATGGCGTTCGTAAGGACCCCGCCTTCCGAGCTGCGCCAAATGACACTCTATCCGCAACGTTTGGTGTGCATAGCAAGGCTAGACCATCCAGAAGTTAAGGGTGGCGTTAGCCTGAAGCAGTTTTGTTCCAGCGACCACGCGCGCTGGGGAGCGCCACCCGTCGTTCACGCCACCATGGAAGTATTGGTGGACGAAGCGCTAGAGGTACTGGGCGAATCGCGTCGAGTCGCGCTTCTGGTCTCAAGCCTCACACTTCTTCCAGGAGTTGTGGCTCAGTCAAATCTTCTAGCGGTGGTGCCCGAACATCTTGCAATCCAGTCCCAAGAAACGCTTGGTCTGCAGGTGCTGCCTCTTCCGTTTCGTGTTCCAGCCGTACATGTCAGCATGACTTGGCATGAACGAATGCATCACGACCCCGGTCATAAGTGGCTGCGCGATACGCTAAAGGGAATAGGGCACGAGCTCTCAGCTCGTGTCCTCCCAACGCCGTGACACGAATGCCGCAGCGGGTTAGTTTTCGTGTCTGCACTACGGCTGCAAGCGAGCAGCGATGAAGCTGACGGCGTCTCCCAGTCGGACTCCCTCAAGCTCACGATGCGGACCTGGGTAGGCCACCAACCGTTTGTCCTCCGAGCCGATGGCATCAAACAGTGCAAAAGTCCCTTCCCGGTCAAAGAACTCGTCATTCCACTGCTGCGTGAACCAGACGGGGCACCGTACTCGCTGCGCAAACTCTGCCAAATGTTCACTGGCAGCATATGTGGTTCCCCAGAGGCCCAATGCTGCAGCTTGGATGCGAGACTCGGTTGCAAGAAGCGGGAGACCATAGGCAGTTCCCATCGACACTCCGATGTAGCCAACTGGAATCCCACTGAGCCCAGGCAGAATGAGAAGCTGGTCGAGCGCTGCGCTCCAGTCTTCAGCCATGCTTGTCCTCCCGACACCGGCACGCCACGCCTCCCGGAATGACGTCCGAGCTGCCGCAGGATCGAGATTTCCATCATCGCGGCGCTCGCCTTGAACAGGACCATCAATGGCCAGGACTGTCAGGCCAAGGGGAGTGCAAGCTTGCGCGATGGCCAACACCGCTTGAGACAGCTTGTGCCCACTGCCCCCGTGCGATGCCAGGACGATGCCGCGACTGGCTCCCTCAGGGGACCAGTACACAGCGGGGACGCGTGTTCCGCCACGTTCGACGGCAAGTGACTGGGGACTAGATTGGTTGCTTGCGGTCATGAGACAGGGTGATTACTCAAGTCGGATGTTGTTTTCCTTGATCACTCGACCGAACTTTTCGTAGTCAGTCGCAATGGCTTGGGAGAACGCTTCTACGGAATCACCGACAGGTTGGAAGCCAGCGTCGCGAATCTTTTGCGCAACCTCAGGGGACTGCACCACCTTGCGCCATTCGGCTCGGAGCTTCTCGAGCACGGGTTCGGGGGTGGCCGCCGGTGCGAAGATTGCCTGCCATCCCACGACAGACGCCACCGGATATCGCTTCCCGATACCCTCTAGCTCCGGAGCGGATTCCATGGGGTTGGTGCCTGTGTGGCCGATGGCGCGAATCTTTCCCGCCCGCACCTGCTGCATGGCAACCGTCGGCGGGTCAATGCTGCAGGTGAGCTGTCCAGACAGGAGGTCCGGAAGCGCTTGTCCAAAGGTCTTGTACGGCACGTGCAGTACATCAATCTTGGCCTCCTTCTTGAGCAGTTCCATCGCCAAGTGGGGCGGCGAGGCGACGCCATAAGTTCCACACAGCACTTTTCCTGGATTGCTCTTCGCATAGGCGATGAACTCAGTTAGGTTGCGCGCTGGAACGTTGTTGTTGACTGTGATGACGTATGGGGTTTCGGCCGTCCGGATGACGGGCGCAAGGTCCTTCTGAAAGTCAAAGGGCTGTTTAACCACCCACGGATTGATGACCATTGCGCTCGAGTTCAACAACAACGTGTATCCGTCCGCGGGTGCCTTTGCCACGATGTCGGCGCCAAGCGCGCCGGTTGCACCAGGCTTGTTGTCGACGATGATGGGTTGACCGACCAGCTCTCGCAGCTTCTCGGCATAAGAGCGAGCCATGATGTCGGGAGCTCCACCAGGCGCGAACGCGACAACCAACCGGACCGGGCGGTCGGGATAGCTTTGCGCATTCCCGACAAGCAAATACCCCAGCGATGCGACGCCTGCAATCAGTTTGGGAACGAGGTGGCTCATGTCATGCCTCCACCTTGCTGCCGAGAACGGCATCGAAGCGCCAGCCCATGTGCTCGATGCGACTTCGCACGTCGCTTCCAAACTCGCGCTCGATGCGCTCGCCAGTCGACGGTGCGTACTGCACATCAGCGGCCATGTCTCCTGCCGCGCCTTGAATCAGCACAAGCAGAATTGCCTCAGGTGTGTGGACGGTGTTGCGGAACGCTCGCATGACGTTCGGAGGAATCGAAATCATGTCGTGCTCATCCAATAGCGTGGAATACTGACCGTCGTCGCCCCAAAGGACCTCGAACTGCCCTTTGAGGCACATGAAAGTTTCAAGGGTTCGAGCGTGAGAGTGCAGGTCCGGTCCTTGGCCGACTGGACAACGGCACAGGTTCACAGTCAGACCTGGGAAGCCGACAACGCCCGGGTTCTGGCTGGAAGCACCGACCCCCTCGCCTGGAGCCATGTAGAGGTAGATGGAGTCTGCGGCAATGGCTTCGAGCGCCTTTGCGGGGATGCCCCCTGAGGACTCAAAGCGCCTCTTCTTGGGCTGAATGAGCTTGGCGCGGACGATGCGCGTCTCCATCTCTTCGGGCGTGGGGTTCAGTGTGGGCATCCATGTCTCCTCTAATGGGTGGTGGGAGCATTCAATCTACGCGCTACCGCCACTCGCACGCCATGTCAGGGATTCGATGGCGCCATCACCTCCGTCAATGAACCCTCGCATAGGTTGCATGGTGAAATTCCCACCAAACGCAGCTGCGTGACAAATAGGAGACTCAATGAACGGCGCTGACGCATTGGTCCAAACGCTCTTGGACACAGGTCTTGACACGGTTTTCGCCAATCCGGGCACGTCGGAGATGCACTTTGTAGCCGCACTTGACCGTCAGGAGGGGATGCGCTGTGTGCTTGGCCTTTTCGAAGGCGTCGTCACTGGCGCCGCAGATGGCTACTACCGGATTCGTCAGCGTCCCGCAGGCACGCTTTTGCACCTGGGACCTGGACTTGCGAACGGCTTGGCCAACCTGCACAACGCCAAGAAGGCGAACTCCGGAATCGTCAGCATCATTGGCGAACACGCGACCGAGCACCTTGAACTCGACGCACCCCTGACTTCGGATGTGGAAGGTGTTGCTCGACCAATGTCGAATTGGGTCCGGACCATCAGCTCTAGCGAAAGCCTTTGCACAGATGGTAGAGAGGCGGTTGTTCAAGCAAGGGGGCGGCCAGGACGCATTGCAAGTTTGATCTTGCCGGCAAACTTCGCGTGGTCAACCATGTCGCATTTCTCACCGATGCAGGGGCCTGTGCGTGAAGCCAATGCAGAGCCCATAGATGAAAAGCAACTTGCAAGCATCGCAGGCCATCTTCGAGGCCATGGTCGTAGAACCCTGTTGCTGCTTGGTGGACGCGCCACCCAAGCTCGAGCAACGACGTGGGCGGGCAAGATATCTGCGGCTACCGGCTGCGAAGTCATGTCAGAGTTTTACTCGCCGAGTATTGAGCGTGGAGCGGGAAGAACTGCAGTTCCACGTCTTCCCTATGCCGTAGACGCTGCATTGAAGACGCTCGCGCGATTCGACCATATCGTTCTGGTGAATGCCGCCGAACCTGTCGCATTCTTTGCGTACCCGAACAAGCCAGGTCGCTTGGCTGCTCCGGGCACACAGTTCCAGACGCTATCAACGCACATGCAAGACCCCGAAGAGGCATTGCACATGCTCTGCGAAGCACTTGGGGCGACACGGACTCCTGCAGTCCTTGTTGAGAGACTGAAGCCGAGTTCCGTCTTGGAGGATGGCGTGCTGTCGCCGGAGAGCATTGGCGGACTACTAGCGGCGCTCATCCCTGAGAACGCCATCGTCGTTGACGAGGCGATCAGCACCGGTCGTGCCTTCGACGCCGCGACTCGCGAAGCTGCTCCCCATGAGTGGCTTACGAACATGGGAGGGTCGATTGGTTATGGCTTGCCAGTGGCTGTAGGTGCTGCAATAGCTGCGCCCGACCGGCGAGTGATTGCGCTTGAGGGAGACGGAAGCGCCATGTACACGCTGCAAGCACTCTGGACAATGGCTCGCGAGAGCCTGGATGTCACCGTCATCGTCTTCGCGAACCGAAATTACCAGATTCTTCGCGGCGAATTCAGTCAGGTTGGAGCTGGTGCACTAGGAAAACGCGCGACCGACATGCTGAGCATTGACCGGCCCGCTCTGGACTGGGTGTCTTTGAGCATTGGCCATGGAGTTCCAGCGAGTCGAGTGACCACCTTGGGCGAGTTTTCCGACGCTGTGAGACGGGGCCTGGCTGCCCCTGGGCCCAATCTTGTAGAAGTAGTTCTCTGACTGGGTGACCTTCCGGGTCGAGCAGTGTGCGACCATTTTCCGCACGTGCAGAGTTGTAGATCCTATTGGCCAACGATTGAAGGACTGCAATGTGATGCAGATCGCACGTTCGATGCGCTAGCGCGACCGGCAGCAATCGCTGCAGAACCGACCTCCGCAAACCAACGTTCAACACCCGCAGCGGATCGTGTCCCGGGCGTCAATAAGCACCCATGTAATCGCGCTTCCCGACCTCGACGCCGTTGTGGCGCAGGATGGCATAGGCGGTGGTCACGTGGAAGAAGAACTGCGGCAAGCCGTAGTGCAGCAGGTATGCGCTGGCGATCAGTTTCTTTTCCTTGGGGGTGCCGGGGCGCAGGACGATCTCGCGGCTCTCGCTTGAATCAAACTGATCAGGCTTGAAGGAGCCGATATGGGCCAGCGCCTTGGTGATCAATGCCTGCAGGTCCGCGAAGCTGGCTTCGGTGTCGGGCCAGGACGGCACTTCGGCACCCGCCAGGCGGGAGGCAATGCCTTTGGAGAAGTCCGAGGCGATCTGTACCTGGCGTATCAGCGGAAACATGTCGGGGAACAGCCGCGCCTGGAGCAGCGCATTGGGGTCGATTTTCTTTTGCGTCGCGTGGTCTTCGGCCTTCTTGAGCACATCGGACAAGGCTTGCAGCATCTGCTGCATGACGGGGACGGAGGCGGTGTACAGCGGGCTGGTCATCGTGGGGTCACTTTCAAATGGGGCGTGATTGCCGGGGCTGGCATGGCAGGGGCCCTGCCGAGCATGCGAGGCTAACAGCCTTGGGCCAACCATCGCGTGTGCCGCTTGCCAAAGAATGTGGCTTTTGAGTATCCCCCTGTGCCTCCCACCCATGGGCGCGGGCCGCCCCCTCTCCTAGCATTGGCCGGACTCGAACACCGGGTTCGGGGCTACAACCAATCAGGAGACAAAGAGCATGGAACTGAAACTGTGGGCAGCCGCATCCGTTGTCGCCGCGGCCAGTGTGGGCGTGGCCCAGGCGCAGGGCAACCAGCAAGGCAAGCTTTCCAACGACGTGCTGCGCATCGGCGTGTTGACGGACATTTCCGGCGTGTACGCCGACATCTCCGGCAAGGGCGCGGTGGAGGCCGTGAAGATGGCCGTGGAGGACTTCGGCGGCACGATGTTCGGCAAGCCGATCGAGGTGGTTTCCGCGGACCACCAGAACAAGGCGGACGTGGGCGCGGCCAAGGCGCGCGAGTGGTACGACGGCGGCGTGGACATGATCAACGACCTGGCCAACTCGGGCGTGGCCCTGGCCGTGGCCGGGGTGGCGAAAGAGAAGAAGCGCCACGCCATCGTGAACAACGCGTCCAACGTGGGCGTGACGAACGCGCAGTGTTCGCCCTACACGGTGCACTACACGTATGACGCCTACTCGCTGGCGCACGGCACCGGCAAGGCGATTGCCGAAGGCGGTGGCGATACCTGGTTCTTCCTCACGGTGGACTTCGCCTTCGGCATCGGCCTGGAACAGCAGGTGAGCGACGTGGTGCGCGCCAGCAAGGGCCGCGTGGTGGGCGCCGCGCGCCACCCGCTGGGCACGACGGACTTCTCGTCCTACGTGCTGCAGGCCCAGGCCTCCAAGGCCAAGATCGTGGGCCTGGCTTCCACCGGCAACGACACCATCAACGCCATCAAGGCGGCCAACGAGTTCGGCCTGACCAAGAACCAGAAGCTGGCCGCGCTGCTGCTGTGGATCCAGGACGTGCACGCGCTGGGCCTGCCCACGGCGCAGGGCCTGCAGCTCACCAACGCCTGGTACTGGGACATGAACGACGATTCGCGCGCGTTTGCCAAGCGCTACCAGCAGCGCATGGGCGGCCAGATGCCGAACATGGCGCACGCGGGGGACTATTCGTCCACCATGCACTACCTCAAGGCGGTGCGGGCCGCGGGCTCGGACGACCCGGATGCGGTGTCGGCCAAGATGCGCGAGATGCCCATCAGCGACATGTTCACCAAGGCCGGCAAGATCCGCGAGGACGGCCGCATGGTGCACGACATGTACCTCTGGCAGGTGAAGACGCCGGCCGAGTCCAAGGGCGCGTGGGACTACCTCAAGGCCGTGAAGACCATCCCCGCCGACCAGGCCTTCATGCCGCTGGCGCAGAGCACCTGCTACCTCGTCAAGAAGTAAGACACCCCCCGTTGCTTGCTCACTGCGTGTAGCCGCATACCCCCCACTGGGGGGCGGGCCGGCCGCTTCGGAGCGGCCGTGCGCAGCGGCCCCTTGACTGTCGTCACCTCACCATGCCCACCATCCTCGAAACGCAGGGTCTCTCCCGCAGCTTCCACGGGTTTCACGCTGTTTCCAACGTGAACCTGTCGGTGCAGGAGGGCAGCATCCACGCCCTCATCGGCCCCAACGGCGCCGGCAAGACGACCTGCTTCAACCTGCTCACGCGCTTCATCGACGCGACCGCCGGGCGCATCCAGTTCCAGGGCCAGGACATCACGCGCACGCCGGCCGATGCGGTGGCGCGCCTGGGGCTGGTGCGTTCGTTCCAGATCTCGGCGGTGTTTGGCCAGCTGAGCGTGTTCGAGAACGTGCGCCTGGCGGTGCAACGCCGCCGTGGGCATTCCATGGACTGGTGGCGCAGCGACAAGGCGCTGGCGGTGTACGACGAGCGCACCCATGAACTGCTGGCCGAGGCCAGCCTGTCCGAATGGGCCAGGCACCTGGCCGGCGAGTTGCCCTACGGCCGCAAGCGCGCGCTGGAACTGGCCACCACGCTGGCGCTGGAGCCGCGCGTGCTGCTGCTGGACGAGCCCATGGCCGGCATGGGCGCCGAAGACATCGCCCAGGCCGCCGCGCTCATCCGCCAGGCCGCGCGCGGGCGCACCGTGCTCATGGTGGAACACAACCTCTCGGTGGTGGCCGACCTGTGCGACCGCATCACCGTGCTGGCGCGCGGCGAGGTGCTGGCCGAAGGCGACTACGCCACCGTGTCGAAGGACCCGCGCGTGGTCGAGGCCTACCTGGGCCATGGGCACGCGGGGCAGCGCAAGCACCACACGGTGGCGGAGCCGAGCCATGGCTGACGCTCCCCATCCCGTTCGGGCTGAGCCAGTCGAAGCCCCGCGCGGTGCGAGCACTTCGACCCTTCGACAAGCTCAGGACAGGCCAGGCTCAGTGCGAACGGATGCCTTGTTGACGCTGCACGATGTCAAGGCCTGGTACGGCCCCAGCCAGGCGCTGCACGGCGCCAGCCTGGAGGTGCGCGAAGGCCAACTCGTCACGCTGCTGGGCCGCAACGGCGCGGGCAAGTCCACGCTGCTGAAATCCATCATGGGCATGATGGACAGGCGCCAGGGCTCGATCCGCTTCAAGGGCCGGGAACTCATCGGCCTGGCGCCCCACCACATCGGGCGGCTGGGCATCGCCTTCTGCCCGGACGACCGCGGCATCTACGCCTCGCTCACCGTGCGCGAAAACCTGCGCCTGCCGCCGGTGGTGGCCGACGGCGGCATGAGCGAAGCCGAGCTCTTCGAGCTGTTTCCCAACCTTGCGCAGCGCGCCGGTTCGGCGGGCACGCACCTCTCGGGTGGCGAGCAGCAGATGCTGGCGATCGCGCGCATCCTGCGCACCGGCGCGCGCGTGCTGCTGCTGGACGAACCCACCGAAGGCCTGGCCCCGGTGATCGTGGACCGCATCGGCGACCTCATCCGCCAGCTCAAGACGCGTGGCTACACCATCGTGCTGGTGGAGCAGAACGTGCACTTCGCCGCAGAACTGGCCGACCGGCACTGCCTGATGGAGTCGGGCCGCATCACCGACACCTTCGATGCGGCGACGCTGCTGCGCGATTTCGACGCCATCACTTCAAGGATCGGGGTCTAGAGATGCCGCATCCTGTAGTCCGACGGACGAAACCCGGTCAGGCGCTTGAAGGTGTTGGAGAACGCGAACGGGTTCACGTAGCCCACGCCGTGGGCGATGGCCTCGATCTTCTCGGTGGTGGTGGCCAGCAGGTGCGCCGCGTGCGCGATGCGCAGGTTGGCCAGCTGCTTGCCGGGACTGCGGCCCAGGCTCTTCTGGCACAGGCGGCGCAGATGTTCTTCGCTGGTGCTGGCCAGGGCCGCCAGGTCGGCCAGCGTCCAGTCGCGCGCCAGGTCGTTCTTCACCGCGTTCCACACCGGCACCAGGCGCGGTTCGCGCTGCAGCGGCTCCAGGATGCGCGCCACGTAGCGTTCGATCACGTCCACCCATACCACGCAGGTGCCGGGGTCGGCCGCGCCTTCCATCTCGGCGGCCAGGCCCTGGATGGCGTTCTGCAGCACGCGGCCGTCGAACGGGCTCATGGTGGGCGCCATGGCGCCGTCCACCGAGCGCACCGAATCGGGCTTGAAGCGCACCCAGGCCAGTTGCCAGCGCTTGCCCGGCACGCAGTGGAAGGCGTGCAGCACGTGCGCGGGCGCAAAGGTCACGCTGCCGGGCTTGTGGGTGTACCAGCGCCCGTCCAGCAGCGTCTGCCCCTCGCCGCCCAGGCACACCTGCATGAAGGCGCCGCTCAGGTTGGTTCGCACCACGGTGTAGGGCGCGGCGGCGTCCACCACCGACACATGGGCGATGTGGCGCGCGGCCAGCGCGTCGCACTGCTCGGCACGCACCACCGTCTGCACGGTGTCATCGCCCATCACAAGGGTTTCACGGGAGAGATCGGGATGTTTCGACGGCATGGATGGCGAATCATAGGGACCGGGCATGCTTGAGGTATTCGGTCTTCCCCTGCCGGTGCTGGCCGGCCAGGTCATGCTCGGGCTGGTCAATGGCTGCTTCTACGCCGTGCTCAGCCTGGGCCTGGCGGTGATCTTCGGCCTGCTGCGCATCGTCAATTTCGCGCACGGCGCCTTCTTCATGGTTGGCGCGTTCGGCGCCTGGATGCTGCAGCGCTACCTGGGGCTGGGCTACTGGGCCGCGCTGCTGCTGGTGCCGCTGGTGGTGGGTGGCCTGGGCGGCCTGTTCGAACGCGGCCTGCTGCGCCGCCTCTATGGCCTTGACCCGATCTACGGCCTGCTGCTCACCTTTGGCCTGGTGCTGGTGCTTGAGGGCGGTTTCCGCGTGGCGTTCGGCACCTCGGGCCAGCCCTACCCGGTGCCCGCGAACCTGCAGGGCGTGTTCAACCTCGGCTTCATGATCCTGCCGATCTATCGCGCCTGGGTCATCGTGGCGGCGCTGGCGGCCTGCGGCCTCACCTGGTGGCTGATCGAGCGCACCCCGCTGGGCGCGCGCCTGCGCGCCGCGACCGAGAAGCCGCAGCTCACGCAGTCCTTCGGTGTCGACGTGCCGCGCCTGCTCACGCTCACCTACGCCGGGGGCATCGCGCTGGCGGCCTTCACCGGCGTGCTGGCCGCGCCCATACTGCACGTGAACTCGGGCATGGGCTCCAACCTGGTGATCATCGTCTTCGCCATCGTCGTCATCGGCGGCATGGGCTCGGTGCTGGGCTCCATCGTCACCGCGCTGGGCATCGGCGTGATCGAGGGGCTGGCCAAGGTCTTCTACTCCGAGGCGTCCACCACGGTGATCTTCGTGGTGATGGCGCTGGTGCTGCTGTTGCGACCGCGCGGCCTGTTCGGCAAGGAGGGGGCCGCATGAACACGACCATGCCGACCTGGCAGAAGGCCTTCCTGGCCGTGGTGGTGCTGGCCCTGCTGGCGGTGCCGTGGGCGCCGCAGGTGGTGTACCCGGTGTTCGTGATGAAGCTGATGTGCATGGCGCTGTTCGCCTGCGCCTACAGCCTGCTGCTGGGCTTCGGCGGCATGATGTCCTTCGGCCACGCGGCCTTCTTCGGTGGTGCGGCCTACATGACCGGCCTGGCCGCCAAGCACTGGGGCCTGCCGCCCGAACTCGCCCTGCTCTTCGGCACCGCGACGGCGGCGCTGCTGGGCGCCGTGTTCGGCGCGCTGGCCATCCACCGCCAGGGCATCTACCTGGCCATGATCACGCTGGCGCTGGCGCAGATGGTGTATTTCATCTTCCTGCAACTGCCCTTCACCGGCGCGGAGGACGGCCTGCAGCAGATCCCGCGCGGCACCTTGTTCGGCTTCATCGACCTGCGCAGCGACTTTGCCCTGTACCACCTGGTGCTGCTGCTGACGCTGGCCGGGCTGTGGCTTATCCACCGCGTGGTGCGCTCGCCCTTTGGCCACGTGGTGGTGGCCATCCGGGAACACGAGCCACGCGCGCGTTCGCTCGGCTACCCGGTGGAGCGCTACAAGCTCACGCTGTTCGTGCTCTCGGCCGCGCTCTCGGGCCTGGCCGGCTCCCTGAAGGCGCTGGTGTTCCAGCTCGCCGCGCTGTCCGACGTGCACTGGCACCTTTCGGGTGACGTGGTGCTCATGGCCCTGCTGGGCGGCATGCACACCGTTTTCGGCCCCGCCATTGGCGCGGCGCTGGTGGTGGGCCTGCAGTACTACCTCGATGCCTTTGGCGGCTGGGTGACCGTGGTCACCGGCCTGATCTTCATGGTGTGCGTGCTGGCCTTCCGCAGCGGCATTGCCGGTGCGGTGGCGGCGTTGCGCACGCGCCCGCGCACCGGCCCCTGAGCCTTTCAACCAGACAAACCCGATTCCCTTTCAAGGAGACCCCCCATGCCGCGCTTCGAACGCCAAGCCCTGATGGCGAAATTCCAGGACATGGTCCGCCGCCGTGTGCCCATCATCGGTGGCGGTGCCGGCACCGGCATCTCCGCCAAGTGCGAGGAGGCCGCCGGCATCGACCTGATCGTGATCTACAACTCCGGGCGCTACCGCATGGCCGGGCGCGCTTCGTCGGCCGGCCTGCTGGCGTACGGCAACGCCAACGACATCGTGCTGGAAATGGCCGGTGAGGTGCTGCCGGTGGCGAAGAAGACGCCGGTGATCGCTGGCGTCAATGGCACCGACCCTTTCATCGTCATGCCGGTGTTCCTGAAGAAGCTCAAGGAACTGGGGTTTTCCGGCGTGCAGAACTTTCCCACCGTGGGCATCATCGACGGCACCTTCCGCCAGAGCCTCGAGGAGACCGGCATCAACTACGCGACCGAGGTCGAGATGATCGGCGAGGCCCACGCCATCGACCTGCTGACCACGCCCTACGTGTTCTCCGCCGAGGAAGCCGTGGCCATGACCGAGGCCGGCGCCGACTTCGTGGTGCCGCACCTGGGCGTGACCACCGGCGGCACCATCGGTGCCACGTCGTCGAAGTCGCTGGCCGAGTCGGTGAAACTCATCGACGAATGGGGCGAGGCCGCGCGCCGGGTGCGCAAGGACGTGATCGTGATCGCGCACGGCGGCCCGATATCCTCGCCCGAGGACGTGGCCTACGTCTTCAAGCACAGCACCCACTGCAACGGCTTCTACGGCGCGAGCAGCATGGAACGCCTGCCGACCGAGATCGCGATCAAGTCGCACGTGGAACGCTACAAGAACCTGAGCTTCTGAAACCCATCCCACCACTGGAAAAGACAGAGGAGACACACACATGGCACGGGTCTACGTGAGCGCGGCGATGAACGCCACCATCGATCAGGCATGGTCCTTCCTGCGCGACTTCGGCGCGCTCGGCAACTACCACCCTTATTTCGAGAAGTCCTACATCGAGGACGGCAAGCCGTCCGACCAGGTCGGCTGCGTGCGCCACTTCACCGTGCGCGATGGCGGCGGCTACCTGCGCGAGCAACTGCTGGCGCTGTCCGACGACACCCACCGCTGCCGCTACCGCATCCTGCACATCGACGCGCCCTGGACCAACTACGTGGCGGAGATGCACCTGCTGCCCATCACCGAAGGCAACCGCTGCTTCGGCGAGTGGTGGGCCGAATGGGACGTGCCCGCCGACCAGGAGGCCGAGGCGCTGGAACGCGTGGCCGGCACCTTCCGCACCTTCTTCGAGTGCGTGAACGCGCACTACGAGAAGCGGAAATGAACGCCGTCTCGCCACCCACGGCCTGGGTGGTCGGCACCTTCGACACCAAGGCCGCGGAACTGGACTACCTTGCGGGCCTGGTGCGCGCGGCCGGCGTGCGCGTGGTCACGGTGGACGTGGGCACGCGCAGCGCACCGGGCGCGGCCGACATCGACGCCGCCGCCGTGGCCAGCCACCACCCGCGCGGCGTGGCCGCCGTGTTCGACACGCAAGACCGGGGCGAAGCCGTGATCGCCATGGGCGACGCGCTGGCCACGCTGGTGCGCACGCGCCTCGCGGCCGGCGAGATCCAGGCCATGCTGGGCGTGGGTGGCTCGGGCGGCAGTTCCATGATCGCGCCGGCCATGCGCCTGCTGCCCATCGGCGTGCCGAAGCTGCTGGTCTCCACCATGGCGGCGGGCAACGTGGCGGCCTACGTGGGCGTGGTGGACATGACGCTGATGTACCCGGTGACCGACATCGCCGGCCTCAACCGGCTCTCGCGCACCATCCTGGCCAACGCGGCACACGCGCTGGTGGGCATGCTGCAGCACCGCGTCCCGGTGGACAGCGCGCAGGACAAGCCCGCCATCGGCCTGACCATGTTCGGTGTCACCACCCCCTGCGTGCAGGCCGTGCGCGGGCTGCTGCAGGACGACTTCGACGCCCAGGTGTTCCACGCCAACGGCGCGGGCGGCCGCACGCTCGAAGCCCTGGCGGCCGCCGGCCTGCTGCGCGCGGTCGTGGACATCACCACCACCGAAGTGGGCCAGCACCTGGCCGGCGGCGTGTGCGACGCCGGCCCCGACCGGCTCGATGCCGCCGCGCGCCACGGCCTGCCCTGGATCGGCTCGGTCGGCGCGCTGGACATGATCAACTGGGGCGCCCCGTCCACCATTCCCGAACGGCACAAGGGCCGCCGCTTTCACGTGCACAACGCCGACGTGACGCTCATGCGCAGCAACGCGCAGGAGCTGGAAGCGGCGGCGCGGCGCATCGCCGAACAGCTCAACCGCGCGCCCGGCCCGGTGCGGCTGCTGCTGCCGCTGGGCGGGTTGTCGATGATCGACGCACCCGGCCAGCCGTTTCACGACCCGGCCGCCGACGCCGTGCTGTTCGACACCCTGAAGCGCCTGTTCGTGGTGAGCGACACGCACCTGCTGATCAGGCTGCCGCACCACATCAACGACCCGGCCTTCGCGGAGGCGGTGGCCGGACAAGTGAGGGCAGTGCTGGTGTAAGGTGCCGCTCCATGAGCACCGACACCGACCCCATCGAACAGGCCAAGGCCGCGTTCTTCGAAGGCAACGCCCTGTTCGAGGCCGGCCGGCTCGACGAGGCCATGGCGCGCTACCAGACCGCGCTCACGCTGGTGCCGGGGCGCCCATCCGTGCTTGCCAACCTGGGCGTGACGCAGTGCCGCCTGGGCCGCTGGACCGAGGCCGTGCACACCCTCGGCCAGGCCACGCGGGCCGATCCCGCGCACCGCGACGCCTGGATCGCGCTCGGGCTCTCGCACGATGCGCTCTCGAACTGGGCCGATGCGGCACAGGCGCTGCAGCAGGGCGTGAAGCTGGGGGCGTCCACCGCGCTGATCCAGCTGTCGCTCGCGAGCTGCCTCTTGCGGCTGGACCACGCCGACGAGGCGCTGCAGGCCCTGGACCAGGCACTGGTGCTGGACCCCACGCTGGCAGAAGCCTGGAGCCAGCGCGGCAGCCTGCTGCGCGACACCGGGCAATACGCAGAGGCCGCCCGCTGTTTCGAGCAGGCCCTGGCGCACGGTGGGGATGAGGAGCTGCACCGCTTCTACCTCGCCTCGGTCAAGGCAGGCGAGGCCATGCCCGTGCAACCGCCGCGCGCGTATGTGCAGGCCCTGTTCAACGAGTACGCCGACGATTTCCAGAGCCATCTCATCGAACACCTGAAGTACCAGGCGCACGAAACCCTGCTCGCGCCGCTGATCAAGGGCGGGCGGCGCTACCCGCTCGTGCTCGACCTGGGCTGCGGCACGGGGCTGTGTGGCCAGCTCATCCGCGCGCAGGCCGACGCGGTGGATGGTGTGGACCTCGCCCAGGCCATGGTGGAACAGGCACGCGCCAGTGGTGCCTACCGCCGCGTGGAGCAGGGCGATTTGCTCGGCTTCCTGCAGTCGCAGACCGATCCCGCCGATCTCGTGATCGCGGCCGATGTGTTCATCTACGTGGGCGCGCTCGACGCGGTGTTCGCCGCCGTGCACCAGCGCCTGCGCCCCGGCGGGCGTTTTGCGTTCTCGGTCGAACTTGCCCGTGGCGAGCCCGGTCTGCAGCTGCGGCCAAGCCTGCGCTACGCGCACACACCCGGCTACGTGGAACAACTGGCGCAGACCCACGGCTTTCGTCTGTGCCAGACCTGGCAGGCGCCCTTGCGCGAAGACCAGCAGAAACCGGTGATGGGCCTGTATGCGTTGCTGGAGCCGGTGTAGGCGGATTACTTCAGCGTCTGCGCGCCGTGGCGCAGCCGGTAGTCGCGCGGCCCCATGCCGAGGTGTGCGCGGAACGCCGCGGTGAAACGGCCATGGCATTCCCAGCCGGTTTCACTGGCCACATGCTGGATGCCGAGATGCGTCTCGCGCAACAGGCGGGCAGCCAGCTCCAGCCGCTGCGTGACGATCAGCCGGTACACCGAATCGCCTGACGCTTCCCGAACCCGTTGCTGCAGCCGGGCGCTGCTGCAACCGACCTGTTGCGCCAGCGCGGCCACCGTCCAGGCGCGCGCGGGCTGTTCGGCCACCAGGGCACGCACCTTGTCCGTGGCCTGTTGTGCGCTTGAGTCGCTGCTCGTTGCCGCCGAGCGCTTGCGGTGCAGAAGCCGCTCGATGTCCAGCAGCACGCAGGTCAGCAATTCCATCGACCGCGCATGGAACAACGGAACGAATGCGGCCTGATCGACCGGTTCGTCGCGGATACGCGCGAGGCAACTGCGCACGCGGGGCGTGAGCGCGGCGTTGCACAGCACATGTCCGTCATCGCGGTCCGTCAGTTCGTCGATCTGGCGCATCGGAAGCCGCACGCCCAGCGACCGCAGCCAATGCGGCACCAGCTCGCGGCGCAGCCGGAACTGCACGAAATGGTTGCGGCAGCCACCCGGGATGTGGATCAGGAAACCACCCGCGGCATTGGGCGTGCGCAGCAGCGCACGGTCTGTGTGAAAGTCCAGCGATGCCCCGTGCTCGCCGCCCACCTGGCCCTGCACGCGGCCTTCAAGGAAGAAAGTCAGCAGCAGTTCGCGGCTGGGATCGATCTGCACATGCAGGTCGTCGTTGAGCCGGAAATCGAAATACAGCGCCTGGGCGCCTTCCCACGCCGTCGTGCGGACCCGTGTGATGCGGCCGCCGTCGCTGGGCCAGCATATGCTGCGGCTGGCCTCGTCCTGTCGGCCCATGAGCTGTGTGCGAGCGCGCTCCGGTGAGGAACGCAACAGCATGGCATTGAAGTCGTCCTCGCGCCAGGGTGCGCTGCGCGGCGGTGCGGCTGGTGACGGGATCTGCACAGTTTGCTGTTGGTTTGGCATAAACGGTTCCGGGCTCCAGTCCTAGAGTTGCTCCATCGTTTTCAACCGGAGTTTAGTGATGAAGCAACCCCTTGTCTGCCGATCCCTGCACCTGGTGAGTGCGCTTGCGCGTGGCGGGTTGCTGGCGCTTGCCGCGCTGCTCGTGCCCTTGGTTAGCGCACACGCCCAGGCCTGGCCCGACCGCCCGGTGCGTCTGATCGTGCCCTTCGTGGCCGGGGGTGGGGCCGATGTGGCCGCGCGCCTGATCGCGGCCAGGCTGCAGGAGCGGCTGGGGCAGCAGATCGTGGTGCTCAACCGGCCGGGTGGCAACACCCTGATCGGTGCGCAGGAGCTGATGCGTGCGCCGCCCGACGGCTACACGCTGATGTGGTCGCTGGACCAGACCTTCGTGCTCAACCCTTCGCTTTATTCGCGCCTGCCCTACGCGCCGCAAAAGGACTTCACGCCGGTGGCGCTGGCCATCAACGGGCCGATCGCCGTGATCGCGGGCGGCCGACCCGACAGCGTGAAGGACATGGCGGACATCGTGGCGCGCGCCAAGGCCGCTCCCGGGCGGCTGAACGTCGGCTCGGCTGCCATCCTCTCGCAGATCGCCCACGAGGAGTTCAACCGCAGCGCGGGCATCCAGAGCGCGCGCATCCCCTACAAGGGCAGTGCCGAGGTGGCGCAGGCCACCGTGGCCGGGGACATCGACGTGGCGTTCGACGGCGTCGCTCCCTATGTGCAATTCGTGAAGGCGGGCCGTGCCAAGGTGCTCGCCGTGAGCTCGGCCCGCCGCTTCTCGGGCCTCCCCGATGTGCCGACCCTCGATGAACTGGGCTTCAAGGGTATCGACTTCTCCGTCTGGTTCGGCATCGTGGGCCCCGCCGGTCTGCCGCCTGATGTGGTGCAGCGCGTGGCCGAGGGCGTCGATTGGGCGGTGCGGCAGCCCGACGTGGTCGAGAAGCTGCTGGTGTTCGGGTTCGAGCCGGCAGCGCAGACCGGGTCGCAGGCACTTGCCACCCGCATCGACAAGGATCTGGAGCGTTATTCACCGGTGATCAAGCGCCTGGGCTTCAAGCTCGATTGATCGAGCCCCGTCGCGATGAAAACCGCCGGCCTGATCGGCGGCGTGGCCTGGCCGTCCACGCTGCTGTACTACCGCCTGCTCAACGAGCACGTGCAACGCGCCCTCGGCGGGCTGCATTCGGCCCGCTGCGTTATCACCAGCCTGGACTTCGCCCCCGTGCACGCCGAGATGGCGGCGGGCGAGCGCCACCGGGTCATCCGCCGCATGGAAGACGCGGCGCGCGAGCTGCGCGCCGCGGGTGCCGAGCTGGTGGCGATCCTGTCCAACACGGGCCACTTCGCTGCCGACGAAGTGGCCCGGGCCGCCGGCCTGCCACTGCTGCATCTGGTGCGCGAAACCGCCGACTGCATCCGCGCCGCCCATCCGACGATGCGCCGGCTTGGCCTGCTGGCCACGGGTTTTGCCGTCGAGGCGCCGTTCTTCGGCCGCTGGCTGGCCGAGCACGCGGGCTTCGAACTGCTGCTGCCCGATGCGGCCCAGCAACGCGCGCTGGACGCGACCATCTTCGGCCCGCTGGCGCACGGTGAGCCGACGCAGGACACCGTGGCGGACATCGACGCCCTGTGTGCCTCGCTGCGCGCCCGGGGTGCCGAGGCCGTGCTGCTCGGGTGCACCGAGCTCAGCCCGCTCGCCACGCAACTGCGCGCCGACTGCCCCGTGTTCGACAGCACCGACATCCATGCGCGCGCCATCGTGCGCGCCATGACGCTCTCCCACATCTCTTGTTTCCCGTCATAGCCACCTACCTTCCACACGGAGTTCGCCGCCATGCAGATCGCAGCCTTTCCACTTCCCTTTTCCCACGCGCCCTACAGCCGGGCCCTGTTCGATCACGACTGGGTGTTCGTCTCGGGCACCATCGGCATGGACTACGACGCGCAGCGCCTGGCCGTCACGCCCGAAGAGCAGACACAACTGATGTTGCGCAACATCGCCACCTACCTCGAGGCCTGTGGCGCGCGGCTCGAGCAGATCGTCAACTACACGCTGATCGTGTCCGAGCGGGAACATTTCGCGACCATCGTCGATACGCTGGCCCGCTTGCTGCCCTGCAAGCCCACCGGCACCGCGATGATCGCGGGCATTGCCGTGCCCGATGCCTTCGTGGAGATGCAGGTGATCGCCCGCAAGGGCATCGAGGTGAAGGCATGAAGGCGCTGCACGGAACCGGCATCGCGGCCGTGGCGCTCGCCGCGCTCGCGGCAGCCTGCGGAGGCGGCGACCCGGACTACACCGCGGAGCTGCGTCGCACGCAGTACGGGCTGGTGCACGTCAAGGCCGACGACTACCGGGGCCTGGGCTATGGCTACGGCTATGCGGTGGCGCAGGACCAGCTGTGCCTGCTGTCGGACCGGGTACGCACCCTGCGCGGCGAGCGTTCGGGCCGCCTCGGGCCCGATGGCCCCGCCCTGGTCGGGTTCCTGCCGCTGTCCAACCTCGCGAGCGACCTGTTCTATCGCGTGCAGCTCTCGGACGAGGAGGTGGAAACCGCCTGGGCGCAACTCTCGGCCGATGCGCAGGGACTGGCCGAAGGCTACGCAAGGGGCTTCTCGCGTTATGTGCGGGAGATGAAGGCCAGCGATCGCGACACGGCATGTGGTGGCGTCGAACCCCTGACCATGAAGGCCAGCGACGTGGTGCGTGCCACGATGCAGATCGGCTCGCTGTGGAAGGCTTTTCTGGTGGCGCCTTACGGCACGGCCTCGCGCTGGGAGGACCTGGCCTCCGCGGCCACCGTGCAGTCCGCGAACGTTGTGCCCGCGGGCGCAGGGGCCAGCAACGCCTGGGCGTTCGGCGCCGAGGCCACGGGAACCGGCAGCGCCGTCGTGGTGGCCAACCCGCACGCCTACTGGCAGGACCACTGGCTGCTGATGCACCAGGTGCACTTGAGGATCCCCGGAAAGATCGACGTGATGGGCGCGGACTTCATCGGCCTGCCCTTGCCGCTGGCGGGCTTCACGCGCGACGTCGCCTGGAGCATCGAGGCGCCTTCGACGGTGACCTATCCCCTGCTGGTGGCGGTGGAACTGCAGGCCGGGGCGCAGCCGGCCGTGGTGGTGGATGGGGTGGCCCGCCCGCTGGAGCGCAAGCGGGTGAAGGTGGCCGTTCGCCAGGCCGATGGCAGCGTGCAGGACCAGGTTTTCGAGTTGCCGCGTTCGCACCTGGGCCCGCTGTACCGGTTGCCCGCGCAGGGCAGCCGCCCCGCGGGCTGGTACGCGGTGACCGACCCGAACCAGGCCAATGCGCGCGGACTGGACCAGATGCTGGCCGCCGCGAAGGCCAGGAACGTGGCCGAGTTCGAGTCGGCCGTGGCCGATCACCGCGGCATCACCGCGCACCTGATCGCCGGGGACCGCCATGGCGGCGCCTTGTACATCGAGTCGGGCCCGCTGCTGGACGCGAGCGACGACGCACTGCGCGCCTGCGGCATCGACCCGGCAGCCGCCGGCATTCCCGTCGCGCTGGATGGCCGCAGAGCCGAGTGCGCGCTTCGCGATGCGCAGGGTCGGCCCCGGCTCGCGCCACCCGACCGCATCCCGGCGCTGTCCACCCGCGGTGTGGTGCAGAACGCCAACGACAACTACACGCACGCCGTGTTCGGCCAGCGCTTCGATGGCTATTCGTCGCTGCTGGGCAGTCCGCTGGCGCCGCCCAATCCACGCACCCGCATGTCGCAGCGCCAGATCGAGGGCTACCTGGCCCACGGCGGTGTCATTGACACGGAGAAGGCGCAGGACATGGTGTTCGCCAACCGCAACTACATGGCGGAGACACTGCTCGACGACCTGCTGGCGGTGTGCCGATCGGCACCACCGGCTGCGGGCGTGGACGGATCGTGCAACCTCCTCGCGGGGTGGGACCGCCGCAACGACACGACCAGCCGGGGTGCCTTGTTCTTCAACGAACTCTGGCGGCGCATCGGCACCCTGCCCGCGCTGTATGCCGAGGCCTACGACCCCGCCCAGCCGTTTCGCGTGCGAACGCTGTCAACCGATCCCGCTGTGGCCGATCAGATCGTGACGGCGCTGCAGGAAACCGCCGCCGCGCTGCAGGCGCTGGGGCTGCGGGGCGACGAGCCCTGGGGCCGCGTGCTGGCCCGCGGCACGGCCGACGGCAAGGTGGGGCTGCATGGTGGAGCCGGTGGCCAGGGCGTGCTCAACGTCATCGAGACCGGCCCGCTGGGACCCGATGGTTACCAGGGCATCGTTTCCGGCACGTCCTACATGCATGTGGTGACCTGGGAAGGCGGGCGTCTGGTCGCCCGCATGCTGGTGGCCAACGGTCAGTCGGCCGATCCGGCTTCAGCGCACCGCGACGACCAGCTTGGCCTGTTCGCTGCCGAGGCGCTGTTCACGCCCCCGTTCAGCGAAGCCGAGATCGCGGCCGATCCCGCCTTGCGCACGCAGCGGCTGAGCGAATGAGCGCGGACCAGGAAGGACACCGGGGGCCTGACCCTCCTTGCTCCGTGCTACCCCGTGTGTCGCCTCCACGGATGCCGCACTACCCCTTGGCGGGGCTGTACTTGAAGGTCGCGCGGATCACGCCGTGGTCGGTCGTGCCGTCGGCCTTGTGGTCGTCGAAGTTCAGGTGGTCGTTGTTGATCGACAGGCCGTCGAAGATCCAGATGCGCTTCTTGCTGTTGTCATAGAACTCCTGGCTCACCAGGATGTGGTCCAGCGACTCGCGGATGTCCTGGTGCACATGCGTGTAGTACACGTCGCGCGTGTCGCGGTACTCCTGCAGGGTCTGCGCGGTATACAGCGCGGTGTCGCCGCCGCCCTTGCTCTCGCCCACCAGGTAGCGGGGCTGCTCGGTCAGGATGTTGGCGGTGTTGCTGTGCTGGCCGTCGTTGATGTCGCCCAGCACGATCACCGGCGTGTCGCTGTCCTTCATCTGCTCCGAGAGCAGGAAGCGCACCGCCGCGGCCTCGGCGGTGCGGCGGATCGTGGAGAGCGCGGCGCCCAGGCCGGTGGCGTGCTTGGTGTAGAGCGGCCGGTCGGCCTTGTACCAGGGCTCGGTGAACACCTTGGTCGGGCCCTTGGACTTGAAGTGGCAGACGTAGACATGCACGTCCGGCCCGGTCTTGCGCGGGCGGATCGTGAAGTGCAGCACCGGGCGCGAAAAGCCCTCGATGTTGACGGCGATGCGCGGCGTCTGCGGATCGTCGCCCCGGGACTGCAGCACGAAACCGGGCGGGAAGGCCGCGATCCATTCCGGCGCGCCATGCAGCAGGCCCTTGCGCACGATGGCGCTGCAGGTGATGCGGCTGCCATTGGCCTCGGGTGGTGCCAGCAGGTCGTACTCGGCGGCGAGCCCGGCAGCCTCCAGCACACGGGCAAGCGAGTCCGCATGCCAGAGTTCCTGGAAACCGAACACGTCGGCCCGGAGCACGCGCAGTTGCCGGGCCGCCCAGTCGATCTTCAGGTCGTATTCGGCCTGGGTCCAGCCGTCGCGGTCGGTGTAGATGGGCAGGCCGGGTTCGTTCAGGTTGTACAGGTTGAACGAGCCGATGCTGAGCTGGCGCAGGTTCATGGCGGGGCTCCTCGTCGCGGGATGGGTCACTGTGCGCCGCGGCCGGCGACCCCGCATCCCCCAGGATGGGGACGCCGCATCAACCCGAGCGCCGCGCCACCCAGTAAGTGGCGCCTTCGGTGCCGTAGCGCTCGGCGTGCGGCACCTCGGCTTCGAGCTCGAAGGTGTCGCCTGGTCGCAGCTGGCGGGTGAGGTCGCCCACGGTGAGCCACATCTCGCCGCGCACCACCACGGCCTTGGCGGCGAAGGGGTGGGTGTGCATGTCCAGCAGCGTCAGGGGCGCCCATTCGCGCTCCAGCGCCTCGTCGTAGCCCTCGATCAGGGCCTGCAGGCGGAAAGCTTCGAATGAAGAGGTGTTCATGCGTCTGGATTGTGGTGCAACCGGCCCCGGGGTCAAGCGTTAGCATGGCGCCTTTCTCTGGTTCTATTGGTACAGCGAAAGGTTCCTCCCATGTCCCACATGCTCCTGATCGTCGAGCCCGCCGGGCAGCGCGCCACCCGCACCGAAGCCCAGGGCCGCGAGGTCTACGCCCGCATGCAGCAGTTTGGTGAAGCCCTCAAGGCGCGCGGCAAGCTGCTGGCGGTGGAGTCGCTGGCGTCCCAGTCGAGCGCGGTGCGCGTGAGCAAGGCCGGCGGCGGCAAGGCCCAGGTGCTGGACGGCCCGTTTGCCGAGGCCAAGGAGATGGTCGGCGGCTTCTACCTGCTCGACTGCAACAGCATGGACGAGGCCGTGGCGATCGCGCACGAGTGCCCGGCCGCCGAATGGGCCACGGTGGAGGTGCGCGCGATCGCGCCCTGTTACGACGAGAGTCGCGGCTGATTTGTAACAAGCGCGGGGTGGCTGTCGAAAACCCCGCGCCTGCTTCGTCATACCGGTTGAAGCCCTCTTCAACAGGAGTTTTCCATGACGACAGCACCCCGCATCCAGCCCTGCCTGTGGTTCGACCACCAGGCCGAGGAAGCCGTCCGGTTCTACGTGTCGGTGTTCCCGAACTCGCGCATCGGCGCGATCACCCGCTACGGCCCCGGCGCGCAACTGCCCGAGGGCACGGTGCTCACGATCGACTTCGAGCTCGACGGACAGCACCACACCGCGCTCAACGGCGGCCCGCATTTCCAGTTCTCCCCCGCCATTTCCTTCGTGGTGCGCTGCAAGACGCAGGATGAGGTGGACCACTACTGGAAGCGGCTCTCGGCCGTGCCCGAGCAGGAACGCTGCGGCTGGCTGAAGGACCGCTACGGCCTGTCGTGGCAGATCGTGCCCGAACAGGTCATGCTGATGCTGCAGCACCCCGACGCCGCGCGCCGCCAGAGCGTCACGCTGGCGCTGCTGGCCATGGGCCGGCTCGACATCGCCGCCCTGCAGCACGCCTTCGACCACCCCTGAACCCCCAGACAAGGAGCACCCCATGCGATTCATGATCATCGTCAAGTCCTGCGACGAATTCGAGGCCGAGACCAGTCCCGCGCCCGATGAGGAACTGATGGCGGAGATGGTCCGCTACCACGAGGAACTCGCCCAGGCCGGCGTGCTGCTCGATGGCTCGGGCCTGCACCCCAGCCGCAAGGGCTGGCGCGTGCACTACGGTGCCGACGGCAGCCGCCGCGTCGTTGACGGCCCGTTCGCCGAGGCCAAGGAACTCATCGCCGGCTACACCCTGATCCAGGTGCGCTCGCGCGAGGAGGCGCTGGAGTGGAGCCGGCGCTTTCCCAACCCGGCGGGCAAGGGCAAGGACGCCGTGATCGAGCTGCGCCAGCTCTACGAGATGGACGACTTTCCGCCCAGCCAGCCGCTGGAGGACTTCAGGAAGCTCGACGCCATGCAGGGGCAGAAGCGCTGAGAGGAGCCACCATGAAAACGCAACACTTCGAGATCCTGATCCAGGCCCCGCGCGAGCGGGTGTGGACCACCATGCTGCAGTCGCCCACCTACGAACAATGGACCAGCACCTTCTGCGAAGGCTCGCGGTTCGAGGGATCGTGGGACCAGGGCCAGGCGATCCGCTTCCTGGACCCGGCGGGCAACGGCATGGTGTCCGAGATCGCCGAGCACCGGCCGGCCGAATTCGTGTCCATCCGCCACCTGGGCTTCATCGAGAACGGCAAGGAAGACACCACCAGCGAAGCGGTGCGCGCCTGGGCGCCCTGCCACGAGAACTACAGCTTCAGCGATGAAGGCGGTGGCACCCGCCTGCGCGTGGACACCGACGTGTTCGGCGACTACGAGGAGATGATGGCCAGGACCTGGCCCCTCGCCCTGGAAAGCCTCAAGGCCCTGTGCGAAGGCACGAAACGCTGACCCCCGACCAAGGAGAAACCACCATGCTGCGCCAGATCTTCGTCAACCTGCCCATCAAGGACATGGCCCGTTCGCAGGCCTTTTTCAAGGCCCTGGGCCTGCGCTTCAACCAGCAGTTCACCAACGAGCAGGGGGCCTGCCTGGAGATTGCGGACAACATCTACGCCATGCTGCTGGTCGAGCCCTTCTTCCAGGGCTTCACCAGGCTGCCGATCTCCGACGCGAGGAAGGCGACCGAGGTGCTGATCGCGCTCTCGTGCGACAGCCGTGCCGAGGTCGACGAGCTGGTGGCCAAGGCCGTGGCCGCCGGCGCCACCACGCCCAACGCACCGCAGGACCACGGCTTCATGTACCAGCATGGTTTCGCCGACCTCGATGGCCACCAGTGGGAGGTGTTCTGGATGGACGTGAGCGCCGCTCCGGCTCAGATGTAAATTCCGGCCCATGCATTCCGGTGTCCACCAGGCCATTGCCACCGTCTGGCGTCTCGAGTCGGCGCGCATCACCGCGTCCGTGGCGCGCGTGGTGCGCGACATCGGCGTGGCCGAAGAACTGGCGCAGGACGCGCTGGTGGCCGCGCTGGAACACTGGCCCAGGGACGGCGTGCCCGACAACCCCGCCGCCTGGCTCATGACCACCGCCAAGCGCCGCGCGCTCGACCACCTGCGCCACCGCCAGATGGCCGAGGAAAAGCACGACGGCATCGCCGCCGACATGGAGGCGCTGGGCGCGACGCACGTGCCCGATTTCGTCGACGCGCTCGACGAAGCCCGGCAGGACGACATCGGTGACGACCTGCTGCGCCTGGTCTTCACCGCCTGCCACCCCGTTCTGGGCACCGAGGCGCGCGTGGCGCTCACGCTCAAGCTGCTGGGCGGCCTGACCACGCACGAGATCGCGCGCGCCTTCCTCGTGCCCGAGGCCACCATCGCGCAGCGCATCGTGCGCGCCAAGCGCACGCTCAGCGAGGCCGGCGTGCCCTACGAGGTGCCGCGCGGCGAGGCGCTGGGCGAGCGCCTGGCCTCGGTGCTGGAGGTGGTGTACCTGGTGTTCAACGAGGGCTACACGGCCACCAGCGGTGGCGACTGGATGCGCCCGGACCTGTGCAACGAAGCCCTGCGCCTGGGCCGCATGCTCGCCGGCATCGCGCCGCAGCAGCCCGAGGTGCACGGCCTGCTGGCGCTGATGGAGATCCAGGCCTCGCGCACCGACGCGCGCACCGACGCGCAAGGCCGCCCGGTGCTGCTGAACGACCAGGACCGCAGCCGCTGGGACCACCTGCTGATCCGCCGCGGCCTGGCCGCGCTGGACCGTGCCGACCTGCTCACCACCGAGCCCGGCCCCTACCACCTGCAGGCCGCCATCGCGGCCTGCCATGCGCGCGCAGCGCGGGCCGCCGACACCGACTGGGCGCGCATCGCCGCGCTGTATGGCGAGCTTGCGCGTGTGGCGCCCTCGCCGGTGGTCGAACTCAACCGCGCGGTGGCCGTGTCCATGCACGCGGGGCCCGCCGCCGGCCTGGTGCTGGTGGATGCGCTGATGAAGAACAAGTCCCTGCGGCAGTACCACTGGCTGCCCAGCGTGCGCGGTGACCTGCTGGAGAAGCTGGACCGCCGGGACGAGGCGCGTGCCGAGTTCGAGCGCGCGGCCGAACTGGCGGGCAACGAGCGGGAGAAGGCCTTCCTGCTCGACAGAGCCAGCAGTCTGACCTGAAACGGCGGCACTGTCTCCGGGTGTTAGCCCCATGGCGCCCCGGGCGCGCGCCTCCGACACTGGCGTGCAGACACCACATGCAGCCATGGATCCCGACACGCCCGACTTTCAGCCCGAGCCGTTTCGCGGTTCCAACCATGCGCCGCTTGACCCCGAGACCGAGGCCGACATCATCGTCATCGGCGCCGGCCCGGCCGGCCTGGCGGTGGCGGCCTGCCTGGTGCAGCGCGGGCACTGCCCGCTGGTGCTGGAGCAGGCGCGGGAACTGGTCCCGTCCTGGCGCCACCACTACGAGCGCCTGCACCTGCACACCGTCAAGACCCATTCCGCGCTGCCCGGCATGGCGTTCCCGGCCAGCGCGCCGCGCTACGTGCCGCGCCAGGGGGTGGTGGACTACCTCGACGCCTACGCGCGCCGCTTCGGTATCGAACCCGAGCTGGGCGTGCAGGTGCTGGCCATCGAACCCCGGCAGCGGGGTCACGGCGCGCCCTGGCAGGTGGCGCTCAGCGATGGGCGCCAGATCTCGGCCAACCACGTGGTGGTGGCCACCGGCGCCAACCGCCGCCCGCGCGCGCCGCAACTGCCGGGACAGGACGCGTTCGAGGGGCGCATCCTGCACAGCCGCAGCTACCGCAACGCGCAGCCCTTTGCCGGCCAGCGCGTGCTGGTGGTCGGCATCGGCAACACCGGTGCAGAGATCGCGCTGGACCTGACCGAGCACGGCGTGCGCACCGCGCTGTCGGTGCGTTCACCGGTGAACATCGTGCGCCGCGATGTGCTGGGCCGCCCGACGCAGCTCTCCAGCCTCATGCTGGCCCGGCTGCCCACGGCCCTGGGGGACGCGCTGGCGGCGCTGTTTCGCGACCTCACTGTGGGCGACCTCAGCCGCTACGGCCTGCACACCGCGCAGGTCTCGCCGCTGCGCCAGCTGCGCGAGGAGGGCAGGACGCCGATGATCGACGTCGGCACCATCGCGCGCATCAGGAACGGCGAGATCCAGGTCTACCCCGGTATCCAGTCCCTCAGCGCTGGCAGCGTGCGCTTCACCGATGGCAGCGAGCACCCGTTCGACACCGTGCTGCTGGCCACCGGGTACGACGCCGCGCTGGACGAGCTCTTTCCCTATACGCGGCTGGCCCTGGACACACGAGGCATGCCCGGCGAGGTCAGCCCTCAGGGCGCGCTGCAGGGTCTGCACTTCGTGGGCTTCGACGTGCGCGAGCCCGGCGGCCTGTTGCGCTCGATTGCCGGACAGGCGCAGGACGTGGCCGAACGCATCTCGGCGCAACCCGCACAAGGAGGCCACCGTGCCCAGCACCCACACCCTTGAACGCTTCATCGCCATGGTGGAGCGCAACGCGCACGACGAGGCCATCGAAGCCTTCTACGCGCCGCAGGCCAGCATGCAGGAAAACCAGGGCGCGCCGCGTGTGGGCCGCGACCAGCTGCTGGCGAACGAGCGCAAGGTGATGGCGCGCGCGGTGTCCATTCACTCGCGCTGCGTGCGCCCGGTGCTCGTCAATGGCGACCACGTCGTGATCCGCTGGGTTTTTCGCTTCGTCTGGCAGGACGATTCGGTCACCGAGATGGAGGAGATCGCCTGGCAGCAATGGGAGGGTGACCGGATCGTGGCCGAACAGTTCTTCTACGACCCCGCGCAGCTCACTCCCCAGCCCCCGCCGGGCGCGTCAGTGTGATTCCCGCGCCATCGGGCGCCACCTGGCTGCGCGCTGCTCAGAGCACCGTGAAGCAGTCGATCTCGACCCAATCGGGCCGGCGCACGCCCACGCCCACGAACAGGCGTTCGTTGATCCAGGCCAGCGACGGGGCGGCCGTCTCGAAGGTGGGCGCGCAACGGAAGTAGACCTCGGCCGGGTCCACCGGCTCGCCACGGATCAGCCGGGCCGTGGTCTCGGCCGAGGCCGAGCGGATCGCGCGGTTGTGCACGTAGATCAGCTCGCCCGCGTCGGTCTCCAGCACATAGCGCGCATCCAGCTGGGCCAGCGTCGGCGTCACGATGGCCTGGAAGTCGGCGCCGCCGGGCAGCACGCGCGCGGTCCAGCCGTCGCCGCGTGCGTCACCGCCCAGGATGGCGATGATCCTGCGGTTGCCCGCGGGCGTCTGCCCGACTTCGTGGGCCGGCGCGACCTGCACCTTCAGCGTTGCGAAGAACGCCAGCGGCGGTGGGGCGGGGTGGGACATGCCGCGGGGGTGGGCGGTCACGCTCATTGATTGGCGCGGAAACCTGTGGCCTTGACGACCTGCGCCCAGCGCGCGGTCTCCGCGGCGATGGTGGCGGCGAACGCGTCGCCGTTTTCCTGCGGCACGTCAAAGCCCTGCGGCTCCAGTTTGGCCTTGAGTTCGGCGCTGGCCTGGGCCTTCACCGTGGCGGCCCGAATCTGGTCCAGCACCGCCTTGGGCGTGGCAGACGGCGCCACCAGGCCAAACCAGATGGTGGAGCTCAGGTCCGGGTGGCCCAGCTCGGCCAGCGTCGGCACATCGGGCATGAACTTCGTGCGCTCCTTCGAGGTGACGGCAATGGCGTTGAGCTTGCCGGCCTTCACCTGCGGCAGCGCCGCCTGCAGCTGCGTGAAGCCCAGCGGCACCTGGCCACCCAGCAGGTCCGCGATCTGCGGCGCGCTGCCCTTGTACGGGACGTGCACCATGTCCAGCTTCATGCGTTCGTTGAACTGGAAGCCGAGGAAGTGCGACGGCGTGCCCGGGCTGAACGAGGCATACGCCGCCTTGCCCGGGTTGGCCGCCGCCCACTTCGCCAGTTCGGGCAGCGTCTTCGCCGGCACCGACGGGTGCGTCACCAGCACCAGCGGGCTCTCGATGCCCTTGGCGATGGGCGTGAAGTCCGATTGCTTCCAGCGCAGCTGGGGATAGACCGACGGGTTGATGGTGAACATGGCCTGCGTGCTGATCCACAGCGTGTGGCCGTCGGGCGCCGCGCCGTGCACGTATTCGGCACTGAGGTTGCCGTTGGCGCCGGCCTTGTTCTCCACGATGAAGGTGCCACCGGTGAGCTTGGCGAGCTGATCCGCCAGGGCGCGGCCGTAGACGTCGACCGAACCGCCCGGTGGCGTGCCCACCACCAGCGTGACCGGCTTGCTCGGCCAGGTCTGGGCCAGGGCCTGTGGCGCGGCGACGGCCGCCACCAGGGCCAGCAGGGCCGTGCCTGCGACACGGGAGGTGGGCGATGAAAAGAGGGTGGTGTGCATGGATGTCTCCTGGGCTGTGCGGGCGTGAACGTCGAATCTATGCCCGGACCGCTTGATTGACCAAACCAACTATCCTCAGGGTATTCACCCAGTGGAGCCGACGACGTGTCCGAACCTCTGCCCGCGCCACCGGACGCGGCAAGCGAACTCTTCCTCTACCGCCTCACGCGCCTGCAGGCGGTGGCCGTGGCTCCCGTGGGCCGCCTGTGCCAGGCGCGTTATGGCGTCTCGCGCCGCGAATGGCGCCTGATCGTCATGCTCGCGCGGCACGGCCCCGTGCTGTCGTCCGAGCTGGCGGACTTCGCGCAACTGGACCGCGCGCGCACCTCGCGCATCGTCACCGCGCTGCTCGACAAGAAGCTGATCGCGCGCGACGTCATCCCCAGCGACCGCCGCCAGGCCCGCGTGTCGCTGACCGAAGAAGGCCGCGCGCTGTACGCCGAATTCCTGCCGGTGGTGATCGAACTCAACCGGCAGTTGCTTGCGGTGCTCGCACCCGGGGAGATCGCCCAGCTCGACAGCCTGGTCGCGCGCCTGGCCGAACGCGCGGCGCAGAACCTGCAGGCGCTGGATCTGCCGAAACGCCGCAGCGGACGCGTGGCGGGGCGGCGCTAGCCGGGACGGCTTGACGCAATAGGGCAAGTGTCCTAGTATCCGTAGGACGTTTGCCCTAGGTGCTCCGGAGACTCACCCACCATGCCCCATGCCACCGCCGAACCCCGCACACGGGAGCGCATCGTCGAGGCCGCCGACGCGCTCTTTTACCGGCGCGGTTTCGAGAAGACGTCGTTCGCCGACATCGCCGACCAGGTCGCGATCTCGCGCGGCAACTTCTATTACCACTTCAAGACGAAGGACGACATCCTCGCGGACGTGATCGCGCTGCGCGCCGCACGGACCCAGGCCATGCTCGATGCGTGGACGGGCCATGCCCCCACGCCGCTCGCCCGCCTGCGCTGCTTCGCGGACATGCTGATCCGCAACCGCGAGGACATCCAGCGCCATGGCTGCCCGGTCGGGACGCTGTGCGCGGAGCTGGCCAAGTCCGACCACCCTGCCCGGGCCGACGCGATCCACATCTTCGGGCAGTTCCGCGGCTGGTTGCGCGCGCAGTTCGAGGCGCTGGGCCGGCACGCCGACGCGGATGCGCTGGCGATGCACCTGCTGTCCCGCAGCCAGGGCATTGCCTCGCTGGCCAACGCCTTCCACGACGAGGCCTTCATCCGCCACGAGGTCGAGCTGATCGATGCGTGGCTTTCGTCGCTGGCGCCGGCGCCGGCCGCCGCGCGCAAGCAAGTCCGCAAGGCCCATCGCTCATGAACCCGGGAGGCCCCATGTTCATCGTTTTCCTGAAGTTCGGGTCCCACCGTGCCCAGGCAGGCCAGTGGATGGCCGACCACAACCAGTGGATCCAGAAAGGTTTCGACGACGGCGTGTTCCTGATGACGGGATCGCTCGGCAACGCGCAGGGCGGTGTGGTGCTCGCCGCCAACGTGGACGAGGCCGGCCTCCAGCGCCGGATCGAGCAGGACCCGTTCGTGGTGCACGGCGTGGTGTCGGCCGAAGTGCATGCGGTGACGCCGTCGCGCATGGCGCAGGGCCTGGCCGCCCTGCAGCGCGGCGCCGACGCGGCTGCGGCATCCGCATGAGCACGACCCTGCCCGGGAGCGACGGCCAGCCCCGTTGCCGCTGGTGTGCCGCGGCCCCGCAGTTCGAGGCGTACCACGACCACGAGTGGGGCTTTCCTGTCGCCGATGACACGCGGCTGTTCGAGAAGCTCTGCCTGGAGAGCTTCCAGTCGGGTCTGAGCTGGCGGACCATCCTCGACAAACGGGACAATTTCCGGCGGGCCTTCTGCGGCTTCGACTTCCATCGGATCGCGGATTTCGGCGAACCGCAGGTGGCCGCGCTGCTGCAGGACGACGGCATCGTTCGCCACCGGGGAAAGATCGAGGCGGTCATCCACAACGCGCGCTGCGCCGTCCAGCTGCAGGCCGAGCAAGGATCGCTGGCCGCCTACTTCTGGCGGTTCGAAGTGGACCCGGCCGAGGCCGCCCTGCCGCGCCAGGACGGCGTCGCGCCGCAAGCCCTTGCGCTGGCCAGGGACCTGAAGAAGCGGGGCTGGAAGTTCCTCGGACCGACCACGGTCTACGCGTTCATGCAGGCAATGGGCCTGGTGAACGACCATGCGCCGGGATGTGTGGTCTCACAGAGCGTGCGGCAGGCTCGGGCCGCTTTCAGGGCACCCGCCTGATCGCGGGGCCTGCGGCGGTTTTTCATTCGGGCGCGCGCTTGCCTGCCTGGCGCTTTCCCCATTGTTCGGCCCATTCCGAGAGCGGTTTGAGGGCTTTCGCGAGCCGCCGCCCCTCGTCCGTCAGCCGGTAGCCCCCTTCGCCATGCGCGACAAGGTCGGCCTCCCGCAACTCGGTGAGGCGGGTGTTGAGCAAGCGGGTGTTGGTCTCGCAGGCGTCCTGCAAGGCCCTGAAGGTCAGTGGCTCCCCGCGGAGCTCCCACAGCACGCGCAACGCCGTGCGCCGGCCGAGCAGGTCCAGCGCGACCATGATCGGGCGGCCGGTGGTGGAGCCCCGGACCGGTTGGCCTGTTCGTGGAATCTTCATGCTTTACTTTATACAGCATCAAGACTACGATCCGCGCAAACTGTGAAACAGGAGCACACATGCCTGCACGTATCGAACCCGCGCTTCCTCCGTTCGACGACAACGTCTCGGTGGCATTGGACCGTGTGATGAAGGGCCAGCCGCCGTTGCGCTTGTTCACGACCCTGGCGCGCGATCCCCGTCTGTTTCAGAAGTTCTTCGCCGGCGGCCTGCTGGACAAGGGCAACCTGAGCCTGCGCCAGCGTGAGATCGTGATCCACCGCACCACCGCCCTGTGCGGGTCCGAGTACGAGTGGGGCGTCCACGCGGCCATCTTTGCCGGCCACGCCGGCCTCACCCAGGCGCAGCTCCGGAGCACGGTCAAGGGCTCCGCGGAGGACGCCTGCTGGTCGGACGAGGACCGGGTCTTGCTGCGCCTGTGCGATGCCCTGCACGAGCGGTGCGACATCGACGACGGGCTGTGGGCGCTGCTGCAACAGCATTTCACCGGGAACGCCATCATCGAATTGCTGATGCTCGCGGGCTTCTACCGCACGGTGAGCTACCTCACCAACGGGCTGCGCATGCCGGTGGAGGAGGCCGCGGCGCGGTTCCCGGCCTGAACGAACGGTTCTCGCTCAGCGGATTTGCGCGGCCAGCGCCACCGCGTCCGCGCCCGCCGGGTAGCGCAGCGTGGGCGTGGTGTCGTTCGCGGCCCGCCACACGGCCTCGGCCACGTCCTGTTCGCTCGTGACGGCGGTGCTTTGTCCCAGCTGCGCGAAGACGGACCGGGCGTAGTCCGCATAGGCTTCGGGGATCAGGCCCTGCATGCGCTCGGCCCCGTTGGCGGTGAACCGGGTGGTGGGTGCGTAGCCCGGCTGGACCAGCTTCACCTGCACGCCGAAGGCGCCCAGCTCCAGCGCCAGCGATTCGGTGAAACCTTCGATGGCGGTCTTGCTGGCGGTGTAAGCCGCCACCAGCGGCATCGGGGCCAGCGTGGTGCTGGAGGTGACGTTCACCACCCGCCCCGCGCGCCGGGCACGGAACTGCGGCAGCACCGCCTGGGTCATGGCCATGGTGCCGAAGGTGTTGGTCTCGAAGATGTCGCGCACCGTGGCCATGGGCGTGGCTTCGAGCGCGCCGAAGAGGCCCAGGCCGGCGTTGTTCACCAGCACGTCGATGGGGCCGGCGGCGGCCAGCGCGCTGGCGATGCTCTCGGGCCGGGTCACGTCCAGCGGCAGCACGTGCAGTCGGGGCGACCGGGGCAGCAGGTCGGCGCGCGGGGTGCGCATGGTGGCGAACACCTGCCAGCCCCTGGCGTGGAAGTGGCGGGCGGTCTCCAGGCCGTAGCCGGAAGAGCAGCCTGTGATCAGAACGGTTTTCATGGTGGAACTCCTGTGGGTGACTGGATGGGGAATGGCGCAACGATACCGGCGGCATTCCGGATTTCATACAATCAAAAGTCCATAATTAATTTGCAGGAGTACGGCCATGGTGGATCCGCTGGCAGACGTCATCGCCTTGTTGCGGCCGCGCGCGGTGTTCTCCAAGGTGATCAGCGGCGCCGGTGCCTGGGCCGTGCGCTACGCGGCATTCGGCCAGCCGAGCTTTTGCACCATGCTGGAAGGCGCGTGCGTGCTGTCGGTGGACCAGCAGGCGCCCGCCGCCCTGGAGGCGGGGGACTTCGTGCTGATGCCCGCCACGCCCGGGTTCACGCTGTCCAGCCCCGAGCCCGCCGTGCCGGTGTTCCTGGACCCCGCGACAACGCAGGACGGCACCGGTGAACTGCGCCACGGGCGGCGCGAGGGCCCGCCCGAGGTGCGCATGCTCGGCGGCTATTTCGCGTTCGACGCGCCCGACGCCGCGCTGCTGGTCTCGCTGCTGCCCGTGCTGTTGCACGTGCGCGGTGTCGAGCGCCTGTCGATCCTGGTGCAGCTGGTCAGGGACGAGTGCCTCGAAGCGCGCACGGGCCGCGAACTGGTGCTGGGCCGGCTGGTGGAACTGCTGCTGATCGAGGCGCTGCGCGCCTCCCCGCAGGAGCATGCGCCACCCGGTCTGCTGCGTGGCCTGGCCGACGCCCGGGTGGCCGTGGGGCTGCGCCTGATGCACGAAGACCCGGCCCACACCTGGACGGTGGATGCGCTGGCCCGGGAGGCCGCGCTGTCGCGCTCGACCTTCTTCGAACGGTTCTCGCGCGCGGTGGGGCAGCCGCCCATGGAGTACCTGCTGGCGTGGCGCATGGCACTGGCCAAGGACCTGCTCGGTCGCGGTGACATGGCGATCGTCGAGGTGGCCGAGCGCGTGGGCTACAGCTCGGCCAGCACCTTCAGCACGGCGTTCAGCCGCTTCGTCGGGCAGCCACCGGGCCGGTACGCGCGACGGCACCATGTGCCGGCCTGAACGAAGCCGTGCCCGCACCGGGGTTGCCGCACGCCCTTCACCTCAAGAGGCGGGCGTCTGCCGCTTCACGCGGGCTCGGCGCGGCCGCCGCATCAACCGGTACGCCACCGGCACCACCAGCAGCGAGAGCAGCGGCGCGCTGATCATGCCGCCGATCATGGGTGCAGCGATGCGTTGCATCACTTCGCTGCCCGTGCCCATGCCCCAGAACAGCGGCAGCAAACCGGCCACGATGGTCGCCACCGTCATGGCTTTGGGCCGCACCCGCAGCACCGCGCCTTCGCGGATCGCCTCCAGCAGCGAAGGCTCGTCGGTGCGCCCGGCATCCAGCCGCTCCTGCCACGCCTGCTTGAGGTAGAGCAGCATGATCACGCCGAACTCGGCTGCCACACCGGCCAGCGCAATGAAGCCCACCACGCTGGCCACCGACAGGTTGTGCCCCAGAAGCCACAGGAACCACACACCGCCCACCAGCGCGAACGGCAGCGTGGCCATGATCAGCAGCGCCTCGTCGAAGCGGCGAAAGATCAGGTACAGCAGCACGAAGATGATCAGCAGCGTGAATGGAACCACCAGCTTGAGCTTGGCCGTGGCGCGCTCCAGGAATTCGAACTGCCCCGACCACGACACCGAGTAGCCGGCCGGCAGCACCACCCGATCGGCCACCGCGCGCTGCATGTCGAGCACCGCGCCGCGCAGGTCGCGCCCGCGGATGTCCACGTACACAAAACCCGCCAGGCGCGCGTTTTCGCTGCGCAGCATGGGCGGCCCTTCGGTGATGCGCAGGTCGGCCACGTCGGACAACACCAGGCGCTGGCCGCCGGGCGCCACGATGGGCAGTGCGCGCAGCTCGGGCAGCGAGTTCCGCAGTTCGCGCGGGTAGCGCAGGTTGATCGGGAAACGCTGCAGGCCTTCCACCGTCTCGCCGATGTTCATGCCTCCCACGCTGCCGGCCACGATGTCCTGCACGTCGGCGATGTTCAGACCGTAGCGCGCCGCGTCGCTGCGGCGGATGTCCACGTCGATGTAGCGCCCGCCGGTCAGGCGCTCGGCCAGCGCGCTGCTCACCCCGGGCACGTCCTTCACAGCGCGCTCGATCTCGCCGGTGAGGCGGTCGATGGTGCCCAGGTCGGGCCCGGCCACCTTCACGCCCACGGGGCTCTTGATGCCGGTGGCCAGCATGTCGATGCGGTTGCGGATCGGCGGCACCCAGATGTTGGACAGGCCCGGCACGCGCACGGTGCGGTCGAGCTCTTCGATGAGGGCTTCGGGCGTGAGGCCGGTGCGCCATTCGCCTCTGGGCTTGAACTGGATCGTGGTCTCGAACATCTCCAGTGGCGCGGGGTCGGTGGCGGTCTCGGCGCGCCCGGCCTTGCCGTACACGCTCTGGACCTCGGGGATGGTCTTGATCAGGCGGTCGGTCTGCTGCAGCAATTCGGCCGCCTTGGCCACCGAAAGACCGGGCAGTGCGGTGGGCATGTAGAGCAGATCGCCTTCGTCCAGCGGCGGCATGAACTCGCTGCCCAGCTGGCGCAGTGGCCACAGGCTGGCCAGCAGCACCAGTGCCGCCACCACCAGTGTGAGCTTCGGCGCCTTCAGCACCGCTTCCAGCACCGGGCGGTAGAGCACGATCAGCGCGCGGTTCAGCGGGTTGGCGGTCTCCGCCGGAATGCGCCCGCGAATCAGGTAACCCATGAGCACCGGGATCAACGTGACGGCCAGACCGGCGGAGGCCGCCATGGCATAGGTCTTGGTGAAGGCCAGCGGCGCGAACAACCGGCCCTCCTGCGCTTCCAGCGTGAACACCGGGATGAAGCTCAGCGTGATGATGAGCAGCGAGAAGAACAGCGCAGGCCCGACCTCGGCCGCGGCGTCGCCGATCACGCGCCAGCGCGGCTCGCCCTGGAGTGTTTCGCCCGGGTGCTGGTGCGCCCAGCGCTCCAGGTGCTTGTGGGCGTTCTCGATCATCACGATGGCCGCGTCCACCATGGCGCCGATGGCAATGGCGATGCCGCCGAGCGACATCACGTTGGCGTTGATGCCCTGCTGCTGCATCACGATGAAGGCCATCAGCACACCCAGCGGCAGCGAGATGCTGGCCACCAGAGCGCTGCGCAGGTGGAACAGGAAGGCCAGGCACACCAGCGCCACCACGATGAACTCTTCCAGCAGCTTTTCACCCAGGTTCTTCACCGCGCGCTCGATCAGGCCCGAGCGGTCGTACACCGGCACGATCTCCACGCCCGCCGGCAGGCTGCGCTGCAGCTCGGTCAGCCGCGCCTTCACCGCTTCGATGGTCTGCAGCGCGTTCTTGCCCGAGCGCATCACCACCACGCCGCCCACGGCCTCGCCCTCGCCGTCGAGCTCGCCGATGCCGCGCCGCATCTCCGGGCCGGTCTGCACCCGCGCCACGTCGCCCAGGCGCACCGACACGCCGGCGCTGCTGGTGATGAGCGGGATGGCGCGGAAGTCGTCCAGTGTCTTCAGGTAGCCCGTGGCGCGCACCGCGTACTCGGCCTCGCCCAGCTCCAGCACCGAGCCGCCGGCCTCCTGGTTGCCGCGCGCAACGGCCTCGGCCACCATGGCCTGCGTCACGCGGTAGGCCGCCATGCTGTCGGGGTCGAGAACGATCTGGTACTGCCTGACCATGCCGCCCACGCTGGCGACCTCGGCCACGTCGGGCACGGTCTTGAGCTCGAAACGCAAGAACCAGTCCTGCAGGGCGCGCAGCTGCGCCACGTCCTGCCCGCCGGTGCGGTCGACCAGCGCGTACTGGTAGATCCAGCCCACGCCGGTGGCGTCGGGCCCCAGAGAAGGAGTCACGCCGCGCGGCAGGCGCGCCTGCACCTGGTTCAGGTACTCCAGCACGCGCGAGCGCGCCCAGTACGGGTCCACACCGTCTTCAAACAGCACGTACACGAAGCTGTCACCGAACATCGAGAAGCCGCGCACCGCGCGCGCGCCCGGCACCGAGAGCATGGTGGTGGTCAGCGGGTAGGTGACCTGGTTCTCCACGATCTGCGGTGCCTGCCCGGGCCAGGTGGTGCGGATGATGACCTGCGTGTCGGAGAGGTCGGGCAATGCGTCCAGCGGCGTGCGCTGCAGGGCCACCACGCCCCAGGCGCTCAGCAGCGCGGTGGCCAGCAGCACCAGGAAACGGTTGGCCATGCTCCAGCGGATCAGGCCGGCGATCATTGGCCAGGCTCCGGTGCGACGCGCTGCAGGCGGGTGATGCGCGGCACATCGCCGTCCTGCATCTCGAACTCGATCCGCAGCCGGTCACCGGCCTCCAGGTCGCGTGGTTGCTGCGAGCGCGGTGGCAGCTGGAAGTCCATCTGCATCTGTGGCCACTTCAGCGCCGGGATGGGCGGGTGCGTGAGTGTGACCGTGTCGCCGCCGAGCGCATCGATCACCGCGTCGGTGGTGTAGCGCTGTTGGGTGGAGGGAGGTGCGGGCTCCTGGTTGAGACGTGCTTCGAGTCCGCGCAGGCTGGCCTCGGAATCGATCAGGAACTGGCCCGAGAGCACCACGCGCTGGCCCATCTGCAGGCCCGCGCTGATCTCGGTCTGCCCGCCCACCTCCAGGCCTGCGGTCACCTCCACCGGGCGGAAGCGCCCGCCGTCCTCGGCCACCATCACCACGCTGCGCCGCCCGGTGTGGATGACTGCGTCGCTGGGCACCAGCAAGGTCGCTGTGGTCTTGGGGCGGTCCAGCCGCATGCTCACCAGCATGCCCGGCACCAGCTGCCCCTGCGGGTTGGCCAGTTCCACCCGCGCGCGGATGGTGCGCGTGACCGCGTCCACCTCAGGTAGCAAGGCCTGCACCCGGCCTTCAAAGGTCTGGCCCGGCGCGCCGGGGCTGGTGGTGCGCACGCGCGCACCGGGCCGTAGCAGCGCGGCCTGGCTTTCGGGCACGGCCCCCTCGGCCCACACGGTGCGTGTGCGCTGCAGGCGCATCAGCGTCATGCCCGGAATCGCGGTGGCACCCTCGCGCACCAGGAGTTCGCTCACGATGCCGGTGAAAGGCGCAATGAGCGTGAAGCGCGGCTGCACCTGGCCGGAGGCCACCACACGCTGGATGTGCGCGGGCTCCATGCCGGCCTGGCGCATGCGCTGGCGCGCGGCATCCTGCAGTGTGTCGGTGCCGTCGCCGCTGAGGCGGGCCAGCGCCAGGTACTCCTCCTGCGCGGCCACCCAGTCGGGCACGTACAGCTCGGCCAGCGGCGCGCCGGCGGCCACGCGGTCGAGCGCCGCTTTCACATGCAGCTTTTCCACGAAACCCATGGCGCGCGAACTCAGCACCACCTGCTCGCGCTCGTTCCAGGCCACGTTGCCCACCGCCGTCACTTCCGACACCAGCGAGCCCTCCACCACGGGCGCGGTGCGCAAGCCCAGGTTCTGCTGGATGCGCGGGCTCACCGTGACGCTGCCGGCATCCGCCGCATCGCTGCCGGCGTAGCGCGGCACCAGCATCATGTCCATGAAGGGCGACTTGGCGGGGGCATCGAAGTTCTTGCCCGGCACCATGGGATCGTGGTAGTTCAGGATGCGCCGGCCGGTGACCGGGTCCACATCACCGGCCTTGAGCGCATCGCGGATGTGGCGGCGCGTGGCGTCCTCGCCTTGCGGGATGGTCCACAGCGACGGGTCGTCGGTGGCTGTGGCACCGGTGGTGATGGCTGCCACGGGCTGAGGCGTGGTCTGGCCCATGCCCTGCTGCATGCCCAGCCACCAGGCGCCAGCGCCCACGGCAACGAGCGCGGCCACGGTGGCCAGTGCAATGAAGGATGTTTTCGGGTTCATGGCTTCACTCCTGTCGCGGTGTCGGGGACCAGGTATTCGAGTTGCGCCCACAGGCCGGCGGTTTCACGCTCCAGCGCCAGACGCTCCAGCGCCAGGTTCAGCGCATCACGGCGCGCCTGCAGCACGGGGCCCAGGCCCTCTCGCCCGCCCCGGTAGGCGGCCAGCGCCGCGTCGACACGTTGCACCGCCAGCGGCTGGCGCTGCGCATCCAGGTAGGCCAGGCGGTCCAGTCCCGCCTGCCATGCCTGCCGCCAGCGCCGCACTTGCAGCGCCTGTTCGCGGGTCTGCTCCTCGCGCTCCGCCTCCAGCTCGTTCACGCGAGCCAGGCGCGCGGCCAGCTCCCGTTGCTGGCGCCGCGGCCTGTCCCACTGCAGCGGCACCGACACGCCGAAAGACACCATGTCCGGGAACCGCGAGCCGCGCTGGCTGTACATGAGTTCCGCGCTCCAGTCGGGCTTGAAGTCCTGGCGGGCCACCTCGGCCTCGGCCCGCGCCAGGGCTTCACGGGCCTGCAGCGCAGCGACGTCGGGCAGGCGGTCCAGCGCGCCGATCGCCGTCGGGCTGGACCTGTACGGTGGTGCATCCGCCAGTGGCTGGTCGGGCGAGCCGCCGGTGAACCGCGCCAGCGTCAGGCGAGCGTTGGCATGCTCGGCCTGTGCGCCGATCAGGCCCTGTTCCAGCTGCGCTAGCGCCTCGCGCGCGCCCAGCGCGTCGGCCGTGGAGCCACGCCCTGCGCGCAGCGCGGCCTCGGTGGTCTGCACCAGCACCCGCGCCTCGGCGATCTGTGCCAGCAGCACCTGCAATCGCTGCTCTTGCAGGCGGCGCTCCAGCCAGGCCTGCGCCACCTCGGTCTGCAGCAGGGCCACCCGCTGCGCGCGCTCGCTCAGCGCCACCTCGGCCTCGCGCTCGAAGCGCTCACCCCGGGCCCGGCGCTTGTCTGCGCCGGGCAGGGTCTGCATGAGCGCGATGGAGCGCATGGTCATGAAGTCGCGTGTCGTGCTGAGGCGATCCGGTCCACTCGCGGGCAGGTTGTCCAGCGACAGGCGCAGCACCGGGTCGGGCCGCTGCGCGGCGGCCACCGCCATCTCGCGCGCGCCCTGTGCGGCGGCGGTCGATGCGTCGAGACTGCGCGAATGCGCCAGGGCCGCGTGCACCGCGGCACTCAGGCTCAAGGGCTCGCCGGTGGCGGGTGTGACCACGGCGAGCCAACCCGCGAAGGCGAGCACCGTGCGGGCAAGAAAAGTCGAAGGGTGTTCCATGTCTGAGCTCCGGAGCGGGCACGCCCGGGCTCAATGGCTCCGGCAACGTGCAACAGCAGCACCACCGGCGGGTGGGCTGCGCCTGGCGGCGGATCAGACGGAAGTGGGAGGGCGCCAGAGGCGCGAAGTGGATCCCTCGGGCGGGCTGCGCCAGGCGGGGGCGCGAGGACCTGGATCGACCTGGGACGGGAACGTCATGGGCTGGAAGGGCAGCATGCCGGTCACGGGTGCGCCGCAATTCTGGACACTCTTGCAGGGCTGCCCCGTGCGCTCGAAGCTGGCGAGGTCGTTGCAGCAGTCACCCATGTCCGCGACCAGGGTGCCTGTCTCGCCGCTGCTGTCACCCTCCACGGCCATCCACCCGTGCATGGGACAGGGGGGCGCTGGCACCTGCGCCGCTGCAACGCCCTGCAGGGGCAGGAGCAGACAGAGCACGAGGGCGAGCAGGCGGCGCATGGGCGGATTCTATTCCGTGGCATCCACAGGCCATGCCTTGGACGGGCCTTCTGCAGGAGCGGTGTGTTGCCCTGGAAGGGATGTGCGACGCGGGGGCAATACTCAGGCGCTTGCGCCGGTGGCGCCGAAGCTCGCCACCGCCTTCAGGATATCCCGATGCAGGTTGTCCGCGCAGGGTTGGGTCAGGCCACCGGCAATGGGGGTGGCGAGGCTTTGGCCGTCGCCGCGCAGCGTCAGCGAGAAGCTGCGCGCGGCTTGTCGTCGGCCGAGGCCGCGCCCGACCATGGCCGAGGTGGACACGCCATTGCGCCCTGGCATGAGCGGGTCTTCGCTGACCTTCACGCCGCCCAGCATCACGTCCAGCTCGGCAATGCGGTCCAGCGGCAGGCTCACGTCGTCGCTGTGGATGCCTTGCGGTGAAACCGAAATCGCCACCGGCTTGCGGTCCAGCGCGCCGGGCAGCACGATGATGCCGACGACAAGAAAGTACAGCGCCATGCCGAAGTACATCATCCAGATGGTGTACACGCCCCACATGGCGACGAAGGCGCACAGCGGCAGGGGTACCAGAATCGCCAGCCAGGAGGCGCGCGCGGGGGTCACCTCATACATGTAGCCGCCACGCGCCGGGTCGTCGCGGCGGGTGAAGTCGGATGTGGTCTTGTTGGTGGCGGTGCGCAGCAGGTTCAGGCCGCCCCGGGGCGCCGCGAACGCGAAGAACACCGCCAGCGCGACCACGAAGCCGGTGAAGCCGCTGCCCAGAATGCCGCCGGTCACGCGCTGGATGGCGTTGCCGAACATGAACAGCAGCGGGAACACGATGTTGATCGCCAGCAGCGCGATCACCACCCACAGGAGCACGCGCTGCCACATCGGGCGCTGACCGGAGAAGAGGGAGAGGCGTTGGGCGGGCGGCTGCTGTTCCATGCGGCTGGGCTCCTTCAGGTCGGGTGCTGGAAAAAAGATGAGCGCGATCCTAACCACACACGGGCCTTTGGCAAAGCCCGGCCAGCATGCCCGGGCTCAGCCCGCCGGCGCCACCTGCTGCGCCAGGAACACCTGGTGCAGTGTGATCTTGCGCACCTCGACCTGGCTGGCCTGGATGTGCGCGCGCAGCAGCAGGTCGGCGCGGTCGGCCCTGCGCGCGATGATGGCGCGCAGGATCTTGGCGTGTTCGTCGTAGGTGGCGTCGATGCGCATCTGCTTGAGGAAGTCCAGCCGGCGGATGATGCGGATGCGCTCGGTCACCTCGTGGTGCACGCGCGCGAGTTCGGCGTTGCCGGCGGCGCGCACCAGGGTCTCGTGAAAGGCTTCGTCCCACGCCGCCACCTGCGTGGCGTCGCTGCTGCGTTCGGCCACCGGCACGAGCCAGCGCTCTTTCAGGGCTTCGAGCAGCGGCGCCGACGCGCCCACGTCCTGCTGGCACAGGCGCTGCACGGCGGTGGTCTCCAGCACCATGCGCAGGTCGTAGAGCTGGTCGAACTTGTCGAAGTCGAACGGCAGCACGCGCCAGCCGCTGCGGAACATCACCTCCACCAGCCCTTCCTGCTGCAGGCGGAACAGCGCCTGGCGCACCGGCGTGCGCGACACCTCCAGCCGGCTGCAGATCTCGTGCTCGGAGAAGCGGTCGCCCGGCACGAGACGGAAGTCGGCGATGTCGCGCTTGAGCTGTTCGTAGACCTCGTTCGCGCGCGAACGGTGGGCCGGCGCCAGGGGTGCGGTGGCGCTGCTGCGGCGTTGGGGTGTGGTGGGCACGGGGAAACTCTAGCAGTTCAGGCGGACCGCAGGGCTTCGAGCAGCTGGGTGCTGTTCGCCGTCCAGCCGATGATCGCGCCCTGCGCGCGCAGCATCTCCACGGCGGCGGCCTTGAAGTGCGGGAAGTAGCTCTCGGTGCAGTCCTCCAGCAGCAGGCAGTCGTAGCCGCGGTCGTTGGCTTCGCGCATGCTGGTCTGCACGCAGACCTCGGTGGTCACGCCCATGAACAGCAGGTGGCTGATGCCCGACTGCTGCAGCAGCTCGTGCAGCGGCGTGGCGTGAAAGGCGCCCTTGCCCGGCTTGTCCAGCACGATCTCGCCGGGCAGCGGCGCCAGCGCGGGAATGATCTGGTTGCCGGGCTCGCCCGCCACCAGGATGCGGCCCATCGGCCCCGCGTCGCCGATGCGCAGGCTCGGCTTGCCGCGCAGGCGCTTGGCCGGCGGGCAGTCCGAAAGGTCTGCCTTGTGCGCCTCGCGCGTGTGCACCACCAGGCCGCCGGCGTCGCGCCAGGCGTCGAGCACGGCGCGGCAGGCTGGCACGATGGCTTCGAGCAGCGCCACGTCGTTGCCCAGCGTCTCGCCAAAGCCGCCGGGCTCGATGAAGTCGCGCTGCATGTCGATGATGACCAGCGCGGTGCGCGCGAGGTCGAACTCGTAGGCGAAGGGTTGGGCGTGGACGTGCATGGGCGTGCTCAGGCCATCAGGCTGACGTGCGCCGCGACCACGCGCCAGCCTTCGGGCGTGCGCACCCAGGTCTGGCTCTGGCGGCCGATGCGCTCGCTGCCCGCGCGGTGGAACTCGGTGTTGGCGGTCGCGAAGTCGCGTCCGTAGCTGGTGATGACGGTGCGACCCAGCGTGCGCGCCAGGCCCGCCGAGGGGCGCCCGGCGCGAAAGGCGCGGATCGCGTCGTAGCCGTAGAGGTTTTCCGTGGCGCCGTAGCGCAGGGTGTGCGGGCTGTTCCAGAACAGCTCGTCGAGCACGGCCACGTCGTTACCGACCAGCGCGACTTCGTAGCGTTCGAACGCGGCCGTGACCTCGGCCAGCACCTCGGGGATGTTGATGTCCATGGCTTACTCCCTCCCCCTCTGGGGGAGGGTTGGGGTGGGGGCAAGATGCGCCACGCCGGTCTGCGCCAGCGCCCAGCCGGCGCGCAGGGCCAGGTCTTCGCGCCAGGGCGCGGCAATGAGCTGCACGCCGATCGGCAGGCCGCCGGTGCCCGAGGGCCACAGCGGCGCGGCCACCACCGGGCAACCGGCGAACGAGACCGGCTGCGTGAGCAGGCCGATGGAGGGGCGGCAGGGAAAACGCTGGCCGTTGATCTCGATCCACTCGGTGCCGATGGCGGGCGCCGGCACCGGCGTGGCTGGCGCGATCAGCACGTCCCAGTCGCGGAACAGGGCGTTGACCTTGTCGCGGTAGACCCGGCGAAAGCGCTGCGCGCGCACGTACCACGCGGCGGGCTGCAGCGCGCCCGAGATGAAGCGGTCCACCGACAGCGGCTCGAATTCGGCCGCCTGCGTGCGCAGGCGCTGCAGGTGCAGGGCGCCGCCTTCGCTGGCGCTGACGATGAAGGCCGCCGCGCGCGCCTGCGCCGCATCGGGCCATTCCACCGTGGCGCGCGCGCCCAGCGCGGCGGCGGCCGAGGCCACGGCGTTGCGCGCGGCGGTGTCGGCGTGTTCCACGAAGTAGCCCTCGAGCACGCCGACGCGCAGACCCTGCACGCCCAGGCCGATCGAGCGCGTGACCGGTTGCACCGAAGTGGCGAAGCAGCCCGGGTCCAGCGGGTCCGGGCCCTGCAATGCGTCGTAGGCCAGGGCCAGGCCGTCCACGTCGTCGGCGAAGGGGCCGAGGTGGTCGATGCTGGCGACGAAGGGGTAGCTGCCGCGCCGCGAGAGCCGCCCGAAGGTGGGCTTGAGCCCCCACACGCCGCAGAACGACGCGGGCACGCGGATCGAGCCGTTGGTGTCCGACCCCAGCGTGAGCGGCACCTGGCCCGCCGCCACCGCCGCACCCGAGCCGCCCGACGAACCGCCCGCCACATGGTTCAGCCGGTGCGGGTTGTGGGTGGGGCCGTAGTGCGTGTTCTCGGTGGTGAAGCCGTAGGCGTACTCGTCCATGTTGAGCGAGCCCACCAGCACCGCGCCCGCGGCCTGCAGGCGCTGCACCAGCACCGCGTCGTCGCTGGCGGGCGGGTGGGCTCGGTTCACCTTCGAGCCCGCCAGCGTCACCTCGCCCGCGATGTCGAACAGGTTCTTCACCGCGAACGGCACGCCGGCCAGCGGGCCCAGTGGCTCGCCGCGCGAGCGCTGCGCGTCCACCCGCGCGGCCTGGGCGCGCGCGGCCTCGAAGCGCGTGCCGGTGAAGGCGTTGATGCGCGCCTCGGTCGCCTCGATGCGCGCGATGCTGGCGGCCAGCACCTCGGCGGCGCTGCGCTGGCCGCTGGCCACTGTCTGGGCGATCTGGCTGAGGGAGGGGGGCAGGCTCATGTCAGGCGTGGGCGCCGAACGGCGCCGGGCAATAGATCTCGGCCAGCTCGACCTCGTCGGCCAGCGGCACGGCGTCGAGCAGCGCGGCCATGGCGGCGGTGCGCTGCAGGTGCGCGGCCACGCGCGCGGCCTGGGCGGTGTCCAGATGCAGGTCCATGGCCACGGCGGCGGCCTGCACGTAGATGAGGGTTTGTACTTCGTTCATATGGACTCCGTTCGCACTGAGCCTGTCGAAGTGCTCGCGAACCCTTCGACAGACTCAGGCTGAACGGCCAAGGCGGTCACCGCCGCACCTCGCGCTGGAAGATCTCCAGGCTGCGCTTCTTGGCCGCGATGAAGCTGGCCTCGGAGAGCGTGGCCGTGGTGCGCGGGCGCGGGTCGTCGTAGGGAAGGATCTCGGCCACCTTGGTCGGGCGCTTGGTCAGCAGCAGCACCTGGTCGGCCAGGTACACGGCCTCTTCCAGGTCGTGCGAGACCAGCATCATGGTGGTGCCGGTCTGCATGAAGACTTCCTGCAGCTTCTCGCGGATGAACAGCGTCATCTCGAAGTCCAGCGCCGAGAAGGGTTCGTCCAGGAACAGCACCTCGGGGTTGGGTGCGAGCGCGCGCATGATGGACGCGGTCTGCTGCTGCCCGCCCGAGAGCTCGTAGGGGTAGCGGTTGAGGTCGAACTTGACGTCGAACGAGGCCACCAGCTCGGCCATGCGGCGGTCCACCTCGGCCTTGCTTTTGCCTTCGAGCTTGAGCGGGTAGGCGATGTTGTCGATGGTGCGCATCCACGGGAACATCGCTTCGCGGTAGTTTTGGAACACGTAGCCGATCTTGGTGTCCTTCAGGCTCTTGCCGTCGAACAGGATCTCGCCGCTGTCGATCGGGATCAGCCCCGCGATCATGTTGATCAGCGTGCTCTTGCCGCAACCGTTGGGCCCGAACACCGAGACGATCTTGTGCTTGGGAATGTCGAGGTCGAAGTTCTCGTACAGCGGCCAGCCGGCGAAGTACTTGGTCAGCCCGCGGATGGTGATGTGCGTGCCGGCCGGTCCGGGCTTGAATTCGGGCGCCGGCACATCGGCGTCGTACACGGGGGCATTCAGTACAGCGTTCATCTTCCACTCCAGTGCACGATCTTTCTTTCGATCAACAGAAAGAGGATGTTCAGCGCATAGCCCAGCGCACCCGCGGCCAGGATGGACGCGTACATGTCCTTCACGTTCATCACCTGCTGCGAGTTGATGATCCGGTTGCCCAGGCCGCTGTCGGCGCCGATGAACATCTCGGCCACGATCACGATCACCAGCGCCATGGACACGGCCGAGCGCAGGCCGACGAAGCTGGGCTGCAGGCTCTCCCAGACCAGCACGTCCTTGAACACCTGCCAGCGCGTCGCGCCCATCACCTTGGCCGCCATCACGCGCTGCTTGCGCGCGTTGATGACGCCGTAGGCGCTGTTGAACACCACGATGAGCAGCGCGCCGAAAGCGGCGATGGCCACCTTGTTGATGTCGGAGACGCCGAAGATCATGAGGAACAGCGGGATCAGCGCCGACGAGGGCGTGGAGCGGAAGAAGTCGATCAGGAACTCCACGCTGCGGTAGGCCTTTTCGTTGCTGCCCAGCAGCACGCCCAGCGGCATGCCGACCACGGCGGCGATCAGGAAGGCCTGAACCGTGCGCCAGACGGTGACCGCGAAGTCGCCCAGCAGCGGGCCACCGGCCAGGCCGCCGAGCAGCGCGCCCAGCGCGTCGACCGGCGGCGGCAGCAGGATGGCCTTGATGAAGCCCAGGCGCACCGCCAGGTCCCAGACGATGAAGAGCACGACCGGGCCCACGAAGGGCAGGGCCTTGCTCCAGTCGCTCTTGCGCGGTGCGCTCGTGGCGTCGGCACTGGCCGGTGGCGACCAGGGCTTGCCGCTTTCTGCGGGTGCGGTGGTGGTCATGCCGTCAGCCCTTGTAGAGCATGGAGTCGACCATCAGGCGCGAGCTGAAGATGCCTTTCTCGCTGAACAGGTCGAAGAACTTCTGGAAGTGCGCCACGTCGGCCGGGGTGAACTCGCTGTACATGGTGTACGCGGCCAGCGGCACCTCGCCGGTGAGCGCGCCTTCGATGGGGGTGTAGCCCTTGAGGTACTGGCGCGCCTCCACCGCCTTGGTGCGCACGTAGTTCACGCCCTTGCCGTAGGCGGCGACGAACTTCTTCGCGGCCTCCGGGTTCTTCTTGATGAACTCCGAGGACAGCGCGGCCGAGCCGCCGAACCAGGGCGCCATCGGGTCGCCGAGCACGTACCTCGCGATCACGCCGGGCTCCAGCACGCGGGTGGTGCCGTTCATGCGGCCGATGGTGCCCGTGGGCTCCAGGGTGTAGGCGCCGTCGACCTGCCCGGCGGCGAGCGCGGCCACGTGCTGGCCGATGGGCAGTTCCACCACCGTGGCGCCCACGGCGCCGCCGCGCTCGAGCACGGTCTTGGCCAGGGTCACGTTCTGGATGCCGGGGCCGCTGGCGATGCGTTTGCCCTTGAGGTCGGCCATCACCTTGGCCGGGCTGGCCACGGGAACGATGACCTCGTCGAGCACGTTCTTCACGTTGCTCGGGTTGGAGCAGAAGATCTTGAAGGTGCCGGGCTGGGCCAGCTCGCCGATGGCGATGTTGGCCGAGCCGGTGCCGTTGGCGGTAGCGTCGGCGCGGCCCGAAAGCACAGCCTCCATCACCTGCTGCGCGCCGGCGAACTTGAGCGCCTCGACGTCCAGCCCGGCTTCCTTGAAGTAGCCCAGCTCCACGGCCGAATAGAACGGCAGGCCGGCCGCGATGGGCCAGTAGCCCACGCGGATCTTCGGGCCGGTCTGCGCGCGCAGCACCGCTGGCGCGCCCAGCACGCCCAGGGCGACGCCGGCCACGCCGAGCTGCAGCACGCTGCGGCGGCGGGCCGAGACGGGGGACGGGGTGGTGGAGGGAAGGGATGTCATGGCAGGCTCCTGCAGGGTTTGAAAAAGGGAAGGAAGGGAACGGTGGAGGGTGTTCAGGGCGTGGCCACCGGGGCCGGCCGGGTGGAGGCGATCCAGGCGCGCCAGCCACCCAGGTGGCTGATGTCGCTGGCGCCTTGCAGCGCCAGCGGCTCGCACAGGAAGCCTTGCACGCTGCCGCCGTCGGCCAGCGCCAGCGTGCCGATGGACAGCGGCGCCGGCACCAGCGCGACGAAGCTGCCGTATTGCGCCAGCGGCATGCTCCAGATTTCGATCTCGATCGCCTGGCCCTCGCCGGGCGCCACGCGCAGCAGGCCGGGCTTGGGCGGCACGGTGCCGGGCAGGGCATAGAGGCGGTAGACCGGCGCGGTGTGCGTGCGGGCAAGCAGCGTGGCACCGCGTTCGGTGAGCTGGCCGTTGAGCGGCATGCCCGAGAGGTGGGCGCCCACCACCGCCACGCGCACATGGGGGGCCGCCGTCGACAGGCCCGGGATGGGCTGCATGGCCGGCAGCGGCGCGCCGGTGGCCCCCTGCGACAGGCCGCTGGCGTGGTGGAAGCGCTGGCCCAGTTCGGCGAGCTGCCAGTCCGAGCCGCAGCGGCCGATGAGTGTGATGCCGAAGGGCAGGCCGTCGGCGCGCAGGCTGGCGGGCACCGAGAGCGCGGCGTAGTCGAGCAGGTTGACGAAGTTGGTGTATGCGCCGAGCTGGCGGTTGAGCACCACCGGGTCGGCCTGCATGCGCTCGATGGTGTGGTGCGTGGGGGCGGTGGGCACGACCAGCAGGTCGATGCCCTGCCACAGCGCCTGCGCCTGCTGCGCCAGCGCGGCCAGCTGCGTCTGCGCGGCCACGAGGTCGGCCGCGCTGTAGCCCTTGCCGGTGGCGATGATGCCGCGCACCGGTTCGATCACCTCGGCCTCGCGCGCGTCGAAGAAGCCGCGGATCGCCTCGTAGCGCTGCGCCACCAGCGCGCTGCCGTAGAGCATGTCGGCGCAGGCCGCGAACGGCGTGAAGTCCAGCGGCACGGCCTCGCCGCCCAGGGCCTGCAACTGCACCAGCGCGCCTGCGAAGGCGGCGCGCGCGGCCTCGTCGCCGAAGAATTCGGGCTGCGCCGGCACGCCGAAGCGAAAGCGCGCGCCGAAAGGCGTGTCCGCCATCGCCAGCCTGCGCGAATACGGGTCGGCCGGGTCGAACGCCACGGCCGCGGCCAGCACGCGCGCGGCAGTGGCCACCGTGGTGGCGAAGATGGACACGCAGTCCACCGCCTGCGCCGCCGGCAGCACGCCGCGCGCGCTGATCAGCCCGCGCGAGGGCTTGAGGCCCACGATGTTGTTCAGCCCGGCGGGCACGCGCCCCGAGCCGGCGGTGTCGGTGCCGAGCGCGAAGTCCACCTGGCCCGTGGCCACCACATAGGCCGAGCCCGAGCTGGAGCCGCCTGACACGTACAGCGGGTTGACCGCGTTGGGCACCGCGCCGTAGGGCGAACGCGTGCCGCTCAGGCCGCAGGCGAACTGGTCCAGGTTGGTCTTGCCCTGCAGCGATGCACCAGCGTCGAGCAGGGTCTGCACCACGCTGGCGTGCGCGCCGGGAGTGCGGGCGAAGGCCGGGCAGGCCGCCGTGGTGGGCCAGCCGGCCACGTCGATGTTGTCCTTCACCGCGAAGCGCAGGCCTGCCAGCACGCCCGTCGCAGCACCGTTGATCGCCTGCGCGGGCCGGTGCAGCCAGGCCTGGGGCGCCAGCGCGCCAGTGAGGGCGGCGCGGAGGGGTGTGGCCGGGGGATTCGGGGTTGTGTCTTGCACCATGTTTAAGCATTCCATCTTGGATACAAGACAACATGCAAGTTGAATGCCAGCTTCGGGCGCCGTCTGTCCGCCGTCTGTGCGCCGGGGGTCTGCCGCCTGTCCGTGGCGGCGGCCCCCTGATCGGGTTTCCCCGCGCGCCAGGGCGTGAATCCCCCATCCGTGCCATCAAGTTTTCCCCGCACCCCGTCGAAGAAGCCTGTGCAAAGAAGCTTTTCCATGTGAGGGAGTCCCATGTTTCAACTGTCCCAACGTCCCATTCGCGCGCAGCTCTCGGTCCTGCTGGCCGTGGCCGCGCTGTTCCTCGTTGGTCTGGCCGGCATCGGCACCTGGGGCTTGATGCACAGCGCCGACATTGCGCGCCAGAGCAACGACGTCAACGTGCCGCGCCAGCGTGTGGCCAACGAGCTCATACAGGCGGTCAACGCCCGCGCGGTGGCCGCGCGCAACCTGACGCTGGCGGCGAACGCCGAAGTGCGTGGCGTCGAGCTGGAACGGGTGAAGAAGGCCCACGCGGCCACGCAGGCGGCGCTGGCCGAACTGCAGGAGGTCACGGCGAATGCCGCACCTGAGGAAAAGCGGCTGGTCGACGCGGTGGTGGCCGCCGAAGCGGACTACGGGCCGGTGGCGCTGCACATCACCGGGATCGCAGCCAGCGGTGACCTGACGCAGGCTGCCGCGCTGATCATCGAAAAGTGCAGGCCCCTGCTGGAGCGTCTGGACGGCGCCGTGGCCACCCTGCTGAAGTTCGAGGCGGACAAGGCACAGAAGGACCACCACGCCTTGCTGGCGGGCACGCACAACACCATGGGCTGGGTGGCCGCGCTCGGTCTGGGTGCCTTGCTGTCGCTGGTCGGACTGGGCTATGTCATCACGCGCGGTCTCGTGGCCAGCAGCCAGGCAGCATTGAGCGCGGTGGAACGCATGGCCGCGGGCGACATGTCGCTGCGCCTGCAGGCCGTCGGCGAGAGCGAGCCGCAGCGCGTGCTGCGTTCGCTGGACGCCATGGCCGCGCGGCTGCGCGATGTGCTGGGCACGGTGCGCCAGGCGTCCGACCAGATCGCCACCGCCAGCAACGAAGTGGCCAAAGGCTCGCAGGACCTCTCGGCCCGCACCGAGCAGGCCGCCAGCAACCTGCAGCAGACGGCGGCCAGCATGGAGGAAATGACGGCCACCGTGCAGCAGTCCAGCAATTCGGCGCGCCAGGCCAACCAGCTCGCCGGCGAGTCGGCCGAGGTCGCACGCCGGGGTGGCGACGTGGTCGGCCAGGTGGTGCAGACCATGGGCGACATCAGCAAGTCTTCGGGCCGCATCGGCGAGATCATCGGCGTGATCGATGGCATTGCCTTCCAGACCAACATCCTCGCCCTCAATGCTGCGGTGGAAGCGGCGCGCGCCGGTGAGCAGGGCCGCGGCTTCGCGGTCGTGGCGGGCGAAGTGCGCAATCTGGCACAGCGCAGCGCGCAGGCGGCCAAGGAAATCAAGCAGCTGATCGAGGACTCGAACAACCAGGTGACCGGTGGCACACGCCTGGTGCAGGAGGCCGGCGGCACGATTGCCGAGGTGGTGGACAACGCGCGCCGTGTGAGCAGCATCGTGGCCGAGATCATGTCGGCCAGCACCGAGCAGGCCGACGGCGTGGGCCAGATCAACGTTGCGGTGACCCAGCTCGACCACATGACGCAGCAGAACGCCGCACTGGTGGAGCAGACCTCGGCCGCGGCCGAGAGCCTGAAGGAACAGGCCCGCCAGCTGACCGCCGCGGTGGCGGTGTTCCGCCTCGACGGCCACGGCGCCGGCGCGCACGCCTGACGGCGCCGCCGCGATCGAACCGGCGGACCAGCGGTAAGGAAAAATACTGCATCCGGGGTATGCAGCGCGCATGAAGTGCCGTCGATGAAGGGGACACGATCCCCTTCATGCACGAGGCCCTTCATGTTTCACCTGTCCCGACAAACCATCCGCGCGCAGCTCGCGGTCCTGCTGGCCACGGCCGCGCTTTTCCTGGCCGGTGTGGCCGGTATCGGCGCCTGGAGCCTGCAGCGCACCGCCAGCCTGGCGGACCAGAGCCATGAAAAGAACCTGCCACGCCAGGATGCCGCGAACGAGCTGGGCCAGGCCGTGGCCGCGCGCGCCATCGCCGTGCGCAACCTGGCGCTGGCCGCGGAGCCCGCCGTGCGCGACGAGATGTACGCCATCACCGTGCGGGCGCATGAAGCCACCCAGGCCGCACTGGCCCGGCTCCAGGCGCTGAGCGCCGACGCGGGCGAGCAGGAGCGCCAGCTGGTGGAGGCCTTGGCAGCGGTCGAACAGGACTACGGCCCGGTGGCGATCCGGATCGCCGAGACCGCCAGGGACGGCGACATCAGTTCGGCCGGCTACATGACCATCGAGCACTGCCGCCCGTACCTGGAGCGCCTGAACAAGGCGGTGGCCGATGTCATCGCGCACGAGTCGAAGATCCTGGTCCACGACCACGACCAGCTGGTGGCCACCACGCACCAGGCCATCGTCTGGGTGGCCGTGCTGGGCCTGGTGGCCATGGGCCTGCTGGTCGGCCTGGGCTTTGCCATCGCGCGCGGCCTGGTGCGCAGCAGCCAGGATGCGCTGCACGCCGTGGAGCGCATGGCCGCCGGCGACCTGTCCCTGCGCGTGGACGCCCGGGGCCAGAGCGAGCCGCAGCGCGTGCTGCGTTCGCTCGACACCATGGCCGCGCGGCTGCGCGACGTGCTGGGCGCCGTGCGCCAGGCCTCCGACCAGATCGCCATCGCCAGCGAGGAGGTGGCCAAAGGCTCGCAGGACCTGTCGGTGCGCACCGAGCAGGCCGCCAGCAGCCTGCAGCAGACGGCCGCCAGCATGGAGGAAATGACGGCCACCGTGCAGCATTCCAGCAGCTCGGCGCGCGAGGCCAACCAGCTTGCCAGCCGCTCGGCCGATGTCGCCCGCCGCAGCGGCGAGACGGTTGAACAGGTGGTGCGGTCCATGAGCGACATCCAGCGCGGCAGCATCCGCATCGGCGAGATCATCGGCGTGATCGACGGCATCGCCTTCCAGACCAACATCCTCGCGCTCAATGCGTCCGTGGAAGCGGCGCGCGCGGGTGAACAGGGCCGCGGCTTCGCCGTGGTCGCCGCCGAGGTGCGCAACCTGGCGCAGCGCAGCGCGCAGGCCGCCAAGGAAATCAAGCTGCTGATCGAACAGTCCGGCGCGCAGATCTCCGGCGGCACGCGGCAGGCGCAGGAGGCCGGCGGCACCATGATCGAGGTGGTGGAGAACGCGCGGCGCGTCAGTGGCATCGTGGGCGAGATCACGACGGCGAGCAGCGAGCAGGCCGATGGCGTGGCGCAGATCAACGTGGCCGTGGGCCAGCTCGACCAGATGACGCAGCAGAACGCCGCGCTGGTGGAGCAGACCTCGGCCGCCGCCGAGAGCCTCATGGAGCAGGCCCGCCAGCTGGCCTCGGCGGTGGCGGTGTTCCGGCTCGACGGCGGAGAGGAAGCCGCGCAACCGCAGGAGGAGGCCTGAAGTGCAGGCGGGGTGCCCGGGCGCCGCACCCGCCGCACGGCCACCCGGCCGCCACGCGGCTGACACAAACGCCCGGTCCAATCGGCCCATGAAGACCGTCGACCTGATCTACTTCAACGCCGGCGGCGGGCACCGCGCCTCGGCGCTGGCCCTGCAGGCGGTGCTGCGCGAGCAGGAACGGCCCTGGCACGTGCGGCTGGTCGACCTGTTCGAGGTGCTGGACCCGCAGGGCAAGTTCCGCAAGATGACCGGCAGCGCGCCGGAGGACTGGTACAACCGGCGCCTGGCCCGCGGCTGGACCATCGGCATGGCGCAGGAACTCAGGCTGCTGCAAGGCCTCATCCGCCTGGCCCACCCCATGCTGCTGCGCCAGCTGCAGCAGCACTGGCTGCGCACCGAGCCCGACCTCGTGGTCTCGCTGGTGCCCAACTTCAACCGCGCCATGGTCGAGAGCCTGGCCGCGTCGCTGCCCGGGGTGCCCTATGTCACCGTGCTCACCGATCTGGCCGACGTGCCGCCGCATTTCTGGATCGAGCGCGATCAGCGCCAGCACCTCGTCTGCGGCACGCCGCGCGCGGTGGAGCAGGCGCTGGCACTGGGCCGCGCGAGCGAGCGCGTGCACGCCACCTCCGGCATGATCATCCGGCCCGAGTTCTACCAGCCCATGGTGCTCGACCGCGCGCGTGAACAGCGCCGCCTCGGGCTCGATCCCGCGCGGCCGACTGGCATCGTTCTGTTCGGCGGCCACGGCTCCAAGGCCATGCTGGGCATTGCCGAACGCCTGGCCGCCAGCACGCAGCTGATCCTGGTCTGCGGCCACAACAAGGCCCTGGCCGCGCGCCTGAACGCGTTGCCCGCGGGCGCCCCGCGCCTGGTGGTGGGCTTCAGCACCGAGGTGCCGCGCTACATGCGCCTGGCCGACTTCTTCATCGGCAAACCCGGCCCGGGCAGCCTCAGCGAGGCGGTGCAGCAAGGCCTGCCGGTGATCGTGGTGGACAACGCCTGGACCATGCTGCAGGAGCGCTACAACGCGCAGTGGGTGCGCGACAACGGCCTGGGCGTCGTGCTGCGCAGCTTTCGCGGCATCGAGCGCGCGGTGGCGCAGCTGCTGGCCGACCTCGACGGCCACCGCACGCGCGTGCGCCGCATCGACAACCGCGCGCTGTTCGAGATCCCCCGGATACTGGAAGGCATCCTGGATGAGGCGGCCTTGTGTAGCTGGCCTGTTCACGCTTCCACGAAGCGTTGAAGCGACTCAGGTTGGCGGCGAACCAAAATTCTGCACAATGGGGCGTTCGCTGCGGGTCTTCCCTTTCGTGAAGATCTGCTGATCGCCCCCAGGATTCAGACCATGCGCCCATCCATTGCCCTGAACCAGCACCGCGACACCATTCGTGCGGTGGCCTTGAGCCACCGCGTGACCAACGTGCGTGTGTTCGGCTCGACACTCCATGGCGATGACACCGAAGAAAGTGATCTGGACCTGCTGGTGGACCCGACGCCCGAAACCACGTTGATGGACATTGCACGGATTCAGGTCGAATTGGCTGGATTGCTCAAGGTCGGTGTGGATGTGCTCACACCCAACGCGCTGCCCACCAAATTCCGCCACCAGGTGTTGCAGGAAGCGCTGCCTGTATGAACCGCGCGAGCGCGCAGCGGCTGCCGGACTATCTGCAGCACATGGTCGATGCCATCTCGCGCATCCAGCGCTACCTCTCAAATGTCTCCGAGACCGGCTTCATGGGGGATGAAAAGACCCAGGATGCAGTCGTGCGCAACTTCGAGATGATTGGTGAGGCGGCGCGCCATGTGCAGACGATGTATGAGGACTACGCCGCTGCCCACCCCGAGGTGCCCTGGGGCTTGATGTATGCCATGCGAAACCGGGTGGCACATGGTTATTTTCAGGTGGACTGGAACCTGATCTGGAGGACGGCTCACGGCGAGTTGCCCACTCTGCGTGAGCAGATCGAGCGGCTGCTCGCGGGCTTGCCTCCTGGCGTCCGCTGACCGTTTGTTCGAGTGCCGCACGGCAGGCACTGCGTCCTTGAAAACGGGCCCGTTGTCAGGCGCGTGACAAGCAGCGGATATTTTTACAAAGCATCTGCTTGCTGAAAATCCGGGCGGCTGCTATCGTGCCCTGCATGAGCCTGGCCGACACCGAACTTCCCGCCGCCGCTGCCGCCGAGGCACCGCGCCGCACCCGCGGCCGCCCGCGCAAGACCGCCGATGAACGCGACGATGGCAACCGCCGCCGCGAGTTGATTGCCGGCGCGGCGCGGCTGTTCCGCCAGCAGGGCTTTGCCGCCACCACCACGCGCGACATCGCCGCGGCCGTGGGCATGCGCGCGGGCTCGCCCTTCTACCACTTCGAAAGCAAGGAAGCGCTGCTGGGCGCCGTGATGCTCGAAGGCATGCAGGGCGCGCTGCAGCGGCAGCAGGCGGCGCTGGCGCAGCTGCCGGCCGGCGCAGGCGCGCGCGAGCGCCTGCGGGCGCTGGTGCGCAACCACTTCGATGCGCTGCTCGGGCCCGACAGCGATTTCATTCCGGTGATGCTGTACGAGTGGCGCGCGCTGACCGCGGCGCAGCGCAGCGAGGTCAACCGGCTGAAGGACCGCTACGAGGCGGACTGGGTGCCCGAGCTGGAGGCGCTGCATGCGCAAGGCCAGCTGGGTGCGGACCCGGCGCTGGCCCGCCTGATGATCTTTGGCGCGCTCAACTGGTCGGCGCAGTGGTACGTGCCGCCCTCCGGCCGCAGCGCCAAGGCGCGCGCGCGCGCCACGCTCGACGAGCTCACCGACTCGGCGCTGCAACTCTTTCTGAAGGAACCGGCATGAACACCTCTCACTACCGATCGGTCTTCGCGCCCGGCCTGCTGCATGGCCGCGTGGTCGTGGTCACCGGCGGTGGCTCGGGCATTGGCCGCTGCACCGCGCACGAGCTGGCCAGCCTGGGCGCGCACGTGGTGCTGATCGGGCGCAACCTGGCCAAGCTGCAGGACGTGGCCGGCGAGATCGTGGCCGACGGCGGGCGCGCGAGCTTCCACGCCTGCGACATCCGCCAGGAAGACACGGTGCGCACCGTGGTCACGGCCATCGTCGGCGCGCACGGCCGCATCGACGGCCTGGTGAACAACGCCGGCGGCCAGTACATCACGCCGCTGGAGAACATCAGCGCCAAGGGCTGGCAGGCGGTGATCGACACCAACCTCACCGGTGGCTTCCTGATGGCGCGCGAGTGTTACGTGCAGAGCATGCAGGACAAGGGCGGCTCCGTGGTCAACATCGTGGCCGACATGTGGGGCTCCATGCCCGGCATGGGCCACAGCGGCGCGGCGCGCGCGGGCATGGTGAACTTCACCGAGACGGCGGCGCTGGAATGGGCCAAGAGCGGCGTGCGCGTGAACGCGGTCGCGCCGGGCTACATCGCCTCCAGCGGCATGGACCACTACCCCGAGGAGGCCGGCCCCATGCTGCGCGAGATGCGCGAGACGGTGCCGGCAGGGCGCTTCGGCAACGAGGCCGAAACCTCGGCCGCCATCGTCTTCCTGCTCAGCCCGGCGGCCAGCTTCATCAGCGGCAGCGTGCTGCGCGTGGACGGCGCACGCCCGCAGGTGCGCATGGGCTGGGGCCAGGTGGCCGCGCCGGTGGAGGTGCAGGGCCGCGACGCGGTCAAGCCCTTCGAGGGGTTTCACCGGTATGTGACGCCGAAGGTGTTCCAGGATGTTTGAATCGAGTTTCAACCCTCAGAGTCCGCAGGCCCAGCAGCGCCGCGAGGCCATGCTGGCGCGCATCGCGCAGCTGCGCGCGCTCGAAGACCGCGCGGCACAGGCCTCCGCGAAATCGAAACCCGTGTTCGACAAGCGCGGCCAGCTGCTGCCGCGCGAGCGCGTGGCCCTGCTGCTGGACCCCGGTGCGCCCTATGTGCCGCTGTGTTCACTGGCCGGCTATATGCAGGACACAAAAGACGCGGAGAAATCGGTGCCCGGTGGCGGCATGGTCGCGGGCATGGGCTTCGTGGCCGGCGTGCGCTGCATGGTGGTGGCCAGCGACTCGGGCATCGACGCCGGCGCGATCCAGGCGCGCGGGCTGGAGAAGATCCTGCGCGTGCAGGAGATCGCGCTGGAGAACCGCCTGCCCTTCATCCACCTGGTGGAGAGCGCAGGCGCCAACCTCACCAAATACAAGGTCGAAGGCTTCGTGCTCGGCGGCGGCCTGTTCCGCAACCTGGCGCGCCTCTCGGCCGCGGGCATCCCGGTGATCACCGTGCAGCACGGCTCGGGCACGGCGGGCGGCGCCTACATGCCGGGGCTCAGTGACATCGTGATCATGGTGCGCGGGCGTTCGCGCGCGTTCCTGGCCGGGCCGCCGCTGCTGATGGCCGCCACCGGCGAGGTGGCGACGGAAGAGGAGCTGGGCGGGGCCGAGATGCACACCGGGGTGTCGGGGCTGGGGGAGTACCTGGCGGAGGACGACCGGGAGGCGCTGGGGTTGGCGCGGCGGGTGCTGGGGCAGTTGGCGGCGCGGGCCCCTACCCCAACCCTCCCCCAGAGGGGGAGGGAGTTCGAGCCCCCTCCCCCTCTGGGGGAGGGCTGGGGTGGGGGCCACGAGCGCCAACCCCTCTTCCACCCCGACGACCTCCTCGCCCTCATGCCCCCGCACCACCGCGAGCCGGTGGACATGCGCGAAGTCATCGCCCGCATCGTCGACGGCTCCGAGCTGCTCGAATTCAAGGCGCTCTACGGCGCCGCCACCCTCTGCGTGCAGGCGCGCATCGGCGGCCACGCGGTGGGCCTCATCAGCAACAACGGCCCGATCGACGTGGCCGGCGCGAACAAGGCCACGCACTTCATCCAGTGGATGTGCCAGCTCGGCCACCCCCTCATCTACCTGCAGAACACCACCGGCTACATGGTCGGCAAGGACAGCGAGCAGGGCGGCATGATCAAGCACGGCAGCAAGATGATCCAGGCGGTGACGAATGCCACGGTGCCGCAGATCACCATCCAGTGCGGGGCGTCTTTCGGTGCCGGCAACTACGGCATGTGCGGGCGCGGTTATGCGCCGCGTTTCCTGTTCAGCTGGCCGCAGGCGAAGACGGCGGTGATGGGCGGCGAGCAGGCCGCGCGCACCATGCAGATCGTGGCCGAGGCCGGCATGGCGCGCAAAGGCATCACGCCCGACCCGGCGCAGATGCAGGCCCAGTTCGACCAGATCGTGAACGTGTTCGAAAGCCAGGCCGATGCCTTCCACACCAGCGGCCTGGTGCTCGACGACGGCGTGATCGACCCGCGCGACACGCGTGCCGTGCTCGCCTTCTGCCTCGACACCTGCGCCGAAGCCGCCGCGCATGCGCCGCGGCGCATGCAGTTCGGCGTGGCGAGGATGTAGATGGACTGAAGAAACCGCCGTTCGGTCTGAGCCTGTCGAAGCCTTCACCAACACCTGGGTGAACCCTTCGACAAGCTCAGGGCGAACGGGAACCCGAATCAAAAAGGAGACAAGACGCCATGCAATTCACCCACGAACACCGCGAGATCCAGAAGACGCTCAAGCGCTACATCGACGAGCACATCAACCCGCACGTGGACGAGTGGGAAGCGGCCGAAATCTTCCCCGCGCACGAGGTCTTCAAGGGCCTGGGCCAGCTCGGCCTGCTGGGCCTGACCAAGCCCGAGGCACAGGGCGGCGCGGGCCTGGACTATTCCTACGGCATGGCCATGGCCGAGACGCTGGGCCACATCCATTGCGGCGGCGTGCCCATGGCCATCGGCGTGCAGACCGACATGGCCACGCCCGCACTCGCGCGCTTCGGCAGCGAGGAACTGAAGCGCGACTTCCTCGCGCCCGCCATTGCCGGCGACATGGTCAGCTGCATCGGCGTGAGCGAACCCGGCGCCGGAAGCGACGTGGCCGGCATCAAGAGCGTGGCGCGCAAGGACGGCGACGACTACGTCATCAGCGGCCAGAAGATGTGGATCACCAACAGCCTGCAGGCCGACTGGATGTGCATGCTGGTCAACACCAGCGAAGGCCCCGCACACAAGAACAAGAGCCTGGTGATGGTGCCGATGCGCGAGGGCGGCAAGCTCGTCAAGGGCATCGAGGTGGCGCAGAAAATCCGCAAGATCGGCATGCACAGCAGCGACACCGGCCTGATCTACTTCGACGAGGTGCGCGTGCCGCAGCGCTACCGCATCGGCCAGGAGGGCGCGGGCTTCATCTACCAGATGCAGCAGTTCCAGGAAGAACGCCTGTGGTGCGCCGCGAGCACGCTGCAGAGCCTGTCCAACTGCATCGAATGGACGGTGGAATGGGCGCAGGAACGCAAGCTCTTCGGCGCCAGCCTGTCCGACCAGCAGTGGGTGCAGTTCAAGCTGGCCGAGCTCAAGACCGAGGTGGAGAGCCTGCGCGCGCTGACCTACCAGGCGGTGGAGCACTACATCGCCGGCGAGGACGTGACCGAGTGGGCCACCATGGCAAAGCTCAAGGCCGGGCGCCTCAACCGCACCGTGCCCGACACCTGCCTGCAGTTCTGGGGCGGCATGGGCTTCACGCTGGAAAACAAGGTCTCGCGCATGTACCGCGACGGCCGCCTGGCCTCCATCGGCGGCGGGGCGGACGAGGTCATGCTGGGGATACTGAGCAAGATCATGGGCATTGCGAAGAGGGCGGTGAAGTGAGCTTGCTGCGCGCGGGCCCCCACCCCAACCCTCCCCCAGAGGGGGAGGGAGTTCTCCCTGCGCCGCCAGAGGGGGCGGGCGTTCAACCCCCTCCCCCTCTGGGGGAGGGTTGGGGTGGGGGCTCCCCCGCCAACACCTGTCAGTACCACCAACCATGACCACCACCTTCCACACAGAACGCCAGGGCGATACCGAACGCTGGACGCTCAACGACCCCGCCACGCGCAACGCGCTGAGCGACGCCATGGTGCTGGGCCTGTTCGGCGCCTGCGTGCGCGCCCGGCAGGACGAAACCCTGCGCGTCATCGTGCTCACCGGCGCGCCCGGTGCCTTCAGCGCCGGTGGCAGCCTGGGCAGCTTTGCCAGCGCCATCGGCCAGCCGCTGCAGCCGGGCGAGGCGGACCCGCTGGTCGACCTGAACCGCGGCTTTGGCGACGTGCTGCACGCGCTGTGCGGCCTGCCGCAGTTGCTGGTGTGCGCGGTCGACGGCGCGGCCATGGGCGGCGGCTTCGGCCTGCTGTGCTGCGCCGACCACGTGATTGCCACGCAGCGCTCGACTTTCGCCACACCGGAAGTGACGCTGGGCCTGCCGCCGGCGCAGATCGCGCCCTTCGTCTGGCAACGCCTGGGCGACGCCGCCGCGCGGCAGTGCCTGCTGCAGGGCCGCATGTACAAGGGCGCCGAGGCGCAGGCACTGGGCCTGGTGGACGAGCTCGTGGCCGACGACGCGCTGGAGGCCGCCCTGGCCGCGCGCGTGCAGGCCATGATGCGCGCCGCGCCCGGCGCCGTGGCCAGCACCAAGCGCCTGCTGCAGCGCATGCGCAACGACGTGCCCGACCTGCGCACCGAAGCCGCTTTCGCCTTCGCGCAAGGGCTGCGCAGCCCCGAGGCCGCCGCCGGCCTGGCCGCCTTCGCGAAGAAGCAGCCCGCGCCCTGGGCCGGCCAGCCATGAAGAGACTTCTCATTGCCAACCGCGGCGTTCGCGCCTTGGCGCGGGGGAGCGCTCATATGGCCTGTCGGGCCATGTGCAGCGCTCACCAAATGGCACGGCACGCGAAGCGTGCAGGGCGATGAGCCGCGAGGAACCCATGAAGAGACTTCTCATTGCCAACCGCGGCGAAATCGCCCGCCGCATCATCCGCACCGCCCACGCCATGGGCATACAGACCGTGGCCGTGTTTTCCGAACCCGACGCGCGCGCGCTGCACGTGCGCGAGGCCACCACCGCGTTCGCGCTCGGCGGCGCGGCCTCGGCCGACTCGTACCTGCGCGTGGACCGCCTGCTGGACGCGGCCGTGGCCACCGGCGCCGACGCGGTGCACCCGGGCTACGGCTTCCTGAGCGAGAACGCCGACTTCGCCCAGACCGTGATCGACGCCGGCCTGATCTGGGTCGGCCCGCCGCCGGCGGCCATCCGCGCGCTGGGCAGCAAGTCCGCCGCCAAGGCGCTGGCCGCCGCGCACGGCGTGCCCTGCCTGCCCGGCTACTTCGGCGACGACCAGCGCGACGCCACCTTCGTGGCCGAGGCGCAGCGCATCGGTTTTCCGCTCATGGTCAAGGCCGTGGCCGGTGGCGGCGGGCGCGGCATGCGCCTGGTGCACGAGGCCGCGCAGCTGCTGCCCGCGCTGCAGGGCGCGCGCTCCGAGGCGCTGGCCGGCTTTGCGAACGGCGACCTGCTGATCGAACGCGCGCTGCTGCGCCCGCGCCATGTGGAGGTGCAGGTGTTCGCCGACACGCAGGGCCACTGCGTGCACCTGGGCGAGCGCGACTGTTCGGTGCAGCGCCGGCACCAGAAGATCATCGAAGAGGCGCCGAGCCCGGCGGTGTCGCCCGCGCTGCGCGAAGCGCTGGGCCGCTGCGCCGTGGCGCTGGCGCAGGCGGCGGGTTATGTGGGGGCGGGCACGGTGGAGTTTCTGGTGGACGAACCCTCCGTTCGGGCTGAGCCTGTCGAAGCCCCCGCCAGCACCTCTGGGACCCTTCGACAAGCTCAGGGTGAACGGGGGTTCTACCTCATGGAGATGAACACCCGCCTGCAGGTGGAGCACCCGGTGACCGAGGCCCTCACCGGGCTGGACCTGGTGGAATGGCAGTTGCGCGTGGCGCGCGGCGAGCCGTTGCCGCTGGCGCAGGATCAGATCATCTTCAGCGGCCACGCCATCGAGGTGCGCCTGTGCGCCGAGGACGAGCACCACACGCCGCACACCGGCCGCGTGCACCGCTTTGCCGAACCCCCGCTGCCCGCCGGCCTGCGTTTTGACCATGCGCTGGAAACCGGCAGCGAGGTCTCGCCGCACTACGACGCCATGCTCGGCAAGCTGATCGCCCACGCGCCCACGCGCCGCGACGCGATCGACCGACTGGCCCACGCGCTGGACCACACCCTGCTGCTGGGCCTGCCGAGCAACCGCGCCTTTCTGGCGGCCTGCCTGCGCAACCCGGTGTTCCACGAAGGCGGGGCGCTCATTCCCTTTCTGGCCGAGGAGGGCGAGGCCATCCGCGCCACGCTGCTGCCCCCGCCCGACGCGGTGCTGGCCGCCGTGCTCGCCGCCGCGTTCGACCGCCTGGCGCCCGCGAGCGCGCTGCCTTGCCCGTTCGCGCGCCCGCTGCGCTGGCGCCATGGCGAAGACCAGGTGCTCGACCTCGCGGTGCAGGAAACCGGGCAGGGCGCGCTGCGCGTTGCGCACGGCGAGCGCATGCAGCTGGCCCATGTGGCACCGGGCCGCGTGGTGGTCGACGGCAGCGCCTGGCCCGTGGCCGCCGCGCCACTGGGCGGTGGGCGCTGGCAGGTGCAGGCCGGCGCGCACACCATCGAGCTGGTGGACCTGAGCCACGCGCCGCGCGAACGCGCAGGCGGTGCGAACGCCGCGCGCGAGTTGCGCGCACCCTTCAACGGCAAGCTGGTGGCGGTGCACGCCACGCCCGGTGCGCGCGTCGCCCGCGGCGAGCCGCTGCTGGTGATCGAATCCATGAAACTCGAACACACCCTGGCCGCGCCGCGCGACGTCACCGTTGAAGCGCTCTCGGTGGCCGCTGGCCAGCAGGTGGCACCGGGCCAGCTGCTGTTGATCTTCAGCGCCTGAAGATGAGCTTGCTTCCGTTCGGGCTGAGCCCTTCGACAAGCTCAGGACAGGCTTTGTCGAAGCCCTTGCCAACGCCTGTTGCACGAGCCCTTCGACAGGCTCAGGCCCTTCGACAGGCTCAGGGCGAACGGTCTCGTTGCGTCTGGCTTGCGCGTTGCGCCCCCCGAGGACCGACATGAACAACGACTTCACCGCCGAAGACCGCGCCGCGCTCGTCGACACCGTGCAGCGTTTTGCCACGCAGGCCATCGCGCCGAACGTGCCCGCCTGGGAAGAAGCGGGCGAGCTGCCGCGCGCGCTGCACCGCCAGGCCGCGGAACTGGGCCTGCTCGGCCTGGGCTACCCCGAACACCTGGGCGGCACACCCGCGCCCTGGCGCGCGCGCAACGCCCTGTCGCAAACACTGGCGCGGCATGGCGGCAGCGGCGGCGTGATGGCCAGCCTGTTCACCCACAACATCGGCTTGCCGCCCATCCTGAAACACGGCGCGCCCGAGCTGCAGGCCGAGATCATCCCGCCCGTGCTGCGCGGCGAACAGATCGCCGCCCTGGGCATCACCGAGCCCGGCGGCGGCTCCGACGTGGCCGCCCTGCGCACCGCCGCGCGGCTGGAAGGCGGCGACTACGTCATCGACGGCGAGAAGGTGTTCATCACCTCCGGCATGCGCTGCGACTGGATCACGCTGGCCGTGCGCACCGACCTGAACAGCAAGGGCGCCAGCGGCATCAGCATGATCGTGGTGCCTTGCAGCGCACCCGGCGTCTCGCGCAGCCGGCTGGACAAGATGGGCTGGCTCTGCAGCGACACCGCGCACCTGCGCTTCGACGGCGTGCGCGTGCCCGCCCGTTACCGGCTGGGCGCCGAGGGCGCGGGCTTTCGCATGATCATGGGCAACTTCAATGGCGAGCGCCTGGCCCTGTCCGCCATGGCGCTGGGTTTTGCCGAAGCCTGCCACGACGAAGCCCTGGCCTGGGCGCGCCAGCGCCACACCTTTGGCGAGCCGCTGATCGAGCGCCAGGTGATCCGCCACAAGCTCATGGACATGCAGATGCGCATCCGCTCCACCCAGGCCTGGGTGGATGCGCTCGGCGACCGCGTGGACGCCGGCGACGAAGGCGCGGACTGGGTGGCGAATGTCTGCCTGCTCAAGAACCACGCCACGCAGACCATGCAGTTCTGCGCCGACGCGGCCGTGCAGATCCTCGGTGGCATGGGCTACATGCGCGGCACCGTCAGCGAGCGCGTCTACCGCGAAGTGAAGGTGATGATGATCGGCGGCGGCGCCGAGGAAATCATGAAGGAACTCGCCGCACGACAATGGGGCCTATGAGCAAGACACCCCCCGCCGTCGCCACACCCCCCGTCGAGTTCGAGCCCGCGTTCATCGCCGCGCTCAAGGAGCTGTTCGAGGAAAAGATCGTCTTCAACCGCGTGCTGGGCCTGCAGATCACGTCCATCACGCCCGACAAGGTCGGCGGCCGCATCGCCATGAAACCCGATCTGATCGGCCACTACCAGCACAACCGCGTGCACGGCGGCGTCGTCAGCGCCAGCCTTGACGCGATGGGCGGCCTGGCCTGCGTGGCCGCCATCGGCGCGCGCCACATGAACGAAGAACCCCTGCAGCGCCTGCAGCGCTTCAGCAAGCTCGGCACCATCGACCTGCGCATCGACTACCTGCGCCCCTGCGTGGGCGAACACTTCGAACTCAGGGCCGAAGTCCTGCGCCTGGGCTCGCGCGTGGCCAGCACGCGCATGGAGTTTCTGGGGGCGGACGGCAAGCTGCTGTGTGCGGGGTCGGGGGCTTATATCGTTTCTTGAGAGGGGGGGGTCGATTCCAACGTCTTCTTCTCAAAATGGGTGCAATTGGGTGTGTGAATGGCTCATTCACTGAACAGCGAAAATAAAAACCGCATCGAATATTCGATGTAATGCTATTATTCGCTGCGCAGAAAATAAAGCCCAGCATGTCTGAATCGAGCATCGCCGAACACGCCCTCATCGAACGGTTCCTGGAGTCGCTCCAGGAACTGCCGGGGGCGCGTGCCGAGACACAGGTGCGCGAAGCAGCCGCTGCGGGGCCTTCCCAGGTCGGTGCCGAAATCCACCTGAACATCGCGGGCAAGCCGGTCATTCTGTGGGTTGAAGTGAAGAAGACGGCCTACCCCCGGGATGTGCGCCAGGTGCTCTGGCAGTTCCAGTCGCGGCACCAGGCCCCTTCATCCCACGCCCAGCCCCTGTTGGTGGCCGAATCCCTTTCGCCGGGTGCGAAGGCGTTGCTCAAGTCCGAGCGCATCGGCTACTACGACAGCGGCGGCAGCCTGTTCCTGCCGATCCCCGGGGCCTATGTGTACATCGACAGGCCGCCATCCAAGACGCTGGAGAGATCGGTGCGGTCGCTGTTTTCCGGGCGTCGCGCACAAGTGCTGCATGCGCTCCTGATCGACCACCAAGACTGGTTCGGCGTCACCCAGGTGGCCGAGCGGGCACAGGTGGCGCCGTCCACCGTGTCCGACGTGCTGGGTGAACTGGAGCGTTTCGACTGGCTCGAATCCCGCGGACAAGGCCCGGCCAAGGAACGCCATCTGCGGGAACCTGCGGCCTTGCTGGATGCCTGGGCAGGGCAGTTGGCCCGTTCCAGCGATCAAGCCGTGCGCCGCTACTACGTGCCGGGTCTGAAGTCCGATGCCTTGCTGCAGCGCCTGGGCGAAGTGTTCAATGCGCACCAGGTCAGCTACGCGGTGAGCTTCGAGGCTGCCGCGCAGCGCTATGCCCCCTTCCTGTCGGGCATCTCGCAGGTGCGCACACGCCTGTTGCCGAGCACAGGCGCCGACGCTGCAATGGCAGAACTGGACGCGCGCGTCGTCGCGGAAGGGGCGAACCTGGTCGTCATCGCGGCGAAGTCGGCAGGCGAACTGTTGTTCCGCCAGCAGGTGGGCGGTGTGTGGCTGGCAAGCCCCGTGCAGGTCTACCTTGACTTGTTGCAGGGTGAAGGGCGCGCGAAGGAGATGGCCGAACACCTGCGCAGGGAGAGGATCGGCTTTTGATGGCCAAGCCGGCGACCTTCGACGGCTACAGCGATCCGTACACGCGGGATTGCGAACGCGTTCTTGTGACGCTGCTGCGCGGATTGGGGCCGTGGAAGAACTCGGTCTTTCTGGTCGGTGGGCTTACACCGCGCTACCTGGTGAAAGCGAGGCCGCCTGCCGTGCCGGCGCATGCCGGTACGCTGGACGTCGACATCGTGATCGATCTGCAGATCCTCGCCGACATGCAGGCGTATCACACGCTCGAAGAGAACCTGAAGAAGATGGGTTTCGAGCGCGCCGAGAACGACAGACAGCAGAAGCTCTCTTGGCGCTGGCAGACCCGCATGGAGCACGGCGCGCTCATGGTGCTGGAGCTTCTCGCCGATGCGCCCGAACTGGCCGGCGGCAGGGTTCAACCGCTGCCGACCGACGGAACGATCTCCGCCCTCAACATTCCGCACGCATCGATCGTGTTTGATCTGCACGAAGTCACCGAAGTCGAAGCCGAGCTTCTCGGGGGTGAAGGCATTGCAGTGGAAAAGATCCGGCATGCCAACCTGATCAGCTTCACCTGCCTGAAGGCGTTCGCGTTCGACCAGCGCTTCGAGCGCAAGGATGCGCACGACCTGATCTATTGCCTGGAGCACGCACCCGAAGGCACCGACGCGGTTGCCGAGGCGTTTCGCAGGGAGTGCGAAGACCGACACGGTGATGTGGTGAAGAGCGCGCTCGACATCTTGCGAAACCGGTTTGCGCAGGTGGGCGAGACCGAGGGATACCGCAAGGACGGCCCAGTCGCGGTCGCCAAGTTCGAGCTCGGCGAAGGTGATGAGCCGCAACGGCGAGAGGCGAGGGCGCTGCGCCAGCGCGAGGTCAGCGACGTCGTTGAACGGTTGCTCGCGCGGATGGCGTATCGATAGACCCTGGTGTGGTCCGTTTAGGTGGATCGAAAGACCTCGTGCCTGTGAAAGCTCATAAACGGTTCATGCAGCGCATGAAGTTCAACACGCATGTCGGCCTCGATGCCGAATCGCCTGGGCTCCGAGAGCAGTGGTGAGATGGCAATGGGCCCGTGGCTGGAGAATGTGACGAGTCCTGCGTCAAACACCTTGTCCAGATTGGGCGTGAGCAGCAGCCCATTGAAGGGATTGAGCCTCTCTGTGCTGCTGCAGGCCCGCCAGGGCTTGATGTGAGAGGCCACCAAGATCCCCGTGTCTGGGTATCCAGTCACCGCGCAGCATTGCCAATACGTCAGCAGCTTTTGCCGAAACGCACCTTGGCCCACCCGGGACTTGACCAACTCCAAGCGCTCCGTGGTGCTGAGTTCCGGGTCCGACAGGATGGCATCGATGTCTGTTTCCACGTCGCTTCCGAAGCCCTCCGCGAGGTACTCCGCGAACTTGTTCAGCGCGCTGCTGTACATGTCATGCCCGCGCTCATTGCGTTCCTGAAAGATGGGCAAGGCGCGGATGCGCGCGGCAGTTTCTCGGAAAGCAGATTCGCTGGTGAATGAAGTCAGTGGCCCCGCAACAAGGTCGTTCTCCATCGCCCAAGCCGTCAGCGGCCCTTGAATGGCACCCGCGTATTTGTCCACCGTGGCTTTGCTGAGCCCACGGTGGGACATCCAATCTGCGAAGTTCATGGCAAGCCGCTCCTTTGTTCGAAATGAAATGCTACTGTCGCTAACGAGAACCGTTTCGAGGGGAGGTCTCGGGTTTGTGTGGCCTCACCCCCCACCAAGCCACGCCCACGAGCAGGGCAAACGCGGAGTAAGCCGCCACAAACACCCACCACGGCGCCTCCCAGTACAGCAGCCGCGAGAGCCAGTGCTCGATGAAGCTCTCGCGGTAGCTGCCCTGGCCGGCGATGCGGCGCAGGTCCTGTTCCCACACGGTGAGCGGGCACAGTTGGCCCAGCCAGGCCTGGGCGGCGATGAAGGCCATCAGGGCCAGGTGTGTGAGGCGCAGGCCGAAGTGGCGCACCCAGCGCCAGCCGCGTGTGCCGCCGATCAGGATCAGGGGCAGCAGGCCGACCACGAAGACCACGATGCCCATGTGCAGCGCCAGGAGGGCGTCGGCGAGCAGGGCGGCGGTGGTGGGGCTGAGGTTCATGGGGGCATGTTGCGTCATGTATTGGCCGACGACACGTCACCATGACGTGTTCTCATTTTTCGAAAAGGGCGACATGAGCTCGCCAACGTGTCGCAGAAATCCATTTTCTGGAACATGAGGCGGGCGGCGTGCGTGTTGACAACGGCTACACGCAACGGCAAAATGTATATCCGTCAGATACACATTCAGGGGAAATTCCATGCGCGACGCTGCCATCAATCTGCGGGCGAGGCCCGAGCAACGCGACCTCATCGACCAGGCCGCCACCTTGCTGGGCAAAAACCGATCCGACTTCATGCTTGAGGCGGCCTGCGAGCGCGCGCGCGCTGTCGTCCTCGACCAGGTTTTCTTCAGCCTGGACACGGACAAGTTCCAGCAGTTCACCTCCCTGCTCGATGCGCCGGCGGCACCCAATGCCGGCCTGAAGCGCTTGATGGCCCTGCAGGCCCCCTGGGCTGCCCGCGCCGAATGAGCGCGCGCCTGTCCGCTCCCGAGCCCCTTTGCGCCGACCATGACCTGAGCGCCTTCGCGTGTGGCGAGGCCAGCCTTGACGATTGGCTCAAGCGCCGCGCGCTGGCAAATCAGCTCAGCGGAGCCAGTCGCACATTTGTCGTTCTCGATGAGAACCGCTTCGCGGTGGGTTACTACGCGTTGGCGGCAGGTGCTGTCGCTCACGAACGCGCAACCGGCGGCATTCGCCGCAACATGCCGGACCCCATACCGGTGCTGGTGCTGGGCAGGCTCGCAGTCGCACAGCGTGCGCAGGGGGTCAAGCTGGGTGCCGCCTTGTTGCAGGACGCCGTGTTGCGGGCGATGGCGGTGTCGGAAAACGCCGGTGTTCGCGCACTGCTTGTCCACGCGTTGAACGAAAGCGCGAGGGCCTTCTACGCGCATTACGGATTTCAAGAGTCCCCGTTGGACCCTTTGACGCTGATGTTGCGGTTGCACGGACCCACTGCGGCGGCATAAAAAAACCGCCAGCACACAAGGCGCTGGCGGTTGCACGCATGGCCTGCCGAAGCAGGCGGCGTCATAGCTGTTCTTATTTGGCGGCGTCGATCTTCATGTACTCGGAGACGACTTTCCAGCGGTTGTCCTGCAGCTGGGACAGGCGCGTGGAATTGCTGCCCAGGCGCTTGGTGGGGCTGAAGGTCATTTCCGCGCTGCCGAAGATGTCGGGCGGGATCACCATGGTGTCCATGGCCTTGATGAAGCTCTCGGTGGTGAGGTTGTTGCCGGCCTTGCCCGCGGCGCGCAGGAAGGTGTCCACCAGCGAGTAGCCGTAGACCGAGAACACCGTCGGGTCTTCGTTGAACTTGGTCTTGTACTTGTTGGCCCAGAAGCGGATCGGCTGCGAGGTTTCGTCGGTGTAGGGGTTCTGCACCGTCATGGTGGCGTACAGGCCGTTCATGGCCGGGCCGCCGAGCTTGTGGATCAGGTCGGTGTAGGCCGCGCTGGAGCCGATGAAGGTCGGGTTGAAGCCCAGGCGCTTGGCCGTGGCGATGCCGCCGATGGTCTCGCGGATGATGGTGCCCATGACGACCATGTCGCACTGCTCGGAGGCCAGCTTCTGCATCTGTGAAGAGAAGTCGGTGGCACCGCGCTTGTAGCTGGTTTCCACCGCCAGCGCCATGCCGGCCGCCTTCAGCCCGTCTTCGGCGCCGCGCTTGACTTCCAGGCCGAACTCGTCGTCCTGGTACATGGTGCAGACCTTCTTGGCGCCCTTTTCCTTGGCCAGCTTGGGCACGGCGATCTTCATCTGGTCGTAGTAGGTGGCGGCAAAGCTGTACTTGAGCTTGTGGAAGGGCTCGTACATCTCGCGCGCGGCCGTCACGGGGAAGAAGTTGATCACGTTCTTCTGGAACTGCACCGGCATGGCGGCCATGTTCTGTGCGGTGCCGATGTGGCCCACCATGGCGAAGATCTTGTCCTGGTTCACGAGCTTCTGCGCGGCCAGCACGGCGCGGCGCGGGTCGTAGGCCGAGTCTTCCACCAGCAGGCGGATCTTGCGGCCGTTGATGCCGCCCTGCTCGTTGACCTCGTCCACCCGCAGCATCATGCCCAGGCGCACCTGCTTGCCGAAGCCGGCGATGGGGCCTGAGAGATCCTGGATCGAGCCGAGCACGATTTCGTCCTTGCTCACGCCCTGCGTCTGCGCCAGGGCGGCGCCGGAGCCGAGGGCAAAGGCGGCCGCGGCGATCAGTGTCAAACGGGTCTTTTTCATGTGTCTTGTCTCCTTGGGTGATGGGTTTGGGGTGCTCGCTCGGTGGGCGGGTGGGTCGGGGCTCGGGAATCAGCGGTACATGGCGTCGATCTGGGGCTCGTACTTGGTCTGCACCAGCTTGCGTTTGAGCTTCATGGTCGGCGTGAGTTCTTCGTCCTCGGCGCTGAGCTGGGTGTCGAGCAGGAAGAATTTCTTGATCTGTTCGACTCGGGCGAACTTCCTGTTCACGCGGTCGATCTCGGCCTGGATCAGGGCCTGCACCTCGGGCGCGCGGGTCAGGCTGGCGTAGTTGGAAAACGGCACGTCGTTGTCCTGCGCATACTTCTCCACGTTCTCCTGGTCGATCATGATGATCACGGTGAGGTAGGGGCGCTTGTCGCCGATCACCACGGCATCGGTCACGTAGGGCGAGAACTTCAGTTCGTTCTCCAGCTCGCTGGGGGTGATGTTCTTGCCCCCTGCGGTGATGATGATGTCTTTCATGCGGTCGGTGATGCGGAAAAACCCTTCCTCGTCCACCGTGCCCACGTCGCCCGTGTGCAGCCAGCCATCGGCGTCGATGGTCTCGGCGGTTTTCTCGGGCAGGTTCAGGTAGCCCATGAACACATTGGGACCACGCACCAGGATCTCGCCGGTGTTCGGGTCCAGCTTCACCTCGTTGTAGCTGGCGGCCGGGCCGATGCTGCCGGGCTTGATGCGTTCGGCCGGGATGCCGGTGGAGGCGCCGCAGGTCTCCGTCATGCCCCAGACCTCCAGCATGGGCACGCCCAGCGCGAGGTACCAGCGCACCAGGTCGGGCGAGATGGGCGCGGCGCCGGTGACGAGAAAGCGCGCCTTGTGGATGCCGATGAGTTTGCGCACGTTGTCCAGCACCAGCAGCCGCGCCACGGTGAATCGCATGCGCAGGCTGGCGGGCACGGGCTGGCCGGCCAGCACGAGGTCGGCCACCTGCTGGCCCACGCCGATGGCCCAGGCGTAGGCGGCCTGCTGCGCCTTGCCGGCTTCCTTGAGCGCGATCATCACGCCCGAATAGAACTTCTCCCACACGCGCGGCACGGCGGTGAACACCGTGGGCGCGATCTCGCGCACGTTCTCGGGCACGGTCTCGGGGTTCTCGACGAAGTTGAGCTTGGCACCGGTATAGAGCGAGAAGTACTCGCCGCCCATGCGCTCGGCGATGTGGCACAGCGGCAGGAAGCACATGCACTCGTCGTTCTCGTCGCGCGCAATCAGCGTGTTGTAGCCGCGCACGGTGTAGACCAGGCCCTTGTGGCTGTGCATCGCGCCCTTGGGGCGGCCGGTGGTGCCCGAGGTGTAGACGAGGATGGCCAGGTCTTCCGGCTTGACCGCGGCCACGCGCTGTTCCAGCAGGCCGGTGTGCTCGCGCAGGTGCCCGCGCCCGAGTTCGCGCAGCGCTGCCAGGCTGATCACCTGCGGGTCGTCCAGGTCGCGCAGGCCTTCCATGTCGCAGACCACGATCTTCTTCAGCAGCGGCAGCTGCGCGCGCACCTCCAGCGCCTTGTCCAGCTGTTCGTCGTCCTCGACGAACAGCACCGTGGTGCGCGAGTCCTCGCACAGGTACTGCACCTGCTCGGCCGCGTCGGTGGGGTAGATGCCGTTGGCCACGCCGCCGGCGCTGAGCACGGCCAGGTCGCACAGCACCCATTCGATGGTGGTGTTGGAGAGGATGGACGCGGTCTCGCGCGCCTCGAAGCCCAGTGCCATCAGGCCGTGGGCGATCTCGCGCACGGCGGTGCCGGTCTGGTCCCAGGTCCAGGCGCGCCAGATGCCGTAGTCCTTCTGGCGCATCCACACGTTCGAGCCGCGCGCCTTCACGCCGTTCCAGAACAGGGCCGGAATGGTCTCGCCGGGCAGCACCACCTCGGTCTGCGGCTTGATGTGAGAGAGGTCCCAGAGGTAACTCATGTTTTGTATCTCAACGTTCCATGCCTACCCACCGTTCGCCCTGAGCCTGCCGAAGGGCTCGTGCAATGGTGCGGGTGAAGGCTTCGACAAGCTCAGCCCGAACGGGGTAGACGTGTTGGCCAGGTTCATCTCCAGTTTTTCTTCTTCTTCCAGCGCCGCTCGCCGCGGGCGCCTTCTTCCTTCATGCCGAGGTAGAACTCCTTGATGTCGTCCTTCTCGCGCAGGTGGGCGCAGGTGTCTTCCATGACGATGCGGCCGTTCTCCAGCACGTAGCCGTAGTCGGAGGCGTTGAGCGCCATGTTGGCGTTCTGCTCGACCAGCAGGATGGTGGTGCCGCGCTCGCGGTTGATGCGCACCACGATCTCGAAGATTTCCTTGGTCAGCTTCGGAGAAAGGCCCAGGCTGGGCTCGTCGAGCAGGATCAGGTCGGGGTTGGCCATGAGCGCGCGGCTGATGGCCAGCATCTGCTGCTGCCCGCCCGAGAGCAGGCCGGCGTCCTGCGCGGCGCGTTCGCGCAGGATGGGGAAGTAGGTGAACACGGCTTCCATGTCACGCGCCACGCTGTCGCGGTCGGAGCGGGTGTAGGCGCCCATCAGCAGGTTGTCGCGCACCGAGAGCAGGGGAAACACCTCGCGCCCCTCGGGCACATGGCTCAAGCCCTGCTGCACGATCAGTGCCGGGTCCTGGGCGGTGATGTTCTCGCCCTTGAACTCGATGCTGCCCTTGCGCGGGTCGATGATGCCGCTGATGGTCTTGAGGATGGTGGTCTTGCCCGCGCCGTTGGAGCCCAGCACGGTGGCGATCTCGCTGCGGCGCACCTGCAGGCTCACGCCGCGGATCGCCTTGATCGGGCCGTAGGCGCTCTCGACGTTGAGCAGCTTGAGCACCGGGGTGTCGGAAGTGGCAACGCTCATGCACTCACCTGCTTGTGGTTTTCCCGGCGCAGGCTGGAGACGTCGTCCATCGAGCCGAGGTAGGCCTCGATCACGCCCGGGTGGTTCTGCACTTCGGCCGGCGTGCCCGAGGCCAGTTCCTCGCCCTGGCTCATGGCCAGCACGCGGTCGGACACCTTGGAGACCAGGCTCATGTCGTGCTCGACCATGAGCACGGTGATGCCCAGCTCTTCCTTGATGTCGGTGATCCAGAACGCCATGTCGTCGGTCTCTTCCACGTTCAGGCCCGAGGAGGGCTCATCGAGCAGCAGCAGCTGCGGCTCGGTGCACAGCGCGCGGGCCAGTTCGACCACCTTGCGCACGCCGTAGGGCAGGCCGGCCACCATGGATTCGCGGTGGTGCTGCAGATCCAGCAGCTCGATGACGTGTTCCACCTTCTCGCGCGCCTCGATCTCGGCCGCGCGCGTCTTGCCGGTGAAGAAGATCTCGCTCCACAGGCCGGTGCGGCGGTGCGTGTGGCGCCCGATCAGCAGGTTCTGCAGCACGGTGGCGTGTTCGAACAGCTCGATGTTCTGGAACGTGCGCGCAATGCCCAGGCGCGCGATCTGGTGCGGCGCCTGCTCGCTCAGGCGCAGCATGCCGTCTGGGCCGGCGTAGTCGATGGTGCCGGTGGTGGGCGTGTAGATGCGGCTGATCAGGTTGAACACCGTGGTCTTGCCCGCGCCGTTGGGGCCGATCAGGGTGAACACCTCGCCGCGCTTCACATCGAAGCTGACGTTGTTGACCGCCAGCACGCCGCCGAAGCGCACGCTGAGGTTTTTCGCTGACAACAAAATTTCACTCATGCGAAGCCACCTCAGAGAGAGAAGGGTTTCGTCCAGAAATGCCGCAGAACCGGCTTTGCCGGGCTGCAGGCATTGCCCCCTTGAGGGGGTGACGCGAAGCGGCGCGGGGGTGGGTCATTTCAATCGATCCGATTTCTGGAAGGTCTTCTGCCGCTTGAACATGCCCTTGCGATAGAACGGGAAGAGCTGCACGTAGGCGCGCACCTTGAGCCAGCGCCCGTAAAGGCCCATGGGCTCGAACAGCACGAAGGCAATCAGCACGAGGCCGTAGACCGTTCCCTGCAGGCCGGCGGCCTGGCCGATGGCGGCAGGCAGGAAGTCCTTGCCGAGCGCGATCAGCTGCGGCATGACGATGAGGAAGATCGCGCCCAGGAAGGCGCCGTGGATCGAACCCAGCCCGCCGATCACCACCATGAGCAGCAGGTCGATCGACTGGATGATGCTGAACTGCTCGGGCGAGAGGAACTGGATCTTGTGCGCGTACAGCGCGCCACCGATGCCCGCCAGCGCGGCCGACAGCGCGAAGGACAGCGTCTTGTAGCGCGCCAGGTGGATGCCCATGCTCTGCGCCGAAATTTCCGAATCGCGGATGGCGACGAAGGCGCGCCCGGTGGACGAGCGCATGAGGTTGACGATGCCCAGCGTGGCCAGCACCGTGACCACCAGGCACAGGAAATAGAACTCGTTGGTGGAGTCCAGCTCCCAGCCGAAGAGGGCGGGGTACTGCACCATCAGGCCCGCGTTGCCGCCGGTCACGTGTTCCCAGCGCGCCATGACTTCCTCGACGATGAAGCCGAAGGCCAGCGTGGCCATGCCGAGGTAGATGCCCTTGACGCGCAGCGCCGGCAGGCCCACCACCATGCCCACCGCGGCCGAGAGCAGGCCCGCGCAGGCCAGCGCCAGCGGGAACGGAATGCCCGCGTTGACCATGATGGCCTGCGTGTACGCGCCCACGCCAAGAAACGCCGCGTGGCCGAGCGAGAACAGCCCGGTGAAGCCGGCCAGCAGCATCAGCCCCAGGCCGACGATGGAGTAGATCAGCACGAAGGTGAGCTGTGCGAGCCAGTACTCCTGGATCAGCCAGGGCGCGGCCAGCAGGAACAGCATCAGCAGGCCGTACCAGAAGGTGTGGCCGCCGTGCTTGGCCAGGCGGATGTCCTGGTTGTAGTCGGTCTTGAAGAGAAACCTCATAGCCCCCCCGCATCGCCTGCGGCGCTACCCCCCCAGGGGGGCGCCACGAGCGGCCCGGCGAAGCCGGTTCCGCTGTGGCCCTGGATGGCGTTGTGGTGTTCGCGGTGCTGTGGCTTCCTCATACTTTTTTCCTGAGTTTTTCGCCGAACAAGCCATTGGGCTTGAGCACCAGCATGATCAGCACGACCACGTAGGGCGCCACGTCCTTGATGCCTTCGGGCGCATAGAAACCCGCCACCGCCTCGACGATGCCGATGATGAGACCGCCCACGATGGCGCCGGGCAGGCTGCCGAAGCCGCCCACCACCGCGGCGGGAAAGGCCTTGAGGCCGATGAATCCCATGTTGGCGTGCACGAAGGTGATGGGCGCGAGCAGCAGGCCGGCGATGGCCGCCACCGCCGCGGCCAGGCCCCACACCAGGCCGTTGAGCCGCTTGACCGGAATGCCCATGTAGTACGCGGCCAGCTGGTTCTGCGAGGACGCCTGCATCGCGATGCCCAGCTTGCTGTAGCGGAACATGGCGAACAGGCCGGCGCAGAGGATGGCGGTGGAGCCGATCACCACGATCTGTTCGGCCGAGACCACCAGCTCGCCCATGCGCAGCACCTCGTTGGCGTAGGGCACGGGCAGGGTGTGCGTGTCGGTGCCGATGTCGGGGATCATGGTGATCAGCCCGCGCAGCGTGTAGCCCACGCCGATGGTGAGCATCACGATCGAGAAGGCCGGCTGCCCCAGGATGGGGCGGATCACCACGCGTTCGAGCAGCACGCCGAACAGGCCCATGGCAGCGATCGCGGCCGGCACCGAGAGCCAGAACGGAAAGCCCAGCATGGTCATGGCGGCCAGGCCGCCGAAGGCGCCCACCATCATCAGGTCACCCTGGGCGAAGCTCACCGTTTCGGTGGCCTTGTAGATCAGCACGAAGCCCAGGGCGATGAGCCCGTAGATGCAGCCCTGGGCCACACCGCTGATGAGCAGTTGCAGCAATTGCACGCGTTGTCTCCTTGGTGTCCGACCGCCCTGGTGGTGCCGCGGTGCTGCAATATGTATGGCAGGCCTGTCAGATGTTGTGCGCAATTTATAGCTGTCTTGCGTGGGACTGCCGCTAGGGGTTGTCCCCCATCCTGAGTCGCCGAGGCGCCATGAAGATCACACCCATGAAATCCGTACGCATTGGCGCCGGCCTGGGCTTCTACGGCGACAACTGGGAGCCCGTGGCCGCGAGCATCGAACGCGGCGGCGTGCAGTTCATCGCCAGCGATCACCTGGCCGAACTCACGCTGGCCATCCTGCAGAAAGACCGCCAGCGCGACCCGGCGCTGGGCTACGCGCGCGACGTCGTGCCCATGCTGATGAAGCTGTGGCCGCTGATGCGCGAGCGCGGCGTGCGCTTTGTGTGCAATGCGGGCGGCCTGAACCCGGCTGGCGCGGCGCAGGCGGTGCTCGCGGCGTTCAAGGCCAGGGGCTGGCAGGCGCGCGTGGCGGTGGTGACCGGCGACGACGTGCTGCCGCGCCTGCTCGACGACGCCACGCCCGCCGATGCCTTCGCCCACCTGTTCACCGGCGCACCCGTGGCCGGCGTGCGCGAGCGCCTGGTATTCGGCAACGCCTACCTGGGGGCGAAGCCCATCGTGGCCGCGCTCGACGCGGGTGCCGACATCGTGATCACCGGCCGCGTGGCCGACGCCGCGCTGTTCCTCGGGCCGCTGGTGCACGCGCTGGGCTGGACGCTGGAGGGCGCACGTGGCGAGCGCGACCTGAACCGGCTGGCACAGGGCCTCACCGTCGGCCACCTGCTGGAATGCTCGGGCCAGGGCAGTGGCGGCAACTTCGGCAGCCAGGGCGCGTGGCAGGCCATTCCCGACCTCGCGCACATCGGCTACCCCATTGCCGAGGTGCAGGAGGACGGCACCGCCTTCATCACCAAGGCGCCGGGCACCGGCGGGCGCGTCAACTTCGACACCGTGCGCCAGCAGCTGCTGTACGAGGTGCACAACCCGCACGCCTACTTCTCGCCCGACGTGGTGCTGGACATGGGTGGCATCGAACTGCAGGACGAGGGCAATGACCGCGTGCGCCTGACCGGCGCGCGTGGCGCCGCGCCCACCGACACGCTCAAGGTGGTGGCGGGCTACCGCGACGGCTTCAAGGCCGAGGTGACCTGGGGCTTTTCGTGGCCCGACGCCTGGGACAAGGCACAGGCCGCGCAGGCCACCATCCGCACGCTGCTGCAGGACAAGCGCATCCCGCACGACGAGCTTTATGTGGAATACCCGGGCCTGAATTCCGCGCACGGCGCGCTCGCGCCGCTGCCGGCGGCCGACGCGCTGAACCAGAGCAACGAGATCTGGACCCGCCTGGTGCTGCGCACCCAGGACAAGGCCGCCGCCGACGGCTTCGGCCGCCTGTTCCCCTGGATCGGCCTGAGCGGCCCGGCCTACACCTGCGGCTTCACCGGCCTGCACAACACCAGTGAACTGCTGGGCATCTGGCCCACGCTCATTCCCCGGGCCGCGGTGGAAGCGGGCGTGCAGGTCGACGTCATGGGAGAGACAAGCCAGTGAGCACGGTCCGCATCCCCCTGGTGCGCATCGCGCACGCGCGCAGCGGCGACAAGGCCGACTGGGTCGACTTCGGCCTGTTCGCCTGGAACGAGGCCGGCTACCGGCTGCTGGCGCGCGAAGTGACCGCGCAGCGCGTGCAGGCCCACTTCGCGCCCTGGCTGCCGGGCGAGGTGGACGCCTGGCCGCTGCCCAACATCCTGGCGCTCAAGTTCGTGCTGCGCGGCGCGCTGCAGGGCGGCGGCGCGCGCAACCTGCGCCTGGACAACCTGGGCAAGGCCATGGCGGGGGCGCTGTTGCGCATGGAGATCGAGGTGACAACGGCCGAACTGGACGAAGCCCTGGGCGCGCCGCGCGTGGCGTGGTGGGGTGAGGGCCCGCCCGCCCTTCCATTGGAAAAATGAAATGAACCCACCAGCCGTCACCACCGAAAAACTGGGCGAGGTCTGGATCGTCACTCTCGACCGCCCCGAGGTGCGCAACGCCGTCGACAGCCCCACCGCGCAGGCGCTGCACGCGGCCTTCCTCGCGTTCGAGGACGATGCCGACGCGCGCGTGGCCGTGTTCCACGGCGCGCACGGCCACTTCTGCGCCGGCTGGGACCTGCAGTACGGCGCGCGGCTGGCGGCCTCGGGCGAGGCCGGCGGGCTGGACCAGCTCGACTTCGCCACCGACGACGCACGCGCCCTCGGCCCCATGGGCCCTTCGCGGCTGCAGCTCTCCAAACCCGTGATCGCCGCCGTGAGCGGCGCGGCCGTGGCCGGCGGCATGGAGCTCGCGCTCTGGTGCGACCTGCGCGTGATGGAGGAAGACGCCTACTTCGGCGTCTTCTGCCGCCGCTTCGGCGTGCCGCTGATCGATGGCGGCACGGTGCGCCTGCCGCGCCTGATCGGCATGGGCCACGCGATGGACCTGATCCTCACCGGGCGCAAGGTGGAAGCGCCCGAAGCGCTGCAGATGGGCCTGGCCAACCGCGTCGTGCCCAGTGGCCAGGCGCGTGAGGCCGCGATCGCGCTGGCGCGCCAGCTCGCCGGTTTTCCGCAGGCCACGATGCGCGCCGACCGCGAAAGCGCGTTCGCTCAGTGGGATCTGCCGCTGGGCGCGGCGCTGCAGCAGGAATGGGCGCGCGGCAAGGCGCGCATTCCCGATGCGCTGGAAGGCGCGCAGCGCTTCGCCGCAGGGCAGGGGCGGCACGGCCGGTTCTGAGCCTTGGCGCGCCGTCTGCCGTCCACTGCGCTGGCGCGTTCGTCGCTTCACAGGGACTCTGTTGCCAGGAGGCCTTGCATGTTGCACCGTCGGATGCGCCCGTTCCTGCTGCCGTTGTGCCTGACCGCGGCCGCTGCATGGGCGCAGCCGGTGCCGGGTGGTGGGGTCTGTGGCGAGGTGGTGACGCTGGCGACACGTGAGGGCAGCAGCACCCGCATGGCCTTCATGCCGCCGGCAGCCGCGTCCGGCGCGCCCGTCACGCTGTTGCTGCTGCCCGGTGGCCACGGCCACATCGACCTGGACGACAAGGGTTGCGCGCGCAAGCTCAAGGGCAACTCGCTGGTGCGCTCGATTCCACTGTTCGGCGCGGCCGGCCTGGGCACGGCGCTGGTGGATGCGCCCGCCGACTGGCAGGGTGAAGACGGTCTGGGCGGTTACCGCATCGCGCCCCGGCACGCGCAGGACCTGGGCCAGCTCATTGCCGCCCTGCGCACGCGCACCCAGGGCGCGGTCTGGGTGGTGGGCACGAGCCGCGGGGCCATCTCGGCCGTGAACGCCGCTTCGCGCCTGAGCGGGCCAGCCGCGCCCGACGGCGTGGTGCTGACCTCGGCGCTGATGGCCGGGCAGGCCGGCGCGAAGAAGGACTGGGTGGCGCATTCCGTGTTCGACCTGCCGCTGGAAGACATCCGCATGCCGGTGCTGGTGGTGGGCCATGCCGGCGACAGCTGCGTGCGCTCGCCGGCCAGCGAGATGGGACGCATCGTGGCGCGCACCCGGAGCCCGCGCGAGCAGGTGGTCACCATGACCGGTGGCCCGGCGCAGCCCGCGCCGCGCGGGCTCGAAGCCTGCGAAGGCCGCACGCCGCATGGCTTCGTCGGGCAGGAGGCCGAAGTGGTGGAGGGCATCGCGCGTTTCGTGCGCGGCGGGGCGTTCTGATCGACCGCTTCCTATGATGTCGGCATGAGCGCTTCCGACTTTCAAGCGCCGGCCGAGGTGCTGGTGCTGCAACACCTGTTCGAGGACGGCCCGGGGTTCCTGGGGCAGTGGCTCGATGCGCAAGGCGTTTCGTGGCACCTGCGCTGCGCCGAGGCCGGCGAGGACTACCCGGCCTCGGTGCGCGGTTACTGCGGGCTGGCGGTGCTGGGCGGTGCCTGGAGCGCCAACGACGACCGCCCCACGCTGCGCCAGGCCGAGGCGCTGATTCGCGAGGCCGATGCGCTGGGCATTCCGGTGATCGGGCACTGCCTGGGCGGGCAGCTGATGGCGCGGGCCTTCGGCGGGCGGGTGCAGCGGCTGCCCCAGCCCGAGGTGGGCTGGTGGCCGATGGCCCACAGCGGCAGCGCGGCGGCGCGCGACTGGTTCGGTGACGACACCGCGCCCACCGTCTTCCAGTGGCACCAGGACAGCTTCGTGGTGCTGCCGCCAGGCGCCGAGGTGATCGCTTCGTCACCCACCTGCGCGCACCAGGCCTTCGCGCTCGGCCCGCACCTGGCCATGCAGTTCCACATCGAGATCACGCCGGCCAAGATCGCCCACTGGCTGGAACGCCCCGGCGAGGCTTACCCCGTGCACGTGCTGCTGCACCGCGACAGCGTGCAGGACCCGGCGGGCATGCACGCCGCCACCGGTGTGCACCTGGCCGGCAGCGAGGCGCTGGCCGCGCGCATCTACGCCACCTGGCGCACACGCTGGCGCCAGGGCTGAAGCCGCTCAGCCCGGCATGGCCGGCGGGGCATCATCGTCACGTGAAATCGGCTTGGGCCGACCGTTTTCGTCGATCGCTACATAGGTCAGGCTGGCCTCGGTCACCTTCAGGTACTGGCCCTGCATCGAGAACCGTTCGGCGAACACCTCGACCTGCACCGTGACCGAGGTGCGGCCCACGCGCGTGATGTGGGAGAAGAAGCTCAGGATGTCGCCCACGCGCACCGGCTGCTTGAAGACGAACTGGTTCACCGCCACCGTGGCCATGCGCTCGCGCGCATGGCGCGCTGGCAGCACCGCGCCGGCCAGGTCGACCTGGGCCATGACCCAACCACCGAAGATGTCCCCGTTGGCGTTGCAGTCGGCCGGCATGGGGATGACCTTGAGGACCAACTCGCGATCCTTCGGCAGGGTGGTTTCGGGGTTCGGGCTTGATTCGGGTGACATGGGCACAATCTGTGGACGACGACGTCCCATTCTCCCGCATGCGCCCCGACTCCTCCGCCCGTTCCACCATCGCCTTGCCCGCCAGCCCCACCACGCCCGGGGGCAAGCCGGCGCAGCGTTCCGACTGGGTCACGCTTGGGCGCCTGCTGCCCTACCTGTGGCAGTACAAGCTGCGCGTGGTGCTGGCGCTGGGCTTCATGGTGGGCGCGAAGATGGCCAACGTGAGCGTGCCGCTGCTGCTCAAGGAGCTGGTCGACGCCATGACCATCAAGCCCGGCAGTGTCGAGTCGCTGCTGGTGGTGCCGCTGGGCCTGCTGCTGGCCTACGGCCTGCTGCGCCTGTCGACCAGCGTCTTCACCGAATTGCGTGAACTCGTGTTCGCCAAGGCCACCGAAGGCGCCACACGCAGCATCGCGCTGCAGGTCTTCGGTCACCTGCATGCGCTGAGCCTGCGCTTTCACCTGGAGCGCCAGACCGGCGGCATGACGCGCGACATCGAACGCGGCACGCGCGGCGTGCAGTCGCTGATCTCGTACTCGCTCTACAGCATCTTTCCCACGCTGATCGAGGTGGCGATGGTGCTCGCGCTGCTGGGCACGAAGTTCGACATGGGCTATGTGTGGATCACGCTGGTGGCGCTGGTGCTGTACGTGAGCTTCACCGTGGTGGTGACCGAGTGGCGCACGAAGTTCCGGCGCCAGATGAACGAGCTGGAGTCCACCAGCCAGAGCCGCGCCATCGACTCGCTGCTGAACTACGAGACGGTCAAGTACTTCAACAACGAAGGCTTTGAAGCGCGGCGCTATGACGAGGCGCTGGAGAAGCTGCGGCGCGCGCGCATCAAGAGCCAGACCACGCTGTCCCTGCTCAACGCCGGCCAGCAACTGGTGATCGCCATCGCGCTGGTGCTGATGCTCTGGCGCGCCACGCAGGGCGTGGTCAGTGGCGAACTCACGCTGGGCGACCTGGTGATGGTCAATGCCTTCATGATCCAGCTCTACATCCCGCTCGGTTTCCTCGGCGTGCTGTACCGCGAGATCAAGCAGAGCCTGACCGACCTGGACAAGATGTTCGTGCTGCTGGAGAAGGAGCGCGAGATTGCCGACGCGCCCGGTGCGCAGCCGCTCGCGCTGGCCGGGCCGCCCGCCGTGAAGTTCGAGAACGTGCACTTTTCCTATGAGCCCGCGCGCGAGATCCTGCACGGCGTCAGCTTCGAGATCCCGCCAGGCAGGACGGTGGCGGTGGTCGGTCCCTCGGGTTCGGGCAAGAGCACGCTGGCGCGACTGCTCTACCGCTTCTACGACATCGGCGCCGGCGCGATCACGATCGACGGCCAGGACATCCGCGACGTGACGCAGGCCAGCCTGCGCCAGGCCATCGGCATCGTGCCGCAGGACACGGTGCTGTTCAACGACACCATCGAATACAACATCCTGTACGGCCGCCCGGACGCGGGGCACGAGGCCGCGGTACAGGCCGCGCAGGCGGCCCACATCCACAGCTTCATCGAGCGCCTGCCGCTGGGTTACGCCACCATGGTGGGCGAGCGCGGCCTCAAGCTCTCGGGCGGCGAGAAGCAGCGCGTGGCGATCGCGCGCACCCTGCTGAAGAACCCGCCCATCGTGATCTTCGACGAGGCCACCTCGGCGCTGGACTCGGCCAACGAACGCGCGATCCAGGCCGAGCTGAAGAGCGCCGCGCGCAACAAGACCACGCTGGTGATCGCGCACCGCCTCTCCACCGTGGTGGACGCGCACGAGATCCTGGTACTGGTCAACGGCGAGATCGTCGAGCGCGGCACGCATGCGGTTCTGGTCTCGCGCGGTGGGACGTATGCCGGCATGTGGGCTCTGCAGCAAAGCCAGTCCGACTCGCCATAATCGCGCTCCATATGGAAACCAAATGGTTGGAAGATTTCGTCAGCCTCGCTGAAACGCGAAGCTTCAGCCGCTCGGCGCAGCTGCGCCATGTCACCCAGCCGGCTTTCTCGCGCCGCATCCAGTCGCTCGAGGCCTGGGCCGGTACCGACCTGGTGGACCGCTCCTCCTACCCCACACGCCTGACGCCCGCCGGCCAGACCCTGTACGCCCAGGCGCTGGAGATGCTGCAGGCCCTGCAGAGCACGCGCGCCATGCTGCGGGCGCACACCGCGGCCGCGCAGGACGTGATCGAATTCGCCGTGCCACACACGCTGGCCTTCACTTTCTTCCCGTCCTGGCTCTCGGGCCTGCGCGAAACCTGCGGGCCGATCAAGAGCCGGCTGATCGCGCTGAACGTGCACGACGCGGTGCTGCGTCTGGTCGAGGGCAGCTGCGACCTGCTGATCGCCTACCACCACGCGTCGCAACCGATCCAGCTCGATGCCACGCGCTACGAGATGCTGGCCCTGGGCCGCGAACTGCTGGCGCCCTACGCAAGGCCCAACGCCAGGGGCACGCCGCTGCACGCGCTGCCGGGCCAGCCCGGCCAGCCTCTGCCCTACCTGGGCTATGCGCCGGGCGCCTACCTGGGCCGCGCGGTGGACCAGATGGTCAAGCAGAGCAACCCCCCGGTGCACCTGGACCGGATCTACGAAACCGACATGGCCGAGGGCCTCAAGGCCATGGCGCTCGAAGGGCACGGCATTGCGTTCCTGCCGGCCAGCGCGGTGCGCAACGAACTGGCCGCCGGCAAGCTGGTGTCGGCCGGCCCCGGGCTGGAGACCGCGCTGGACATTCGCCTCTACCGGGCGCGCCCGCTGGATGCCCAGAAGGGCAAGCGCGCGGTGCAGGTGTTCTGGAACCGGCTGGCCGAGAGCCTGGGCACGGTGCCGGCCTGAGCACCGGGTGTCGTCGGGCCGGGTTTGCGACAATCCGGTCATGACCGCCCCCTCTCCCGACACCCTCACGATCACCCGCCCCGACGACTGGCACCTGCACGTGCGCGACGGCGACGCCCTGCGCACCGTGGTGCCACACACCGCGGCGCAGTTCGGCCGCGCGATCATCATGCCCAACCTCAGGCCGCCGGTGACCACCGCGGCCCAGGCCATGGCTTACGGCGATCGCATCCGCGCCGCCGTGCCGGAAGGTGTGTCCTTCGAGCCGCTGATGACGCTGTACCTCACCGACAACCTGCCGCCCGACGAGATCGCGCGCGCGAAGGACGCCGGCGTGGTGGCCTGCAAGCTCTACCCGGCCGGCGCGACCACCAACAGCGATGCCGGCGTGACCGACATCCGCAAGACCTACCGCACGCTGGAGGCCATGCAGCGCGCGGGCCTGCTGCTGCTGGTGCATGGCGAGGTCACCTCGTCCGACATCGACCTGTTCGACCGCGAGGCCGTGTTCATCGAACAGCAGCTGATCCCTCTGCGGCTCGACTTCCCCGAGCTCAAGATCGTGATGGAGCACATCACGACGAAGGAGGCCGCGCAGTACGTGGCCGAGGCCGGCCCGCACACCGCCGCCACGCTCACCGCGCACCACCTGCTCTACAACCGCAACGCCATCTTCACCGGCGGCATCCGCCCGCACTACTACTGCCTGCCCGTGCTCAAGCGCGAGACGCACCGCCAGGCCCTGGTGGCCGCGGCCACCAGCGGCAGCGACCGCTTCTTCCTCGGCACCGACAGCGCGCCGCACCCGGCGCACCTCAAGGAGCACGCCACGGGCTGCGCGGGCTGCTACACCGCGCACGCCGCGATCGAGATGTACGTCGAGGCGTTCGACTCGGTCGGCGCGCTCGACAAGCTCGAAGCCTTCGCCAGCTTCCACGGCCCGGCCTTCTACAGCCTGCCGCGCAACAGCGGCACCGTCACGCTGCGGCGCGAGAGCTGGACCACGCCCGAGAGCTTCCGCTTTGGCGAAGCCGAACTCAAGCCGCTGCGCGGTGGCGAGGCGCTGCCCTGGCGCCTGCAGGCCTGAAGCCCTTGGAGCCCGCGCCCGACTGGAGCGCACCCTGGTTCGCGCCGCTTGCCGGCAGCGGCGGGGCGGTCGCGCGGGCCCTGGCCGGTGGTGCGCCAATGCCGCGGGCGCTGGCCGCCGGCGGGCCCTGCCCCGTGCGCTTCGTGCCCCAGGCCGATCTGCCCGCCGGCGTGGCCTACGAGCAGTTCATCTTCGATACCGGCACCGTGCCCACGCGCGAGAACCTGCACGACTTCTTCAACGGCCTGTGCTGGCTGCGTTTTCCCCTGACCAAGCAGCGCCTGAACCGCCTGCAGGCCACGCAGATTGCCGCCGACGGCGTGCGCGAGGTGCGCGGGCCGGTGCGCGATGCGCTCACGCTGTTCGATGAGAACGCCGCGCTGCTGCAGGCGCCCGATCCCTTGTGGGAGGCGCTGGTCGCGCACGACTGGCAGCGCCTGTTCGTCACGCTGCGTCCGCTGTGGGCGCAGGCGCGGCTGGTGCTGTTCGGCCATGCGCTGCTGGAAAAACTGGTGCAGCCCTACAAGTCCATCACCGCCCACGTGCTGCGCGAGCCCGTGCCCACTTCGCTGGGCGGCGGCGACCTGGCGGCCTGGGATGCCTGGCTGTGCGAGCGGCTGAGCGCGCCCATGCTGGCTGCCAAGCCGTTCACGCCGCTGCCGGTGCTGGGCGTGCCCGGCTGGTGGGCGGCGAACGAGGTCCCGGCGTTCTACGCCGACGCGGCGGTGTTCCGCCCGCCGCGCTCGGTCACCGGCGCCTGATTTCGCGCGCGGACCGCTTGAATCCGGGGCCGCCAGCCCCATACTGGGTTCTCGGTATCATCCGCCGGCCCGAATCGACGGGAACCAGGAAGACCCTTGAAGGGTCGCATTCGCAGGCCGCCACACCCCACGTGGCGCTGCATCAACGGAGAAAACATGAAGCGCATCCTGCTGTTCGTTCTGACCAACTTCGCCGTCATGGCGGTGCTGTTGATCACCACCCGCATCCTTGGCGTGGACCGTTTCCTCACCGCCAACGGCCTGAACCTCACGGCCCTGGCCGGGTTCTCGCTCGTGATCGGTTTTGGCGGTGCCACCATCTCGCTGCTGATCAGCAAGTGGATGGCCAAGAGGAGCACCGGCGCGCGCGTGATCAACGATGCGCAGACCGCCGACGAAGCCTGGATCGTGGAAACCGTGCGCCGCTTCGCCGACAAGGCCGGCATCGGCATGCCCGAGGTCGCCATCTTCGAGGGCGCGCCCAACGCCTTCGCCACCGGCGCGTTCAAGAACTCGGCCCTGGTGGCCGTGTCCACCGGTCTGCTGCAGAACATGACCAAGGAAGAAGTCGAGGCCGTGATCGGCCACGAGGTCGCGCACGTGGCCAACGGCGACATGGTCACCATGACGCTGATTCAGGGCGTGATGAACACCTTCGTGGTGTTCCTCAGCCGCGTCATCGGCTACGCGGTGGACAGCTTCCTGCGCCGCGGCAGCGACGGCAACTCGGGCCCCGGCATCGGCTACTACGTGACCACCATCGTGATGGACATCGTGCTGGGCTTCGTCGCCGCGATCATCGTGGCCTGGTTCAGCCGCCAGCGCGAGTTCCGTGCCGACGCGGGCGCCGCCAGCCTGATGGGCCGCAAGCAACCCATGATCAACGCGCTGGCCCGCCTGGGTGGCCTCACCCCCGGCGAGCTGCCCAAGACCATGCAGGCGCTGGGCATCACCGGCAGCCTGGGCAAACTGTTCTCGACGCACCCGCCGATCGAGGAGCGCATTGCCGCGCTGCAGAACAACTGACCCCCCCGCGCCGCCTGCGGCCATGAAAAAAGCGACCCTTGGGTCGCTTTTTTTTGTGGGGCCATCGCTTCAGCGGTTGCGGTCCCAGCGGTCGCTGTCCCGATGGCCCTTGTGCCCGCGGCGGTCGTGGTCGCGGTGCGGGTAGCCCGGGCCCCAGCGGTAGCCGTGGATCGGCATCACGGTGTCGGGGTGCGGGTAGTAGGTCGTGCCGATCGTGATGCGGGTGGTCGGTTCGACGTACTGCGTCTGCGGCCGGTACGACGGGTAGGTCACGGGCGGAGGGGGCAGGGCGTCCGCGGGCGTGACGTTCAGGCGCACGAAGCGCCCCGGGTCCTGCGGCATCTGCGTGCGGTACTGCCGGCCGGCATATTCGTAGACCACGTCGTAGGCCACGGTGCGGTTTTCGTAGAAGGTCTGGGTGCCGCACTGGCGGTAGGTTTCGGTGTGCGGCTGCCCCGGGCCTTCGATGCGGTTGCCCAGCATGGCGCCGCCGATCAGGCCGATCACGGTGGCCGCCGCCCGGCCACTGCCGTCGCCGATGGCGTTGCCCATCGCGCCACCGGCGATGCCGCCGATCAGCGCGCCGGCGCCGGACTTGCGGCCCTCGTAGGTCACGCTCTGGTCGCTGCAGACCTCGCGCGGCACGGCGACCTGCTGGATCACCGGCGTGCTGCTGATCACGCGGCCCTGTTCATCCTGGGCCTGCGCCAGCCCACTGCCGGCCAGCGCAAGCAGACCGGTCATCACGGGAATCAGAACGGGGGTTTTCATGGGGAACTCCTGAAGTGGACAGCCTGAAGTCTGCGCCGGTCTTGTCAAGTGCGTGTGCGTCGCTTGTAAAGATGTGTGACGCGCGTGCGATGTGTCGCGCTCAGGCGCCCGGCAACAACTCGCGCGCCAGCGCCTCGGCCACCTTGAGCCCGTCCACGCCGGCCGAGAGGATGCCACCGGCGTAGCCCGCGCCTTCGCCCGCCGGGTACAGGCCGCGCGTGTTCAGGCTCTGGCAGTCTTCGCCGCGTGTGAGACGCAGCGGCGACGAGGTGCGGGTTTCCACGCCGGTGAGCACGGCGTCGGGCATGTCGTAGCCCTTGATCTTGCGGCCGAACACCGGCAGCGCCTCGCGCATCGCCTCGATGGCATAGGCGGGCAGGGCGGGGGCGAGGTCGCCGAGCTTCACGCCCGGCTGGTACGAGGGTTCGACCTCGCCGAGCGCGCTGGAGGGCTGCTGCTTCAGGAAGTCGCCGACCAGCTGGCCCGGCGCGTCGTAGGTGGCGCCACCGAGCTGGTAGGCGCGCGCTTCGAGGTCGCGCTGCAGCACGATGCCGGCCAGCGGGTGGGTCTGGCCCTGTTGCGCGAGGGTGCGGGCCTGGTCGGCGTAGCGCGCGCCATCGGTCGGGCCGAACGCGGCAGCCCACAGCGGCGCATCCTGCGCAAACGCCTGCGGGAAATCGGCCGGCTCGATGCCGACCACGATGCCGGCGTTGGCGTTGCGTTCGTTGCGCGAGTACTGGCTCATGCCGTTGGTGACCACGCGCCCGGGTTCCGAGGTGGCCGCCACCACCATGCCGCCCGGACACATGCAGAAGCTGTAGACCGCGCGCCCGTTCTTCGCGTGGTGCACCAGCTTGTAGTCGGCCGCGCCCAGCAGCGGGTGGCCCGCGTGGCGGCCCCAGCGCGCGCGGTCGATCACGCCCTGCGGGTGCTCGATGCGAAAACCGATGGAGAAGGGCTTGGCCTCCATGAACACGCCCGCGTCCCACAGCAGGGCGAAGGTGTCGCGCGAACTGTGGCCCAGCGCCAGCACCACGTGGCGCACCGGCATGTCCCGCGTGTCGCCGGTGGTCAGGTGTCGCACCTGCAGCGCATCGACGCGTTGTGCATCGCCGTCGTGCGCCAGGGTGATGCCGCAGACCTGGTGCTGGAAGCGGATCTCGCCGCCGAGCGCGACGATCTTCTCGCGCATGGCCTCCACCACGCGCACCAGCTTGAAGGTGCCGATGTGCGGGTGCGCGGTGTAGAGGATTTCAGCGGGTGCGCCGGCCTCGACGAATTCCTGCATGACCTTGCGGCCGAGGAAGCGCGGGTCCTTGATCTGGCTGTAGAGCTTGCCGTCGGAGAACAGGCCCGCGCCGCCTTCGCCGTACTGCACGTTGCTCTCGGGGTTGAGCACGTGGCGGCGCCACAGGCCCCAGGTGTCTTTGGTGCGCTCGCGCACCGGTTTGCCGCGCTCGAGCACGATCGGCCGCAGGCCCATCTGCGCCAGCGCCAGCGCGGTGAACAGGCCGCAGGGCCCCAGGCCGACCACGACCGGTCGGTCGCGCTCGTCGGCGGGCCAGCCGGCGGGTGCATGCCCGGGCGGGTGCCAGGCCATGTCGGGTGTGGGCTGCACGTGGGGCTTGCCCGCCTGCGCGGCCAGCAGCGCGGCTTCCTGCGCCGGGTCGGCCAGCGCCACGTCCACGATGTAGACCGCGAGCAGTTCCGCCTTGCGCGCGTCGAAGCTGCGCTTGAAGACCTGCAGTTCGGCAATCTGCGCCGCGTCGATGCCCAGGGCCGTGGCGGCGAGCGTGGTGAGGGCCTGCACCGGGTGGGGCGGCGGCTGGCGGTCGTCCTCGGTTTCGCTGGGCGCGTCGGCGGCGCGGCGGTGCTCGACGGGCAGCTCGGCCAGCTGCAGCTTGAGTTCGGAGAGGCGGATCATGTGTCGTGGGGGCTTGTGTTGATCAAGCAGGAGGACAGGGCCCGCGTATTGTCGTCAATGCGCCACGCCTTGGCTGCGTCCTTTAAATAATCCGGGTAAAACAATTAAACCCGGGTATAATTAGCGGCATGAACGAGAACACCCCTCCCCGTTGCACCGCATTCCTGGGCGCCCGGCGCGTGGCCTTCGGCCCCTATGACGAGGTGGCGCGGGCACTGGCCGCGCTCGATCTCTCGGCCGGTGGCCTGCTGGTGTTCGACGACGCCAGTGGCGCCCAGGTGGACCATCCCTGGCCGCCCGGATGGGGCGCGGCGCCATCCTCCGCCGACGCGCCCACCCGCGCCGCCCCGGCTGCGGCGCCCCAGGTGGGTCGGCCCCGCATGGGGGTGGTGGCGCGCGAAGTGACGCTGTTGCCGCGCCACTGGGACTGGTTGTCGCAGCAGCCGGGTGGCGCATCGGCGGCCCTGCGCCGCCTGGTCGAGGAGGCACGCCGCAACCATGCGGGGCGAGACAGTGTGCGTCTGGCCACGGAGCGGGCCTACCGGTTCATGAGCGCCATCGCGGGCGGTTTCGAGGGCTTCGAAGAGGCCTCCCGCGCGCTCTTCGCGCACGATGCCCAGGCCCTGGCCCGCTGCACCGCCACCTGGCCACCAGATGTGCAGACGCACCTGAACTGGCTGGCGCGCGACGCGTTCACGCCTGTGGATCCAGCGCCGCCGTCAGCGTCCTGAGCCCCGATCTCCGTACCCACTTCCTGGTCTCCATGTCCACCATCCCTCAGCGCCCGCTCTGGCGCGTCTACCTCGTGTTCCTCGTGCCCATGGTGCTGTCCAACATCCTGCAGGGGCTGTCGGGCACGCTCAACGGCATCTTCATCGGCCAGATGCTGGGCACGCACGCGCTGGCGGCGGTCTCGGGCATGTTCCCGATCGTCTTCTTCTTCATCTCGCTGGTGATCGGTATTGGTGCAGGCGCCTCGGTGCTCATCGGCCAGGCCTGGGGCGCGCGCGAGCCGCGCAAGGTGAAGGCCATCGCAGGCACGGCACTGGTGCTGGGCGCGCTGATCGGCCTGGCCGCCGCGGTGCTGGGCGTGGTGTTCGCGCGGCAGGCGATGCAGGCGCTGGGCACCCCCGTGGACGTGATCGACGACGCGGTGGCCTATGCGCGGGTGATGCTGCTCATCATGCCGCTGCTGCTGGTGTTCATCCTGTTCACGCAGCTGCTGCGCGGCGTGAGCGACACCGTCTCGCCGCTGGTGGCGCTGCTGCTGTCCACTGCGCTTGGCCTGCTGCTCACGCCGGCGCTGATCCAGGGCTGGCTCGGCCTGCCGCGCCTGGGTATCCAGAGCGCGGCGTATGCCGGGCTGGTGTCCTACGCGGCGGCGCTGGGTTTCCTGGTGTGGCGGCTGGGGCGGCGCCAGCACGTGCTGGCCTTCGACCGCGAGTTGCTGCACGCCTTGCGGCTGGACCGCGCCATCCTCGCCAAGGTGCTGCGCATCGGCCTGCCGACCGGTCTGCAGATGGTGGTGATCTCGGTGTCCGAGCTGGTGATCCTCGCGCTGGTGAATGGCCACGGCTCGCAGGCTACCGCCGCGTACGGCGCGGTCACGCAGGTGGTGAATTACGTGCAGTTTCCCGCGCTGTCGATCGCCATCACGGCGTCCATCCTCGCGGCGCAGTCGATCGGCGCGGGGCGGATGGACCGCCTGGGCGCCATCCTGCGCACCGGCCTGTGGCTCAACGCCGCGCTCACCGGCAGCCTGGTGCTGCTGGGCTACCTGCTCTCGCACACGCTCATGGGCCTGTTCCTGACGCAGCCCGAGGCACGCGCGCAGGCCGGACACCTGCTGCACATCATGCTGTGGAGCATCCTGGTGTTTGGCTTCCAGGCCGTGGTGGGCGGCCTCATGCGCGCCAGCGGCGACGTGCTGGTGCCGATGGCGATCTCGGTTTTCTGCATCCTGGGCATCCAGCTGCCGGCCGCGTATCTGCTCGATGCCCGCATGGGCCTGGCGGGCGTGTGGGTCGCGTTCCCGGTGGCGTATGTGGCCATGCTGCTGCTGCAGGGCACCTACTACCGAAGGGTGTGGCGCCACCGCCGGATCGAGCGCCTGGTCTGAGGGCGGGGGATAATCGCGCCGTGAAGCGCACCAGGCCGTCGCTGGCACGATGCCCGAAAGGGTGTGCTGGAGGAACGTCCGGACTGCACAGGACAGCGTAGGAGGTAACACCTCTCCACCGACAAGCCCCGAGAGTTCGCTCGAAGGGCCCTAAGGTGAGGATCAGAGCAACAGAGACGAGCCGCTTGAGTGCGGGTGAAACGGGCAATCTCTACGCGCAGCAATACCAAATAGGCCAGCGTTGACGTGGTTCCGCGGAGCTGGCGGGTAGGTAGCACCGAGCCGGGTGGGCAACCCCCGGCCCAGATGAATGGCGGTCACGTCCGGGGCAACCCGGACGCACAGAATCCGGCGTAACGGTGCGCTTCACACTTTTATCGCGGGCTTGCGACGTCAGTTCGCATACAGATGCCGCTGAAATCCCACGAACACTTGGCGCACCTGTTCGGGCTTGCCAAGTTCGGCAAATGCGTCCGGCAGCGCACGGTACCTCAAGCGCAGCAATGGTGATAGCTTTTCCTGATCCAACTCGTCTACGCCTACCAGGACGTATTGGGAAAGCACAAAGTCAATGAACGCCTGTTGCCTGTCGGTGAATTCCCCATAAGCCAATTGACGTGCATGCGCGGCCCGCTGCTCCCTCGACTGCGGTGCCGCGGCAAAGGCGACGTAGGCCAACACGTCGAAGAGGTCGCTGTTCTCGGCCTCGATGATCTTCTGCATCTCCGCCAGCGGCTCCTTGCCGAAGCCGCGATCCGCGAGTTCGGTGAGAAGCTTCTTGCGGGTGTCTGGGTCGCTCCAGAGAAGACGGAGTTCGTCCTCGTCCTTGAAGAACTCGGGCAACGCTCCAAACAGTGATTCGAGAAATTGAGTTGCCGACATCGGGCGCCCGTCCGCGCTCCAGAACGTTGTGGCCGACATGTGCTGGATCGCGCGCTCTTTGCCATCAGCCAGCCTCACCTTGATCCTGGCTGGTGGTGGGGTAAGAGGTGGCGGCGTAGGCTCGCTCAAGGGCACAGCGGCCGTACCGTTGCCGCGTGGTGTCTGCGGCGCGGGTTCTTCTGGCGGCTGAGGCTCACCATCCCACTCGGGGTCACTGAAGTGATGGTGTGCCTTGACGAAGTCGTAGATCGTGAAATGATCCTTGCCGTCGTAAAGGCGTGTGCCTCGACCGATGATTTGCTTGAACTCGATCATCGAAGCCACTGGCCGCAACAGCACGATGTTGCGCACGTTGCGCGCATCCACGCCCGTGGAGAGCTTCTGCGACGTGGTCAAGATTGCGGGAATGGTTTTCTCGTTGTCCTGGAAGTCGCGCAGGTACTGTTCGCCCAAGGCGCCGTCATTGGCCGTCACGCGCACGCAGTAGAGCGGGTCTGCACTCGTCTTCATCTGGTTGATCAGATCGCGTATCGCCAGCGCGTGCGTCTGCGTGGCACAGAACACAAGGGTCTTCTCGCGTTGGTCGATCGTTTTCATCAGGAGGTTGACGCGGTACGCCTCGCGCTCCCTGATCTCGATGATGCGGTTGAAGTCCTTCTCTTCATAGCGCCGGCCCACCTCGATGTCGCCTTTTTCCACCAGGTCGTCGGGCGTGTAGACGTATTCGTCCAGCGTGGTGGCGATCTGTTTGACCTTGAACGGCGTGAGAAAGCCGTCGTTGATGCCTTCCTTGAGGGAGTACACGTACACCGGCTCACCGAAGTAGGCGTAGGTGTCGGCATTGATCGTTCGCTTGGGCGTGGCCGTCAGCCCCAGTTGCACGGCGGGCGCGAAGTAATCGAGGATGGCGCGCCAGCTGCCTTCGTCGTTGGCACCGCCGCGGTGGCACTCGTCGATCACGATGAAATCGAAAAAGTCGGGTGGGTATTCGCCGAAATGGGGCGCTCCACCGGGACCGCTCATGAACGTCTGAAAGATAGTGAAGAAGATGCTGCCGTTCTTGGGCACCCGGCCCTTCTTGCGGATGTCTGCCGGGTCGATGCGCACCAGCGCATCGTCGGGGAAGGCCGAAAAGGCGTTGTAGGCCTGATCGGCCAGGATGTTGCGGTCGGCCAGAAACAGGATGCGTGGGCGCCGGGTGGGTTCGGCACCGCTTTTCCAGTCAACCATGTTCCAGCGGCTCTGGAACAGCTTCCAGGCCAGTTGGAAGGCGATGAAAGTCTTGCCGGTGCCAGTGGCCAGCGTCAGCAATATGCGGTCGCTACCGGTCGCAATCGCCGCCAGCACGCGCGTGATGGCGATGTCCTGGTAGTAGCGGCCCTGCCACGCGCCACCCTTGTCTTCAAATGGCACGGCGGCGAATCGGTCGCGCCAGGCATTGGGCAGGGCGAATGTCAATTGCCACAGTGCCTCGGGGCTGGGGTAACCGGTTATCTCGCCTTCGACGCCGGTGCTCATGTCGATACCGTAGATCGCCTGGCCATTGGTGGCGTAGGTGTGACGCACCGCCAGCTTGGTGGCGTAGCTTTTGGCTTGGCCCACGCCCTCAGTGAGGGGCTTGCCCCAGGCTTTGGCCTCGATCACGGCCAGCTTGGTGTTGCGGTAGACGAGCACGTAGTCGGCGATGTCGCCGCGAGCCCTGATGCTTTGCCCGCCCTTGCTGCCGCCCTGCAGGCGGCCCAGCGTGATACCGTGTTCCCGCAGCACCCGGCTGCCCTCGACCACGCCCCAGCCGGCGGCCTTCAGCGCGGGGTCGATGTGCTCGGCGCGGGTTTCGGCTTCGTTCATGGGGCCGGGTCAGCAGCCCGCTGAATCAAAACCCGATCAAGAAAATCTTGTCCCGAGAGGTTTCCATAAGTCATTGATTTACAAGGGAAAAGTCTGCTCATCTGTTGCTCGCCTCCCAGTTGGATCAAAACCCGATCAAGAAACCTCAGGCCCAGTGCGGAACATAGCCCGCACGGGGATGCTCCGGGTCTGCCACCCGGATCAAGCCCGCATCCAGCGTCCGGTTGATCACCGCTGTCGCCTGGGCGGCGTTCTTCGCGGCGATGCCCAACCGGGCGCAGAGGCTCGCATTCTTCATCTTGTCCCCGCTCAGGGACTTCAACACCGCGTGAAAGTAACAGGCCCGTACGCGTTCGTCCTGCGTCATCTCGGCGAAACTGCGCGGCCCGTACAGCACAGCCTGGGTGGCGTCACCCTCGGTCCGGAACAGCGGTGCGGGCAATTGGAACACCTCGCAAGCCTGCACCACCTTGTCCAGCCCGCTGCCCTGCTCCTCGCACATGCGCATGCGGCGCATCAGCGAAGCCAGCGCCTCGTTGCGCGAACGTGGTGGCAGGTCGATCATGCGGTCGGGCAATACCAGCGTGGCGCCAGGGTTGCTGATTTCCAGCCTGTCTTCAAACAACTCGATCTGCGGGCCGGCCCCGGTGATGGTCATGTCCTGGTGGATCAGCGCGTTGGCGACCAACTCGCGCACGGCGATGCCCGGGAACAGCGGCCGGTCTTCCCGCAGTGCGGCACCGATGTGCTCGTTCTTGGGCAGCAGGTTGTTCACGTAGTCAATCAGGCCTTCAAAGCCCACCGCATAGCCCTTCTGCCCGTCGAGCCGGTGCGTGACCGGGGCCGCACGGTTGCGGCCGCCATAGGCGACGAAACGAACCGCCTTGCGCGCGAGGCTGGACTCGAACTCGCTCAACTTGGTCGCGAACAGGATGGCACCCAGGTGCGTGATGTTCCAGCGCTCGCCCACGTCGTGCACGATCAGGCGGTCTGCCTCCAGCTTGTCGAAGATGCCTGCGCGGTTGTCGGGCAAGGGCTGACCGGTCAGGCGGAAATACTGGCTGTAGTCGAGCAGGCTCAGCACCTCGTCGCCGGTGGCGTACTGGCGCGCAATGCCATGCTCCCATCGGTAAGGTCGTAGCCGCTCGATCAGGCGCTGGTAACGCTCCGGATAGTCGGTGAGGCGGGGCGTCGCGCTGCCGATGCGCACGTACTGCACGCCGTTGAACGCCACGGGTGCGCCCGTGGCGGCGGGAATCTCCAGCAGCACGAGGCGGCCTTCAGGATGCTCCACAGTGCGGAAGCTGAACGCAATGCTGGGTTGCAGGCTGTTGGCCAGCCACAGCGGCAGGCCCTGGTTGCCGACCTTCTTGCTGTCCGGGTGGAAATCCGTACCCACCACGGCGTGGGTTTCGTCTTCGACACCCCAGACCATGTAGGCCAGGTCCTGCCCTTCGATGCGCGCCGAGTTGGCGAGTGCCGAGCACCGCTTGCCGATCATCTCCGGGTCGGTGTTGTTGCTCTTGAACTCCAGCCACGGCGTTTCCGCTGGCTCGGCCCGCAACTGGTCTATCAGGGCGATGTCGCGGGCGGGGTTCATATCAATCGTTGCTGGCCACCGACGTACTTGGCGGTGCCGTCCGGATCGAGGCCCTTGTGCCGGATCAGCGCGATGGCTTCCTGGAACTTGTCCACTGGAATGTCGAGCTTGTCTGCGTGCCAGCCTTCTCGCGCTGCTGAGACGATCGCGCCGTCCGTGACGTCCGCACCGTCGATCAGCAGGTTGTTCCAGGCGGCATGCACCGTTGCAAAGACCTCGACTTCCTTCTTGTCCATCGGGACCAGGATATCGATGACGCTTTCCAGTTGCCGCAGATACGGAGCCAGCTCGAGACGTGCGCGCGACAGGTGCTCATCAAATGCGCTGAGCTTCTTGAAGTCGTAGCCCCCATCGCGTTTGACCATCTCGAAGAAGTTGTGAGCCCTTGCCCATTCTTCGGCCTTGAGCATGTGCTGAAAGTCGTTGGGGCCGGCTGCATCTCTCATGGGCTGGCGGCCCATGTCGATCTTGGCGATGGATTCCGCCATATGCAGCACCTTCTGCACCTTCACGCGTCCGAAGGTCTTTTCCCTTTGCTGTCGTTCATGCCGCGCATAGGCAATCGAAATAACGTTCGCTGCGAATTCTGGCGTTGTAGTTTGAAGTACAGGTTGCAGAGCGACGCTCGTTTTCTTGGCCAATGTCAATTGGCCGGAGAAGGCTTGGTGAAGCAGGGACTTCTTCAACTCATCGAGTGCCATGATCTTGCGTGCGTGAATGCCGGACAGGCGATCCGTTTGTGCTTCCAGTTCATCGAGTTCATCGGCGATCCGCCGCTGAACCTCAATGGGCGGAATCACATGAAAGAACTCGCGCTGCTTCGTGATCGGTACCTGATTCCGTGTGGACTGTTTCATGACCAACTCGTACTGAGACGTGAAGGCCGGCGACATCATGAAATGAGCCAAATACTCGGGGTGCACATGCTGAGGGTTACAGCGATAGTAGGTGAGCGATGTGCCGAGGATGACCACCTTCTCATCGGTGCGGAGAATCGCCACAGGTCCCACGGTCGCGTTGTGGGCGAAGAGTACGTCACGGTCTTTGGCAAGACCTTTTCGAATTGAGGCTGCGCGCTGAGGCGACAGGTACTTCGCCTCGGTAAAGTCGACGGCGCCTCCCCTGACGGCGCTCGCGGCGATGTAGGGCACACCGGCATCAACAAACTCTTCCTTGCGTGGGTAGTCACTGCCGTGGTTCCCATCAAGGTGACCGGTGATCCACCCTCGTGTCAGCAGATCCGCGAGTTGGACCCGTTCCCAGGTTTCATTTCGCTCAAACAGCGATTGCATTCGGCTGGCGAATAGCTCTCGCGCATTCCGTAGATTTTTCTCGGCGTTGGCCTTGGCGGTGGCGATGCCCTCGAAAGCTTCGTCAAGAAGGGCGACGATGTGATGCTGCTCCGACAGTGACGGAACAAGAACCTCGATCTCTTTTAGCTTGGCCTTGTTGAGCGTTCTACCCTTGACCTTCAGATCGTTCCGGGTGGCTTTCTCCCAGTCATAGGCCTCCAAGTAGTAGCGCAGGTACTCTCGACAGAGCTTGTCCGGTACACGGATAGCGAGAGCGGCAATCGCCTCGTTGGTGTATAGGTCTCTGCCAGCAACGGCCAACCGGCCGATAGTGAGCTTGAAGCTGAGCAGAAGTGTTCCAACAGTCACCGGTTTACAGAGCGCGGCACCTTGATTGGAAAGGTACTCTTTGCTGTCCGCGACTGCGCCATCTCGCGTAGCCAAAAGATCAGCGATCGACAACCAAACGTTCCCGCTCTCTCTAGCTTTGTCCCAAAGTCGCGGGTTGTCGCGTGAAGGTGTGCGACCCAGCTCGATAGAACACAGATCGACTAGACGGTAGCTCTGCCACTTTTGCATCACGCCACCAACTCTCGAATTGTCGCCAGCACTCCTGCACTCTCTGCATCCAGAGTCGCAATCTCGTCAAGGATGTCCCCCGGCGTGCGCAATTCGACCTCGTTGCCGCCGTTCGGGTTCTTGACTGACAAGTCGTAGGTGCCGGTGGCTATGCCCTTCAGATCTATCGACCAACTCTGCGCCGAATCGGAGAAGACCTTCTGGCGGTCGACGAAGTCGGCCATGTCGCCATCGTTGAGCGGGTTGGTTTTGCCCATATTGCGTCCCGGGCTTAACTGGTAGTACCAGACCCTGCGCGTGGGCGCGCCCTTCTCGAAGAACAGCACCACCGTCTTCACGCCCGCACCCTGAAAGGTGCCACCCGGCATGTCCAGCACGGTGTGCAGGTTGCAACTCTCCAGCAGCAGCTTGCGCAGGTTGGTTGACGCGTTGTCGGTGTTGCTCAGGAAGGTGTTCTTGATGACGATGGCCGCGCGCCCGCCGGCCTTCAGTGACTTGATGAAGTGCTGCAGGAACAGGAAGGCTGTCTCGCCGGTCTTGATGGGGAAATTCTGCTGAACCTCCTTGCGTTCCTTGCCGCCGAAAGGCGGGTTGGCCAGGATCACGTCGTACCGGTCCTTTTCCTGAATGTCGTTGATGTTCTCGCCCAGGGTGTTGGCGTGCACGACATTCGGCGCCTCGATGCCGTGCAGGATCATGTTCATGATCGCGATCACGTAGGCCAGGCTTTTCTTTTCCTTGCCGTAGAAGGTGCGCGTCTGCAGTGTCTTCAGGTCCGATGTGGTGAGGCCGGGCCGGTTGCTCAGATACTCGAAGGCCTCGCACAAGAAGCCGGCCGACCCACAAGCCCCGTCGTAGATGCGCTCGCCGATCTTCGGGTCCAGCACCTGGATCATGGCGCGGATCAGCGGCCTGGGCGTGTAGTACTCGCCACCGTTGCGCCCGGCGTTGCCCATGTTCTTGATCTTGGCTTCGTACAGGTGCGAGAGCTCGTGCTTCTCGGTCTGCGAGCCGAAGCGCAGCGCGTCCACCAGATCGATGGCATCGCGCAGGTTGTAGCCGCTCTGGATCTTGTTCTTGATCTCACCGAAGACTTCACCGATTTTGTATTCGATGGTGTTTGGGCCGCTTGCCCGTTGCTTGAAGGCGGCGAGGTACGGGAATAGCTTGCCGTTGACAAAGTCGCGCAAGTCGTCGCCGGTCATTGCGGCGTTGTGGTCGATCCGGCCATCGGTTGTCTTCGGCGCCGCCCACTGCTCCCAGCGGAAGGCCTCGCCCAGGATGAAGGTGTAGCGCTTGCCCTCCAGCTTGGCTTCGTCGGCCTTGTCCCGCTCCAGCGCGTCCAGGTATTTCAGGAACAGCAGCCACGACGACTGCTCGGTGTAGTCCAGTTCGCTGGTGCAGCCGGCGTCCTTGTGGAGGATGTCGTCGATGTTCTTGAAGGTTTGCTCGAACATGAGGGGCTTGTAGGAAAAGGGTGAATTCTCTCTTGCTGCGGGGGGAGCCAACAACTTTGTGCAGCGAGGCGGCTCACTGTCGGGCTGGCAGTTCGCGGACACCCTGATGGAATGACGTGGCACACCGAAATGAGCACGTTGGCAGGGCGAACACGCGCGCGCAGTCGCAGAAGAAGGACGCGGCCTTGGCGACCCGGGAGTACCGGTTGCGGGGCTTGGGCTTGGGCATGAGCGGTGTGCGGGGTTCGGCGCCTTCAGAGGTTGAAGCCCCCCAGGCTCTGGATGCGTTCCACATGCGCCAGCAGCGAACGCCTGGCCACGGGCCAGAGCCGTTCGGGCACGTCGTCGTAGGCGAGTTTCACCCAGTCGTCCATGGAGCCCTCGGGCACGGCCTGCATGGCGCGCGCCACCTTGGCTTCGCGCGCGAGGCGGTGGGCCTTGAGGTGGGCAATGGCCGCGCGCGCGCCGCCGTCGGCCGGCGCGCTGGGGTTTTCAGCGCTGCGGCGCAGGTCGCCCAGCACGTAGCCGTGCGCGGGCAGCAGGAACTCGATGCCGTGGCGTTCGCAAAGCGCGTCAAGCTTGTCCAGCGAATCCAGGTACGCACCCATGTTGCCGTCGGGCGGGTCGATCACGGTGGTGCTGCCGTTGAGGATGTGGTCGCCAGTGAACAGCAGGCCGTCTTCCAACAGGGCCAGGCACAGGTGGTTGGCGGCGTGGCCGGGCGTGTGCACCACCTCCAGCGTGTGCGAGACCATGCCGTCGGCGGACTGGCCGACCAGCACGAGCTGCTCGCCATCGGCCAGCACACGCTCGGGCGTGAAGCGGCTGTTCTCGCGCGAGGTGGCGGCGCTGGGCAGGCCGAGGATGGGCGGCTTCGCCAGTCCGGCGTTCACGCACAGCGCCTGCAGGCGTGGCGCGCCGGGCGAATGATCGGGGTGCGAATGGGTGCAGACGATGGCCTGGATGCGGCCGCCGGCGGCGCGCCACAGGCGCTCGATGTGGGCGGGTTCGTCCGGGCCGGGGTCGATCACGATGTGGCCGCTGGCCGGGTCGCCCACGATGTAGCTGTTGGTGCCCGGGCCGGTCATGAAGCCGGGGTTGGGCGCGGTCAGGCGCTGCACGTTCTTCAGCAGTTGCACCGGTTGCTCGTGCTGCCAGTCCAGGCTGTGCACGATCTGGCCGTCGGGGCAGACCATGGCGAGTTCGCCGAAGGGGGGCTCGTGTTCCATGTGGCGCGACTCGGCGCCGCGCGTGAGGCCAGCGCGCGGGCAACTGGTCCACAGCGGCTCGTCGTTGCGCGCGCAGGCATCGAGCAACGACTGCACGTTGGCGTAGGTTTGCAGACGCTCCAGCGTGCGGATGGTCGGGAAGATGATGAAGAAGCCGCCGGCCTGGTGGCGCTCCAGCGCATCGGCAGGGCGCACCCAGCAGGGCTCGAACTGCTCGGCTTCGTCGGCCACGGGCTGCTGGCCTTCGGGCATGCGCGCCACGAGAAAGGGCACGTCGAAACGGCGCGGCAGGTCGCGGTCGGTGATCCAGTGCGCGAGCACGAACACGCCGGCGCCGTCGAGCGTGAGGCCCCGGGCTTGGCATTGCGCGGCGAACGGGGCTTTGCGGTCGAGCGTGGCGATGTCGCTGTCGTCCACCGGTGAGCCGTCGGCGCGGTGGGCAAGCAGCACGCCGAGCTCCTCGAAGCTCTCGCGGATAGCGGCGATGGCCTGGGTGAGATGCAGGTCGCCCTGCGTCGAGCGGCGGCTGGACAGACTGTGGGCCTGGGCATCGGCGGCGTCGATGCCACCGCCGGGGAACACGTAGGCCCCGGGCGCGAAGCTCGCTGTCATGGAACGGCGTGTCATCAGCACCTCGATACCGGGGCGCGCCGGGTCGGTGCTGTCGCGCAGCAGCAGCACGGTGGCTGCGGGCCGCACGGCGGCGAGGGAGCGGGGTGGGTGCAGGAGTTGGGTGGGGCGGACCATGCGGCATTTTGCTGCAAGGCACTGCCGCCTGCCGACCCGCCCGATTCCCTCAGACCCGAAGACCGAGAGCGGCCATCTCGGGCGAGAGACCTTGCCAGGCCACATCGAAGCCAGGCTGTTCGCGTTCAGGCGGCATCGGCGCGCTGCGCAGCGCCCAGTGCGCGCCGGCCAGCACGCTGTCGATCACGGGGATCGGCACCTCGGCCTGCACCGCAGCAGCCATGCCGGCCAGGCCCGCGCCGCCGAGGATGACGGCCTGCACACCCAGCTGGCGGGAAGCGTCGCGGCAGGCCTGGACGAGCAGGGAACGCGCGGCCACCGGGTCGGCCGCGAGCTGCGCGCCGGTGGGCGCCACGGTGTGGATGCCGGCGAGCTGCTGGGCATGGCCGAGTGCCTGCGCCAGCCGCTGCAGCATGGGACCCCAGCGCGCGCCACCGGTGACGATCGCATAGCGCCCATGGCGCGCGGCTTCGACGAAAGCGGCCTCGGCCAGGCCGGTCACCGGCACCGGGCTGCTCTCGCGCAGCGCCATCAGGCCCGGGTCGCCGAAGCAGCCGATCAGCACGGCGTGGGGCGCGGCATCGGTGCTGGCGAGGGCGCAGGCCCAGGTATCCAGCGCGGCGTGCGCGGCCACGGCGTAGCTGGCCTCGTCGGCGATGTAGGGCGAGCCGAAACGCGCGGTCACGGTGCGCACCCGCACATGCAGGCCCGCGGCCTGCTGCACATGGGTCTGCAGCAGCGCGCTCACGCTGGCCGAGGTGTTGGGGTTGATGACCAGCAGGTGTCGCATGACGGTGGCCGGCTCAGACCAGCGGGGTGAACAGGCGCTCGAGGTCGGGGGTCTGCCCGGTGGGGGGGGCAAAGTCGAGCTGGGCTTCAAGCCGGTCCAGATGCTCGCGCATCAGGCGCGCGGCCTCGCGCGCATCGCGCAGCTTGATGGCGGCGAGCAGCGCGCGGTGTTCCTCGCAGCCGCAGGCCGTGGCGTCGCGCCGCGCCAGAGCGTGGCTGCTGCTGTAGGCCATGAGGATGAGCGAGGTGCGCGAGACCATTTCACGCAGGATGCGGCCCATGGTCTGCTGGCCGGCGCGCTCGGCGATGTGCAGGTGGAAGTCGCCCGAGAGGCGGATCGCGCGGCGCATGTCGCCGGCCTCGCGCGCGGCCTCCTCGTCGCGGATGCACTGGGTCAGCAACTGGATGTCCTCGCGCGTGGCGCGGCCCACGAAGCGCTCCACCAGTCGCGACTCGATCAGGCGCCGCACCTCGAACACCTCGCGCGCCTCCTGCTCGCTCGGTTGCGCGATGGTGGCACCGCGGTTCGGCGTGAGCGTCACCACCTGTTCGTTGGCCAGACGCACCAGCACGGGGCGAATGAGGGTGCGCGAGACACCGAAGGCGCTGGCCAGCCGGTCTTCCACCAGCTTGGTGCCCGGGGGCAGGCGGTGGTCGAGGATGGCCGAGACCACGCGCTCGTAGATGGCGCTGTCGATGCCGGTGGGCGCGGCGTTGTCGGCGGCGGGTGCGGCGCGCTTGCGCAGCCGGGATGTCATGCGGGCCTGCCCCTCTTCTGGCGCCTGCCCAGCCACAGCGCGAGCGACACGGCCACGCCCATCACCAGCAGCGAGACCACGGTGGTCACGGTGCCCAGCGCGTAGATGGCTGGCGTGGTGACGGTGGAGGTGAGTCCCTGCAGCTCCAGCGGCAGCGTGTTCACGTCGCCGATGGCCTGCGAGGTGCGCGCGATCTCGTCCCAGCTCAGCGTGAAGCCGAACATGCCGATGCCGACCACCGACGGGCCGATGAGCGGCAACACCACGTGGCGAAAGCCCTGCCAGGGCGTGGCGCCGAGGTCGCGCGCGGCTTCCTCGTAGGCCGGGTTGAAGCGGTTGAACACCGCGAACATGATCAGCAGCCCGAAGGGCAGGGTCCAGGTGAGGTGCGCGCCGAGCGCCGAGGTCATGAGGCCGAGCGCGGTGCCGTAGTTCTCCAGCGTGCCCGTGGCGCCCACCGCTTCCAGCAGCCACTTGATGCCACCATCGAGCAGGCGGAACTGCAGGCCGATGCCCAGCGACACGATGATGGACGGCATGATCAGGCTGGCCACCGTCATGTAGAAGAGGGCATTGCCGCCGCGCAGCGGCTTGCGGAACGCCAGGCCCGCGAGCACCGAGAGCACCACGGTGAACAGCATCACCACGCCGCCGAGCATGAGCGAGCGCAGGAAGGCCGCGCCGATGTCCACCGTGCCCAGGCCTTCGGCCAGCTTGTGGAACCAGTGCAGCGACACGCCCCGCAGCGGAAACGTCAGGCCGCCTTCGGGCCCCTGGAAGCTGAGGATGAAGATGACGAACATCGGCCCGTACATGAACAGCACGAACAGCGTGAAGACGAGGGCCAGCGGCCAGAAGCCGGGCGCGCGGGGTTCGACGATGCGGGGCGCGGCCATGTTCAGAGTTCCTTGCGGATGTCGACCAGGCGTGTGAGGCCCCAGATGATCATGAGCACGATGGCCAGCAGGATCACCGCGTTGGCCGCGGCCAGCGGGAACTGCAGGTAGCTGGTCTGCACCTGGATGATCTTGCCCACCGAGGCGATCTGCTGCCCGCCCATCACGCCGATGGTGACGAAGTCGCCCATGACGATGGTGATGACGAAGATGGAGCCGATGATGATGCCGGTCTTGCACAGCGGAACGATCACGTTCCACAGCGTCTGCCATGTGCTCGCGCCGCTGTCGCTGGCCGCTTCGAGCAGGCTGCGGTCGATGCGCATCATGCTGTTGAAGATGGGCACGATCATGAACATGGTGTAGAGGTGCACGAAGGCCAGCACCACCGAGAAGTCGGAGAACAGCAGCCATTCCACCGGTTCGTCGACCACGCCCAGCCCGGTGAGCGTCTGGTTCACCAGGCCGTTGCGGCCCAGCAGTGGCACCCAGGAAATCATGCGGATGACGTTGGACGTCCAGAACGGCACGGTGCACAGCACGAACAGCAGCGTCTGCATGCCGGGCGAACGCACGTGAAAGGCGAGGAAGTAGGCCACCGCGAAACCCACCACCAGCGTGATGCCCCAGACCAGCAGGCAGAACTTGAGCGTGGAGAGGAAGGTGGAGAGCGAGACGCAGAAGTCACCGTGGTCGGTGAGGGTGGAGCAGCCCTCGAAGATGGCCGCGTAGTTGCGCAGCGTGAACGCGGGGATGAGCTCGTACTCGTTGAAGTCCCAGAAGCTCACCATCAGCGTGAGCGCCAGCGGGATTACGAAGAACACCACGAACACCAGCGTGAACGGCGCGGCCTGCCACCAGGCCTGCACGGTCTTGAAGGGGTTCGTGGTGGTGGCGTTCATGATCAGGCGGCCACGAACTCGTTCCACTTGCGGACCATGTACTCGTTCTCGTCCATGACCGCATTCCAGCAGGCGATGCCGCCCATGCGCGCTTCGTAGCTGCCGCCGTCGCGCACGCTGCCGGCCTTGGCCAGCACGTCGCCGTTGGGGCTCTTGATGTCCTGCGACGCGGGCTTGCCCTCCATCCAGTAGGCCCATTCATAGGCTTCCATCTTCGCCTTGGCGGTGTCGAGCACGGCACTGTAGTAGCCCTGGCGGTTCAGGTAGGCGCCGGCCCAGCCGTCGAGGAACCAGTTGATGAACTCGTAGGCGCCGTCGAGCTTGCGGCCGCTGAGCGTGGTGGGCAGGCCGAAACCGGCGGCCCAGGCGCGGTACCCCTCTTTCAGCGGCTGGAAGTTGCAGGCAATGCCCTTGGTGCGCACGGCGGTCACGGCCGGGCTCCACATCGACTGGATCACGACCTCGCCCGAGGCCATCAGGTTCACCGACTCGTTGAAGTCCTTCCACAGCGCGCGGAACTGGCCGGCCTTCTTGGCTTCGATCAAGGTCTTGATCGTCAGGTCGATCTCGGCCTTGCTCATGTTGCCCTTGTCCTTGTACTTGTGGATGCCCTTGGCCTCCACCACCATCGCGGCGTCCATGATGCCGATGGACGGGATGTTCAGGATCGCGGCCTTGCCCTTGAACTCGGGGTTGAGCAGCTCGGCCCAGCTCTCGATCGGGCGCTTGATCAGGTCCGGCCGGATGCCCAGCGTGTCGGCGTTGTAGACAGTGGGAATCAGCGACATGAACTGCGTGGGCGCCGTCGCGAACTTCTTGCTCTTCTCGCCTTCGAGGTAGATCACCTTCTTGGGCGCGGTGCCCTGGTCGCCCACGGCCTTGCCCGCCACGGTGCCGGTGGTGAACAGCGGCGTGATCTTGTCGGCGTTCCTGATCTTCTTCGTGTCGATGCCCTTGAGGTTGCCGGTGGGCACGATCTTCTTGAGCGAGAAGTACTCGGTGTCGATCAGGTCGAAGCTGTTGGGCGCGGTCACGGCGCGTTTGGTCACGTCGTCGGTGGTCACGGCCACGTACTGGATCTCGATGCCGGTGTCGGCCTTGAACTTCTCGGCGATGGCCTTGTCCTGGTTCACGGCGGTGCCCAAGTAGCGCAGCACGATCTTGTCCTGCGCGTGCACGGCAGGTGCCAGGCCGCTGGCCAGGATGCCGGCCATGCCGGCTGTGCCCTGCAGCAGGCTGCGCCGGCTCAGGCCGTTCGTTGCGGGGGTGTGGGGCTCGTGTTCGGGGTGGGACATGGCGAATCTCCTGCGGTTCGGGTGGTGGGAAGGGGCGAAGAAAACCCGGGCGCGCCTCAGGCGGCCAGGGTGGGTGGAAAGGTGTGGGCCTGCCAGGCCGACCAGGTCAGGCTGACCTGGTCGCCCGGCGCATAGGGGCGCTGGGCGAAGCGGGCCTCGGGCAGCATCACCGAGACGGTCTCGCCCTCGTGACCTTCGGCCAGGTGCAGGCCCAGCAGCACGTAGCTGCCCTGGTACTCGACGTCGTGCACCGTGGCGGGCCAGCCACTGTCGCCGTCGGTCAGCGGCGCGAGGTGGATGTGGTCGTTGCGCACGGCCACCTTGCCCTGCGTGGTCTCGAGCACGTTGTGCCCGCCCATGAAGCGCGCGACGAACTCGCTGGCCGGGCGGTTGTAGACCTCGTGCGGCGAACCCACCTGCTCGATGCGGCCGTGGTTCATCACCACCATGGTGTCGGCCAGCGCCATCGCTTCCTCCTGCGAGTGCGTGACGTGGATGAAGGTCAGGCCCAGTTCCTTCTGCCAGCGGCGCAGCTCGGCGCGCATCTGCACGCGCAGGAAGGGGTCGAGCGCGGACAGCGGTTCGTCCAGCAGCAGCACGCGCGGCTGCGTGATGAGCGCGCGCGCCAGCGCCACGCGCTGCTGCTGTCCGCCCGAGAGCTCGCCCGGCTTGCGAGCGCTGAGGTGCCCCATGGCCACGCGTTCCAGCAGGTCCTGCGCCTGCCGGTGGCGCGTGGTCTTGTCCACGCCCTTCATCTTCAGGCTGAAGGCCACGTTGTCCAGCGCCGAGAGGTGGGGGAAGAGCGCGAAGCTCTGGAACATCATGGCCGTGCCGCGGCCGGCGGCCGGCAGGTGGGTGATGTTGCGGTTCTCCAGCAGGATGTCGCCGCTGGTGGTGCTCTCGTGGCCCGCGATCATGCGCAGCGTCGTGCTCTTGCCGCAGCCCGAGGGCCCGAGCAGGCAGCAGTAGCTGCCGCTGGCGATACGCAGGTTGATGCTGTCCACCGCCACGCTGCCGGCGGCGTACTGTTTGGTCAGCGCGATGAGTTCGATGCCGGCGGGCGACGGGGCTGGGTCGTTCATGCCGGCATCCGTTTGCATAAGCCATGCCAGGCCGGATTCGCACGTTCCGCACCCGAAAACCGCAGGATTGCGTACAAAACCGCACCGCGATTGTGCGCAGGCGGTCGGGCCGGCGCGACGCCGCCGCCACCGCGGTGCGGCGCGCCAGTCCGGTGCACGGGGTGGCATGGACGGATAATCCGCCCCATGCACATCCGCTTCACCAAGATGCAGGGCGCGGGCAACGACTTCATCGTGCTCGACGAGACGCAGGAGCGTCTGGGCCTGAGCGCGGCCCAGTACCGCTTTCTGGCCGATCGCCATTTCGGCATTGGCGCCGACCAGATCCTGAGCGTGCGGTCGTCGCCCGCGCCGGGGCTGGACTTCGAGTACGTGATCCACAACGCAGACGGCGGGCAGGTCGAGCACTGTGGCAATGGCGCGCGCTGCTTCGTGCGCTACGTGCACGACAAGGGCCTGAGCACGCGCAATCCGCTGCGGGTGAGGGTGACCAACGGCGATCTGGAGTTGCGCATGCACCCCGATGGCCGTGTCACCGTGGACATGGGTGCGCCCGTGTTCGAGCTTGCGCGCGTGCCGTTCAAGGCCGACGGCCTGGTGCCCGGGCCCATGGGGCGTTTTGAACGCTGGCCGCTGGCCCTGCCTTACGCGGGCGATGTACCGGTGGCGGTGCTGTCCATGGGCAACCCGCATGCGGTGCTGCTGGTGGACGACGTGCAGGCCGCGCCCGTGCCGTCCTGGGGCCCCTGGATCGAATCGCATGAACGCTTTCCCCGGCGCGTGAACGCCGGTTTCATGCAGGTCGTGAACCGCGGCGAGGTGCGCCTGCGCGTGTACGAGCGTGGCGCGGGCGAGACCCTGGCCTGCGGCACCGGCGCCTGCGCGGCGGTCGTCGCGGGCATCCGCCTGGGCCTGCTGGACGCGCGCGTGGACGTGCACACCCACGGCGGCGTGCTCACCATCGAGTGGCAGGACAGCCCGCTGCACGACCGCCCGGTCTTCATGACCGGTCCGGCCACCACGGTTTTCGATGGCGAGATCGAGGTTCCCGATCTCGCCTGATGGCCCTACATTCCAGACATGAACGCCAACAACATACCCCCCATCACCGAAGACGACATCGCCAACTACCTGGCGAACACGCCCGATTTCTTCGAACGCCACGCCAGCCTGCTGGCCGCGGTGCAGCTCACGAGTCCGCATGGCCAGCGCGCGGTGAGCCTGCAGGAGCGCCAGGCGGAAATGCTGCGCGAGAAGATCCGTGGCCTGGAGCTCAAGGGTGCGGAGATGATCCGCCACGGCCACGAGAACACCGCCATCGCCGACAAGCTGCAGCGCTGGACCCGTGAGCTGCTGCTCACGCGCGAGGCGCGCGAGCTGCCCACGGTGGCGGTGCGCGCGATCGCCGAGCAGTTCCTCGTGCCCCAGGTGGCGATCCGGGTGTGGGACGTGGCGCCCGAATTCGCCACCGAGGCCTTCACCCAGGGTGCCAGCGAGGACGTGCAGGCCTTTGCCTCCTCGCTCACACGGCCCTACTGCGGCGCCAACCCCGGGCTGGAGGCCGCGCAGTGGCTGGACGATCCTTCGTCCGCCGCCTCGCTGGCGCTGATCCCGCTGCGCGCGGGCATGGCGCCGCAGGCCTTCGGCCTGCTGGTTCTGGCCTCGTCGGACACCCAGCGCTTCGCGTCCGACATGGGCACCGATTTCCTGGAGAGCATCGGCGAGCTCACCAGCGCCGCGCTCTCCCGCCTGAGACCATGACCCTCGGGCCGGTCACGTCGGGATCGCACGCATGAGCGCCGCGCCGCGCTGGGCCGTTCCCAGGCAAGCTCGCACCGCAGCCCGCAGGGTGAAGGAAGCCCGGTGAGTGCCCCCGCCAGCGACGCTGATGGCCTGCTGGTGCAGGCCTACCTGAATCATGTGCGGGTGGAGAAGCGGCTGGCCGGGCGCACCGTGGCGCTCTACACCCTCGACCTGGAGAAGTTGACCGCGCAGGCGCGCGAAGCCGGCGTGGCGCTGACGGCGGTACAGAACGCGCACCTGCGGCGCTGGGTGGCGCAAATGCACGGCGCGGGGCGCAGCGCGCGCGGAATCGCGCTCATCCTCTCGGGCTGGCGGGGCTTTTATGTGTGGCTGGGTCGCCAGGGCCTGATCGACCACAACCCGGTGCAGGACGTGCGTGCGCCCCGGGCGGGCAAACCCCTGCCCAAGGCGCTGGGGGTGGACGACGCGGTGCAGCTGGTTTCCCACCACGACAGCGCCGACGACCCCGCGCTGGAGGCGCGCGACGCCTGCATCACCGAGCTGCTGTACGGCTGCGGTCTGCGCATCGGCGAACTGGTGGGGTTGGACGTGGCCGCCAGCGGCAGCGCGCGCGGGTGGATCGATGCGCAGGACGGCACCGCGCACGTGCTGGGCAAGGGCTCCAAGCGCCGCAGCGTGCCGGTGGGCCGCCAGGCGCTGGCCGCCCTGGCCTTGTGGCTGGCGCAGCGTGCCGCCTGGGCCGGTGACGACCCGGCCCTGTTCATCGGCTCGCGTGGCCAGCGCCTCACGCCGCAGCACATCCGCGTGCGGCTCAAGCGGCGGTCCGGGCTGGCCGGTCTGGCCACGCCGGTGCACCCCCACATGCTGCGGCATTCGTTCGCCAGCCACGTGCTGCAGTCCAGCGGCGACCTGCGCGCGGTGCAGGAACTGCTGGGCCACGCCAGCATCAGCACGACGCAGGTCTACACCCGGCTTGATTTCCAGCACCTGGCGCAGGTGTACGACGCGGCGCACCCGCGTGCCCAGGCGCGTGCCGGACAGTCGCCCGAGCCGCAACCAGAGCCCCTTGCGCCGAACACCGCTGCCAAGCCTTGACCCCAGTGGCCGCATCGGCAGGCCCTGCCTGTAGGATGGCCGCTTGCCACCCTTTCCCGTCCAGACGACACCCGTTCCCGGAGACCGCCGTGTTCAAGTTCTTCACCCTCCTCAAGTCCCTGCTGGCCTGCACCGTGCTGGCCAGTGCCCTGCAGGCGCATGCGCAGTCCCAGCCGGCGATCAAGGTGGTCTATCACCTCAGCGACGGTATCGCCCAGGCCACGCGCGCCATCGGCAACATCCGCAACCACCTCGCGGCCGATCCGACCGCGAAGATCGTGGTCGTGACCCACGGTGCAGGCATCGATTTCCTGCTCGATGGGGCCGTGACGACCTCGAAGCAGCCGTTCTCCGGCTCGATCGGTGACCTGGCCGCCAAGGGCGTGGAGTTCCGCGTGTGCAACAACACCCTGGTGGCGCGCAACATCGACCCATCCAAGGTGGTGCTCGAGGCCTCGGTGGTGCCCTCCGGGGTGGCCGAGGTCGCCCGGCTGCAGGCGCGCGAAGCCTACGTGTACCTGCGTCCCTGAAGCCCGGCGTCCGCGTGGTGCACGCACTGGCCGGGCCTTGCCCGGCCTTCTTTTTTGCATGTCCCGGAACAGGGCGAAATTCACGCGAGTGGCATACACTCCGCGGTTGCCCTTTCCGTCCCCTCATTCCCTGCTCGCGCCTGCCATGTCACTCATTCCCGCCACCATCCTCACCGGCTTCCTGGGCTCCGGGAAAACCACGCTGCTCAAGCGCGTGCTCAGCGAAGCGCACGGCCAGAAGATCGCCGTGGTGGAGAACGAGTTCGGTGAGGAAAACATCGACAACGAGATCCTGGTCGCCGACACGCAGGAAAACATCATCCAGATGAGCAACGGCTGCATCTGCTGCACCATCCGCGACGACCTGCGCGCCACGCTGCAGGACCTGGCGCAGAAGAAGCGCAAGGGCGAACTCGACTTCGATCGCGTGGTGATCGAGACCACCGGCCTGGCCGACCCGGGCCCGGTGGCGCAGACCTTCTTCATGGACGACGAGATCGCCGAACAGTACCTGCTGGATTCCATCCTCACCCTGGTCGATGCCAAGCACGCGGCCGAACAGCTCAACGAGCGCCAGGAGGCGCGCCGCCAGGTGGGCTTTGCCGACCAGATATTCATCAGCAAGTCGGATCTGGTGAGCGAGGAGGACCTGGGCGCGCTCACGCACCGCCTCAAGCACATGAACCCGCGCGCACCGATGCGCCCGGTGCATTTTGGCGAGGTGGCGCTCAAGGAGGTGTTCGACCTGCGTGGCTTCAACCTCAATGCCAAGCTCGACATCGACCCCGACTTCCTCAAGGTCGACGACCACGACCACGACCATGACCATCACGACCATGAGCACGGCGAACACTGCGATCACCCGTCGCACAGCCACGACCATGGTGGGCACGGCCACCACCACCATCACGACGACGACGTGAAGAGCTTCGTCTACCGCGCCGATCGGCCCTTCAGTCCCGAGAAGCTGGAGGACTTCCTCGGCGCGATCGTGCAGGTCTATGGCCCGCGCATGCTGCGCTACAAGGGTGTCCTGCACATGCAGGGCACCGAGCGCAAGGTGATCTTCCAGGGCGTGCACCAGCTCATGGGCAGCGACCTCGGACCGGCCTGGGGCGAGGGCGAGCCCCGCGTCAGCAAGATGGTGTTCATCGGCATCGACCTGCCCAGGGACATCCTGGTGCAAGGTCTGGACCAGAGTCTGGTCTGACCCTGCCGTGTTGTTTGTCTCGCTTCTCCAACGACCGGGCGTCGGCGCGCAGCCGGAATGCGGGCGCCGTCGGGGTGGGTCGTTACAATCGCGGCCCAAGTTGGCCGGCCGGTCGCTGCCACGGGCACTGGTCGATCGGCGCCGAATGCCGTCCGGCAATGAGGGTATAACGTTGCATCCGCCGATCCAGGGGCAACCCTTCCCGGGCGGAGCCCGCAGCCCAAAGCCGACCCGGATCCCGCTGCGTCAGTCACTGAGAGGAGACCCGTTGTGAAAGCCCCGGCTACCAGGACAGCGAAAACAGGCAAATCCGCAGCGGCGGGGGCCAAGGCACGCGCGCCGGTGGCAAAGAAGGCTGCGGCGGCAAAACCGGCCGCCAAAACTGCCGCCAAGGCCAAGCCTGCGGCAAAAAAGGCCCCCAGTGCACCAGTGAAATCGCCCGCCAGAACCCAGGCCACGGCCAAGCCAGCACCGAAGGCCAAGGCGCCCGCCAGGCCGGTGGCCAGGAAGGCGGTGGTCGCCAAGGCCGCTGCCAGCAAGACGGCCGCCCGCGTGCCGGCCAAAAAGGCTCCGGTCAAGACCGCAGCAACAACCAAAACCGGCAAACCCGCTGTCAAATCGGCAGCCAGGACCGCCCCCAACACCAAGAACCAGCCCGCTGCCAAAGCGGCTGCCTCCCCCGTGACCTCTTCGGTTTCCAAGGCTGCGCCCGTCGCCGCCCCTGCTTCTAAAACTTCCAGCGCCACCCAGCGCGCGGCCACGCCGGTGCCCGTGGTGATTGAGCCTACGCCACGCCCGCTGGGCAAGCGTGCGGCCAAAAAGGTCATGATGGAGCAGATGACCCAGGCCGAGGTGGTTCCAACCCATGCTCCGGACGCTGCCAAAGCGACCTTTTCCCATATGAATGAACGTGCCGTCATGACCCCTCCCGTGCCCTCCTCGATCCAGAAGGATCCCAAGCGCGCCAACAACTGGAAGACCCTGCCGGTCGATCAGCTCACCGACCAGGACGTGCAGGCCATGCCCGACAGCGAGTACATGAGCGACCTGCAGCTGGCGTATTTCCGCCGCAAGCTCACCCAGCTCAAGTCCGACATGTTGGCCAATGCCGGCGAGACCACCGAGCACCTGCGTGAAGACACCGTGGTCGTGCCCGATCCGGCAGACCGTGCCACCATCGAGGAAGAGCACGCGCTCGAACTGCGCACCCGCGATCGGGAACGCAAGCTGCTCAAGAAGATCGAACAGGCGATCGCCCGCATCGATGCCGGTGACTACGGCTACTGCGAGGAAACCGGTGAACCTATTGGCGTGGGTCGTCTGATGGCACGCCCCACGGCCAGCCTCTCTCTGGAGGCCCAGCAGCGCCGGGAACTCAAGCAGAAGATGTTCGGGGACTGATTTCCCGCCTTTCCACCCACGCTTCCATTCCGGTACCGATTCCCCATGTCCAAGGACGATTCCAGCGGCGGTTTTCTGTCCAAGGTGGTGAAATTCGTGCGCCATCCGACCACCAGCTGGTCGGACCTGGACACGCGATCGGCCGACCGCGAGAGCGAGTACAGCAAGGCCGCACTCAAGGAAATGATCGAGCGCAAGCGGCGCAACGACTTCGTGCGCAAGCGTGAATTCGACATGCTGCGCAAGATCCGCAGCCGCGAGGGCAGCGTTGCCGAGGGGCCGGGCATGCGCCCTTCGTTCTTCCAGAGCAGCCTGCCGTCCAAGCCGGACGACCGCGCCGAGACGCTGAAGAAGATCGACGAGATCGAAGCCCAGATGTCCATGCAGTGGTGGAAGACCAAGGGGCCGGATTCTCTTGTCAGCACGGGCTCGGGCCTCAATACCGCGGCGCAAACGGTGGGCGGCGCGCCACTCAAGTCCAGGCAGGCGCCGTTGACGCCCGCCGTGCCCGACGCCGCCGTGCGGCAACGCAAGGCGCAGTACGACGAAACCGAGCCGAGCCCCTTGCCCAACCCGGCGACGGCCACGCCCCGGGCAGCACCTTCGCTGAACGAACCTGCGTTGAACATTCCCGCCGCGAGCTCCGCGCCGGCCACCTTGCGCAAGACCTGGAGCCCCTCGCGCGAGAGCGAAGTTGCACCGCCTCAGGCGCCTGCGGCCGTGGTGGCGGCGCCGTCGGTGGCCCGCACTGGCCTGATGGCGCCCACCTCATCCAGCGAATCGCGCGGCACGGGCGGCCCTGCCTTCTCGGCCTCGCACTTCTTCGCGCTCGACGTGCAGGAAATCGCCCAGGACCCGGAGGTCGAGGAAGCGGCGATCCGTTTTGCCAATGGCGACGACGCTGGCGCCGAGCAGGGCTTGCTGGAGGTGCTGGGCGAGGGAGGCTCCAAAGCCGATCAGCAGGAGGACTGGCTCGCCCTGTTCGACCTGTACCGCGCCACCGGGCAGCTTGCCCCCTTCGAGAGCCGCGCGGTGGATTTCGTCAACCGCTTCAGCCGTTCCGCACCCCAGTGGTACGACATGCCGGAGATTGTTTCCAACATGACGGGCAAGGTCTTCACCCCGTCCACCGGTCCCAGCCGCGCGGTCTGGGTGAGCGAGCCCGAGCTGGACGCGCACGCCGTGGGTACGTTGCAGAACGTGCTTCTGCGTGCACCGCAGCCCTGGGTACTGGACTGGACGCCGCTGGAGAGCATGGACCTCAAGGCCGCGCGAGCGCTGCTGGGCATCTTCACTCTCTGGGGTGACCAGGAGAGCGAGCTGCGCTTTCTGGGTGCCAGCGCGTTTCGGGAATTGCTCAAGCGCCAGACGCCTTCGGGCCGGCGCGACGTCGAGCAGCTTTGGTGGGAATTGCGCATGGCTGTGTTGCGGGTGATGAACCGGCCCGACGAGTTCGAACTCACCGCGCTGGATTTCTGTGTGACCTACGAAGTGTCTCCGCCCGGATGGGAGAAGCCTCGTGGCCACTATGCCTCGCAGTCGAGCGACAAGCCCGGTGAGGCAGGGCAGTCGGTGCTGGGGGAGTCGGTGCTGGAGCAAGTGCCTTCCGTGTACCCGGGCGGCGAGTCCCAACTGGACAGCGAACCGAGTGAATTCAACCAGCTTGGTCTGGTGGAACTCTCTGGCGAGATCCGGGGCGACCCGCAGGCCACGCTCGAGGCCCTGGAGCGCCGCCTCAAGGGCGCCGACGTGCTCATCATTTCGTGCCGCAACCTGATCCGGGTCGATTTCTCCGCTGCCGGTACCCTGCTCAACTGGGTGTCGGGCCACCACGCCGAAGGGCGCACGGTGCAGTTCGTGGACGCCCACCGGCTGGTTTCGGCCTTCTTCAACGTCATCGGCATCACCGAGTACGCCAAGGTCGTGGTGCGCGTCGACTGAGGTCTTCTTGCGGCGACGGCGCACCCGGTGCGGTTGCAATCGGCCTTTCCGGCCCCAAGTCCACCCTCATGGAATCTTTTCACGGAACCACCATCGTCTGCGTGCGCCGGCAGACGCCACAGGGTATGCAGGTCGCCATCGGCGGCGACGGGCAGGTCACCCTGGGTCACATCATCGTCAAGGGCACGGCGCGCAAGGTGCGCAAGCTCCACCACGACAAGGTGCTCGCCGGCTTTGCCGGCGCCACCGCCGACGCCTTCACGCTGTTCGAGCGCTTCGAAGCCAAGCTGGAGAAGCACCAGGGTCATCTGGTGCGAGCGGCCATCGAACTCACGCGCGACTGGCGCACCGACCGCGTGCTGCGCCGCCTGGAGGCCATGCTGGCCGTGGCCGACCAGAGCGCCTCGCTCATCATCACCGGCAACGGCGACGTGCTCGAACCCGAGCACGGCATCGTCGCCATCGGCTCGGGAGGGGCCTATGCGCAGGCGGCCGCCAAGGCCCTGCTCGATCACACCGATCTCGGCGCGGAGCAGATCGTGCGCCAGTCGCTCGCGATCGCGGGCGAGCTCTGCATCTACACCAACATGAACCACACCATCGAGGTTCTGGGTTGAGTGTCCGGCGTTCAGCATGAACGCCCCCTTTCGCACGACGCCCCACACCGAACGCTCAACGCCAGACGACCATGTCTTCCATGACCCCCCAGGAAATCGTTTCCGAACTGGACCGTTTCATCATCGGCCAGAACGGCGCCAAGCGAGCCGTGGCCATCGCGCTGCGCAACCGCTGGCGTCGCCAGCAGGTCGATGAAAAGCTGCGGCCCGAGATCACGCCCAAGAACATCCTCATGATCGGCCCCACGGGTGTGGGCAAGACCGAGATCGCGCGGCGTCTGGCACGGCTGGCCGATGCGCCCTTCATCAAGGTCGAGGCCACGAAATTCACCGAAGTGGGTTACGTGGGCAAGGACGTGGACAGCATCATCCGCGACCTCGCGGAGGTCGCGATCAAGCAGACGCGCGAGGTGGAGATGCGCAAGCAGCGCGTGCGCGCCGAAGACGCCGCGGAGGACCGCATACTGGACATCCTCATTCCGCCGCCCCGCATGGCGGGGGAGCCGCCGGCCACGGTCGTGGCCACGCCGGAAGGCACGGCGCGCCAGAACTTTCGCAAGAAGCTGCGCGAGGGGCAACTCGACGACCGTGAGATCGAGATCGATCTGGCAGAAGCGCGTCCGGCGATGGAGATCATGGGCCCCGCGGGCATGGAAGAGATGGCCGAGCAACTGCGCGGCATGTTCAGCCAGATCGGCGCGGGCAAGCGCCAGACGCGCAAGCTCAAGATCGGCGAGGCCATGAAGCTGCTGATCGACGAGGAAGCCGGCAAGCTGGTCAACGAGGAAGACATCAGGACGCGCGCGCTGCACAACGCCGAGCAGAACGGCATCGTGTTCATCGACGAAATCGACAAGGTCACCTCGCGCAGCGACGCGGGCAGCGCCGAGGTGTCGCGCCAGGGCGTGCAGCGTGACTTGCTGCCACTGGTGGAGGGCACGACGGTGTCCACCAAATACGGCGTGGTCAAGACCGATCACATCCTCTTCATCGCCAGCGGCGCGTTCCACCTGGCCAAGCCGAGCGACCTGATCCCCGAACTGCAGGGGCGGTTCCCCATCCGCGTCGAATTGCGGTCGCTCTCGGTCGACGATTTCGAGGCCATCCTGACGCAGACCCACGCCTCGCTGGTGCGCCAGTACCAGGCGCTGCTGTCCACCGAGGGCGTGACGCTGGTGTTCGCACCGGACGGCATCCGCCGGCTGGCGCAGATCGCCTGCGACGTGAACGAGCGCACCGAGAACATCGGCGCGCGCCGCCTGGCCACGGTGATGGAGCACCTGCTCGACGAAGTGAGCTTCGACGCGGCCCGCCTGCAGGGCCAGACCATCACCATCGATGCCGCCCATGTGGACGGCCGACTGGCCGAACTCAGCCAGAACGAAGACCTCTCGCGCTACATCCTCTGATGCCCGCGCAAGGCCGCCGGCGCCCGGCCGGTGGTTCTGCGGCCCGCCCACGCCTGCCGCTGGTGCCGTGCCGCCCATCCTCTGCGAACTGATCGTTCATACAGCCCTGGCTGCAGCAGGGTTTTCAAGCATCACATGCAGTGCATGTTGTAAGTGCTTGCTTTTGCTGCGTTTTTGAACACGCGTTTGCTTCTAAATGTGTCCTAAGTGGTTGATTTCATTGCAAAAATCTGTTGCCACGCGGTTGCGTGCACTGCATTTCCTGATACAGTGGAAAAAAGTGCAATTAAGTGGTGAAAAGTGTCTTTCAAGGATTGAGCGCAGTGTTTCAGGGTGCTTCTTCTCTCAGTCTCGATGCCAAGGGTCGGCTCTCCATGCCGACCCGGCACCGTGACGCCCTGGGTGCGGCACTCACGATCACCAAACACCCCCACGGCTGTCTGATGGTATTCCCTCGCGGCGCGTGGGAGCAGTTCCGCGATCGCATTGCGGCGCTGCCGATGCAGGCCCAGTGGTGGAAGCGCATCTTTCTGGGCAACGCGATGGACGTGGAGATGGACGGCACGGGACGCGTGCTGGTCTCGCCCGAGTTGCGCGCAGGTGCGGGCATCAGCAAGGACGTGGTCCTGCTCGGCATGGGGGCCCACTTCGAGCTGTGGGACGCACAGGTCTACGCGGCGCAGGAAGCCGAAGCCATGAAGGCCGAGATGCCCGATGTCTTCAAGGACTTTTCCTTCTAAGGGTGATGGTGCAAGGCGCATGGACCCACCAAACCGTCCTGTTGAACGAGGCTGTGCAGGCCCTGGCCATCAACCCGGACGGGCACTATGTCGACGCCACCTTCGGGCGCGGCGGTCATTCGCGCCTGATCCTCGAGCAGTTGTCCCGCAAGGGGCGGCTGACCGTCTTCGACAAAGATCCCCTGGCCGTGCAGGCGGCGCAGCAGCTCGCGGCCGCGGATGGCCGGCTGACCATCCGGCACGAGGGATTCAGCCATCTGGGCGAGCTGGGGGTGGCGAGCGCGGACGGGTTGCTCATGGACCTGGGCGTCAGCTCTCCTCAGATCGACGACCCCGAACGGGGTTTTTCTTTTCGCCACGACGGCCCACTGGACATGCGCATGGACACCACGCGCGGCCAGAGTGTGGCGCAGTGGCTGGAAACGGCCGATGTCTCAACCCTGTCGGAGGTCATCCGTGACTATGGCGAAGAACGGTTTGCTCAATCGATTGCAAAGGCGATTGATCGTCGCCGACAGGAACGGGGCCCTTTTCGAACCACCGGCGAACTGGCCGAAGTCGTGGCTGGCGCGGTCAAAACCCGCGAGCCGGGCAAGGACCCTGCAACGCGCACATTTCAGGCTTTTCGGATTTTCATCAACGCCGAGCTTGAAGAGCTGCAACAAGCGCTAGAGGCCAGCCTGCAGGTGTTGCGCCCGGAAGGACAACTGGTGGTGATCAGCTTCCATTCGCTGGAAGACCGCATGGTCAAGCAGTTCATGGCGCGCCACTCGCGCGCAGTGGTGGACCGCCGTGTGCCGTTCGCCGAGCCCGCGCCCATGGCCTTGCGCGGCGTGCGCCGCGTGATGCCTTCGGACGAGGAAGTCAGGGGCAACCCGCGCTCGCGCAGTGCCGTCATGCGCGTGGCCGAGCGCACGGAGGCCCCGGCATGATCCGCTTGAACCTTGTCCTCTTGCTCGCTGTGGTGGCGAGCGCTTTCTACCTTGTGCACACGCAGTACGAGTCGCGCCGGCTCTACGCCGCGCTGGATCGCTCGCAGGCGCAGTCGCGCAAGCTCGAGGTCGAACACGAGCAGTTGCAGGTGTTGAAACGCGCGCAGGCCACGCCGGCTCGCGTGCAGCAGCTCGCCACGCGCCAGCTGCAGATGCGGCCGGTGACGCCGGGCATCACGCAGTACGTCACCGTGTACGAGCCGCAGCCGGCGGCCGTCTCACCGGCCCCGCAGGAGCGCTGAGCATGAGCGTGCGCAGCATCAATTACTCCGCCAGTCCGCTGCTCGCCAGCCGCACGCCGGTCTGGCGCAGCAAGTTCATCGTGGCGGGCCTGGCCGTGGCCTTTGCCGGCCTGGCCGGGCGCGCCGCCTATGTGCAGGTGTTCGGCAACGACTTCTTCCAGCGCCAGGGCGAGGTGCGCTTCGCGCGCACGCTGGAGTTGCCGGCCAACCGGGGCCGCGTGCTGGACCGCAACGGCCTGATCCTGGCGTCCAGCGTGGTCGCGCAGAGCATCTGGGCGATTCCCGAGGACGTGGACCGCACCGACCCGCAGTTGCGCCAGCTTGCCAGGTTGCTCGACATGCCGCTGGCCACGGTGCGCAAGCGCCTGGCCAACGAGGACAAGACCTTCGTGTGGATCAAGCGTCAGGTGGACGAGCCGGTGGCCAGGCAGATCGCCGCGCTCGGCATCAAGGGCATCTACCAGCGCCGCGAATACAAGCGCCAGTACCCGGAAGGTGAAGCCGCGGCGCATGTGGTCGGCTTCACCAACGTGGAAGACCGGGGCCAGGAGGGCGTGGAGCTCGCGTTCAACAAGCAGCTCTCCGGTCGCAACGGATCGCGCCGCGTGATCAAGGACCGTCTGGGGCGCGTGGTGGAAGACGTGCGCGACGTCGTGCCCCCCGTGGATGGCCCCGATCTGCAGCTCTCGATCGACAGCAAGGTGCAGTTCTTCGCCTACCAGAAGCTCAAGGAGGCTGTGCAGGCGCACAAGGCGCGGGCCGGTAGCGTGATGGTGATCGACACCATCACCGGCGAGGTGCTCGCGTTGGCCAACTACCCGAGTTTCAACCCCAACCGGCGGCAAAGCCTCAGCGGCGAGCAGTTGCGCAACCGCGTGCTCACCGACAGTTTCGAACCGGGCTCGACCATGAAGCCCTTCATCGCCGCGCTGGCGCTGGAAAAGGGGCTTGTCACGCCGCGCACGCCGATCTACACCGCGCCGGGCCGCATCATGATCGGCGGCTCCAGCATCAGCGACACGCACCCGCACGATGTGCTGACCGTGGCCGAGGTGATCCAGAAGTCGAGCAACGTGGGCACGGTCAAGATGGCCATGCAGATGAGCCCGCGGGAAATGTGGGAAACCTATGCGCAGGCCGGTTTCGGCCAGAAGCCCCAGGTGCCGTTTCCAGGCGCGGTCACCGGGCGGTTGCGCCCCTACAAGAGCTGGCGGCCGATCGAGCAGGCCACCATGAGCTATGGCTATGGTCTGTCGACCTCCCTGTTCCAGCTCGCGCACGCCTACACCATCTTTGCGCGTGATGGCGAGCTCATCCCGCTGAGCCTGCAGAAGTCCACCGAACCGGTTTCGGGTGTGCGGGTATTCAGCGCGAAGAACGCGATCGCGGTGCGCCAGATGCTGGGACTGGCCGCCGGGCCGGGTGGCACAGGCTCGCGGGCGCAGACGATGGGGTATTCGGTGGGCGGCAAGAGCGGCACCGCGCACAAGCAGGAAGGCAAAGGCTATGCGGAGAAGAAGTACCGCAGCTGGTTCGTGGGCCTGGCACCGATCGAGGCGCCGCGCATCGTGGTCGCCGTGATGATCGACGAGCCCAACAACGGCCAGTACTACGGTGGTGTGGTGGCCGCGCCGGTGTTCAGCGAGACGGTGCAGCAAACGCTGCGCATCCTCGGCGTGCAGCCCGACATGAATGTCAAGCCGCAGATCGTGGCCGACGTGGAGGAATCGTTCTGATGCGAACCATCACGACGCCCCAGGCCGTGGCCGAGTGGCTGCGCGAGCGCGTGCGCGGTGAACTGCATTGCGACAGCCGCCGCCTGCGCGCGGGCGATGGCTTCGTGGCCTGGCCGGGTGCCGCCACCGACGGGCGTCGCTACGTGGGCGCCGCGCTGCAGGCCGGGGCTTCGGCCGCGCTGGTCGAGCGCGAGGGTGCGGATGCCTATGCCTTTGATGACCAACGCGTGCTCGCCGTACCGGGTCTCAAGGCGGCCGCCGGCGCGATCGCCAGTGCCTTCTACGGCACGCCGAGCGCGGCGCTCGACATGGTGGCCATCACCGGCACCAACGGCAAGACCTCCACCGCGTGGTGGGTGGCGCAATTGCTGTCGTTTTGCCAGCGCCCCTGCGCGGTGGTGGGAACGCTCGGCATGGGAAGGGCGCCGCAGCCCGGTGCTGCAGCGCCGCCATTGACGGCGACGGGACTGACCACGCCCGACCCGGTGATGTTGCAGGCGCAGCTGCGCCGCTTCGTGGACGAGGGGCTGAAGGCCTGCGCCATCGAAGCCTCGTCGATCGGCCTGGTCGAAGGCCGGCTCAACGCCACGCAGCTGCGGGTGGCGGTGTTCACCAACTTCACGCAGGACCACCTGGACTTCCACGGCAGCATGGACACCTACTGGGCCGCCAAGGCCGCGCTGTTCGACTGGCCCGGCCTGGCCAGCGCGGTCGTGAACCTGGATGACGCGCGTGGCCCGGGGCTGGCCACCACCCTGGCGGGGCATGGGCTGGACGTCTGGACCGTGGCGATCGAAGCGGCGGGAGGCGCGGCTGAGCGCGTCGGCAAGGCCCGCCTGTTCGCGCAGGACATCGTCTTCACCGACAGCGGTATGGCCTTGCAGGTGGGCGAGCGCGACGCGCAGGGCCGTTCCACTCCCTTGCAGGCCCTGAGCCTGCCGCTGGTGGGCCGCTACAACGTCTCCAACCTTCTCTGCGTGCTGGCCACGGCGCGCGCTCTGGGCGTGCCGCTGGCCGATGCGGTGCACGCCTGCGCCGCGCTCACTCCCGTGCCGGGCCGCATGGAACAGGCAGCCATGGACGCGCCCGGTCAACCCCTTGTGCTGGTGGACTACGCCCACACGCCCGACGCACTCGAAAAGGCCTTGCAGGCACTGCAGCCGCTGGCGCGCCAGCGCCAGGGCGTGCTCTGGGTCGTGGTGGGCTGCGGCGGTGACCGCGACGCCGGCAAGCGTCCGTTGATGGCGGCGGTGGCTGAGCGCGAGGCGCAGCGCCCCGTCTTCACCAGCGACAACCCGCGCAGCGAAGATCCTCTGGCCATCCTGAAGCAGATGGTGGCGGGCCTGTCTTTGCCCGACGCGGCCCTGGTCGAGCCGGACCGCGCCCGCGCCATTGACCTGGCCGTCGCGCGCGCCGAGGCGCATGACGTGGTGCTGATCGCCGGCAAGGGACACGAGGACTACCAGGACGTGATGGGCGTGAAGTCGCCGTTTTCGGATGTGCAACACGCGCGACAGGCGCTCTTGCGGCGCGCTGCTGGTCAGGGGGCGCCGGCATGAACACCCTGGGCCAGCTCCTCACCCGGATCGGCGGCGCCCGCGTGGTGGGTCAGCCGGATCTGCCCTTCGCCCGTGTGCACACGGACACCCGCAGCCTGCAACCGGGCGACCTGTTCGTGGCGCTCAAGGGCGAGCGTTTCGATGCGCACGAATTCCTCGCGCAGGCGAAGGCGCAGGGCGCGCTGGCCGCGGTGGCCCACCAGGGCCTGGCCGACGCCGGACTGCCGGGCGTGGAGGTGCCCGACACACGGCGCGCGCTCGGTGAGTTGTCGCGCTTGTGGCGCAGCCAGTTTGCTCTTCCCCTGATCGCCGTGACCGGCAGCAACGGCAAGACCACGGTGACGCAGATGATCGCGTCCATCCTGCGCGCCGCCGCCGGAGACGCTGCGCACGCCACACAGGGCAACTTCAACAACGACATCGGTGTGCCGCTCACGCTGTTGCGCCTCACCAAGGCGCACCGCTTCTCGGTGGTCGAGCTGGGCATGAACCACCCCGGGGAGATCGCCGAACTCGCTGCGCTGGCCCTGCCCACCGTGGCACTGGTGAACAACGCGCAGCGCGAGCACCTCGAATTCATGGCCACGGTGGAGGCCGTGGCGCGCGAAAACGGGCAGGTCATTCAGGCCCTGGGCGCGCAAGGCGTGGCCGTGTTCCCGTCCGACGATGCCTGGACGCCCCTGTGGCGCGAGCTCGCCGCCGGCCGCCGCGCGCTGAGCTTCAGCGACACCGACCCCAGCGCCGACGTGAGCGCCATCCAGACCGACTGGTTCGATGGCGCCTGGTCTTTGTGCTTCGCTTCGCCCTCGGGAATGGCCACCGTGCGGCTGCACATCGCGGGTCGCCACAACGTGCGCAACGCGCTGGCCGCGACAGCCTGTGCACTGGCCGCAGGTGTCCCGCTGGAGGCTGTGGTGCGTGGCCTTGACGCTTTCGAGCCCGTGGGCGGTCGCTCGCGCGCGCTCTCGCTGCACCTGGGCGAGCGCCAGCTCACCCTGATCGACGACACCTACAACGCCAACCCCGATTCGGTGCGCGCTGCCATCGACGTGCTCGCCGAACTGCCCGCGCCACGCCTGCTGGTGCTGGGGGACATGGGCGAAGTGGGCGAGCAGGGCCTGGCGTTCCACGACGAGGTGCTGCGCCACGCGCTGGCGCGCGGCATCGAGGCGGTGCATGTGGCCGGCGACTGGATGCGCCAGGCCAGCGGGTCGCTGCCGCAGATCGTGCACTGGGTCGAGGTGCCGGCCCTGGCCGGTGCCGTCTGCGCCGTGGTGCGCGACAACCGCCCGGTGTTTCGCAGCGTGCTCGTCAAGGGCTCGCGTTTCATGCGCATGGAGCGCGTGGTGCAGGCCCTGCAGGCGCTGGACCCCGCGCAACACAAGGACAAGAAGGACAACGCCCATGCTGCCTAGCCTGGCTCTCTGGCTGCAAGGCCTGTCACCCGACTTCGGATTCCTGCGGGTGTTCCAGTACCTCACGTTCCGCGCGGTGATGGCGGCCATGACGGCGCTCGTGGTCGGCCTGGTGGCCGGCCCCTGGTTCATCCGCCGCCTGGGCGCGCTGAAGATCGGTCAGCCGATCCGCGAGTACGCGATGCAGACGCACCTGAGCAAGGGCGGTACACCCACCATGGGTGGCGTGCTGATCCTGTTCGCGATCGCGTTGTCCACGCTGCTGTGGTTCAACTGGAGCAACCGCTTCGTATGGATCGTGCTGATCGTGACCCTGGGCTTCGGCGCCATTGGCTGGGTGGACGACTGGCGCAAGGTGGTGCACAAGAACCCCGAGGGCATGCGTTCGCGAGAGAAGTATTTCTGGCAATCGCTGATTGGCCTGGTCGCTGCCTTCTACCTGGTGTTCGCGGTCTCCGAGACCAGCAACGCGCGCGTGCTCGAGCTCTTCATCGACTGGGTGGGCTCGGGGTTCACGCTGGACATGCCACCCCAGGCCGGCCTGCTGGTGCCCTTCTTCAAGGAAATCAGCTACCCGCTGGGTGTGTTCGGCTTCGTGCTCATGACCTATCTGGTGATCGTGGGGTCGAGCAACGCGGTCAACCTCACCGACGGCCTCGACGGCCTGGCCATCATGCCGGTGGTCATGGTGGGCTCGGCGCTGGGGGTGTTTGCCTACGTCACGGGCAACGTGGTGTTCTCGCGCTACCTGCTGCTGCCGCACATTCCCGGCGCGGGCGAGCTGTTGATCTTCTGCGCCGCCGTGGCTGGCGCGGGTCTGGCCTTCCTGTGGTTCAACACGCACCCGGCGCAGGTCTTCATGGGCGACGTGGGCGCGCTCGCGCTGGGTGGCGCGCTCGGCACCATCGCGGTCATCGTGCGCCAGGAGATCGTGCTCGCCATCATGGGCGGGATCTTCGTCGTGGAAGCGCTTTCCGTGATGTTGCAGGTGAGCTGGTTCAAGTACACCAAGCGGCGCTACGGCACCGGTAGGCGCCTGTTCCAGATGGCTCCGCTGCATCACCACTTCGAGAAAAAGGGCTGGAAGGAGACGCAGGTCGTCGTGCGCTTCTGGATCATCACCATGCTGCTGTGCCTCGTGGGGCTGTCCACGCTCAAACTCAGATGAAAGACCAGGCCATCCTCGTCCTCGGTCTGGGTGCTTCCGGCCTGGCCATGGCACGCTGGTGCCTGCGCCAGGGCGCGCGCGTGACCGTGGCCGACACGCGCGACGCGCCGCCGCAGCTTGCCGCGTTGCGGGCCGACTGCCCGCAGGCCAGCTTTGTGGCCGGCACCTTCGACGATGCGCTGCTGGCACGCGCCGACTGGAGCCTGATCGCGCGCAGCCCGGGTCTGGCGCCTGCCGCACTGCAGGCGGTGTTCGACTGGGCCGCTGCGCGCGGCGTCGATGTCGTGGGCGAACTTGATCTGTTCGCGCGCGCACTGGGCGAACTGGCCCGGCGTGAGCGCCTGCCGTACCGTCCGAAGGTGCTGGCCATCACCGGCACCAATGGCAAGACCACGGTGACTGCGCTGACCGGCCTGTTGTTGCAGCGCGCGGGCGTGAACGTGGTGGTGGCTGGCAACATCGGGCCGTCCCTGCTCGACGTGTTGTCCACCGCGCTCGACGCGGAGGCCATTGCCCAGCAGGCCGATGACGACCGCGCGGCGGCCGAAGCCGAGGCCGATGCACAAGCCGAGCAGGACGCTGCGCAAGACCCCGCGATCGAGTCGTCGGCCAGCGATGCCGACGCCGACAGGGATGCCGACGTGGATGCCGATGCCGACGAGGCCGCGGCCGCCGCCGGCGAGGACGACGATGGCCCGGTCCTGCTCGTGCCGCCCCCGGTCGAACCGCCCCAGCCCGCGCACCTGCCGCGTGTCTGGGTGCTCGAACTCTCCAGCTTCCAGCTCAATGGAACGGCCGACGGCGCCTGGGCAACGGTGCCCAGCGCTGCCACCGTGCTCAACCTCAGCGAGGACCACCTCGACTGGCACGGCAGCATGGACGCGTACACCCGGGCCAAGGCGGCCGTGTTCGGTGCGCAGGCACTGATGCTGCTCAACCGCGACGAACCACTGGTCATGGCGATGCAGCCCGGACTGGTGACGGTCAAGGTGGGCAACCGCAACCGGCAGCAAAGTGCCCGTCCCTGGGCAAGCTTCGGTCTGGACGCACCTCGCCGCGCGGGCGACTGGGGCATTGAGTCGGTCAACGGCATGGACTGGCTGGTGCGGGCCATTGCGCTGGACGAGACCCGCAAGCGGGGGCGTGGCGTCGAGGAAGACGAAGAGATTTACTTCCAGCGCCTCATGCCGGTGGACGCGCTGCGCATTCGTGGCCGCCACAACGCGGCCAATGCGCTCGCAGCGCTGGCGCTGGCGGCGTCCACGGGCGCCGCGCTCGGGCCCATGCTGCACGGCCTGCGCGAGTACCGTGGTGAGCCGCACCGGGTCGAGCCGGTGGCCATCCTCGACGAGGTCGAGTACTTCGACGACAGCAAGGGCACCAACGTTGGTGCCACTTTGGCCGCCGTGCGCGGCCTGGGGGCCGAACGCCACCTGGTCGTGATCCTCGGCGGCGACGGCAAGGGTCAGGACTTCACTCCGCTGGCCGAGCCGCTGGCGCGTTTTGCCCGCGCCGTGATCTACATCGGCCGCGATGCCGCGCGCATCCGCGCAGCGGTGGGCGCGGCGCTGGAACAGGCGCACGTCGCGCAACACGACGCGGAAACGTTGCCGGCGGCGGTGGTGCTCGCCGCGCAGCAGGCGCGGTCGGGCGACGCGGTGCTCATGTCGCCCGCCTGCGCGAGCCTGGACATGTTCGACAACTATGAGCACCGCGGCCGCGTGTTCGTGCAGGCCGTCGGCGCCCTGGCGCACCGCAACGGCACCATGGTGGAGGGCAGCCTGTGAGCGCGAAGAAAGCCCGCAAGCCCGCAGCGTCGGCGCGGACCTGGACGCAGCGCCTGCGCGATGCCTTGCCCGGACTGGGCGGGCGTGATCTGGCAGGTGCGCTCGCGGGTGGTGGCTCGCGCGACGACCTGCCGGTGCGTCTGTCCAATCGCACCTACGCCGGCACGCGCAACGTCGCTGTGCGCGAACTGGGTTTTGACCAGCCGCTGCTGTGGGTGGTGGTGGCTCTCCTTGCCTGGGGCCTGGTGATGGTGTACTCCGCCTCCATCGCGCTGCCCGACAACCCGCGTTTTGCCAACTACGCACACACCCACTTCGTGCTGCGTCACGGCATCTCCATGCTGATCGGGCTTGTGTGCGCGATGGTGGCGTTCCAGTTTCCGATGCGCTCCTGGGAAAGGATGGCACCCTGGTTGTTCGCGGCGGCGCTGGTGCTGCTGGCGCTGGTGCTGTTGCCCTTCATTGGCAAGGGTGTGAACGGCGCGCGGCGCTGGATCTCGCTGGGCATCATGAACTTCCAGCCCTCGGAGCTGGCCAAGCTCGCGGTGCTGCTCTACGCGGCCAGCTACATGGTGCGCAAGATGGAGGTGAAGCAGCGCTTCTTCCAGGCCGTGGCGCCCATGGCGGTCGCCGTGGGCGTGGTGGGCATGCTGTTGCTGGCCGAGCCCGACATGGGCGCTTTCATGGTGATCGTGGTGATCGCCATGGGCATCCTGTTCCTGGGCGGCGTGAACGCGCGCATGTTCTTCCTGATCGCGCTCGTCGTGGTGGGCGCCTTTGCGCTAATGGTCATGATGAGCGACTGGCGCCGCGAACGCATCTTCGCCTACCTCGACCCCTGGAGCGTCGAGCACGCGCTGGGCAAGGGCTACCAGCTCTCGCATTCCCTGATCGCCTTCGGCCGCGGCGAGATTTTCGGCGTGGGACTCGGTGGCAGCGTGGAAAAGCTGCACTGGCTGCCGGAAGCGCACACCGACTTCCTGCTCGCGGTGATCGGTGAGGAATTCGGCCTGGTTGGCGTGGTGCTGCTGATCGGCCTGTTCCTCTGGCTCACGCGCCGCATCATGCACATCGGCCGCCAGGCCATCGCGCTCGACCAGGTTTTCGCCGGCCTCGTGGCCCAGGGCGTCGGCCTGTGGATGGGTTTCCAGGCCTTTATCAACATCGGCGTGAACCTGGGCGCATTGCCCACCAAGGGCCTCACCCTGCCGCTGATGAGCTATGGCGGCTCGGCGATTCTGCTGAACCTCGTGGCCATTGCAATTGTTCTTCGAGTGGACTACGAGAATCGCCAGATGATGAAGGGTGGTCGCCCATGACGACGGGTCCTTGCGCCCTCATCATGGCCGGTGGCACCGGCGGCCACATCTTCCCCGGTCTGGCCGTGGCCGAAGCCTTGCGCGAGCGCGGCTGGCGCGTGCACTGGCTGGGCGCGCCCGGCAGCATGGAAAGCCGGCTCGTGCCACCGCGCGGCTTTGTGCTGGAGACCATCGACTTCGGTGGCGTGCGTGGCAAGGGGCCGCTCACGCTGGCGTTGCTGCCCCTGCGGCTGCTGCGCGCGTTCTGGCAGTCGCTGCGGGTGGTGCGCCGCGTCCGGCCGGACGTGGTGGTGGGGCTCGGTGGCTACATCAGCTTTCCCGGCGGCATGATGGGCGTGCTCGCCGGCAAGCCGCTGGTGCTGCACGAACAGAACTCGGTCGCCGGCATGGCGAACAAGGTGCTCGCAGGTGTGGCCGACCGGGTGTTCACGGCTTTCCCGAACGTGCTGAAGAAGGCCGAGTGGGTGGGCAATCCGCTGCGTGCCGCCTTCCTGCAGCAGCCCGAACCGGGCGAACGGTTTGCGGGGCGCAGCGGCGTGTTGCGCCTCCTGGTGGTGGGTGGCAGCCTGGGTGCGAAGGCGCTCAACGACGTCGTGCCGCAGGCGCTGGCCCTGCTGCCCAAAGCGCTGCGCCCGCAGGTCACGCACCAGAGCGGCGAAAGGCAGATCGACGCGCTGCGCGCCAACTATGTGGCCGCCGGCGTGCAGGCCGAACTCACCCCGTTCATCGACGACACCGCCCAGGCCTTTGCCGATGCCGACCTGATCGTCTGCCGCAGCGGCGCGAGCACGGTCACCGAAATCGCCGCCGTTGGCGCGGCCGCGCTGTTCGTGCCATTCCCGGCCGCGGTGGACGACCACCAGACCACGAATGCGCGCTTTCTTGTGGACGCCGGCGCTGCCTGGCTGGTGCCGCAGACCGAACTTACCGCCCATTCGCTGGCGCAGATGCTGCAGACGCTGCAGCGCGAACAGCTGCTGCCCATGGCCGACAAGGCCCGACAGATGCGCAAGACAGAGGCCGTGGCGGCCGTGGTGTCCGCCTGCGAGCAACTGGCCAAGGTGAACCAGACATGAAACACGCCATTCGACACATCCATTTCGTCGGCATCGGCGGTGCCGGCATGAGCGGCATTGCCGAGGTGCTGCTCAACCAGGGCTACCGCATCTCGGGCAGCGACCTGGGCGAGAGTGTTGCCACGCGCCGCCTGGTCGCTCTCGGCGCCGAGGTGTTCGCGGGCCACGACGCCGCGCACATCGAAGGCGCGGATGCCATCGTCACCTCCACGGCGGTGAAGGAGGACAACCCCGAGGTGGTCGCCGCGCACGCGAAGCTGGTGCCCGTGGTGCCGCGCGCCGTGATGCTCGCCGAACTCATGCGCATGAAGAAGGGCGTGGCCATTGCCGGCACGCATGGCAAGACCACCACCACCAGCCTCGTGGCCAGCGTGCTGGCCGCCGCCGAGCTGGACCCGACCTTCGTGATCGGCGGGCGCCTCAACAGCGCGGGGGCCAACGCGCAGCTGGGTTCGGGCGAGTACATCGTGGTCGAGGCCGACGAGTCCGACGCCTCGTTCCTGAACCTGTTGCCGGTGCTCTCGGTCGTCACCAACATCGACGCCGATCACATGGACACCTATGGCCACGACTTTGGCCGGCTCAAGGGCGCCTTCGTCGAGTTCCTGCACAGGATGCCGTTCTACGGCGCCGCTGTGGTGTGCGTGGACGATGAGGCGATCCGCGAGATCCTGCCGCAGATCGCACGGCCCATCACCAGCTACGGCTTCTCGGAAGATGCCCAGGTGCGTGCGGTCGAGGTGCGCGCGGTCGGCACCCGGATGCATTTCACCGTACAGCGCCGCAACGGCGTGGAGCTGCCCGATCTGAAGGTGGAGCTCAACCTGCCTGGCCACCACAACGTGCTCAATGCGCTGGCGGCCATCGGCATCGCGGTCGAGCTCGGTGTGCCGGACGCGGCGGTGCTGCAGGCGCTGGCGGAGTTCAAGGGCGTGGGCCGGCGCTTCCAGCCGTATGGCGATGCGTCCCTTCCTGGGGGTGGTCGCTGCACCGTGGTGGACGACTACGGCCACCACCCAGTGGAGATGGCCGCCACGCTGGCGGCCGCGCGCGGCGCCTACCCGGGCCGGCGCCTGGTGCTGGCCTTTCAGCCGCACAGGTACACGCGCACGCGCGACTGTTTCGAGGATTTCGTGAAGGTGATCAACGACGCCGACGCGGTGCTGCTGGCCGAGGTGTACGCGGCCGGCGAGGCGCCCATCGTCGCGGCCGATGGCCGCTCGCTGGCGCGTGCACTGCGCGTGGCCGGCAAGCTGGAGCCGGTGTTCGTGGACGACATCAACGCCATGCCGCAGGCCGTGCTCGACAACGCGCAGGACGGCGACGTGATCCTGTGCATGGGCGCGGGCACCGTGGGCGCGGTGGCAGGCCGCGTGATCGAACTGGCGCAGGGGGCCACGGCATGAACACAAAGGACAACACGGTGATCGATCCGACATCACTCGGCAAGGTGGCGGTCTTGATGGGCGGGCGTTCGGCCGAACGCGAGGTCTCGCTCATGTCGGGCACAGGCGTGCTGGCCGCGCTGAAGGCCCGGGGCGTGGACGCGCATGCCTTCGACCCCGCCGAACGGGACCTGGGCGACTTGCGCCGCGAGGGCTTCACGCGCTGCTTCATCACGCTGCACGGCCGCCATGGCGAGGACGGCACGGTGCAGGGTGCGCTGGAACTCATGGGAATTCCCTACACCGGTCCCGGCGTGCTGGCTTCGGCCATCGCCATGGACAAGGTCATGACCAAGCGCATGTGGATCGCCGAGGGCCTGCCGACGCCGCGCTACGTGTGCCTTGCGCCGGGGCAACAGACGCCCGAGCACACGCGAGCCGTTCCCGACGAACTGGGCCTGCCGCTGATCGTCAAGCCGCCGCGCGAAGGGTCGTCCATCGGCGTGAGCAAGGTGCGTGGCTACTCCGACATGCAGGCCGCGGTGGCCCTTTCCGTGCGCTACGACCCCGACGTGCTGTGCGAGGAGTTCATCGAAGGCGAGGAAGTGACCTGCCCGGTGATCGGCACCGGCGAGCAGGCCCGCGCGCTGCCGGTGATTCGCATCGTCGCGCCCGATGGCGCCTACGACTACCAGAACAAGTACTTCACCGACGAGGTGAAGTACCACTGCCCCAGTGGGCTGCCCGAGACCGAGGAGCGCGAGATCCAGCGCATCGTGCTGGCCAGCTACCGTGCACTGGGTTGCCGCGGCTGGGGCCGTGCCGACCTGATGATCCGCGCGAGCGACCGCAAGCCCTTCCTGCTCGAGATCAACACTTCGCCGGGCATGACCAGCCATTCCCTGGTGCCGATGTCGGCAAAGGCCGCCGGCCTGTCGTATGAAGATCTGTGCCTGGTGCTGCTGGCCAGCGCCGCGCTGGACAACCCGGCCTGAACCGCGCGGACCACGCACCATGGCCACCACCGAACTGCCCCTGGACGTCAAGCTCATGACCGTGGTCACGCACGTCCTGCTCGCAGTGTTTGCCGTGCTCAGCCTGGGGCTGTTCACGACATGGCTGGTGCGCCATCCCGTCTGGACCGTTCAGGCGATCACCGTGCACGGCGACGTGGCACATCAGAACGCGGTGGGCTTTCGCGCACAGCTGGCTTCGCAGATGAAGACCCGCCTGGCCGGCAGTTTTCTTACGGTGGACCTGCAGCAGGTGCGCCTGTTGTTCGAGTCCGTGCCCTGGGTGCGCAAGGCCGTGGTGCAGCGCGAATTCCCCAACCGCCTGCGCGTGACCCTGGAAGAGCACCAGGCCGTGGCGTGGTGGGGCGAGTCCGGCTCGGGTCAGCTGGTCAACGGGCTGGGTGAGGTGTTCGACGCCAGCCCGGACGACAGCGACGCCCTGCCTGAACTGGCCGGCCCGAGCGAGCAGTCGGCGCAGGTGTGGGCGCTCTATCAGCTGCTGCAGACCGAACTCGCTCGCATGGAGATGGGCCTGGAACGGCTCGAACTCTCCGAGCGCGGCACCTGGCGCGCCCGTCTGGACAGCGGTGCCAGCATGGAACTGGGCCGAGGTACGCCCGACGAGCTGCTGCAGCGCACACGCCGCTTCACCGGCACGCTGGCCCAGCTCACCGAACGCTACACGGGGGCTGTGCAGTCGGTGGACCTGCGCTACCCCAATGGCTATGCGCTGCGCCTGCGCGGCGTGACCACCGTGACCGACACGCCGGCTGCAGGCGCATCACAACCCCGAAGGTAATCAAGAAGCAATCATGGCCAAGGAATACAAGGATTTGGTGGTCGGTCTCGACATCGGCACCGCCAAGATCATGGTGGTGGTCGCCGAGGTCCAGCCCGGCGGCGAACTCAAGCTCGCAGGCCTGGGCGTGTCGACCAGCCATGGCCTCAAGCGCGGCGTGGTGGTCAACATCGACGCGACCGTGCAGAGCATCCAGCAGGCCCTGAAAGAAGCCGAGCTGATGGCCGACTGCCGTATCGCGCGCGTCTACACCGGCATCACCGGCAGCCACATCCGCGGCATCAACTCCAGCGGCATGGTGGCCATCAAGGACCGCGAGGTCAGCGCCACCGACGTGGCACGCGTGATCGAGACCGCCAAGGCGATCAACATCTCGACCGACCAGCGCCTGCTGTTGGTCGAACCGCAGGAGTTCGTGATCGACGGCCAGGAAGTCAAGGAGCCGATCGGCATGAGCGGCATCCGGCTGGAGGCCAAGGTGCACATCGTCACCGGCGCACAAAGCGCGGCCGAGAACATCATCAAGTGCGTGCGCCGTTGTGGTCTGGAGGTCGACCAGCTCATGCTCAACCCGCTGGCCTCCAGTCAGGCGATCCTGACCGACGACGAAAAGGAACTGGGCGTGGCACTGGTCGACATCGGCGCGGGCACGACCGACGTGGCCATCTTCTCGGGTGGCGCGATCCGGCACACCGCGGTCATCCCGATCGCCGGCGACCTGATCACCAGCGACATCGCCATGGCGCTGCGCACGCCGACCAAGGATGCCGAGGACATCAAGGTCGAGAGCGGCTGCGCCAAACAGCTGCTGGCCGACCCGGACACGCAGGTCGAGGTGCCGGGCCTGGGTGACCGCGGCCCGCGCATGCTCAGCCGCCAGGCGCTGGCGGGCGTGATCGAGCCGCGTGTGGAGGAGATCTTCTCGCTGGTGCAGCAGGTGCTGCGCGACTCGGGTCACGAGGAAATGCTGTCCTCGGGCATTGTGCTCACGGGCGGCAGCGCGGTCATGCCCGGCATGGTCGAGCTGGGCGAGGACATTTTTCTCAAGCCGGTGCGCCGGGGCATCCCGAACTACACCAGTGCGCTCTCCGACATGGTGGCGCAGACGCGCGCGGCCACGGTCATGGGTCTGCTCGAGGAGGCGCGCCTGGCGCGCGTGCGCGGGCACAAGGTGGCGCAGAAAGCGGGTTCCGTGCAGGGTGCACTGGAACGGATGAAAAACTGGTTTGTGGGGACTTTCTGATGATCGAAACACACACGACAGCGCAGGTTCGTCCACAGACCGCCGAACGACGACGACGAGGCCGGTGCACCGAATGCACCGGACCGCCTGGATGAGCCTGCCTTCACCCCGATCCGCTGAACCGAAATTTGCATTGAAATACCGCCCGACCTCGCTGGTTCCCGGGCACAACAGGAGAGAAAAATGAGCATCGAAATGATTGAAGTCGAAGAATTCAACCTCGGCACCCAGATCAAGGTCATCGGCGTGGGCGGAGGTGGTGGCAACGCGGTCGAGCACATGATCTCGCGCAGCGTGCAGGGCGTGGAGTTCATCTGCGCCAACACCGATGCGCAGTCGCTCTCGCGCAGCGCCGCGCACAAGACCATCCAGCTCGGCACCAGCGGCCTGGGCGCGGGCAGCAAGCCCGAGAAGGGCCGCGAGGCCGCCGAGATCGCGGTGGACGACATCCGCGAAGCCATCGCCGGGGCGCACATGCTGTTCATCACCGCCGGCATGGGCGGCGGCACCGGCACCGGCGCCGCGCCGGTGATCGCGCGCGTGGCCAAGGAGATGGGCATCCTCACGGTGGGCGTGGTCACCAAGCCCTTCGACTGGGAAGGCGGTCGCCGCATGACCAATGCCGACCACGGTCTGGCCGAGCTCGAGGCCAACGTGGACTCGCTGATCGTGGTGCTCAACGAGAAGCTGCTGGAGGTGCTGGGCGACGAGGTCACGCAGGACGAGGCCTTCGCGCATGCCAACGACGTGCTCAAGAACGCCGTGGGCGGCATCGCCGAGATCATCAACGAGTACGGCAACGTCAACGTCGACTTCGAGGACGTGCGCACCGTGATGGGCGAGCCCGGCAAGGCCATGATGGGCACGGCTGTGGCGGCCGGGCCGGACCGCGCGCGCATCGCCGCCGAGCAGGCCGTGGCCTGCCCGCTGCTCGAAGGCATCGACCTCTCGGGCGCCAAGGGCGTGCTGGTGCTGGTGACGGCCGCCAAGGGTTCGCTCAAGCTGTCCGAGTCCAAGCTGGCGATGAACACCATCCGCGCGTATGCCTCGTCCGAAGCCCACGTGATCTACGGCGCGGCCTACGACGACAACCTGGGCGACGAGATGCGCGTCACCGTGGTGGCCACCGGCCTGTCGCGCCAGGGCGTGCGCCGCACCGCACCGCCGTTGCAGGTGCTGCGCACCGGCACCGACAACGTGCCGTTCAACGTGCCGACGGTCAACACCCCGGTGGGCGGCCCGGGTGCCACGCAGCCGGACTACAACTCCATGGCCGTGCCCAGCGTCTGGCGCACCAACCGCACCCAGGCTGCGGCCAAGGTGGACGCGCTGGCTTCGGGCGGCATGGACGACTTCGAGATTCCGGCGTTCCTGCGCAAGCAAGCCGATTGATCGACGTAAAGCTGCTGCGCAAGCCGATCTGGCGCCTGCAGTGCTCGCCGTACGGGTGTACGGCTCCGCGCTTCAGCGCCACCTCGGCTTGCTCGCGACGCTTTCCGTTCGATCAATCCGTTGCCTATCGAGGTCATCACCAATTCTCACTGTGTTCCAGAGGGCAAAAACCTACAATCGCAGGATGCTCGCGCAACGCACACTCAAATCCCTGACCAAGGCGGTCGGCGTCGGCCTGCACAGCGGTCAGCGCGTGGAGTTGACGCTGCGCCCCGCCGCGCCCGACACCGGCATCGTGTTCCGCCGCGTGGACCTGGCCACGCCGGTGGAGATCGCCGTGAACGCGCTTGCGGTCTCCGACACGCGGCTGGCGTCCACCATCTCCAATGGAGGTGCGAAGGTCCACACCATCGAGCACCTCATGAGCGCCTGCGCAGGGCTGGGGCTGGACAATCTCTACGTGGACATCACGGCCGAAGAAGTCCCCATCCTGGACGGCTCGTCGGCGTCCTTTGTCTACCTGCTGCAGAGTGCCGGCATCGTGATGCAGAACGCGCCCAAGCGCTTCATCCGCGTGGTCAAGCCGGTGGAGGTGCGCGAAGGCGAGGGCAGGAACGTGAAGTGGGCGCGGCTCGACCCGTTCCACGGCTACAAGCTGGCCTTCGAGATCGAGTTCGACCACCCGGCGGTGAACTCCACCGGCCAGCGCGTCGAGTTCGACTTCGGCAGCGGACGCTACGCGCGCGAGATCGCGCGCGCGCGCACCTTCGGCTTCACGCGCGACGTGGAAATGATGCGCTCCAACGGCCTGGCCATGGGCGGCGGGCTGGACAACGCGATCGTGATGGACGACGTCAAGGTGCTCAATGCCGATGGTCTGCGCTACCAGGACGAGTTCGTCAAGCACAAGATCCTCGACGCCATGGGGGATCTCTACATCGTCGGCAAGCCCCTGCTGGCCGCCTACAGTGCCTTCCGCAGCGGCCACGCCATGAACAACCAGCTGCTGCGTGCGCTGCTGGAGCGGCCCGACGCCTACGAGGTGGTCAGCTTCGCGCACGACCGCGAGGCTCCGAGCGGTTTCGCCCAGCTCGCGCCGGCCTGGTAAACCGGCCGCGCAGCCCGCGAACCCATGCTGCTGTTCCGCTGGACCCTCATGCTGCTGCTGCTCGCGGCCGGCGTGTGCTTTGCGTTCTACATCGGTACCTCGCAGGCGCGCTACCGCACCTGGGGCATCGTCATCCTGAAGTGGACGGTGATCGCCGCGCTGGGCTTCTTCGGCGTGCTGGTGCTCGAACGGCTGCTGTAGCGCGCGCTCAGTAGAGGCGGCCGGCCTTGTAGGAAGCGCTGGAGCGCGCCTGTGCCGTGGAGACCTTGTTGATCGCCACCAGGGTCCGGCTCACCTGCGCATGCGTGATGGCCAGGCCCAGTGCGTCGGCCGCGTCCTTGCCCGGCAGACCAGGCAGCTGCAGCAGGCGTTTCACCATTTCCTGCACCTGCGGTTTGGCTGCCTTGCCATAGCCGACCACAGCCTTTTTCAGCTGCAGCGCGGTGTACTCGGCCACCGGCAGGTGGTTGGCCACCAGCGCGGTCAGGCAGGCACCACGCGCCTGGCCCAGCAGCAGCGTGGCCTGCGGGTTGACATTGACGAACACGATCTCGCAGGCCGACACCTCGGGCTGGTAGCGCGCCACCACCTCGGTGATGCCATCGAACAGGATCTTGAGCCGCTCGGGCAGCAAGGCGCCGTCCTTGGGACTTGTCTGGATGGTGCCGCTCGCCACGTACTGCAGGTTCGGGCCGTCGGTGTCGATCACGCCGAAGCCGGTGCATTGCAGTCCGGGGTCGATGCCGAGGATTCTCATAGGTTGAACGTCCAGCGAACCGAGTGAAAGAACACCGGCGCGGCAAAACAGAGGGCATCCACCCGGTCGAGCAGCCCGCTGGCGCCCGTGACCGAGCGACCTGCGAGGCCCCAGTGCGTCACGCCGCGGTCGCGCTTGATGGCCTTCATCACCAGGTGGCCGAAGCTGCCCGCCGCGCAGGCCACGAGGGCCATGGCAAATGCGGGCAGGGGCCTGAACGGGGTGAAGCCCGCCAGCGCCGCGCCCAGCAGACCACCGGCGGCCAGGCCCATCGCCCAGCTGCGCCAATGGAAGCTGTCGCTGATAGCCGGCGCCACTGGCCGGCGCAGGCCGCGCGCGGCCAGGTGCTGCACGAGCATGCAGGTCTGTACCACCAGCACCAGAAAGAACACCAGGAACGCTGTCTTGCCGGCGAAACCCTTGAAGTCGAGCAGCAGCAACGCAGGCACATGGCTCATGCCGTAAACGCAGACCATGATGCCCCACTGCAGCTTGGCACTGCGCTCCAGAAAGCGCTGCGGGTCGTTGCCCAGCGCGCTCACCACTGCGATGGCGAGGAACACATAGACCGGGATGAAGACGGTGAACAGGTTGAAGCGCTCGGTCCACACCAGGGCGTACTGCAAGGGCAGCACGACGAAGAAGGCCAGCACCAGGCTGCGGTGATCGCCGCGGCGCGTGGGTGAGAGGCTGATGAACTCGCGCAGGATGAAGAAGGACACGAAGCCGAACATGACGATGGCAAAGCCCTCGCCCAGGGCCCAGCCGATCCAGAACACCAGCACCATGATCCAGGAGCTGCGCAGCAGGGCCTGGTTGTCCTGCAGACGGCGCGTGCGATCACCCGATTCGTTGTCATCGCCTTCGTCGCCGGCGCGGCGTTCGCGCAGCGACAGCAGCACCGACACACCACTGGCGATCAGCAACAGGCCGAAGAGCACCACGAATACCAGGCTGACCTGCTGATCGGGGGTGAGGCTGCGCAGGAAGCTGCCCATGTTGGCGCTCCGTTCAGACCTCGCGCAGGGCCATGACGGCCGCGCGCGCGCGTTGCAGGAAGTCGGCGCGCGGCTCATCGGCACCGAGCGCGAGCGGTTCGCCAAAGGTCACCGAGCACAGCACCGGCACCGGCACCACCTCGCCCTTGGGGATCACGCGCTGCACGTTGTGGATCCAGGCGGGCACCAGCACCACGTCGGGAAAGCGCTGCGCGAGGTTGTACAGGCCCGACTTGAAGGGCTGCGGGTCTTCCCCGTGGCCGCGCGTGCCCTCCGGAAACAGGATCAGCGAGTCGCCGCTCTCCAGCGCCTGCGCCAGCGGCGCCAGCGGGTCTTCGTCGCCCTTCCTCTCTCGCTCCACATACACGGCATTGAACACCTCGGTGGTGATCCAGCGCTTGAAGTTCGACGCGGTCCAGTAGTCCCTGGCGGCGATCGGGCGCGTGATGCTGCGCAACTCCTGTGGCAGCGCGGCCCAGATCAGCACCAGGTCGGCGTGGCTCTGGTGGTTGGCGAAATAGATGCGCTGCTCGGCCTTGGGTGGGCAACCGTGCCAGCGCGCCTGCGCGCCGGTCAGCAGGCGCACCAGGCCCAGCAGAAGCACGGCCATGGCCTGGGCGCGAAGGTTCATGGCGGTTGAACGGCGCCCATGCGCGCGACGATGGTGCCAGTGCGCCGCGCCAGGTAGGCCGAACCCTGGCGCGTCTCGAAGAACTTCGGCGAGGGCAGCATCACCGCCAGGCGCGCGGCCTCGTGGGCGTTGAGCTTGCTCGCCGGCTTCCCGAAGTAGCGCTGCGCGGCCGCCTCGGCGCCGAACACGCCTTCGCCCCATTCCACGCTGTTGAGGTAGATCTCCAGGATGCGGCGCTTGTCCAGCAGCGCCTCCAGCGCCAGCGCGAGCACCAGTTCCTGACCCTTGCGCAGGAACTGACGCTCACCCGAGAGCAGCAGGTTCTTGGCCAGTTGCTGGGTGATGGTGGAGCCGCCGACGATCTTCGGTTCGCGCGCGGGCCGGTCGGGCTGTCTGGCGGCGCGCTTCTCGGCCAGTTGCTGGCGGCGCACGTTCTTCTGCCATGCACCCTCGATCGCTTCCCAGTCCACACCACCGTGGTCGATGAAGCCGGCATCCTCGGACGCGATCACAGCGCGCTTGAGGTGGGGACTGATCTGCTCGTTGTCCACCCATTGATGGGACCACCGCCAGGTCTTGTCACCGCCCAGGCTCGCACCGGCCACGCGCCAGGCCTCCGAGCGCATGAAGGCGGTGCTCACGGGATCGATGGCGGCCATGACCGCGATGCGTGCGATGAAGAACATCTGCAGCGCCACGCCGGCCAACAGCAACCACGACAACCAGCGGCCGAAGGATTTCATTCACTGCCCGGAGAGCTGGGTCTGCAGCGTCTCTTCGCGCGTGAACCGAAAGCGCGAGACCACCACGATCTGATCGGCCTGGCGGCGCATCGCGTCGCTGAAGTTGCCGAAGGCCAGGCTGTGCACGATGGCCTGCGCGCGGCGGTCGAGCAGGGCGATGCCCGAGGGTTGCACCACCTCGGTATCGAGCACGGCGCCGTTGTGATTGACCGTGATGATCATGGTGAGTTCGCCATACAGCTTGCGTCCACCCGCCTCGGGGAAGTTGCTGGTGCCGCGGTCCTCAATCTTGCGCCGCAGCCCGTCGTAGTAGATGGCATAGACCGCCTCGCGCGTGGCCGGGCTGATGTAGCGCTTCTTGGGTCGGGCGTTTTCCTCGCTGATGCGCTTCTCGATTTCGGCCAGGATCTTCACCAGGGCCCGGCGCCGCTGTTCGCGTTCGGAGGCGTCGGGGCTGGGCGTGACAGATTCGGGATCGGGCGGTGGCATCTTCGCCAGCTCGCGCCGGACCTGCGCCAGCAGGCGGTTCTGCTGCTCACGCAGCTGTTCGATCTTGCGCTCGTCGTCTTCGTGTGCATCGCCGATGCGCGCCACGGCCGCCGGTGGCAGGGGCGAGGTGGCGCGTCCGCGCTCCTTGTCGCCGCCTCCGGCCAGCGAGGCCTGCGCAATGGCGGTGGCCTTGTCGGGACGGCCGTCGCTGCGCGCGTTGACCAGGATCACTTCCAGCGGGGTGTCCTGGAACACGCGGTTGAAGCGTTCGGGGTCCACGAAGCGCACGGTCAGCAGCGCGGCATGCACGGCCACCGAGATCCCCAGCGCGAGTTGCAGCGTGCTCAGCGTCTTGAGAAAGGACAGGGCAGACTTCATCACGCGGGAATTATCCGTGCTGCGGGTGGCTCGGGGCTCAATCCCCTGCCGGGCCGGGCGTTTGAGGGGGCTGGGCGGCTGGATCGTTTTCGGCCTCGTCGACATCGATGGCCAGTGCCAGCGGCGCGGCCAGTTCCTCGTCCTCGCCGTCCTCGTCCGAGCCGCCTTCGTCGTCCAGCGTGCTGTCCACCGGCAGGTCCAGACGCTCGGTCACCGTGCCGTGTATGTCGAGCGTGATGTCGTCGATCTCGCCCAGTTTCACGCGCAGGTGGGCGCCGCGCGGCAGGCCCTCGGCGCCCAGTACCGGCAGCACCAGGGGCAGGGTGTCGGCGCGCACCAGGTTGTCCTTGATCAGGGTCGCAGTGAGTTCGGTGAGGTTCTCCTGTCGCAGGTAGCGCAGCGTCCAGTAGCGCTCCATGCCGTTCTGGAAGCCGTTGTAGGCGGTGTAGGCGGCGTCGAAGGCGCTGATGATGGCGAACAGATTGGCATCCCGGGGCTTGAACGGCGCGGCCAGCGCGGCGGTCTTGCTGTGGCGCGCGCAGGCAATGATCTGCCACTGGTTCACCAGGTCCACGTAGCGGCGCAGCGGCGAGGTGCTCCAGGCATAGCTTTTGACGCCGATGCCGGCGTGCGGCTGCGCTTTCGTGCCCATGCGCACCTTCACGCCGGGTTGCAGGCTGGCCTGGCTGCGGTAGATGCCGGGCACGCCGCATTCGGCCAGCCAGTTGCCCCAGGTGCTGTTGGCCAGGATCATGGCTTCGGCGACCATCAAGTCCAGGGGGGCGCCGCGCTGGCGCGTGCCGATGCGCACGCGTTCGTCGCCCGTAGGCTCGTCGCCGGTCACGCCCTCGAGGCGGAAGGTGTAGTCGGGGCGGTTGAAGTTTTCGGGTTTGCCACGCACCACCTCGCGCTGCGCCTTGAGGTGTCGAGCCAGGCGGTGCAGGAAGGCGAGCGAGGGCTGCAGGGCCGCGATCGCGGGCGTGGCGCCTGTGGCCGGTACCGCGCCATCGAGCCAGGCTTCGGTGATGACGGCGTCGAGCTGGTCGTGGCGCAGGTTGAGCGCGATCGGCACGCGCTCGAGCACGGTGCGGCTGCCGGCGACGGCCAGCGTGGCCTCGTCGAGCGTGACGTAGAGCGACACAGCGGGGCAGTCGCGCCCGGCCATCAGGGTGTAGGCCTGCACGACGTCGTCGGGCAGCATGGTGATCTTGTGGCCCGGCATGTAGACAGTGGACAGGCGCTGGCGCGCCACCTGGTCGATCACGTCCTCGGGTGACACCGCCAGGCCCGGTGCGGCGATGTGGATGCCCAGGGTGACCTGGCCGCTGCCCAGGCCCTGCAGCGAGAGCGCGTCGTCGATCTCGGTGGTGGCCGAATCGTCGATCGAGAAGGCCTGCACGGTGGCCAGGGGCAGTTCGTCGGCGATCACCGGTGCCTCCAGCGGCGGAAAGCCCGTGCCCCTGGGGAACTGGTCAAACAGGAAGCGCTGCCAGTGGAACTGGTAGGCGCTGTGGATCGCGCCGGCATTCTGCAGCAGCGTCAGCGGCGCCGTGTGGCTGTTGCGCGCGGCTTCCACCACGGCTTTGTACTCGGGCGCGTTCTTGTCCGGCTTGAAGAGGATCTTGTAGAGCTGCTGGCGCACCGGCTCGGGACAGACACCGCTGGCGAGTTCTGCGGCCCAGGCCTCGATCCGGGCCTGCACTTCCTTCTTCTTCTCGATCGCCGCGAGCGCCTGCGCCAGGATCTCCGGCGGCGCTTTTTTGTAGCGGCCTTTGCCGGCGCGGCGGAAGTAGTGCGGCGCGCCTTGCAGGCACAGCAGCGCGGCGACCTGCTCGGTGGTGCTGGCGCTGTCGCTGAAGTACTCGTGCGCCAGATCGGCGAACCCGAACTCGTCCTCGGGGGCGAACTCGTAGGCGAGTTCGAGTTCCATGGTCTCGGCCAGCGTGGTGGCTGCGGGCATCAGCTGGCTGGGGGAGGGTTTGTCGAAGCGCAGCAGGGCGTTGGCGGACTTGACCTTGACGCGCTTGCCCGATTCGAGCTCGACTTGAAGGGAACTTTCGGCCTCCGACAGGAGGCGGCCGGTCAACAGCTTGCCGGCGTCATCAAACAGGATGTGCATGGGCGGGATTGTCCCATGGGGTCGTGTGGCTCCCGTTACAACCCGAGGAAGGCGAAGACCGCGTCGATGTGCTGGTCGAAGTCGCTGATGGCGTGGTCGCTGCCCGGCAACAGGCGGATCTCGCCACCGGCGCAAAAGGCCTGCATCTCGCGCCAGTCCAGTACCTCGTCGCCTTTGGCCACGATGGCGAACCGGGATTCAGGCGTTGCCGGTTGCCGCGGTGTCAGACGGGCGATGTCGTCCTGCAGTGTCCGCAGCTCGTCGACGAAGGCGGGCTCGAAGAAGAAACGCTCCTGCGGATCGTGCCAGGCGGTCTGCTCGCCGATGTACTTCGCCAGGTCGCGCGCTGGGAACACCGCTGGGTTGAGCAGCACCGCGCGGCAGGGGATCTGCAGCGCAAGCCAGCGCGCATAGAAGCCGCCCAGCGAGGAGCCGGCGACGGCCAGGGATTCGCGCGGCCAGGCCCGGATGCCTTCCATCACCAGGGCCATGGCCTCGCGCGGCGATGGCGGCAGCTGCGGGCACCACCAGGTCACGCCGGGGTGTTGTGCCTGCACGCGCGCGGCCACCTGGCGCGCCTTCATCGAATGCGGCGACGAGCGAAAACCATGCAGGTACAGCAGGTGGGTCGTGCGGGTAGCGGTGGGGGTGCTCATGGGCGAAGGATAATCGGGCGCCATGGCCGTCGTGTTCGACAAACCCTCGCTGCTGCAACGCATTGCCCCGATCTTCCAGGGCTTTGACGTGCCGCTGCTGTTCGCGATCTTCCTGATGGCGGGCGCGGGGCTGCTCACCATGTATTCCGTGGGCTTCGATCACGGCACCCGGTTCGCCATGCATGCGCGCAACATGTTGATCGCCGTGACCCTGATGTTCGTGGTGGCGCAGGTGCCGCCGCAGCGGCTGATGAGCCTGGCGCTGCCGATGTACACCGTGGGTGTGGCGCTGCTGCTGGCGGTCATGTGGTTCGGCATCCAGCGCAAGGGCGCTCAGCGCTGGCTGGACGTGGGGGTGACCGTCATCCAGCCCAGCGAGCTCATGAAGATCGCCATGCCGCTCATGCTGGCCTGGTGGTTCCACCGCCGTGAGGGCCACCTCAAGCCACTGGACTTCCTGGTGGCGGGTATCCTGCTCCTGTTCCCTGTGGCGCTGATCCTCAAGCAGCCGGACCTGGGAACTTCCCTGCTGGTGGTGTCGTCCGGCCTGTTCGTGATCTTCTTTGCCGGCCTGAGCTGGAAGCTCATCCTGCCGCCGGTGCTGCTCGGCGCGGTCGGCATCGTGGCCCTGATCGCCCTGGAGCCGCAGATGTGCGCGCCCGGAGTGGACTGGCAGATCCTGCACGAGTACCAGCGCCAGCGCGTGTGCACGCTGCTCGACCCCTCGAAGGACCCGCTGGGCAAGGGGTTCCACATCATCCAGGGCATGATCGCCATCGGCTCGGGCGGGGTGTGGGGAAAGGGTTTCATGCAGGGCACGCAGACGCACCTGGAATTCATTCCCGAGCGCACCACCGACTTCATCTATGCCGCCTTTTCCGAGGAGTTCGGTCTGGTGGGCACGCTGTTGCTGATGGTCGGCTTCATCTTCCTGATCCTGCGCGGCCTGGTGATCGCGCTGGAGGCGCCGACGCAGTTCTCGCGCCTGCTCGCCGGCGCGGTCACGCTCAACGTCTTCGTGTACGCCTTCGTCAACATGGGCATGGTCAGCGGCATCCTGCCGGTGGTGGGCGTGCCGCTGCCCTTCGTGAGCTATGGCGGCACGGCCATGGTGACGCTCGGCGTGGGTCTGGGCATCCTGATGTCGGTGGCCAAGTCCAAGCGCCTGATGCAGTCATGAGCGCCGCGCCGGGCCGTTCCCAAACAAGCTCGCACCGCAGCCCGCAGGGCGAAGGTACCCCGGTGAGCGCCCTCGCAGCCGTGTCGGTGGTGGGCGCGGGCAATATGGGTGGCGCCATGGTCGAGCGCCTGCGCGAGGGCGGCTGGCCGGTGACGGTGTGTGACATCGATTCCGGGCGCCAGCAGCAGGCCAGCGCCGCCGGCGCGGCGCTCGCAGGAACCCCGCTGGCCGCGGCGCGCGCCCTCGGCGCGAACGGCGCCCTGATCCTCGTGGTGGTGGACGCGCTGCAGTGCGACGAGGTCCTCTGGGGCGAGGGTGGCGCCGCCCCCGCGCTGCAAGCCGGTCAGGCCGTGCTGCTGTGCCCGACGATCGCACCCGAGGACGTCGAGCGGATGGCCGCGAGGCTGGCGGGGCAGGGGGTGGACTGCATCGACGCACCCATGTCCGGCGGCCCGCAGCGCGCGCGCGATGGTCGCATGAGCCTGATGGTGGCCGCGCCCGGGCCTGTGCTGGCGCGCCACGCAGGCTTGCTGGCCGCCTTGTCCGACAACGTACTGCGCGTGGGCGAACGCGTCGGCGACGGCGCCCGCACCAAGCTGGTCAACAACCTGCTGGCCGGCATCAACCTCGTTGGCGCGGCCGAGGTGCTGGCCATGGCCGAGCGCATGGGTCTGGACCTGTCGACCACACTGGACGTGATCGAGCGTTCCAGCGGCCAGAGCTGGATCGGCCTGGACCGCATGCGCCGTGCCGTGGCGGGCGATTTCGCGCCACGCGCACATCTGACCCTGCTGGAGAAGGACACCCGTCTGGCCGTGGCGGCAGGCCGCAGCGTGGGGTTTGAAGGCCCGCTGGGCGCTCATGCCGCACGCGTTTTTGTCGATGCCCATGAAGCCGGCATGGCCGGGCTGGACGACGCGGCCCTGTTCGAACTGCTGCGCCAGACGCCGCCAAGACCCTGATGCGGGCGCGTGGGCCATTGCTTCATACAATTGTCCGATGATTTCACGCGAACCCACCCTGGCCCGCCTGGCCACCGCCCAGAACCTGCTGCTCGAACCCTTCGGCCTGAGTCCGTCGCACCTGCAGCGCGCGCTGGGCGAGATCATGTCGCACGGCGTGGACGACGCCGACCTGTATTTCCAGACCACGCGCAGCGAGGGTTGGAGTCTGGAGGAAGGCATCGTCAAGACGGGCAGCTTCAGCATCGACCAGGGCGTGGGCGTGCGCGCGGTCAGTGGCGAGAAGACAGCATTTGCCTACTCCGACGACCTGTCCTGGGATTCGCTGCTCGACGCGGCCCACACCGTGCGTTCGATTTCCGCGCAGGGCCAGGGCCGCAAGGTGCGCGTGCCGACCGTCAAGGTGCCGAAGTCGCGCTCGCTCTACCCCGGCCTGGACCCGATCGCCACGCTCGACAGCACGGCCAAGGTGGCGCTGCTGGAGAAGGTGGAGCGCATGGCCAAGGCCAGGGACCCGCGGGTCAAGCAGGTCATGGCCGGCCTGGCCGCCGAACACGACGTGGTGCTGGTGGCGCGTGCCGATGGCACCCTGGCCGCCGACGTGCGCCCGTTGATCCGTCTGTCGGTGACGGTGATCGCCGAGCAGGCCGGGCGCAGGGAATCCGGCTCCTCGGGCGGTGGTGGCCGTTTCGGCCTGGCGTATTTCGACGATGCCATGGTGCAGTCCTATGTGGACGAGGCCGTGTCGTACGCGCTGACCAACCTCGACGCCCGTCCCGCACCGGCTGGCGAGATGGTGGTGGTGCTGGGCTCGGGCTGGCCCGGCATCCTGCTGCACGAAGCCGTGGGCCATGGCCTGGAGGGCGACTTCAACCGCAAGGGCTCCAGTGCCTTCGCCGGCCGCATCGGCCAGCGCGTGGCCGCCAAGGGAGTGACCGTGCTCGACGACGGCACGATCGCTGACCGCCGTGGCTCGCTCAACGTGGACGACGAGGGCCACACCTCGCAGAAGAACGTGCTGATCGAGGACGGCATCCTGCGTGGCTACATCCAGGACGCGATGAACGCGCGCCTGATGGGCGTCAAGCCCACCGGCAACGGCCGGCGCGAGAGCTACGCCCATGTGCCCATGCCGCGCATGACCAACACCTACATGCTGGGGGGCGACAAGGCACCCGAAGAAATCGTGGCCAGCATCAGGAAGGGCCTGTACGCCACCAACTTCGGCGGTGGCCAGGTCGACATCACCAGCGGCAAGTTCGTGTTTTCTGCCAGCCAGGCCTACTGGGTGGAGAACGGCCAGATCCAGTACCCGGTGAAGGGTGCCACGCTGGTGGGCAACGGCCCCGATGCGCTGACCCGCGTGAGCATGATCGGCAACGACATGAAGCTCGACAGCGGCGTGGGCACCTGTGGCAAGGAAGGCCAGAGCGTGCCGGTGGGCGTGGGCCAGCCGACGCTGCGCATCGATGGCCTGACCGTCGGCGGCACTGCCTGATCGTCGTTTTCGTTTGCCTGTGCTACATTCCGCTTCCATGTCTTCGCGCTTCGCCTTTTTTGCCTTTTATTTCTGGTTCTCAGTCCCCGGCGGACGAGAGGCGAGGCTGTAAGCGCATCACCGAATCTCGATCAAACCGCCGGAGCTCCAAGCCCGGCGGTTTTTTTTCGCCCTTCCACTTTTCCACGCAACCCCACTCAGGAGCCCTGTGATGACCGCCAAGAATGCCCCCTCCAGCAGCGATGCCTGGCATGCCCGTCCAGTCGACAAGACCAGCCAGACCGACGACGAACGCATCAAGGACATCACCGTGCTGCCGCCTCCTGAACACCTGATCCGCTTCTTCCCCATCGGCGGCACGCCCGTGGAGACCCTCATCAGTCGCACGCGAAAGCGCATCCACGACATCCTGCATGGCAAGGACGACCGCCTGCTGGTGGTGATCGGACCCTGCTCCATCCACGACCCGGTGGCCGCGGTGGACTACGCGCGCCGTCTCAAGCCACTGCGCGAGAAGTACGCCGACACGCTGGAGGTCGTGATGCGTGTCTATTTCGAAAAGCCGCGCACCACGGTGGGATGGAAGGGCCTGATCAACGATCCCTACCTGGACGAGAGCTACCGCATCGACGAGGGTCTGCGCATCGCGCGCCAGTTGCTGATCGAGATCAATCGCCTGGGCCTGCCGGCCGGCAGCGAATTCCTGGACGTGATCTCGCCGCAGTACATCGGCGACCTCATCGCCTGGGGTGCGATCGGCGCGCGCACCACCGAAAGCCAGGTGCACCGCGAGCTCGCCTCGGGCCTGTCGGCCCCGATCGGCTTCAAGAACGGCACGGATGGCAACATCAAGATCGCGACCGATGCCATCCAGGCCGCCTCGCGTGGCCACCACTTCCTGTCGGTGCACAAGAATGGCCAGGTTGCAATCGTGCAGACCAATGGCAACAAGGATTGCCACGTCATCCTGCGCGGCGGCAAGGCGCCCAACTACGACGCCGCCAGCGTGGCTGCGTCGGTGAAGGAACTCGAGGCCGCAAAGCTGGCGCCGCGCCTGATGGTGGACTGCAGCCACGCCAACAGCAGCAAGCAGCACGAGAAGCAGCTCGATGTGGCGCGCGACATCGGGGCGCAGATCGCTGGTGGCTCGCGCAGCATCTTCGGCGTGATGATCGAGAGCCACATCGAGGCCGGCGCGCAGAAGTTCTCCCCCGGCAAGGACGCGGTGGGCGGTCTCAAGTACGGCCAGAGCATTACCGACGCCTGCCTCGGCTGGAGCGATTCGCTGCAGGCGCTGGAGGTTCTTTCGGGGGCGGTGCTGTCCGCGCGCCGCGCGCGGGCCTGACCGCCCCGGGCTTTCACGGGGTGGATCGCGCCCGGGGCACAGGCCACAATGGCGCGACCGAACAGGAGAATCACGCATGCGCAGCCAAGTCACCGTGAGCTGGGGCGATCCCGCCACCTACCGCTTTGATCTCGAAGAGGTGCAGCCCATGCCGCACGACCTGGCCCGCCACTGGCTCGACGAGCAGTTCACCTTCCTGGGCTGCGAGCCCATCCGGCCCACCGGCAAGGTGCTCACGGCCGACAAGATCCTCTGCGTGGCGGAAGCGGCGGGGGAGGGTCGCTTTCGCGATGCGGCGCACCGCCCCTGGGCCATGGCATTCGCGCGCGCCGCGAGCGCGGCCCTGGCCAAGCCGGTGGTGTCGGTGGACGTGCCGAAGCAGTCCCTGACGTATTGACCGTCAGGCGGCAAGCGCTTTCAACAGGCGCTCGTGCACGCCACCGAAGCCGCCATTGCTCATGCAGACGATGTGGTCGCCGGGCTGGGCGGCGGCCGTCACCTGCGCCACCACTTCGTCGATGGTGCGACTCACCTGCGCGCGCGCACCCATGGGCACCAGCGCCTCGGCTGCGTTCCAGTCCAGCCCGCCGGTGTGGCAGAAGGCGAGGTCCGCGGCCTCCAGGCTCCAGGGCAGTTGTGACTTCATGGTCCCCAGCTTCATGGTGTTGCTGCGGGGCTCGAACACCGCCAGGATGCGCCCGCGCGGGCTCCCAAGCCGGCGCTGCAGGCCGTCAAGCGTGGTGCGGATGGCGGTGGGGTGATGGGCGAAATCGTCGTAGACGGTGATGTCGCCGCCTGCGCGCACCACGGTGCCGCGCACTTCCATGCGGCGCCGCACGTTTTCGAAGGCCCCCAGCGCTCGAGCTGCGTCGGTCGGCGCCACGCCCACGTGCTCGGCAGCCGCAATGGCCGCCAGAGCGTTCAGCTGATTGTGCACGCCTGTGAGTGCCCACTCCACGCGGCCGACTGGCTGGCCTTGGTGCAGCACGTCGAAGGCATGCGGCTCACCGTGCGCGGTGAAATCGCTCACGGCGGCGCCGAAACTGCGCAGCTCGCTCCACAGGCCCTTGTGCAGCACACGCTCCAGGCTTTCTTCCAGCCCGTTGACGACGACGCGGCCGTTGCCGGGCACGGTGCGGACCAGGTGGTGGAACTGGCGCTCGATCGCAGCCAGGTTGTCGAAGATGTCGGCATGGTCGAACTCGAGGTTGTTCAGGATCGCCGTGCGCGGCCGGTAGTGCACGAACTTGCTGCGCTTGTCGAAGAAGGCGGTGTCGTATTCGTCCGCTTCAATGGTGAATGGGTTGCCCTGACCCAGACGGGCTGAAATGCCGAAGTTCATGGGCACGCCGCCGATGAGAAAACCGGGTTGCAGGCCGTTCGCCTCCAGGATCCAGGTCAGCATGCCGGTGGTCGTCGTTTTGCCGTGGGTGCCGGCGACCGCCAGTACGTGTCGGCCCTGCAGCACGTGTTCGGCCAGCCACTGCGGACCGCTGGTGTAGGCCGCGCCGTTGTCCATGATGGCTTCCATCAGCGCGAACTTCGGCGTGCCATCCGCCGCCCGGGCCCGGCTCACCACGTTGCCGACCACGAACATGTCGGGCTTGAGGGCCAACTGGTCGGCATCGAAGCCTTCGATGAGCTCGATGCCGAGCGCGCGGAGCTGGTCGCTCATGGGCGGGTAGACGCCGGCATCGCAACCGGTCACGCGATGGCCTGCCTCGCGGGCCAGCGCGGCCAGGCCGCCCATGAAGGTGCCGCAAATACCCAGAATATGTATGTGCATCCCGGGATTCTAGGGGGCGCACCCGTGGCGCCTGCGGGTATGGGCGGTGCGACGCTCGCGGTACCCGTTCGGCAGGCACAATCCCCTGCATGGATGCGAGCCGAGACGAGATCACCCTGGAAATCGCCGCCGTGGCCGCCCGCCTGGTGGTCGAGGATGGCCTGGAATACGCGGCGGCCAAGCGCCGCGCCGTGAAACAGATGGGACTGCCGGCGCGCACGCCGCTGCCCGACAACGCGGTGCTCGATGCGGCGGTGCGGGAAGACATCGCGGTGTTCTGTCCGGAGTCCCAGGCCGTCGAGCTGCGTGCGCTGCGAGAACTCGCACTGGTGTGGATGGAGCGCCTGCAGTCCTTTCGCCCGTATCTGGGGGGCGCGGTCTGGCATGGGACCGCCACGCGCCACAGCGACATCTATCTGCAGCTTTTCTGTGACGACCCCAAGGCGCCCGAATGGACCTTGCTCGACCACCGCGTGGAGTACCACCCCGGTACCGTCAACGGATGGCGTGGCGAACCGGTGGAGGCGCTGACTTTGCGTACCCGCTGCGAATCATTGGGCCAGTGGGTACTGGTGCACCTCATGGTGCACGGGCATGATGACCTGCGCGGGGCGCTCAAGCCTGATGCGCAGGGGCGCAAGCCGCGTGGTGATGCGCCCGCGCTGCGCCAGCTCATGGCTGTGCCCGGCAAGGAGCACGCATGATGCCGCGGCGCCGTACCGTCGCGATGGCGGGCGTGGCACTGGCTGCAGCGGCCGCGGGCGGTTTTCTGTCCTGGCGTCGGCTGCAGCCGCAAGCGGTGCGTTCCGAGGCGCAGGCCGCGTTCTGGGCCGGGGCTTACGAAGGTCCCCACGGCGAGGCCGTGCGCCTGGCCGATTTCCATGGCCGTCCCTTGCTGGTCAACTTCTGGGCCACCTGGTGTCCCCCTTGCGTGGAAGAGCTGCCTTTGCTCAATGCCTTTCATCAGGCTCACAGGACCCGGGGTTGGCAGGTGCTGGGGCTGGCGGTCGACCAGGCCAGCGCCGTGCGCGGCTTCATGCAGAAGCTGCCGCTGAATTTTCCAGTCGCCATGGCCGGCTTCGCCGGGACCGAGATCAGCCGCAGTCTGGGCAACGTCACCGGAGCCCTGCCCTTCAGCGTGGTCTTCGGTGCGTCGGGCGAGCTGTTGCACCGGAAGATCGGCAAACTGTCCGAGGCCGATCTGGCCCAGTGGGCAGCTTTGGCCTGACAACGCTCGCCTTTCGTCAAGCCACCGCAAGCCGCTGCCAAAAAGGGGTAAATTCCCCACTTCTCTCAAAAATGTACCCGGCACCGCTCGGCCGCAGGCGGTTGTCAGTCTCGTTTCACCGGGGGCCTCGAGACCGGCCCGATCGTGTACACTGCGGCACCCCGGCGGGTTGACGTGACTTCATTTCGGTGAAGTTGAATGCTTTTAGATCAACTTGGCCGAAATTCGTTGGAGAAACCATGGATCTAAGAAAACTGAAGACACTGATCGACCTGGTGTCCGAGTCGAACGTGTCCGAGCTGGAAATCACCGAAGCCGAAGGCAAGGTGCGCATCGTCAAGAGTGCACCCGTGGTGGCTGCCGCCCCCGTCACCTACAGCATGGCGCCTGCACCCGTCACACCGTCGGTTGTGCCGGCGGTGGAAGTTGCTCCAGCACCCGTGGCGGCACCGACGCCCGCCGCACCGGTGGGCCACATGGTGAAGTCGCCCATGGTCGGTACGTTCTACCGCGCGTCGAGCCCCGGGGCCAAGCCCTTCGTGGAAGTGGGCGACACCATCAAGGAAGGCGAGACCATCTGCATCGTCGAAGCGATGAAGATCCTCAACGAGATCGAGGCCGACAAGTCCGGTACCGTGACCCAGATCCTGGTGGAAAACGGCCAGGCCGTGGAATACGGCCAGCCTTTGTACGTGATCGAATAAAGAAGACCCCGAGCCCATGTTCAAGAAAATCCTGATCGCCAACCGGGGAGAGATCGCGCTGCGCATCCAGCGTGCCTGCCGGGAAATGGGCATCAAGGCGGTGATGGTGTATTCCGAGGCGGACCGCGACGCCAAGTACGTGCGCCTGGCCGACGAGGCCGTCTGCATCGGCCCGGCATCGAGCACGCACAGCTACCTCAACATGCCGGCCATCATCTCGGCGGCCGAGGTGACCGACGCGGAGGCCATCCACCCGGGCTACGGTTTCCTCTCGGAAAACGCCGACTTTGCCGAGCGCGTCGAAAGGAGCGGCTTCACCTTCATCGGTCCCACGCCCGATTCGATCCGCACCATGGGCGACAAGGTGTCGGCCAAGCAGGCCATGATCCGCGCGGGCGTGCCCTGCGTGCCAGGCTCCGAAGGTGCGCTGCCCGATGACCCGGTGATCATCAAGCGCACGGCCAAGGCGGTGGGCTATCCGGTGATCATCAAGGCCGCCGGCGGCGGTGGCGGGCGCGGCATGCGCGTGGTGCACACCGAGGCGGCGTTGCTGCATGCGGTGCAGACCACCAAGGCGGAAGCCGGCGCGGCATTCGGCAATCCCGAGGTGTACATGGAGAAGTTTCTCCAGAACCCCCGGCACATCGAAATCCAGATCCTGGCCGACCAGCACCGCAACGCGGTCTACCTGGGTGAACGCGACTGCTCGATGCAGCGCCGCCACCAGAAGGTGATTGAGGAAGCCCCGGCTCCGGGCATTCCGCGCCGCCTGATCGAGAAGATCGGCGAACGCTGTGCGGCGGCCTGCAAGAAGATTGGCTACCGCGGCGCGGGCACCTTCGAGTTCCTGTTCGAAAACGGCGAGTTCTATTTCATCGAGATGAACACGCGCGTGCAGGTGGAACACCCGGTGACCGAATGGATCACGGGCATCGACATCGTGCGCACGCAGATTGCCGTGGCCGCGGGCGAGAAGCTGCCGTTCACGCAGCGCCAGATTCAGTTGCGCGGCCATGCCATCGAATGCCGCATCAACGCCGAGGACGCCTACAAGTTCACCCCGTCGCCGGGTCGCATCACGACCTGGCATGCGCCGGGTGGGCCCGGTGTGCGGGTCGATTCGCACGCCTACGCCAACTACTTCGTACCGCCCAACTACGATTCGATGATCGGCAAGATCATCGTGCACGGCGACACGCGCGAACAGGCGCTGGCGCGCATGCGCACGGCGCTGGCCGAGACGGTGATCGAAGGCATCAAGACCAACGTGCCGCTGCACCGCGAGCTGATGGTGGACGCGAGCTTTGTCGCCGGCGGCACCAACATCCACTATCTGGAAGAGTGGTTGTCTCAACGTGAACGCTGACGCATCCGCGCCGACCCAGCCACCTGCGGGGTCTCTGTTCGAGCTGGTGCTGCTGGCGCCGGAGGCGGCGGTGGACGACGTGAGCGATGCCATGGTGGCGCTGGATGCGCTCAGTGTGTCAGTGGAGGACGCCGACGCGATGACCGATGCCGAGTCGGCGCTGTTTGGCGAACCCGGCATGCCACCCCCGAAAGAAGGCTGGCAACGCTCCCGCGTGGTCGCCCTGTTTCCCACCGATGCGGCGGCACGCAGTGCAGCGCGTCTGTTGCAGGCGCAGGATTTTTTTGAAGGCTGTGCAGTGCAGGGCGTGCGCGCTGTGCCCGATCAGGACTGGGTGCGCCTGACACAGTCGCAGTTCGAACCGGTCGAGATCACACCCAGCTTCTGGATCGTGCCAACCTGGCACGAGCCACCCGCGGCGGCACGCGAGGTCATCCGCCTCGACCCCGGTCTGGCCTTCGGCACCGGCACTCATCCGACCACGCGCATGTGCCTGCGCTGGACCGCGCGGCATGCGCCCGTGGGGCCACGCGTGCTCGACTATGGCTGCGGCTCCGGCATCCTTGCCATTGGCGCGGCCAGGCACGGCGCGCGCGACATCGTCGCGGTCGACATCGATCCGGCGGCGGTGGAGTCGACCCGGCTCAACGCCGAGGCCAACAATGCCCAGTTGGAGGCTGGGCTGCCCGGCCTGGCCCGGGGTGAGCATGACCTGGTGCTGGCGAACATCCTGGCCACACCGCTCAAGGTGCTTGCGCCCCTGCTGTGTGCCCACGTGCGCTCCGGCGGACAGCTGGTGCTCGCGGGCATCCTGGCGCGCCAGGCCGATGAGCTGATCGAGGCCTATGCACCGTGGGTCGCGTTGCAGGTCAGCGACGAAGAAGACGGCTGGATTCTGATGACCGCCGTCAAGGCCTGAGGTCCGGTGCGGCGCCCGCGATAATCGGCGCATGAGTTTCACCACACGTTGCCCCGCATGCGGAACGATGTTCAGGGTCGTCGCCGACCAGCTGAAGATATCCGAAGGCTGGGTGCGCTGTGGTCATTGCGCCGACGTGTTCGACGCCACGTTGTACCTCCAGCCCTGGATACCGCCGGGCTCCGAGAGCACGCCCGAGGAATTTGTCGAGGCCGCGCCCGAACCCGAACCCGAGGAGCGTGCCGAACCGGAACTTGCACCACCTGACGAGGCTCAGGACGCCGTGCTGGCAGGTCTGCCGGGCGATGAGTCCGCGCATGCCCCCGTGTGGGATGAAGACGACCCCATTGGCGAGCATGCAGTCGAAACCTTGCCGCCACCTGAGGGCGCGGATGCGATCGAGCTGGCGGGACCTCCCGATGCCGAAGAGTCTGACTTTCAGACCGAGCTGGAGCGGTTTGCCGCCGGCCTGGGTCGCTTGAGCGCGGCGGGCACCGGAGCCGTCGTGAGCAGCAGCGAAGTCGTCGCGGCCGAGGCCGGCGTCATTCCCGAAGCACCCGCCCCACAAGACATCGTTTCCCCTGGCCTGGTGGACAGCGAGCTGGATTTGCCCATCACTGAGCCCGGTTTTGTGCGGCAGGCCCGCCGCAAGGCCTTCTGGCAGTCACCGGGCATGCGGATCGGACTGTCGCTGTGTGTGCTGGTGCTGGCGGCGCTGCTGGCGGCGCAATGGGCTTTGCAGGAGCGCGACCGGCTGGCCGCGTGGCGACCCGACCTGCAACCGCTGCTGGTGCAGGCATGCGAGCACCTGGGCTGCACCGTGAAGCCGGTGCGTCGCATCGACGCCATCGTCATCGACAGCACGGCTCTGGTGCGCCGGCTTGGCAACTTCTATTCGTTCGATCTCGTGCTGAAGAACACCGCGTCCATGCCATTGGCGGTGCCGGCGCTGGAGCTGAGCCTCACCGACATCGGCAACCAGGTGATATCGCGCCGCGTGTTCCTGCCCTCGGAGTGGCCCGACGCACCGTCCGTGCTGCCTGCGAGTGGCACGGTCACGGTGAACTTCCGACTCTCCCTCGCCCTGGGCGACGCCACGCCCATGGCGGGCTACCGTGCCCTGGTTTTCTATCCCTGACCCTGGAATACTTCCATGCCCATTCTTGTTTGCGGTTCGCTGGCCTTCGACACCATCATGACCTTCGAGGGCCGCTTCGCCGAACAGATCCTCCCCAGCCAGTTGCACATCCTCAACGTGTCGTTCCTGGTGCCCGGCCTGCGCCGCGAATACGGCGGATGCGCGGGCAACATCGCCTACGGCCTGCGCCAGCTCGGCACCCAGGCCGTGCCCCTGGCCACGCTGGGCAATGACGGTGGCGAGTACCTGGATCGCCTGCGCGCGCTGGGCGTGGATGTGAGCCACGTGTCCTGCGTGGCCGAGAGCTACACCGCGCAAGCCATGATCATGACCGACCGCGACAACAACCAGATCACGGCGTTCCACCCGGGCGCGATGTCGATGGCGCACGACAACCCGGTGCCGCAGCGCGGCGACCTCTCGGTGGCCATCATTTCACCCGATGGCCGGGATGCCATGCTCACGCACGCGCGCCAGTTGCACGACGCCGGCGTGCCCTTCGTGTTCGATCCCGGGCAAGGTCTGCCCATGTTCAACGGCGAGGAGTTGCGCCAGTTCATCGACCTGGCCAGTTGGGTCACGCTCAACGACTACGAGGCCCGGATGCTGTGCGACCGTACCGGACTCACGCTGGACGCGATGGCGGCACAGGTGCGCGGTCTCATCGTCACACTGGGCGCCGAAGGCTGCGACGTGTGGGACGGGGCGGAGAAGGTGCGGGTCGCAGGCGTGGCTGCCACGACCGTGGTGGACCCGACCGGATGCGGCGATGCGTTTCGCGCGGCGCTGCTGCATGGCCTGGAGCAGGGTTGGCCATTGCAGCGCTGCGCCGAACTGGGCAACCGCATGGGTGCGACGAAGATCGCCAGCCGAGGCGGTCAGAACTATACGATCTGAAATGAAAAAGCCCGGCGCTTTCGCGCCGGGCTGCAGGTCATCTCAACGAGAACTTCAGGGCTTGCTGGACGTGGGGAACGGCCAGGCTGCCTGAGGGTTGAGCTTCGTCTGCGCCGCAGGTGCAGCAGGGGCCGCCGGCTTCTTGGCCGGCTCAGCTTTTTTTGCTGGGGCTGCCTTTTTCGCAGGGGCGGCCTTCTTGGCAGGCGCCTTCTTCGCAGCGGCCTTCTTCGCAGGGGCCTTCTTCGCAGCGGCCTTTTTCGCCGGCGCCTTCTTGGCAACGGCCTTCTTCGCCGGCGCCTTCTTGGCGGCAACCTTCTTCGCCGGCGCCTTCTTCGCAGCGGCCTTCTTCGCAGGGGCTTTCTTGGTCGCGACCTTCTTCACGGCGACCTTTTTCGCAGGTGCCTTCTTCTTGGCCGGAGCGGCCTTCTTCGCAGGGGCCTTCTTGGCCGCGACCTTCTTCACGGCGACCTTTTTCGCAGGTGCCTTCTTCTTGGCCGGAGCGGCCTTCTTGGCGGCGACCTTTTTCGCAGGTGCCTTCTTCTTGGCCGGAGTGGCCTTCTTCGCAGCGGCCTTCTTGGCCGGGGCTTTTTTCGCAGTTGCCATTGTTTTCTCCTTGATCAAGTTGCAAAGAGCACTTCAGCCAGCCTTGTCGCCGGTGAAGTGATTCAACACCCTGGGGTCCTGTGGATGCATCCACGGTAGGCCCCAAGGCACTGAATCCTGTGACAAGACCCAGTCATCAACGCCGGGGCGTTGTGGGCTGGGTCTTGAATGAACGAAACACATGTGATGGGTCGGTATGGGCAATGCGGCTGCTGTGGCATCAATCCCAGGAAAGTGCGCCGCCGGACTGGTATTCGATCACCCGGGTTTCGAAGAAATTGCGCTCCTTCTTGAGGTCGATCATCTCGCTCATCCAGGGGAACGGATTCTCTTCGTTCGGGAACAGGGGCTCCAGGCCGATCTGCGTGGCGCGCCGGTTGGCGATGTAGCGCAGATAGCCCTTGAACATGGAAGCATTGAGGCCGAGCACGCCGCGTGGCATGGTGTCCTCGGCATAGCGGTATTCGAGTTCGACGGCCTTGAGGAACAGTTCCTTGATCTCGGCCTTGAATTCGCTGGTCCACAGCATCGGGTTCTCCATCTTGATCGCATTGATCAGATCGATGCCGAAATTGCAGTGCATGGATTCGTCGCGCAGGATGTACTGGTACTGCTCGGCTGCGCCAGTCATCTTGTTCTGGCGACCCAGCGCCAGGATCTGCGTGAAGCCCACGTAGAAGAACAGGCCTTCCATCAGGCAGGCAAAGACGATCAGGCTCTTGAGCAGGCGCTGGTCGGTCTCTGGCGTGCCGGTGTGGAAATTCGGGTCCATGATCGCTTCAATGAAGGGAATCAGGAACTGATCCTTGTCGCGGATCGACTGGACTTCGTTGTAGGCGTTGAAGATCTCGGACTCGTCCAGACCCAGCGACTCCACGATGTACTGGTAGGCGTGCGTATGGATCGCTTCCTCGAAGGCCTGGCGCAGCAGGAACTGGCGGCACTCGGGCGCGGTGATGTGGCGGTAGGTGCCCAGCACAATGTTGTTGGCAGCCAGCGAATCGGCCGTGACGAAGAAGCCGAGGTTGCGCTTGACGATGCGGCGCTCGTCTTCGGTCAGGCCGTTGGGGTCTTTCCAGAGCGCGATGTCGCGGCTCATGTTCACTTCCTGCGGCATCCAGTGGTTGGCGCAGGTGGCGAGGTACTTTTCCCAGGCCCACTTGTACTTGAAGGGCACCAGCTGGTTGACGTCGGTCTGCGCATTGATGATGCGCTTGTCAGCCACATTGATGCGGCGCGCGGCAGGTGCTGCGGCTTGTGAGGTGGTCGCTGGGTTGATCGAAGCGGAAGAGGAAAAGTTGCGCTCACCAGACGATGAGGACAGTGCGGCTTGCAGGCCCGACGCGCCGGAGGGCAGTGGGCTGTTCGCTGGCTTCGATGAGGGCGTGATGTGTTCGTCCCAGGTCAACATAGAGGTTTCCAATGTTCGGATTATCAAAGTGTCTGCATGAAATGCAAAGTGATCAGACGCAATGCGCGCAATTTGTGTTGCGGTGTCGCATCGAATTGCATTCGATGAGCATCACAACAATTGCGATCGCGCGCACGCTGATGGACATCACTGACACGCTTCGCAACCCGGGTCGTCGATGGCGCAGAACTTGATGTCGGTCGCGGGCGCTGCATCGGACGTTGCCGAGGCCGCTGCTTCGGCTGCCGTCGGAACGGCACTTGCCGGACTGAGCGACACCGCGTTGAGCTGACCCGTGCGACCGGTGGACTTCTCGATCTGCGTCGCCGAGGTGGTGCGCAGGTAGTACGTGGTCTTGAGGCCGCGCAACCAGGCGAGCTTGTAGGTGTCGTCGAGCTTCTTGCCCGATGCGCCGGCCATGTAGATGTTCAGGCTCTGCGCCTGATCGATCCACTTCTGGCGGCGCGCCGCGGCTTCCACCAGCCACAGCGGTTCGACCTCGAACGCGGTGGCGTACAGCGCCTTGACTTCCTGCGGCACACGGTCGATCGGGCGCAGCGAACCGTCGAAGTGCTTGAGATCCATCACCATCACGTCGTCCCACAGGCCCAGGCGCTTGAGGTCCTTCACCAGGTAGCTGTTGATGACGGTGAACTCGCCGGAGAGGTTGGACTTGACCGAGAGGTTGCCGAAGCAGGGCTCGATGGACGCGTCCACGCCGATGATGTTGGAGATGGTGGCGGTGGGGGCGATGGCCACGCAGTTGGAGTTGCGCATGCCGTCGGCCGCGATCTTCTTGCGCAGCGCGTCCCAGTCCAGGCTGCTGGAGCGGTCCACGTCGACATAACCACCGCGCTCGCGCGCCAGCAGGTCCAGGGTGTCGGGCGGCAGAATGCCCTTGTCCCACAGGGAGCCGCGGTAGCTGGCGTAGCGGCCACGCTCGCGGGCGAGCTCTGTCGAGGCCCAATAGGCGTAGTAGCAGACCGCTTCCATCGAGCGGTCGGCGAAATCCACCGCGTCGGTCGACGCGTAGGGGATGCGCAGCTCGTACAGCGCGTCCTGGAAGCCCATCACGCCCAGGCCCACCGGACGGTGGCGCATGTTGGAGTCGCGCGCCTTCTTGACCGCGTAGTAGTTGATGTCGATCACGTTGTCGAGCATGCGCATGGCCGTCTTGATCGTGGCCTGCAGCTTCTCGTGATCGAGCAGTTTGGTGCCGTCGTCGCCGCGCTTGACGTGGTTGAGCAGGTTGACCGAACCCAGGTTGCACACGGCGGTTTCGGTATCGCTGGTGTTGAGCGTGATCTCGGTGCACAGGTTGGAGCTGTGGACCACGCCGGCGTGCTGCTGCGGGCTGCGCACGTTGCAGGCGTCCTTGAAGGTGATCCAGGGATGGCCGGTCTCGAACAGCATCGAGAGCATCTTGCGCCACAGGTCGCTGGCGGGCACCTTCCGGTAGGGCTTGATCTCGCCGCGCGAGGCACGCTCCTCATAGGACACGTAGGCCTTCTCGAAGTCGGCGCCGAACTTGTCGTGCAGGTCGGGCACGCTGTTGGGCGAGAACAGGCTCCACTCGCCCTTTTCCATCACGCGCTTCATGAACAGGTCGGGAATCCAGTTCGCCGTGTTCATGTCGTGGGTGCGGCGGCGGTCGTCACCGGTGTTCTTGCGCAGCTCCAGGAATTCCTCGATGTCCAGGTGCCAGGTTTCCAGGTAGGTGCAGACCGCGCCCTTGCGCTTGCCGCCCTGGTTCACCGCCACGGCGGTGTCGTTGACGACCTTGAGGAAGGGCACGACACCCTGCGATTCGCCGTTGGTGCCCTTGATGTGCGAGCCCAGGGCGCGCACGCGCGTCCAGTCGTTGCCCAGGCCACCAGCGAACTTGGAGAGCAGTGCGTTTTCCTTGATGGACTCGTAGATGCCGTCGAGGTCGTCGGGCACGGTGGTCAGGTAGCAGCTGGAGAGCTGCGAGCGCAGCGTGCCGCTGTTGAACAGCGTGGGCGTGGAGGACATGAAGTCGAACGAGGACAGCACCTCGTAGAACTCGATGGCACGGGCTTCGCGGTCGATCTCGTTGAGCGACAGGCCCATGGCCACGCGCATGAAGAAGGATTGCGGCAGCTCGATGCGGGTCTTGCGCACGTGCAGGAAGTAGCGGTCGTACAGGGTCTGCAGGCCGAGGTAGTCGAATTGCAGGTCGCGCTCGGGCTTGAGCGCGGCGCCCAGGCGGGCCAGGTCGAACTGCAGCAGCTTCTCGTCGAGCAGTTCATTGTCCACGCCCTTCTTGATGAACTGCGGGAAGTAGTCGGCATAGCGCGCGCCCATTTCCGCGGCGGGCACTTCCTCGCCCATCACTTCCTTGACGATGGTGTGCAGCAGCAGGCGCGCGGTGGCGTAGGTGTAGTCGGGGTCCTTCTCGATCAGTGTGCGAGCGGCCAGGATCGAGGCCTTGTAGACCTCTTCGATCGGCACGCCGTCGTACAGGTTGCGTTTGGTCTCGGCCACGATGGGATCGGCCTGGACGTCCTGGCCCAGACCGCTGCAGGCTGCGGCGATCAGTCCCTGCAGGCGCTGCAGATCGAGTGGCACACGCTGGCCGCCGTCGATCACGTGCAAGGTGACCTCGGCCGGCTGTGCCGCCTCTGCCTGGTGAGCGCGCTCCTGGGTGCGGCGCTCACGGTACAGCACATAGGCGCGCGCGACCTCGTGGTGTCCGCTGCGCATCAGGCCGAGTTCGACCTGATCCTGCACGTCTTCAATATGAAAGGTGCCGCCACCGGGGCGCGAGCGCATCAGGGCGCGGGCGACGTTCTGGGTCAATGCGTCGACGGTTTCGCGCACGCTGGCCGATGCCGCGCCCTGGGTGCCATGCACGGCCAGGAAGGCTTTCATCAGGGCCACGGCGATCTTGCCGGGTTCGAACGGCACCACGGCACCATTGCGTCGGATGATCTGGTAGTGCGAAAAAACCGAGCTGCTCGCGGCCAGCGGAGCCGCCGCCGGGGAACCGGCGGGGGACTTCAGCGAAGCGGCGGATGAAGGGGTGATGGGGGAAGCGGTCAGCATGGTTCCTCTTTCGTTTGTTGTGTGGTCACTGCATCGGGTGCGCGTTGTCCGGTGGCAGTGCAGGTGACGGGGGTGTCGGTGTCAGCGCAGGCCGCGGGGCGCCGACAGGCTCACCGGTCTGGCAAGGGGCCGGGTGGATCGACGCTGGGCAAGGGGATTTCCGAAACTCACGGAGCACACTATATCTGGTGTGCGGGCCCCATTCAAGCCACTACAGGTAGCGTTTTCCAGAAACTTTCAATCCGTTTGTATCGCGTGCTTTTCACCAGACAGGAAAAGCACGATGACCCGGGACCATGCTGCGTCGGCGGGATGCCGGTGAGTGGGCGATCCGTCTGCGTTTGCGTGCGGGACTGCAGCGCACGCGCGCACTGCGGGTCAATTTGCCATTGTCGGGCGCGCCGTTGCAGGGCATGCATGTGTCGCGTCGTGCTGGCGCAGCTCAGGCCCGGGGGGACGGTGTGTCGCGGCGCAGTGTGTCCTGAGGGAAACAGGCATCGATCCAGCCCAGGTCATCCCGCAGGCGCCGCCAGTCGAAACCCGGGCCCGGGTCCTGTTTCCGACCCGGTGCGATGTGCTCGTGGCCTGCCACGTGCGCGATGGGGTTGCGTTGCGCGAGCTGCCGGCACAGGCCGGTCAGCGTGGTGTACTGGGCGGCCTCGAAGTGCTCGCCCTCCAGACCTTCGAGCTCGATACCGATGGAGTGGTCGTTGCAGTTGTCCCGGCCGCGCCAGCAGGACGCACCGGCGTGCCAGGCGCGTGCGTCCACATCGACGAATTGCAGCAGCTCACCATTGCGCCGCACGAAGAAGTGCGCCGACACCTCGATGCCGCGGATGCGTTCGAAATAGGGGTGGGCGTTCCAGTCCAGGCGGTTCGTGAAGAGTTGCTCCACCTCCGGGCCACCATACACGCCTGGCGGCAGGCTGATGGAGTGGATGACGATGAGATCGACACGTGCGCCGTCGGGCCTCGGGCCGAAATTGGGCGAAGGACAGTGGCGCGCGCCGCGCAGCCAGCCACCCGTCCAGGGCGCCTGCACGGGGTTGTCAGGTGGGCTCTTCATCGTCCGACGGCATGGAGATGCCCAGGCGCTGGATGCGGTAGCGCATCTGGCGCAGGTTCAGCCCCAGACGGGCGGCCGCGGCGGTGCGGTTGAAGTCGGATTCGCGCAGCGCCTTGAGCAGCACCTGCCGCTCCTGTTCGTCAAGGTAGGTTTGCAGATCGGCGGGAATCTCCGCGGGCGGCCCCGACATCGACGCGGCAGTGGCGTCGCCACCGGGCAACTCATCGGGCTGGGTGGGTACTTCGTCGTCGCTGTCGACCTCACCGAAATCCTCGGGTTCGAGCGCATCGCCGCTGCTCAGCGCCAGGGCTCGCTGCAACAGGTTCTCGAGTTCGCGCACGTTGCCCGGCAGCTCGCGCGACTGCAGCCAGGCCAGCGCGCGCGGCGAGACGTCCGGCACGCCCTGCCCGGACTCGGCGCACAGGCGGGCAAGCAATGCCTGCACCAGGCCGGGCAGATCGTCGCGGCGTTCGCGCAGGGCCGGCGTGCGCAGCGCGATCACGTTGAGGCGGTAGAAGAGGTCCTGGCGGAAGTTGCCGGCCTGCACCAGGGCGGTGAGGTCGCGGTGCGTGGCGCTCACCAGCCGCACGTCCACGGCCTCTTCCTGCACGCCGCCCAGCGCACGCACACGGCGCTCCTGAATCACCCGCAACAGCTTGGCCTGCATCGCCAGCGGCAGGTCGCCGATCTCGTCGAGGAAAAGCGTGCCGCCGCGCGCCGCCTGGAAATAGCCTTCGCGGTCGGCGGTGGCGCCGGTGTAGGCGCCCTTGCGCGCACCAAAGAACTCGGCCTCGATGAGGTTTTCCGGAATGGCGCCGCAGTTGACGGCGACGAACGGCCCCGCGCTGCGGTGGCTGCAATCGTGCACCGCGCGCGCCACCAGCTCCTTGCCGGTGCCGGACTCACCGAGGATGAGCACGGGTGCCATGCTCGACGCCACCTTCTCGATGCGCGCCTTGATCTGCACGACGCTCGGGGAGTTGCCGACGATGCGCCTCAGGGACGCGGCACCGCTGGCGGCAATGGTGGGTTTGCGTGGGGCATCGGCGGCTGCGCCGTTGCCGGTGCCGCTGGCTGAGCCACCGTTGGCGCCAGGCGCCAGGGGGCCGCGCTGGCTCTGCAGGGCGGCGGTCACCGCGCTGCGCAGCTGCTTGAGGTCCACCGGTTTGGTGAGGTAGTCGAAGGCGCCCGCCTTGAGCGATTCGACGGCGTTTTCCGCCGAACCGTAGGCGGTGATCACGATGCATTTTTCCTCACGCTGGGCTTCGGTGAGCTCGCGCAGCAACTCCAGGCCCAGGCCGTCGGGCAGGCGCATGTCCGATATCAGCACGTCGAAGCGCTGCTGGGCCAGCCACTCGCGCGCCTGGGTGAGATCGGACGCCGCCACCACCGCATGGCCTTCGCGCAGCAGCGTCAGCTCGTAGAGCGTGCGCAGGTCCGGCTCGTCGTCGACGACCAGAACGGAGGCGGTATTCGGTGTACTGGGCATCGGGCCGGGAGTGGGAGTCAGCGGGTGGCCAGGGGTGCGTCACCCGACATCGGGCCGCCATACTGGACGGTGCGCGTGACCACGGAGTCGCCGGGGTAGGGCAGGCTCTGCTGCGTGGGTTCGCGGTTCGAGCTCGCACCGGGTCCCCTGGACGGGATCAGGGCATAGAACTCGTTGCCCTCGCGCTGGTCCAGGCGGGTGCGGCGGTAGGCGATCTGCGCGCCGTAGCGCTCGCACAGCTCGCGACAGATGTAGAGGCCCAGGCCGCTGGAGCGGCTCTCCGACGAGAAGAAGGGCTCGAACAGGTGGCGCATCACGCTGGCTTCGAGCGCCTGGCCATCACTCCACACCGACAGGCGGATGTGCTCGCTGCCGCTGGGCTGCGTGATGACGCGGATCGACGACGGCTTGCCGCTGGCATGGCGAAGCGCGTTGTCCAGCAGATTGATCAGCAGCCGGCGCAGGTGCTCAGGGTCGAAGCCGATGTGGGCCGCTGCCGCATGCACGTGCACACCCAGGATGCGTTCGGCCCGGTTCTGCCGTGCCCATTCGTGCGTGATTTGTCGCACCGTCTGGTCCAGCGGCAGCGCTGGCGCGGAAGCCTGGTCCTGGCTGGGCTGGGCGCGTGCCACGTTGAGAACGTCGTCGACGATGCGCGAGAGCCGCTGGGCATTCTGTTCGATCATGCGCGTCAGGCGCTTCTGCGCGGGCGCCTGCACTTCCTCGTCGAGCAGCGCATTGGCCTGGGTGATGGCCGACAAAGGGTTTCTGATCTCGTGCGCCACGGCTGCCGACATGCGCCCCATCGACGCCAGCTTCTCGGTGCGTACCCGCGCCTCAACCTCGCGCAGATCTTCGAGGAACAGCACGCACAGACCCGCACGGCGCCCGTGCTGCGCCGTCAGCCGGGTGCGCGCATGCAGGCGCTGGCTCGGCCGGTCGTCGTTGTCGATTGTCGTCTCCATCTCGAGCGCTTCGCCCATCGCGAAGGTCTCGTTCACGATATGGGCCAGATGGTGCCAGCTGGGCCGCGCCGAGAGCAGCAGCTTGGCGGCCTGCGGGGAGGTGTGGCCGAGCAACATGGCCTGCGCCGCGGGATTGGCGTTGCGCACCACGCCGTGCGGATCCACCACGAGCACGCCCACCGTCAGGCTTTCGATAACGAGCTCGTTCACCTGCGCCTGCGCGCGCGCGACGGCCTGGCTGCTGGCGGCCACGGCCTCCTCGCGCGCCAGCCGGATGGCCAGCTGGTTGGCCAGCACGGCGACCAGGAAGAATCCGGTGCCGGTGAGGGCGGCCTGCAGGAAGCGGGAGGTCGACATGTCGCCCAACAGGGTGGCGCTCAACGCGGCCTCGCCCAGCAGGTAGAGCGTGACGCTGGCGGCCGTGGCCAGGGCCAGGATGAGCGGCCCCAGGATGGAAGCCAGCAGCACCGGCAGCGCGAACAGCGCGGTGTAGTTGATGCTGGCGACCTGGAACGACTGCAGCAGCGCGAAGACCACCACGTCCACACCGATGGTCATCAGCCATTGCAGTTGCAGGGGACGACCCTGTTCGACAGGGCGCCAGGCGTAGAGCACGATCAGGGTGGAACACAGGTGCAGCGAGCACAGCAGCACCAGCCAGCCCGCGCTGTCGTTCTTGGAGACGACCATGAAGACCTGCATGGCCAGCAGCACCGCGGCAATGAAGACACGCGCACGCATGAAGGCCCGCCACAGGCGCACGAAGGCGCGCATGCGCTGCTCGCGGCCTTGCGTGTGGCTGCCCTCGAAGGCCGAGTACCAGGACGGCGCGAACTGCGAACTGATGTCCCTGGCCATGTCAGTCCTCGCGCAGGCGCCGGTGCTCGGCACTGCAGTAGACGCCCTGGCTGCCCTGCACCGCCTCGTTCTCTGGCAGGTGGGTGCCGCACTGGCGGCACGCGACCATGACGGTGGGCGCCTTCGCCCGGCCCGGTTGAGGTGGTTGCTTGCGACTCGCCTCGGCCTTGTCGCCCAGGCGGTTGTTGCGCCAGACGTAGAAGGCCACGATCACCACAGCCAGGACAAGCAGGTATTTCATGGAGGGGCGATTCAGCCGCGTTGCAGCAGAACTTCGAGAACGAAGCGCGAGCCGACATAGCCCAGCAGCAGCAGGCCGGCGGCCAGGTAAAGCATGCGCACGGCCACCCGACCACGCCAGCCCAGTTGCCAGCGCCCCCAGAGCAGTACGCCCATGGTGAGCCATGACAGCACCGAGAACGTGGTCTTGTGGTCCCAGACCCAGCGGTGGTTGAGTGTTTCAGAGAAATACCAGCCGGCCAGCAAGGTGGCGCTGAGCAGCGCGAAGCCTGCCGCAACGAAACGGAAAGTGAGCCGCTCCAGCGTGAGCAGTGGCATGGCCGTCTCGCTGGCATTGCCCTGGCGCATGGCTTTCTCCGCGCGCTGCATCAGCCACGCGTGCACCACAGCGGCGGCAATCAGGCCGTACGAAGCAATTCCCAGCGCCCAGTGCAAGGGCATCAGGGCCGATCCCAGGGCCGGGTAAGGCGAACCCGGAAAGAACCAGGCCAGCACCACCGCCACCGTACCCAGCACAGCCAGCGTCCAGCGCGCGCGCAGTTGCGGATAGAGGCGGCTCTCGACCAGGTACACGGTGAGCACCAGCCAGGCCGTGACCGACAGCGCAGGCGCAAAACCGAAGCGCGCCGGCTGCTCGAACAGGCCGATCAGCAGCACCACCAGATGCAGCAGCCAGGCCATGCCCAGCAGGCCCCGGCTTTGCGGTACGGAAATTCTTGGATGGACCCAGGCCAGCACCGCGTACGCCAGAGCCGCGCAGCCCGAGAGCACGGCCGCGGGCAGGGTGGACGCGAGTGCGGGCATCTGGCTCATCGGGTGCGTGGTGCGCCGGGCGTGTGGGTGGAGGGCGCAGCTAAAATCATCCACACAGTTTAACGGCCCCGCCCGGCCAGACGCCGCCGGTCCGCCGGCCCAACCGCCCGTCCGACGGCCCGCCCGAGGCGGCTTTCCGCCTCTTCCTCCCCCACCCGAGCGCAGCATGGCATCAGCCCTTTCAGACCGACTCTCACGCATCGTCAAGGAAATGCGCGGCCAGGCCCGCATCACCGAGAGCAACGTCACCGACATGCTGCGCGAGGTGCGCATGGCCTTGCTGGAGGCCGACGTGGCTCTGCCAGTGGTGCGCGACTTCATCGCCCGGGTGAAGGACAAGGCGCTGGGCCAGGAGGTGGTGGGTTCACTCACGCCCGGGCAGGCGCTGGTGGGCATCGTCAATCGCGAGCTCGCCGCGACCATGGGCGACGGCGTGGCCGACATCAACCTGGCCGCGCAACCGCCGGCGGTGATCCTCATGGCCGGTCTGCAGGGCGCGGGCAAGACGACCACCACCGCCAAGCTGGCCAGGCACCTGATCGAGAAACGCAAGAAGAAGGTGCTCACGGTCTCGGGCGACGTGTACCGACCCGCAGCCATCGAGCAGCTCAGGACCGTCACCGCGCAGGCCGGCGCCGAGTGGTTCCCCAGTACGCCTGACCAGAAACCGGTCGACATCGCGCGCGCGGCCATCGACCACGCGCGGCGCCACTACTTTGACGTGCTGCTGGTCGACACCGCCGGTCGCCTGGCCATCGACGAAACCCTGATGCGCGAGATTCAGGAGCTGCATGCGGTGCTCAAGCCGGTGGAGACGCTGTTCGTGGTGGACGCGATGCAGGGCCAGGATGCGATCAACACCGCCAAGGCCTTCAAGGACGCATTGCCCCTGACCGGCATCATCCTGACCAAGACCGACGGCGATTCGCGTGGCGGCGCCGCGCTCTCGGTGCGTGCCGTCACGGGCGCGCCGATCAAGTTCGCCGGCGTGTCGGAAAAGCTCGACGGGCTCGAAGTGTTCGATGCCGAGCGCCATGCGCAGCGCATCCTCGGCATGGGCGACATCCTGGCGCTGGTCGAGCAGGTCACGGCCGGTGTGGACATGGCCGCGGCGCAGAAGCTGGCCGCCAAGGTCAAGAGTGGAGAAGGCTTCGACCTCAACGACTTCCTCGAACAGATCCGCCAGATGAAACAGATGGGCGGGCTCTCCAGCCTGATGGACAAGCTGCCCAGTGCGATGGCCGCCAAGGCCGGTCAGGTCGACATGAACCGTGCCGAGAAGGACATCCAGCGCAAGGAGGGCATCATCTGCAGCATGACGCTCAAGGAGCGCCGCAAGCCCGACATCATCAAGGCCACGCGCAAGCGCCGCATCGCTGCCGGCGCGGGCGTGCAGGTTCAGGACGTGAACCGCCTGCTCAAGGAGTTCGAGCAGATGCAGGACATGATGAAGAAGATGAAGGGCGGCGGCATGATGAAGATGATGAAGCGCATGGGCGGCATGAAGGGCATGCCCAAGCTGCCTGGCATGGGCTGAGCGGCGCTCAGCCCAGCGTGCGCGCCATCGCCTGCGCCGCCGCCTGCAGGCGCGGCAGCTGCAGGCGGGCCTGTGCCAGCGTCATGCGCGCCGCCGGGGCCTGCAGCGCCAGCGCGCAGCGCACCGTGCGCTTGCCCGGTGCCAGCACCGGCACCGCCACGCACACCAGCCCCTCGACGAACTCCTCGGCGTCCACGGCGTGGCCATCACGCCGGATCGCGTCGAGTTCGGCGTCCAGCGCCGCGCGCTCGGTCAGTGTGTGCGCGGTGTAGCGCGTGAGCGCCAGGCCGTCGAGCAGCGCGCGGCGCTGGCGCACGCCCATCCAGGCCAGGAACAGCTTGCCGCTGGCCGAGCAGTGCGCCGGCACGCGCGTGCCGGGGCGCAGCTCCAGCCGCAGGGGGAATGCCGATTCCACGCGATCGAGGTAGACCACCTCCGCGCCCGACATCGCGGTCAGGTTGCAGCTCTCGCCCACCTCGGCCACCAGCTGGCGCAGCACCGAGTGGCGCACGCCCTGGCGTGTGCTCGCGCTCAGCGTGGCTTCTGCAAAACGCAGCAGGCGCGGGGCCAACGCAAAGCGGCGCCCGTCGGGCTCGCGCTGTAGCCAGCCGCCGGCTTCCAGTTGCACCAGCATGCGGTGCACCGTGGGCTTGGGCCAGCCGCTCAGCTCGACCACGTCGGGCAAGGCCAGCGGCCTTTCCTGGCGCGTGAGAATGTCCAGCAGGGCCATGAGCCGCAGGCCCGGGCTGTTGTCGGCGTCGGTGTCCATATCTCGAAAAATGAGACGATTAATCAAATTATTTCGAGACAAATTCTAGTGCCGCCTACATTGCGGGCACAACTTCGAGGAGATGGGTGGTTTGATCACACCGAGCTTTCACAACGCTGTGGTGACCGGTGCCTGCGGCGGCCTGGGCCAGGCGCTGGCGCGGGCGCTGATCGACCGCGGCGCGCGGGTGGCGCTGGTGGGCCTGCAGCGCCCGGCACTGGAAACGCTGGCCTCGCTGGCGCCCGGCCGCTGCGCCATCTACCAGCCCGACGTGTCCGACAGCCTGGCGATGCAGGCCATGGCGGCCGACTGGATGGGCCGTTTCGGCACACCCGACCTCGTGATCGCCAACGCCGGCGTGGCCGGCGGGTTCGACACTGCGCAGGCGGGCGACCTGGCCGTGATGCGCCGCATGCTGGAGATCAACCTGCTGGGCGTGGCCACGACTTTCCAGCCCTTTCTGGAACCCATGCGAACGAGTGCGCGGCGCGGCGCGCTGGTGGGCGTGGCCAGCGTCGCGGGCTGGCGCGGCATGCCGGGCAACGGCGCCTACTGCGCGAGCAAGGCCGGGCTGATTGCCTACCTGCAGAGCCTGCGCGCCGAGTTGCGCCCGACCGCGCTGCGCGTGCACACCGTCAGCCCGGGCTACCTGCGCACCGCGCTGACCGCCGGCAACCGGTTTGCCATGCCCGGCCTGCTTGAACCCGGGGAGGCCGCGCGCCGCCTGCTTGCGGGCGTGGCCGCAGGCACCGAACACATCGTGCTGCCACGGCGCATCGGCTGGCTCGCGCGCGCGCTGGGTCTGTTGCCCGCGCGACTGCACGACCGCATCCTGCTCGGCCAGCCGCGCAAACCCCGCGCCGGCGAACCCGGCGCGACCGAGATCCCCGGCATCAGGAAACCATGACGACACCCACAGAACAACAGATCGCCCTCATCGGCGCGGGCCCCTCGGGCCTGGCCGGGGCGCGCTGCCTGCAGAAGCACGGCATCGACTTCCAGGGCTTCGAGGCCCATACCGACGTGGGGGGCTTGTGGAACATCCACAACCCGCGCTCCACGGTGTACGCCTCGGCGCACCTGATCTCCAGCAAGCGCATGACGGAGTTCAGTGAATTTCCCATGGCCGAACACGTGGCCGATTACCCGAGCCACCGCGAGCTGCTGGACTACTTCAGCGCCTTCGCCGACCACTTCGGCCTGCGCGCGCATTTTCGCTTCGGCACGCGCGTGCTCAAGGTCGCGCCGGTGAGCGACGCGCCCGACTCGCTCTGGCGCGTGACCACCGAGGACGCAGACGGTCAGCAGACGACGGCCGACTACAAGGGCGTGGTGGTGGCCAACGGCACGCTGGCCGAGCCCAACATGCCGCAGTTTGAAGGGCAGTTTGCGGGCGAGTTGCTGCACACCTCGGCCTACAAGCACGCGGACCAGTTCCGCGACCGGCGCGTGCTGATCGTCGGTGCGGGCAACTCGGGCTGCGACATCGCGGTCGACGCGGTGCACCAGGCGCGCAGCGTGGACATCTCGGTGCGGCGCGGCTACTACTTCGTGCCCAAGTACGTGTTCGGCAAGCCGGCCGACTCCATTGGCGGCAAGATCACGCTGCCGCCCTGGCTCAAGCAGAAGGTCGACAGCACCATCCTCAAGTGGTTCACCGGTGACCCGGTGCGCTTCGGCTTCCCCAAACCAGCCTACAGGATGTACGAGTCGCACCCGGTGGTGAACTCGCTCATCCTGTACCACATCGGCCATGGCGACGTGGGCGTGCGCGCCGATGTGGCACGCTTCGACGGCCACACGGTGCACTTCAAGGACGGCAGCCAGGGCGACTACGACCTGGTGCTCGCCGCCACCGGCTACAAGCTGCACTATCCCTTCCTGGACCACGCCCTGCTCAACTGGCGGGGCATGGCACCGTCGCTCTACCTCAACATCTTCGCGCCGCGCTTCGACCGCCTGGCCGTGCTCGGCATGGTCGAGGCCAGCGGCCTGGGCTGGCAGGGTCGCTACGAACAGGCCGAACTTGTGGCGCGTTACTTCAAGGGCCTGGACGCGGGCTCGGCGGCGGCGACCGCGCTCAAGGCCGCCAAGGCTGGCCCGCCACCGGATCTTTCGGGTGGCTACAAGTACCTGCAGCTCGAACGCATGGCCTACTACGTGAACAAGGACGCGTACCGCAAGGCGGTGCGCCAGGCCGCCGCCGCGCAGGGCTGAGTCCGACCGACCTCAACGACTGGAGACATGCCATGCTGCCTGTGGACGAAATCCGCCTGAACTTCAACCCCGCCTCGCTCGCGGTGCTCAACGGTGTGCTCGCCTTCCTGATGTTCGGTATCGCGCTGGACACGCGCATCGAGGACTTTCGCCGTGTCGCGCGCATGCCGCTGGCGTTCACGGTCGGCATCGTCGCGCAGTTCATCGCGCTGCCGGCCATCACCTACGCGCTCACACTGTTGCTGCAACCCGGCCCGAGCATTGCGCTGGGCATGATCCTGGTGGCCTGCTGCCCACCGGGCAACGTGAGCAACATTCTCACCCACCGCGCCAATGGCAACGTGGCGCTGAGCGTGTCGATGACGGCCGTGTCCAATGCCATCGCCATCGTCGCCATGCCGCTGAACTTCGCGTTCTGGGGCGGCATCCACCCCACGGCCGCGCCGCTGCTCAAGACCATTGCGCTGGACCCGCTGGAGATGGTCGGCCACATCCTGCTCATCATCGGCGTGCCCTTCGTGCTCGGCCTGTGGTGCGCGCACCGCTTTCCGAACTGGACGGCGCGCTTCAAGAAGCCGGTGCGCATCCTGAGCTTTCTCGCGCTCATCGCCTTCATCGTCGGCGCCATCGCCGGCAACTGGCGCTATTTCCTGGACTACGTCGGCCTGGTGCTGCTGGCCGTGGTGATCCACGACGCGCTGGCCTTCGGCACCGGCTACGCCATCGCGCGCGCCGCCGGCCTGCCTGACTACGACCGCCGCGCGCTCTCCATCGAGGTCGGCATCCGCAACGCCGGGCTGGGTCTGGTCCTCATATTCAGCTTCTTCGGTGGCCTGGGTGGCATGGCCGTGGTGGCCGGGGTCTGGGGTTTCTGGGACATCATCGCCGGCCTGCTGCTGGCGGGCTGGTGGTCGCGCCGGCCCTTGCAGGGCGGCGTGCCGGCGGCGCCTTCCGCCCCGCGCACATGACGGGCGCGATCGAACGGGCGCCGCTGGCCCGGCGCGTGCTGGTCACGGGCGCCGACGGCTTTCTGGGCCGTGGTCTGATCGAGGCGCTGGCGCGCGAGCCGCATGTCCAGCACCTCGTGGCGGTGGATGTGCGCGAGGTGCCTGCCGAGCGCCACTTGCCGAACGTGGTCTACGTGCGGCAGGACGTGCGCGCGCCGGCGCTGGCCGATACCGTAGCCCTGCACGCCATCGACACCGTGGTGCACCTGGCCTCCATCGTCACGCCGGGCAAGGGTTCGAGCCGCGCGTTCGAGTACGCGGTCGACGTGGGCGGCACGCGCAACGTCATCCGTGCCTGCCTGGCGCACAGCGTGCAGCATCTGGTGGTCTCGTCCAGTGGTGCAGCCTATGGTTACCACGCCGACAACCCGGACTGGCTGACCGAGGAGAATCCCTTGCGCGGCAACGAGGTGTTTGCCTACGCGCACCACAAGCGCCTGGTCGAGGAGATGCTGGCCAAGGCGCGCACGAACCACCCGGCGCTGCGCCAGACCGTGCTGCGCATCGGCACCATCCTCGGCGAGCGGGTGGACAACCAGATCACTTCGCTGTTCGAGAAGCCGCGCATCCTGGCCATTGCCGGCAGCGACAGCCCCTTCGTGTTCGTGTGGGACGAGGACGTGACCGGCGCCATCCAGCACGCGCTGGGCGGCCAGGGCGTTCCCGGCTGCTACAACCTCGCCGGCGATGGCGCGCTGCCCCTGGCCGAGATCGCGCGGCGGCTCGACAAGCCACTGCGCGTACTGCCCGCGGGTCTGTTGCGCGCCGCGCTGCGGATCGGCTCGATGCTGGGTATCAGCCGCTACGGGCCCGAGCAGCTCGACTTCCTGCGCTACCGCCCGGTGCTGCTCAACACCGCGCTGAAGGAGCGCTTCGGCTACACGCCACGCAAGACCAGCGCCGAGGCCTTCGAGGCCTTCGTGGCCGCGCGCGCCGCGCAGGGGCGGCCGGTGAAGGGGGTGCGGTGAACGCGTTGCCACTCTCGCGCGGCGACCTGCTGCGCGCGCTCGCGGTGGTGGTCATCTGGGGCCTGAACTTCGTCGTGATGAAGGTGGGGTTGCAGGGCATCGGCCCAATGCTGCTGGGCGCGTTGCGCTTTGCCGCCGCCGCGCTGCCGTTCCTGCTGTTCGTCCGTTTTCCGCGCCTGCCCTGGCGCTATGTCGCGGGCTACGGCCTGGCGCAGGGCCTGGGCCAGTTCGGCTTTTTGTTCCTGGGCCTGCAATTGGGCATGACGGCGGGCATGGCCTCGGTGGTGATGCAGACGCAGGCCTTCTTCACGCTGTTGCTGGCGGTGCCGGTGCTGGGTGAACGCGCCCGCTGGTCGCAGGGCCTGGGCCTGGTTGTGGCACTGGGCGGGCTGCTGCTGATCGCCACCGCGCACGGCGATGGACCGGGGCAGATGACGCTGGCGGGTTTCGTGCTCACGCTCTCGGCGGCCTTCATGTGGGCCGTCTCCAATCTGGTCGCGCGCCTGGCCAGCCGGGTGGCCGACTACGAGCCCTTTCCCTTCATCGTCTGGAGCAGCCTGTTCCCCATCCTGCCCTTCGTGGCGCTGGCGCTGTGGATGGACGGGCCGCGCACCGTGCTGGATCAACTGGCGGGAATCACCTGGCCGGCGGTTCTCTCGGTTCTGTTCCTGGCCTGGCTGGCCACCCTGCTGGCCTACAGCCTGTGGACGCGACTGCTCAAGCGCCACCCGGCGGGACGCGTCACGCCGTTTTCGCTGCTGGTGCCGGTGGTGGGTTTGTGGGCGGCGTGGATGTTCTTCGGCGAGTGGCCGCTGCCGCTGCAGTGGCTGGGCACGGGGCTGGTGCTCATGGGGCTGGTGGTGAACCAGCTCGGAGGCTGGTGGTCTTCGGTGCTTCTTCAGCGGTCATAGGTATTTCGCTCATCGACCTCGCGCCAGGCCGGAGAACGCGTACCCAGCCCAGCCGTCCTCGCCCACCCGGCGGCGCGAGACCGAATGCGGGCAAAAAGTCAGACTGCCTGAGGAAGCGCGAACCGGCTCGCATGCCGCCAGGCGCGGCGCAGCACGGCCGGTGACCAGGCTTCCTCGGGCACCAGCAGCACGCCGCGCGAGCGCATCCAGGCGCCCAGGTCCACGTGACTGGTGGCTACCGTCAGCGGCACGGCCAGCAGCAGCGGCAGCGCCACCGGCGCGAGCCAGATCAGCGCGCTGGCGTTGATTACGGCCACCGCCAGGCCCAGCAGGCCGATGACGATCGTCATCGGCGCCAGCCGGGCCACGGCGTCGCGCCAGCTCACGCCGGCCGCTTCGCGTGGGGGCGACTTCCATTCGAGCTTGATGCCGGTGATGGCCACCAGCACGAACAGCGAATGCGCCAGCATCCGGATCGGCGCCTGCATCACGGCCAGCAGCGTCTCTACCGCCGAGCTGCCGAGCAGGCCGGCCGTGCCGCCGAAGGACTTCTGCTCGCCCTTCATGAACACCGCCAGCAGGCCCAGCACGCGCGGCATGAACAGCATGGTGAGCGTCCACATCCACAGTGCGCGCAACTCGTCGGGCACGGCCTGCCAGCTCGGCACGGTGCTGGCACCACCCGCGGTCCACAGAGCCGTGCCGATGCTCAGGAAGGCCAGCCACAGCGGCGCCGACAGGTAGGACATGGCGCCGATGGCGAACATCGCGCGGTGCACGCGGTGGATGCCGGGTTCGGCCATCAGGCGCGAGTTCTGCAGGTTGCCCTGGCACCAGCGGCGGTCGCGCTGAAGTTCGCTCAGCAGGTCGGGCGGCTGCTGCTCGTAGCTGCCGGTGAGATCGGAAACCAGCCACACGTGGTAGCCGGCGCGGCGCATCAGCGCGGCCTCGACGAAGTCGTGCGACAGGATGCCGCCGGACATGCCGCCCGTGCCCTTGATGGGTGCCAGCGCGCAGTACCTCATGAACGGCTCGACGCGGATGATCGCGTTGTGGCCCCAGTAGTGCGATTCGCCCAGTTGCCAGAACTGCATGCCCAGCGTGAACAGGCGGCCCGTCACGCGCGAGCCGAACTGCTGCGCGCGCGCGTGCAGCGTGGCGTGGCCGATGGCCTGGGTGGCGGTCTGCACGATGCCGGCCTGGGGGTGGGCTTCCATCAGCTTGACCATGGAGACCAGGCAGCTGCCGCTCATGACGCTGTCGGCGTCGAGCACCACCATGTAGCGGTAGTCCTTGCCCCAGCGGCGGCAGAAGTCGGCCACGTTGCCGGCCTTGCGGTGGGTGCGGCGCGTGCGCAGGCGGTAGTACACCTCGATCTGCGGCAGCTCGGGCTGGGCGGCGAGAGCGGCGCGCAAGTCTTCCCATGCCGTGCGCTCGGCCCGGGCGATGGCGGGGTCGTAGCTGTCGGAGAGCACGAACACGTCGAACTGGCCGGCGTGGCCGGTGGCGGCAAGCGATTCGCAGGTGGCGCGCAGGCCGGCGAACACGGTGGCCACATCTTCGTTGCAGATCGGCATGATGACCGCGGTGCGCGCGTCCGGGTTCATCGGGTGCTCGCGCACATCGGCGGCGCGCAACGTGTGGCGGTCACCGTACAGCGAGACCCAGAAGCCCATCAGGGCGGTCACGAAACCGGTCACGACCCAGGCCGAGAGCAGACCGAACAGCGCGAGCTGTCCGTATTGCAGCCACATGTTTTCGTGCATTGGCTGGGCGTCGGCGAACAGGCTGGTGGCGAACGCCGTGCTCAACACGGTGAGCAGGGCGAACACGGCGCGCCGGCGGTTGGCCGCGGCCTGCCAGGCCAGACGCGGCGCGGTGGTCGCACCGGTGGCCGCGGCCGGCGCGCGCGGTGGCAGTGCCCGGCTGGCCGTGCTCAGCACGGCGGTGCCGATGCTGTTCCAGAAGCCGCGCCAGGGGCGGGGCACCATGGATCCCCGGTTGATCGGCGGCGCCGTCACGGCATTCGGGTGGCGCTCCTCGCGCAGCAGGGCACCGCGGTTGTGCGAAGTGGCCAGGATGCGCTCCGGTGTGGTGGGGGTCATTCGGGTAGCAGCAGATGTGTCCATGTTTCGCTCACGGTGTCGTTGTGGTGTTGCAGAAAGGCGCGCAGCTCGACCGGCTGCGTCGCGTCCAGGCGCTCGACGCGCAGGGTCACGCGCCAGCTGCGCGTGGCGGGGTTGGGGTAGGCCAGGGTTTCGAGCAGGCGGCCGTTGGCGTTCGCGGTGACGACAGCCTTCACCACGGCGTCGGCGGGCAGGGCTTCGAGCGCAGGGCCGGCGAAATCGATCACGTACTGCGGCTGACGCGCCTGCTCGGCCACGGAGAGCCGGGTGAAGCCGTAGCCGAGGCGCGTCTGCGTCACCCAGCTCGATGGCGGGCGCTGCTGCTCGTCACCCTGCCAGGCGATTTCGTAGCTCAACTCCAGCGGCTCGCCGGCCGCGGGCAGTTGCGCCGGCACCCAGTAGGCGACGACGTTGTCGTGCGTCTCGTCGGGCGCGGGCAGTTGCACCAGTTCCACGCGGCCGGCGCCCCAGTCGCCCAGGGGTTTGACCCAGGCGCTGGGGCGGCGCTCGTAGCGCGCTTCCACGTCCTCGTAGCTGGTGAAGGCGCGGTCGCGCTGCATCAGGCCGAAGCCGCGCGGGTTGCGCAGGGTGAAGGAGCTGACCGTGACGGCCTTGGGGCGCTGCAGCGGGCGCCACAACCACTCGCCCTCGCCACTGACCATCATCAGGCCGTCTGAGTCGTGCACCTCGGGGCGGAAGTCGCCCGGCAAGGGCTGGTTCTCGCCCGAGAGGAACATGCTGGTGAGCGGCGCGATGCCCAGTGTGTTCACCGGGGAGGTGCCCGCGCGCAGATAGATCCGCGCGTTCACTGTGGTGGTGGTCTGCTGGCCGGGGCGGATGACGAAGCGGTAGGCGCCGGTGGCGCGCGGCGATTCGAGCAGTGCCAGCACGGTGACCTCGGTCGCTTCGGCGCTCGGTCGCTGCAGCCAGAACTCGGTGAAGCGCGGAAACTCCTCGCCGCTGCCGCCCACCGTGTCGATGGCCAGGCCGCGCGCCGACAGGCCGTAGCCCTGGCCGGCACCGAGCGCGCGAAAGTAGCTCGCGCCCTGGAACACCACCAGCTCGTCCTTGTAGGCGGCGCCGTTGAGCGGGTAGTGCAGCCGGAAGCCGGCGTGACCGAGGTCGCCCCAGCGGCTGGTGTCGAAGGTGTTCTTGCCGTAGTCGAAATCCGTACCCCGGTAGGGCAGGTGGCTCACCGTGCCATCGGCCAGGAGTTCGTGGATGCGCACCGGCTCGGTCTGGTACAGGCCGAGATGGAAGAACTGGGTTTCAAACGGCAGGTTCAGGCTGCGCCAGACGGAGCGGTCGGTCCTGAAGCGGATGTCGCGCAGCTGGTCGTAGGTGATGGTTGCCAGTTCGGCAGGCAGCTTGTCGCCGTTTGCCACAAAGGGCTGCTGCGCGCGGGCTTGCGCGAGCTGACTCAGGCTGTCCCAGTCAAGGCGCTGGGCATGGGCCGACGCCCCGCACAGCAGGAGCAGCAGGGCACCGGACACGGCCCAGGCGCGCGGGCGTCTGGCGGTGAAAAACGGGTGGATGGCGAGGGGCATACCCGTCTAAGGGCAAACCCTGTGCCAGGGCCAGAAAACCCATACGGATCAACGCTTTTGAAGGTATCCGGATGTATGCGGCAGGTTCAACCGCTTGCAGGATGGGTGCAGTCCCGTGGTTTTGTCGCCGGATGGCGACAGGCCCTGCGACGCGCTGGAAAAATCCCAGCAAAAACAAGGATGTTGCGTTGTCACTCTTCGGCGACAGCGTCGCCCCCGGCGTCGGAGGCTCCGGGTGCGGCATCGCTTTTGAAGAGGCCCGGCGTGAGCGCGTGTTTCTGCAGCAGGCGATAGAACTCCGTGCGGTTGCGCTGGGCCAGGCGGGCCGCGTCGGCGGCGTTGCCGTCGGTCATCTTGAGCAGGTCGACCAGGTAGGCGCGCTCGAAGCGCTGCTTGGCGTCGGCAAAGCTCAGCACCTCCACTGAGGGCGTGCGCAGCGCGCGCTGCACCAGCGCGAGCGAAACCAGCGGCGTGGTCGAGAGCGCACAGACCTGCTCGACCACGTTGTAGAGCTGGCGCACATTGCCGGGCCAGGCCGACATCGTCAGCGCCTTCAGCGCCTCGGGCGCGAAGCCCGAGCTGCGCTTGCCGTACTTGGCGGCCAGGCGGGCGAGAAAGTGGTTGGCCAGCAGGGCGATGTCCTCGCGCCGCTCGGCCAGGGTGGGCAGGGTCAGCGTGACGACGTTGAGCCGGTAGTACAGGTCCTCGCGGAACTGGCCCTCGGCCATGGCCGCTTCCAGGTTGCGGTGGGTGGCCGAGACGATGCGCACGTCCACCGGCAGCGACTGGCTCGATCCCAGCGGGCGCACCGCGCGCTCCTGGAGCACGCGCAGCAGCTTGACCTGCAACGCGGGCGGCATGTCACCGATTTCGTCCAGCAGCAAGGTGCCGCCGTCGGCGGCCTGGAACAGGCCTTTGTGGTTGGCCACGGCGTCGGTGAATGCGCCCTTCATGTGGCCGAAGAGCTCGGACTCCAGCAGGGCCTCGGGGATCGCGCCGCAGTTGACCGCGATGAAAGGCCGCTTCGCGCGCGCGCTGGCCTTGTGGATGGCGCGCGCCAGCATCTCCTTGCCGGTGCCGGAGTCGCCGCGCAGCAGCACGCTGGCGTCGGACTGCGCGACCATGCGCGCCTCGGCCAGCAGGTCGGCCATGCGGTTGGAGCGGCTCACGATCTCGCTGCGCCAGGCCTCGTCGACATGGCTGCTCTGGCTCGTCGGGGCGCTCAGGGCCAGCGCCTGCGCGATCTTCTCGAGCAGCTCCTTCGCGTCATAGGGTTTGGTGAGGTAGGTGAACACACCGCGCGCCGTGGCCTCCACCGCGTCGGGGATGGTGCCGTGCGCGGTGAGCAGGATCACCGGCAGCGAGGGATGGCGCACGCGGATCTCGTCGAACAGCGCGAGGCCGTCGCGCCCGGGCAGGCGCACGTCTGAGAGCACCAGCTGCGGGCGCTCGATGTCGAGCTGCGCCAGCGCGGCTTCGGCCGAACCGACCGAGGTGACCTGGTAGCCCGCCGAGCCCAGCCGCATGGCCAGCAGGCGCAGCATGTCGGCGTCGTCGTCGACGACCAGCAGGCGTGCGCGCGGCGCGGTGGTGGTCATGGTGGCGTGGGGCGTGCGCCGCCGTTGGGGGAGGTGACAGGCGGGCGGGTGGTGAGGCTGCGCTCGATCGCGCGCATGGCCTCGAGCCGGTCGCTGAGTTGTTCGATGCGGCGTTGCGCGTCGCGCAGTTGCTGGGCCTGGCGCTCTGCCGCGTCCTCGAGCCGGCGCTGGTTCGCCAGACGGTTGGCAAGCAGCCGTGCCAGCGGCTTGAGCGGCACGCTCTCGGGCCCCGGGTGGGCGACCACGCGCTGCGCCAGCCCTAGCGCGCGCGCCGTGTCCACCGGTGCGTGCGTCTGCGCCAGCGCCAGCGCGAGCTGCATCTGGCGCAGGGGCACGTTGCCCGGGTCGCCCTGTACGACGATTTCGGCGGCGAGCTCGGTGCTGCTGAGCGCGCGCAGCCGTTCGGCGTAGGTGAGCAGGGCGGTGAGCACGTCGGGCACGGGTGGGGTGCGCGCATCCAGCACCACGGGCGGGTCTGCGGGGGACGGCTGTACCGGCACCGGCGTGACCGCCGGTGGAGGCGGTGCCGGCGACACATCAGCAGCCACCATTGGTGTGGCGCCTTCGTAGGCCGTTGCGGTGGGCGCGGTGCCGCATGCGGCCAGCCAGAAGCTCAGCAGGGCGGCGCAGGTGCCGTGGCCGGCGCGGGCCAGGCGGGTGGGATGGCAAGGCCGGAGAAGATCAGTTGGCATGGGGAAGGTCGATGCGGAAGTGGGCGCCCTGGCGCTGGGGCAGCAGGGTGATGCGGCCGCCGTGGGCCAGAATGTACTCGTGCACGATGGACAGACCGATGCCGCTGCCACGCACCGCGCCCTGGGGCTGCCGTTCGCCGCGGTAGAACGGTTCGAAGATGCGGTCGCGGTCCACGTCGGCCACGCCCGGGCCCTGATCAACGATGTCGATGCAGGCGTGCCCTGGCAGGTCGTGCAGCACCAGCCGGATGTGGCCGCCGTGCGGCGAGAAGCGGATCGCGTTGGACAGCAGATTGCCCACGGCCGAGGCGATCTTCTCGCGGTCCAGCGGCAGCGTGACCGGCTCACCCTCGACGCGCACCGTCAGGGCCTGGGCCTGCCAGCGCAGGCGCTGGCTGTCGACCTGATCTTCGATGAGGGCCAGCAGGTCGGTGCGCTCGCGCCGGAGCTGGCGCGCCTCGAAGGCGGCGGCGTTGAAGCGCAGCAGCGCCTCGATCTGGTGCTGCAGCAACTGCGTGTTGTGCTGCAGGATGTGCACCACCTCGGCCTGGTTCGGGTTGAGCGCGCCGGCCACGCCGTCGCCCAGCACCGCCACGCCTTCGTGCAGCGAGGCCAGTGGCGTCTTGAGTTCGTGCGAGATGTGGCGCAGGAAGCGCGCCTTGTCGGCGTCGAGCTCGGTCAGGCGCTGGCGCAGCCAGTCCAGTTGCTGACTCACGCGCCGCACGTCGCTCGGACCAGGAATGTCGATGGGCAGGTCGAGCCGGTTTTCGCCCAGTCCCTGGATGGCTTTCTCCAGCCGCTTGAACGGCCGCGCCAGCCAGATGCCGAAAGCCAGCGCGAGCACGGCGGCGATGCCGATCGAGCCCACCACCTGCTGCGTGAGCTGCTGGCGGCTGGTTTCGAAGCGGGCCTGCAGCGCGTCGTTGCGCGCGCCGATGATGGATTGCACCTTCTGCGCGATCGAGGCACTGTGGCCGTCGATCTCGCGAAAGGCGCGCGCCACGTCGCGTTCGCGGTCCAGCGCGGTCTCGGGCGGGCCATCGAGCAGCTCGGTGATGACGTCGAGCTGCTGGCGCCAGTGGGTGGCGTATTCGGGCGGCAGCTCGTTGTCCTCAAGCCGGCGCAGGATGTCGCGGGCGTTGCCCGATGCCTCGTCGAAGCGCCGGCGCAGCTGGCTGTCGCGCAGCACCAGCGACTGGCGCGCCGCGCGCTCCATGGTCAGGCTGCGTTCGGAGAGCGACTGCGCCGCGGTCGAAAGCGCGATCGCCTGGGCCGCGCTCTCACGGCTTTGCGCCATCAGGGACTCGAGCGAGAAGAGGGCGCGCAGCGCGGCCGCGCCGAGCAGCGCGCCGATCAGCAGGAACGCGACCAGCAGCAGCTGCTGGAACGAGAAGCGCAGCGGTTTCACACTGGCGCGGCTTCTTCGCGCACCAGCACCGCGCCGCGCAGGGAATGGGGCCTGGCCTCGGTGATGCGCACATCGATCATCTGCCCCACCAGGCGCGCGGCCTGCGGGCCACCGTCGAAGTTGACGATGCGGTTGCATTCGGTGCGGCCCATGAACTCGTCGGCGCTCTTGCGCGAACGGCCTTCCACCAGGATGCGCTGCACGGTGCCCTCGCACGACGCGCTGATGCGGCGCACGTTGTCCTCGACCACGGCCTGCAGATGCTGCAGGCGCTGGAGCTTCACGGCGTGCGGCGTGTCGTCGGCAAGGTTGGCCGCCGGTGTGCCCGGGCGCGGACTGAAGATGAAGCTGAAGCTGGCGTCGAAGCCGACGTCGTGGATCAGCTTCATCATCCTGTCGAAGTCGGCGTCTGTCTCGCCGGGGAAGCCGACGATGAAGTCGCTGCTGAGGGAGAGGTCCGGGCGGATCGCGCGCAGCTTGCGCACCGTGCTCTTGTATTCCATGGCGGTGTAGCCGCGCTTCATCGCCATGAGGATGCGGTCGCTGCCGTGCTGCACCGGCAGGTGCAGGTGGTTCACGAGCTGCGGGATTTTCGCGTAGGCCTCGATCAGCCGCGGCGTGAATTCGTTGGGGTGGCTGGTGGTGTAGCGGATGCGCTCGATGCCGGGAATGTCGGCCACGTACTCCAGCAGCAGCGCGAAGTCGGCGATCTCGCTGGTCTCGCCCATGGCGCCGCGGTAGGCGTTGACGTTCTGGCCCAGCAGGGTCACTTCCTTCACGCCCTGGTCGGCCAGGCCCGCTACCTCCACCAGCACGTCGTCGAACGGGCGGCTCACTTCCTCGCCCCGGGTGTAGGGCACGACGCAGTAGCTGCAGTACTTGGAACAGCCTTCCATGATGCTGACGAAGGCCGAGGCCCCGTCTACCCTGGCCGGTGGCAGGTGATCGAACTTCTCGATCTCGGGAAAGCTGATGTCGACTTGCGGCAGCGCCTGCAGCGCGCGCTGGTTCAGCATCTCGGGCAGGCGGTGCAGTGTCTGCGGGCCGAACACCACATCGACATAGGGCGCGCGCTTGATGATGTCCGCACCTTCCTGGCTGGCCACGCAGCCACCCACGCCGATCAGCACGCCTTTTTCCTTCAGGTGCCGCACGCGGCCGAGGTCACTGAACACCTTCTCCTGCGCCTTCTCGCGCACCGAGCAGGTGTTGAACAGGATCAGATCGGCCTCCTCCACGTCCTGCGTCGGAACATAGCCCTGGGCAGCGCCCAGTACGTCGGCCATCTTGTCCGAGTCGTACTCGTTCATCTGGCAGCCGAAGGTTTTGATGAAGACTTTTTTGCTCATGGCGATTCCAATGAGGGAACGGACGCCGCCGGCCGGAGGGCCGTGGTGCAGGCCGCGCGCGGCAGCCGTCAGTTGGAGGTGGTGGCGGCCGGGGTGGCCTGCTGCGACTCGAAGGTGAAGTTGCGCTGCGTGCCATAGCCGGGGCGCTTTTCCTTCGCCTCGGCCTCGGTCAGGATCCACACCTGGTGGACCTGGCCTCGGTGGTCCATGGTGTAGTTCACCACCAGTTCCTTGTTGACCAGCGTGGCCGAGCGCACGAGGCGGTTGCTGGTGTCAAGAATGCGGGCGCCCGGCGACAGGCGTGTGGGCCGGTCGTCCATGGCCACGAGCGGCGGCTGCACCACCACCATCTCGCCGCGCAGGGCCTTGTCGGGGAAGTTGCGCTGCACGGCTTGCGCCTGGGCGGTGCCTGCGCTGAAGAAGCCCAGGCAGAGCATGGCCGACAGGGTGGCGGCGGTCTTGCGGGCTCGGGATGGCGTGGAAGTTGTGCAGCGGTTCATGGTATGTGTCCAGAGGCTGTGGGAAAGGGCGTGGCACCCGTGTGCGCACCGGGCCGATTGTCTCACGGGCACCGCGAGCGGCCTGTCAGCCGGTGACGGACTTTTGCATCAGTGCCACATTGGCACACGGCACCTCGCAGCGCCAGCCATGGTGCCGTGCGAGCCAGCGCAGCGTGGCCTCGCGGTAGAACACGACATGGGTCGGATCGCGCCGGTAGTGCCACTGCGCGAAGCGCGCGTCGTCGGTCTGGAAGCAGGTCATGAGCGCCAGCCAGCCGCCGGGCCTGAGCAGCGCATCCAGCCGCCGGAATTCGTCTGCCGGGCGGTGGAAGTGTTCGGCCACCTCGGTGCAGGTGACGAAGTGATAGCTGCCGGTCAGCGGAGTGGGGTCCCGCTGGTAGACCGGGTCGTACAGCGCGACCGTGTGACCGGCCTCGCGCAGCATCGAGGCCAGGACAGGGCCGGGGCCGCAGCCGTAGTCGAGACCGTGTTGCGCGGGCGGCAGGCGTTGCAGCAGCGGGGCGACCACCGTCTGCAGGAAGCCACGGTAGCCCGCGTCGTCGGACGCATTGCGGTGCAGCGCGTACTCGGCGCGCTCGGCCTCGGGAGTGGGCCAGTGTTCGGGCAGGAGAAAGGTGGCCTCGCAGCACCCGCAGCGGCCATAGGCGCGGCCATCGATGACCTGGAACGGCCGGCCTTCGGGGCCTTCGCAGACCGGGCAGCGCATGGCGCGGTTCGGTGCCGTGGACTTATTTCCAGCGCAGCGGCTCGATGTGCACGCTGCCGCGGTCGCTGGAGAGGGTGAGCGCGCTTTCCTGCACTGTGGCCTGCAGCTGCATGCTGCGCTCGGCCAACTGGGCCAGCGCCGGTGCCACCTCGGTCGGCAGGCGCCAGGCCTGCAGCCGGTCGAGCCGCGAGAGCTTGCCCTCGATGCCGCGCCACCACACATCGGCCGCGCTGCCGAAGGCGTAGACCACCACCGCGTCGGCCTTGCTGCACGCTTTGGCCAGCGGCTTGTCCTCGGGCTGTCCCACCTCGATCCACAGGCGCTTGCGGCCGGTGAAGTCGGTCAGCGAGACGTCCGGGTCGTCCGGATCGGACAGGCCGGCGCCGAAAGCCAGCGTGCCGTCACCCCGGCAGGTGTCCTGCAGTTCGTGCGCGTGGATCGCCAGCGCCACCAGACGCACCATCATGCGCTCGTCGGTCTCGCTGGGGTGGCGAGCCAGGGTGAGCGCGTGGTCGGCGTAGTAACCGTGGTCGATGTCGGCGATCTGCAGATTCGCCTTGAAGATGGTGGACTTGAGGGCCATGAAATGAAAAAAGCGGGCTCCGTTGCCGGAACCCGCTTCCTGAAATGCTGGTGGCGATAGGTGGACTTGAACCACCGACATCAGCATTATGAATGCTGCGCTCTAACCAACTGAGCTATATCGCCAGCGAAGCGCGCATTATAGCGAGCTTTTGAAGGGCGCTCAGCCGTGCTGGAACACCGGCTTGCGCTTGTTCACGAAGGCGTCCATGCCTTCCTTCTGGTCGGCTGTGGCGAACAGGGCGTGGAACAGACGGCGCTCGAACATCACGCCGTCGGAGAGCGTGCCTTCGAACGAGCGGTTCACCGCTTCCTTGGCCGCCATCACACTGGGCAGCGAGAGACCACAGATGACCAGCGCGGCGCCCAGGGCCTCGTCCATCAGCTTGTCCAGAGGCACCACGCGGCTGACCAGGCCGGCGCGCTCGGCCTCCACCGCGTCCATCATGCGGCTGGTGAGCACCATGTCCATGGTCTTGGCCTTGCCCACCGCGCGCGGCAGGCGCTGCGTGCCACCCGCGCCGGGGATGATGCCGAGCTTGATCTCGGGCTGGCCGAACTTCGCGTTGTCGGCCGCGATGATGAAGTCGCACATCATGGCGAGTTCGCAGCCGCCGCCCAGGGCGAAGCCGCTCACCGCTGCGATCACCGGTTTGCGCACGCTGCGGATGGTCTCCCAGTTGCGCGTGATGTAGTCGCCCTTGTAGACATCGGCGAAGGTGTAGGTCGCCATCGCGCCGATGTCGGCGCCTGCGGCAAAGGCCTTCTCGCTGCCGGTGACGATCATGCAGCCGATGCTGTCGTCCGCGTCGAAGGCCTTGAGCGCGGCGCCCAGTTCGTCCATCAACTGGTTGTTGAGCGCGTTGAGCTGCTTGGGGCGGTTGAGCGTGACGATGCCCACGCGGCCTTCGGTGCGCACGGTGATGCATTCGGGTGGGGTGGCGGTGGTCATGAAGTCTCCTCAGGCTGCGGTCGATGGAAAGTCCCTCACTATATCGGGCAGGCACTTGTGGCAAAAATTAGCCGACCGATTGGTTGGTTAATGGTAAATTGCGGCCAGACCCAGCAACGACAACATGGAGACAAGCCAAGCATGAGCACAGCCACTGTGGTGTATGAAGAGCGCGGGGCCGTGGCCCTGGTCACGCTCAACCGCCCCGACGCCCTCAACAGCTTCACGCGCCAGATGCACCGCGAGCTCTGGGCCGCGCTGGACCAGGCCGAGGCCAACCCGTCGGTGCGCGCCCTGGTCATCACCGGCGCGGGACGCGGCTTCTGTGCCGGCGCCGACCTGGCCGAGTTCGACTTCGAGCCCGGGCCTGATCTGGTGCAACGCGCCGACCCGGGCCCGGTGATTGACCAGGCCTTCAACCCCACCGTGCGCCGGCTGCAGAGCCTGCGCATGCCCACGATCGCAGCAGTGAACGGCGTGGCCGCGGGCGCAGGCGCTTCGCTGGCCATGACCTGCGACATCGCCATCGCCGCCTCCGGTGCGAGCTTCATCCAGGCGTTCAGCAAGATCGGCCTGGTGCCCGATGCTGGCGGCAGCTGGTTTCTGGTTGAACGCCTGGGGCTGGCGCGCGCCATGGCGCTGGCCATGACGGGCGACAAGCTGCCTGCCGCGCAGGCGAAGGAGTGGGGCATGGTGTGGGACGTGACCGACGATTGCGTGGGCGCCGCGCTCGCGCTGGCCGAACGCCTGGCCATGATGCCCACGAAGGCGCTGGTGGCCACGCGCGCGCTGCTGCGCGACGCGGCCACGCGCTCGCTCGACGAACACCTCGATGTCGAGCGCGACACCCAGTCGGCACTGGGCCGCACGCACGACTACATCGAAGGTGTGATGGCATTTCGCGAGAAGCGCCCGGCCCGGTTCAAGGGCGCATGATGAGCCCGCAGGACAAGGCAAAAAAGGTCGGCGAGACGATGTTCGCGGTCGACACCGCGAGCAAGGACACCATGGGCATGGAGTTGCTGGCCTGCGAGCCGGGCCGCGCGGTGATGCGCATGGCGGTGCGCCCACTGCACCTCAACGGCCACCAGATCTGCCACGGTGGCTTCATCTTCACGCTGGCCGATTCCACTTTCGCATTCGCCTGCAACAGCCACAACCGCAACACCGTGGCCGCGGGCTGCAGCATCGAGTTCCTGCGGCCTGCGCACGCAGGTGACGTGCTCACCTGCGAGGGCCTGGAGCAGACGCTGTCGGGGCGCCACGGCATCTACGACATGCGCGTGAGCAACCAGCGCGGCGAGGTCGTGGCCCTGTTCCGGGGCAAGAGCGCCACCATTGCCGGCACCGTGTTTCCCGAGGACGACAAGACATCATGAAGACCTTTCCACTGGAACCGATCGAGAAGGCGAGCCTCGATGAATTGCGCGCGCTGCAGCTCAAGCGGCTGCAGGGCACGCTGCGCCACGCCTACGCGAACTCACCTGTGTACCGCACCAAGTTCGACGCCGCCGGCGTGCACCCGGACGACTGCCGCAGCCTTGCCGATCTGGCGAAATTTCCCTTCACGACCAAGAAGGACCTGCGCGACAGCTACCCGTTCGGCATGTTCGCTGTGCCGCGGGAGCGGTGCGCGCGCATCCACGCCAGCAGCGGCACCACGGGCAAGCCCACGGTGGTCGGCTACACCTTGAAGGACATCGACACCTGGGCCACGGTGGTGGCGCGCAGCATCCGCGCCAGCGGCGCGCGCCCCGGCGACCTCGTGCACGTGAGCTACGGCTACGGCCTGTTCACGGGTGGTCTGGGCGCGCACTATGGCGCCGAGAAACTCGGCCTGACGGTGGTGCCTTTCGGCGGCGGCCAGACCGAGCGCCAGGTGCAGCTGATGCAGGATTTCCGGCCTGACATCATCATGGTCACGCCCAGCTATATGCTGGCGATTGCCGACGAGTTCGAGCGCCTGGGTCTGGACCCGCGCGAAAGCAGCCTGCGCATCGGCATTTTTGGCGCCGAGCCATGGACGAACGACATGCGGGTGGCGATCGAGGCGCGCATGGGCATTGACGCGGTCGACATCTACGGCCTGTCGGAGGTGATGGGCCCGGGTGTGGCCAACGAATGCGTCGAGACCAAGGACGGACCGACGATCTGGGAGGACCATTTCTTCCCCGAGATCATTCACCCCGAGACCGGCGAGCCGCTGCCCGATGGCGAACTGGGCGAGCTGGTGTTCACCAGTCTGACCAAGGAGGCGTTGCCCATCATCCGCTACCGCACGCGCGACCTCACGCGCCTGCTGCCCGGCACGGCGCGCACCATGCGCCGCATGGAAAAGATCACGGGCCGCAGCGACGACATGATGATCGTGCGCGGTGTCAACGTGTTCCCCACGCAGATCGAGGAGCTCATCCTCAAGCGCGCCGAACTCAGCGCCCACTACCAGTGCGTGCTCACGCGCAAGGGGCCGATGGACGACCTGATGGTGGTGGTGGAGACCCGCGCCGGACTCGCGCCCGACAGTGAGGAAGCGCGCAGCGCGGCGCGCCTGCTGCAGCATGACATCAAGGTGTTCATCGGCAGCAGCGTGGACGTGCAGCTCAAGCCCGAGGGCGGTGTCGAACGCAGCCAGGGCAAGGCGAAGCGGGTGGTCGACCTGAGAAAGTCCTGAACGCGACTGCCCCCTGTGTGACAGCCTGCGCACAAATCGGGTGCTCTGCGGGGTCTACCCGCTTGGCATCGTCCTTCTCGCGCCGTACATTTCGGCAACGTTTGGGATGCCATGGACAGAAACACATTGTTTGCCAAGACGGACCAGGGCCGAGATGCCTTGAGCTCCCGTCCGCCGGAACTGGGGCCACGCCTGCGCTCGCTGCTGATCATGATCGACGGCAAGCGCTCGGTGGCCGATCTGGACAAGCTGCTGGGGGGCGACGGCCTGGCCGCGCCGCTGCTGGATCAGCTCGCCTCGGCGGGATGGATCGCCCAGGTGGATGCCGCGGGGCATCCGGTGTTGCACGCCATGGAAGGCGGCGCAGCCCCTGCGGTGAGTGACCCGCAGCAACAGGTCACCGTGCCCGCCGATCTGGCTTCGCTGACGCCGGCTGCCCAGGAGCCAGCGCCCGTTCCGACCTTGCCCTTCAGCGAGGCGCGCCGCCTGGTGGTGCGCTTCATCAACGACCAGCTGGGCCCCATGGGCGAGCCGCTGGCCCTGCGCGTCGAGGCCTGCAAGACACCGGTCGACCTGCAGATCGCCCTCCCGCGCATCCGGGACGGTCTGAAGAACTTCAAGAATTTGGCCACGGTGCAGCGTTTCGACGACGAGCTCGTCGCGCGCCTGCCGAAAGTCTGATCCGTTGCGGCCGTGTCAGGCCGCCAGCCAGGTGGCCAGGTGCGAAGCGTCTTCCACGGCGAGCCGCACCGCATGCGATGTGGTGGGCCAGTTCAGCGCACAGCGCACGAGGCGTCTGTCGCGCGACATCAGGGCGGTGAGCTGCGCCCTTTGCGCACGCAGTGCCGGGATCTCGTCGAGCTTGTGGATGCGCCAGGCCTCGGGCGCTGTACCGGGTGCCGGAGAAGCGAACTCCACGCCCAGCCATTCGTCGCCCGCGGCCATGCCCGCGGCCTCGGCCGCGCCACCGCGCAGCACCGTTTTGAGCTGCAGCACGCCGTTGGCCTCGCTCACCCGCAGGCCCAGCTGCTGCGCCAGCGGTGCCTTGTCGTGCGTCACCTTCACCCCCTGGTCCTGCAGCAGAGACGACAGCGGCAGTTCATCGGTGCTGTGCACCCAGGCTGCGATCTCGCCCTCGTAGCTGCGTCGGCCCAGGCGTTTGAGCGCGCGCAGCAGGTCGGTCTCGCGCATCGGTCCACCCTCGCAGCGCTGCCAGAGTTCGCGCATCACCGCATCGAGCGAGCTGTGACCCTCGGCGCGCAGGGTCAGGTCCAGGCACAGGGCCACCAGCGCGCCCTTGGTGTAGTAGCTCACGGTGGCGTTGGGCGTGTTCTCGTTGACGCGGTAGTACTTCACCCAGGCGTCGAAGCTGGCCTCGGCCACGGTCTGCACCAGACGGCCCGGTGTCTGCTGCACCTGGTTGATGGTCTTGGTCACCAGCTGCAGGTAGGCCGCGTCGTCGATCAGGCCGGCGCGGCGCAGCATCAGGTCGTCGTAGTAGCTGGTGAAGCCTTCGAAGAACCACAGCAGTCCGGTGTGGTTCTCGGTGTCGTAGTCGTAGCGCGCGAACTCGGCCGGGCGCAGGCGCTTGACGTTCCAGGTGTGGAAGTACTCGTGGCTGATCAGGCCCAGCAGCGTGGTGTATCCGTCGGTGGCTTTCAGGGCCACGGGCTTGTCGCCCGGTGCCGGTGGGCGCGGCAGGTCGGCACGCTGGCAGATCAGCGCGGTGGAGTTGCGGTGCTCCAGACCGCCGTAGCCGTCGGCGCTCGCATGCAGCATGAAGACGTAGCGCGAGAAAGGCGGCGGTTGTTTGCCGTGCCAGAAGGCGATCTGCGTCTCGCAGATCCTGCGCGTGTCCTCGATCAGGCGCTCGCCGTCCAGCCAGTCGCCCGCGCCACTGACGACGAAGCGGTGCTCGACACCACCGGCGGTGAAGCCTGCGCTCCAGAAGCGGCCCATCTCCACCGGGCAGTCGGCAAGTTCGTCGTAGCTCTCGGCGAAGTAGTGGCCGAATCCGGCACCATCCACCTTCTGCGGCGTCAGGCCCGTGGCGACCTGCCAGCCCGCGGTCGCCGAGCTGGTCGCGATCTCCAGTGCATGCGCCACGTCTTCCTGACCGAGCACCCGCAGGCACAGGCTGGTCGCATTGAAAAAGCCGCGCGATGCATCAAGGAAGGCGGTGCGCACCGAGGCGTCGAAGGCATAGACCTGATAGCGCAGTTCCAGGGGTACGCCGGCCTCGGCTTGCGCCTGCCAGCGGTGCTTGTCGAGCTGCTTCAGGGGCACCGGCTGGTCGTTCTGCCATGCGCGCAGCTGTTGCAGGTGCTGCGAGAACTCGCGCACCAGGTAGCTGCCCGGTATCCACACCGGCAGGCTCAGCCGCTGGTTCTTCGCGGGCTGGGCCACCCGCAGCGTGATCTCGAACAGGTGGGCGTGCGCGTCCCGCACCGAGACGGTGTAGCGCACGCCGGCGGAGGAGGGAGCGCGACGCGGGCTCAAGGCTTGGCGCTGGCGAGCATTTTTTCGATGCGGTCGGCGCCAATGGCGCCAGGCACGCGCGAGCCGTCGGCAAAGAAGATGGTTGGCGTGCCGGTGATGCGCGCCTTCTTGCCGAACTCGAAGTTGCGCGCCACGGCCGAGGCGTCACAGGTGGCCGCTGGCGGCGTCACGTCGCGCACCATCCAGTCCAGGAAGGCCTTGCCCTTGTCCCGGGCGCACCAGATGTGGCGGGACTTCTCGCCCGAGTCCGCGCTCAGGATGGGGTAGAGGAAGACATGCACGGTCACGTTGTCGATCTGCATCAGGTCGCGTTCGAAGCGCTTGCAGTAGCCGCAATTGGGGTCTTCGAACACAGCCATCTTGCGCTTGCCGTTGCCGCGCACGATGGTGAAGGCGTCCTTGAGCGGCAGGTCCTTGAACGCGATCGCCGTGAGCTTGTCCAGGCGCTGCTCGGTCAGGTCCACGCGCGCCTTGGTGTCGATCATCGAACCTTGCAGCACGTAGTTGCCTTCGGCGTCGGTGTAGAAGATCTCGGTCTGGTTGAAACGCACCTCGAACACGCCGGGCATGGGCGTCTTGCTGATTTCGTCGATCGGCGGCAGGTTGGGCAGGCGCTCGGCCAGGTTCTTGCGGATGGTCGCATCCTGCGCGAAGGCGGTGGTCAGCGTCAGGGTGGCGAGCACCGCCAGCAGGAGGGTTTTGATCAGTTTCATCGTGGGGGCCATCGGGTGGCGTTCGGGGTCGTCGGGGGAAAGTGGGTGCGTGCGCCTGCGTTGCTCAGGCGACCGACTGGCCCATGGCCTGTCGCGCGATCCAGTGCTTGATCGGTCCGCTGCGGTCGAAGCCGTTGAGGCCCCAGTTGCGCAGCGCCTGCACGCGCGAATCGGTGTGGGCGAACAGGCCGAACAGGCCGTCGGTGACCCAGCCCATGGCGCCCACCTCGGCGGCGCGCGCGCGCTCGTAGCGGCGCAGCAGTTTGAGGTCGCCCAGGTCTCGCCAGTACTCGCGTTCCCGCAGCACGCGCGCCAGCTCGGCCACGTCGGCCAGGCCGACGTTGAGGCCCTGGCCGGCCAGAGGGTGCAGGGTGTGCGCCGCGTCGCCGGCCAGCGCCACGCCGCCGCGGGCGGTGCGGGTGATCCAGCGCTGGGCGCGCGAGTGTTCCAGAGGCCAGGCCTGGGCAGGGCTTTCCATGTGCATGTGGCCCAGGGCTTGCGCGCAGCGTGCCTGCAGCGCCTGGGTGAAGATGGTGGGATCGGCTTGCAGCCAGGTGTCGGCCTGCTGTGAAGGAACAGACCAGACGAGCGCGACGGAGTTCCCCTGGGCCCCGCCCAGCGGCAGCAGCGCCATGACCTCGCCCTGGGTGAACCACTGCCGGGCAATGCCGCCGTGCGGCTGATCGCAGCGCAGCCGCGCGGCCACGGCCTTGTGAGGGTAGGGCTGCACCTCGAACTCCAGCCCGAGTTCCTCGCGCGTGCGGCTGCGCTTGCCTTCGCAGACCACGGTAAGGGCGGCGGTGGTTGGCGCTGTCTCGTCCAGACACTCGATGCCGGCCTGGAAGCTGATCGCGTCGGCCAGTCGCTGTTCCAGTGCCGGCACGTCGACGATCCAGGTCAGTGCGTCGGTGCCCTGGTCGTCGGCCGAGAACTGCAGCTCGCCGCCATCGTCGCCCCAGACCTGCATGGCGCTCACCGGCGTGACGGGCGTCGCGCGCGTGTCGTCCTGGGGACCCGATTCGGGCCAGGCGCGCACCGAACGCAGCAGATCGCGCGAAGCCGCGTTGATCGCGTAGGCGCGCACATCGGGCGTATCGAGGGCGGTGGCGCGGGGTGCGCCCACCAGGGCCACGCGCAGACGGTCGCGCGCCAGCAGCAGGGCCAGGGTCTGTCCCACCACACCGGCCCCGCGGATGACGACGTCAAAGCGCCGGGTGGAGGCAGTTCGGGGGCTGGGGGCGTTCATGCGGGGATTTTAGGAGCAGGGCACAATCCGGGCCTTCGCCGGGCGATGCCCTCGCCTGCATTGCCGACTTTGCCCGACAGCCGCGCACGGCGCCCCGCTGGACGGCGCGCCACCGACCACGCCCGACCATGAACGCAGACAGCCGCCCCACCACCCCCGCCGACGTGCAGGCCACCATCGCCCAGCTCTGGGTCTATCCGGTCAAGTCCTGCGCCGGCATCGCGCTGACCGAGGCCGAGCTGACCGACACCGGCCTGCTGTACGACCGCGCCTGGATGGTGGTGGACGCCGAGGGCGAATTCGTGACCCAGCGCGAGCTGCCGCGCATGGCGCTGATCCAGCCCGCGTTCAGGATGGGCCAGCTCGTGCTGCGCGCGCCCGGCATGCTCGCGCTGCACCTGGCGCTGGACGCCGCCGAAGGGCCGCTGAAGGTGCGGGTGTGGGACGACGAAGTGATGGCCTGCGACATGGGCGACATCGCGGCGCAGTGGTTCAGCGATTTCCTCGGGCCGGACGCACCGGCGCACCTCAAGCGCCTGCGCCTGGCGCGCTTCGACCCCGAGGTGCGGCGCGTGAGCAGCCCGAAGTGGACCGGCGGGCGCGAGGCCACCACGCAGTTCGCCGACGGCTTCAGCCTGCTGGTGACCAGCACCGCGTCGCTAGCGGGGCTCAACGAGCGCCTGGTGGCGGCGGGTCATGGGCCCGTGGGCATGGAGCGCTTCCGGCCCAACATCGTGCTCGACGGCGTGGAAGCACATGATGAGGACCGCGTCGGCGCCATGCACATCGCCACCGAGGCCGGCGCGCGCATCGAGCCCGTCAAGCCCTGCGGGCGCTGCCCGATCCCCAACATCGATCCGGCCACCGCGGCCTCCAGTCCCGAGGTGAGCGATGCGCTGCAGGCCTACCGCCAGGACCCGCGGCTGAACGGTGCCATCACCTTCGGCATGAACGCCATCGTGCTCGAAGGCGACGGGCAGATGCTGCGCCTGGGGCAGGCGGTGTCGGCGGACTGGCAGTTCGACTGAAGAACCGCGCGGGCACGCCCGGGCTCAGTGGCGCGTGGCCTGGGCGAACTCGCTGCGGTACAGGGCTGGCGTCATGGCCGTGTGGCGCTTGAACTGGCGCGTGAAGTGGGCCTGGTCGGCGAAGCCGCACACGTAGCCCACCTCGGCCGTGGACATGGCACCGGTCGTGAGCAGCCGGGCCGCACCCGTGAGCCGCGCGGCCGACAGCAGTTGCGTGAAGCTCAGTCCGCGGTGCGCGAGCTGCCGCTGCAGCGTGCGCGCAGAGGCTCCGACCTCCCGTGCCAGCAGGTCCACCGTCCAGCCGCGTCCCGGGTCGCTGGCCAGGTGGGCCCGCAGCTGCGCAATCCAGCGGTCGGCGTCGGCCTGCCCGGTGTCGGCCAGGGTGTGCTGCGGCTGCGGCTGCCAGCGCAGCTCCCAGCTCGACACGTCGTCCGGCCAGGCGTGGGGGTGCCAGGCGCGCTGCTGGCGACTCCAGCCTGCGAGGCCGGCGGGACGGGCCTGCACGCCGGGCATGTCCAGGCGCTCGCACAGCGCCACCAGCAGGCCGAACACCAGCAGGTCTTCGACCGGTGCGGGCGGCCGCGCGGGGTCGAGCGAGACGTGCTGGATGCGCAGCAGGCCGGGCTCGGGCTGGCCGACCCGCATGCGGTGGCGCGAGTGCACGAAACGCTCCAGACGCTGCCAGCGCTGCAGCAGGTCGGCCGGGTCGCGCGCCGGCGACAGGGCCAGCAGCAAGGGCTCTTCGTCCATGCCGTGCACCGCCTCGCCCAGGCGCACGACCACGTCCGCGCCATGCGCCTGCCAGAGCCGGTCCAGCCAGGCGCGCTTGTCCGCCAGCGGCACATGGGCCTGCTGCGCCGGCGGCGGGCCGTCGTCGGCCAGTCCCTGCATGCGCAGGCCGGCGCGCACGACCCTGAGCATGGCGGCGGAAGCGAAGTCGTTCATGCGGGCTGTGCCTTGAGCTCGGTGGGGTCGATCGGGAAGCGCTGGATGCGCACGCCGGTGGCGTCGCGCACGGCGTTGGCGATGGCGGCGGCCGCGGCCACGATGGCGGTTTCACCCGCACCCGAGGGCGCGCCACCCTCGTCCACCAGCACCACCTCCAGCGGCGGAACCCGGTCCAGCGATGGTATCGGCGCTTCGGCAAAACTGCCCGCGGCAATGCGCGCGTGGGCCACGTCGAGCCGGTCGCTCAGGGCCATGCCCAGGCCCCAGACCAGGTTGCCTTCGCACTGCGCGCGCACCTGGTCGGGGTTGATCACGGTGCCGCAGTCGTGCGCGCAGACCAGGCGGGTCACGCGTGGCACACCGTTCGGCGCCACGTCGACCTCGGCCACCACGGCGGCGTAGCTGCCCTGCTTGTAGATGCCGCAGGCCACACCGCGCCCGCGCCGCAGGCAGGCAGGTGCAGCAACCTGCGCGCCGGCGCGGTCCGCCACCGCGCGCAGCACGCGTGCCAGCCGGGGGTCTTCGGCGTGCTGCAGGCGGAAGGCCACCGGGTCGGCACCGGCGTGGCGCGCGCATTCGTCGATGGCGGACTCCATGGCCAGGCCGTTCGGTCCCGCGCCCAGGCCGCGCCAGGGCCCGGTGAACACCGGCAGGCGGCGCAGCGCGAATTCGGCGCGCTTGCGGTCGCAGCGGTAGGGCAGCTGCGCGCCGCGCGCCACACCGGCGTCGCCGACGAAGTCGGTGATGCGCTGCATCCAGACCGGCAGGCCGGCGTTCGTGAAGAGGATGTGGCTGCTGGCGAACACGTGCCACCACTGTTCGAGCCGGCCGTCGCGCAGGCGTGCGCGGATGCGGTGGCTCGACGGTGGGCGGTGGAAACCCTGGCGAAGCTCTTGTGCGCGCGTCCACTGCAGCTTCACCGGCTGGCGCACCGCCCGGGCCAGCACGGCGGCCTCCAGTTCGACGGTGCAGAGCGTCCTGCCGCCGAAGGCACCGCCCACGCGGTGGCCGTGCACCCTCACCTGCGTCTCGTCCAGTCCGAGGTGTTTGCGAACCACGTCGCGCTGGTAGTACACGTCCTGCGAGCCGACCCAGAGGTCCAGCCCGCCCTGGTCGTCGAACGCGGCCACGGCCGCGCGCGGCTGGATCGGCGCGTGCGCAGCCAGTGGCACGTCGATGCGCAGGTCCACGTCCCAGGCACCCTCCCTGTCGACGGCACCGTCGTGCACCGTGTACCTGAAGCCATCGCCGGCCAGGTGGCGGTCGACGTCCACCGCGTGGTCGATGTCGGCCTGGGCGAAGCCGCCTTGCGAATGCCAGCGCGCGTCGAGCGCGGCCTCGATGCGGTCGAGCGCGCCCGGCGTGCGCGCCACGATGCCCAGGCCCTCGCTCTGTCCGAGGCGCAGGCGCTCGTCGCGCACGGTCGCGACCCAGCCAGGCACCTGCCGCGCGGCGTCCTCGTCGATCGACGCCAGCGTCGATGCCTGCTCGGGTGACACGGGCGCGTGCAGCACGCGCCCGAACAGCATGCCCGGCAGGCGCATGTCGGCCACGAAGACCGGCGCGCCGGTGACGATGGCGCGCGCCTGTTCGAGGGGCGCGGCGCGGCCGACGTGGCGCGCGCCGGGCTGGAAGGCACGCAGCTCGGACAGGGGCCGCGGTTCGGCCTGGCGATCGCCTTCGGTGTGGCCGGCAGCGAGCGCGTCGCGCAGCGTGGCGCAGGCCTGGGCCAGCGGCACGGCGAAGTCCTTCACCGATTCGCTGCCCACGGTGGCCCGCACGCGGGCCATCTCGCCGGTGTGCGGCAGGCGCACGGTAAGGTCGTTCCAGTCGATGCCGAGTTCGGCGCAGGCGACCTGCTTGAGCGCGGTGGTGATGTTCTGGCCCATTTCCACGCGCGGCAGCAGCAACTCGTAGCGCCCCTGGCTGCGGCGGATCCAGCCCAGCGCGTCCTCGTACTGCGCCGCAGGCCGCTTGGGAATCACGGGCAGGCTGCACCCCGCGACGAAGCTCACGCCCAGCACAGCGCTGGTTTGAAGGAAGGCGCGTCGCTTCATGCCTGCCCCCTTTGCAGCGCCGCCGCGCGCTGCACGCCGGCGCGGATGCGCTGCTGCGTGCCGCAGCGGCAGAGGTTGCCGGCCAGCGCTTCGTCGATCCGCGCCGCGCCAGGTGCCGGGTCCTGGCGCAGCAGCGCCACGGTGGCCATGATCTGGCCCGCCTGGCAGTAGCCGCACTGCGGCACGCGCTCGTCCAGCCAGGCCTGTTGCACCGGATGCAACCGGCCATCGGCACCGGCCAGGCCCTCTATGGTCTCGACCGCCTGCTGGCCGACCGCGCGCGCCGGCAGCAGGCAGCTGCGTTGTGCATGGCCGTCGATCAGCACGGTGCAGGCGCCGCACTGGCCTGCCCCACAGCCGAACTTCGTGCCGCTCAGGCCCAGGTGTTCGCGCAGGACGGCGAGCAGGGTTTCGTCCTGCCAGTCGGGAGGGATGGGGAAGCGCTGGCGGTTCACGAGAAGGTTCATGGTGGTTCTCCGTCGGGTGGCGATGGCGCACTTTCGCCGCGATCGGCGCGACCGTCTTGAAGATTCGCGCCACCTCGCATCCCCTGGCGAAAAACAGGCATCGCATACACTTGACGGCTGTTTTTCGAGGTATTCCATGAGTCTCCAATGCGGCATCGTGGGCCTGCCCAACGTCGGCAAGTCCACCCTTTTCAACGCGCTGACCAAGGCCGGCATCGCGGCCGAAAACTACCCCTTCTGCACGATCGAGCCCAACACCGGCGTGGTGGAGGTGCCCGATCCGCGCCTGCAGCAACTCGCCGAGATCGTCAAGCCCGAGCGGGTCGTGCCGGCCATCGTGGAGTTCGTGGACATCGCCGGTCTGGTGGCCGGTGCCAGCACCGGTGAGGGCCTGGGCAACAAGTTCCTGGCGCACATCCGCGAGACCGATGCCATCGTCAACGTGGTGCGCTGCTTCGAAGACGACAACGTGATCCATGTGGCCAACAAGGTCGATCCGATCGCCGACATCGAGGTCATCCTCACCGAGCTCTGCCTGGCCGATCTGGCTGCGGTGGAGAAGGCGCTGCACCGCGTGAGCAAGACCGCACGTTCGGGCGACAAGGAGTCCATCAAGCAGGTGGCCATTCTGGAGAAGTGCCAGGCTGCGCTCAACAACACCCAGCCGGTGCGCACCATCGACTTCAGCAAGGAAGAACTCGCCCAGCTCAAGCAGTTTTTCCTGATCACCGCCAAGCCCGCGATGTTCGTGGCCAACGTGTCCGAAGACGGCTTCGAGAACAACCCGCTGCTCGATCGCCTCCAGGAGTTTGCGGCGAAGCAGAACGCGCCCGTGGTGGCGATCTGCGCCAAGATCGAGGCCGAACTCTCCGAGATGGACGACGCCGACCGGCTCGAATTCCTCAAGGAACTCGGCCAGGACGAACCCGGCCTGAACCGCCTGATCCGCGCGGCCTACCAGCTGCTCGGCCTGCAGACCTATTTCACCGCCGGCGTGAAGGAAGTGCGCGCCTGGACCATCCACGTCGGGGACACCGGCCCGCAGGCCGCTGGCGTGATCCACACCGATTTCGAGAAGGGCTACATCCGCGCCCAGACCATCGGCTTCGACGACTACATCGCCTTCAAGGGCGAGCAGGGCGCGAAAGACGCCGGCAAGATGCGCGCCGAAGGCAAGGACTACGTTGTCAAGGACGGCGACGTGATGAACTTCCTGTTCAGCAGCTGATGGGCGAACCCCAGCGCCTGGCCAAACGCCTGGCGGCGCAACTGCCATGCTCGCGCAGCGACGCCGAAAACTACATTGCCGGTGGCTGGGTGCGGGTGGATGGCGTGGTCGTGGAAGAGCCCATGGAACGGGTGCGCGACGACCAGACGGTGCTGCTGGACCCCAAGGCCAGGCTGGAGCCGCTGGCGTCCATGACGCTGCTCTGGCACAAGCCGGCCACCCGGGTGCTGCCCGACGAGCCGCTGCTGCCGGACGCGCTGGCCGCCAGGTGGTTCACCAACGCCAACCGCTTCAAGGGGGATCGCTCGGGCGTGCGTCCGCTCAAGGCGCACCGGCACAAGCTGCTGCCGGTGGCGCCGCTGGGCACCAAGGCCAGCGGCCTGATGGTGTTCACCCAGAACCCGGGCGTGGCGCGCAAGATGACCGACGACGCCGGCCAGCTGGAACACGAATGGCTGGCCGAAGTGGCGGCCGATCCCGATCTGGAAGACGAGGCCCGGCGCGAGGCGGTGCTCAGGTCATTGGGTCAGGCGCTGTTCTTTGACGGCTGGGCCGTGCCCTCGGCGCGCGCCAGCTGGCAGAGCGAACTGCGTCTGCGCCTGGCCATCAAGGGCAACCGGCCGGGCCAGGTGGCGCACCTGTGTGAGCGCGCCGGCCTGCAACTCACCGCCTTGCGCCGCCTGCGTCTCGGTCGTATTTCCCTGGCCGGCCTGCCGGTGGGCGAGTGGCGCTACCTGCTGCCCTACGAGCGCTTCTGATACAGCGGGCCCGCATGCAAGCGCGCGGCCCACACGCTCAATGCCATCGCGGCCAGCATCACCACCAGACCCACCTCGTGCAGATCCAGCATGCGGCCCTGCGCGATCATCACACCACCCAGGGCGGCACCCAGCGCCTGTCCGCCGTACATGGCCGAGGTGTTGAGGGCCACGGTGGCCGGTGCCAGCGCGGGTGACACTTGCACCAGCCGCGCCTGCTGCGCCGAGTTGCACGAGAAGCAGCCCAGCGCCCATGGAACGATGACCAGCGCCTGGGCCCAGAAGCCATGGCGTCCGAGCGGCCAGAGCAGCAGGCTCAAGGCCATGGCCCCCAGGGTGACGAGCACCGCCATGGGCGCGCCGATGCGGTCGATGAAGCGCGTCACGGCCATGTTGCCCGCGAGGCCGAAGACCCCGAACCACAGGAACATCAGGGACAGCGCTGCGCCTCCCGCACCCAGCGTCTGCGCGAAATAGGGCGCGAAATACGAGAACAGCGTGAACTGGCCGAAGGCCGAGAGCAGGGTCACGCCCACGGCCATCATCAGCGTTGCGGAGCCGATGGTGCGGCCCCAGGCCTCGCGTGAGAGCGCCGCGGGCTTGATGCCGTCGGGCATCTCGCGCCAGACCCAGGCGCCGCTGGCGAAGGACATCGCGGCCACGAGACCGAAGGCCCAGCGCCAGCCCAACTCACCGCTGATCCACGCCGACAGTGGCATGCCCATCACCGACGCCACCGACCAGCCGAGGAACACGAAGGTGATGGCGCGTCCGCGCTGCGCCGGGCCCACCAGCAGGCCCACGCTGGCTGCGGCCTGCGGCGTGAACACGGCCGGCGCGATCACCGCCAGCACGCGAAGCGGCAGCAAGGCCGCGTAGTTCGGCGCGATCGCGCAGGCCGCGGTGAGCACGCCGTACCAGATCAGCGAGATGGCGAGCAGACGCCGGCGGTCCCAGCCGGCGACCAGGCTGGCAAACACCGGCGCGCCCAGCCCCATGAGGATGGCCGCGGCAGTGATGAGCTGGCCGGCCTGCGGGATCGACACGCCCAGCGAAACGCTGATGTCGTTGAGCGTGCCGGGCACCACCATCACACCGGTGCCGATCACGAAATTGCCGACCATCAGCGCCCAGAGGGCGCGCGGCAGCGTGGAGCTTGTGGTGTTCATGGGTGCAGTGTGCCGGGGAAGAACCACAGCAGCGCCGCCGTCATGGTGACGTAGCGGGCGAACTTGCCGAGGGCCATATAGGCCACGCAGGGCCAGAAAGGAAACCGCATCCACCCGGCCACGGCGCACAGCGGGTCGCCCACCACCGGCAACCAGGCCAGCAGGCAGGCCCGGGGGCCGAAGCGTTCCAGCCAGCGCAGCGCGCGCAACTCGGTGGCGCTGCCGCGCGCGCGGTCCACGACCTTGTGCGTGCCCAGGCCCATGGCCCAGCTCACCGCGCCACCCAGCGTGTTGCCGGCCGTGGCCACGAGGATGGCGGGCCAGAAGAGTTCAGGGTTGAGCTTGATCAGGCCGAACACCGCCGGCTCCGAGCCCATGGGCAGCAGTGTGGCCGAGACGAAGGCCACGACGAACACCGTGCTCAGGCCGTATTCGGGCAGGGCCAGCAGTTGCAGGAGATGCGTCGACCAGTCGGGCATGGGCGTGGAAGGGCACGGTGCCGGTGGCCGGCGTGTCAGGGTGGTGGGTGGAAGCACGGGCGAAGAACGGTGGCATATCGTCTGCTGAAAAAACAGGCAGATACAATCGCTCTCCTTCGCGCCCCGCGTTTGCCGGGGTCGTGGCAGTCCAACCGCTCGACACCGATTCTCCCACCGCCATGCAACTTGGGGCTTTCACCTTGCCCAATGCCCTGTTCGTCGCGCCCATGGCGGGGGTGACGGACCGGCCGTTCCGCAAGCTGTGCAAACGCCTCGGGGCAGGCTACGCGGTGAGCGAGATGGTGACTTCGCGCCCGGACCTGCGCGACAGCCTGAAGACATCGCGCCGCGCCAACCACGAAGGTGAGGCCGCGCCCATCGCGGTGCAGATCGCCGGTACCGACGCGCAGATGATGGCCGATGCCGCGCGCTACAACATCGACCGCGGCGCGCAGATCATCGACATCAACATGGGCTGCCCGGCCAAGAAGGTCTGCAACAAGTGGGCGGGCTCGGCGCTGATGCAGGACGAGGCGCTCGCCATCGGCATCGTGCAGGCAGTGGTGGCCGCGTGCGAGCCGCATGGCGTGCCCGTGACGCTCAAGATGCGCACTGGCTGGTGCGCCGATGTGCGCAACGCGCCCACGCTGGCGCTGGCCGCCGAAGCCGCCGGCGTGCAGATGCTGACTGTGCATGGTCGCACGCGCGAGCAGGGCTACAAGGGCCAGGCCGAACACGATACCGTCGCCCACATCAAGAGCCGCGTGCGCATCCCGGTGGTGGCCAACGGCGACATCGACAGCCCC